>NZ_BAAGIG010000002.1:1564607-1781916 GCF_054658215.1 Roseibium sp. ROS1
CGCTTCGTCAGGCGACGCGTTGTCGCCCTGAAGTGGCGCTGATGTACGGCGGCTGGTTTGGGAAGTCAAGCACCCTATTCCGTCCGAATTGCCGTTTTTTGACAAAGAAGCGCCCAATCGCGGGTTTTCCCCAGAGCCGCCTTGCCGATCAATGTGGATAACTTCCTGTTTCGTAACGGAATTATCCGCGTTGCCACGGACTGTTTTCCGATGGACTTAGCGTCAAACACATTCGCCAGCTCATAAATACGACCTGAGCCACGCAGATTCTCGTTCTTCAGCCGTGTTTTATTCAGCCGGCACCAGCCGCGTATCGCGCAACAGGCCTTCTCTGGCAAGAATAGGCACCGCCGCAGCTGCGAACAGCGAATTGATTTCCTTGAGGCTGCGCATGACTTCCAGATGGGCGTTGCTCGATTCCATGCTCTGAAGCGTTTTCGATTTCAGCCGCTCCAGGTGCCGGTTATGACTTTCGCGTTCCAGGGTGCGCATCTTGTCCTTTTCTGCAATCAACTCACGCGCAGACGCGACGTCCGCCGAAACGAGCACATTGAGGGCAAGCTCCATGTTCGCCAGAACACGGTCGTGCATCCAGGTCAGCTCCTTCAGCCCCTCCTGCGAAAAGCTGATCTTGTTCTTCTGCAACTCCAGCGCAAGTTCGAGAAGGTTCTTTGCCACAAGGTCTCCAGCGCGCTCCAGATTGACCGCGAACCCCACCAGTTCCATGCTGCGCTCAGCCTGTTCGCCGGTCAGCTCCCCACGATTCACCTCTGCGATGTAGAGTTTCACCGAGGAGTGGATCGCATTGACCTGCTTATCCAACTGCTGCAAGCGCCTGATTTCCGGCTCACTGCCCTTCTCCAGCATCATGAGAACCGGTCTTGCCATCACCTCGACCAGTTCCCCCATACGCAGGAGTTCACGCGTTGCACTGGCCAGGGCAAGTCTGGGATTGCCGACCAGTTGCTTGTCCAGCGCGCTTTGCGGTGTCAGCCGGTCCGCCTCTTCTTGTTCCTCTCTGTCGGGCACCAGACGTTCAACCAGCCAGGCAACCGGTCTTGTCAGTGGCAGGCAGACGAGAACAAGCAGGAGATTGAAAAGCACATGAACGGCAACGATCTGCTGAGCCGGGTCATTGCTGATCGAAGCCAGAGGCAGATCGTGGAATTTTAGCGCCAGCATGACCAGCACAGCACCGGTTGACCTGAAGAGAAAATTGCCGAGCGGCAAAAGCTTGGCCTTGCGATCCATTCCGCGTGTCAGCCAGAGCGCGACGATGCCCGCACCAATGTTCGCTCCCAGAACGAGTGGAATCGCAGCCTCGTGCGGCAGGCCGGTCTTTTGCACCAGCGCTGCGATCATCAGCACGGCTGCCACGCTGGAATGCACCAGAAACGCCAGAAGCGCCCCTACCGCCATCGCCGTCGGCGTGTCCTGCGCAAGGAAGCCGGCAAACTGCGGCATGAACCGCGCTTCCTTCAACGGCGTCGTCGCTTCGCCGATCATTTGCAGCGCAATCAGGATGAAAGCGATTCCCAGAAGAATGCGTCCGATCTGTTTCGCGGACCGAGCGTCGAGCTTCAGGAACAGCCACGCTCCTCCACCCAGGAGCAACGGCACCAGCCAGCTGAGATCGAACACAAGAAACTGCACGACAAGCGCCGACCCGAGATCGGCGCCCAGCAGAACCGCCAGTCCGGCAGCTGTGGAAATGAAGCCGGATGTCGCAAATCCCGCCGCCAGGATCGCAACCGCCGTCGCACTTTGCAGCAAAATGGCAACCGCTGTACCAGACAAGGCGCCGGCAACCGGTCCGGAGGACGCTTTGCCGATGGCGCGTCTCAACGTTGGCCCGGCCGCCCTTTCAAAACCTGTCCGAACCATGCGAACCGCGTAAAGGAGCAGCATGACTGCCCCGAACATCTTGATGAAAACTAGGATTCCCATCTTGCCAAGTAGCTACCTTTAAACGAGTTTTTTATTTAGCCGCAGAAGTTTATCGGACAAAAAGGAAAAAGAAAACTCACCATTCGAAGGCCAAACGAAATCAACCCGCCACCGGTATGCCCAGCAACGGCGGCAAAGCGAAATGACTGTAAATGTGCGAATTTCCGAAACAGCGAACTGCCTGGCAATGTGAGAGCGGCAGCAAACAGCAGAAAGTACCCCGGTGCGCAGGCACCTGGTTACAAGTGACGGATTTCATAAGGGGAATGGTGGGCGATGAGAGACTCGAACTCCCGACATCTTCGGTGTAAACGAAGCGCTCTACCAACTGAGCTAATCGCCCTCAACGAGGTGAGACGCCTTTTAGGGGCTCGTTTGCTGCTTGGCAAGAGCAAAATCTCAGATTTCCGTTTCAATGATAAAGCCTGTGGATGACGGCTCCGAAAACCGGCAAACTGACCGCTTCAAAAGCTTGAGAAAGCCGCACCCATGGTGACATCCCGCCGGTTATTTCTGACTGGAATTCTGGCAGCCCTCACCGGCCTGCCGCTGTCTGCCAGAAAAAGCTCATCACAATCCGTGGCCGGACAGAGAGTGGTTGTTGTCGGTGCCGGCATCGCCGGTCTGGCTGCTGCAAGAACACTTGCAGACGCAGGCTTCTCCGTAACCATGCTTGAGGCTGGTAACCGGATCGGCGGCCGTCTGCATACGGACAGATCGTTGGGGGCACCTCTCGACCTTGGAGCAAGCTGGATCCATGGAACACGGTCCAACCCCATCACAGCGCTCGCGCAGCGCTTCTCACAGCCGATGTTCGAGTGGGATTACGACAACGAGGAGGTCTTCGACCTGACCGGCAACGGTGGCAGAGCAGTCGAACGTTTCGAGACTTTCGCGAACGCCCTGGAAGATTTTCTGGACGACACTGAAACCTCCCTCACCCGGATATCGGCAGCCAATGCCATTGAAAAGATACGCCGGCAACGGGCCCTGTCGAGCCTCACTGACGCTGAACTCGGCTTCATGGCGCATATTCTGCTGGAGCAGGAATTTGCAGCGCCAGTGAGCAACCTTTCGCTTGCGGCCGTTGAAGAAGGCGGTGCCTTTAAGGGACCCGACGCCGTGCTTCCGCGAGGTTATGACAAGATTGCATTGGGTGTGGCGGAGGGATTGACCATCCAGACCGAAACCGTCGTGAACCAAATCGACCATTCCCAAAGGGGCGTTTCGGTAAGAACTGAGAACGGTGTACTGGAGGCCGATTTTGCAATCTGCGCAGTGTCTCTGGGTGTCCTGAAGGCTGGCGACATCGTCTTTTCACCTGGTCTTCCTGACAACAAGCGCAACGCCGTCAGTTCCCTGCGCATGGGCGTGCTTGATAAAATCTATCTCTCGTTCCCGGAAGCCTTCTGGGATGAAACTGTCCACAACTTCGGTCGCATATCCAGCAAGCCTGACACTTTTGCCTACTGGCCGAATCTTTCGCCCTTGACCGGAAAACCGATTCTATGTGCGCTGAATGTCGGCGAATTTGCTCAGAACCTTGAGAAACTTGGTGAAGAGAACCGCAGACAGGTCGCCTTCGAAGCGCTTCAAACGATGTTCGGCCGCGACATACCGCCGCCTGACGCCAGCATAAGTTCCGCCTGGCAGCAAAACGAACGAACGCGAGGATCCTACTCGTTCCTGCCTGTCGGGGTGGAGCCGCGAGCAAGAAAAGCACTGGCTGCCGACCTCAATGGAAGGGTCTTCTTTGCGGGAGAAGCCACCTCCCAGGACTATCCGGCAACAGTGCACGGCGCCTGGCTTTCCGGCCAGCGCGCCGCACGCGACGTGATCGCAAGTGCCCGCTAAATCTATTGGAACTTGTAGGCGAACTGGAGCATGTCGGTGAGCCCGCGCTGCGGATTGTCCGCGGCAAGTCCGTTCTTATTGAAAAACTGCACCAGACGGGCAATCCCCTGCTGGTCGTTCGGTCCTCTTGGCGGCGGCTGACCCATGAGCTTGGCGGCAATGATCCAGGACATCGTCCGGCGAAGGCGATTCTGATTGGCACTGAATTCTGGATTGCTGGCTGCTCGCTCGAACAAACCGCCCCACGCCTGATTGACGGCATCGTTGATGGCTTCGATGCGAATGAACCCGGCTTTATTGGGACTACGTGCCTTGTTGAGCAGGTGGTCGATATTGTACCCGGCAAGATCCGACGGCGCGGCCTTGATGCCGTAGACCTGCTCGACAAAGCGCAGCCAGGCTTTCTGATAGGACGAATAACCCGCCCTCACCCATACGCTGGCATTTTCGTCCGCGTTTCCGGGTTTCTGCACGATGGCTACGTTCTTCAGGCTGCTTCTGCCGGCTTTTCCTGTTTGGACGTCCTCGTCGAAATCGTCGAGGAACACGAGGCGTCCAAGTGCCTCGGGGTGTTCCACCTGAACCTGCACCAGGGGGTCACGGACCCAGGCATCAAATAGCGCGCGTTGGCGCCTGCGGATCAAGGCTTGCAGTGACATTCCAACTCCTGTCGAGCAATTGGCATCACCTCACGACAAACGCAATATAATGTGGCAATGGCAATTCGCCAGAGCTCAATCAAAAATAGAAAACAGGCAAGGAAAAACCCCGCATCCGTTTCCGGATACGGGGTTGAGCGAAGAAATCGCTCGTGAGCGCTATTAGGCGTTCACGGCGTCCTTCAGGCCTTTGCCAGCCTTGAACTTCGGCGTCTTAGAAGCCGGGATCTGGATCGTTTCGCCAGTCCGCGGGTTACGGCCTTCGGTTGCTGCACGTTCGGAAACGGTGAAGTTACCAAAGCCGATGATGCGGACTTCGTCGCCGCTCTTCAGCGTAGAGGTGACAGCTTCGAAAGTTGCGTCAACTGCTTCGCCTGCCTGCGCCTTGGTGAGGCCGGTCTTTTCTGCAACAGCTGCGATCAGATCGTTCTTATTCATAGCAGATACCTTTCTAAGAAACGGCAGAGTGCCGACGATTCCTGTCAGCGCCGTTGCGCGAAATTCGGTTGAATTGAACTGAAACGCAAGTGGTTTTTTCGCAGAAAACAGCCATTTTGACCGATTATTCAAAAGAAAAGCCCCGGTTTTCCCGGGGCTTTCCAATTTGTGCGCTGCAATGTCGCGATTAGTGGGCAAGAACACCGGAGGTGTCATCGTCCTTTTCTCGCGCCTTGGTTGCAGCTTCGTGAGCTGACTCATCCCATTCGATGGCCTCTGGCAAGCGAACAAGAGCGTTTTTCAGCACTTCTTCCATGCCCGAAACCGGGATGATCTCAAGCGAGTTCTTGACCGAGTCCGGGATATCCGCCAGATCCTTGGCGTTGTCTTCCGGGATCATAACCAGCTTGATTCCGCCACGAAGGGCAGCAAGCAACTTCTCCTTCAGACCACCGATCGGCAGGATGCGACCACGCAGGGTGATTTCACCGGTCATGGCAACATCCCGGCGAACCGGAATGCCGGTCATGGTCGAGATCACAGCCGTAGCCATCGCGATACCGGCGGACGGACCATCCTTCGGGGTAGCCCCTTCAGGAACGTGAACGTGAATGTCCTTCTTTTCGAAGGTCGGCGGTTCAATGCCGTAATCAATCGCACGCGAGCGGACATAAGATGCCGCCGCAGAAATCGATTCCTTCATCACGTCCTTCAGGTTGCCGGTGACGGTCATCTTGCCCTTGCCGGGCATCATCACGCCTTCGATGGTGAGAAGCTCACCGCCGACTTCGGTCCAGGCAAGGCCGGTAACCACACCGACCTGGTCTTCCAGTTCAGCTTCGCCGTAGCGATACCGCGGCACACCAAGGTATTTCTCGACGACCTCGCTGGTCACCGTGATGCTTTCCTTGTCGCTCATCAGGATGTCCTTGACCGCTTTACGGGCAAGGGTTGCCATTTCACGTTCAAGGTTACGCACACCGGCTTCGCGGGTGTAGCGGCGCACGATGAAGTGAAGCGCTTCATCCTCGATGGTGAACTCACCTTCGCGCAGGCCATGATCCTTCTCGGCTTTCGGGATGAGGTGACGGCGGCAGATTTCCACCTTTTCCTCTTCCGTGTAACCGGCGATGCGGATCACTTCCATACGGTCCATCAGCGGGCCCGGAATGTTCAGCGTGTTCGCCGTGGTCACGAACATCACATCCGAAAGGTCGTATTCGACCTCCAGATAGTGGTCCATGAAGGACGAGTTCTGTTCCGGATCCAGCACTTCCAGCAGAGCCGATGACGGGTCGCCGCGGAAGTCCATGCCCATCTTGTCGATTTCATCGAGCAGGAACAGCGGATTGGACTTCTTGGCCTTCTTCATCGACTGAATGACCTTGCCGGGCATCGAGCCGATGTAAGTACGGCGGTGACCACGGATTTCCGCTTCGTCCCGCACACCGCCGAGCGACATGCGTACGAATTCACGGCCGGTCGCCTTCGCAATCGACTTGCCGAGCGAGGTCTTGCCGACGCCTGGAGGACCAACGAGACACAGGATCGGACCACGCAACTTGTTGGCCCGGCTCTGGACCGCCAGATACTCCACGATCCGTTCCTTGACCTTTTCAAGGCCATAGTGGTCGGTGTCGAGAACCTTTTCGGAGAAGGCCAGGTCGTGCTTGACCTTGGACTTCTTGTTCCACGGAATGCCGATCAGCCAATCCAGATAGTTCCGCACGACGGTCGCTTCCGCGGACATCGGGCTCATCTGTTTCAGCTTCTTGATTTCGGCCGCAGCGCGTTCGCGTGCTTCCTTGGTCAGCTTGGTCTTCTTGATCTTGTCTTCGAGTTCGGCAACCTCGTCGCGGCCGTCCTCGCTGTCGCCAAGCTCCTTCTGGATGGCCTTCATCTGCTCATTCAGATAGTACTCGCGCTGGGTCTTCTCCATCTGCCGCTTGACGCGGGAACGGATGCGCTTTTCCACCTGCAGGACGGAGATCTCGCTCTCCATCATGCCCAGGACGCGCTCAAGCCGCTCGGCGACGGAAACGACGCCAAGGATTTCCTGCTTTTCCGGAATCTTGATCGCAAGATGGGAAGCTACCGTGTCGGCGAGCTTGGAATAATCGTCGATCTGGTTGATCGCGCCCAGAACTTCCGGCGAAACCTTCTTGTTCAGTTTCACGTAGTTCTCGAACTCGGACACGACCGAGCGCGCAAGCGCTTCCACTTCGATGTTCTCGCCATCACGCTCCGGCAGAACCGTTGCGGAGGCCTCGAAATAGTCGGCACGGTCGGTGTATTCGCCGATCTGTGCACGTGCACCGCCTTCCACCAGCACCTTGACCGTATTGTCGGGCAGCTTGAGAAGCTGCAGCACGGTCGCGAGCGTGCCGACATTGTAAATCTGGTCAGGCTTGGGATCGTCGTCAGCTGCATTCATCTGTGTTGCCAGAAGAATGTGCTTGTCGGTGGTCATCACCTCTTCGAGCGCCTTGATTGACTTCTCGCGGCCGACAAACAGCGGCACGATCATATGCGGGAAGACAACGATGTCGCGCAGGGGCAAGACGGGGTAGACAGACGTGCTGTCCTGATCTGTGGCGCGAATTTCTACGTCGCTCATTTTTTTTCCTTTCTCAGCGTGTCCCGGCCCCACTCGGTAAAAGGCAGCCAAAACACTGGAAAACGGCTCCGAACCGGAAGGTCCTGAAGGCCAGATCACGGCACCCCAGATGGGCGCGCCGACAATCCGCATAAGCCGTCCTTAGGTCTATTAGGTGGACACCAGACCTGCCGGTGTCAAGGCAATCGGTTGCTGCCCACAAGTCTTGTCTGTTGACGACTCATTGCACCAGTGGAAAACGGCCCCGAACAAGCGCATGACCGCCCAAAAACAAAATGCCGCTCAAGTTGAGCGGCATTTATTCACGGTTTCTTGAAACAGCCTTCAGTGCCTCAGGCGCTGGTAGCCGACGTTTCTTCCCGGTCTTCGTAAATATAGAGCGGGCGTGCCTCGCCCTTCACGACTTCCGGTGAGATCACGACTTCCTTGACACCCTTCAGGCCCGGCAGCTCGTACATCGTATCGAGCAGGATGGCTTCGAGGATCGAACGCAGGCCGCGTGCACCGGTCTTGCGTTCGATGGCCCGGCGAGCGATCGCCTTGAGGGCTTCCTCGTGGAAGGACAGTTCCACCTGTTCCATTTCGAAAAGACGCTGGTACTGCTTGACCAGAGCGTTCTTCGGCTCCGTCAGGATCGTAACCAGGGCTTCCTCGTCGAGGTCTTCCAGGGTCGCGATAACCGGCAGACGGCCGACGAATTCGGGGATAAGGCCGAATTTCAGCAGATCTTCCGGCTCAAGTACCGAGAAGAGTTCGCCGATCCGGCGATCTTCCGGTGCATGGACCTGCGCTTTGAACCCGATGGAGGTCTGCGTGCCACGATCGGAAATGATCTTGTCGAGGCCGGCAAAGGCGCCGCCACAGATGAACAGGATGTTGGTCGTGTCCACCTGCAGGAATTCCTGCTGCGGATGCTTGCGGCCACCCTGGGGCGGCACGGAAGCAACGGTGCCTTCCATGATCTTCAGAAGTGCCTGCTGAACACCTTCGCCCGAAACGTCGCGGGTGATCGACGGATTGTCGGCCTTGCGGCTGATCTTGTCGACCTCATCGATGTATACGATGCCGCGCTGCGCGCGTTCGACGTTGTAGTCGGCGGACTGCAGCAGCTTCAGGATGATGTTTTCAACGTCCTCACCCACGTAACCGGCTTCGGTCAGCGTGGTGGCATCAGCCATGGTGAATGGCACGTCCAGAATGCGGGCAAGGGTCTGCGCAAGCAGGGTCTTGCCGCAACCGGTCGGGCCGACCAGAAGGATGTTGGATTTCGCCAGCTCGACATCGTTGTTTTTCGATGCGTGATTGAGGCGCTTGTAATGGTTGTGAACGGCGACCGATAGAACCTTCTTCGCGCTGCCCTGCCCGATGACATAGTCATCCAGAACGTCGCGAATTTCCTGAGGGGTCGGGATCCCGTCCCGTGACTTCACCAGCGAGGATTTGTTCTCCTCGCGAATGATATCCATGCACAGCTCGACACATTCATCGCAAATGAAAACAGTCGGGCCGGCGATCAGCTTGCGAACCTCATGCTGGCTCTTGCCGCAGAAGGAGCAGTAAAGCGTATTCTTGGAATCGCTGCCGCTGGCCTTGGTCATGTAGTCAACCTCGCGTTTACGGGGAGTGTTTCCCCTTATCTCTCCGGTTGCGGCCAAATTATGACTGAACCGGTTCTGAAGCGGCGCACAGTCGCCGCCTCACCATGTAATGTCATCATGCTTCGCCATTAAAAATCAATATAGGTTTAAGGCGAAGATGAAAACCCGGCATCACCTGGGGATTTTCCGGCTTTAAGCGTGGAAATTCAATCCATGATTAAAGCCGGGTAAGTCCCTCACTTCTCTTCGTCGCCGCCAAGCGTGTTGCGGTCGGTGATCACCTTGTCGACGATCCCGAATTCCTTAGCTTTGTCAGCGGTCATGAAGTTGTCACGTTCCAGTGCCTCCTCGACCTGGTCGAGGGTGCGTCCGGTGTGCTTCACGTAGATTTCATTCAGCCGGCGCTTCATGGCCAGGATTTCCTGTGCATGAAGCATGATGTCGGCAGCCTGACCGCGGAACCCGCCGGACGGCTGATGCACCATGACCCGCGCGTTCGGCAGGATATAGCGCATGTCTTTCTCGCCTGCGGCAAGCAGAAGCGAGCCCATGGAGGCTGCCTGGCCGATGCAGAGCGTCGACACAGCCGGGCGGATGAACTGCATCGTGTCATAGATCGCAAGACCGGAGGTCACGAGACCTCCCGGCGAATTGATGTAGATCGCGATCTCTTTGGTTGGGTTTTCAGCTTCCAGATACAGAAGCTGTGCGCTTACCAGGGTTGCCACGTGATCCTCGACCGGGCCGGTCAAGAAGATGATGCGCTCCTTCAGCAGGCGCGAATAGATATCGAAGGCCCGCTCTCCCCGGTTGGTCTGCTCGACAACCATCGGCACGAGAGTGTTCATGTAGATATCGACAGGATCCTTCATACCTCATCCATATGCTTGAGATGTTGCCCGGAGGGTCTCCGGGCAGGAAACAGGCCATGAAGCGCATCGATTCAGGGCCTGACTCGAAAAAAGCGACACCCCGTATATATGGGATGTCGCCCTCAACGCAAAGTCATGACAGATGCGGCGTGAATGCAAGGTTAAATCTGCGGCCACATCTGGGGATAGACGGGAAAACCAACCGGCCAATCTGGCCGCTTTCGAGAGCATTCCCCCGAAAGCGGATTGACCTTAAGCCTCGTCTTCTTCCTCGGCGACCAGCTTCTCCAGCTCTTCCTTGGTAACCGTCTTGTCGGTCACCTTGGCGAGTTCCAGCATGAAGTCGACGACCTTTTCTTCGTAGATCGGCGCACGCAGGGAAGCCAGAGCCTGCTGGTTGTTCTTGTAGAATTCGAACACCTGCTGTTCCTGGCCCGGGAACTGGCGGACGCGGTCATAAAGAGCGCGCTGCAGTTCTTCGTCGGTCACCTGGATGTTGTTCTGCTCACCGATTTCGGACAGAACCAGGCCGAGACGAACACGGCGCTCAGCGATCTTGCGGTATTCCGCCTTCGCTTCTTCTTCCGTGGTCTCTTCGTCTTCGAAGGTCTTCTCGTTGCGCTTCATGTCTTCTTCGACCTGGCGCCAGACAACATCGAACTCGGAGTTCAGCAGTTTTTCCGGCAGATCGAACGAATAATGCTCGTCCAGCTTGTCGAGCAGCTGACGCTTCACGCGCTGGCGGGTCATCTGACCGAACTGGCCTTCGATCTGGCCGCGGACGATTTCCTTCAGCTTGTCGAGAGACTCAAGGCCGAGGTTCTTAGCGAACTCGTCGTCGACCTTGGCTTCACCCGGTGCGGCAACTTCCTTGACGACGATGTCGAAGGTGGCAGCCTTGCCGGCCAGATGTGCAGCCGGATATTCTTCCGGGAACGACACTTCGATGACCTTCTCGTCGCCGGCCTTGACGCCAACAAGCTGCTCTTCGAAGCCCGGGATGAACTGACCGGAACCCAGAACCAGCATGCCGTTCTCGTCGGCACCGCCCTCAAAAGGCTCGCCGTCGATCTTGCCCAGGTAGGACATGGTCACGCGGTCGCCGTCTGCAGCCGCGCCGTCTTTCGCATCGAACGGTGCGTTGTTCTTGGCGATCTGGGAAACTTGCTCGTCGACTTCTTCTTCAGCGATTTCAACGACCGGACGCTCGATTTCGATACCGGCGAAATCAACGATCTCGAAGCTCGGCAGAATGTCGTAGGTCATCTTGAAGGAAAGATCGGCGTCGCCAGCCATGATCTTCTCAGCATCTTCTTCCGGCAGATCGATTTCCGGGGTCAGAGCCGGGCGCTCGGAGCGCTCCTCAACAGCCTTCTGGGTCGTTTCCTGGATGGTGTTCGACAGGATCTCGGCCATGGCCTGACGGCCATACATCTTTTTCAGATGGGCGAGCGGAACCTTGCCAGGGCGGAAGCCCTTGATGTTGGCCTTGGATTTCAGGTCGGCCATGTAATCGTCGAGCTTGGCGGCGAGATCACCAGCCGGAATGTCGATTTTCAGCTCACGCTTGAGGCCCTCGGAGAGGGTTTCGGTTACCTGCATGGGTTTTGTCGTCCTCGGTCCCGAGCGGCAATCCGCCCCGGAGGTTTCGTTTTTAAAATCCCGTGTGCCACATCGCCTGCACTCCCCTTTTGCCGGGAGCGTTCAAACGGCCATGCATCGCCTTGAAGAGACTCCAAGACGCACGATGGGAGCGCGATACTGCGTAGGCCCGAAAGTGTCAAGGGGAGAGCGGGGTTTTGCTGGCGTAAATCGCCTAAAATCAGCTCTTTCGATCAAGTGATTTGGTCTCTTCCAGGAGCCGGAAGCTAATTCCGCCAACCTCGCCGGCCTGCAGTAAAGAACCGCTCCCCGTCACTGATGTTGACAGCATGATGCCAGACCACGCTAAACCAGAGCTTGGCCAGAGCTTGACCAGACCGGCCCGCACTGCTGAAGCCACACGGAACGCAAATTTGCGCTGCGCAACAACTCCGCACAGTCAACGGTGCCCCACCAGGCCTGACACTTGGTGATTATAAAACGGCGACCAAATACGAGGGTTCTCGACAAAAAGCGCAACGTCGAACGACAAGCGCCGAATGCGCACAGGATGGAATTCACTTTGAAGAATGGTGCGGATGGAGGGACTTGAACCCCCACGCCTTGCGGCACCAGAACCTAAATCTGGCGTGTCTACCAATTTCACCACATCCGCGTCGCAACAAGTGGCAAACCACCCTGCGATTGAAGCGGGGCCTCTATAGCATCGCTGATTTTCCCGTCAAAGGAAAAAGCAGTGCCCTGCCTCACCGTAAATCGGATTTCTCCACAAGTGCGCGAAGCGCGGGTTTCAGGGCACTCTCAAGATCTTCTGCGATCAGCCCCGGCCCGGCCTCGCGGCCTGCTTCGCCATGTAGCCAAACGGCCATGGCAGCCGCCTCGAAGCCGGAAACACCCTGCGCAAGCAGACCGACTACAATTCCGGCAAGCACATCACCAGACCCGGCCGTTGCAAGCCATGGAGGTGCGTTGCAATTGATTGCCGCACGCCCATCCGGCGCAGCGACAACGCTGTCCGGCCCCTTCAGAATCACGACAGCTCCGGACATTCGTGCTGCCTCCCTGGCACGGGTCAGCTTGCTACCTGTAAGTTCCGGGAAAAGGCGAGCAAACTCTCCCTCATGCGGCGTCAGAACGACCGGCGCATTATGCGACCTGATGCTTTCGAAAAACGGAGCGCGATCAACGGCGCAACTCGTCAGACCATCGGCATCGAACACGCTTGCCCGGTTACAGTCCAGGATCTCCGCTACCGCCGATCGGGTCTTTTCACCAACACCATAGCCCGGACCGATCAGTACCGCGTTGAGGCGCTTGTCCGACAAGAGTTCGCGAATACCGTTTTCAGAGGCAACCTTCTTCAGCATTACCGCCGTCAGATGGCTTGCGTTGACCAGGAGCGCATCCGGCGGTGACGCCAATGTTACGAGCCCCGCCCCCGCCCGCAGCGCAGCGCCAGCCGACAACCGCGCAGCACCGGTTGCCGTGACCGGACCGCCAAAGACAACCGCATGCCCTTTGGAATATTTGTGACCGGTCGGCGCGACTTGTGGCCAATGGTCAAGCCAGAGGTCCGGCCCATTGATAAAAGTATCGGGCGCGATTTGATCGAGAACGGTTACGTCGATGCCAATTTGCGCAACTGTAACCCGGCCGCAGGCTTGACGACCGGGATAAAGCAAATGCCCCGGCTTTTGCCGAAAGAACGTGACCGTCTCTTGCGCACTGACAGCCTCGCCACAGACAACACCGTCTGCGCCTTGAACTCCGGACGGAAGATCTACCGTAAGAACAGGTGCGCCGCACTTGTTGACAGCTTTCACCAAAGCTTCGGCGGCTCCGCCTAAAGCGCGGTCCAGCCCTGCCCCGAAGAGAGCATCCACGATCAGATCGGCGCCATCCAATAAAGCGCCTAGATCGCTCGCGATATGATCGCCTTCAACGGAAAGTGCATAAGAAAGCCCCATGCGCCGAAAGGCTTCAAGCGCATCCCCCTTCAGAGCATCGGGCGCTTTGAGCAACCTGACATCAACGCCGTATCCGGCTGACGCCAGACAACGCGCCGCAATGAAACCGTCACCGCCATTGTTGCCGGGACCGCAAAGAATGACTATCCGACCTGAAGCCGGAACCATCCGCACCGCAGCACGTGCCACAGCCTGGCCGGCCCGCTCCATGAGTTCGATACCTGGAACACCCCCCTCAATGGTCAGTCGATCGGCTTTCGCCATCTCCTGCGGGGTCAGCAACACATAATCCAGGGCCATGCCATGCTGGCTCATTTTTAGGCAGTCCCTTCCATGTTCAAACGGCGCTTGAGAATGCACTCGGGCAAATCATGGCCCAGCAGCCGATTCTCAGACCAGAGGCACGGAAATCCGGATGGCAACCCCCTTCTCGGTGAACTGCCGATCGATCTTGCCATTCATCTCACCAGCCACCAGCGCTTCCATGAGCCTGCTGCCGAAGCCAAAATTTTTCGGAGCTTCAATCACTTTTCCGGTCTCCTCAAGCCAGTCGAGCTCAAGCTGCTTGCCTTTTTTGGCCGGCAAGACCTTCCAGATAACCTCGAAGCGTCCGTCATCAGCAAAGACATCGGAATATTTCATCGCGTTCGTCGCAAGCTCGTGAAACACCAGACCAAGCGCATGGGTGCCGGTCTCGTTCAGTTGAACGGCCGGGCCTGCAAGCTTGATGCCCTTTGCCCCCTCACCAAAGACCTGCTCCAGTTCCTGCAGAAGCAATGCTTTCAAGTCCGCCTTCGACCACCTGGACCGGGTCAACAGATCCTGCGCATTCGCCATGGCCTGCAGGCGAGAGCTGAACGAATCATTGAATTCCTCCAGGCTTTCGGAGGCACCGGCGGTCTGGCGAGCAATCGCGAGAATGCGGGCAATTGAATTCTTGATCCGGTGCTTCATTTCCTGAAGCATCAGATCCTTTTCCTGGATCGTCTTTTCAGACATTTCCTTCAGGCGCTGATTGGCCTCTCTCGCCCGCAGGCGGGAGCGAATCGAAACCGCGAGCGCAGCGGAGAAAAGCAGAGATATCGACCCGAGCATGAAGGTACGCCAATAAAGAAAGGCGTTGTCCTTTGAAGCGGCTTCGATAACGGAGATTTCCCAAATCCGTCCACCGACTTCGATCTGCCGTGTCACGAGATTTTCAGCTTCCGCGGCACGCGCCTCATAGTCTTCAGAGGTGTACAGGTGCTCCGGCTGCTCATCCGTCACGTCGGTCGTGTTGACAAGAACCGGTACCGGGGTCGGAGAAGTCAGGGCAGCCTTGTGCAGGTCCCCGGCACGGAAAGGCGCATAGACAAAGCCCTGGATGCTTTCTTCGCCGTTCAGTTTTTCTCCGGCAGCTTCCTCTTCACTTGCCAGCGGGAGATACGCCAGGAATCCCGTCTGCTTCTCCTCCGTGATTTCCTGAACCAGCATGACAGGGGCTGATACCTTGACTGTGAAGGTGTCTGCGGACGCCAGCATGGCCTTGCGGCGGGTTTCGTCACTGAACATGTCGAAGCCGAGTGCAGCCTTGTTTCGCAGGTCCAGCGGCTCAAGAAGTATGATGGGGGTCCGATGCGCCTGGTCCGTCTCGGGCCAGACCTGACGGTCCAGTTCGTAATTCTGCTGCAATGCCAGGCTTGCTTCATCTTCCCTGCCGGTCTGCATCAGCTTGGCAAAGCCGATACCCTGCATGCCGGACAAATGCCCCTTCAGGAACAGGCCAAGGGCAAAGCTCTGGAATTTGGCCCTCGACATGGCTCCGCCATCCGCTTCGAAAAACGAATGCGTGGCTGCAATGAGAGAAAAGTTCTGCTCAGTGCGCCCGCGGATCCGGTCGACCGCCTCTTCTGCGAGTATTTCGAATTCCCGCCGCTCAACCGCTCGCTCCCTGTCCAGAATGACGTAGGTCAGCGACAGGCCGATAGCGGCACTTATCACGAACACAAGAAGGGGAATGTGTCTTTTCATCGCCGCGGGCCTGATCCGGGAAGAAGGTATGGGGACAACAGAATTAGGAAGTTTTCACGATGCAAGCAACAAAAATCACTTGTAGAACCAACAACAAATTTCAAAATATCATCATAACATTTGTTAATTTCAATATTCATTGAAGTATTTGAAAACAACCATTCCGAGAACGCCCTACAACCGCCGACCAGCCGAATGAGTTACTGCGAGAAGTGAAGAATTTGAACGCAGAATTTAAGCCCGGAGGAGGTCTTCACCCATCTCCTGCCGAACGTTGTACTCAGTTTTCGGAAACACCATGCTGTAATCTATTCCGTCAGGGGAGATGCTCAATTCGGCAGAACCGCTCAGGGATTGCGGCAGCACTGTTTCGAGCAGCAAGGCGGAAAATGCGGTTCTGTCACCATCTGCTTCACCTGCGGCAAGCGCCTTTTTGGTGTCTACCCTGCCTCTCTCTCCTGCATTCCAGTTGAGAACGAGGCACAACCGGCCCTGCCTCATCACCGTTTTGCAGGTGAGCAATATTCCCTGGTCAGCCGAAGCCCAGCCGACGTCCAGTGTTGCGGCGATCAATTCATGCAAGCCCAGGCCGATGTAAAGTGCAGCATTGGGGGTCAGCAAAGGATTTTCGCCCGTCATGGAGATGGGAATGACACGCTTTGAATCGAAAAGCGCGCGTTGAGCCCGGGCAAGATCGAACAGGCGAACACCGAACCAGTCAGCTTCCGTCACAAGATCCTGTGAATTTGAAAGGGAAAAGATCCGCCCCTGAAACTCGGCAAGAAACTGCTCGAGCGACCCGGCGTAGCGAGCGGACTGGCCTGCCAGGCTCTGGATCACAGCCAAAAGGTTCTTCGATCTGTGACTGACTTCCAGCAGCAAATCCTTGAGCGCCTGCTCTCGTCGGCGGCTTTCCGTAACATCGACAACGGTTGTCAGCACCTGGGTGATGCCTTCAACACCGGAAATCGTTTCGATGTGGATCTCGAAAACTTGGCCACCTTCAGCCATCACCTCGAGCTTTTCCGAACGCCCCGTCTCCAGCACTGTCTTCTTGGCGTCATCGAGCTGCCTGCCCACGGAATGACCGAAGACCGTTTCGTCCTTCGGGGTCTCTCCCTCGGGCACCGACCATATGTGAGGCAGGTTCGCGATATAAAGGTATTGAAGCGCGTCGTCCTGCAAGGTGACGCAGGCACGCGAACGAAGCAATGCGAGAATGAGATATTCTCGAAGCTGCTCATCAGACTGGCTGGCGTTGTGCCATGTGAGCCTGCGCACGGATAACCTCACATTAAACTCAAAAGAAGCGAACCCCGATGGCGTTTCGTGGGTCCAGGATATTCGTTGCTACCTTCGTAGCATGCCCGCAATCAGGGAAAGCACAAAAACTGCAAGGAACAGCCCGATCAAGATTTGTGCAATCGAAGCCGACATGCCCGCCATTCCAAAAAACCCGAACAAACCTGCGACGAGAGCAATGGCCACCACAGCCAAAGCGTAGAAAAGCATAGCCGTCTCCATATTCCAGTTCTTCTGCAACGCGTAAGGGCGGGGATGGTTCCTCATTCCGGAAATCAGCCAGGAACCGCCCGTACATCGGAGCAACGCCCCCGGCAGCGCCGGCTGGAACTGTCGATTGACTTGAGATTGTGCAAAATCATGCAACCACTGAGCAGGGCAATCTCATCCGATTGCTAAAATTCAGCCTATTTTTTAGGCTCTTTGCTTATTTTGTGATCATATGACAAATGGGATAGGCGACTGACCACCACCCCGCTGATAGAATTTGCCGCTTTTAGTGGCGGATTTCCCAGCGCGGGTAAAATTTACGGGTTGTCATGGCCGTTTGGCACACATCGTGCTTTATAGCTTGCAACGGTCCCTTCCGGGCCCGACCGGGTCGTTTTGTCCCGCAGGATCGGAAAAGGGCACGCCGAAATTATCCGGCCTTAAAAGTGGAGAGAGACACAAGGTGATGAAAAAGATCGAAGCGATCATCAAACCCTTCAAATTGGACGAGGTCAAAGAAGCTCTGCAAGAGGTCGGTCTCCAGGGCATCACCGTTACGGAAGCCAAGGGCTTCGGCCGTCAGAAAGGCCACACGGAACTCTATCGCGGCGCTGAATATGTCGTGGATTTCCTGCCGAAGGTGAAAGTGGAAATTGTACTTGGCGACGACATGGTCGAGAAAGCCGTTGACGCAATCAGATCCGCTGCGCAAACAGGCCGCATTGGCGACGGCAAGATTTTCGTTTCAAATATCGAAGAAGCAGTCCGTATCCGTACCGGTGAATCCGGCATAGACGCTATCTGACCCACCCATTCCGGCATTCGCCGGCAATCCGAATTCCGGTCCCACGCAACGGAGCCAAATTTAAGACACTCTGCCGGGCCGGAACAGTACCCAACCGTTCACATGAAAAACTAAAGGGATGGACATTATGACCACTGCCGCTGAAATCCTTAAGGAGATTCAGGAAAAAGACGTGAAATTCGTCGACCTGCGCTTTACCGATCCTAAGGGTAAAATGCAGCACGTCACCATGGACGTAGTACTCGTTGACGAAGACATGTTCGCTGAAGGCGTCGCTTTCGACGGTTCGTCAATCGCAGGCTGGAAGGCCATCAACGAGTCCGACATGATGCTGATCCTGGATCCGGAATCCGCACACATCGACCCGTTCTTCGCACAGTCCACCATGGCGATCTTCTGCGACATCGTCGACCCGGTCACCGGTGAAGGCTACAACCGCGATCCGCGCATGACCGCGAAGAAGGCAGAAGCCTACGTGAAGTCCGGCGGCTTCGGCGACACCATTTTCGTCGGCCCGGAAGCTGAATTCTTCATGTTCGACGACGTCCGCTTCACTGCAGACCCGTACAACACCGGCTTCATGCTCGACAGCTCCGAACTGCCGTCCAACATGGGTTCCGAGTACGAAACGGGCAACCTGGGCCACCGTCCGCGCACGAAGGGCGGCTACTTCCCGGTTCCGCCGATCGACAGCGCGCAGGACATCCGTTCCGAAATGCTGTCCGTCATGGCCGAAATGGGCGTTCCGACAGAAAAGCATCACCACGAAGTGGCTGCTGCACAGCACGAACTCGGCATGAAGTTCGATCACCTGACCCGTTGCGCCGACAACATGCAGAAGTACAAGTATGTCGTCCACCAGGTCGCACATGCCTACGGCAAGACGTCCACCTTCATGCCGAAGCCGGTATTCGGTGACAACGGCACCGGCATGCACTGCCACCTGTCCATCTGGAACAACGGCGAGCCGACCTTTGCCGGCAACCAGTATGCCGACCTTTCGGAAAGCTGCCTGTACTTCATCGGCGGTATTCTGAAGCACGCCAAGGCCCTGAACGCCTTCACCAACCCGTCGACCAACTCCTACAAGCGTCTGGTCCCGGGCTACGAAGCACCGGTTCTGCTGGCCTATTCCTCGCGTAACCGTTCGGCTTCCTGCCGTATTCCGTTCACAGCTTCTCCGAAGGCAAAGCGCGTTGAAGTTCGCTTCCCGGATCCGTCCGCGAACCCGTACCTCTGCTTCTCCGCCCTGCTGATGGCCGGCCTCGACGGGATCAAGAACAAGATCCACCCGGGCGACGCGATGGACAAGAACCTCTACGACCTTCCGGCCGAAGAGCTTGCAGAAATCCCGACCGTTTGCGGCTCCCTGCGCGAAGCACTGGAAGCAGTCGATGCAGACCGTGAGTTCCTGAAAGCCGGCGGCGTGTTCGACGACGACCAGATCGACGCTTACATCGAACTGAAGATGGAAGAAGTCGAGCGTTTCGAAATGACCCCGCACCCGGTCGAATTCGACATGTACTACTCTGTCTGATCCCTTCGGGTTCAAACATGCGGAAAGGCCGGGCATTTGCCCGGCCTTTTTGTTTTCCAAGCACCCCGCTTTCCATGTCTCAGCGCAAGAGTGAGTTGGTTACCACCGACAATTCCACAAGCAGCCTTGGCCAGCCTGACAAGCCCCACGAGAAAATCGCGAGCGACCTAGGCATGCCCGTCAAGCCAATCGGCAAGAGACGGCCGTTTGCTACGCCCCCGCCCACGCATGGCGGGAGACGCAATCATCGCATTGAGTACAGCCTCCTGCGTCGTTTCAGCTGCGGCCTGAAACAGGATATCGATCTTGTCTTCCTTGAGAATATCGCGAACGATGAAGTCTTCCTCCTCAAAATGGGCAATCTTGCAGGCAGTTGAAAAGGCAAGTGCGATATCGCCGCTTCCATTGCCGTAGTAGGCACCCAGCCGCGCCAACCCCGCCCCGGCTCTGCGGGCAATGCGTTTCAGTTGCCGGCTTTCAAGAGGCACATCAGTCGCCAGAACAACGATGACCGAACCGCGTTCTTCGCTATGGCGCGCCTCCTTGGGATGCGGTCTGCGTCCATCCGGCAGGACAAGGTCTCCGGGGCGACCGAAATTGGCAAGCACCAGGGTGGCAAGTCTGTGCTGACGGCCTCCAAGTTCAAAGACGCGCGAGGCCGAACCGATACCGCCTTTGAAGCCGAACGCGCTCATGCCCGTCCCTGCCCCGACACTGCCCTGCTCCACCGTCGAACCTGCAGCCTTCAGAGCCGCTTCCGCATCGGCTTCGCTCAAGGCAATTGCCTGAATATCGCTCAAGTAGCCGTCATTGCACTCCATCACCACGGGATTGATAGTGCCTGTGGACCGGCCTATTTCAGGATTTTCGGCAATTGCCCTGCGGATGAGCGCGTTCACACCGGTTCCAACGCCGAAGGTGTTGGTCAGAAGGATCGGCGTTTCCAGTGTCCCGAGTTCGTCGACCTGTATCAAACCAGCACTCTTTCCGAAGCCGTTGATCACCTCGACGGCGGCAGGAAGTTTCTCGCGAAAGAGATTGCCCGGGTGCGGCACGATTGCCGTGAAACCGGTTCTGAGGTTGCCCTCGCACATGGTTCTGTGCCCAACCGCAATACCATCGATGTCCGCAAGGGTATTCAGGGGGCCGGGTTCCAGAGTGCCGCATATGAGGCCATGAACGCGAGTGGGAGAGAGCGAGGAAAAGGAAGACATGGAACACCGGACGAATAATTTCACTGTCCAGTGTTGAAAAGGAGGTTCAACCAAATCTCAAGACGAAAAAGCCTCCCGAAGGAGGCCATTCGCTTGTGCTGTGGATGAGATCAGTAACAGACGCGCTGGTATCCGACGACGATATACCGACCATGATAAGGGCTCCAGCGGGTCACAGGCCGGTTCTGGCAGCGGACCGGCTGGTAGTAGCGCGGCTGAGCCAGGGAGGCGATGATAGCGCCGGCAGCAAGGCCGATGATGGCACCTGCGGCAATGGCGCCACCATGACGGTTCTTGGCATGAGCTTCGTTCGGGGTAATGGTGACGGCAGCGGTTGCCATGGTGGCGACTGCGACGGCGGCTATTGCAAACTTGCGAAACATGACGGCTCCTTTCAATTGTTGAACAGCGGCTTTCGTTGCGCTGCTGATGAATTGAATGTAGGCGCCGCCTGCTATGTTGGCTGTGACTGTGATCACGCTGCGTCACTTTCGCCAGAGTGTGTGCCGGAGTGTGTTGGGAAAACGTTGGGGACCTGGGGTCTCACAAGAAAGTAGGAGTTATCCATGTGGGTGATTATGGCCGTATCCATTCAGCTTTTGAGCGGTCCCAATGTCTGGCCGGTCGCCGATGAAGGCACTTTTCAGGATGAAGCGGAATGTCAGGCCGCACTGAGCGAAGCCGTTCCGCGGACACTCTCGGAAGGCATGCGCCTTGCCTGGGAGGGGGGCGAATTGAAATTCGTCTGTGTGAAGGTGCGCGCCAACGGCCAGGTCGGCAACTAACCAGCGGCAGAGCGCTGCAGCGTCCTGATTTTCCGGCAGGCGCAATTTACAAGTCCTGCGGCACGCGCTAGAGCACGACCGCAGGAATGCCGGCAGGCACACAAGACGGACGGACAGGCGACTATGAGCGAGTTCAAATCGGACTTTCTAAACGTTCTTTCAGAACGCGGTTTCATTCATCAGATCTCGGACCCGAAGGGCCTGGACGAGCTTTGCGCGAAAGAAACCGTAACGGCCTACATTGGTTTCGATTGCACCGCACCGAGCCTTCATGCCGGGTCTCTCGTCCCGATCATGATGCTGCACTGGTTTCAGAAGACCGGCCACCGGCCGATTGCCCTCATGGGCGGCGGCACCACGCGCGTCGGTGATCCGTCCGGCAAGGACGAATCCCGCAAGATGCTCACCGAAGAGCTGATCGAGGACAACAAGGCCGGCATCCGCAAGGTCTTCGAAAAACTTCTCACCTTCGGTGACGGCCCGACAGACGCCATCATGCTGGACAATGCGGACTGGCTTCTGAAGCTCAATTACGTTGACTTCCTTCGCGATATCGGCCGGCACTTCTCGGTCAACCAGATGATCCAGCGCGACAGCGTGCGCCTGCGTCTGGAACGCGAACAGCATCTGTCCTTCCTCGAATTCAACTACATGCTCCTGCAGGGCTACGACTATCTGGAAATTTACCGTCGCACCGGTTGCCGACTACAGATGGGCGGATCCGACCAGTGGGGCAACATCCTGTCCGGCACCGATCTCGTTCGCCGTCTGGCAGAAGTCGAAGCCTTTGCCCTCACCTCTCCGCTTCTGACCACGTCGTCGGGTGCAAAGATGGGCAAGACTGCCGCAGGCGCTGTGTGGCTCAACGAAGAGCAGCTTTCTGCCTATGACTACTGGCAGTACTGGCGCAACACGGAAGACGCCGACGTGGAGCGTTTCATGAAGCTCTTCACAGTTCTTCCAATGGACGAAATCGCCCGTCTTGCGGCACTGCAAGGCTCGGAGATCAACGAGGCCAAGAAGATACTGGCAACGGAAGCGACTGCCCTGATCCATGGACGGGAAAACGCTGAAGCTGCTGCCGAGACCGCCCGCAAGGCATTTGAAGAAGGCCAATCCGCCGAAGGCCTGCCAACGGTGGAAATTACCAAGGCCGAACTGGAAGCCGGCATAGGTGTGCTATCCGCATTCGTGAGTGCGGGCCTGTGCGCCTCGAATGGAGACGTCCGCCGCAACATCAAGGGTGGCGCGGTCAAGATCAACGACAAGGGCGAGCAGGACGACAAGCGCCAGATCACGCTTGCTGATCTGACCGGCGACGGCATCGTCAAACTGTCGCTCGGCAAGAAAAAGCACGTGCTCCTGAAGCCGGTCTGAGCAGAGGCACTCCAGAACTGACAAAAAAGCCGGGCACCGCCCGGCTTTTTTTGTTCGGCAATAAGAGTGACAGGAACAAAGGCCTTCGGCAGAAAATTGGTTCGCCAGACATTGGCTGGTGCGATTGCTCAGTTCGCCTGAAACTCGAACATCTTGCGGAAAATGCCCGGTGCTATCGCCGAAATCGGGTTGACCGACAGCACCGGGTCGGACACCGAACCAGACAAGCGATAGGTCACACCGATCAGGCCTTCTCCGGAATTGCCGCCGAGCGCAAAGCCCAACAGCGGGATCTTGGCGAAGAAATTGTTGAGAGCGTAGATCGGCACGAAGGTACCGGTAAGGTTGAGCGTCTGCTGCGACAGATCCACAGAGCCGCTGACAGTTCCTCCCAGTGCGTTGCCTTGGAGAGCCCCGCGACTGATGGTCAGCAATTCGCCTTCCCGTGAGAAATTGATATCCAGCGTTTCGAAACTGGCGGTGTCCGCAGCTTCGTTGGTATTGATCGCACGCCCGTCCGGGATGCGATTTGAGCGGTTCTGCTCGCGGATACGCTGAATGGCCGGATCTTCCGTGATCCGCAGTGAGCGCACGTTGAAATCGCCGACCCAGCTGTTCTCGTCGGCCATCGCCACATTCAGGACCCCGGTTCCACCGCGCATACGCTTGTAGAGGTCAAGGAAACGCAGTGTTGCGCCTGTATTTGCAAAACGGCCGATTGCCGCCTGCGTGCCGCCCTGGTCCGTCACCGTGAATTCGAAATTCGCACGGCCGTTCACAAGTCCCTTCAAGTCCGCAGAGACCAGTCCCTTGGCACCGGTATCGATCTTGCCCGAGAATTTCTCGATCGCCTGATTATTGAACCCGGTTACACGGTCAATATTGGCGGCAATTCTTGCACCGCCCGAAAAATCACCCGCTCCCTTGCTGCCGCCGGGGCTCCGCATGCTCTTGATCAGGCCGCGCCCGTCAAAGGAAGACCCGGCGAAGATGATGTCATAGCGTCCGTCCGTCGCCTTCTGGATATCGACTTCGACATTGTCGCCCGGACGCAGCTTGAATGTATTGAACGATGCGCTGACAAGATCGCCGGCCATCGACAGTTGCATCGAACCGGCAACATCGACACCCTCTGATACCAGCTTGAAGTCCTTTACACGGCGCTGTGTGTCCGTCTCAACCAGCTTGAAAGACGCCGTTGCGGGAACACCCTTGGCTTTTTGCCAGCCGAGCGCCTGCAGCCGGACATCCGTCTGTTTCAGGTCGATGACGAATTCCTGTCCGTCGCTGACCTTTGCAACGCTCAACGTCATGTTGCCTTGGAGAAAGGCGGTCAGATCCACCCCCTTCTCTTTCAGCTGCTTCGCGTTGAGCGCAACAACAACATCCTGTCGTGCCGCAACACCGGATTCGCCCAAGGGCACCACAAGGTCGATATCGGCCTGCAATCCGTCGAGTATCCCCTTGCCGGTAATCGCGACCTGATCCTTGTTGGCCTCCAGCGCAACATCCGACTTGCGCACCGTGTGCCCCATGATCGGATTGCTGTCCGAGAAATTCGTCAGACGGCCTGTCGCCTGCCAGTCGATATCGGCAAGATCGATTTCATTGCCCAAGGGAAACGAAGCCGTGATTTCAAGTTCTCCCGCCCCTTCGACGCCATCATTCTTGAGATCAGCTCGGTCCAGCACGCGGAAAGGCGCACTGTTGACCATCGCACCAAGGTCGCTCGCCGATCCCTCCATGCGGGTCTTCACGCTTGCCATCTTGCCGTCCCGCAAAGGCAGGTTCTGGATCGCGAAGACACCATCCGGCAGAGTAACCTCGCCACCACTTGAGGCCGTCGCCGTTCCGCCTGTCGCAGTCACGGTCAGTGTCTCGTTTTCAATTGTGAGCGTACCGTCGAGGCCATCAATCTGCGGAACATCACCAACAGGCGTCACTGCACCATCGGAAAACGTCATGTCCAGGCGCATGTCGTCCCCCGCCCAGCCCGGGTCCGGATCCCGCGGATCAAATGCCGGCGGGCGGAGCGCACCCGTATAGGAAACGGTCTCGATCAAGCCGCCTTTCAGGCGTTCGATGATCCAGCGGCGCGCCGGCGGCACAAGCGTGATCGGCCAGAGCTGCTTTGCCACTGCAACCGGTATCAACTCCCCATCAGCGGCCAGCGCCAGATAAGGTCCTTCCGGTGTAATCTGCAGCGAGGCGACACCATGCACGACGGCCTTGCCCGAGCGAGCCGTGAAGCGGTCGACGGAGAGCAATTTTTCAATCGGATCGAAACGCGCACGAATCTGGACGCCGTCCAGCATATGCGGCTCTTCGGGAACATCGGCTGAACCGAATTGCGGATATTCCGAATCCAGATTAATCTGCCACTCCGGACTATCACCAGCAACCGGCGAAACAGACCCCGTGAAGAAGATGCGTGAATTGCCGCGAATGACGTGCGAACTGGTAATTTCAATTGCGTCTTGTCCCGCCTCGAACAATAGGGACAGTGCTGCATCGTCAAATGCGACCAGTGTCTTGCCAAGCTGAAACCAGCCGTTGCGCACGCGCGCAACCGCATTGGCGGAGACGAACTTGCCATCGCCTGTCAGTCTGCTCTCGATTTTGGCGGAGGCCGGAAGTCCCAGCCCCTTGCCCTGCACCGATTTCGCGTTTGGCCCCAGCAGTTCGGCAAGAGTGATTCCGTTGACCACGACCCCGATGCTCTTGGCATTCGCACCCGGCGGGGCGTT
The DNA here is from genome assembly GCF_054658215.1 of Roseibium sp. ROS1. Taxonomy (NCBI): domain Bacteria; kingdom Pseudomonadati; phylum Pseudomonadota; class Alphaproteobacteria; order Hyphomicrobiales; family Stappiaceae; genus Roseibium; species Roseibium sp. ROS1. The sequence goes on from NZ_BAAGIG010000002.1 coordinate 1,590,149, forward strand.
GCGCGCCAGCTCCAGTCTCCAGGTGGAGATATTGCCGGCAACTCGCGCGAAGGCCCGTATCGAGCGGTTGTCGTCACGCAGGATGTCCGCGTCAATGCCTCGGTATCGTCTGGGAATGGAACCGGCCAACTCGAAAGAAGCGTCACGGATCTTGACGAAGCTGAGGCCTCGGCGGGCAAACTGGTCGTCCACTACATCGCTGACCCTGTCAACGGCTTCCATGAGCGGCCCCATTTCCGGAAACTTCGCCGGCCCGCCCGCCAGGACAATCCGCACATGGGGCCTTGTCAGGATTAGAGACGAAAAATGGAGCTTGCCGGAGAGCAGTGCATCCCGGTTCAGCGGCGCAGTCAGTTCAGGAAGACTGATGCTTACAGGTGACCCACCGGCGATCTCCGCCCTGGCATCCGAAATCAGGATATTGATGCCGTCCGGCGCAGTAAAATCGACACTGGCACTGCCAATGGAAAGTTCAACCTGCCCTCGGGTGCCTTGATAGGCCAGCAGGCTGCCTAGAAGCGGAATGTGCACCGGCCCGGTTGCAAACAGAATGGCGATGCCGGCAACAAGACCAACCAGAACGGCGGCGACGACGTAGCGCAAGCGCTTGCGTTTTTTCGGCGTCACTTTGGCCGTGTCCTGAGATCCGCCGGTTTTAGGCAAATACGTCAATCCAATCTTTCGCCTGCATGCGTAAGACAGGCGCTTGGGTTCGGGTTCGGAGCAAAGCGCCGGGTTACCTCACTGCAGCTCCGGACGAGTCGCTGAGCGATTGATGATACTGCGAAAGCTTTGCTAAAAGCGACCGCAGCCATTGTAGACGCAGCCGGAAACCGGCATTAACGCACAAACTTTGACAGAAGGAAGGCATGATGAGCGAATTGGCCGTCGGGGATGTCGCACCGGATTTCGAACTGGAAGGTGATGGCGGCAACAAGGTGTCGCTGAGCGCCCTCAAAGGAAAACCCGTCGTAGTGTATTTTTATCCCAAGGATGACACGCCAGGCTGCACAAAGGAGGCTATTGCCTTCACTGAACAGTCCGATGCATTTGCCAAACTTGGCGTGACCATTATCGGGCTCTCGCCTGACACAGCCGCCAAACACGACAAGTTCATCGCCAAGCACAATCTGGCGATCAGACTGGGGGCGGACACGGAAAAGGAAGTCGCGGAGGCCTATGGGGTCTGGGTGGAAAAATCCATGTACGGCAAGAAATACATGGGTGTGGAACGCACCACCTTTTTAGTCGGTGCAGACGGCAAGATCGCCGAGATCTGGCGCAAGGTGAAAGTTCCAGGGCACGCGGATGCCGTTCTTGAGGTTGCGCGGGCCCTGTGAGTTCCCCACTGGAAACGGCAACCGGCAGCGCCAGGATGGTGACCGGCAGGGACAACTTGCCGCACACTCTGGTTGCCGGAGCGCGAGCGATCGTGTGCGCTTCCGATACAGCCGAAAAAGTGCGGCTTGCCTATGCTGTCTCCAGGGCCTGGTTTCAGCGTGAACTCGCTCTCGGATCTCCCTCGAGAGATGGTGCGATGCCGGATCGGCCGGGCCGGCCGGAAAAACCTGTTCTGCTTGCACCGCGAGACATGCCAAAACGCAGCTTGAAGGGCAAGGCGGGCCGCCTTGCCCTGATTCACTCCCTGGCACACATCGAGCTCAACGCAGTGGACCTGACATGGGATCTGATCGGACGCTTCGCGCACGTCAGGCTGCCCAGGTCCTACTATGACGACTGGGTGCGAGTCGGGCTTGAGGAAGCCAAGCATTTTGCCATGCTGCAGGAGCGCCTGGCGAAACTGGACGCCACCTACGGAGACCTGCCTGCCCACAACGGTCTCTGGCAAGCAGCGCAGGACACCGGACACGACCTTGCTGCCCGCCTTGCCATCATCCCGCTGGTACTCGAGGCAAGAGGCCTCGACATCACGCCACCGATGATCGAAAAAGCCCGCGAAATCGATGACGAAGACACCGCCAAATGTCTCGACATCATCTATCGGGACGAGAAAAACCATGTCGCCTTTGGCGCAAAGTGGTTCCGGTTTCTGTGTGACCGGCAGGGAATCAGGCCTGAGTCGGCATTCCACACCTACGTGCGCCGTCACTTCAGGGGTCCGTTAAAACCTCCCTTCAACGATCGCGCGCGGTCCGAAGCCGGACTAACTCCCGGTTTTTACAAGCCTCTTGCGCCTCTCATCGGATAAATTTCACAACCGTGAAGACGAATTATTAACCTTACCAAATTCTAATCAGGCTCAGATCTTTTGCAGAATGCAGGCAGTGACTGAGTGACAATGCAACAGCGCCAAGAATCGACGCGGACCTATCAAGCCCCCAGGACAGAGCCACATCATCCGGTTCTGGAAAAGGGCGAGAAGACGACCACGTACAGTGTAAGGCCGGTTCATCTTATTTGCGGTGCAATCGGCTGCGTGACGGCAACCTTGGCGGTTGCAGGCACAATTGGCTACTACGCCCTGCGCAGTGACATGATGGCCGAGGCCAGCGCTGAAAGAACCGAGCTGGTGCTGGAGTATCAGGACCACATCGACCGCCTGCGTACCGAGATTGCAAATCTGACGAGCCGCCAGATGGTCGACAGGGAAACCGTCGAGATCCAGGTAATGGACGTTCTGCGCCGGCAGCAAGACCTCAATCAGCGCCATGCCATCGTGGCCGACCTGGTTGCCAGGGCGGAAAGCGTCGGTATCTACCTCAGCAACGACAAGCCCCTGCCCCCGGAGAAACCTTCGCTCGACGAGCGCAACCTCGCTTCCCTGGATGGTAGCGACAAGTCTGCAATCGGCGGCGAAAGCGAGTTGATCGAAGAACCGGTAAAAGCCTTGGGATTGCGCGACGGTTCCACAAGATCCTTCGATCCTCTGGCTATTCTGCAGCAGCCGGCAACCGAAACCGCAACGCCGGACACCGACGTAAAAAAAAACTCTGAGAAACAGGCTGCCCTCGACGCGGTAAAGGCCGACATCTCCATGATGGACGAAGAAAGTACGGCGGCCGTCGATGCGATCACGATCGCGACGGAGGGCCGTATTGAGGACATCCTCCGCATCACGCGCTCTATCACGCCCGGACTCAACGCCACACTGCGTGAAAAGACCTCCCTCGGCGGCCCGTTCCAGCCGATAAACGACGAGAACTTTCCAGACCGTCTGGACCGCGCAAACACAGCCCTGGACACACTGCGACGCGTGAAATTTACCGCACTGCGTCTGCCGATCAAACGGCCGGTCCGGAACGGCTCCGTGTCAAGCACCTACGGTCCTCGGGTTGATCCGTTCCTGGGCCGGCTGGCCATGCACACTGGCATCGATTTCAAGGCCCCTTACGGCGCACGCGTATTCGCAACGGCGCCCGGCACAGTGATCAGCGCGGGACGTAACGGTGGTTACGGCAAGATGGTGGAGATCCGTCATGCGAACGGGTTCGTCACCCGCTATGCTCATATGAGCCGCATCCAGGTATCGGAGGGCGACCATGTTCTGGCGGGCGATCTCGTCGGCAATGTCGGCTCCACCGGTCGCTCCACGGGTCCACATCTCCACTACGAGATCCGCCGGCATGACAAGCCCGGCAATCCGGCAGCTTTCCTGGCGGCAGGCGATCGCTTCTCGGCACTCGACCTTTGAAGGGTGAGCAAGGCGGAAACAAAAAAACGGGGCCGAATGGCCCCGCTTTCATTTGTATTTTCCAATGTGCCTTTAGTCGATATCGGCGACTTCGACCGGATCTCCACCAAAGACGCGCTGTGCCAGCGCAGCTTCCATGAATTCATCCAGATCGCCATCGAGAACATCGCCCGGAGACGTGCTCTCAACACCCGTGCGCAGATCCTTGACCAACTGATAGGGCTGAAGCACGTAAGAGCGAATCTGGTGCCCCCAGCCGATGTCGGTTTTCGAAGCAGCTTCGGCGTTGGCCGCTTCTTCGCGCTTCTTCAACTCCGCTTCATAAAGGCGGGCCTTCAGCATCGACCAGGCCGTTGCCCGGTTCTTGTGCTGTGAGCGCTCGGACTGACACTGCACCACGATACCGGTTGGCTGGTGCGTGATACGCACGGCGGAATCGGTCGTGTTGACGTGCTGACCACCTGCACCGGAGGCGCGGTAGGTATCAATGCGGCAATCACTCTCGTTGATGTCGATCTCGATGGAATCATCAATCACCGGATAGACCCAGGCACTGGAGAAGCTGGTGTGGCGGCGGGCGTTGCTGTCATAGGGCGAAATCCGCACGAGGCGATGCACGCCCGATTCGGTCTTCAGCCAGCCATAGGCATTCTCGCCCTTGATCAGCAAGGTCGCAGACTTGATGCCCGCTTCTTCACCGTCATGATATTCCAGCACTTCGACCTTGAAGCCCCGCTTTTCCGCCCACCGGCGGTACATGCGAAGCAACATGGACGCCCAGTCCTGGCTCTCGGTACCACCGGCACCGGAGTTGATTTCCAGGTACGTGTCGTTCGCATCGGCCTCACCGGACAGCAGCGAATTGAGCTGCAGCTGGTTGACCTTGCCCTTGAGACCACGAAGCGCTTCCTCGGCATCGGTAATGACGGACTTGTCGTCTTCCATCTCGCCGAGTTCAATCAGTTCGATATTGTCGGAAAGGTCCTGCTCCAGCGACTTGATGCCACCAATGCTGTCATCAAGCTGCTGACGCTCGCGCATCAGCTTCTGGGCCTTGGACGGCTCATTCCAGAGGTTCGGATCTTCGGAAAGAGCGTTCAGCTCTTCCAGTCGGACGACGGCCTGATCCCAGTCAAAGATGCCTCCTCAGCAGGCTTATGGCCTGCTTGATTTCATCGACGATCGCTTCCATTTCGGCGCGCATCGGATACCTCGCTTTTGATGTGAAGCGGCCCGGTCTCCTGCAAGAGGCACCGGGCCGAGAATTGGAGCGGGACATTACCCAAGCAGGACTTCGCTGTAAACCGTCGAAAAGGATCTCGCTATGACCTGACAGTCGGCCAGCCCCTGCTAGGCAAGGCGGGTCAGTAAAGACCGCCTGTGCCGACCGTAACGGCCTGCTGCGCTTCCGGAGAAACTGCAGTCGGAACTCCCATGGTGTCCTGGAACCCGATGACGGAGTAACTGTCCGGCGGGGCCATGCCCGGCTTGAAGGCTTCCAGGATCGAACCCGGATCACCGGCAGCGGTTCTAAGACCGGTGCGGCGGTTGATCGGGATCAGCTGAAGACCCTTGGGTACACGGAATTCCACCGGCGGCTTGTCGGCCAGAGCAGTCTTGACGAACTCGGTGAAGATCGGCGCCGCCACCTGACCGCCGGTTGCCCCGCGGCCCATCGGTTTCGGATTGTCGAAGCCCACAAACACGCCGACCGCAAGATCCGGCGTAAAGCCCATGAACCAGGCATCTTTTTCGTCGTTGGTGGTACCGGTCTTGCCGGCGACCGGACGACCAACCGCACGAACGGACGTTGCCGTACCGCGCTGAACCACGCCTTCCATCATCGATGTGATCTGATAGGCAGTCATCGGGTCGAGTACCTGCTCGCGGTCGTCGATCAGGGTCGGTTCGTCCTGGCCTTCCCACACATCCTGCGTACAGCCGTCACAGATACGGCTGTCATGCTTGTAGATGGTACGGCCGTAACGGTCCTGAATACGGTCAATCAGGGTCGGTCGAACTTTCCTGCCGCCATTTGCGATGGTCGCATAAGCGGTGGTCAGCCGAAGCACGGTGGTTTCCCCCGCACCAAGTGACATGGACAGAACCGGAAGCATGTTGTCGTAGATGCCGAAACGCTTCGCATATTCCGCGACCAGCGGCATGCCCATGTCCTGAGCGAGCCGAACAGTCATGACGTTCCGTGACAGCTCGATACCTGTGCGCAGGGTCGACGGACCGTAGAATTTGCCGCCGTAGTTCTGCGGGCGCCACGTGCCGAGACCCGGGCCCTGGCTGATTTCCAGAGGCGCGTCCATGATCACGGAAGACGGCGTGTACCCGTTGTCGAGAGCGGCAGCGTAAAGGAACGGCTTGAAGGACGATCCTGGCTGCCGGTAGGCCTGCGTTGCACGGTTGAATTCACTCTGTGCAAAGCTGAAACCACCGACAAGTGCAAGGACACGGCCGGTATAAGGATCCATCGCCACAAGAGCGCCCGACACCTTCGGGATCTGACGGAGTTCATAGGTTCCCGGCGCAACCGGGCTTTCCTGGACATAAACAACATCGCCAGGCGTCAGCACATCGGAAACGGCGCTCGGTGCCCTGCCCTTGACCCGGGCCCATTTCATGGTGCTCAGGAACAACGGGCCGGTCTTGCGTTCTTCGGAAAGCTGGCCACTGACCTGCCGTTCCGGCTGAACGCCAATCTTGGCCTCTTCGCCGCCGGCTTCCAGAACCACTGCAAGCTTCCACTCCGGCAGATCGCTCAGGGCTTCCACCTTGGCCAGATCGATGCCCCAGTCAGCACCAAGGGTGATCTTGTCGACAGGGCCATTCCAGCTGCCGCGTTGGTGGTCGAAGGCAATCAAACCGTCCATCAACGACTTGCGCGCCAGTTTCTGCATTTCGGGGTCAAGCGTCGACCGCACCGAAAGCCCGCCCTCGTACAGGCGCTTGTCGCCGAAGATGTCGGCCACTTCGCGGCGGACTTCTTCAGTGAAGTACTCGGCGGCAAACAGGCGAGATCCGGTTTCACGCGGCTTGACGACAATCGGTTTTTGTTTGGCTTCCTCGCCGTCCTGAGCGCTTACGTAACCATCTGCGATCATACGGTCGATCACGTAGTTGCGGCGCGCAATGGCGGCCTCTGTCTTCCTGTAAGGATGATAGTTGCTCGGACCTTTCGGCAGCGCTGCCATATAGGCAATTTCTTCAAGCGACAGTTCGTGAACCGACTTGTCGAAATAGATCAGCGAAGCGGCTGCGACGCCGTAGGCCCCGAAGCCGAAATAGATCTCGTTGAGATAAAGCTCGAGAATTTCGTCCTTGGTGTAGGCCTGCTCAATGCGCAGGGAAAGGACCGCTTCCTTCACCTTGCGCTCATACGCGGCGGAACGGCGTTCACGCTCTTCGCTCACGAGATCGGACAAGAGGAAGTTCTTTGCGACCTGCTGCGTGATGGTCGAAGCACCTTCCGGACGACGGCCGGACCCATAGTTCTGGATGAAACGCACCGCCGCGCGGGCAATGCCTTCCGGGTCAACACCGATGTGGGTGTAGAAATTCTTGTCTTCGGCTGCGACAAACGCCTGCTTGACGCGATCCGGGATTGCCTGGATCGGCAGGAACATGCGCCTTTGAGTCGCGTATTCGGCCATAAGACTACCGTCAGCGGCATGCACACGCGTCATGACCGGTGGCTCATAGTTCTTCAGGGCCGTATAATCCGGCAGATCCTTCGTCAGGTCCTGCAGGTACATCCAGACCCCGGCGGCAATCAGCAGCGCAAAGATCGCGCCGATTCCGAACAGGTAGCCAAAAAACTTCACCAAAAATTTCATACCGCGGGCTCGTCTTTCCCCGTTCTTAGCGCTTCCAGCTTTTTAACACGGAAACATTTGCTCAGCATCACCGATGCCGACAGTCGCACAAACTTGTCTGCCTTCCTCGTGCACCAATATGGCGATGCTGAGGCAATCGCCAGTGCTAACCTGCCATTTTGAAAGCAATGCAAGGATTTTTACTGTGACGGTGCTGCTTGTTGCCGCGCAAGCCGCGGCCGGAAAAACCCGTGAACAGCCTCGGTCATGGCATTCGCCATGCGTTCACGCCATTCGTCGGAAATCAGAAGCTTCTCGTCATGTTCGTTGGAGAGATAGCCGAGCTCGACCAGCACCGAGGGCACATCATGGGCCTTCAACACCCGGAAACCTGCAGAACGATGCGGATTGTTGATCAGCCGGACAGCGCTTTTCAGCTCGTCCACCAGCGACCGGGCGAAATAGACCGAAAACGACCTCGTTTCGCGTCGCGCAAGATCGATCAGGATATCTGTCACCTCTGTTGGCTCTTCCGTCAGATCCACACCGGCGATGACATCCGACATGTTTTCCGATTGGGCCAGATCTTCGGCCAGTTGGTCCGACGCCCTGTCTGAAATTGTGTAGACGGTCGCGCCACGCGCCAATTTCTGCCCGCGCCGGACAGAATCGGCGTGAATGGAGACGAAGAGATCGGCTTCGAGTTCATGACCGATTTCAACTCGGCGCCCCAGCGGGATGAATGTGTCATCATCCCGGGTAAGTTGAACGTTGTAGAGCCCGCTTTCGTCCAGCTTTTCCTTGAGCAGCTGAGCGAAGTCGAGAACGATCGCCTTTTCGAGAGTTCCGTGGACGCCTGTCGCCCCGGTGTCAATACCGCCATGCCCCGGATCGAGGACGATCAGCGGCTTGTCTCTGTTCTTTGGAGCGGTCAAACGGTCACTTTTCGGTGCGGAATCACTCCCGGCGACGACGCGCTTGGGCCTTGAGGTCTCGACAAAGGTGTCGAATTCGTCGGCTGTCGCGCTGACAAGGTCCACAACAAGCCGCGCAGGCTGGTCATCTACAGCCGGCAGGAAAAATGTCTTGTCGACCTTCACCGGTCCCGTCAGGTCCATCACCACACGGGATCTTCCAACCGCAAAGAGGCCGAAGCGCCAGTCGGTGACAAGCCCTCGCCCGCTCTCGCCAGAATCGGCCGGCAGCGAAAATGTCACTTCGGGAAGGTCAATGATCAGCCGGGCCGGATTGGCAAGGCCGGAGATGGTCGGTGTCACCTGACGGTTCATATCAAGAACGAATCGCGTGCGCGCCTCGTCTCCCGCCACGCGCGCTCCGGTTACCCGGGCCTTTTCCGGTTCGGCAGATGCGGCGCAAGTCAGGCCGGCAAACGCAGCAACGCAGATGCTCAAAACCACTGCGAAAGACGTCGCCAGTCTCAAAACAGTGCCCGGTCCCTGGTCTACTTGCGGTTTCATTCTGTCCTTGAACTCAATTATTTCGGCCATGTCGCTCGAAAACTTCGCGTGTTGAGCCCCCGTCAGCCCTGTCATACGCCATCCGCCACGCAAGGAAAATGCCATATCCAATTCACATTGCTTGCAATGCGCTGCGACGGAACGTAAAAGTACCTTACGGATTTCGGTTTGAAACCGATACCTTTCCAGATAGCTGACATGGGTGTCTATCCACAACGCTATCGCATTCCCAGGCCTTCTAACGACAGAACAGAGGCCGTTCTGCCGCTTAAAGACAAGCCCTGGAAGACAGTGGATCTGGTATCGGCACCTCTTTGAGACCGCCCCGCCTCGCGACGTGTTGCCCTTACAAAACGGCAGTTTCCCCGGCGAGGTTTTCGGCGGCCGTTAGGAGCGGACCCATTCCGGAACCGGATGCAGGCTCATTGGCGAAGCCAGGCTGCATACCGGCAGAAGGTACAACGACTTAACTAAAGGGCCTGCGTTGCCTGAAGGACCCGCGCGATGCACATGGTGATCAACATACAGCAAGGTACCGCTTCAGCGGCTGCCTTCGTTGATCATACGACCGCGCCGGGCGCAGACGCTCTTTCTCATCTTAGCAAAACAAATACGGCAGACATCCTCCTGCTGCGCGATGCGCGTTTCGCACATGCGCCCATGAGTGCTGCCGTGGAGAAGTTCAATAATGGCAAACAAAATGCTGATCGACGCGGGCCACCCGGAAGAGACCCGGGTCGTCGTCGTGCGTGGCAATCGGGTTGAAGAATTCGACTTTGAAGCAGCTAATCGGAAGCAACTGCGCGGAAACATATATCTTGCCAAGGTAACCCGGGTCGAACCGTCCCTGCAGGCCGCATTCGTCGAATATGGCGGAAATCGCCACGGGTTCCTCGCTTTCAGCGAAATTCACCCTGACTACTATCAGATCCCTGTTGCCGACCGGGAAGCACTTCTGGCTGCGGAAGCAGCCGACAGACAGCGTGATGATTCGGACGGTGAAGAAAAACCAAAGCGCCGCCGCCGCTCCCGTGCAGCACGAAACGAGGCTGCTGAAACCGTTGCCAGCGACAAGGTTGAGGCGGATGCCGCAGAAGGCGACGAAGAGGCCGTAAAAGCCACTGAAGAGACTGACGCAGTTTCCGAAGAGACCTCAGCCGACGAAACGAATGGCGAAACCGTATCCGCGCGCAGCACGGACGAAGACGCCTCCGACGAAGATGACGACGAAGCATCCTCTTCCGAGGAAGAAGCAGACGAGGAAGAAGAAGCTCCGGTTCGCTCGCGTGGCCGAGGGCGCGGCCGTCGCCGCCAGCGTCAGAACGACGATGACGATGATGCCGACAATGATATCGATGCCGTCGAATCCGTCGGCGCGGAAGATGCGATGGAAGAAGTTCCTGAGCGCATTGTCCCGCTGCGCAAGCAATACAAGATTCAGGAAGTCATCAAGCGCCGCCAGATCATTCTGGTGCAGGTGGTCAAGGAAGAGCGCGGCAACAAGGGCGCCGCACTGACGACCTACCTGTCGCTCGCAGGCCGCTACTCCGTGCTGATGCCTAACACCGCCCGTGGCGGTGGCATTTCGCGCAAAATTACCCAGCCGACTGACCGCAAGCGCCTCAAGAAGATTGCCTCCGAACTGGATGTGCCGGAAGGCATGGGCGTGATCCTGCGCACCGCCGGTGCAAGCCGGACGAAGGCCGAGATCAAGCGCGACTTCGAATACCTGATGCGGCTTTGGGAAAACGTCCGCGAGCTGACTTTGAAATCCAGTGCTCCAAGCCTCGTCTACGAGGAAGGCAGTCTGGTCAAGCGATCGATCCGCGATCTCTACAACAAGGACATCAACGAGGTCCTGGTTGCGGGCGATGAAGGCTACCGCGAGGCCAAGGACTTCATGCGCATGCTCATGCCGAGCCATGCGAAGAACGTCCAGCCCTACCGCGACCCCTCGCCGCTGTTTATCCGCTACGGTGTCGAACCGCAGCTCGATGCAATGTTCTCGCCGCAGGTAACGCTGAAGTCCGGTGGTTATATCGTCATCAACCAGACCGAAGCTCTGGTCTCGATCGACGTGAACTCCGGCAAATCAACCCGCGAACACAATATCGAGGACACCGCGCTCCAGACCAACCTGGAAGCGGCGGAAGAAGTGACCAGACAGCTGCGCCTGCGCGATCTTGCCGGCCTGATCGTCATCGACTTCATCGACATGGAAGAGTCGAAGAACAATCGGTCGGTCGAGCGCAAGCTGAAGGATTGTCTGAAGAACGACCGCGCCCGCATTCAGGTTGGCCGGATCTCGCACTTCGGCCTGCTGGAAATGTCGCGTCAGCGCATCCGCACCGGCGTTCTGGAAAGCTCGACCACGCCTTGCCCGCATTGCCAGGGCACCGGCATGATCCGGTCTGTGGAATCCGTTGCCCTGCACGTGCTGCGGTCGGTTGAGGACAACCTTCTGAAAGGCGCGTCCCACAACCTGATCATTCGCACCACTACGCAGGTAGCGCTCTATATCCTCAACCAGAAACGTTCGAACCTGGTCGATCTGGAAACCCGCTTCGCCATCGATGTCGAAGTGCATGCGGACGACATGGTCAATGGCCAGCTCTACGTTCTGGAGCGCGGTGCACCGGTCGATCGCGACCGTGTGCCGATGCCGGTTCCTGCGATTGTCCAGCCGGATACGATCGAAATCATCGACGAAGACACCGAACAGCCGGACATCGAGGAATTCGCTCAGGAAGACGACAATGACGGTCGCCGCCGGCGCCGCCGGCGCAAGCGCCGGAGGGGTGGTTCCGACAACCAGCAGGACGATGGTGAATCGCGCCAGGTCAACGCCGAAGCAGACGATGCCGATGGCGATGACGAGCAGCCGCAGGAAGCCCGTACCGGTGGTGATGAGGACGGTGACGATGAACCGCGTCGCAAGCGCCGCCGTGGACGCCGTGGTGGTCGCCGCGGCCGTCGCAACGGTGACGACATGCAGGCAGAAGGTGGCGCTGAAAACGACGGCGAGACCAATGACGAAACTCGCGAAGCCGCTTCCTCTGAAGAACAGCAGGACGATCAGTCCGGTTCCGAAGCCGTAGCCGCTGAAAGCGGTCAGGAAACAGAAGCTGCGGGAGTCGCATCACAGGATGATGCCCAGACCGATGAGGCAAAGGCCGTCGATGGCGACACGGTTTCGGACGCTAGCGGCGAAAGCCCTGCGGAAGAAACTGCGCTGCAGGACGGTACCGCCGTTCCTGTAGAGGCCGATGCGGCAGATGAGACACCGGTGATGGCTGAAGCTGACACTATCGTGGTCGAAACGCCGACTTCCGAACAGCCGATTGCCAGCGAAGCCGATGCCGATGCCGAAGAAGAAGCACCTGCGCGCAAGGCGCCGGCCGAGCCTGTCGTAACCAGCGAAACATCTGGAGACGACGACAAGGAAGACAAGCCGAAACGCGGCGGCTGGTGGCAGCGTGGTCGGTCGTTCTTCTGAACCGGTGACATCAACCAGTTTTGAAATGGAAAAGGCGGCCAGTGTGCCGCCTTTTTTGTTGTCCGATGCGATCGATGATCAGACTGCTTTGAGAAAACCCCTGAGCTTCTCAAGCGCCAACTTCATATCGTCATGCGCACCTGCAAAGGAAAAGCGCAAGAACTCATGACCGTGCACGGGATCGAAATCGACACCGGGCGTTGCCGCGACACCTGCCTCGTGCAGCATACGCCTGGCGAAATCGAGACTGTCCGAGCTGAACCGGCTTATATCTGCATAGATGTAAAAGGCCCCATCTACCGGCAACAGCTTGTCGAGACCGATTTTCGGCAACCCGTCGAGAAGCAAGGCGCGGTTGGCAGCATACCCTGCCTTGACCGCTTCCAGTTCCTGCACCGAGTTGAGTGCTGCTCCCGCAGCGATCTGGGACAGCTCCGGCGGAGAAATATAGAGGCTCTGGGCAATCCGCTCTGTTGGGCGCACCAGTTGCTCCGGCAACACCAGCCAGCCAATGCGCCAGCCGGTCATGCAATAGTATTTCGAGAAACTGTTGACGATAATGACATTCTGCGATGTTTCCAGCGCGGTCTTCTCTTCACCGTCGTAGCAAAGCCCATGGTAGATCTCATCCGAGATGAACCATATGCCCGCCTCGTCACAATAGCGGATCAGGTCTTCCAGCGCATCGGCGGTCATCATCGTACCGGTCGGATTGGCCGGACTGGCAACCAGGACGCCTTTCACAGGACCTTCTTTTTGAGCCTCTTCCAGATGCGCCGGCGTCAGGCTCCACCGGGTTTCCTCCCCGACTTCGATCTCGACCGCAACAAGACCAAGGGCTTTGAGGATGTTGCGATAGGCCGGATAACCGGGAGCCGTCAGGACAATTCGGTCCCCGGGATCAAACGCGGCAAGGAAGGCGAGGTTGAAACCGGCGGATGAGCCCGTGGTTGCCATGATCCGCTCGACAGGCACGTCGACGCCATAGGCCTTGCGATAATGCGCGGCCAATGCCTCGCGCAACGGGCGGATGCCAAGCGCTTCGGTGTAGCCGAGACGACCGTGATCCAGAGCTTTTCTCGCCATATCCAACGCAGCTCTGGGCGCCGGGGCCGATGGCTGTCCGACTTCCATATGAATGATCTTGCGCCCCTGCGCTTCCAGACGTGCCGCTTCGGCAAGAACATCCATTGCGATGAAGGGGGCAACGTCACTGCGGCGAGACGGCTGAAAAAGAGGCTGGTTCATGTGTCCTGAAAATCCGGCTGAGAAACTGGCTTCACCCTATCGCGGATTTTTCCATCCGATGCAACGCGTGCAGCCAGTTGCAACTTTTGGGCTGTTCCGGCACGACAACGGCCCAGCACCTTACCTTTTTGTCATGCCGGCTTCCTTGACCCGCATCGCACACCTCCATACCTTCGCCACACATCCATGTCCCAGGATAACATCTGAGCAAAGATGAGCCTGGAAAGCGTTCCGGTCCGGATTGGAGTTTTGCACCTGTGCCTGGTTCCGCCATTTTGAAAATCGATTTTCCTCGCAGCCTGGCGCGTAAAGCGGTCGCACTTGCCTGTGCAAGCGCCCTCGCCCTGCCTCTTGTTTCGGTACCAGCGATGGCACAGGGGCGCAGCCTGCCTCTCGTGCGCGATGCAGAAACGGAACATCTTCTGAAGGACTATGCGACGCCGATCTTCAAGGCGGCCGGCATTTCCAATTCAGAACCGGAAATCATTCTGGTCAACGACAAGAGCTTCAACGCTTTTGTTCCCGACAGCCGCAGGATGTTCATCAACATCGGTGTCATCATGGAATCGGAAACGCCCGGTGAAGTGATTGGCGTGATTGCCCATGAATCGGGCCACATCGCCGGTCGTCATCTCGTGCGCCTGCGTGCCGCTGCCGCCAATGCCCAGATCATCTCTGTCATCGGCATGATTCTCGGTGCGGGTGCTGCGGCAGCCGGGGCTGCCTCCGGATCCGGTGAGGTTGCTTCGGGCGGTGGTGCTGTGATTATGGGCTCGGGGTCCGTCGGCCAGCGGTCGTTCCTGTCCTATCAGCGCGGCGAAGAAGCCGCAGCCGACCGGGCCGCACTCAAATACCTGAATGCCACCGGACAAAGCCCACGCGGCCTGCTGAAGACCTTCGAGCGCATGTCGGAACAGCAGATGTTCACGCGCAAGTTCGCCGACCCTTATGCCCAGAGCCACCCGATGGCACAGGACCGCTACAACAGTCTGGCGACCGACGCGCAGAAATCGAAATACTTCAACCAGCCGGAAGACTATGTGCTGCAATACCGGCACGACATGGTGCGGGCCAAGCTGTTCGCCTTCACCAGCCATCCGTCCGCCACCCTGCGAGCCTATCCGCGTAGCGACAAAAGCCCCCAGGCCCAATACGCACGCGCCATTGCCGCAATGAAGAGCCGAGGGAAAGGCGCGGTCAAGGAGATAGACGCCCTGATCCGCACGCAGCCGAACAACCCCTACTATTACGAGCTCAAGGGGCAGGCCCTGATCGAAGGTGGCGATCCCAAAGGCGCGATCGCGCCCTTCCGTAAGGCTCTGTCGTTCAAACCGACCGAACCGCAGTTCCTCACCTGGCTCGGGTATGCATTGGTCGCTTCGAACGACAAATCCAATCTGCCGGAGGCAGAACGCATCTTGAAAGAGGCGATCCAGCGGGACCAGAACTCGGGCGTTGCCTACAGCCAGCTGGCCATTGCCCACGGCCGCCAGGGCGAGCGTGCGGAAGCTGATTTGGCAACTGCGAAAGGCCTGATGGTGAGTGGCGACTTCCAGGCTGCGAAACGCTACGCGGCGCGTGCTCAAAAAAGTTTGAAGAGAGGAACGCCGGCATGGCTTCAAGCGGACGACATTGTAGCGTACAACCCACCTAATCTGCCTAACAACGGCCGCTGATATCTCAGACACGTATGGGTGCCGTTTGAACGAATGACGGTTACCTGAGGAGCCTTGAATGACCGACACTTCCCCGAAGATCCAGATCCTGAAGACCGGGTCGCTCTGCCCGCCGATGCTGCTGCGCGTCCTGTCGGCTTGCGCGCTTGCACTTACCCTGCTGGCTGGCCCGGTTGCCGCTCAGGATCTGAACCGCGGTGAGATTGAAAAAATCGTGCGGGAATACCTGCTTGAGAATCCTGAAGTGATTGCCGAAGCGCTGACCGAACTCGATCGCCGTGAAAAGGAAGCTGCAGAAGTTGCGCGCGTGGAAACCCTCAACGAAAGCGCCGACGTTCTTTTCAATTCGTCGCGGCAGGTGGTGCTGGGCAATCCGGAAGGGTCTGTCACCCTGGTCGAGTTCTTCGATTATAACTGCGGCTACTGCAAGCGCGCGCATGGCGACATGGTCAAGCTGATCGATGAAAACCCCGACCTCAAAGTCGTCCTGAAGGAATTCCCGGTTCTCGGCCAGGGCTCTGTCGAAGCTGCCCAGGTGGCTGTCGCTGTCAACTCTGTGGCGCCGGAGAAATACGGCGAATTCCATGAAAAACTGCTGCTGAGCCGCGGCCAGGCGAACCGGGCCAGCGCCCTCGCCGCAGCGACGTCCGTCGGCATTTCGGAAGACGATCTCCTGGCGTCCATGAAAACCGACGAAGCCGGCCAGACGATTGAAGAAGTCTACTCCCTGGCCAACCGTCTCGGCTTGACCGGCACTCCGTCCTATGTGGTCGGCAACGACGTGGTCATGGGCGCGGTCGGTTATGAGGAACTGAGCCAGAAGCTCGACGCGCTGCAGAATTGCGGCCAGACCACTTGCTGAACCTGTGAGCCGAAACAGTGTTTCGGCGTTCACTTGCCTGTTGGAAACCCCCATTCCTCATGTCAGTGAGAAATCGGGGGTTTTCCTGTTCCAATTGAATCCCTATAAGAAGCGTGGCTCGCCTCCAGGAAGAGACGGGCCGAAGATCTTTGTCCGCCCAACAACGGCGGAGCAAGAGCGTGGTTGCGGCCCCGGCCTTACGGACCCTGATCGAGTTGCAGGGCTGGATTTTTCGGGTCTGACCCCATCCCGGTATGGAGCGGTCGCCCGGCGAGCCGGCCAGCTGCGTGTCTTGCGGACCGAGTATGAGAGCCAAACATGATGCGTAATGATAACAAGAAATTCGACACGGCCCTGATCCGGGACCTCGCCGTTCTCCTGGATGAGACAAATCTCTCGGAAATCGAACTGGAACAGGGTGACACGCGCATTCGCGTGGCCCGTCAGATGACGATCAGCGCACCGGTGAACGTTGCAGCACCTATGGCCGCACCGACAGCACCGGCCGCAGCCGCTTCCCCGGCAGCGGCAGCGCCTGCCGCCGAACCGGCCCACGCCGGCACGACCGTAACCTCGCCAATGGTCGGCACGGCCTATCTCGCCGCCGAACCGGGCGCACCGGCCTTCATTCAGGTTGGCGACAAGGTGGTGGAAGGCCAGACGATCCTGATCATCGAAGCCATGAAAACCATGAACCACATTCCTGCCACCAAGGCGGGCACCGTCAAGCAGATCCTTGTGGACGACGCTCAGCCGGTGGAATTCGGCGAACCGCTTATTATCGTCGAATAAGGAGCCGTTGTGGCCATGTTCTCCAAGATTCTCATTGCCAACCGCGGCGAGATCGCCCTGCGCATCCTGCGCGCCTGTAAAGAGCTCGGCATCTCCACCGTTGCGGTTCACTCCACCGCTGATGCGGATGCGATGCATGTGCGCCTGGCAGACGAAAGCGTTTGCATTGGTCCGCCTGCCGCGCGCGACAGCTACCTGAACATCCCGCAGCTTCTTGCGGCTTGTGAAATCACCGGAGCGGATGCCGTCCACCCGGGTTACGGCTTCCTGTCGGAAAACGCCCGTTTCGCGGAAATCCTTGAAGCACACGGTATCGAATTCATCGGCCCGACCGCTGAACACATTCGCATCATGGGTGACAAGATCCAGGCCAAGCAGACGGCCAAGGACCTCGGCATCCCGGTTGTTCCTGGCTCCGACGGTGCCGTGACGGCTGGTGACGACGCCCACGCGATCGCCCGCGAGATCGGCTACCCGGTTCTGGTAAAGGCAGCTGCAGGTGGCGGTGGACGCGGCATGAAGGTTGCCCGCACCGAAGCCGAGCTTGATACTGCCCTGTCCACGGCACGTTCCGAAGCAAAGGCTGCCTTCGGCGACGACGCGCTCTACATGGAAAAATACCTCGGCAAGCCTCGGCATATCGAGATCCAGGTTCTGGGTGATGGCAAGGGCAATGCGGTTCACCTCGGTGAACGCGACTGTTCGCTGCAGCGCCGCCACCAGAAGGTGCTCGAAGAAGCTCCCTCCCCGAGCCTCAATGCCAGCCAGCGCAAGGAAATCGGCGAGATCGTCGCTGCTGCCATGCGCAAGCTGAAGTATCGCGGCGTCGGCACGGTGGAATTCCTCTATGAGAACGGCGAGTTCTATTTCATTGAAATGAACACCCGTCTGCAGGTTGAACACCCAGTTACGGAGATGATCACCGGCATCGACCTCGTCAACGAGCAGATCCGCATCGCCGCAGGTGGATCGCTGGATATGACCCAGGACGACATCACGTTCGAAGGTCACGCCATCGAATGCCGCATCAACGCGGAAGATCCGGTCAACTTCACGCCGTCACCAGGCACAATCACCTACTACCACCCGCCGGGCGGTCTGGGTGTTCGCGTCGACAGCGGTGTCTATCAGGGCTACAAGATCCCGCCTTATTATGACAGTCTGATCGGCAAGCTGATCGTTCATGGCCGTAACCGCGTGGAATGCATGATGCGTCTGCGTCGTTGCCTGGACGAATTTGTGGTTGACGAAATCAAGTCGACTATTCCGCTTTTCCGCGATCTGGTGGAAAATCAGGACATAGCGAACGGTCAGTACGACATCCACTGGCTGGAACAATATCTGGCGAAGAAGTCCAGCTGACCGGATCCTGGGACGAGTGCCGGGAGCATCGCGCGTTCCAAGGAATGCGCATGAGGTGCTCCGGCACTCAGGTCGATCAGATTTTGGGTGCTCAAGTCGACACCTGCTGATCTGCCCATCCCGTCTGGTAAGTGAGGCCTCATGGCTGGTTACAAAGACGACATCATCATGGAAATCACACCGCAGGTGCTGTTGAAAGCCTATGCCTGCGGCCTGTTTCCGATGGCAGAATCTGCCGACGATCCTGGCCTCTTCTGGCTGGAGCCAGAGCGTCGCGGCATCCTTCCCCTCAACAACTTTCACCTGCCTCGCCGCCTGCGCCGGACGATTCGCAACGACGTGTTCGAGGTGCGGGTCAGCACGGATTTTCAGGGCGTTATCGATGGCTGTGCCGAACCCATGCCCGGACGCCAGAAAACCTGGATCAACCGGGAGATCAGGCGCCTCTACGGCGAGCTTTTCGACATGGGCTATTGCCACACCATTGAAGCATGGCAGGATGGCGAACTTGTCGGGGGGCTTTACGGTGTCAGCCTGAACGGCGCCTTTTTCGGCGAGAGCATGTTCACCTTCCGCACCGACGCTTCCAAGGTGTGCCTTGCGCATCTGGTTGCCCGGCTGATCGTCGGCGGCTATTCCCTGCTCGATACTCAGTTCGTAACCGAGCACCTCAGCAAGTTCGGCACCGAGGAAGTTCCTCAAGCTGCCTATAACGAGCTGCTCAGCGAAGCCCTGAAGCTGGAAACCGATTTCTACGCCCTGTCACCTCAAGCCAGTGGTGAGGAGGTTTTGGCGGTGCTCGATAGTTGGTACGAGCGTTAGTTTTGCGCTCAAGTGCCACGCGATTTGTGACCCTTCACGTTTCAATGGCCTCACGGGTTCACCGATCGCCATCGCAGGGTGCAACCCTGCAATTTTCGCTGCGTCATCGACAACCATCTAGCCCGTACACAAGACCTGACAGTCAGATCCTCTTGGCAAAGTCATGGCTCCCCAAAAAGAATGAACGAACAAAAAAAGCCCCGCAATTGCGGGGCTATTTCATTCCTGATTTTCGCAATGCGCGGTTATCAACTGCCCGGGGTCCAGGCTTCATAATCGCCGGTCACATCCGGGCGTTTTTCCGGGGTCAGGATGGAACCGTGCGGCCGGTAAGCGGCCGGGGTGCCCGTCGGATTGGCCTTGTGACCCTGCTGCCAATGTTTGGCGTGATAGGTTTCTTCGGACGGCGGCGTGTCAACGCGGTGATGCATCCAGCCGTGCCAGCCCGCGGGAATGGCAGAGGCTTCGGCAAGACCGTTATAGATCACCCAGCGCTTCTTGCCTGCGCGTTCCTTGTAGTACTTGTTACCGAACTCATCCTCACCGACAAACTCACCCTTGCGCCACGTGAAGAAGCGGGTGCCCATTGTCTGGCTGTTCCACCAGGTGAACAATTCTAGCAGCAGAGTTTTCATGGCCCTTTGAAGGTCCCTTGATTGCAAGTCGGAAACATCCGTAGCCCCGCCAACATGACAGGACGGAATTTCGCGGACTATGGCGACAACGGCCGCATCTGTCCAGACTTGGCAGCCAGAAAAGAACGGGATTTTGCGCCTGCGGGCCGATTGCCGCAGTCACGCCCGGTGCACACCGCACCCAGGTGGTCACAAACAGACTGCTTCAGTGAAGTTTCAAACCCTTGAAGGGCGCAAAGCCGGCATTGCGGATATGTTTGGCAGCGGCGGAATGCTGTTTGGGAGGCGCTTCCTTCTTCACACCGGCAAAGACCTTTTCCGGCTCTTCTTCCTTGGAGTCGAATGCCGCCTCAACGGCTCCTTCCACTTCCGCACGCTTTTGCGTGGCAACGCGGTGGTGCAGCCGGGCTCCGGCAAGCGACTGCATCTTTTCCGCCTGTTCATCCATGGCCTTTTGAATGCCATAGATATTGTAGAAGCCGGAGTTCTCCAGGATCATCGGCCGGTCGTCTGCAAGAAGCCACTTGAGGCGCTTGAAAAGCGTCGACGGCGAAACCGGCTTGACCAGCACATGGTGCGCACCTGCCCGCAAAGCCTTGTCGACCAACGGCCGCGTGCCATGTGCCGTAATGAAGAGAATCGGCACATAACAAAGCGGCTCCATGTGGCGATGCCGCACCAGACGCAGGAACTGGTAGCCGGATGTCGGCGCCATGCGCCAGTCGGTGAGAATCACGTTGGGTGGTTCGGCGAGACTTGCCTCGAGCGCTTCGTCGACCGAATCGAACACCCGCACGCGCGCAACCTTGAAGCTGAGCAATATCGACCGGAGAATCGTCTGCATCGGCTTGCTGTCCTCGACGACGACAGCATCGATGTCCTCCATCGCTAGTCCGAATGCGGCGTGATGTTTCATGAATTGCGGACCTTTTTCCCTATCCCGCCATCATGAAACCAGACCCGGCTTAAACCCGGTTGAAATCGATCACCGCCATTTTCTTCAAATTTTCATAAAATGCAGTCTATCGTCATCCACAGGGTCTTGTGCCTTCCTGGCGGGCACTCCTTCGCCGGGAAAGCAAGCGCTAAATCCCTTGCTAAAACGCTGTCCCCGCTCCGGTCCCCATTATCCACACGACCACACAAGATTTTGCGTTTGCCCACAATCCAGGCACTAGCTGTTGTCACTCGGTCCTTGACCTTAAGAATTCGTTTACATTAGTTTCTCATCATTGCGATGTGCGTAGTCGGGTGCCTATCCGGGCGCTCCGGTCATCCAAAACCATCAGTATCCAAGAGTACCGCTCCAGGTCTTTGACCCCAAAGCCGGGAGACGGGTTTTGTTGTGCCGACTTCAAGGCGCATGTCGTGACAAACCTGTTGATGACCACTATATATAGTGGATAGAAACACAAGATACGCTACATACAGGCTCGAAGCCTGTAACTTGCAGGGCGGCATTCGAGAACAGAGGCAGGCGGCCACGCCAGTTCGGATGCAATGCGGTCAAGCCCGGTTCGGGGGAACCGGCTGTAATCTAAAAGGGGACTTGAGAAGATGCGGATCGAGCGGCGCTACACCAAGGAAGGTCAATCGCCTTACGCCAGCGTAGAATTCCGGAACGCTACCAGCGAAATCCGGAATCCTGATGGATCCATCGTGTTCCGTCTGGAGAACATTCAGGTCCCGACCCAGTTTTCACAGGTCGCGTCCGACATTCTGGCTCAGAAGTATTTCCGCAAGGCTGGCGTGCCCGCCAAGCTGAAGGCCGTAGAAGAAAACACCGTTCCGTCCTGGCTGTGGCGCCATGAGGCCGATGAGGCCGCACTGGCAGGCCTGCCCGAGGACGAGCGCTACGGCTCTGAAATTGACGGCCGCCAGGTCTTTGATCGTCTAGCCGGAACCTGGACCTACTGGGGCTGGAAGGGCGGCTATTTCGACAAGGAATCCGACGCTCAGGCCTTCTACGACGAACTGCGTTACATGCTGGCGACCCAGAAGGTGGCGCCGAACTCTCCGCAGTGGTTCAACACCGGCCTGCATTGGGCCTACGGCATCGACGGCCCGGGCCAGGGGCACTTCTATGTCGACTTCCAGACCGGCAAGCTCGTCAAGTCCAAGAGCGCCTATGAGCATCCGCAGCCGCATGCCTGCTTCATCCAGTCCGTCGGCGACGACCTGGTGAACGAAGGCGGCATCATGGACCTTTGGGTCCGCGAAGCGCGCCTGTTCAAATACGGCTCCGGCACCGGCTCCAACTTCTCCCACGTGCGTGCAGAAGGCGAGCGCCTGTCCGGTGGTGGAAAGTCCTCCGGCCTGATGAGCTTCCTGAAGATCGGCGACCGGGCAGCCGGCGCGATCAAGTCCGGCGGCACCACCCGCCGCGCGGCCAAGATGGTCGTTGTCGATGTCGACCATCCGGATATCGAGGAATACATCAACTGGAAGGTCAAGGAAGAGCAGAAGGTGGCCGCGCTCGTCACCGGCTCCAAGATCTGCCAGAAGCACCTCGGCGCAATCATGCGCGCCTGTGTCAACTGCGAGGCGGACAACGGCGACTGCTTCGATCCGGCCAAGAACCCGGCCCTGAAGCGTGAAATCCGTGCTGCCAAGAAGATGATGGTGCCGGAAAACTACATCCAGCGCGTCATCCAGTTTGCAAAGCAGGGCTTCACCAAGATCGAATTCCCGACGTTCAACACGGACTGGGATTCCGAAGCCTATCTGACGGTTGCCGGACAGAACTCCAACAACTCGGTGCGTGTGACCGACGGCTTCCTGAACGCCGTTGTTGACGACAGCACCTGGGACCTGACCGCCCGCCGTTCCGGCGACGTTCTGAAGACCGTCAAGGCCAAGGAACTTTGGGAACAGATCGGCTATGCCGCCTGGGCTTCCGCTGATCCGGGCCTGCAGTACCACACCACGATCAACGACTGGCACACCTGCCTTGCCGATGGCGAAATCCGTGCATCCAACCCATGCTCGGAATACATGTTCCTGGACGACACGGCCTGTAACCTGGCGTCCCTGAACCTGATGCAGTTCCGCCGGGAAGACCGGTCCTTCGACATCGACAACTACGAACATGCCGTCCGCCTGTGGACCATCGTTCTGGAAGTCTCGGTGCTGATGGCTCAGTTCCCGTCCAAGGAAATTGCAGAACTGTCCTACAAGTTCCGCACCCTCGGTCTCGGCTATGCCAACATCGGCGGCCTGCTGATGACCTCCGGCATTCCGTACGACAGCGACGAAGGCCGTGCACTTTGCGGCGCCCTCACCGCGGTCATGACCGGTGTTGCCTATGCCACTTCCGCTGAAATGGCTGGCGAACTCGGCGCCTTCCCGGGCTACAAGAAAAACGCAAGCCACATGCTGCGTGTCATGCGCAACCACCGCCGCGCCGCCTACGGCGAAGCGGACGGCTACGAAGGCCTCAACACGGCTCCGGTTGCTCTTGACCACGTCTCCTGCCCGGATCAGGTGATCGTCGAGCGGGCAAAGAAGGCCTGGGATCGTGCCCTTGAGCTTGGTGAGAAGAACGGCTACCGCAACGCCCAGTCCACCGTTATTGCCCCGACCGGCACCATCGGTCTGGTCATGGACTGCGACACCACCGGTATCGAGCCTGACTTTGCGCTTGTGAAGTTCAAGAAGCTGGCCGGCGGTGGCTACTTCAAGATCATCAACCGCGCTGTTCCTGAAGCCTTGCGCAAGCTCGGTTACACTGAAAGCGAGATTGGCGAGATCGAAGCCTACGCCGTTGGCCATGGCTCCATCGATCAGGCACCGGGCGTCAACCCGTCCGCACTGAAGACCAAGGGTTTCACCGACGAGAGCCTGACCAAGCTGAAGGACGGCATGAAGTCGGCCTTTGACATCAAGTTCGTCTTCAACCGCTGGACCCTCGGCGACGAGCAGATGAAGGCCCTCGGCGTTACCGACGAGCAGCTGGAAGATCCGGAATTCGATCTCCTGACCTTCCTCGGCTACTCCAAGGCTGACATCGAAGCCGCCAACACCCACGTGTGTGGTGCGATGACCCTGGAAGGGGCTCCCTTCCTGAAGGAAGAGCATTATCCGGTCTTCGACTGCGCCAACCCGTGCGGCCGTATCGGCAAACGCTTCCTGTCGGTGGAAAGCCACATCCGCATGATGGCAGCGGCCCAGCCGTTCATCTCCGGCGCGATCTCCAAGACGATCAACATGCCGAACGATGCGACGGTGGAGGACTGCAAGGAAGCCTACATGCTGTCCTGGAAACTCGCGCTCAAGGCGAATGCCCTTTACCGCGACGGTTCCAAACTGTCCCAGCCGCTCAACGCCCAGCTACTGGCCGATGAGGACGAAGACGAGGACGAGGCCCTCGAAGCTCTGGCCGCCAAGCCGATGGCTGCAAAGGCCGAAGTGGTTGCCGAACGCATCGTCGAGCGGATCGTCGAACGCGTTGTCCGCGAACAGGAAAAACTGCCGACCCGCCGCAAGGGCTATACCCAGAAGGCAAAGATCGGTGGTCACACCATCTTCCTGCGCACCGGCGAATATGACGATGGCCGCCTTGGCGAAATCTTCCTCGACATGAACAAGGAAGGTTCGGCTCTCCGGGCATTCATCAACAACTTCGCGATCTCGGTTTCGCTTGGTCTGCAATACGGTGTGCCGCTCGAGGAATATGTCGACGCGTTCACCTTCACCAAGTTCGAACCGGCCGGCATGGTCCAGGGCAACGATGCGATCAAGAACGCCACGTCGATCCTCGACTACGTGTTCCGCGAACTGGCAGTCTCCTATCTCGGTCGTCACGACCTTGCCCACGTCCCGCCGGAAGCCTTCAGCGGCCCGGTCAGCGCCGGCGCGGTCAAGACCATGGACAAGGGTAGCTCAGGCGGTGTGGTTTCCCATGGCCTCGTCCGCGGCCAGACCGAGCGTTTCCGTCTCGTCGCCGGCAACGAGCCTTCCGGCGAGATCACCGAAGCGGTGAAAGTGGAACTGGGCACAACAATCGCCGCCCAGACCTCCGCCGTCGCAACGGCTTTCGCCCGCGGCTCGGAAGCAGCTGCCGCTGTCGAAGTGACCTCGGCCCCTGCCCCACAGGTGAAAACCGCGGCTCAGCAGATCGCTCAGGCCCGAATGAAGGGTTACGAAGGCGAGAGCTGCTCGGAATGCGGCAACTTCACCATGGTGCGCAACGGCACCTGCCTGAAGTGCGACACCTGCGGCTCCACCAGCGGCTGCAGCTGACGATCAACAGACTTCTTGTCCCGAGTCGCATAGGATGGCCAATTTAGGCCAATAAGCGGCTCAAATAAGAAAACCCGGGCGCCATAGCGCCCGGGAGAGCAAAAAAGAACAAAATAGAAACACAATATACTGTGCACGTAACTCGATTGGGTCGAGGGAGGCGATCCAAAAGTCCGGATGGAAAGGAGTTTTTGATGTCCCTCGACAAATCATCGCCAAACTTGGATGCGCTGCTTTTGGCGACGGTCCTGGAACTCGAGCTGAGTGAACGGGATCGCCGGGTAGCCAACAAGCGGTATCACCTGATCCCAGAACATTTGCAGAGACCGTCCAGCCCACTGCGGCCTTTTTTGGACGATGCGGTCGTTTACGCGCAGGGATCTCGTGCTATTGGGGCAACGATCGTTCACGGCGCCGACGAAGATCGCTTCGATCTTGATGCCGTTCTTGAATTCCCCCGGCCTATGGGCTGGTCGATCTCACGAGTTCTTGACGAACTCCACGCCGCTTTTGAAGGCTTTCCGGACGTTCAGAAAATCGAACGCTGCACCCGTTGCGTGCAGCTCCAGTTCGCTTTCATGCATTTGGACGTCACCCCGATGGATCCGGCCTCAGAACCGCGGATCGAACGCGTTGGCACGATTTATCATAGCCCCGATAACGGCAATGATGAGCTGTTCGACGTTAATCCGTATGGATTTGCCACATGGTTCAACGGCAACGTTTCACAGCCGTCACTCGCATTTCAAAAACAGCTGAAGGACATGCGGGAGCGGATGGCGCCGAAGGATCGGTTCGTTACCACCGTTATTCACGCGGACGCCGAGATTGAGGATTTGCCAGTCGAGACACATCCTTTGCGCGATGCTCCTCAGGTGATTGCGCTCAAACTCATGAAGCGGTTTCTCAATATCCGCTATGCGAAGAGAGAAGAGAAACGGCCGATTTCCATTTACTTATCGAAGGTGGCGGCAGAGATCCTGGCGGATCCCAACGGCTTGTGTTCCCAGTTGGAAAATTTCGCCGCCAACCTCGGCCGGAAAATGACATTTGCTCTTGAAACAAGGCAATGGCCGGAAGAGAGAAACCCGGCTTTTCCGTCCGAGAACTTCAATGATCGGTGGCCAACGGAAAGCGGACAAATGTCGATGTTCAGGGATGATCTCCGTCATCTCGTTCATGAATTGGAGCGCGCCAGGCGTTCCGAATTCGTCGAGATCCGCCAGATTTTTGAGGGTCTTTTCGGAGTAGCCGTAACCGAGAAAGCTGTCCGGTCGTACCTGAGCGGTTTCTCCGACCCCGCAGGTCAAAACACATATCAGAGGGGCAAAGGGTTTGTGGCGGCGCCTGCGTTGGTGTCTCCTTCCAGCACGGGAGCGCCACGTGTTTCGAGGGCGGTCCCTCACAGTTTCCACGCTGGCAAACTGCAAAAATGATCCGTCGTTCGAAACCTCGATCTCCGCAAGCGCAGGTATCGCGAATGGAAAAGCGCTGGCCGATGCTGAAACCGAGCATAGTTGGTCGAAATCGTCACCTGGAGTGGGTGGGACCTCTCCGGGGATTTCAAATGGAATATCAAATTGCGATCCTGTGGAACTGGCAGACGCCGAACAAATTTCCGTTTGCCTTCGTTCTCGATCCGGTAATTCGCCCGCGACAGGGCGAGCGGTTCATCGATGTCCCTCACCTGATGTATGATGAGGAAGTTCCGGAAAGGTCGGCACTTTGCCTCTTTGATCCGGACACCCAGGAATGGGACGGCACAATGTGGATCGCAGACAGTACGGTTCCCTGGACGTCCGAGTGGCTGCACCACTACGAGCTTTGGCACGTGGACGGACAGTGGCGCGGCAAAAGCGCGCCGGGTCCGATCTCCATCGGAGCTGGTATGGAGCGAGATGCGGTGTCCAATTGATGAAGCCCACCTTTGAATACGTGATCAAGAAGGTGGTCGATTATGCGACCCGGGTCCGTACACCTGCTCGCATTTTCCTCACCTGCGGTGCCGCGCTGATGCTGTATGAGGGTATATGGGTAGGCTTTCCGGCAGCGGACCTGATTTGGAAAGGCGAAGGCCAGTCAGTAAGTTTGTCGGTTTCTGACGCGCCAGCCGAATACCTGTCCGTGGCAAGGTTGGGACTAGCGGTAATATTGATGGTTGTCGGTGGTGTCTGGTCACTGCGAGACCAACGCCGAGAAGAAGCACGCACCGCTAAAACAAGGGTGATAGTCATCGAATCCAGAGGGTTGAGGGACGAACAGGGCCGCTCCCTTTCGGCGTCCGTTTCCAATAATCTGCGCAGCCGGGTAGATGACTCCTTGGTGGACTTGAGGCGCTTCAACCGAGACGGCCGAGTTATCGATCCGGATGGTGCCGCCCAGGAAGTCATGCAGGTCATCGGCGACCTGCGCCGCCGCCGGACGGACAAGGACCGAGACGACATCGCCCTCGTCTATGGTGGGCTTACGCCCGTCCCTTTCACCTTCCTGCTTGGAGTGCTTCTGGACGATGAGGGTCCGGTCGAATTGTGGGATTGGGATCGCACTCAGGAGCGGTGGAGGAAGGTCAACGATGACGACGACGGCAATCGCTTCAAGGTAGACTGGAAACCACCGGAAAGCACTTTTTGCGAAGCGGTGATCGCGGTTTCGGCATCATATCCCATTCTCGATGAGAACCTTGAGAGAGCTTTTCCAGGACTCCCGGTACTTCGTATGGATCTCGAAGGGCGGGGACAAGATAGCCACTGGTCGGCAACCAAGCAGACTGTACTCGCCACGCAATTCCTGGATGCGGCAAAGCAGTTCGAGGAAGCTGGGGTCAAAAAGGTGCATTTGGTGCTTGCCGCCCCAAACAGCCTCGTTTTCAGCCTTGGGAAGCGCTACGATAGACGCAACGTGCCTCAGGCGGTCGTGTACCAATATGAACGCGACTCAGATCCCGCATACCCTTGGGGGCTGATGTTGCCGAAACCTGGTGAGACGACGCCCCAGATTGTGAAGCGTCTTGGTTAGCATGTCATGCGCTCTCGGCCCGGATGGAAACACGGGGATCGGCTCGACTCAAATCTCGAGAAGAAATTAGACTTCAGAGTTTTCTATTGCAGGCTGAACCTCAATTTCATTCTGGATAACACAATTGTCATCATCTGCTCTTAAGTGATGATTAGTTCTAAGAAATTTTCTTGGATTAAATTAAAAGGGGAGGCATGAGCCTCCCCTTGAATTTTGTCGCCCGCTTCACGACTTCCCGATACTATCCCCTTACGGGCTTGACCTCGGGATACGGTGCTCGCGCGGACCTACAGAGTTTTTACGCCCTGCTCCATCTTTAACGACCCTGAGGTTGATACAGGGTCGCGGATCTCTCCGATTGATTTGAAAATAATATTATTTGACGCGATGGTCAAGTCCATACACATACCACCCGGAATCATACATCGCTCAAAAATGACACACACGCCATTTCTGCTCCCAATTCATTGCACAGGATTCTCCTGATTGACTGAACTGATGATCCTGTTGAGATAATGTCATCAACTATCAAAATTCTTTTTCCTGTTACGTCAGGGCATTCTCCGCATGTGGTGAATGCATCAAATAGAGTCCGTATTCTTGTGTTGACTTTCTTTGCTTGAAAAACAGTATTCTGATCATCTTTCTCTAACGCATCGATCAAAGTCTGTAGCGGTTTCTTTTGACCCGGCCGCACTTTACGATCGCCACCCCTAAAATCCTCAAGTATTTCACCAATGTTTTTCTTTCTTAGAAAATCTGAAGCAAGAATATCAACTTGAGCAATCCCCGCAACTAAAGAAGAAAACTCATTACAAAATGACGAAGATGAAGGAATGGCCAAGCATAGGTCAAAACCTTGAAGATCGGATTGAACTTTTTCAAGAATTTGTTTGGCTCGACGCATAATTTGCGTCTTCCAAAAAGGTGTAATTGAATAACCGTTCCGACCTTTGAGGGCATATATCAAGGGGTTTCCATCATCACGCCGATTACCTCTCTGATTTCGTTTAAACGCGTGTATGACAGGAATCCCATCAAGGCTTCCTCGCGTGGGATTTGCCTCTACAGAAGTGTCAACGCCTTTTTCATGTAGGTCATTGATTCTAACAGCCTTTGACTGCGCTACTTCAATTCCCATTGTCGGCCGCTAGTTTCATTATTTTAGTCCCGACAAGCATACATACATCATGATGTAGATGAACGCTCTGCCCCTGCAACTTGAGATTACGACATGCCATCCGTAAGGATTAAAAATTGATCCTTAAAAAAGCTTTATGATCTGATCACAATGGAAGTCATCACATAATTCCAAACCGACGGTGACGCGGTAATTCAGTCGACGACATCAACAGTTTGATCGCTCTCGTAATTAAGAGTCGCAAGGAATTTCATCACCGCCTCGACCTCCCCATCATCCAAAACAATGCCACCTATCGGCTCCTGCGACCAAGCCTTCAAACGATCGTAGAAGTCGACGCGCTCCATGCCCGTCATACCTTCGGGATCGATGAATAACAGTGGATCAAAGTGGGTACGGATTGCGTCCGACAGCGCATCGACGGAACCGGAATGCATGTAGGGCGCCGTTTTCGTCACGTTGTACAATGGCGGCGTCCGGAACATGTATTTGTCGTTCACATCGAGGGTCACGTTGAAACGGCCGTAATCGACTCCAAAGCCATTCTTGCCGAACCCCACCTGAGGGCTTGCGAAGGCGTGAAAGCCCATGTCGGAGAAGTACGGACCGTTGTGGCAGGCGACACAGTTCCCCTTGCCGAAGAATATCAAACCACCTTTGATTTCCTCGGGACTTAAAGGGCCGTCGCGAAAAACGAAATCATGAAACCGCGTCGGTTTCACCCTGAAGTTCGTTCGAATAAAGGCTGCAATCGCCTCTGCGGCGTCTGAAAATTCGAGTTTGGCGACTGAAACATTCTGGGCCTTCGCCAATGCGTCACCGAGTTCCGGATCTTCACGGACACGCTCAATCAACGTTTCATAAATCGAATTCGCCGTTTCAACGGTTTCCGTCTGAAGTTCCAGAGTACTCTTGTTATCGATCAACATCTCGCCGATTTCAACGGGCGGCAAATGTGCGGCGACGATCAGCGGATCATTCGAGGGCGCCTCGTCGCCGAACTGGCTGTGAACGGCGCTCCCGTTTCGCTCCACCTTCCCGTCCCAGAAAAGAACGTCAAACCCTTTGCCTCCGCGGCCCCACAGGGGCAAGACATTCCGTGGAATGATATCGCCACCCCTGAACACGCGCTCGGCACCTATCCCCTCCCCCTCGGTACCGATAGCAATAGGAAGACCGTCGGCGGACCCGAATTTATCGAGGTGACAAGAGGCACAAGCGGTATCCTCGCTCAGCGAAAGGAGTCGGCTCTCGAAGAGCTTCTTGCCGACTTCGACGAGAGGTTCCGGCGACGCGACATGCGTTTCCGACGCCGGAACAAGTCCGTTTTCGATCGCGGCCTCTCGGAGGACACGGCTTCGTAGGTCGTCCGCTTCCACCGAGCAAATCGGCCCACCCAAAAACCAAAGGCCGAGAAGGATTCTAGTAGCGGATTTCATGAATGCGAACGACCTCTCTTAGATCTGCTCCCTTTTCCTCAATCGCAACCAGGGCCATTTCACTCAGTTCGTTTTCCGTCAGTCCCCACCGGATGAGAGACTTTCTCATCAGATCGTAGTCCTGGCAGTCGATGAGACCGATCTCGGCGGACTTCACGTCCATCACGTTGGCCTTGGAAGGCGTCATGACCAGCCGCTGTTTGGCCAGCAGATGATTGCGCATGGCATTGTCACACTTGAAGGTAAGTTCGGAAAACTCGGCCTGGTTCATTTTCTCGACGCCCAACTTCCAGATCGGTTGGGCGATGAACGAAACAGCCAACCCCAGGATACATCCTGCGAGAAAACTAATTGGCGACGATACCAAACGCATTGAGCACCTCCGGCGTAATCGTACCTGTTACCCGCAATCCGTAGTCACTCTGGAACTTGGAAAGAGCCGCCTTCGACTCCGAACCAATGATGCCGTCGATCGCGCCATTGTAATATCCGTACGCCATCAATCCTGACTGCACCCTTCTTGCGATCGCTTTGAATTTCTCCGAATTTCCGGGAAGTGTTTTAGGTGCGGCGGCTGGAGGACTCGGTAAGACGGATGTTGGCGGCGTGCTGGTTGTGTTCCGGTTCGTAGCCGGCGGATTGTAAATTGTTGAACCGGAGCTGCGCGGCGCAGAATACCCCCCGCCGGAAGAAGACCGATGACTTGAATGCGATCTATGGCTTGAGTGAGAACGGTGGGCCGCCAGCGTATAGGTGTGTTGGCTCTTGAGGTTGTCGAAGACGGTATTTTTCTTGGCAATGTCGGACACTGGATCAGACGGCGTATTCGCCGCGGTGTCGCCTCCCCAAAATCCCGCCGCCAAAAGCGATGGAATAACGAACTTCTTTTTCATAGTGCCCCCACACTCGAAAACCCTCGCTCTTCCGGATACCACTCGAAAAAGCCAGTACACCTATTAATAGCAGAACAATCACTGCAAGTCGGTAAATACTTCTGTTTCCAATCAGAAATAGAGTTTGCACAGAACCGTCGGTATGGCTCTGGGACGGTGCAGAGCGGGAAATTGTACAAAACCGTTTCAAGGCCACGAATGTTGGCGATATCGACTCCGGCCGCGATTGGGTCGAAGTTTTGGGAGCTGTCGAAGAACTCTCGGCCCCAGTTTTGTCGGCCGTACCCGATCGGCTCCAACTGCATGATCGCCCAGAAGGAAATATGAGGATGGTGGGTCGTCACGTACGAAGACAGGTCTGCCAGTCCGTTCACATTGGCGTTGAGGACCACCGTCCTCAATTCAATCCGATGTCCATTCCTTCCCAAGAGAGCAATGTTCCATTCGAGCGTTTCAAAGGCGCCGGCCTTCGCCACGACGTCGTCATGCGTTTCAGGCGACGCCGAATAACACGGAATACCCCAAAGGATGCGGGTGCGATCCAAGCGTTGGAGGACCGGTTCGTCGTTTTTGTCGAAATGCTGTCCATTGGTGAGGATATGAAACTCGATATCCGGCCTGCGCTCCTGCACTCGGAGCAAGAAATCAAAGAGCCTGCCTTTGTGAAGCATCGGCTCGCCGCCGGATATCCCGATCGTCGTTCCGTATGGTGCCAACAAAGCGGCTTCGTAAAAGGGGTCGAACAAATCCACGTGGTACGCCTTGGGAGGCTGGGAGCACATGACGCATCTCTGATCGCATTGCTCGGTCACCAGGAACGTATTGTGAAGCGAGCCGTTCCTTATCAAGCGATGGAGTGACCTCTGGCCCGGCAATATCATAACGACGTCACCGTCCAGGGCATCTGGGTCCGAAGTTCTAACCGTCAGGGACAGTCCGCAAACGTCGTATTCGACAAAGCCCTGACCGCGGTGGATAGCGCCGGCAGTTCCCTCCTCGGAAGGGCCGCCATTCTGGAGCCGGATCACAAGCGGATCCGAGATGGGAAAGGGGTCGATCGCGACCCTCAAAGGGATCATTTCAGCCTCGCCGCCAGTTCCGTCCGATATGTCGGTGTTCCGAGCCAATGACCAAGCGAGCGATGCACTTTGGGATCTTCCGAGTAGATCAACTCGAATGCGAAACCGAAAAGCGCCGTGTGATGTTGGCAGTGAGCCGTTTCGTGTCGAGGGATATCGATGCGACCATATCTTGAAAGGTCATCGATGACGTCGGGACCGCAGTAGGCCTGGTAGACGCAGTGGATGCAATCCGGATCGTCAAAATTTGAAGCCGCCGAATTGAGAACGTCGCGCTTCCGCGCATCTATCCCGCTGTCGACATCTCCGATGGAGAGATCCATGCGACCGATCCTTGAGACCATGCGCGCTTCGTCGGTGGGATAATACTTCCCGTCGAAGTCGACGACGAGATAGTCATATCCCAGCCAATTCGGATTCCTGAGATCGACATGATTTTGGAGGCCCGTCATGAAAATCCGCCGGAGCAAATGGCTCAGATAATACTCTTCGACCGCATCGTCATTTTTCCAATTATGCTCGACCAATCGGTCGACGAACCGCCTATAAAATTCCATCCAGGCCTCTTGCGTATCCCTGAAGTCATACCGCTTTCGCGCAAATCCCTGGTAATTGACGCGGCGGAGATAAATTGAACGGAGACCAAGCTCAACGAAGCTCCGTATCACGCTGTCCGGGTCCGGCAGATTGTGAACGTCGAGCGTCGGAAGCGCTGAAACCTTTGCCGTTCCAAAGCGCGAAAACGCTCTTTGGAGATTGGCCCGAAATTCGTCGTGCACGACGGATTCCTTCGTTCGCTGTGATCGATGAACCTCCTCCACACCATCGAACGATGTGCTGATGAACGTGTCTGCTGCGCCTAGAAATTCCCAAGCCTTCTCCGAAACGAACTGAAGATTGGTGCACACGACGAACTCGGCTTGTCGGAAATTATTGCGGCAAAACTCCCGGACCTCTTCCAGTATATCCAAGCGGAGCAAGGGCTCTCCTCCTTGGAATTCGATCTTTATGGTCTCGGTGTCCAGCTTTGAAAGGGATCCCAAAAACTGTCGCAGGATCTCGTCATTCCAATCGAATCCGGATGCCGTCTCCGGCGCACGAGAGACTTGGCAGTAGTCGCAGCTCAGGTTGCATCTCAGCGTGGGGATCAGAATGAAATAATTCAGTTTCGAAACTGGATTTATCCGCCTTGCCCATCGACCGCAAAAGCCATCGAAGGCGGCGTCACTCGTGTCACGGTAGGCGTGACCATGACGCCTCAGAAACTCGAAGTCTTCGTCTGTCAGGGTGTCGTCGACATACCTATCGAGAAACTTCTGATCGCTCCTGAAAAAACCACCAGCGTCGTTCGTGAACAAGAGCTCCCCATGAGCATGCTCGCGAAATTTGAGTGGCCAGACCTTCATTTTCCGAAAACCGCGAGATTGAGAGCTTGTCTGCTGTCCTTGCCTTCTTCCCGAATCTTCTCGCGATAGATCGCATAAAAAAGCTGCTGCCTGAAATCATCGAAATCAAGGTTTCCCGGAAGCCCAATTTCCAGATATCCATCTCGGGCATCGATCCGCGCAGTCGGAAAGAGGTACCCGATCCGGGCGATGGCTGAATTCAGAAAGGCTGTCAGCTCGACTGGGATATCCAGCCGAAACTTCGAGAGCGTATTGTGATTTTCACTCGGCTCATTCACCTGAATTGGCTTTCGACTGTCATCGGGATGCACTATTACCTCTGAATCAGATGCAGTCCTAGATACCAAAACCCTTGATTGAAGTGAAGTTGAGACCGGGGCAGCCGAATTCTCGTTATCTCGCCAATTCAGCCCGGATTGTGAAACTCAGCGTTGCGCTCGACGCCAGCCCGCTGCTCGAGCCTCCGTTTCGGAGCAAAACCATCGTTCACCCCTACCCGTATTGATCTGGGTTTTGTCGTAAAATTCCTGTCCTGGAAGATGATAGATCCGTGCGCCGGTCGAAAGGCTTATGTTGCCTTTGATGTTGCAGTTTCCTCCACTATTCCCTGTCCGGACGGTTCGATCCTCTTCGCGCTGTTCCTGTTGATCGGATTGCTTCCGGGCGCGGTACTCCCAAGGCTTTTCAAACGCCCCCTGCCAAACGCCACTTTTTTTCGCCGACGCATTCGCCTGGTATTCGGCATAGGCACCATTGCTGTAACGAGGCCAGTCCAAAGCATGTCCGGCAGTTACAAGGGCAACCGAAACACTCTCGCCGTCGGCACGATAACAGTCTCCAACGTAGCGACCGTATTGATCCCATTCGACGAAGATGCAGGTTGTCGGTCTGGACGCCGCGAGGTAGCCATCAAGAAAGTTTGCGGACTGACGTCCGCAGCGATACCTTTCACCACCTTCACGGAAACAATTCTGATTGGTTTCCGGCGCGTCGATGCCGTTGAATCGAATTCGCTGACCGCGAATTTCGATGGTGTCTCCATCTATTATCGAAGCCCTTCCGACAATGGTTTCTCCGGGTCCTTTGGATCCGCGGCTCAACAATCCGGCGAGTTTTGGGACTCCTTCGTACCAGACTGAAAGCCCCGTACTGACGATCAGGAAAACACTGAAACCAAGTGCGATGTCGGTCAGTCTTATTTTCGACGGCTTGGACGCGCGAGACGTCACATTCAGGCTTACGATATTTCCTCCGACGATACCTTTGCATGCCGGGTAACGCGAACACCCCCAAAATTCGCGTCCCTTATTTCGTCCGCGTTTCGCAACCCTGCGTCTCATCTCGGCCCCACACTTTGGGCAACGAATTCCCATCACGGCATCCCACTTGTTGGCCAAGACTGATCCAGAGCGTATTCACTCTCCCCAATAAAGTATCGGCATCGGTAGCCAACTCGATCACCCTTTCAAACCGAGCTCGGCAACCCTGCATCAACGAAACCAAGACGCACTGCATGAACACTATGATTGATCCCGCGCTGCTGCTCCTAATTTCAAAGGACAATCAAAGGAAGTTTTTCACAGACTTTGCGGCACAATCCCTTTCTTCCAGTTCCGACTCCCGATAGGCCAGCGCCTCCCTAGCCTTTGGAAGTTAGTCAATGAAATCAAAACGATCCGTCCTCACCCCAAGCATGATCACAACCTTTTGCGAAAAACGCCTCGCGCCCGTGTTCGCACCGCAGGATGTGGAGGTTCTCCGCGGACACCTGGTCGACCTACTGGAGAGGAACGAATATCCAACGTACAGGGGAAGCCGTCTGGACGTCCGGGCACTGGCAGAGGGTTTGGGATTGAACTCTCGCCGTCTGATGGCTGAGAGGTCGAACCTACAGCCGATATTTGACGCGGTTGCACGAGCCATCACCGAAAGATCGCTGCGACCGGAAGCATATGAACAAACCTATCAGTCCACGAATGTTCCCCCTCGTACGGCGCGAGAGTACCACTCAAGTGGTCGTGGGCGTCGGGGCAAGCCACCGCGGCCAGTTGTTGAATTTCCAGATCCGCTGGCGGCAACCTGGGATGAGCCTTCGAACTTTGGTGCTGCGCTTCGTCTGCATTCCAAGCGGCATGGGGAGTCCATATACCACCTCTTTAATGCAGTGGTTCGCACCGAAGACGGCGTCAAGCGCAGCACCTTTGTTGGATGGGGGCAAAGGATTACTGCACCAAGCTCCCCGATCAGTCTGGAAATCCTGCGCCGCATCGAACGCCGCTACCGTCTACCGGAAGGATACTTCTCTGGAGTTTCGGAAGCCGTACAGGGAAGTCCAGTGAATTGCGAACTGGATGAAATGACTCCGGCCGAACGGCGCCGATTTGTCTGGCACCTGCCGGACGATTTCAGGCGGAGACCACGGACCGAGCAGGCTGAGATCCTTTCGTGGGTGCGAAACGTGATCATAAGCGGCTCGACCGAATATCGCCGTTACCAGGCGGCAGCCATGCGGCAGCGCTACGCGGTGCGTTTTCACTGGGCCACAGGTTCGCAGCGGAAATTTTCAAGAAGCAGCTCATGCGATCCCTCTGACATTGTGGACGCATCAAAACGGTTGAACGACGAACTGGCGGAACTTCTGCGTTTCAAGACTTCAACGTTTGCGGCATTTGGCCAACAGCGAAATGGGGTCTGGGGCCCAGAGACAGCCTCGCAGAAAGTCGAACATTTCGGACTGTGGTTCGGCGCATTCACGGCGTCTTCTGAAGGTGACGTCCAAGGATATGGCGCCGATCCGGAAGTGCTGACTTTCGCGATGACGGTCTTCCCACAAGTCTGGGATTGGTACCTGCACTGGCGCGAAAAGCGGCGGGGTTTCTATACCAGATGGGAAATCGACATGTTGTCCGTGGCCGCCGCTCTGTGCCGAGAGGAAACCGGTTGGTTGCGTCAAACACCACGCATTGCATCCAGCCTTCAGAAGATCGAAGGGCTGATCTCGGAACAGGACATCTCCGATGCGCAAAACGATTGGGCGTCCGCCTGTGAGCGGATGTTCAAGCACGCTCGACGCCGCATCAAGGAGATTGAGCGTGTCGCGAAGATTCACCGGGATCCGTTTGAGCCAATCATGCCGGTTCTCGAGGCTCCCAGTCCGGTCGGGGAGTATCGGAAAATCACC
This sequence comes from Roseibium sp. ROS1, assembly GCF_054658215.1. Classification (NCBI taxonomy): domain Bacteria; kingdom Pseudomonadati; phylum Pseudomonadota; class Alphaproteobacteria; order Hyphomicrobiales; family Stappiaceae; genus Roseibium; species Roseibium sp. ROS1. The sequence continues at coordinate 1,627,391 of NZ_BAAGIG010000002.1, forward strand.
GAAGAAATCCTGCACCGAATGCCAGACGAAAGGCGTCACGCTCGTGCGGCGGCCGAGGCAGTCCGCTCTTTCTTACTTCTCCGGATTGGTCTGCATACAGGGCTTCGTCAGAAAAACCTGAGAGAACTCCTGCTTTGCAAGGCCGGCGACCTGCCAACGTCCGAGCGAAAGCTGGAGGACATGAAACGAGGAGAACTGCGCTGGAGCACCAGAGATCGGGGATGGGAAATACTGATCCCCTCCGTCGCCTTCAAGAACGCGAACTCTTCATTTTTCGGATCGAAACCATTCCGTTTGATCCTGCCTGATCTCGGAAGACTCTACGAGATGATTGAGACCTGGATCGACAGGCACCGCTCGCGCCTCATTGGACCGGCGGCGGACCCCGGCACGTTTTTCGTCAAGACGGCGAAAATCACCAGCACCAATGCCGCCTATTCCCAGAACACATTTTTTGAGGCGTGGCGAACTGTCATCCAGCGATACGGCATTTATAACCCCTGGACCGGACGCGGCGCGATCGAAGGGCTGCTGCCACATGGACCGCATAACGTGCGTGACGTGCTTGCGACACACATTCTCAAGCAGACCGGATCGTACGAGCAGGCCAGCTATGCGATCCAGGATACACCAGACATGGTGGCGAAACACTACGGACGCTTTCTGCCGCAGGACAAAGCGGAAATAGCCGCGAGAATTCTCAACCAGGTTTGGGAGGCCGCGTAATCAGAAAAACACCGAGGTATCAGGCCCGTTTGATTGAAAGCCTCAACCGCTGAGCGAGCCAGAATTTTGGAGCACCGGAAGCTAGAGTTCCCCAGCTGCTGCGCACTGAAATTCAATTGACCCTAGGCTGAATGTTTCAACCTATTTGATTATACAGACTTCACTTCTACTTTTAAGAGAGTTACGGTTGTAGCCTTACCAAGCTGGGAGGAACAACAAATGCGTACTATCTTGATTTCGATGCTTGCAACGGTGTTTGCGACAGCTGCCATTGCCCATAGCGGAGGCACGAACAGCCAAGGGTGCCACACCAATCACAAGACCGGCGGGTATCACTGCCATTGATTGAAGGCAACGTTCTGGTTCCAGCCGGGGAAAACCTCCGGTTGGATCGATGGAAGTGTTCCTTGTTTACATCAATCAGCTTCGCAAGAAGACGTCCACACCTTCGCTAATCCTTCCGCACTCAACACGGAAATGACGCTGCGGCCGTCAGGTAGTAGAATGACCCAGACCAGCGGTCGATCACGCCCGCCCGTGGTTCCCTAGTCGCGGATTTTGTCGCGATCCAAAAACAGACGGAACAAATCTAGGGCTATTCACGATGACCACCATGCACCGTTCCACCTTGGTCGTTCATGGCCGCCTCGCGATGCGGGAGAGCCGCCTTACAGCGGCTCGGAGCCGTCGTCACGGCCTCCAGATCATGTCCTTCGAGCAGGCCGCCGTCCGGCTGGCGGGCGGCTTCGCCCGCCCTATCGACGACGAGAGCCTGCGCGCGGCCATCCAGGCGGTTTTGCCTGCCACGCCGATGGGGGAGTTGGAGAGCATCAAGGCTCTTCCCGGCATGATCGACGCGGCGGCCGACACGCTTTACAAAGCCTGGCGCGCGGGCATCGATCTTGCCGCATGCGCGGCCGATCATCCGCGTCTCGCCGCCATCGCGCGCCTGGAAACGGCCGTCCTCAACGAGGTTCCGCCCAGCATGATGCGGCCACTCGACATCGTCACCGCCGCAACCGCCCGTATCGGTCATGCACCGACGGTCCTCGGCCCGTTGGAGATCGTCGGCCTTACCGAACTCTCGCCCTGTTGGCGGCCGCTGCTCCAGGCGCTCACCGCCCATATCCCCGTGCGATGGACGGCCGGCCCAAGGAGCGTTCCCGCATGGCTGGATGGCACCGGCGCCACGGTCGCGCGCGCACCAGCGCATGCCCCGGGAATTAGCTCCGCCAGCGCGGCGACGGCCTATCAGGAGGCCATTGAGGCGATGCGCTGGGCGCGCAGCCTGCTCGCCTCGGGCATCCCGGCTTCGGAGATCGCCATCGCGACCGCCTCGCCCGCCGACTATGACGATCATTTCCTGGCCCTGCGCGCCGACGCCAACATCGACCTTCACTTCGTCCATGGCATCCGCATCGTCGCCACCCGCGAGGGCCAGGCGGCTGCGGCGCTGGCCGACATCGTGGTTCGCGGCCTGTCGCAGTCGCGGCTGCGCCGCCTTGCGGCGCTCTGCCGGGACAGCGGGCCTTTCGAGACCCTGCCCGAAGGCTGGCTGCGGGTGCTGCCGACCGATGCGCCGCTCTCGACGCCGAGCGCCTGGAACCGCCTGCTGACCCGGCTGACGCCGGAAGACTGGCCCGATGGCGCCGACCATGTTCCGGCGCTGCGCGCGGCGGTCGAGACCCTTGTGAAAGGATCGGAGGCCGCCAGCGAGACCGGAGAAGCCTTCCTCAAGGGCCGCGCGCTGGCAATCTGGCGCAAGGCTCTGCTGGCCGGCCCCGCCGCCTCGATCGACGCCACGCTGGAAACCCTGAAGCAGGACGACGGACTGGAACCGTGCGTCTGCGTCGCCTGGATGCCGGCCAGCGCGCTCGCGGCGTCGCCCCGCCGCTTCGTGCGGCTCCTCGGGCTTAATTCCTCGCGCTGGCCGCGCAGGGTCACCGAAGACCGGCTGATCCCGAACCATATCATCCCGACCCCGGTGCTCGATCCGCTGCCGGTCAACCTCGCCGACCGCCGCGACTTCGAGACGATCCTCGCCACGACGGCCGACACCGTCGTTCTGTCGCGCGCCCGGCGCGACAGCGACGGGCGTCTCCTGGGACGCAGCCCTCTGCTCGCCTGGCGTGGCGAGGAAACCTATCTGCGCCGCAACGCGACGCCGGCGCACGCCTTCAGCGAAACAGACCGCCTCATGGCCCGGCCCCAAGAGTTCGCAGCCGATCCGCAAGCGGTCGGTGCGCAGGGCTGCTGGCGCGACTGGCGGCGGGCCGAGATTACTCCCCATGACGGGCTCGTGCGGGCAGATCATCCGCTCGTTCTCGCCATCCTCGGCCGCACCCAGTCGGCCAGCTCGCTGCGCCGCCTTCTGCGCAATCCGCTGAGTTTCGTGTGGGTCTATGCGTTCGGATGGCGTGAACCGCAGAGCAGCGCCGAACCGCTCGTGCTCGACGCGCTCGGGATTGGCGATCTCGTTCACTTGGTTCTCGACTGCGCCTTGCGCGACCTCGAAACCGGAGACGGTCTTGCCTCCGCCGACGCCGAGACCATCGAAGCCGCGGTGGCGCGGGCCGCGCAAGCCGTCGCCGCCGATTGGGAAAGCGAGCGTCCGGTTCCCCCGGCCGTCATCTGGAGCCGCACGATCGACGACGCCCGCGTAATGGCAGGCCGCGCCTTGTCCTATCGTGGTGATGTCCTGCCAGGCGCGCGCTCCTTTGGAGAGGTGCCCTTCGGCGGCACGGAGCCGAAATCCGACGCGGAAACGCCTTGGGATGCGAGCGCGCCGGTCACGATTCCCGACACGGGCTTCAACATCGCCGGCTATATCGACCGGCTCGACATCTCGGGCGACGGCAAGCGCGCCCTCGTGCGGGACTATAAGACTGGACGGCCGCCGCGCGGCGACATCCGCCTCAATGGCGGACGAGAGCTTCAGCGCTGTCTCTATGCCTTCGCGGTGAAGGCGCTCCTCGGTGACGATGTCGCTATCAGCGCCTCGCTGCTCTACCCGCGCGAGCCCGTCGATCTCCAGCTCGACGATCCCGAGGCCGTGCTCGAGGAGATCACGGGCTATCTGCGCGCGGCACGGTCGAGTCTCGCCGGAGGCGCGCTCCTGCCTGGCCCGGATACCGGCGGCGGCTATGACGACCTCGCCTTCGCCCTGCCGGCCAACGCCAGCGCCACCTATTGCAAACGCAAAATGTCGGCCGCCACGGAGCGGCTTGGCGAAGTCGCTCAGGTCTGGGAGGCGGAATGATGAGCAAGGTGCTGAAGGACGACAGTGCGCGCCGCGATGCGATCAGCCTCCATGATCGCTCGATCCTGGTCGAGGCCGGCGCGGGCTCAGGCAAGACCGCCGTCATGGCCGGCCGCATCGCCGCCATGCTGGCCGAAGGCGTCGCGCCGCGCTCCATCGCCGCCGTTACCTTCACCGAACTCGCCGCGAGCGAATTGCTGTCGCGTGTCCGCGAGTTCGTCGCCGATCTCTCGGCCGGCACGATCGCGACCGAGCTACGCGTGGCGCTGCCCGATGAGCTGTCCCAAGCCCATCGCGACAATCTCGCCGCCGCCAGCGCCGCGATCGACGAAATCACCTGCTCGACCATCCACGGCTTCTGCCAGCGCCTAATCAAGCCCTATCCGGCGGAGGCCGACTTCGATCCCGGCGCAGGCGTCATGGATCGTAACCAGGCCGACCTCACCTTCCTTGAGATTGTCGATGGCTGGCTGCGCGAACGCCTGTCCGGCGGTCAGGGCGGTATCCTGGCCGAGATGGTGCTGCACAGCCCCGGCGAGACCGTGGCGCTCATCCACAAAATCGCCGAGAATCTGCGCCATCGCCCCACGCTCACGGCCCCGCCCGCCTCTCCGCTTGGCAGCCACCTCACGGCGTTCCGGCAGGCCACGGCGGATTTCGCGAACTTCATGGATGGCGCGGCGGCGGCCGAGCCGGAAACGGTGACGATCGTCAAGCGGCTGGCCGAAATGGCGACCGCTGTGACGAATGGTCCCGATCCCGCGACGCCCGCGGGCGTCGTTCGGCTCCTGACCGCGCGGCCCCACCCGGATCTTTGCACCAAGACCGGCGCCTTCGCCTCCTACCGCAAGAAGGGCAAATGGGCCGCCACGGCCAAACAGGCCGGTCTCTCCAAGGCCGATGGCGACCGGCTGAACGACGCCGCCGAGACCCACTACACCGCCTGTTGCGACGCTTGCGTCGCGTTGGCGCAGGCCGTCGCCGGCCATGTCCTGGCCGCGCTGATCGACGAAGCGCGTCCGATCCTGCGACGCTATCGCGACCACAAGCGCGCCAGTGCCCAGCTCGATTTCGACGATCTGATTTTCGCCGCGCGCGACTTGCTGCGCGACCACGACGCTGTGCGCCAGGCGCTGGGAGAGCGTTTCGCCCATGTCCTCGTCGACGAGTTTCAGGACACCGACCCCCTGCAAACCGAAATCTTCTGGCGGCTGTGTGGCGAGCCGGTCGATGACGACGACGACTGGACCCGGTTCCAAATCCGACCAGGCGCGCTCTTTCTGGTCGGCGACCCCAAGCAGGCGATCTATCGCTTCCGGGGCGCCGACGTCGGCGCCTATGTGCAGGCGCGCGACGCCTTCCGAGCTCAGGACGCCGGCAGCCTTCTATCGATCTCCACCAACTTCCGCTCCTGCGCCTCGATCCTCTCCTTCGTCAACGAGCGCTTCGAGGCCGTGCTCTCGGCCAATGGCCAGCCGGGCTTCACCGCTCTCGACCCGTTCCATGACGATCGGGGCGGCTTGTGCGTAGCGGCTCTCGACATCTCGGTGGCCGACGAAAACGGCAAGGCCAGTGCCGAACAGCAGCGCGACGCCGAAGCCGACGCCATCGCCGAGCTGTGCGCCCGGCTGATCGAAAGCCACCCCATCATCGACCGTCGCAGCGGCGCCGAGCGCCACTGCCAGCCGGGCGACATCGCCTTGCTGGCGCCAACCGGCGCGGAGCTGTGGCGCTATGAGGAAGCCCTGGAACGCCGCGGCATCCCTGTCGCGACCCAAGCCGGCAAGGGGCTGTTCCGCCGCCAAGAGGTCCAGGATCTGATCGCGCTGACCCGCGTTCTGGCCGACCGCCGCGACACCCTGGCGCTCGGCGCGCTGCTGCGCGGGCCTCTGGTCGGCCTCACCGAAGAAAACCTGCTGGACATCATCTGGGGACTTCCGCGCTCGGAGGAACAGCCGCATCGGATTCCGCGCCTGGATCTCAGCATCGATCCCGCCGTCATCGCGCACCCGTTCGCGCGCGAAGTCATCGAGCGGCTGCAATCGCTCTCCCGGCGCGGCAACAGCACGACCCCGCACGAGCTGCTCTCGCAGGCCGTGGACGTGTTGCGCGTCCGTCCGCTCCTCCTCGAGCGCCATCGCGGCCAGGTCGAGCGCGCGCTCGCCAATGTCGATCTCTATCTCAGCCTGTCGACCGGCTACGCCGTGCGCGGTTTGCGCGCCTTCGCCGAGGCGATGACGGCAGCATGGTCCGACGAGGCCCGCGCCGTCGAGGGACGGCCCGACGCCCAGGAGGAGGCGGTCGCGCTCTTCACCATGCACGCGGCCAAGGGGCTGGAATGGCCGATCGTCATTCCGGTCAACACCATGACCGGCGTCATGGCGCCCGACAGCGCCGTGATCGACCGCCAGACCGAGACCTTCTATTGCCCGGTCCTGGGCGTCGTGCCCGAGGGCTACGAAACCGCGCGCCAGGCGGAAAAGGAGGAGCTAGACCGCGAACGCATCCGGCTCTGGTATGTCGCGGCCACCCGTGCCCGCGAACTCCTCGTCTTGCCCCGGCTCGACGCCACGCCGTCGAAATCTGCCTGGATCGGTCTCGTCGATCTGTCGCTCGCCGACCTTCCCGGCCTGGACGTCTCTCACTTCCCTGCCGATCTCGCGGCCGCAGGTGCGGGAGCGGGCAACACCCAGACGCGCGCGAGCTTCGCCGCCGAAGCCGAAGCCATCGCGGCCGCGCAGACGCGGTTGACCTGGCTCGCGCCCAGCCGTGACGAAAACGCCGCCGGGACCATGCTGCGGGAAGAAGAATCCGCGCTCTGGACGGGATCGGCCGACGATCAGCCCCCCGAGCTGGAAGCAGCCGTCCTCGTGCAGGGGGGCCGCGAGCGCGGGCTGATCCTCCACAAGCTCATGGAAGAGGTGCTGACCGGCGAAATCCCCGAAGCGGAAGCCGCCCTGACCGAACGGGCTGGCCACCTCATCCGAGACCTCGGCCAGTCTCCGGTCGCCGACCCGGCCACGGGGCTGTCGGCGCAGGAACTGGCGGCCTGTGTGGCCCGGACCCTGGCTCTGCCTGACATCGCGGCCCTGCGGCCGGGTCTTCTGGCCGAATTTCCCGTCTATTCCGCACAGGCGGCCGACAGCGTGGAAACCGCAACGGCCGGGATAGCCGACGCCCTGACCCTGACGGCCGAGGGCCGCCCCGCCGTCGTCGTGGACTGGAAGAGCGATGTGACGCCGATGCCGGGAACGCTCGATCATTATCGCGCTCAGGTGCGGGCTTATTTAGACATGACCGGAGCCGAGCGCGGACTGATCGTGCTCATGACATCCGGCGCTGTCGTTCCCGTTCTGCGTGAGTAAAAGAACCACAGACGCCGTGAGGCTTGTCTGTCATCGCTCAGTGCATAGTGCCTTCTCGCTTCATCATCCGATCTCAAGCACCCGCACCTCCTTGATGTGCGAGCCGACTTGATATTCTACTTCCTCCCCCACCTGTGCGTCGAGCAGGGCCTGTCCGAGCGGAGTGTGAACGCCAATCTTCCCCTGCTCCGGTGCATTCTCACCCTCGACAAGCGTGAAGGCGAGCTTCTTGCCGTCGGTGATGTTCTCTACCTTCACTTTCGAGCCAAGCGCCACGGTCGGCTCCGCCGCGACCCGGCTTGCCGCTGTGTAGAGGGCGCTGCTCGCGGGCTGCTCGAACGGCAAGTTCTCCTGCTCGGGCTTTGGTGGTGCGGCTGGTGCAATCAACGCAGCAGACGAAGGCCTTGGCTCGGACCGGGTTTGCAAAGGAACCTCTTCTACGCCTGAGGTCTTTTCCTCAGCCAAGCGGGTCAGCAGTGCCATCGCATCAAGGCGCTCGGAGTGCTTCACGCCCCGCGCCTTGGCATCGGCGAGCGCGGTGGCGAGCGCCTCCCTCAGAACCTCAATCTCGGCGCGCGGGTTGCGGAACCAGTCGGTCGACCAGATCCGGTGCAACCGCCAGCCGAGCCCCTCTAGCACCTCCTGGCGCAGCCGGTCGCGATCGCGGCTCGACTTCGAGCTGTGGTAGGCCGCACCGTCGCACTCGACACCCAGAATGTAGCCGTAGGGCCAGTCTGGGTGCCGGACGCCGAGGTCGATGCGGAAGCCTGCGACACCCACTTGAGGGACCACCTCGCAGCCGAGGCGCTCTATCTGCGCCGCGACATAGTCCTCGAATGGGCTCTCCGTGCCGCCCAGCGGGCCGGCCGCATCCGGGATGTGTCCGGTTTTCGAATATTCGAGCCAGGCCCGGAACATCCGCACGCCGAGCGCTTTGTTGCCGTCAACGAGGATGTCGGTCGGCTTCATCGAGGTAAAGGTAATGATCTTCCGCTTGGCGCGGGTGAAGAGGACGTTCAGTCGGCGGTGGCCATGGGCCGAGTTGATCGGTCCGAACCGCTGAAGCACCTTGGCCCCGGGAGATTCCGGTCCGTAGAGCGTAGAAATCATCATCACGTCCCGTTCGTCGCCCTGGATCGTCTCAATGTTCTTGACGAAGAATTCCTCGAGCGCGTCGTTCTCCTCTTCCCACTTTTCGACGAAAGCCTGGACCTGGGGGTTGCGGTCGCGCTCCCGCTCGAATTCCTCGAGGATCAGGTCCTTCTGGTCGGAGTTCATCGTGCAGATGCCGAGAGAGAGCTCGGGGCGATGGGTCATGTGATGGACCGCGGCGGCGACAATAGCACGGGCCTCGATCTCGTTGCGGCGCCCCTTGTAGATACCGGGCACTTCAATCACCTCGACGCCGAGATCGGGGTGGTCTTCCTGGGCCGAGGGAAAGATCGTCAGCTCGCCCTTGTACATCCATTGGTTGGAGAACTGGATCAGCGCCGAATGCCGCGAGCGGTAGTGCCAGCGCAGCTGGCGCACCGGCATGAAGGCAACATTGGCCATGTCGAGGATGCTCTCGCTATCCTCGCGCAGGTCCTCATCGGTGTCGCTGTCATCGAGCACCTTCTGGAAGAAGTTCGTCGGTGGCAGCTGCTTGGTGTCGCCGACAACCACCGACTGGTCGGCACGGCTGATCGCGCCGATGGCGTTTTCTGGCGTCATCTGCGAAGCCTCGTCGATAACCACGAGATCGAATCGCATGCCCTGGCGGAGGTATTGCGCGACCGCGAGCGGCGACATCATCCAGCAAGGCTTCAACTCCACGAGAGCGCGGCCAGCGCGGCTTGCTAATTCGCGGATGCTGATACGGCGCTTCTTCTTGTAGAGCTCATTGTAGATCAAGCTCATATCGGTGAAGGTCGACTTTCGGCCGACGTTGTTGCCGGCCGGCGGCCGGGCCGATTCCAGGAGCTCCTGCACCACCGCGGCGCGGGAGAGCTTGATCATCTCGCGATCCTTGGAGCGGATCTCGCCCCGGATGCGGTCGAAGTCCTGTCCGTCGTAGCCTTGCAGTGCTGCGCCCCACTCCTTGTAGGCGACGTCTGCCATCGAGCGCGCGACCAGGGCGCGGACAATCGATGCGAGGCGTACCGGATCGAAGGCTTCGTCCTCGGCCAACACCCAGTCGATCAGTTCACCAAGCCCCTGTCCGCGCAGGCTGTCCTCGGCGCGCTTCAACTGCGCCCGGTCGAGCAGCGATTGCGGATCGGCCGCCGCCTCCCGCAGGTCGGCCGTGCGCCGGGCCAGCGCCATCGGCGTCGAAAGATCCTGGGGAAGCCCGAGATCGGCAACAAAGCTGTCGACTTGGGTCTCGAGACTGGCGCGACGGGAGGCAAAGGTCTCAAATTCCTTCGCCATGTTGGCCGCCCGGCCTGATCGCATTGCCGCGAGCGCCATGTCCGCGTCATCGGTGGCGGCGATCGCCTCAGCCAGGTCGCACTGGATGCTGAGCAGGTCGGTCCGGGTAGTGAGGCCGGCGAAGCCCGAACCGAGCGCTTCGCGCGCCGGGCTCTCCTCGATCTTGCGAGCGAGGTCTGCCTCAGCCGTCTTAAGGGCCAGGATCTCCTCGATCTCCGAAAGAGGCAGGCTCATTCTGTCGCGGAAGAGCTCTATGTGGCTATCCGCCTCGGTGATATAGCGTCGCTCCTTCTCGGCGGTCTCCTCGAGCTCGCGCAATTTCACCTCGGCCTCAGAGAGGGGCAATGGAGGCATGTCCTCCAACTCCGCGAAGGTGAGGACGGGATCGAGTTCCCCGGTTTCGAGGTAGGCTTTCAGATCCACACTGGCGCCGGCGATCTCCTTGCAGATCCCATGAAAGGTCACTACACGGCTGATCGCCGCCATCTCGGTGTTGAAGCCTCGGAAGTGTGCACCGAAGCGCTCTGCGTAGCGTGCGCTGTTATCGAACTCCCGGCGGCTGTCGAGCCAGTCCGCATATTCACGCAGCCTACGTGCCATCTCAGCTGGGCTGTCCTCGCGCCGCCCTCCGAGTATGTTCGTGTATGTATTGCGTGCAGCCTTGTAGGTAGACCCCATGCGCCCGAAGAAGCCAGCGCTGTCGATCGCGGCCGCCGCGTTCCTGAGTTCACCTGCGTCGTGGGCGCCGCCGGCGGAGGGCACCGCCTGCCGGATACGGTCGATCTCGGTGGAAAGGCGAGAGATCTGGGTTTCGATCTCCATGGCCAGGGCATCGACGGAGGCCATCGGGTCGCCGCATCGTAGGGATAGGACACCAGGGGACTGCGCTGCGATGCGCTTCGCCCCATCACGGATCTCCGTCAGGGGCCGGCCGGACGATGTCCAGCTCCGTGGAAGCCGGGACGCGGCGCCGAGCACCACCCGAGCTTCGGCGATCGCACCTTCGATCTCGGCGAGCCTCGTGCGATGTTGCTCGGGATCGAGCCGTCCGCCCCGCGCCTTAGCGAACTCGGCAGCAGCCGCAAGGCGCTTGGACACGTTCCAGCCGTCGGCATCGTGCAGGCTGTGGCCGAGTTGGGCCATGAGTGTCTGTCTTTCGCTGACCTGGCCGCAGAGATCCCGGGCGGCGCGGCGGGCGGCGGGATCTGTAAGTGTGTCGAGCAGGTCTGGGGTTACCCGGCCCTCGTCACGCGCGGCGGTCGAAAGCAGATTGCCGATCTTCTTCATGTCGATCACGAAGGGGTTTGCAGTCATGAACATGGCTATCGACGAGCCCGCTATGTCCCTCTCGAAGACCTCGAGCTCTTCCGCGATGCTACGCGCCGCCTCGGCGTGGTCTTCGGCGACATCGTGCGATGTGATCGGCGCAGTCGAGGAGCGCCAAACGGTAGGCATACGCGCTATCCGTCTGAGCCGGGTGCTGAAGGCTTCCGCCTCTGAGACCAGGGCCTCGACCTCGATCGCGCCCATCTCCCAGGCGTTCGGAATCGGCAGACGGCGGATTTCTCGCGGCAAGGCCTCACGGATCTCGGCCGTGGCGATAGCATGGCCGATGACCTGGTGCACCGTGAGTCCCGTCGAGCCGAGCATCGCGCCTAGCGCATCGAGGTAGCCCTGGAGGATGGCGCGGTCCCGTTCGAGGGCGCGCTGTCGCGAGTTGAAGCTGTGGCGTCCGGGGCCGGACGCCCGGCTCATCTCGAGGCGGGCCTCAATGCTCTCGTAGACGGTATCGGCGGTGCCGCGGCCGGCCTGGAGCGGCAGGATGAAGTTGCCGAGACCAGCGGCATCAAGGCGGTTGCGCACGACGTCGAGCGCGGTCAGCTTTTCGGCCACGAAGAGCACCTTCTTGCCGTCAGCAAGCGCCGAGGCGATCAGGTTGACGATGGTCTGCGACTTGCCCGAGCCCGGCGGGCCTTCGATCGCGAGATTCTTCTGTTCGGCCACATCGACGAGGGCGGAATACTGCGATGCATCCGCATCCATCACCACGTAGGGGACTTTGCTGGAAATCTCGGGGTCGTCGGTGCCGTAGGTCTCGGCATAGGCGCCGTCGCCGACCCCTGTCGTGGCGAGAAGGCGCACCACTGTCTCTTCCTCCGCCAGCGGGCGTTTTTCCGGATCGAGGTCATGGTACATCGCGATCTTGGAGGACGGGAAAATTCCAATGCAGGCTTCGCGGCGCACTTTCCAGTGCCAGCCCGGAGGCGCTGCTTCTTCGACCGACTCGAAGTAATCCTCGACGCTTCCGCCCTCGTAGTCTGGCAAGGCGAGCTTCTTCTCGTTAAGGAGCTTTAGCGCCAGGTTTGTATTGACCATGACCTGGTCGATGCCGCGCAGGTAGAACTCGGCGCCATGCGTGGACTGCTTCCTCTCGATCCGGATCTCGAGCAATAGCAGCGGCGAAACGAAGCGATCGTTCTCGTCAGGGCTTTTCCACTCCAGGATGCCGAAGACAGCATGCAGCACGTTGACCCCAGTCTCGCGCTCGAAGGACCGTCCTTTCTCAAGAATGGACTTCGCCGACCGTTGCAGCCGGTCCGGTAGCAGGAGGGTCTGGATATCGTCATCGACGTGCCTCCCGTCGTGGTGCTCGTTCTCAGGGAGCGGAAGAATGTAGCTTGGCTCGATGCCGTGAATCCGGGCATGTTCAGCGAGCGAGGGCGCGTCCTTGGTCTGGCGCGGAGACAGGCCAAGGTCTTCGCGCAGGCGATCCTTTAGGGATCGCTCGGCCTTCACCAGCTTTTCTTCCGCCTTCGCTTCGTCGGGTTCGATTTTGGCGATCTCGGCGAGATAGGGCTCGTCTTCCTGCCGGGCGATGAAGAGCGCATCCCTGAAATTGTCCGTCTGCTCGTCCGGGAGTTCGTCTTCGAGGGCAGGCAACGCCGCTAGCCGCATCTGGCGCCCCTGAGAGAGGTTGTGGCGCAAGATGTCGGGAAGTTCGTCCACAACGCGGATGAATGAGGTCGAAGCCGGGCTGAAGCGGATATTGATCAGCGGGTTCCGGCGGGTTGAATCGAGAAGCCGAAGCCGGAGTTCCTGAAGCTTAGCGGAGACAAGTTCGATGTTCTCGTCGGTCAATAAGCTACTCGACGCCTCGTGGTCTTCTTGCGAAGGGCTCATGGATCCTCCCAATTGGCTGCTGCTTGAATATCACACCGAGGCCGCGGCTGAGCCTAAGATATCGATTGGCAGGCGACAACAAAGGCAAAGCAAGGAAGAATTTGGAGTCAAGCGTGGTCGCGAGTAATCAAGAAGCCCTAAAATTAAAGTTTACTTCAATTCCCAGAAAGTCGCTGGATCGAACTACATGACCTTCATACCGCTGGGAAGCGTGATCCTCAACATTGGCTCAGATGCGCGCGACTTGGCTCGGATGACATGTAATCCGAATGAAGCGAGTTACCAAAGATTCTCAGATTCTAAAAGTCTGTGCGTTAAACACGGAGAGTATTTCATGGTTTTGAGATGGAGCTCGATCAGTTTCAGTCTACAGCCGAGTATAGGCATTCATTTAGCGAAATTTGATAATTGAGATCGTCCGGTGGACATTGTTCACTAAGTGACGTGTCACGACCAGGTGGCGTGACTGCTATGGGGGTAGAAGAAGTTTCCATGAGCATGAACCATCCGGCTTCCGCCCCCGGACTGAACGAAGACGCGTTCGCAGCAATTCAACCTGCCGCTCCGGACATTCGCGCCATAGACATCCTCTCGGGGATCGGAACCCTTTCCCGAGAGCAACTCTGCGGAATGATCGCGATGATCGAATCCGTCGACGGGTTGTCCCTGGCGGTCGGCGCCGTCGATGCCGTTCGCGACCGCATCGGTCTTGGCCGAGAGGAGACCGCGACGAGCCTGCAAGAGGCCCGGACCCGTCTTTTCAATTCTAGAATACCGGATGCCTCGTTGAGGTTTCGTCTTCTGGTTCGCATTTCCGAGGGCCTGGACGTTCCCTCGTCGCCACCCCTTTCCGTCAAACACGCGATCAAATACGCATCCGCCATGGCGGTGCGAACGTCCGAACGCCTCAGCCCGGGGGTACGGCAGCGCCTTCACGCGGAAGCGAAACCGGTGCGTGGCACGGACCTGAAATCGCGCATCAGCGGCGCCGCTTCCGACATCCGGAACTCCCTGACACGAATGGCGAGCCGCTCCGTTCCGATGCCGTTTCCAGAGATCGTCGCGGAGGAGCTCCTGGCGTTCTTCGCAGATACCGAGATGGTCGAGGCCGCAGCTCGAAACGCGGACCCCGAAATTGCGAAGGCCTTGCGCAAGGGCCACGAAGCGGCAATTGCGGCCATGACGGCCGGCAGCAGCTGGGCAACATTCGCCCTCGTCGTCGCCAACGCCGGGTTCGCCCCTTACATTCTGGCGGCGCAAGCGAGCGCCTTCATCCCTCTGGTCGGCGGCCCCGCCCTTGTTTCCCTGTTGGCCACCTTGATCAATCCGCTGACAGTCATGGTTGGCGTGTCGGCCATCGCCTGGCTCGGCATGGGAAAGGGCGCGCAAATCGTACGTAGTCAGATCGCCGCGCGTTTAACGGTTCTCCTGTCCGCTTCCGGGTCCGGAAATCGCGATGTCGGTCTGGAAACCTTCCTTTCCGACATGCGCGTTCTCGGAGGCCTTGACGACGGGGATGTCCTCTGGCTGCGGGAAAGGGACCTTGTCGCGCTCCGCAAACGCAAGGCCACACTGGACGGATGGATGCGATCTCCGATGCCGCGTGCCGCCATAGCGCCGCCGGGGCGCTGGAACGTCCGACCGTCCGCCACCGACGCCGCCGACGGCCTTCTTGTCTTCAGCCTCAGCGCCGGAGAGATGATCTGGCATTCGGTGGCGATGGATCCCAAGGTTCTTCAGGCCGCTGACTTCTCCCGCAAGGCGGATCTCGCCGATCCTCTCGATTTCGCGGCGAGCGTCCATGAATTCACCAGCGTCGGCGCCGCGATCTCGTTGCGCGGATACACCGCCGAGCGTCTCGTATTCGACCGTCTTATTGCGGACGGACACGCAGTCTCCTTCCCGGAGGCCAGCAACCAGCAAGGCTTCGATCTGCTGGTCGACGGGTCCGAGGTGCAGGTGAAGTGCGGGAAAAGCCTTTCGATCCTCTCCGAGCACTTCGAGAAGAACCCCGACATTCCCGTGATCGCCAATGCTGCGCTTGTGGAGGCGGCACGGGCGCATGGAGAGCCATGGGCTCCCTTGGTCACAACCCTCCCCGGTTTCGACCTCCCCACCGTCGAGGAGATGCTCTCTACAACGCTTGGACATGCAGCCGATCTGGCGGATCCGGATATACTGGAGTTCGCTCTGTCCATCGGTTTGCTGCGCGGCGGCCTTGAAGTCGCCCGGGGGCGCATTCCAATGGGAGATCTCCCCGCGTGGATGATGATCGACGGGGCCTCACGCGGCCTGTTGGGAGCGGTTGGAACCAAGGCCGGGGCGTGGGTTGGCCTTGTCACCATCGGGGCGGCTGGAGCCATTGTTCTGGCACCCGTTATCGGCAGCGCGGCCCTCATGGCCAATGGCACAGTCAAGAATGCCGTCCAGTCCGGCCTCATGCGCGAATGGATCGCTCGAATGTCTGCCGCTGCGAAAGATCTCCATGACGACCTGATCGAAGCCTGTGACCGCCGCATTGCATGCCTGCAAACCCGCAATCTCGATCTCGAAGCAAACCTGGGCGGATCCGATCTTGAACGATGGATGGCGATCCGCGCTTCGGACGATCTCGTCGCCGCGATGGAAGACCGTCTTCTGCTCGAGACCGAAGCACCGAAGACGGAAGCCAGATGCGCGGAACTCCTCATTCTGGCTGCGGACATCGCTCCAGCGGATGCCTCAGCTCTCGCGAGCTCGCATCGGCTTCAGACCGTGCTTCTCGAAAAGCCCGGGCTGAACGAAGTCTTGATGAGGAACGGCGGCAGGAGCGTGAAGCGATTCACTCTGAAATCCTTCCGACGCTAGTTCACTCAGAAATTTGCGACGGCAATGATCCGCAGTGTTTGGTAGGTGACTGGACATAAGCCGCAGTAAGAGCCGAGCAGGTCCATCTGCAATCCGGCGCCTTGACGTCTAGGAGGAATGGCGGTTTCTTTTTTTAGATTGGACTTCGCAGACACACCTATGACAGCCCACCAACACGCTATCGAACAGCTAAAAAACTACATCGACGCCCTTGCCGCTGACGAACCGATATTCGGACCAAGCCAAGCTTTGCAGCAATTCGGCTCTGAATTCCGCCCCAGCCAGGATGCATCGTCTCGGCTACCTCGTGGGGACGCCAAGGCATGTTATTCCAACGCCACTGCGTATGCTCGCACTCATAGGGATCTTTTCTATTCAGAGGGATATGCGCTCGACCCGGCGTTCCCAGTACCGATTCAACACGCCTGGCTCGTAGATGAAAGCGGCGCAGTGATTGACCCGACGTGGAAAGATGCAGAGCAACACGTCTATTTCGGCGTCGCGTTCAGAGCGGACTTCCTGACCGAAATGATGAAACACAGCGAAGGCGAGTGCGGACTACTCGTGAACTGGAGGCTTATGCGAAAGCATTTTGCCACGCCAGAGCTTCTGAGTGCCGGTTTGCTGTCGAAGTCTGAATTGCCTATCGCTCGTTCTCCCTGCCCCATGAGCTGAGATCCACGATCTCCTCCAGTTGGGTGTAGAACCGCCGTTCCCGGTTGAAGACCGCCAGGCAAGAAACTACGATCGTTGGGATCCGCGCAACTTCACCAGGGAGTTTGTGTCATATGAGCAATGAGCCGACCCCGACGACGCCCGAAGTCACTCTCTCTCCTGCACGCTCCGCGCTGCGGACCAATTTCACCGCAGAGAGCGACAACGAAACGATGCAGTGGCTGGACAAATTCACCGAGGAAATGACGCAACCTGGAGAGAACGAGGTGGCTTTCTTTGCCCGACGTCGCGAGCTCAAACTCGGCGCCGGCCTCGACGACTGCACTCCGGTTCAATCGGATAACTCCGGATGATTTTGCGCGAAAACTCGGCCGAGGAATGAGAACACGACAGTGACCTCCGGCTGGAAGGCACCCCAATTCATATCCGCAAGAAGCGTTTCCAAACAACCAAACGCCAAACGGACGTCTGAAAAGCGATATTTTGCCCCGTCTGAAAAATAAATTTTCAAAGAGGTGACCCACCATTTTGGTCGCCAGAAACACCATAATCGCGCCCGTGGTCTGCGAACAGGTCATCACCCTCATGAGACGCCCAAAACGCTTCATAATCCAAATTCGCAGGATTGAATCCCTCTGTCGGAAGGACTCAGGTTTCGTTTCCGCGAACGACATCGACGGAAATGCCAACACTCTGCTCTGAGGGCATCTGAGTTTCTGGAGCGTCCACTCGATCGAACGCAATGTTCGAGGCTATGCCGACCGAAATTTTCGTTCACTCTTTGTTAAAGAATATGCATCCAGAACAAAAAAACGATCAACGCAGACATCAGGAAAAATAACGACCCGCTACATCGAGACCGAATAAATTCGAATTCATCAAAAATACAATTGAAGGGCGTTTACCGGAAAGATCATCGCGTAGCTGTTTGGTCCGTATGAACGCTGTCAGTCAAACTATTGAGTTTTTTACTTGATATTTTGATCCTTCAACCTTGTAAGCCCTCAAAGCATTCAATCCAACAGCATCGACCAATACAGACCCGCAGACCTTCATATGCGGGAACCCTTCCCCACGTTCAAAACAACGAGCCAAATCGTGCATGCTTCAACACCTCCGGGACTGATCGTCCCACACCTGAAAACATCTGCAATTTTCAAAATCGCGCGCGATATAATCGCTTTCGAAAAGGGCGCGCACCTGTCGGATGCTGTGGCAACATCTGGCCCTCCCCTTCAAGATTGGAGCAAAACACTCGTCATCTTCCCGGGCATCATAGCGAGGTCAGAAACTGGGCCATTCTTGGAGCCATTATTTTGGGTATCACAGGATCTTCGCTGGGCGGTAACAACCAAGGGACTGTCCAGGCTCGGCGAACATGTCGACGACGTCGTCCGTTTGCATCATCGGCAGCCAGACGGAGTGAACGGGTAAAAGCCCCTCGAAATCAATGATGAATCCGCCCCGAAGAAACAAGCTACTGATCAGCTGGATTAAATACCCAGCATAGCTCCCCGAACTCGGAAAGATTGGAACCGGCCGCCAGGGTTCATGGCGCTGCTGGCTTCTTTCAAGTCTCCCAAATTCCCCAAAACCCGAAGCCGACGTTCCAAAATCCTTCGGAGCGAACGCGACAGCCTTGTCTGAAAGCACTCGAATGAAACGCCCAAATTTAATTGCCGGGACCGGACGCGACGTGGGCCTACTGATGGCCCGCATGGCAGTTCGCCGCGCGCTCCGGCGACGTCCGGAACTCCAACGCCGCTCAGCTTACATCCTCGGCGTCGAACTGCCCAACGACCACGACACGACACTCTATGAAAGGGCCCTTGAGATTGAACTTCAGAGCCTCGACCCTGAAGGTCCCGGCAGAGGCACTGCTCCGGAATTTCAATACTTCTTCGATCAAAGGGGAAAATCCAGGTACAGGCGCAAGGAGAAGTTGGAGGGGTTTCTACTTCTGGAGAGAGTGACCGAAAATGAGCGGCTGGTTGTTGTCGGGACCCCGCAATATCCGATTACCGGCTCATTCCGGAATATCGTAGAAGCGACCATCGAGGTCGGTCCGACAAGGCGTCATATCCAAGCCGCCCTCCTAATTTCTCGAGGATTTAAATTGAGCGATCCTATCGCAGGCGACCTCATCGCTCACAATATCTCCAGCCTGTCGATCGCCTTTCGTGGAAACCGGCCACTCAAGGCAGCCCTCGGCATCCTTGATGCGATGGCTGAAGCGGAAACATCAAACAGCTCCAACGGACGCGACGACGATGGGGTTTTACCGCTCGAAGACATGTCCGGATATGGTGATGCGAAATCCTGGGGCCTCGAGCTCGCTCGGGATTTCAAGGATTGGAAGTCTGGTGCGCTTTCATGGCGCGACGTCGATCGTGGCGTTCTTCTATTTGGC
Source organism: Roseibium sp. ROS1 (assembly GCF_054658215.1). Classification (NCBI taxonomy): domain Bacteria; kingdom Pseudomonadati; phylum Pseudomonadota; class Alphaproteobacteria; order Hyphomicrobiales; family Stappiaceae; genus Roseibium; species Roseibium sp. ROS1. The sequence goes on from NZ_BAAGIG010000002.1 coordinate 1,646,262, forward strand.
ATCTCAGGCACCGGGAAGACGGTGTTCGCAAAAGCCCTTGCTAAATCCTGTGGCACAAGTTTCATCGAATGCTCCCTGTCGAAGTCCCAGGCACTCGGACATCTCGGCGACATGCTGAAAGGCCTCAACTCGGCCTTCAACCAAGCAAGGCGAAACGCGCCGGCAATATTATTCGTCGATGAATTCGACGCCGTCGGCAACCGTGAGACGCTTTCGCGTCATGCGCCAGAATATGCGACCCAATTGATCACCGGCTTGTTAGAGCTGATCGATGGATCCGAGAAGCGCGACGGTGTCGTCGTCGTTGCCGCCTGTAACCGTCTGGAGACGATCGACCGCGCCTTCTTCAGGCCCGGTCGCCTAGAACGCATTATCGAAATCCTTCCGCCGGAACACGAAGCGAGGAAGGCAATCTTCAGTCAGCACCTGAAGTCTGAACTTCCAGAACCGGATCTCAGCGAAATTGGACGCTTGACCGAGGGATGGACAGGGGCGGAGTTGGAGCGGCTTGCAAGAGACTGCCGGAGGACGGCGAGACGATCAGGCAGGGCAATGGACGCCCAACAGGTACTCAACACTCTCAACAGTGAAATGACGAAAGTTCCTCCTTTACTTCTGGAGAGGTTTGCGTTTCACGAAGCCGGACACGTTGTGGCGGCGTATGTGATCCAGGGCATCATCGCGACGGGGGTCACCGTTCGAGACTATGTCCGGCCGGCGAATGGCATCCGGATTGAAAGCGGGGGACAAACCGTCCTCCCCTCCTCCAACTCGGGTTTCAAGGTTCGCAGCGACTATCTCAACCGTATCGCTGTGCTCTTGGCCGGACACGCCGCGGAAGATCTTTTCTTCGATGAGCCGTCTGACGGTTCAGGGCTGGTGACCGGTTCGGATCTTGAGCAGGCAACGATGCTTGCAGCCCGGCTTGTGGCCTGTTCTGGCCTGTCTGGCGGGTTGGTTTTCAGGGCCGACGTCACCGAGCCCATCCTTCAAAGAATGGTCCGGTCCGATGAGAAATTCTCCAGAGAATGCGATCTGGTCTTGAAAACTCAGATGCGCCGCGCACGTGAAATCTTGAAATTGAACAAGCCAACCCTGCTAGCGATCGCAAAAGATCTACAAGAATCAGCGAAGCTTGATCGACGCCAACTTGCAGAGCATCTGGCTAAAAACTCAGAGATTCCGCCATCCGTAGATTCAACAACCATAAAATTGGCGAGAACCTAAATGCAGCTTGTTATCGTTAACCCCGGTTCGCTCTCCGGCTGGGCTCCCCAAATGCGAAAAACCCTGGTAGTAGGTTTGCCTCCGAAATGCCGGTCGCAAATAGGTTGCGATGCGTGTTTCGACTTCGGCTTCACCCACCAGCTCAGTCTGGCAGGATAAAGGAGGTAGCCGACCATGACTTTCATGCAGAACAATTCGGCTCTCCGCGAAGCCGCACAAGATCTCCCGATACACAACGCTTGAGTTGGGTAACCGACTGCTTGCGCGATGTCTGAGGTATGACATCCGTTGCAGTGGATTACCTAGCGCTGTCTCTTCGTGACCTCCTCGGTCGTGTCGAACAGCATCCGTTGCTGATGTCGGGAAACGAATTCCCTTCTTTGTCGTTTTAACCGGCACAGCAGCTCTCCCCTCAAGCGATTGAATTTCGAACCCGCCGCCGCGCGGGAACAGGAGAACTTTGCCATGTGGAATGCATTGAACCGTATCCGCTCGTCTGCCCGTCCGGGCAACATCGATGCCGGTGGTTCCGCCTGCCGAATATCTGCCGTGAACAGTCACGTCAGATCCAAGCACAAAGGAAAACCACCATGTCAAACGACAATTCGAAATACACGAAGTCACCCCGCCCCTCGCTCGCTTCGCGCAAAGTCGCTCTGAAATCCACGGCTTCGTCCCGCGGATTTCTCCTGAACCAGACCTGCCATCGCTGGGCTGGATACGAAAGTACCCTTGAAAGGGACCTTCAGACGATCCTGCTGGCGCACCCGGATGTGATGCAGTTTCAGGAACAGCCCAAGCCGGTGCCTTATGTCGACGCCGACGGGAAGCCTCGCAAGCACACGTTCGACCTTCTGATCCATCTCAACGATGGTCAAACGGTTGCCTGCGACGTCAAGCCCCTCAACCGCCGAAAGAAGAGCGGGATCGATGAGGTTCATCGCCTCATCAAGCAGCAGCATCCGGCCTATGCGGACAAGTTCATTGTCCGCACCGATCGCGAGATTTCTCGCGATCTTGTCCGGAATGCCGAGCTGATCCTGCGGGCGCGAAATCTCTGGGACGAAGAGACCATCGAAGAACTGCGCCGGCACCTTGCCTCGATGCACGGGGTGTTCCGGTTCGCCTCTCTGGTCGCTCTCTTCGACAGCCAGGCGGCCGGTTTTAACGCGGTCCTCAACCTCATCGACTCCCAGGAGCTCAAGCCGGTGACCCGTGGTCGGATCAACGACAACACCGAACTCGAAATCTGCAAAGCAGCCTAACAAGAAAGGAATTTGAACATGACCGAGAATAGCACCGAACTTCAGAACGAGCCGACCCCGTCTCCGGAATACCCGATCTGTGTCAAAGCAGATTCGAAAATCGACATCTGCGGCGTTGAGTACACGGCAGTCACATGGGACAGACACGGCTGCGTGCTTGCCCGCGTTGACAACCCGCTTGATGTCGAGAGGCGCTTGAACTCGGAACTCCAGGCATATGTCGCCTGGAGGATCCTCTTCGAGGCACGCGGCGAACTTGCACCTTATGCGTATGACGTGGAAGTCGATCTTAGTCGCGATGCTCCGTACCTGACGCACCAAGCCGTCGAGATGGTCGGAATTCGCCAGTTCATCTGCGGAAATCTCCGGAAGATGGGTATTGACGCTCACTCGACTTGTAGTGACGCGACATTGGAGAACACGATCGCTGCGCTTTGCGCCGAGTGGGTTGAGAATTACTCTGAGAACTCTCCCGGGGCCAAGTTCGGCTATCCCAATAGCGTCGAGAGATTTGGACACCCCAAACCGCGTCTCGTCCGTAGTTGGCTTGAGCGATACGAGCCGGCCGACCTGAACGGAATGGAGCGCATTATCGCGCATTGTTTCGCAAACATCGCGAGAAGCGCTGCCGCTTTGCGATAGGTTTCCTGATCTCGCAAGCCTCCCAAACCGACAACACCACCAGCCCGGTCACGGCCCTCGAATTAGAGGAGTGCCGTGACCGGAGTGCCTCGCACGCGAAGCACCCGGTTTCAACGCTGTTCTGAACTTCCTCGACGTGCAGAAGCCGAAGCCGGTCACCCGAGGCCTCTTCAACGACAACACCGAACTCGAAATTTCAAGGCAGCCAAACTGAGAAGGAAATTGATCATGACCGAACTCACCGACAACGACCAGAACGCAGATGCGGCTACCGGATCCGATGCTCTGCACCCGCTCGATACCGAAACAAAGATCTCGATCGACGGGCTCCCATACGTCGTGGTGTCATCGGACGAAACTACCTGCGTGCTGCGACGTGTGGACCGCCCTCGCGTCTACGCGAGGTTCACCAACGCTGAACTCCAGGATCTGATTGCGCAGGGCCTTTTGGTCCAGGACCGAGAAGCGTTGTCCTCCATCGAGCTTGGCCTCCAACACGATCACGAAATCCAGCTTTGGCATCTCGAAGACGAAATTGCTGATCGCGTGGTGTTCCAGAGATACTTCTGCGACCAGTTTCTTGCCCTGGAACTTAATGGCCTGGCCTCTCGATGCGATGCCTCCATGGAGGTCGCGGTTAGCCACATCTACACCGACTGGCTGCGCCACATTTCAGAACGGGACAGTTCTCACATCCGCTCCGGTTCTTCGCAGCCGATCGACGTCTTCGATTGCCCGAAATCTAGAACCGTCCGGTCATGGCTCCGCACGTACGAAGCCGGTGACTTCAAGGCCATGGCGCTCTGCCCAACGCAACACAAGCGCATCATCTGGAGCCGGTGACGCGCGTTCCCTCAATAGCTCCCCAGCCAATCAATCTGCAACGCAACCTAACAAGGAAAGGAATTTGAACATGTCAGACCTCAACACGAACCAGACCATCTCCTCCACTTCCCCCTCGCGGATCCGTTTCTCCCCCCATTCCGAAATCATCATCAAGGGAGTTTCGTATACCGAAGCTCTCTCCGATGAGACGTTCTGCGTTCTGCGGCGTGTCGACAACCCGGACGTCCACGAAAGGTTCACGTACGTTGAACTGAACGACCTTGTCGCGCAGGGGCTCCTCACTGAGGAACGAGGCGCATTTGACCTCTCCATGCAGGCTCTCAAGATCGGTCCCAACGTCAGGCTTTCCGACCTGAAGCCGGAAGTCGCGGAACTCGTTCATTTCCGCCAGTTCATCTGCGATGAATTCCTCAAGATGGAAGCTGCCGGTGAGGCGTCGCGCAGTGACGCCGCGCTGGAGCAAGCGATTGCGATCCTTCACGGCAAGTGGGGCACCCGGCTTGCACTGCATGCTCCGGGAACGCGGTTCAGCAGCCAGCAGACGGGTGGAACCTTCAAGATCCCGCGTCCCAGCACCGTCCGCCGGTGGCTTCAGAAGTACGAAGCCGCCAACTTCAATGTGATGGCGCTCTGTCCCTTGAAGCACAAGTGCGGCAACCGGGCGGATCGCCTTCATCCGGACGTCCGGGCGCTTCTGCGCAATGGTGCTTGCGAATATGCCAGCCTTCTGAAGCCGACCATGGAGAAGGTCTATCGCGAATTTGTCGAACATTTCAACGATTTGAACGAAGTGCGTGCCGAAAAAGGGCTGCCAGCGCTGCCGCTGCCGAGCAAAGCGGCAATGCGTGCGGAAATTCGCAAGCTGGCGCCCTATCACGTCGATGCCGGCCGGCGTGGTGTGTCGTTTGCTAAGAAGAAGTACGCATACATTCAAGGCAAGCATGACCCGGAGTGGCCCTTGCAGCTCGTCGAGATGGACGAGTGGCAGGTCTCGCTTCAAACCCTGCTCCAGGGCAATCCCGTCTGGGAAGGGCTGGGCATCACTGCAAAGAAGCAATTGGATGAGGAAGTCGGGCGCATGCAGCTCTCGGCGGCCATCGATGTTCGAACCAAGTGCATCCTGGCGATGCAGCTGGCTCGTACGGCGACTACTGATCTCGCCATCGCGACTTTGAAGATGGCAATGACCGACAAGAGCGATATCGCGAAGGTCGCCGGTTGCGACCACCCCTGGGATATGGCTGGTCGGATCCAAATGGTCCGCGTGGACAACGGCCCGGCCTATGTCGCCGGTGCATTCAGCACCGCAGCGATCGATGCCGGGATCGCTGTCGACTACGCCGTTGCTGGCGCGCCTTACCTACGCGGCTCCATCGAGCGTGTGTTCAGCAGCTTCCACTCCGGAGTCATTTCGCTCTTTGAAGGCCGGACCTTCACCAATGTCGTGGAGAAAGGAGACTACGAGGCAGAAGCACGCGCCTCACTGACGATCGAAGAACTCGGCCGGGCACTCGTCCGGTGGGTGGTCGACGTCTACCACAACACTCGCCATGAAGGCCTGGGCACTCAAACACCGCGAGAAGCCTGGCTTGCACTCAAAAACAAGGTCGGCGTGCCCTTGTCCCCCAGCGAAGATGAAATGCGTGCCTGTTTCGGGGGCACCGTTGAACGCGACCTCTCCAGTGAAGGTATTCAGCTCTACCGCAACAAGTACCAGTCCACGGAGCTTCAAAGCGTTCGACGGGAGTTTCGCCTTCGGAAGAAGTTGAGGGTTCGCTTCGATCCGGACGACCTCGGACACATCTCGGTCGAGACGCCCAAGGGCTGGCTCAAAGTTCCGTGCACCACGCTGGAGATGCATGGAGTTTCTCTGGAAGCGCATGTCGAAAACCGGCAGCGCATGCTGGCAAGGTACGGCGAAGAAGCCGCCCGCTCTGCCCCGATCGCCAGTAAGGCACTCGCAGATCTTCGTCGTCTTGCAGATGAATCGCGCGCCCGCCGCGGCATCGCATCACCGGTCTTCACAGCCACCAACCTCGCCCATCTCGAAGCCCATTTCTCTGACGACCGGGTGCGGGTCGATGAGGCGTTCGACGGCGACATCCTGGGCCTCGATGAACCCGATGACGTCGGAGTGGCGAGCGATCCGGAAGCTTTCGGTGAGACCACCGCGTCGCTGGTCAGGGATACCATGCCGTTCCTGGGCGACGACGATGATGACGATGGCTTCGAATATGTTCTGGAGGACTGAGATGCAGACTGAAACCCACCACAACGAACCCGCCGCAGCTGAATTGCCGGTACGACGGGAGGGACGGCGCCGCCGACGAAAGCGCAATCCGGAAGTTGCGGCCCGCGAAGTCAAGCTGAAGCACAGCTACTATCCTCACCCCTGCGATGATATTCTGTACGACCGCCTAAACACGCTGCTTGACGACTTCGACGACTACAATACCGTTGAGACGCAGTTGGGCCTCAGCCGCGTCGGGCGGCTGAACGAAGGCAGGGCAGTCGTCGTCGTTGGAGAGTCTGGAACAGGGAAGTCCAGCTCTCTGGAGCGCGCCTTTGCCAACCTCGGGATGACCGTCCGATCGGACAAGACCTTTGTCGTCTCTGTCCGGGCTCCCTCTCCCTGCAATCTCAAACAGCTAGGCATCGAGATCCTGATTAGTCTGGGCTATCCGGTTGACCGCGACTTTCGGGAAAACGTCGTCTGGCGCGTGGTCAGAGAGCAGCTCGCCCTGCGCAAGATCCGCTTCCTGCACCTTGACGAATTGCAGCATCTGACTCAGCTGAATAACCCTACCGAGGCACTCAAGGTCTGCGACACCCTTAAGGGGGTGATGCAGCACGCTGATTGGCCAATTTGGATGATCCTGTCCGGCATGCCCAAACTCGCTCACGTCATCGAGAGTGATTTCCAACTGCGCCGCCGCAGCACCTTTGTTCGCCTCGACCAGTTGACAGCCCGCAAGGAAGACCTGAAGGAAATTCGAAACGTTCTCGGCAATTTCAGTCACAAAGCGGAGTTGTCCCTCGACGGCCTTCCAATTCCGGAACTCGCCAGCCGTCTCCTCCATGGCACCGAAGGTCGCCTGGGGTACCTTATCGAAGTCGTGCAGGAAGCCCTTTTCCTGACCCTTCAAGAAGGGAGGAAGAACCCCCTCATGGGTGATTTCGAGCGGGCCTATGAGGCCAAGACCGGTTGCCGCCCGGAGCACAATGTCTTCGCCGACGGCGTCGAGTGGCAGAACGTTGACGTCCGCAACACCCTTTTTCCCGAGGAGGAAGTTGAGGAAGAACCGAAGCCGAAGAAGCGGAGTCGCAAGGTCGTCCGGGGGGCTTAAGCATGAAACTCGATCCCTTCTACATCCCCACCTGTCACCCGGATGAAACCCTCACGAGCTTCGTGTCGCGCGTCGCCGCCATGGCATCTCGCCGTGCCCGTGACTTCTGCCTAGACATGGGCCTGAACTTCCAGTCCCTTTGCGATGGCGACCCGAATGAGGTTGGCGAGTTCGCCGAGCTTGTCGGCTTCGAGAACGGACGTTTGCCGTGCGCAATCCTTGAGCGCACCGGCGACCGTTCTTTCAAGATGAACGCCGAACCCCTTCCCAGGGCTTCGCTTCGCCGCTCGACGGTTCGCGTCTGTCCTCACTGCATCAAGGCAGATCTGGAGTGCAGCGCTGACCATGAGAGGGTTCGGCCATATGGCCGCTGGTCCTGGATGATTGCATCGGTCCGAACTTGCCCGAAACACAATACGCCTCTGATCGTGGCAGCGACCGAGGATACCCCTCAGATGCTGCACGACTTCTCGCGGCTTATTCGACCCTTTGCGGAGGACATCGACGGGCATGTTGCCGAGGCACGTGACCGGGTGCCGTCGGACTTCGAGACCTATGTCCTGAGCCGTATCAAAGACCAACCGTCCAAGTTCTGGCTCTCGTCCCTCCCCGTCTATGCTGCCGCTCGGGCCTGTGAAATCATCGGAGCCACCAAGATCCATGGCGCCCAGGTGATGGCGGAAACCCTGTCGGAGGACCAATGGTACGACGCTGGCCAGGCCGGCTTTGAGATTGCCGCACATGGCCCCGAGAGCATCCGGGCGCACCTCAACGACATGCAGCGGGCATTCATGCAAACGCGACACGCGTGGGGCCCCAAGCAGATCTATGGGCGTCTCTATGAATGGTTGGCGCATGAGACCGGCGACACCGCTTACGACGCTCTCCGCGAGATCATCACCGAGCATGCTTTCAATACGTTGCCCATGGGACCTGACGACGAGATTTTCGGCAAACGACCGACAAAACGGGTCCTTCATTCCATTCACTCCGCCCACCTTGAAACCGGAGCCCATCCAAAGCGGCTTCGAAAGGTTCTCCAGGCGGTCGGGCTGATTGCTGACGAACAGATTGCCCTGTCAAACGAACGAACCCTGTTCCGTGCCGACGACGCCAAGTTCTATCTGGACCGGATCGAAGAGAGCATGTCCCTCAAGCAGGCCCAGGCCTACATCAACGCGCCTCGTCCTGTTGACCGGCGACTGTTCGAGGCAGGAATTCTGAAGCCTTGGCTCCAAGGAGGAACAGATGTCTTCAAGAACCATGCCTTCGCAAAACGCGATCTCGACGAATTCCTGGCAGCGTTGGCTGGTGGAGCAGCGCCAGTAACGGGTGAAGAGAAGTCCTTGGAACCGATCCTGCGTGCAGCGAAGATGGCGAACTGCTCCACACTGGAAGTCGTGCAACTGATCCTGGACAATCGCCTGGGCACGATCCGAACAGATCCGGACCTGACTGGCTTTCTTGCCGTACTCGTTGATCCGGAAGAGGTGAAGTCACTTGTCCGTCGGGAGGACCACGGCGGTTACTCCCTTCGCGAAGTCGAGCAGAAGCTGAAGACCACGACGCAGGTGATCAAGGCGCTCATCGCGCACAATCACCTTGATGCTGAAATCGCGGTCAACCCGATCAACCGCTGCCCGCAGACCATCGTGAAGCGAGACGTCCTGACCGCCTTCATGGACAAGTTCGAGACCGCCAGTTCCCTCGCCCGCAGATCAGGGGCTCATCTCCAGACCATGATGAAACGCCTTGATGGTTTGGGCGTCACGCCCGCCTTTCCCAAGGACCAGATCCCGGCAACCTTCTATGCGTTGGACCGGGTTCGGTCAGCCGATCCGGATCTAATTCCGACGCCTTGAACCGGCAGACCCGCGATCGTCGATAACGCCTCCCATTCCGGGAGGCTTTTTTGTGCCTGCCGTCCGGACTTCAAGGACTTAGGCTTCTATTGAGCCAGATTATTCATGCATTTGAGTACGGCTTTGGCCAAAATCCGGGAAGGACTGAGCCAAAATTGAGAATAAAGACCTTGAATTTCAATAGCTTATATTCCCCGCGAGCCATACTATGCATTCACGTACAGCCGACACCGGCCGGAAGTCTGAATTCGATCGCACACAAAGCTTAGCCGGGAGTTCGCCCAGGCCGGTTCCCACCGGCCACAGCGCGGCTCCCGGCGCCCAGACGAAAGAACCCGCCTATCGGAAACGATCGGGCGGGTTTTGGTTGTTAAGCCTGACTGTGCGACTAGTCGCAGGCTTTCGAATAAGCTGCCACTTCGCATTGACCACAAATTGACTGGGCTATGCCCGATCTACTGTTTCACGCTTAGCGGGATCGTCAGGGTGAGATACGCCGAAGTCCCTTCCAAACGGTTTTCGGCAGCAAATTCGCGGTAAACCTTCACACGTGTCGAGACCGGTGTCTGCCCAAGCTGGAAATTGTAGCTGGCCGTGCCACCAAGAGCGGCAACGCGTCCCTCGAAATCGCCGAGCCTCGCGCCGGATCCGCTGTCGGCTGTAATCTGGTCGTAGTAATAGCCGACCAGCCCTGCCGAGAACTGGGGTGAAAAGGTTTTGGTGAGCGCCCCTTCGAAGTGAAATTCCGTTCCGGTGGTGTAGTTCGTGGCCGGGTTTTCGCCGTTGAAGGTGAAACCGGCTACACCGGAAACCTCCCAACCGCTTTTAGGATCGAACCAGGTTACGCCACCGTTGATGTCGAGCCCCCAACGGTTGAAGGCAACGTTGGCAATCTCGCCTTTCTGGTAGTCCCCCACCGGCACGTTGACAAGGAAACCCGTCGTCCAGTGCCAATTGCCGTTGTGCCAGCCCAGCGAGGCGCCAACCACGGGGTCACCGATCGTGAACACCGTATCGCTGACAGAGGCTCCGAGAATTCCGCCGGCATCAAGTGAAGCATCGACGGATTGTCCACCCCAGGGAACCGTCGCCTGCAGGGCAAGGCTGCCCCCGAGTACGCTTGTCGGTACAACCCACAAGCCTGTTGCGAGATCGATGTAGGCGGTCGCGTCGACATTGCCGATAATCCTGCCGCCAACAGGCAGGTCACGGCTCGCCCCGGCAGACCCTGAATAGAAATAGACGTCATTTTGAAAGTAGACACCCGGCCCGGGTAGCACCGCCGCAAATGGCCCCTTGGACCCAAGCAGATAAAACCCGACACCGCTTTCAGCCGAGTTTGCCTGCTGCGGTGTGCCCGCAAGGCACATCAGTGCGAACAGCGACACCTTCAAGGTGAGTGAGTGTCTGCGTGCTTTGCTGGTTCTGGTCTCGCCCACGTCCGCCTCTCCTGCCTCAAAAGTCGCTACGGGTTTGCTGCATGGCCCTGTGTGTCGGTTTCCACTTGCTTGCGCACTTAGTGCCCGTTTGACAGACCGATTTTGCATGAAGGCAGTTCTCTACCTTGATACTCGCCAGTCTGCCCCGCCGCTTTTCAATACGAGTTCCCAAAACCGAAGAAAAAGGAGCACCTTCAATTTGGTAGCGAAGCTCCAGTATGCAATTTTCCCGGGATATTATCCAGCAACGAATTGGGCCTCGTTTTGCGTTAATCGTCAACGTTCACTGATCTGTCTGGTCGGCGCAACTTTGGAAGTCATTGCCACCATGTCCCGAAATCAGCAGCTCACTTTCCGGTGGCATATACCCTTCCTGTTCGAACACTCGCATTAACTCACACCCAAAGTTAGCATAAGGGTTTTTTGCAACCCATTTGACGTATGGGATCATTGGGCTGTTTGATGGACTTATCGTTCGTGAAGGAGCCGCGTGATGTTGAAACTTATTGCGGCAGCAGCACTTGCTGCCTGCCTGGCCCCGGTAGCTGCCACAGCCCAGGAACCAGACAAGCCAAATATTCTCGTCATCTGGGGGGATGACGTCGGGATGTGGAACATCTCGGCATACCATCGAGGCATGATGGCAGGCGAAACGCCGAATATCGACAGGATCGCAAACGAAGGCATGCTCTTCATGGACCATTATGCCCAGGCGTCCTGTACCGCAGGCCGGGCGGCCTTCATCACGGGCCAGTACCCGCTTAGGGTCGGCCTGTCCACCGTCGGTCTCCCCGGTGCGCCTCAAGGTCTTTCGTCCGAAGATCCGACACTGGCCGAAATGCTCAAGCCCCTGGGGTACCGCACCGGACAATTCGGAAAGAACCATCTTGGTGACCGGGACGAACATCTACCCACCAACCACGGGTTTGATGAATTCTTCGGGATCCTCTACCACCTGAACGCCGGGGAATATGTCGAGCAGGTGGATTATCCGGCACAGGCTTTCGAGGATGCGAACCTGGCACAGCGAGGCATCATTCACAGCTTTGCAAAAGCAGATGGCGGTCAGGAGATCGAGGATCTCGGGCCCTTCGGCCAGGAAATTCAGCGCAACCTCGACCAGGACGTGCTTGAAGAAAGCAAGCGCTTCATTACGGAGGCTGTCTCTGCCAACGAGCCGTTCTTCGTCTGGCACAACACCACCCGCATGCACTATCGCACCAACCTGAACGACCATTATGACGGTATCACCGGCACCGGCAATGTTTATGCCGACGGCATGGTGGAACTGGACGACGACGTGGGTGAGCTTCTGAACCTGCTGGACGAACTCGGCGTCGCCGACAATACGATGGTGATGTTCTCCACCGACAACGGTGCGGCGTCCAATTCCTGGCCCGACGGCGGCAACCAGCCTTTCCGGGGGGAAAAGGGCGTGGGCGGTTATGAAGGCGGCTTCAAGGTGCCCATGGCAGTGCGCTGGCCCGGAGTAACGCCGGCAGGAACCACCACCGGCGAACTTATGACCATGGAGGACTGGATCCCGACCATCATGTCTCAACTGGGTCAGCCCGACATCAAGGAACAGCTGCTGGCAGGTGCGGACATTGGCGGCAAGACATTCAAGGTTCATCTGGATGGCTATGACCAGACCCCGTTGCTGACCCAAACCGGGCCCTCCAACCGGATGGAGTTCTTCTATTTCACTGAAACCACTTTCCACGGCCTGCGCTTCGGGGAATGGAAGTTCCTGTTCACCAGTCAGGACCGTTGGTTCAACGGCAACCAATACGAAATGACCTCCCCATTGATCACGCGCCTCGATCTCGATCCCTTTGAACGGTTCCACGACGCCCGGGGATTTGACGAATGGCAGGAAAACAGGTCCTGGGCCATCGGTCCGGCACTCGGCCTGGTGAACAAGTTTGTTGCCTCCTTCGAGGAATTCCCGCCGCGGATTGCCAGTTTCTCCACGTCTGTTGAGGACATGTCGAAGCGGATTATGAACGCTGCGCCGCCACCGCAGTAAGCCTAAGCAAGCGGCGGATCTTCAATTCCACGAATACAGCCTTCCGGACCACAAAGTCCGGAAGGCAAAAATGCGAGGCAACAGGCGCGGCGTGCTAAGAGCATCGGAGGTCTGCCACCCCGAAAGGAAATAGGGATCGCGTAACCTCCGTGCTGCCCGCGCGCAGTCCCGCCTGTTACCGCTTTCGCTGCCAATCAGCTTCGGAAAGTCAGAAGTCCGTCCGACGTACAGGCGTCCCCGGAAACGGGTCGCGCCGTTGCATGCGCCCACCGATGACACGATGCCTTTCTGCGTGCTATTTTCCACTTCTGGAGGAGCCAGATGTCTGAGGTTCTGCTGTTTCACCATGCGCTTGGCTTGACTTCCGGGGTGCTGAAGTTTGCAGACGATCTGCGACAGGCCGGCCACAAAGTGCACACGCCGGATTTGTTCGAGGGTAATACGTTCAACAGCATCGAGAAGGGCCTCGCCTTCATCGAGAAAACCGGCTTTGACGAAATGCGTGAACGCGGTGTCCGTTTGGCAGATGAACTCCCCCACGATCTCGTCTACGCGGGTTTCTCGTTTGGTGTGCTACCGGCGCAGAAGCTAGCTCAAACCCGGCCTGGAGCACGGGCTGCCTTGCTGTTCCACTCCTGCCTGCCGATCAGCGGTGACTGGTCTTTTGGGCCCTGGCCTAACGCCGTCCCTGTTCAAATCCACGCTATGGACAATGATCCTTTTTTCGTCGGCGAAGGTGACATCGATGCCGCGCGCGAGATCGTTGAAACGGCAGAGGATGCGGCTCTTTTTCTCTATCCCGGAGAGGAGCACTATTTCGCCGACAGCTCGCTACCATCGTTTGATGCAGAAGCGTCTGCCCTGCTCACCCGGCGGGTCATTGAATTCCTGCAACGCGTCTGAGGAAACCAGGAGGCCAAACTGCTGCGGTTGCTGCTTCTGACACCGGACAGTCTTCTTGACCCGCATGGCGCCCTCAGACCCTTCGTCTGTGAGGCATTGGATGCGATTGGCCAGATGAGAGGTGAAACGGGAGCTCGGCTTGCCTTTGCGCTGGTTGTTCGCTCGTCAAATGACGCGGCTGCAGTCCTGTCCACCTTGAGAGAGCTACGGCTTCCAGCTGGCTCCTCCCCGGTCGTTGAGACGAACAAACCCGGTGTTGACACAACAATCCTGAGAGAATTGCAGGAACGTTTCGCGGTAAATGATCCCGCATCGGAATGTGTTTTGGTCGACACCAGACCCGGCAGCACGGACGCCGCTCTCCCGCCAGGTTTACCGAAACTACTTCTGGAGGAGACTGGCGCCGATGGAATGTCTGGCTGGCCGGCAATGCTATTGAAGATTGCCCGAAAAACCGGAAGAAACGCGGCCGAGAACCTGCAACTGGTGCTGCCGGTTCTGGCAGCCGCGGAAGGTGTTGTCGACCTCCAGCAAGTTTCGTTCCGCCCGGAGCGGATCGAAGCAGAAGGTCATTGCCTGATATCCGTGGAAGACAGCGCACTTGGCGCCCTCTCCGGCCTCTTCCTGAACCTTCCCACGTCGTTTGTCATTGAACAGCCGGACAGCCCTCACCCTGTCGCATTCAAAGAGGTTGCTGAAGACACGATCAAGGAGGCAAAGGCCTACATTCAAAGTCTGCGGGCCAATGGCCAGCTTGAGATGGCACCAGGTGAGGCAGGCCAAGCTGAAGCAGGAGAGCTTGAAGGCATGGCGTCGCCACTGCTCGGACAACCGACGCACTATGTCGAAACTGATGAGACCGGAAGACGCATACTTCGGCGAAGGGGCTTCAACTGATCAAGTACACAGGAAGGCCCTTGCCGTACCTGGAAGAGCGTGACACCGGCAATTGAAACGCTTTCGAAGCAATCGACGCTCCTCCCCCACGTTACTGACCACATGGCTCACCGCACCGATCGTATCGTCGCCCGCCTGGCTGTGGGCCTCTTCGGAAATCTGACCGGCGGCATGCAGGCTGAAGACAAAGCTTTGTGCCTCGACAGCGGATTGCCGAACTGTTTCCACTTCGCCCAGCAGGGCGGCATTCCCGTTTTGCTCACCGATGAGGACGTCTTCCTCAACGTAGCAATAGACGCCTTCCAGATCGCTGGCGACATCTGCGAGCGAGACTTTCTGGCGCCGCCGAACGGCTGCTACCGACTGGTCGCCAAGCTGAACCCGGCTGCCGTAGAACCGCTGATCCGTATCATCTCCGGTGACTTCCAGCAGGCTGCGGCGGGAGGCCTGTGTCAGCACATCACGAACGGAATGAACGGTTTCCGAAGGCGGCCGGCCAGCCAGAACCACGGTGGGGGATGTCAGTTGTTCGGCATTCAACAGCACATTATGGCTCTCGAACCCGTCCCGGATCGCCTGGGCATTGACCCCGGCATTGCGCATTCCGTCCGCAATCAGCATGGCGTTGCCGACAGACTGGAAAAATCGGGGTTTAAGTGGCGCCGTACGCGCAGCAGAAACCAGCAACTCTCCCGCCGTCCTAGCCGCCGCCAGCAATCCTTTTTCGCTCTCCACACCGCGCGACTGATAGATGTTCGTCAGCGTGTCGTAAAAACAACCGCTGAAGATCATGCCCAGCGAATGTACTTCGTTGATCAGAACGCCCGGGCCACCTGACACCGGCAAGGAGGCCGGCATCACCCATTGATGTGTGTTGAGAGCGCGCCGAGGGACCGCCGCATTGTGATTTGCGTCGACCAGGACAGCAATACCGTGGGACAGATCCTCTGCAGTGGACTCTACAAAGTTCTTCTGTCTCAACAGACCTTGATCCACAAGCACCTTGCGGGTCGCCTCGTCCTGAAGCGCGACGAGAATTGCGATGCAGTCTCCGAAGGCTTCGTGAAAAGCACCCGGCTCCGCCTGAAAAGCACCCCAAAGATCCGGGCGAATTGCATCCAGAAAGGCATGACCCGCCTCGTGTGCGACAACATCCGTACTTGCCCCTGAGCGGTAACTGTCTCCCCCGGCAGCATCCACCTGAAAAAAGGAGAGCGAAAGCCTGTCGTAAAAGGCATTGAGCTGGGGCTGCCCCGGTGTCTTGTGTTTCAACCGCAAGGTTTTCCCGTTTTGCCACGTGGTCAGCGTGCTCCCGTCGATCAACTCCCAAAGGTCGATGGCTCTGAGAGCGGCCTCGCGGCATTGCCAGAACAGAAAGCCGTCGCTGTCAGTTGGATATGTGTCTTCCGGGACGGAGCCCAGATAGACATACCGGGCCAGTTCATCTGGCCGCTCAGCATGCGCCTCGATGACGGCTGCAGGCGGGTGTCCGGCTCTCGGGTCGTTCGGAATGAAATTGATCGGCATGATTTCCTCCTCTGACCGTCAATGGCGTGTCCGGACAAGTTGGCTTGTTGCAGCAAGCGGCTTGGTGTGGCGCAGACTGTGCCCGTTTGGTCCGCGTCCTCCTGGCAGGAGCGACACCCCCAGAACAGTTTCCAGTGCCGGAGGCAGGCGCCAGACTGGTGCGGCAGGCGGTGCAATCCGGTCGGCGAAAAGATAGAGACCTGTCAGCACCATCACGGCAATATGGCCGGTCTCCACCTGCAAAGGCACAAGCATCCAGGGCCAGCAGGCAAACACACAAGCCGCCCCGGTTCGAAGACCGAACCAGCAACCATCAGCCTGTGCCTCCTGTCCGAAAGCTGCCATCCGGCTGGTACCGTGGCACCTGTTTCTGGCCCATTGGGCGAGCGGGGACATACTCCAAACGACAGCGACACCGAGCGCCAACGACAGGTCGATCCAGGCGCCGGTAAGCGCCAGGACAAACGCCAGTGGCACAAGCAACAGGCCCGACAAGATCCAGACGCAAAGATAACCGAGCAGAAAGGCAATACTTGCAGCCACCCTTTGGGACGCATGCACCACTCGGCCGACATAAGACAGATTGGCGGCAACCAGCGGCGCCATCATGGCGACGACCATCAGGATCCAGTCCGCAGCTACCGCTTGAAAGATCTGCGAGAATTGAAGGTTCGGTGCGGGCAGAAAAACGGATTGCGCAACATTCAGACGCCCGCAAAGAGCCGCGACGTTCGAAGCAGGTTGCGCGAAACCGAGCAGGAGGTAGCTGCCCACGCTCAAGGCAACCAGCCAGGGCATTGCGCCCCGACCGGTCTGCACGGCAAAGGCCGCCAGCCGGGACATGTCATCTAACCCTGAGACGGTAGATGCTGATCCGGTCGACGGTAATTTCCGACGAGGCTCCCTCGGGCTGAACGAGGCTGACTTCAAGCTCCTGGATTGCAGCACCAGCACGCGCCTGCATGGCCGCAACCTTGTCAGTGATTTCCACGGTTGATGACAGGCCGTTGCCTGCGTGCGAACCGTCGGTTGAACTGGCCTTTCCAAGGCCGAAGAACACCAGAGTTTCGTTGATTTCCGCATCCGGTATGCCTGGCGCAACAACACGAACGGAAAGAACACCGCTCGGAGAATTTCCCCGGACACCTTCAACGTTGAGATAAAGTCGCTCCGCTGCGGCCGGGGCTGCAGCAGCAAGGGCCGCAACTGGCGCTGCAGCCAGTTTCACGCGTGCCGTTACCGGACTTGCGGTAACCTGCAGCACCTCGTCGTTTGCCCCGACGAGTGTCGAAGTGCCCCGACCTGTCGGTGTAGTGGCCATTGCAATCCCCACGGTGGGCGTAATGCCCGTTCCATCGATCAGATTATCATAGACCGGCGCAAGAGCCGCGCCCGGCAGCGTGTCTTCCGGCGTGAAAATGGAAATATTTTGTTGTGCGTCCGGCATCGCAAACTGGCGCGGGAACGGCCCGTTGAGCCAGGGCCGGCTGGTTTCCTGGGAGTTGCCTCCCCCGGTCATCCAGGCCGCCCACAAGCGGTCGATGTTGCAATGGTGAACCCAGAAGATCGGATCGAGACCGGCAAAATCCGGATCGTACATCCAGCCGGTCGGACTGGGCGGTACGTTGCCGCCCACCATGACATGCACGAAATTGTGCGGGTCACTTTCGACCGCACCATATGCATTGCCCTGCTGGTCGAAGCCGCTGATAGGACCGCCATATCCAAGCGTGCCGGGGATTGATGTATAAACGGTCTGCGTGGTTTGCGCGTCGAGCGAAATGTCGACATTGATCCAGGCCTGCGGACCAAGTTTCACGGCAGGGCCACGAAATGCGTTGGCCAACGGGTTCGGCGTGTTGTCACCCGGAATGGTGCTGTCCAGAAACTCCTGCGGATAGTCTCGAGACGCAGGATCAGACCCGTTGAGATAATTCCAGTAGGGCAATGCCCATGTAGTCGGACCGCCCTGGCTGACAATCCAGTCTGCCAGGATTGCCTCGAACGCATGCAGATAGCCCCTGTGCCAGGGCAGGAAAAACCAACCCGCATGCTGACACTGGTTGAACATCAATCGTTGCTCGTCGGCGTTTGGTGCCGGCGTGGTCGGTGAAATGATGTTCTGGTCAATCCAGCCTTGAGGATTGATGCCGTGGATCGCTGCCAGGTAGAGCCAGCTTGTCCGATCACGCAACTGGCGCGACCGCAGTTCACCAACGGCTCGCGCATACCAAAGCATCGTGTCGGACCATGGCCCGCCGAGCTTGGCAATGTCTTTTCTTATGCCTGCCATTATTTCCTCCCATTGAAAACTCGAGAGAACAGTCATCTGAATTTTGAAAAGCGAAAATTTACTTGCGGCGCCTGCAAATCAAAAGCGCATCAATCTGTTTTTCAAACAGGCAGCTACGTTAGCATGAAATAACGAAGATGTAACGCCCCAGGTTGACGGAATGCGACAGCAATACCATTACGTGTATTGAAAGTTGCAATATTCCAAGATCCCCCTCTTCCCGGCGTTCAAAGACGAAATCACTTCGCCTGGCTAGATAGCCGACCACACGGATCAATGACCTCCGCCGGTACCGGCAGGTGCCGGTTTCGGTTCCCCCACGAAAGAGAGCGCGGCGACAAAGGCAAGGACCAAGCCTGTCAGGATCAGGAAAACAACCGAAAAGGACAGCCGGAAGGCTTCACGAGTGCCAATTGCACCGGAAGCACATCGCACCCCTCCTATATTCTGAGGATCGCGTGCAAGTGCGCATCTAAAAAATCAAATTTAAATATTTAAGGAAAACTTCCCTAGCGTAATAAATGTATTGCTTTACAGATGGCAAGATTGACGGCAAGCTAGAAGCGACAAAAGGAAATATATTATCAAGCACGCAAGTGGACACAGAGCGCTTTCGCCTGTCCACGGCGCAGCTCGCGTTGAAAATGCGTGTGAAAATCTGTCTACGTGAAACAATCATTGTTAATTACCTCATTATTTCTACGAAAAATTGGTGCCTAATATTTGATTTAAGACTGTTTTCAGGTGGAGCGATTTTGTCGCTACGAGGGAATTCATGCAGGCAGCCGCTGAATACCGAAAGCCCGTACGGCTATTCGAAAAATGGGAGAATCGGCAGAAAGTAATACTTTTTGCCGACGTAGTTGGATCTGCGCGGCTGTTTACGACCGCCGACAATGCATCCATAGGAGCTTGGCTCTCCTTTGTCGCCTACCTGAAAGATGACCTTCTGCCGGAACACGATGGCAGGCTCGTGAAGTCATTGGGCGACGGCATTCTGGCTGAAATCGAGCACGCAACGAGTGCAGTCCGATTTGCAATGCGTCTCACCACGGAACTGGCAAAGATCAACGAGCAACTCCCTGCCGTGAACCGGTTGCAGGTTCGCATCGGTATCGACACCGGCGACGTGCTCACCACCGGCGATGACGACATTTATGGCAGCCACGTCAACATTGCCGCCCGTCTCATGTCACTTGCCCGCCCCGGAGAGATTGTTGCCTCCGCCGAGGTCAGGGATGCCTTGGCAAGCGAACTCGACGCGGAATTCGAGGATCTTGGTGATTGCCACCTCAAGAATGTCGCCGAGACGGTGCGGGCCTTCAGGGTCCATCCCGTGGGAACCCACCCGAGCATTTTTCCGTTACAGCAATTCGAAGACCTGTTCCCCACCGTCGCGGTTATTCCCTTCACGCCACGCAGCAGATCAAGAGACAATTACGTGCTCGGTGAAGTGCTCGCAGAGGAATTGATCGTCGCACTGTCCCGGTCCTCGGAACTCAATGTCATTTCCCGCCTGTCGACGACAGGTTTTCGCATGCGGAACATCTCCCTTGCCAAGATCTCGGAGACGCTTCAGGCGGATTTTGTCCTGTCGGGGACCTATAGCGGTGATGCGAACCACGTAATTCTGGACGCGGAACTCGCCGACGCAAAAACCGGGCGCGTGATCTGGTCGGATCGCCTGAGCGAGGAGGTTCCTACCCTCCTTAGCGATTCATCCGTCATGTATCAGTTCGCCAAGGATTGCCACGCGGCAATCTTCCGGAGCGAGGTGCAACAGGCACTGTCCTGCCCGATGCAGACACTCGATGCCTATTCGCTTCTCATGAGTGCGATCGGACTGATCTACAGGCTCTCGCGCCATCATTTCGAATACGCCGCCGAACTTCTTGACGAACTGATTCACCGTTCGTCGCGCCAACCCGCAATGGCCCTGGCATGGAAGGCAAAATGGCACGTTCTGGCGGTTCAACAGGGGTGGACGGATTCGCCAGAGCGCGAAAAATCCCTAGCCTTGAGCTGCACGCAAACCGCGCTCGACCACGACCCGACAAATGTCACGGCCCTTGTGTCCGAAGGATTTGCCCTCACAAATCTCGCGCACAAGCTCGAAGAAGCTGAACAGCGTTACAACATGGCCCTCGAGTACAATCCGAATTACGCCATGGGCCGCCTGCTGCGCGGCACTCTCTTCGCGTTCAAGGGAGCTGGTGAGGAGGCTGTCAAGGACACGGAACTGGCCCTCCGCCTGTCTCCCATCGATCCCTACAGGTACTTTTTCCTGTCGCTTGCGGCATCCGCTTGCGTTACGGCCGAAAAATATGACCGCGCTCTCGAGTTCGCCAACCAGTCGCTTCGCTCCAACCGTGCGCACACCTCGACGCTGCGTGCCAAGGCTGTCGCGGAAATGCGTCTTGGACACACCGAACTGGCAGCTCAGACCATAAGCGAACTGCGCGAGCGTCAGCCGGATCTGACCGTAAGCCGCTGGCTGAAGAATTCGCCAAGTGCGCAGTTTCAGGTTGGGAAGGACTTCGCCGATACCCTAAGGCAAGCCGGACTGCCGTCCTGAGAATGGAGTGGAACCGGCCAATCGAAAAGGTAGGGAGAGTTAGTCATGACACCAAGGGAAACAGCATATCCGGCAGGCGGCTTCGGGGGCTTTGGAGGATTTGGGGGCTTCGGCGGCTTCGGGGGATTTGGCGGGTTTGGAGGGTTTGGGGGCTTCGGGGGATTTGGCGGTTTTGGCGGGTTCGGCGGCGCCCCTTCCTTCGATGCACCGCTGATCGTGAACGCGCTGATCACCAATCACGATGGCATTGCCGGAACCTGGCAGACTGTTACGGCGGCCATCCAGGAGAACTGCCCGGAATACGATGCTTTTCTAGGCCGCCTCTCTCCGGAAGTCCGGCAAAGCATTTACGCACTTGAACTGGCATCGAGGCTCGGCTTCACCTTCAAGTTTGAGGGAACGTGCTCCGGAACGGCTCAGGTATGGCACCTGAACGTGACCAGCAACCCTGACGGGACCGATACGCCACTCGCGGCTTATGCCATGCTCGCCAGGATGTCTCGCCCAACCATGGCGATCTTCAAGAAGCAGCTCGATCTTGTGGCAAATTATGCAGACCTGCGGCAGGATCGTGCGGCTGAAATTATCGCCCAACTCAGCACACCTGTTGAATTTCTGCGGTCAATCGCATTCATCGCACCGGCTCGAACACCATATACGATCGAGCTGTTGGCAACTGCGCAGGGTCTCGCCAACCTGGTGGAGATGCGGATCAAGTATGCCCTGGCCTGCAAGCGTCCGATAGAATTCTCCCCGCAGATCCAGCCGATGATCCTGACGCCCACGCATGGCACCCTGCCGAGCGGTCATTCGACGGAAGCCTTCACGCTGGCCCGGGTCCTTTGGCTCCTCCTGAGGGATGCCGGTGTTGTACCTTACGACGACACGATCTGGGGCAAGATGTTCATGCGTCAGGCCTCGCGCATTGCAGTAAACCGCACCGTCGCGGGTGTACATTTTCCGGTAGACAGCGAGGCCGGCGCAATTCTCGGGCTTACACTCGGCGCCTATTTCGCGGGTCGGTGCCAGGGTTCCAATGAAATCAAGGGATGGGCTTTCCACGGCGACCAGTATCCTGACAGCCGGGATTTCGACTGGACACAGCTCTACGATCCGGCAACCCACACGCAGAAGGATCCGGGAGCCTGGGCCGACGAAACCACAACGTCCCTCACCGGCACGACCATTCAATCCAGGCCGCTGGCCTGGCTGTGGAACCGCGCAAAGCAGGAATGGCTCGACCTGAGGGAACCCTGTGCCGGTGGCAGCAGCGGT
Organism: Roseibium sp. ROS1; assembly: GCF_054658215.1. NCBI lineage: Bacteria > Pseudomonadati > Pseudomonadota > Alphaproteobacteria > Hyphomicrobiales > Stappiaceae > Roseibium > Roseibium sp. ROS1. The sequence goes on from NZ_BAAGIG010000002.1 coordinate 1,668,389, forward strand.
GGCGGAACACTCGAGGATGGTGGGGATGGTGCCCCGCCTTTGGAAGACGACGGCTCGTGATCGCATAGCAAAGTCGAACCGGAGGTCAAGTCATGTCGGATACCAACGGAACCCTTGATGAATTTTCAATCGATCCGGTCACGAACTGGCGGCTGGCTGTTGCAGCAAAGTTCGGATCCGGAGAAGAAGACACTTGGTGGGACATCCTCGTCGAGCTCGATGACATCTCACTCGATGATCTGATCGCCAGGGCCAAGGATATCGGCGGTGGCAACGGGCTTGAGGACGCAGTCCTCATCCCGAATTTCTATACCGCGCAACAGCGGGCGGCCAAAGAAGCGATCCTGTATCCCTCACTCTACGCAAAAGACATCTTCTTGCAGGAAGCGACGAGGAACGCGGGACAACTCGGCATAAAGCGCATCATCCTTGGGACTGTCGTTCCGGTCGGACAGCTCGACACGAGCGCGCAGATCATGCCCGGCAATCTGCCGGAAATATTTGTCGAGGATGGTTCCGTTGTTACCGCTGTCATCGACAACGGCATCGCGTTCGGCCATGAACTTTTCCGGAAAACCGACCCAAATGCGTCACGCGTTTCCTTTGCCTGGATCATGGACGCCAAACCGCGGACCGGCTCCCTAGTCGTCCCGCAGGGGCACGCCCTTGCCAGGAGCGAAATCGACGGGTTGCTTGCCGCGAACACGGCCAGCGGGCTCCTCGATGAGAACCGCTTCTACAGTCAGTGCGGATTGATCGACTACAGCTGGCCCGGCCTCAAGCCGGCCGCCATGCGAGTGTCCCACGGCACCCATGTGATGGGACTTGCCGCCGGTTACCAACCCGGCACGAAGGACAACACGCGCCCCATCATCTGCGTGCAGCTGCCAACCGATCTCACCATGGATGTCAGCGGAGCGCAGATCCTGCCAGCTCTGGGACGCGCGATCGACTTCATCAAGATACACGCGGAACGCTACCGGCTCGAGACCGATCACGGCAAGCGGATCCCGCTGGTGGTCAATTTCAGTTTCGGGAATTTTGCAGGACCGCACGATGGTACCGGTCTGATCGAAGCGAAGATCGATCACGAGCTTCACTCGACCACCCAGCGTGAAATCCAGGTGGCTCTTCCTGCCGGGAACGGCAATCTGGCGCGCACCCACGCGGAGGTTACCTTTACGGATGAGGATACGGGTAACGTCAGGCCCGCCAGCCTAGACTGGCGCATTCAACCTGACGACCGCAGCGCGAGCTACGTCGAAATCTGGATGCCGCCGAAGGAGAACCCTGACAACCTAGTGAGAGTGCGCGTTACGCCTCCCGTGGGACCGAGGAGTACGCCGGTTTCAACAGTGCCTGGAGAGACTGCGATCCTCCATTCCGGAGACAACGTGGAATTCGGCCGGATCCTCTACACACCTCCCCACGCGCCAACCTGGCGCGGTTGCATTGTCGTCGGCGTTCATCCGACCTTTCATCACGACGTCACGGATGATTTGGCACCTTCCGGTGTCTGGAAAATCGAAATCGAGAATGTTGCCCTGACCGAAACTGATCGGGTTCAGGTCTGGATACGGCGCGACGAAACCTTGCCCGGGTTCCCGGCATTGGGACGTCAATCCTATTTCGACAATGACGACTATCAGCGTTTCGACAGCTTTGGGGCCCCCTTGCCGATCGATCCGCCCGGATCCGATTGCCTGGTCAAACGCAGCGGCACCATAAGCGGCTTTGCCTGCGGCGAGTTTCCCGCAGTTCTTGCTGGATATGTCGAAACCCGCAACGATCTGGCCGACTATTCTGCCGCTGGTCCGGTAACAACGGCATTCAATGCAACCGGTCCGACGAGAAACGGTCCGGATGCAGCCGCGGTCAGCGACGACACACCGGTCCTGCGAGGCATATTGAGCGCCGGATCACGCTGCGGCTCGCTGGTGTCTCTCGACGGAACCAGTGTCGCGACACCTCAGGTTGCCCGATGGATGGCCGACAGGCTTGCACAAGGCCAAACCGCAACGAAGGGTGACGTCAGTGCACAGGCTGCATTTGACGATCATCCGCCACCGTCAAGACCGGCCAATACGCGAATTGGCGGCGGCCGGATGCAACGAAGAATTCGTTTCGGACCGGACAGAAAGGCCTGATCGACACGGCAGTGCTCGTCCGGATGATCCACTATCTTGAAATCAATGACCGCCACCACCGGCAGGTGCCGGTTTCGGTCGCTCCACGAAATAGAGCGCGGCGACAAGAGCGAGGAACAAGCCTGTCAGGATCAGGAAAATATCCGAGAAGGAAAGCAGGAACGCTTCGCGGGTGACGATGCCAGACAACGTCTTCAAGGCCGCTGTTTCCGCATTTTGACCCAGTTCCGAGAACGCATGTGTCATGTTGGTCAATGTCTCGTTGACGACGGGACGCGACCAGTTGACCGTTTCGGAAATACGTTCGTAGTGGAAATCCTGCCGATTGGTCAGCAGCGTGTTGATCACCGCAAGACCGACGGCTCCTCCCAGGTTTCGGGTCAGGTTGAACAGGCCAGATGCGTTCTTGATCATCTGCGGCGGCAACATACCAAGGGCGATATTGTTAATCGGCACCATGCACAGCATCAGCGAGCAGCCACGCAGGATCTGCGGAACCAGCAGTTCCCAGAAATCCCAGTCGTGCGTAATACCGGTCACCATGTAGGTGCCGATCGCAAAGCCCGAGAAGCCGATTGCCATCATCACACGCGGATCGAGTACGGACATCAGCCGCCCCGCAATCGGGGCTGTAAGGAACATGGCAAGTCCGCTCACGAACATGGTCTCGCCAATCTGCAGCGAGGTGTAGTCGCGAACGCCACTCAGATAGACCGGATAAAGATACGTCAGGCCGTAGAGCCCCACCCCCATGATGAAGCTGAAAAGACTGCCCATGGCGAAGTTCTTGTCGGCAAAGGCTCTCAGATCGACAATGGGTTCTCGCGCCGTGAACGCCCGCCAGAAGAAGATCGCAGCTCCCAGCACAGTGATTGCGGAAAAGAAAACGATCTCGCCGCTCTGGAACCAGTCTTCGCCCGAGCCTTCTTCAAGAACGAATTCCAGAGAACCGAGGAAGATGGCCATGGCCGCGAAGCCATACCAGTCAAAATGATCGAGCAGAGACAGATCCGGCTCGTCGAAATCGATCAGGGTAACAGCGGCAAGCGTAACGAAGATGCCCGGCACCACGTTGATCAGGAACAGCCAATGCCAGGAGCCGAATTCGGTGAGATAACCGCCGAACGTCGGACCGATGGTCGGTGCCAGCGTTGCAACAAGACCGATCACGGGAGAGATGACGTTGAATTTCTCACGCGGGAAAATCAGATAAGCCGTCGCGAAAACCGTCGGGATCATGCCGCCACCGAGGAACCCCTGCAAGGCGCGGTAGACAATCATTTCCTCGATCGTGGAGGCAGTGGCGCACATCAGGCTCATCACTGTGAAACCGGCCGCTGACAGCGCGAACATCCAGCGCGTCGACAGCATGCGCGAGAGATATCCGGACAACGGGATCATGATGACTTCCGCTATCAGGTAACTTGTCTGCACCCAGGGAATGTCGTCCTGGGAAGCTCCAAGCCCGGCCTGGATTTCTGACAGGGATGCGGACACGATCTGGATATCCAGAATCGCCATGAACATGCCGAACACCATGCAGAGGAAGGTGAACAGCTTGCGTCCGTCGATGGATGCGCTTTGTGCCGTCTCGCTCATGTGACGTAGCCTTGAACCGGCGGTCATTCAGCCGAAAGAGACGGAATGGCCTGTAGCCGATCATTCGATACTGTTGGAACATCCGCGCAGGTCTTGCTGTCGACGGTTTGCTCTTCAAAGGGGCGGCATCCGCAAGATGCGGATACCGGGCTTGTGCGGTTGGAGGCCGCGGGGAGGACTTGATTTGATACGGACCCTTGATCCGCACCTGAAGGTCTAGTGGAGCGCCGACAGGGCGACGTTGTCTTTCTGGCCACCTGTCCTGGTGTCGACTTCGACAACCACCGACATGCCAGCTCGCAGATGTCCGCTTGTTATTTCTTCTTCCGGAACCTTGATCTTCACCGGCACGCGCTGAACCACCTTGGTGAAGTTGCCTGTCGCATTTTCCGCCGGCAGAAGGCTGAAGACGGAACCGGTCGCAGGCGCAATGCTTTCCACGGTTCCCTTGATCGGCTGGTCCGGATAAGCGTCGACGGAAATTTCAACCTCTGCCCCGGGCTGGATACCCTCGAGCTGAGTTTCCTTGAAATTCGCATCGATGTGAGTGTCGGCCAACGGCACGATCGCGGCAATCCGGCTTCCCGGCTGCAGAAGGGAGCCGACCTGGGCTGCCCTGTTGCCGACGATGCCATCGACCGGTGCCCGAATGATGGTAAAGGCGAGGTCGCGCTCGGCTTTCTCAAGAGCTGTCTTGGCAGCAACCACTGCCTGTTCGGCTTCTTTCTTCTGGCCGTTGAGCACATCGATATTGGCTTTGGCCAGCGTCACCGCCGCCTGCGCATTTTCCAGATCCGCCTGCGCGCCTTTCAGTGAGGCATCGGCAGTATCAAGCGTTGCCTGGCTGGCAAACTTGTTGTCCGCCAGTCTTTTCTGACGATCATAGTTCGCGGAAGCTTCGTCCTTCTGCGCCTTGGCGGAAGCAACAGACGCTTCAGCCTGCAGCACGGAGGCCTTGGCAGCCGTAATCTGGGTCGCGATACGATCGACCGTTGCACGGGCACTGTCGATGGAATCCTTTGCGGACTGGACGGCAAGCTTGTAGTCGCCATCGTCGATCTTCAGCAGCACGTCACCGGCTTTCACGCGTTGATTGTCGCCGACAGCGACAGACGCAACATAACCGGACACCTTGGAAAGGATGACGGTGATATCCGCGGTCACATAGGCGTCGTCCGTGCTGGCAATGAATCTGCCTTCGGTCCACCAATGGTACGCCTCATATCCGCCAAAGCCGAGACCGGCGAGCAGAACCAGCGTGAAGACCCGCTTGGCCTTGCCCTTCTTTTTCGGTGGAGGCGCTTCTGCGGTGGTCGTTGCGGTTGTTACCTGTGCCTGAGACGAAACTGCCACCTGCCCGCCTTTGTTATCGCTTGTGTCTTTCGCGGAAGATGGTGTTACCTGTCCGCTTTTCGAGGCTACTGAAGTCTCGTTGTCTTGATCCTGGCGGCTCGCAGCCTGCGGCCCACCGCCGATCGCGCCGCTTTCGTTGCGGCCTTCTCTGAGTGCCACGATGGTATCCTTTGCCCAAAATTCTTGACCGCCCAGGCATTGACTGAACGGTTCGGTCAATGGCATTTATATGTTCATCCCCTTGGCGAACGCAAGGGTTCCGGCGAATTTTTTGCAATGCACAAGAGCCCCCTGTTCAACAACCTGGTTGATCAAGACGGCAACAAGACACTTTGGGAGGGGGACGCGAGACGCATCACCTGTCCGGAAGTCGGATCCTGTCGAAGATATTTTTTTAGGGGGCGTTTTGACTTGCAGACACAGCTGGTCTGACCAGGAAAGATTGAATGGTTCGTCCTGTTGGCCGATAGTGTTGAGATTGACCAACCACCTGCCGAACAGTTGACCTTTGCATTTATGAGAATGCTTTTTGAGAAAAACCGTGTGTTTGACCGAATACTAGCGGTAAACTACTGAAAGACGGCAGAAATTCGAGATTGCGATGACAACCGAAACACAGGAACTACCGGCGACAGCCGAAGATCCGGCTCAGAAGACCGACAACGCCAAGTGCAGGCAGATTCTTGCCGGAGCACGAAAAGTCTTCCGTGCAAAGGGATTCGATGGCGCCAGTATGGAGGTTATCGCCAAGGAAGCCGGCGTTTCCAAAGGCACGCTTTACGTCTACTTCAGCAGCAAGGAAGCGCTGTTCGAGGCGCTGATTCTGCAAGAACGTTTCAGCCAGGCGGAAATCCTGCGGGAAGCCCTCGTCAGCAGGGCTGACGTGAAAAGCGATCTGCACCGTATCGGCCGCAGTTATCTGCAGAAAATGGCGAATCCGGAAAAATTGTCGACCCTCCGCATGGTAGTCGGCGCTGCGGAAAAATTCCCTCAGTTCGGCGTTCTGCTCTACGAAGCCGGTCCATGCCAGGGCCGACGCGACCTTGGTGCCTTCATCCAGGAGCGGATCGACCGCGGCGAGTTGAAGGACTGCGATGTCGAACTGGCGGCAGGCCAGTTTTTCGACTTGTGTGTGGCGGGCGTTCTAAGGCGCATGCTGCTCAATGCCGGCCCAAAGCCGAGCGAAGAAGAAATCGAAACCAATGTTGCAGCAGCGGTGAAGGTGTTTCTGGCGGCCTACGCAGCGTGACAGGCCGCACTGCCTCCCCCTCAAAGTTCACATGAATTCGATTTCCGACCTGACCGGGGCGGACAGACGGCCGTAACTTCCTATATTAAGCGGTAAAGCAATTGCCACCGTACACTGTAGGTTCCATGACCGCCCGACCGCCCATTTTCCAGTTCGACAATTCCTACGCACGGGACCTGCCCGGCTTTTATGTGGCCTGGGAAGGCGCGAAGGTGCCAACGCCGCAGCTTGTGGTGTTCAATCGTGAACTTGCAAAAGAACTCGGCCTTGATTCCAACCTTCTGGAAACATCCGAAGGCGCAGAGATCTTTGCCGGGGTCCGTCAGCCGGACGGCGCGTCCCCCCTTGCCCAGGTGTATGCCGGCCACCAGTTTGGCGGCTTCTCGCCACAGCTGGGAGATGGCCGCGCACTTCTTCTCGGAGAGATCATCGACAGCACCGGCAATCGGAAGGACATTCAGCTGAAAGGGTCGGGACCGACCCCCTTCTCCCGTGGTGGAGACGGCAAGGCTGTCGTGGGGCCGGTCTTGCGCGAATATATCCTCGGCGAAGCCATGCATGCACTCGGCATCCCGACGACAAGAGCACTGGCAGCCGTAACCACCGGAGAAACCATCTACCGGGATGGTCCGAAACCGGGCGCTGTGTTGACCCGTGTCGCCGCAAGCCATTTGCGGGTCGGTACCTTCCAGTATTTTGCGGCACGCGGTGAAACGGACAAAGTCCGCCAGCTCGCCGACTACGCCATTGACCGCCACGATCCGGATCTTGCCGGACAGCCGGACCGCTATATCCGGCTGTTCCGGGGGGTAGTCGAGCGCCAGGCAGCGCTGGTCGCCAATTGGGTGCTTGTCGGGTTCGTTCACGGTGTCATGAACACCGACAACACGACGATTTCCGGCGAAACAATCGACTATGGCCCCTGTGCCTTCATTGACGCCTATGATCCGGCAGCCGTGTTCAGCTCCATCGACCATGGTGGACGATACGCGTTCGGCCGCCAACCCGTCATCATGCAATGGAACCTTGCCCGGCTTGCCGAAACCCTGTTGCCCCTGATCCAGCCCGATGATCTGGACAAGGCAGTCGAACTGGCAAGCGCCGAACTCGGCCGCTTTCCTGATATCTACCGCGCAGCCTGGCTTAACGGGATGCGTGCAAAGCTGGGTCTAGTTGAAGAAACCGCGGAAGATCAGGACCTGTTCGAAACGATGCTTTCGGTCCTGCAGGAACAATCGGTCGACTACACGCTCTTCTTCCGGCACCTGAGCGAGGCTGCTGTCGGCGCCCCGCAAAAGCTGCGCGAGCTTTTTGTCGATCCGACACAGATAGACGGCTGGCTGAAGCGCTGGATGCAACGTCTCGAAAGTGAAGGTAGAGCGCCTGCAGATACCAGGACGGCGATGAACCTTGTCAATCCGCTCTACATTCCACGGAACCACAAGGTGGAAGAGGCACTCCAGAGCGCGGAAACTGGAGAGTATTTTATGCTCAATGAGTTATTGGATGTTCTAAAAGCTCCGTATGAAGAACGAACCGGCTTTGAGAGCTATGCCCTTCCTGCCCCGGAGGCGTTTGGTCCCTATCAAACCTTCTGCGGAACGTAAGACCAAACCGTGCGCCCGACACAGTCGGCTCGATTGCGCAAGGTGCCACTTCGCTCTCGAACGCTGTCGCCACAACCCTTGCACTAATCGGATTGCCATCTGCAGCCGGAACTCTATTCTTACGCGGGGTAAAAAGCACTCCCGGGGGCACTGAAATGAAAATTATCCCACTTCTGCTGACGAGCACCTTGCTGCTTTCCGGATCTGCCTTCGCTGAGGAAAACAGCCTCCCCCCGCTGACCCCGGACGACCTTCAGTTCTCGCCCGAGAATATGGATACCTCTGTGGATCCGGCCGACGATTTTTATCGCTATGCTTCAGGCAAGTGGCTCGACCGGGTGAACCGACCAGCGGACAAGGCGCGTTGGGATATTTTTTCGATTATCGGCGAAAGACTGATAAAGCAGCTTGCGGCTGTTTCCGAAAAGGCAAGCGAAAGCTCCGCGGAAGCGCCCAAGGGTAGCCCGACGCAGCTAATTGGTGACTTTTACAAGGCCTATATGAATGTCGAGGCGATGGATGCTGCAGGCATCGAACCGATCCAAAGTGACCTGGACGCCATCGAAGCCCTGGAAACCCTGAACGACCTTACCCGGTTCGCGGCTGACCAGGCCGCAATGTCCGGACCGGCCCTGTTCGCGATTTTCGCACCCAGCGCAGATCCAGCGGACAGCAAGCACTACGCAATTTTTTCAGTAGGTCCCAGTTTCGGCGTTGAGGACCACCATCTCGAACTCTTGCGCAATAAGGAAGGCGATCCGCGCATTCCTGCCTACCGTGCCTATGTGGCGGAAGTCATGAAGGTCGCCGGTTATCCGGAGGACGATGCCGCCCGCATCGCCGACATCACACTTCGAATAGAAACAGCGCTTTATGCCGGGATACTGACGCCCGAGGAAGGCAACGATCCACGCAACCGCTACAGCAAACTTGGTTATGAAGAGGTCCAGGCACAGGTGCCGGAATTCGACCTCGCTCTCTATCTTGAAACAGTCGGCTTTGAGAAACCCGATGCAGTCTTCATGTTTGAACCAAGGGCTCTGCCAGAACTCTCAAAAGTGCTGAAGGAAACACCGCTTGAAGATCTGAAAGCCTATGCGGCTTATCGGGTTATCGAAAACTACAAGGAATTCCTGACGTCAGCCTTCGAAGAACCCGCCAAGGAGTTCAATCTTGTCCTGACCGGTGCCCGAACGGACCGCCCTCGTCAGGAGCACATGTACGACCTGCTGAAAGAGAACCTCGGCCATCCTGCCAGCCAGCTCTTCGTGGAAACCTACTATTCCGACGAGACCAAGGCCGAAGTCATCAAGATGGTCGAGCGCATTCACGGGAAGTTTCGCGAGCGCGTAGAAACGCGAGATTGGTTGTCGGAAGATACTCTTGCCGAAGCCCTGAAGAAGGTCGACACCTTCTACTACAAAGTCGGCTATCCCGATGAATGGGTCGATTATTCCAAACTCGAGATCGGGGACGATCCCGTAGAAAACATGCGCAATCTTGGAGCGTTTTCCATGAACCGCATGCTGGAGAAAATCAAAAAACCCGTCGTACACGAGGAATTCAACACGCAGACGACGCTGCCGATCGTCATCAATGCCGGCTACACGCCCTCCATCAACGGCTTCGAGGTCAATGCGGCCATCACCCAGCCGCCAGCCTATAGCCACGACATGGACGCTCCCTTGCGCTTCTGCCGGATCGGCGCGGTCATCGGCCACGAAATGACCCATGGTTTCGACAGTGGTGGCCGCCGATACGATGCGGAAGGCAACTTTCGTGACTGGTGGACGGAAGCAGATGCAAATGCCTTCGACAGCGAGGCCCAGAAACTGATCGACCAGGCCAACGCGTTCGAAGTGCTGCCTGGCCTTAACGCCAACGGCCCCTTGAATGTTCGAGAGAACATGGCCGATGTCGGCGGTATCACGCTCGCCTATGAAAGCCTGATGGATTATCTGGCCGAGCATCCTGAGGAAAATGTCGAGATAGATGGCTTGTCGCCGGCCAAGCGCTGTTTCATCGGCTGGGCCCAGTTCTGGACGGCCAAGGCTTCCGATCCGTTCCTGCGCATGCTTGTCGCCGGAGACGGGCATCCTCCGAGCCCTTATCGAGCTTTTGCCGCCCTACAGCATGTCGATGCGTTCTACGAGACTTTCGGCATCGAGGAGGGCGATCCGATGTGGCTGCCACCGGAGAAACGGGTGAGAGCCTGGTAAACCTCAGCAGGATAATCTCCAGCCTGGCAGCCAGGGACCTCCCTACCCGGCCAGGCGCTCGACCAGAAAGTTCATTTCCTGCTCCAGCTTTTCTCCGGACAGGCCGACAAACCGTGCCTCCAGGCTGATCGTGACGAGACCGTGTACCGCCGCAAAAGCGGTGCGTGTCCGGGCTGCGAGATCTTCTTCCATCATGCTTGGATCGAGTTCGCGCAATGGTGCTGCGATGAATCCGAGAAGCGCGATATTTTCCTGAATATGCCACTCAGGCACCGCCTTGCCTTCAGGCAAGTGATGACTGAACAATGTCATCCAGAGGTTTCGATTGTCGCGCGCAAACGCCAGATAGGCCAGCGCCAGCACCTTGAGCCGAGCCAAAGGCTCGTCCACGGTTTCGACTTTCGATGCCATCAGATCCTTGATGCGGCCGAGCGTCACCGAGTTGACCGCAAGCAACAACGCATCCTGGTCCGCGAAATGCTTGTAGACCGACCCCACCGAGTAACCGGCATCAGCCGCGATCTTTCTGATGTTGACCGCTTCCATGCCCCCTGCTTCCACAGCGGCAATCGCCGCTTCCAGAACGCGACGATGGGTTTCTTCGCTTTTTGCTTTTTGAACTCCGGCCATTAACCGTATCGCACCTCAAAAGTGAACTTTGTTCATTTTTCATCTTGACCTAATCAAAATGATGTGGCTTTGTCAAATAGTGAACAACGTTCACCTTTTGAGAGAGGCACGATGTTTGAGCCATTCATGAACCAACTGAGAGCGCTGTTTCTAACGAGCGCCGAGGAAAGCCGGGACAATCAGTCTCTTGCTCTCCTCTCCATCAACACGCGTACAGCCGCCGCTTCCGTCCGGGCTGCCCAGGTTGCTCTGGCCCGCGCCAAGGCAGAACAGCAGCAGGACCGCAAGCGGCTGTGGCAAATCAATGCATCCCTCGAAGATCTTGAGAACAGGGCTCGCAACGCCCTCCTCAAAGGTCTTGAACCCCTCGCAAGAGAGGCTGCGGAAGCTATCGCACTTCTGGAAGACGAAAAGTCGGCGCTCGAAGAGGCGATCCGATCGTTCGAAGGCGATCTTTCAAGCCTCACGGAAACCTTGCACCGCGCCCAGAGCCGTCTGCGCGCCCTCAAGCGCGGTGAACGCACCGTTGAAGTTCGCGACCAGATCCAGAAAGCACAGTCCTTTGGCTCCAGTACCGGCCAGTCGGCACTCGCCCTTGCAGAAGGACAGCTGGAGGACATCCGCCGACGCCAGGAACGCGACCAATTGGCCGAACAGGAATTCAAGACCTTGTCGGCAGCGGATAACCCGAGTGCGGTTATCGAGAAACTGGGCGATGCAGGTTGCGGCGCACCTGTGAAAACCCGAGCGGACGATGTGCTCGCCCGCTTGAAATCCGACATTCCCCTTCTTCTGGAAAAAAGCAGCTAACACGAGGACAAGACCATGCAGGAACCCACAGTCAAACATTCCAACAACTGGACCATTTTTACCGCCGGCAGTTTCGCAGTTGCCGCTATCATGATGGCCCTGGGCATCTGGAACCTTGAAGCAAGCTTCTCCGCGAAAGGCTTCTATGCAATGGCCGCAATCATGCTGGTCCATACAGCGGTCACCCTGACCAAGACCATGCGTGATCGCGAAGAAGCCAACAAGTTCCATAACCGCCTGGAAGACGCAAAGACGGAAAAACTGCTGATGGACATCAGCAAGCCGGAACAAGTCTGATCCAGAAATAGAACCGGGCGGAGTATCTAACCCTCCGTCCGGGTTTCAAAGATTGAAGGTTATGAAGCAGATTGACAGATAACTGCTTCGAAGGAGGACCTCATGAGCGCGTCACTGATGACATCCAGACGTTTCGCACCGCTCTTCTGGACGCAGTTTTTCTCTGCATTCAACGACAATTTCCTGAAAAACGCCCTGGTGTTCCTGGTTTTGTTCCAGGTTGGTGGACACGGCGCAGACGGTGGCAACACCGGTGTTCTGATAACGTTGGCCGGGGCTGTCTTCATCGCGCCCTTCCTGTTTCTGTCCGCACTCGGGGGCGAACTCGCAGACAAATTCGACAAGGCACGGATTGCCCGGGCAACCAAGCTTGCAGAAATTGCAGGCGCAGGCCTGGCCGTGACAGGCATGGCCTTGTCCTCCCTCCCCATCCTCTTTGCCGCGCTATTCGTGTTTGGTGCCATGTCTGCCTTGTTCAGCCCGGTCAAATACGGGCTGCTCCCGGATCATCTGCCGGCTTCAAACCTGCCGCGCGCCAATGCCTGGATAGAAGCGGGAACTTTTCTGGCAATCCTCGGCGGCACGATTTCCGCCGGCCTTTTGTTCAGCACCGGCGCTCCCACCCTGATCTTTGCCCCAGTGATGATAGCCCTGGCTCTCGCATGTTACGGGCTGAGCCGGCAAATTCCCTCCGCACCGGCAGCAGCCCCTCATCTGACGATTGACTGGAACCTTGCGACATCCACATGGTGCGTGGTGAGAGATCTGGCTGCCGATCGTCGTCTCTTCCTGGTAGCCATGATGAATGCCTGGTTCTGGCTCATCGGTGCCATGGTGCTCGCTGTTCTGCCACTGATGGTCAAGACGTTCCTGGGCGGTGAAGAAATTGCCGTCACCTATTTCCTGACCGTCTTCGCCGTTTCGATTGGCATCGGGTCGGCAATTGCCGCCTGGCTTCTGGCTGGCCGTGTCGTCCTTTTGCCGGCTCCTGTCGGAACGCTTCTGCTGGCGCTCTTTTGCCTGGATGCGGCATTGACCCTGGCAGGCCTGCCGGCAACCGCAACAGCATTTGGTTTGCGCGAGTTCCTCACCCATGAGGGCGTAATTCGCCTCAGTGTCGATATGGCCGGCCTTGCCATCTCCGGTGCGTTGCTGGTTGTTCCCACCTTCACGGCACTCCAGACCTGGGCGAAACCGCAGGTGCGTGCCCGCCGGATAGCAGCGTCCAACGCCCTTGGCGCTGCCTTGATGACGGTTGGTGGACTGTTGCTGGCAGGAGCCCAGAAACTTGGATTTTCCGTTCCTGCAATTTTTCTGGCGCTGGCCGGGCTGAACCTTGTCGCAGCTATCGTGATGCTCAAGATCCTGCCGACCAACCCGATGCGCGATGCAATCTCGATCCTCTATCGCGCCATCTTCCGGATGGAAGTCAAAGGCCTGGAAAATCTGGAAAAAGCCGGCGAAGCCCCGATCCTGGCGCTGAACCACGTTAGTTTGCTGGACGCTGGTCTGGCTCTGACCCTGACCGACAAGAAGCCGTCCTTCGCCATCGACTATGACATTGCCCGGCGCTGGTGGGTCAAACCCTTCCTGCACCTTGCGAATGCCTTGCCGATCAACCCGTCAAAACCCATGGCCACCCGCGCATTGATCAAGGTGGTGAACTCCGGCGAACCGATGGTGATCTTCCCGGAAGGCCGGCTGACTGTCACCGGCAGCCTGATGAAGGTCTACGACGGTGCGGCAATGGTGGCCGACAAGACCGGGGCCATGATCGTCCCGATCCGCATCGACGGCCTTGAGAAAACGCCGTTCTCCTACCTGAACCCAAGCCAGATCCGCAAGCGTCTGTTCCCCAAAGTGAAGGTGACAATCATGGAACCTACCCGCCTGGACCTCGACGACGAACTGAGGGGACGTCAGCGGCGCGCTGCAGCTGGCGCCAAGCTGTACAGCGTCATGTCCGAACTGATGTTTGAAACCAGCCTGACGGAAGACGTGACGATCCTGGAGAAGGTAATCGCCACGGCAGAAGAATACGGCTACGGCAAGCTGGCGGTTGAGGATCCGGTGTCCGGAAAGCTGAATGCAGGCAAACTGCTGACAGGCGTCTCAGTGCTTGGCCGCAAACTGTTGCGGCACACCGGCGGAGAAGACACCCTCGGCATCATGCTGCCGAATGCCAATGGCGCTGCCGTTACCGTTCTGGCGACCATGTCTGCCGGCAAGGTGCCCGCCATGATCAATTTCACCGCCGGTCAGGAAAACATTCTCGCGGCCTGCCGTGCTGCGGATGTTCGTACGCTGTTGTCTTCCCGCGCCTTCGTCAAGCAGGCCCGTCTGGAGCAACTGGCTTCAAACCTGGAAGACCACGTTCGCATCATCTGGCTGGAAGACCTGCGCTCTGAAATCGGCTTCATGGACAAGATCCGCGGCCTTCTGACCAAAAGTCGCCCCCTGGTACGCAGGCAAGCGGACGACACGGCAGTAATCCTGTTCACCTCCGGATCGGAGGGAACACCGAAAGGTGTTGTGCTGACACACAGGAACATCCTGTCCAATGCCACGCAGGCAGCCGCCAGAATCGATTTCACCCCGAACGACAAGGTGTTCAACGTCTTGCCAATGTTCCATTCCTTCGGCCTGACCGCGGGCACCATCCTGCCGCTGATATCCGGTGTCCCGGTCTATCTCTATCCCTCGCCCCTGCATTACCGGATCGTTCCGGAGCTGATCTACACCTCCAATGCGACGATCCTGTTCGGTACGGACACCTTCCTCAACGGGTATGCCCGCGTTGCCCATGCCTACGACTTCCGCTCCCTGCGCTACTGTTTTGCAGGCGCGGAGCCGGTGAAACCGTCAACCAGGCAGATCTATCAGGAACGCTTCGGTCTGCGTGTTCTGGAAGGATACGGCGTGACCGAGACCGCACCGGTCATCGCGCTCAACACACCGATGTACAACCGTCCGGGCACGGTCGGCAAACTGATGCCCGGCATGAAGGCACGCCTTGAGCCCGTACCTGGTGTGGAAACCGGCGGCAGACTGCATGTGTCGGGACCGAACGTGATGGTCGGTTATCTGAAGGCCGAAAATCCCGGCGTCGTCGAACCACTTGTCGACGGCTGGCACGACACCGGCGACATTGTCGAGATCGACGACGACGGGTACATCATCATCAAGGGCCGCGCCAAGCGCTTCGCCAAGATTGCAGGCGAGATGGTGTCTCTGTCCGCCGTGGAAGCCCTGGCGGGTCAGATCTGGCCGCAGCATCTGTCCGCAGTTGCCGCCATCAAGGATGCCCGCAAGGGCGAGAAGCTGGTGCTTGTGACGGAAAACCCGGATGCGGACCGCGCAGCCTTCGTTGAAGGCGCCAAAGCCCGAGGCGCACAGGACCTCATGATACCGGCAGAAGTCCGTGTGGTATCCAAGGTTCCTGTCCTGGGTTCCGGAAAGCTGGACTTCGCAGCGGTTGCAAAACTGGTCAAAGACGGATCTGAACTGGGCGAAGCCGCCTGACATTACGCCCCGACCTGACGCAAGCCGGGTCGGGGTGAATACTGATCACCACGCCTCTTTATCTTATCTAGAGAGATTTTTCAGCATCGCAAACAAGACATCAGAAGAACATTTCCCGATTTAAACCGCCAGTAACGCAAGAATTGCCCTCCCGGCGAAACTAAACCTTAAGACGAATGATACAACCTGTGAACGCATACCCAACGCCAGACATTTCCGGAGCTTACGGATGCGTTTTAAAAAAGGATTTGCCGTAGCCTTATGCTTCGGTTTGCTCGCCTGCTCGGATAACGTTCCATCCGGAGACCCTCAGTCCGGTCTGAAGCGCGACATGCGCGGTTACAAGGCATCACCCGGCGTCCTCGTAGCGGAAGACGGGACACCTCATTGGATCCAGTCCGCGGTGACCGGGTACAAGGAAACGACCTTGGACACCGACCTTCCCGCGAAGGTGGTCATGCAGCAGCCCACTGCGTTCTGCCGCTTCCGCAAACCCAACCTCGGAGAATATATCGGCAATGTGCATGTCGGCACAGGCAACATGCATGCGCCGATCTATACCTGGTCGAAAACGAAAATTCGGGAACGGGCACAAAAGCTGGCTGAAAACGCCCAAAAACCAGCCGACGACCCCAGAAAGATCCGTGTCGACACGATGGTACTCAGTGCAAAGGACGACAGTTTTCCTGTTGTCGATGTCGTGGTTACGGAAACCGAAAAGCCGGTCTACCTGATCCTGCAAAACGAATTCGGCAAGATCCTATGGAACATACATCTGGCACCTGGCGCCCGTATCTCGCATGTGGTGGCACTCGGTGTCGGCGATATCGCTTTCGCCAATCTTGATCCTGACGTGCCTGTTGAAATGGCCGGTGCAAGAACCCTTCGTTCCTGCGGTGTTCAGCCCTGGCGAAAGATGCAAGATCACTGGCTTTTCGCAAGAAACGCCAAGGAAAATCCGAGCCTTCATGAAGAGCCAGTTGCCAAGAACAAGGCGGCTTATCGCAAGTACGACAGCTGGTTCAAGAGCGCCTTCGGCATAAGAAGCGAGCAAAATCTCGCGGGCGTGGAACGGTCAACTCACGTGCTCGTTGGGCCACTCCCGGAAAATCTTGATGACCGGATTCCCTTCCGTCCACTGGGGGGATCACTCGTCATCATGACGCCGGTCGAGAACATCGCAGTAGCTGGCAAGTCCGGCTACGAGGACAAGGCGATGGCGCAGATCAGGCCACTGGTCGACAAGGCTCTCGGACGTGACAGCACCGCCAATTCCAATTCCGGTTCATAAGCAACAGGGAACAGTCTTGATGCGTATCCTTCAAATCGCCTGCGGAGTGATCTTTTTCGCAGTGACGCTCTACTACGGCTACATCATGTTCAGTGTTGCCAACGTCGCGAACACTGTCTTCGGCTTCAAGAACGATCCGCTAAAAGGACAGGCGACAGTCCACAACGCCAGGCATGGCTCAGGCGGTTCCCTGAAAGACGGCTACGTCGCCCTCACGGACTTCAAGAACCTCGATGCCGGACGGGTGGTCAATATCGTCATGCCCGTATCGGTGAAAGAGCTCTTGAAGGAAACTGGGGCTCCTGCCGACATGGACATGATCGAGGTCTTCATCTCCGGTCAGGCCCCCAGAATCGCGGAAGCCGAATGCAAGCTCCTAGTGAAGACAATTGCATCGAATTGCCGGGTAAAGCTGACAAAAGCCAAGCAATTCAAGGATGATCCGAAATTTGCCGAGATCAGGATGCAGCTTGAGTTCGTAGAGAAGCAAGTCCCCGGTGCATTCGAGACAGAGAAGCCTCTCAACTACCAGGAAGTGGACGCCGATCTGGTGGACAGTGCCGGAATCTATGCCGAAGCCTGGCTGAACGAATTCAAGACCCGACGGGCGAAACTCTATACCACTGCAGCCCGCGCCTGCGATCCCTTGCGGCGTCAGCACGGCAATTGTTCGGTGACTGAAATCAACGTTTTGGGCCGATGGGAAAAACGCGAGGAATTCGTGGTCATACGCTCGAACGCAACCCTGTCATATCTGTGGCCCGAAAGGACCTGACCAGGGTCACGTCTTCTGCAATGTGAGCTGCATCAGGCCGGGGCCATCACCTCGGCCTTTGCCTTTGCAACAGCAGCTATCAGCCGGTCCACATCTTCCGTCCGGGTTGACCAGTTCGAGACGCTGATGCGAAACCCCTGTCGCCCTTTCCAGGAGGCCTGACCGAACCAGGCTTCACCGGAAGCCTGAACATGGCCAGCGATGCGGGCACAGGCGTCTTCCGCCCCCGGCAGCGTCGCAAACACCTGGTTGAAATGCACCTCATGTGGCACTTCGAACCCGAGTGCTGTCAGATCCCCTGAAATGCGCCTTGCATGACCGTGAAAACGGCTCAGCATATCCTCCAGGCCTTGCCGGCCGAGGGAAAGCAGCGCAGCCCAGGTCTCGGCTCCGCGCGCAGACCGGCTGAATTCAGGAGCGCGGTTGGCCGGGTTTGATACGGTCGCCGGCAGATAGGTGGCCCCGATTGCCATCGACGCCTGCATTTCCTGCGGATGGCGGCACAAGGCCAAGCCTGAATCATATGGCGTGTTGAGTGTCTTGTGGCTGTCGACCACCCAGCTGTCTGCCTTCTCAAGTCCCTTGAGAGCCGTTGCCGTATCGCTGCAGGCCCTTGCCCACAGTCCGAAAGCGCCATCAACATGAAGCCAGGCACCAGCGGCATTACACTTGTCGCCGAGTTCGTCAAATGGATCGAAGGCTCCGCTGCAAACGTTTCCTGCCTGGCACAAAACGAGCGTGCGATCATCCAGTTCGGGTAGCTTGTCGATCCGCATCCGCCCCTGCTCGTCCACTTCCACCCACTCGATCGATTTCGTGGCCAGGCCTGCCATCCGAAGGGATTTCAGCACGGTTGCATGAATTTCTGCGCTGGCGACGATCCGCAAGCCGGGAGCGCCAATCAGGCCCTCTCCTCTTTCGTGGCCAAGGCGCGACAACAGCGTGTCGCGCGCGGTGACCAGTAGCGCCATGTTCGACATGGTCGCACCGGTGGTGAAAGCGCCATCGGTACCTTCAGGCAGCCCCAGAAGCCTAACGATCCAGGACACCGCCGTTTCTTCCATCTTGATCACGGAAGGTCCCGTCAAACCGTCTGCAACCTGATCCCACGCGGAGAGCAAAGCCCGGGCCGCGGAGGCTGCAGGCAATGCGCCCCCTATGACATAACCGAAGTACCGACCTGCCGCCGTCGCAACAGTGCCCTCACCGCCCACGGTCTCGAGCAGATCAAGAATATCGCCAACGTCGGCGCCCTGCTCCGGCAAACCCGGATCGAGCTCGGCAAGACGAGACAAATTCGGCCCGACGCGCCGATCCGGCAATTGTTTCAGATAACGCACGCCGCGCGCCGCGCCGTTCGAAAAGGCTTCCGCTTGAAGGCCGAGAAGGCTATTTTCCATGATCGAACCACCAATCTATATCGAAGAGTATCTATATAGATGAATATCAATATAGATGTAGAGTCAAGTTCATTGGCGATGGCGGCACTGGCGAGCCCTGTGCGGCTGCAGATCCTTTTGTGGCTGCTCGACCCTCGAGCCCACTTTCCCCGCCAGCGGGACGGAGATCTCGTGGACGACGGCGTGTGTGTGGGTTTCATCACCGACAAGGTGGGCCTCAGCCAACCGACCGTAAGCTCGCACATGAAAAAGATGTCGGAAGCAGGCCTGGTAACGGGAAAGCGGATCGGCAACTGGATGTTCTACAAACCCGACAGGACAAGGCTGGAGGACCTGGGGTTGAAGCTCACATGCGCATCGCAAACGGATCCTGAAGCATCAAATGCCGGTCAACTGGCCACCGAAACCGTTTCCTGAACAACCGCGGCTTGAGCAAACTCATCCGGGCGGTTCTGCCGCATGTCGCGGCTTGCAGCTGCAAGAAAACTCGGACTAGATCAGGAGTAACTCTTGATCGGAATCGATTGATAGTCCTTTGATCAACCCTGAAGTGTCGGGGTGGCTCGTTTCTGAACACCGCTTCGCGAAATTCTTTTGCCTATCAGACAGGAATGCAAACATGTCCACGCCCGCTTATGACGACCAGAATGTCTTTGCCAAAATCCTGCGCGGCGAACTGCCGAGCCACAAGGTTTACGAGGACGACAAAACACTGGTGATCATGGACATCATGCCCCGCGGCGATGGTCATGTTCTGGTGATCCCGAAAGCCCCTTCGCGCAACATCCTGGACATCGCGCCGGACGATCTCAACGCGGTCATGGCAACAACGCAGACCATGGCCAGGGTGGTGATCAAGGCCTTCGATGCCGACGGCACGACCGTCCAGCAATTCTCAGAACCTGCCGGTGGCCAGGTGGTATTCCACACCCATGTCCATGTCATTCCACGTTTCGAGGGCGTTTCGCTGAAACCGCACACCGGCGCGATGGCAGACAATGACGTGCTGGCAGCCCAAGCAGAAAAGATACGAGCCGCACTGGCCTAAAGCCAGGCGAGCATCTCCAGCCATTCAGCACACAACAGACAACGCCCGCCCGGCTTCAAACCGGGCGGGCGCTTTTCTCGATGCTCAATCAGCTATCGAACCACCAGCGGCTGCAGGCACGGGCACCGTCGAGCTCCCAGCTCGATGCCAGTTGCTCACCATGCTGAACATTGCTGCGGCGGGCATAAACGAAGTTGCGGAAGAACGGGATGATCGTGCCGCCGTCGTCATGCGCAAGCAGCGCCATTTCCCGGTACATCTCCGCCCGCCTGGTGTCGTCCAATTCGGCTTTCGCCATCAACAGCAGCTCGTTGAAACGTTCGTTCTGCCAATGACTCTCGTTCCAGGCGGCATCGGACTTGTAGGCCAGAGAATACATTACGTCCGGTGTCGGACGCGCCCCCCAGGCCACCACACAGAACGGTTTCTTCAGCCAGACATCCGAGTAATAGCCGTCGTTCGGTTCACGCACGACCTTGATGTCGATGCCTGCCGCCTTGGCATGTTCGGCATAAAGCACGCAAAGATCGACCGCACCGGAGTAGATGGATTCAGCAGAGGAGATGCTGATGGACAATCCCTCGGCACCGGCCTTTTTCAGCAGCGATTTCGCCTGATCCGGATCGTAGTCGTGTTGGGGAATGTCATCCGGCCAATAAGGCATGGCTGGCGAGTGGTGGAAATCGTTTGCCTTTGTCGCTGCACCAAAGGCAATCTTCTCGATGATCTCGTCGCGGTTCATCGCGAGCTTGAGTGCGTTGCGAACATCCTTGTTGTCAAACGGAGGCGTGTCGCAGAACATCGGCATCGTGAGCGTCGAGGCAGACGGCACATTGTCGATCTCCAGGTTTGGATTGCGCGCAAGCAGACCCATCGTCTTCAGATCGATGAGCGAAACGGCATCCACGTCGCCAGTAACCAGAGCTGTCTGACGGGCGTTCGGATCGGTCAGGATGATCAGTTCCACGCCGTCGAAATGTGCACCGTCCAGATGCCAGCCGTCATGGCGCGTCAGAGAGAACCTGACACCGAAGTCACCGGTTTCGATCTTGTAGGGACCGGTTCCGTCGCCCGAAGCCCAGTCGATCGAGCCATCGGCGTTCGCCGGACAGATGGCCAGATGGTAATCGGTCATGAGCCACGGCAGATCCGCATTGCCCGAAGACAGTTTGAATACGATCGTGTTGTCGCCATCCTTGACGATATCAGCGACGTCGGTCAGCAGAGCCTTGGCCGCGGAGGTCGTGCTGTCGCCGCGGTGGTGGTTCATCGATGCAATGACGTCGTCGGCTGTCATCTTGCGGCCGGAGTGGAAGGTGACGTTTTCGTTGAGCTTGAAAGTCCACTCCGTTGCGTCCGCATTCGCCGTCCATTCGGTGGCGATATCCGGCCCAAGAGACCCGTCTGGTTCAATCAGGGTAAGATAGCTGCGGTGAGTATGCGCCAGCACGATCATGGCGATGGTGAGATAGGTGCCCGGATCGTGGGTGTCTGATGTGTTGCCGTCATGAATGCCGACCTTGAAGGTTCCGCCCTGCTTTGGTTGCGCTTTGGCTTTCGTGGTCCAGAGCCCTGTTGCGGCGGAAGCTGCAACACCGGCAGCCATGGAATAATTCAGGAAATCACGGCGGGAAATGCGGCCAGATCTCGCGGCCTCGCCCAGCTTTTCCAGCATTTCCGTATCTTTGTACTTGTCCTTCATCGTCAGATTACCTCCAAGTTTACAGTCACCATCTGGCTTGCGCCCGGTTTCAATCGTTAACTCTAGGTCGGCTGCGTTTTATCCGATCATCCCCCATTCGAAGTTTAGTGCCGCAAAAACGACGTTTCGTTAGATAGTGCGCGGCAAAGGATTGTCCTGTCAGGATTGCGGATAGAAGAGAGGGTAACGGCAGACGGTGCTGCGCATCGCTGAGAAGACGCCGCTTGTGACAAAATTTTACGCGACGCCCGCCTGAACAGCAGCGTCTTCCTGCTCCCTGGCCATGTTCTGGTCTTCCTGCAGTACCTTGACCACCGACGGCCTTTCGGCGAACCGCTCGATGTAAGCGGTGAATTCTTCGAATTCCGGTACGATGCCGAACATTGTTCCCCACCGCAGCCCCATGCCCCACAGAACGTCGACAGCCGTCATCCGTTCTCCAAGGACGAAGGGTCCCTTTGCCAGCTGGGCACGCATGCTTTCCATGACGGTGTCAAAAGAACCATAGGCGGACATGGAATGCGGCGGTTCTTCACGCTTGAGTGCGCGGTCGATCAGTGCCGGCTCAAAACAGGATGCCATATGCACGAACCATCGCAGGTACGGTCCACGCAGTGGATCATCCAGCGAGGGTGTCAGTCCTTTTTCGGGAAACAGGTCGGCCAGATAGATATAGATCGCGACCTGTTCGGTAATGACTGCCTCGCCAACGCGCAATGCCGGAACTTTGCCAGCCGGGTTGACGGCAAGATATCGGGGGGTCCGGTTTTCACCCAACTTCAGATTGAGCACATTCAGCTTGTAAGGTGCGCCCAGCTCCTCCAGGAGAACACGTACGCCGGTGGCGCGTGTCTGAGGTGCATAAAAGAGTTCGACCTGATCCGCCATGTTCCTCTCCTTGACCGGGTGCAATCGCCGTACTCTTCAACCTAGCCTATCTGGCGGGCAAGTGAACACGGGAAATCGCTTGGTGTCAGGAAGCCATCGTGTCGAGGATCAGCCAACCGGAAACGAGAAAGACTTCTGCGGCAAGTACGCCAACAAACACACGTTGCCGGGCTGCAAAAAACGACGCGAAGCCGAAACCGGCGGCAGCCAGACGCAGCCAGAGCGGTGTTTCTGCCAGCACACCTTGCGGGAACAGGATCAGCTTGGAAATCACTCCGGCCACAAGTGCGGTTGCGACACAGCGCACCCAGATCAGCAGTTCGCCGTCTTCACGCAGCCTGCCGCCGGCAAAGACACCCAGCCACCGCCAGACGTCAGTTGCAAACCAGCCGGCGATGATGATCATCACCAGTGGCCACCAGGTTTCGGATACCAATCCACCTGCCGTCGATCCCTCCATCACGACAGCCCCCTGCGCATGATCCTGGTTCCGAGGTAGGCAATCGTGCCGCCTACAAGGCCGGTCCAAAGCAGATCCAGTCCGGGCAGATAGGTGAAGAAGACCGGTCCGAGCAGCAGTCCTGCGACCATGGCCGCCCGGTCGGCATTGAGCCTTGCAGCCCCCCAGAGCGAGCACAGGAAATAGACAGGCGTCAGCAGGAACAAGGCACCTGCCACCATGCCCGGCATGCTTTCAACCAACAGGTAGGAAACACCGGTCATGCAGAAGACGAAGCTGGTCACCGCCGCGCCAAAACCAATGAAGAACGGCAGACGCCCTTCCCTCGGCATGTCCGGCAGGTGCTTCATCGCGAACACCCAGGCAGTCACCGCGACGAAATGAGACGCGATCAGCAATTGCCAGGTCTTTGTCTTGCCCGGCACCTTGACCAGCGGCATCAAGGCCATGGTCATCGGCATCAGGCGGACTGACGCAAGAGCGACGGCAATTCCGGCAGGAAGGATACCCATTCCGGAAGAAATCGCGCCGGTCAGAACCACGATGGAAGGCAGCGCCCAGACGAAACCGGTCATTGCCAGCGTCTCAAAGAGCGTCAGCCCTGTTTCACGGGCAAGCCCCGCATATCCGACAAACGCGGCAGTCAGAATAAACGCTGGAATAGACACCGCCGCCCGCGCTCCACGCGCCATCCAGACCCGGGCATGTTCCGGCGGGTTCTGGGATTCCTGGTCGATATCTGGCTGATCAGGAGCCGTCATCAAGCTGACTCATCTCTGGGCAGTTAGTAAGGTAGCCTTACCTTTTTGGAGATTTTCTGTCCAGAGTGCCAATCGGCGAAAGAGTTCGGCACGCGAATTTCCGAACTCCCTTTTGATGCCCTCTGAACAGCTCACACCGACCGCGTCAGCCCACCATCGATACGTATGTTCTGACCTGTGATATAGGCCGCCTCGTCGCTGGCCAGATAGGCGATCAGGCTTGAGATTTCGTCCGAGCGGCCGTAGCGGCCCATGGGGATCCGCGCCAGGCGATCTTCCTTCTCCGGCAGGCTGTCTATGAAACCGGGCAGGATATTGTTCATGCGCACGTTCTCGGCAGCGAACTTGTCGGCAAACAGCTTGGTGAAGCTGGCAAGTCCTGCCCGAAACACACCGGAAGTCGGAAACATCGGGTCCGGCTCGAAGGTGGCGAATGTCGAGATATTGATCACCGTTCCACCACCTTGTGCAGCCATGATCGGGGCGACAAGGCGTGCCGGCCGAACGACGTTCATCAGGTAGTAGTCCATGCCGAGATGCCAGTCCTCGTCGGAGATTTCCAGAATATCGCCTTTCGGGCCATGTCCGGACGAATTGACGAGAACATCGATCCGGCCAAGAGCGTCAACCGTCTTGCTGACAAAAGAGGTCAGGTCGTCTGCAACAAGATTGGATCCGGTGAACCCGACCCCGCCCAATTCCTCCGCGAGCGCTTCCCCCTTGCCGGAGGACGACAGAATTGCGACCCGGAACCCATCTGCAGCCAACCGTCTTGCTGCATCGGCCCCCATGCCGGAGCCGCCAGCGGTGATCATCGCAACCTTGTTATCGCTCATGTCCGTTCTCCCGAAAGTGTCTGCTTCATAGCTAGGCAAGCAGCCCGGTGGCGGCAAATGATTTTCCTGAATGGTTTCAATTCCAAACATGAATGAGAACAGGCCCAGGGCGTGTTCCAACCCGGCCCGTTTCGCGCATTGCGCGTCGTCTGTGCATGCGAAAAACAAAAAGGCCCCGAATCTCTTCGGGGCCTTTCCTATCTGATTGTGCAGGGCCTCAGTCGGCCAGCGGTACCTTGGGCACAAGGCTTTTCTTGGCCGGACCGCTCTTGCCTGCAGGCGGCTTCGTATCCTTGGCGGCCGCTGCCTTGGCAGCAGGCTTGCGCCGGCGCTTGGGCTTTGCCTTGGTTTCGGTCTTGGCCTTGGCTTTTGGCGGTGTCGCACGCTCCTCAATGCTTTCCAGAAGCAGACCCCTGCCGTCCTCGGACACGGTGACCTTGACCATTCCGCCTTTCTTCAACTTGCCGAACAGCACCTCGTCGGCCAGAGGCCGCTTGATGTGCTCCTGGATAATCCGCCCAAGCGGGCGAGCCCCCATCTGGCTGTCATAGCCCTTGTCGGCAAGCCACTTGACGGCATCTTCCGTCAGTTCGAAGGTCACGCCGCGGTCAGCCAGCTGGACTTCCAGCTGCATGACGAACTTCTCGACCACCTTGTAGACGACTTCCATCGGCAGATTGCCGAACGGAATGATCGCATCGAGACGGTTGCGGAACTCCGGCGTGAACAGCTTGTTGATCGCTTCGGCGTCGTCGCCTTCCCGCTTCATGCGATTGAAGCCAACCGGCATCTTGGCCATGTCCGCGGCACCGGCGTTGGTGGTCATGATCAGGATGACATTGCGGAAATCGACCTGCTTGCCGTTATGGTCGGTCAGCTTGCCATGGTCCATCACCTGCAACAGGATATTGAACAGGTCCGGATGGGCCTTTTCGATCTCGTCCAGCAGCAGCACGCAGTGCGGATGCTGGTCGACGCCGTCGGTCAAGAGACCACCCTGGTCGAAGCCGACATATCCCGGAGGTGCACCGATCAGGCGCGACACGGTGTGCCGCTCCATGTATTCGGACATGTCGAACCGGATCAGTTCAACACCCAGCGAAGATGCCAGCTGCCGAGCGACTTCCGTCTTGCCGACCCCTGTCGGGCCGGAGAACAGATAGCTGCCGATCGGCTTGTCAGGCTCACGCAGACCGGCACGCGCCAGCTTGATGGCAGAGGCCAACGTCCCGATAGCTTCATCCTGTCCGTAGACAACTCGTTTCAGATCCTTGCCGAGGTTCTCCAGAATCTCCGCATCGTCCTTGGAAACGGACTTCGGCGGGATCCTGGCCATGGTGGCAATCGTGTTCTCGATTTCCTTCACGCCAATGGTCTTGCGGCGGCGGGCTTCGGGAACAAGCATCTGCGAGGCACCGGTTTCATCCAGCACGTCGATCGCCTTGTCCGGCAGCTTGCGGTCGGAAATATATTTGGCCGACAGCTCCACAGCCACCTTGATGGCATCGTTGGTGTAACGGACCTTGTGGAAGTCCTCGAAGTAAGGCTTCAGCCCCTTCAGGATATCGATCGCGTCCGGGATCGACGGCTCGTTGACGTCGATCTTCTGGAAGCGGCGAACCAGCGCCCGGTCCTTTTCGAAGAACTGGCGATATTCCTTGTAGGTGGTCGAACCGATGCAGCGGATCGCTCCGGAAGCAAGCGCGGGTTTCAGGAGGTTGGACGCATCCATCGCCCCGCCAGAGGTTGCACCGGCGCCGATCACCGTATGGATCTCGTCGATGAACATCACCGCACCCGGGTAGTCCTCGATCTCCTTGACCACCTGCTTCAGCCGCTCCTCGAAATCGCCGCGATAGCGGGTACCCGCCAGCAGCGAACCCATATCGAGCGAGAAGATGGTGGCATCCTTCAGGACATCCGGCACATCGCCATTGACGATGCGATGCGCCAGCCCTTCCGCAATGGCGGTCTTGCCGACACCCGGGTCGCCGACGAAGAGCGGATTGTTCTTCGACCTGCGGCACAGGATCTGGATCGTGCGCGAAATTTCGCTGTCGCGCCCAATCAGCGGATCAATCTTGCCGTTGGTGGCCTTGGTGTTGAGATTGACACAGTAAGCTTCAAGAGCGTCCGTCTTCTGACTGGACTTCTTCTCGGTTTCAGCTCCGGGCATCACATCTTCTTCATCCGCCCCTTCGACTGGACGGGCCTCGGACATGCCGGGACGCTTGGCAATGCCGTGCGAGATATAATTGACCGCGTCGTAACGGGTCATGTCCTGATCCTGCAGGAAGTAGGCCGCATGGCTTTCGCGCTCGGCAAAGATTGCAACAAGCACGTTGGCGCCGGTCACCTCTTCCCGGCCGGACGACTGGACGTGGATGACCGCCCGCTGAATCACGCGCTGGAAGCCAGCGGTCGGCTTGGAGTCCTCGTCACTGTCCGTGACAAGGTTGTCCAGCTCGGTTTCGATATATTCAACCAGATTGCGGCGGATCGTTTCCAGATCCACGTTGCAAGCCCGCATGACCGCAGCCGCGTCCTGGTCGTCCAGCAACGCCAGCAGAAGATGCTCCAGCGTTGCATACTCCTGCTGTCGCTCGTTGGCGAAGGCCAGAGCCTGGTGAAGTGCTTTTTCAAGACTGCGTGAGAAGGAAGGCACGTGCGTTTGTCCTCACTTTTTTTCCATGACGCATTGCAACGGATGCTGATGCTTGCGCGCGAAATCCATCACCTGGGTGACTTTCGTCTCCGCGACCTCGTAGGAATAAATCCCGCATTCCCCGACGCCGTGATGGTGAACATGCAGCATAATGCGGGTCGCCTCTTCGCGGTTTTTTTGGAAGAAGTTCTCCACAACGTGAATGACGAACTCCATCGGAGTGTAGTCATCGTTCAACAGCAGCACTCGATAGAGATTTGGCCGCTTGGTTACTGTTTTGGTACGGGTGACTGTAACCGTTCCGGCGTCGCCACCGTCATTGTCATAATCAGAGCCCGCCGACATTGCCGTTTCTTTTGCCTCTATCACTCCGGCCATCACCAAATTTCGAATCCTGAACACACTGCCCTGCGCAGCTGGTCCAGAGCTTTCCGCAGCACGGACTGCGCCGCGAATACGCATTCTCAGTGATAATCCTGCCGCGCAAGCCGCGCTCGCGCAATGGTCGATTTCATCAACATAAAGGTCAACAGCGCATTTGTAGTCCCTGCGCTGTCGGTCAAGAGGAATGTAGGTTGCCCGTTAATGATTAAAAGGTGGCAAGAGAACGCATTTCGAAATCCGGCCGCAAATGGCAGGATGAACCGCGGCAAGCCTGTAAATCTGTGCATATACGAAAAAACCCGGCTCGTCGGAGCCGGGTTTGAAACTTCAAGCCGTCCTGCGACGGCTAAAAGGAAAACTTATTTCGCAAGCTTGCCCATCACACCTTCGTAAGGCTTGTAGGCATCCTTGGACATGTCGGTGACCATTTCACCGATCTTTGTCATCTCGCCAACAAAACCTTCGTAAGCGGTTTTGACGTAGTCGGCCTGCGCTTCAAATGCCTTGTCGAGGGACTTGGAGGAAACGAGCTTCTCAACAGCTGCGGAACCTTCCTCGAAGGACTTTTTCTGGTAGTCGGCCATTTCAGCGGCGATGGCCTGGAAACCCTTGCTGACGGAGCCGAAAGACGCCATGGCCATATCCATGTTGTCTTTGCTCATCTTCTGCATTTCATCAAAGTTGTTCATCATTTTTCTGCCCTTTTCCGGCGAACCGGTTTCCAATCCCAAGCATCGGCCTTATGGGGCGGCCCGGCGCGCGTATCGCGTTACCTAACGGGATTTTGTCGTAATGCACTGCACAATAAGTGTCAAGGCGATTTTGCATTGCAAAAACAACCATTACGCGAAATTGACAATCCTTCCACGGCGTAAGCTGTCAGACTTCCCTCTGAAAACAGACGCCCCTGATCGAGATCGGCACCAGCAACCGGAAGCAGGAAACAACAGAGCCTCAGCAAGATTTCAGTCAGATTATTGAATTTGACCAACTTCGGAACAACAGACACCGAAAATAAACGAACGCTTAACCAATAAAACAAATGGGAATAAGATTTAGATCTAAACAATTCTTATCAAGTACGTAAAACACAACCTTAACCAACAATTAACTCTAACAAAAAACTATTTTTTTAAGTGCTTTTTCGATCATTCATTTACTCATTCGTAACCGTGATTCCATCAAATGACATGGAGAACGACGGGGCCGCGGCTTTGAATCGCAGGGGGTTAAGATCCGAACCGTGCCGCTCCAGATACGAACCACGTGACCCAGAATGGGATAGTAATTGTGTTTGGGATGCGTATTTTTCGCAAAGGACGGGCTCTCGCCCGCACCGCTAAGATCTTGACCCTCGGCCTGGTGCTCCTGGGGGTCCCGGCAACGGCGATGGCCAACCCGAAATATGCGGGGATCGTCGTTGATGCAAAAACCGGCAAGACACTTTACTCCTCTTCGGCTGACGCCTACCGGTACCCGGCATCGCTCACCAAGATCATGACGCTTTATCTTGTGTTCGAGGAACTGGAAGCCGGGCGACTGTCGCTGGACTCCAACCTGAGCGTTTCCAGCTACGCTTCCGCACGTCCGCCCTCTAAGCTGGGCCTCAAGCCCGGCGGCACGATCAAGGTCAAGGACGCCATCCTCGCACTTGTTACCAAGTCCGCGAACGACGTCGCATCCGTGATCGCTGAAAACCTGGGTGGCTCTGAAAAGAAATTCGCCGAGCGCATGACCCGTACGGCGCGCCAGATCGGCATGTCGAAGACCACTTTCCGCAACCCGCACGGCCTGCCCGACAGCGGGCAGCGTACGACGGCCCGCGACATGGCGACGCTTGGGCGCGCGATTCAGGAACGGTTCCCGCAGTACTACGGCTACTTCAAAACCCGTGCCTACAAGTACAACGGACGCACCTATGGCAACCACAACAAGCTGCTGGGCCGCGTAAAGGGCGTAGACGGCATCAAGACCGGTTACATCCGGGCATCCGGCTTCAACCTGGTGACATCTGTGAACCGGGACGGTCGGCAGATTGTGGCCGTCGTGATGGGTGGAAAGACCGGCGCGTCACGCAACGCGCAGATGACAAAGCTCATCAACTCCTATTTGCCCAAGGCAAGCCGCGGCCCGAAAACGGCCCCGCTGATCGTTCAGAACACGTCTGAACCGACTTTCGTGGCAATTGCGCTGAAGAATCCGCCTCTTCCGAACAGCAAGCCGGGAAGCGAACCTGTGCCTGCAACGGGTGAGCCCATGGTGCTGGCATTCACCGCACCGTCCAACCCAGGCGCCATTCCGACACCGGCTCCGGCCCCCCTTCCCGTGACTGCGTCCAATGCGCCAGTCATGGCTTCGGCCCAGGCCCCTGCTCCGGTTCCAGGCTTTGGCAACGACGTTCCGCTACCGCCGAAACTGGTCAAGCAACGCTTTGACAGCACGTTTGCAGTCGCAACAGCTTTGCCGCCGATCCCGCCTTCAAGCCCGGATGAGCCGCTTAACACCAATTCGATTTCCCGGACTGCCCTGATCGAAGCTGCAAGAGCAGAAGTCGTGAAGTCGGACAACAGCCAGCGCGCTGTCGGCTCCGCGCAGTCGGTCAAGACGGTCTCCGTTCAGACGATCGCGGTCAACACGACGCCGGTTGAAACGGTTGCAGCGCCTGAAACCACCGCTGCCGACAACAGCAGCGACGACGACAGCGTTACGGTTGCAACCAGCGACACCCGCGATGTCGAGCCGGGCTGGCAGGTCCAGATCGCCGCAACAGAATCCGAAGGCCAGGCCATCACGATGTTGAAGAACGCCAAGGCCAAGACCGGATCCGCCCTTCGTGGCCGGGTCCCTTACACCGAACCCGTCGACACCAACGGACAGACCCTCTACCGGGCCCGCTTCGTCGGCTTCGACACCAAAACAGCTGCGTGGAA
Source organism: Roseibium sp. ROS1 (assembly GCF_054658215.1). Lineage (NCBI taxonomy): Bacteria > Pseudomonadati > Pseudomonadota > Alphaproteobacteria > Hyphomicrobiales > Stappiaceae > Roseibium > Roseibium sp. ROS1. The sequence goes on from NZ_BAAGIG010000002.1 coordinate 1,698,962, forward strand.
TGCCTGCAAAAGCTTGAAAAAGGCAAAATACGCTTGCTTCGCCATCTACCAGTAACCGCGTAACGGATGCCGTCAATGTCTTCTGAGAAGCGTGTCTTTAGCCTCGTTGATTTTCGCCGCGAGGAAACCGGAGCCTCCCTGGTCGGGATGGACCCGCATCATAAGCCTGCGGTGCGCGGCTCTAATTTCCGCGTCCCCGGCATCGGGCGTAAGCCCCAGGATCTGGTAGGCCTCCTCATCTGTCATGGGGCCAGAGCTCGCCGCGCTTCCCTGCCGCTCTGCTCCATTCGCCTGGAAGTGTTCACGCCAACCGGCAAGCCTGCGGTCGAGATAAGCTTCGACTAGCTTCTGGCTCTGACCGTCCTGGGCCGTCTCCTGCCAAAAGGCTTCCAGGTCCGTTTCGGTCAACTGATCCAGCTCGCGCCCCTGATAGGTGCCTGCCAGCACGGTCCCGGTCATGTGACCGGTATCGTGATCGAGTTCCATCTCCACCATAGCGGTCCGCACACGGGAACGTTGTCCGGAGGTTTTCTGAGGTTTGTAGCCTGACGAGAGCCAGTTCAGCCCGGACATCCCCAGCACCGACAAGCCAAGCCCGAACAACGGGATGGCAAACACGAACCGGCCCGTCAGCGCAAAGACAAGCGCCAACACCATCAGAAACGCTCCTCCGAAGAGACGCAGTCCTCTGGCCAGATTTGCGGGATTGGCGTTCACGAACTTGTTGCCGAGCGTCAACAGGGCGGTCAGCAGTATCAAGCCGATAATCAAATAAATCATGTGGCGGTTGGTTCCCCGTTCGCCGGCCCGGGACCATCACATTGGGATGCCCCGGCCCTACTCCAGTCACGTGTCGAAAGTTGCCGAGTATGTAAACCTCCGGCACCGGCTACAGCAAGGAAGTGCGAGCCCGGCGCTTTCCGGGCTCTAGCGGGCCGATGGTAGCTGCTGCAGCAGAAGCGTTGCGCCCTTGCCGCCTTGCTTTTCCAGCTGCTGGAGTGCCGTCCGGCCTCCGCTGGCGAAAACGGCAACCGCTTTCAAAAGATCGGCCAGTTGCTGGGCAGACCCGGAATCAAACCGGCAAAAGGCGCCGTTGGTCAGTCTGGCCATCTCGCGAAACGCGCGCTCAGCGACGCCGTCACGCCCCTCCTGAAACAGGAACATCGGCACACCAAGCATGCCCAGCTGACCAGCCTTGTCACACAGGGCATCCACGTCCTCCTCCATGCAATCGCCGACATAGACCAGTGCCGCAATTTTCTCGGTATCGGCAGCGGACAAGGCAGCCGAGAGGACCTTTCGGATCTGGGTACGCCCACCCTGACAGGAAATCCGGCTCATGGCCTGGGCAAGCTCAGTGCCGCTGGAAAACCAGCGGGACGCCCGGCATTCACCGAAACCGCGAAAATAGACAAGCTTGATGCTGAGGCCTGAAATCTTGCCGGCTTCCTGAAACATCTCCGCCTGGATCTGACAGGCCTGGTCCCAGGTCGGTTGACGGCTCATGGTAGCGTCCAGGGCAAACACCAACCGCCCGCCGCTGCCCGGTTGCGGTGCAATTTCCTTGGCCTTCTGAAGAAAGGCAGCAACATCGGATTCGGCTGAAGGCACGCGGGCGTCCTGCCTGACCATAGGGTCTACCGTGCCTTTGCCGGTCTTGACGTTCACGGCCGCCTCCTTCTGCCAGTTGGTGACACTCAACTTGGGTCGGGGCAGCCGTTTTGGCAAGTCTCAAGCCGTCGGATGCGACATGGCGCAGCCGATCATGTTCTTACGCCGTCGCTGAAATCAGGCGTGTCCTTCCGGGCCGAGCCATCTGCAGGTATGCCTCCATGACGAGCACGTTAGGCACCCAGCACAGCCAGGCGATAAGTGGATAGGCGACATCAAAATCGACCCCCGCCGCCATACTGCTCCCCAGATAGACCCGCAATGTTACGGCAGCAAATGTAAGAGCCGCCGAACGCAGCATCCAGGCCCGGTGACGCGGGAATTGCCGCCTCAAGGCAAAGGCGAACGCGATGCCGGTCGTCGCCAGCCACAAGACTGCGAGAACCGCAAAGCCTGTTGCAGCGAAGGTCCCTGCAGTCGTGTGAAAGGCCAGCTGAAGTCCTGCAATCCCCGAGATCAGGATCGACACGACATACCCTCGCCCCAGCCAGCGATGCAGTTTCGGCCTGCTGGCTCGCAGCCTTGTCATGAATTGAAACGGCATCAACGCAAGTGCGATCGGTGCAACACCGATATGGGCGTAAAGCATCAGCGCATTTCCGTCGAGGTTATGCGCCACGAATTCCATAGAAGCGGATACCCCCAGCGCCAAAAACCTCAATGAAGCCACGGCGACCAGAGCGGCGCTCACGGCTGCCGTCCAAAAAGCGACGTTTGCTGCAAACCTAGAAACCATCGACATACCGACCCTCCAACATAACTTGACAGTGTCAAGATAGAGCGAAACTTGACACTGTCAAGCGAATGACCGATGAAGACCACATGACAGTTCCTCCTCCTCGTCGCAAAAGAGACGGCAGTCTTCGAAAAGCCCTGGTTGATGCAGGTGTGGCGCTTTTGCGAGAACGTGGTCCGGACAAGCTCTCGTTGCGTGAATGCGCTGCCAAGGCGGGTGTGTCACACGCTGCGCCCGGTTATCACTTCAAGAACATCACAGGTTTGTCGACGGCGATTGCAGGGCGCGGCTTCGCCCTGTTTTGCCAGGCGATGGAACAACGCCTCGATGCGTCTCCTCCTCCGGCAACAGAAAGACTGCGCGCGATCTGTCAGGGGTACCTGGATTTCGCCACCGGCCACCCGGAGCTGTTCCTGTTCATTTTTTCGGGACAGAAGTTCAATGAGGATGACGAGGAATTCGCGGTGCACGCCTCAAGGGCCTACGCCATCCTGCGCGAAACATGCGCACCGCTGATCCCTGAAGGGACCGATCCGGAAGAAATCGAGATACTCGTGTGGTCGCTGGTGCATGGCTATGCCCATCTTGCCATGACACGAAAGAAGGAGAACCCGGGCCTCGGGCGCGGCTGGCCGGAACTCGGCACACTGGTCACGCATCTTCAGAAGGCCCTGCCGGATCCAGGCTGATATCAGCGGATCAAAGCAGGCAGAGTTCCGTAAGATCCCGCCGCATGTCCTCCGGCATGGCGTGTGCCGCACCACCAGCCTTCAGATCCGCCGGCGCGTCCTGCACCTTCAGATATCGCCAGCCCTGAAACGGCCGCTTGGGCTGGTACTGCGTCAGGATCAGTCTCGGCTCCATCACCAGGTCGCAGCGTTTGACGCCCGCCTGATCCGTAAACGGCCTGATGTCGATCAGGTGCTGACGCACCTGGATCTTGCCCTTGATCACCCAATAGAGAGAACCACCGTCCAGAAGCTCGTCCTTGCGGGTTGGCACCATGCGCGTCGTATGGATCGTTTCCGCCGGAAGTCCCGATTTGCGGGCGTTCTCCATACGAAAATCGATCCAGGCCTGAAGAGATTCGACGCTGTCCGCGCCGACGCACAGTTTTACCAGATGCAAGGTCATGCTTCTGACGTATCAGGCTTCCCGCCAAGGTCAAGATTGTGGCGAGAAACGGCGGTGGATTGTCCAATTTCACAGGCAGCTTCAGCTTGCGCCGATGGCAAGAACGGGGTTCTCTTTGCCCATGGAAGTATTTGTAACGGGTGGAACCGGCGAGATCGGTTCTGCCGTGGTAAAGCGGCTGGTTCAGGATGGTGCCAGGGTAATCGGTCTGGCCCGCTCTGACGCGTCCTCGGCAAAGCTGCGTGCGTTCGGTGCAAGCGCCTACCCGGGCGACCTGCGAGCACCGGAAAGCTGGGTATCACGGGCGGCCTCATGCGATGCCGTCATCCATCTTGGTGCAACTTTTTCCGAAGACATGGGCCGTGTTGACCGCCAGAGCATGCTTGCGTTGAAGCAGGCATCAAGGCACCGCAAGCAGCCGCTCAAGATTATTTACACTGGAGGCATCTGGCTCTTTCCCGCAACGACAGGCGACAGCCTGCTGACCGAGAAGACCCAGTTCGCGCCCTTACCCGCGTTTCGCTTCATGACCGAGACGATCAGGACCCTGTCACACGGAACGGATCTCAATCTGACGGTCATTCATCCGGCCCTCGCCTGCGGCCAGACGACCGGTCCCATTGCCGAGATGACGGCCGCCCTAAAGGAAGGCAGGCCGTTTGAAACCCGCGCGACGTCGCAAACCAAATGGGCGCTTGTTGAAATCAACGACCTTGCCGCGCTTTATGCTCTTGCCCTCAAGAACGCACGGTTCCGGATGTCCCTGATCGCGAGCTGCATTCCCGGCATCTCGGTCGGTCATCTGGCATCTCACATTTCAGCCCGCCACGGACTGCCGCTGGAAATCATGACAGTTCCGGCCCCTGAGGCAACCGAACCGCTTACCGACTGGGCCGCCGGTTTTGCCTTGTCGCAGTCCGTCGACGTCAGCCATGCCCAAAGGGCAACTGGCTGGCAACCGGAACATTCGACAATAGAGGACCTCGTGGTATCCCTGTCAAAATAGACGATAACCTTGAGTTTCGAGCAGCTTAGCGCACCGAGTCCGGTATTGGACAAAGACTTTCTAAAGTTTTGAAGGTGTATGATCCGGACAAAAGCTCAATACAGGGTCCGGGCGTGTTACGTACACTCACATCGTTGCTGGTCTTTCTCGTTTCCGTTTTGCCACTTCAGGCGGAAAGCATCCCCGTTGGCATATTCAAGGTGGTGAACACAGAAGGGTTTGTTCAAAGCAACGGGGAACGCATCGCGCTGGCAACCGACATGAACGAAGGCACGGCCCTGATCGAAAGGGATGCCACCAACCGTCTTGATGTCGAGATCAACGGCGCCAAACTCAGCCTGTTTCCGCTGGAACAAGGCCTGGCCGCGCTGACGTGGGACGCCAACGGAACGTCCCTGCTTCATGACATCGACATTCAGGCATTGTTCGGGAAAGACAATCCGGAAGATGTTCCGGCCTGGGGCGCGGAACTGGACTGGCCAGGATCCGGCACCGTACAACTTGTACTGCTGCCTCTGGGTGAAAGAGCCTATACCGCATTCCTCATCAGCCATCCCGGCAACAGGACAGTGGTGCGGCAAATGGAATTCAGGCAGTCCTACGGGCCGTCGGACAGACCCGAGATTTCGTTCTCAACCAGTTCTGCCGGAAACTGACACGCCCGAAGTTCGAGCGACGCCTTCTCAGCTCGGAGAATACCGAGCTCGCATAAAATGTCCCCTAAAACGACAAAAGGCGCAGCCTCACGCTGCGCCTTTGTTTTCCTTGCGTCCCGCTGGCTTATTTGGCGGCGGCGACGGCTTGTTGTGCACTTTCAACATCGTTGAACAGAAGTACCATCGTCAATGCGAGGCCCACTGCAGCGACAGTCCAGAGAGTGACGCTCCAACAAGATTTCTGCACGTTTTCGTCCATAAAAACCCTACATATTGTTGTGCGGCGCCGGGTCCCACCGACCTCAAATATGGCGCCATTGAGGCGAGGAGGTAAACGATCCATTACCATTTCGCAAGCGCAAAAAAAGAGCAGCAGATCCCGCATTTTTGCATTCCTCGTTTCGCATCAGGAAATTCAGCCACTTAGTCCTCTCGGTGCTGCCTGTTAGGGACCAGGAAAAAGTCTGGTAAGACAGACCATGACCGGATTCGGCCACCGGAGAATCAAAAGGGATCAGGATGCACGCGCTCTCGAATATGGACCTGGCAGCAGCCGCCTGGTTTCTGTTTGCCTGGCTCGGTTTCAATTTGCTGATCGATGTCAGTCCGCTGCGTAAAAAGACATTGTCCAGCGCCATGGAAACCTACAGACGCGGCTGGATGCGTGCCATGAGCCTGCGGGAAGTCCGCATCATGGACACGTCTATCATGTCCGGTCTGCAACAAGGCACCGCCTTCTTCGCGTCAACGTCCCTACTGGCGATCGGCGGCGGTTTTGCGCTGCTGGATGCAACGGAACGCATCGTTCAGGTCGCTGGTGACCTGTCCATCCCGGTGGCCGACAGCCGCGCGCTCTGGGAAATCAAGGTGCTCGCCCTGATGCTGATCTTTGCCTATGGATTTTTCAAATTCGGCTGGGCGTACCGGCTCTTCAATTATGCCAGCATCGTCATGGGCGCAGTCCCGCAACAAGGTCAGGCACCTGACGAAGTGATCGCGAAAATGGCTGCGCAGGCGGGGGAGCTGGGCGTTCTCGCCGGCCGCCATTTCAATCGCGGCCAGCGAGCGCTGTTCTTTTCGATCGGCTTCCTTGGGTGGTTCGCCGGGCCTTATGTATTTGCCGCAACCACCCTCGCCGTTCTCCTGGTCCTGCTACGTCGTCAGTTCGTTTCCAAGGCCAGAGCAGCTGTACTCTTGGGGCAATATCCGAACTTGGGATCCGCGGACAAATCCGGCGAATACACCGATACGGGTTCATCAAACCCCTTCACCTGATAACGGCCGAAAAGGCCCGACCGGCACCCCATGATATCGGCCAGGGCATCCGAGACCAGAAGCTGGCGCTGCAGGTCCTTTGCAAGCTCTGCAATACGGGCCGCAAGATTGACCACTGGGCCGACGACCGTGAAGTCCAGCCGCGTTTCGCTGCCGACATTGCCGTAGAAGACATCGCCCGCGTGAAGGGCAATTCCAACGCTCAGGTCAGGTGTGACCGAACAGGTTCGGGCCGTGTTGATCGCCTCGATCCGCGTCAGCGTTTCACGTGCTGCCATCAGCGCACGCACCGAGGCGTCCCTGGCTTCCTCTTCGGTTTCATACGGAAAGATCGCCATCACTTCATCGCCAATGAACTTCAGCACCTCGCCACCGTGGGCTTCGACAGCTGCTGTCATCGCTCCGAAATACTTGTTCAGAAACAATACGATCTTGTCCGCCGGAAGTGTGTTGGAAAGACGCGTGAACCCACGGATGTCGGCGAAGCTGACAACCGCCTTGATCCACTCGCCTTCTCCACGCCGCGTGGTGCCGTCCAGAACCTTCGAACCCGCCCGCGGGCCGACATAGGTGTCCAGAACGGTTTCTGCGGTGCGGCGCAGTGTTTTTAATTCACAAACGAGGGCAAGCGGCTGGATCAGCGATTCAAAAACGCCGATATGCGACCCTGAAAACCCGCCTGGTGTCTTGGTGGCGAAACTCGCAACTTTCACCGAACCGTCGGAGAACCGCATGGGTAGTGCGATATAGTCGGTATAGCCTTCCTGGCGCAGCTCTGCGGTAATCGGAAATTCGTCGGCGACAGCCGGCTTCTTGCCGATTTCCACACGAACGGCCTTCTGCGTTTCATGCACGCGCTTGATCGGACTTTTCTGGTATTCGTCCTGCGATTTGTTCTCCGCAGTGTGAAGGCGCAATTCCGGTGTCTGGCCGTTGACCCAGATCGAGCTTTCCGCGCGCACGTTCGGATGCACCACCCAGATCCCCGTGGTGACACGATCGACCGGAACTTTTCCGGCGCGCAGACGTTTCGCCATCTCAGTGACGATTTCCAGCGTCCCCTTCAATTGGGGCGCATCGCTGTAGAGCCATTGTACGACGTCTGCCGCAACGATCGGCGCTTCGAGGACCATCAGCCCACGTCCTTTCAAATCCCTGATTGAGCCCAGTATATGGGAACACGCTCCGCACAGTAAAAGAGGTTCGATTTCAAAAGTCGCTGACTGTCGAAAGGGTTTTGCAAATTCATGGACCAGGGAAGAATTCCGTGCTCCTGCCAAGCATCCAGTAGACAGCCAGACCAACCCATTCCCGGTAGGCGATATCAAAGCGCCGCAGGCCTTTTGAAGCACCGTCGAAGCCGAGCGACTTGTCCTGCGGTCCACGCGTGCGATAGTCCACCGGATAAGCCGTCACCCCGGTCCAACCGGCCTTTTCGAACACTCCCATGGCGCGCGGCATGTGATAGGCCGAAGTGACGAGAAGCCACTGCTGTCCGGGCTGTGGTTGCACAATATCCTTTGCGTAGACTGCGTTTTGCCAGGTGTTCTGGGACTTGTCTTCCAGAATGACGCGATCGGAAGAGATGCCGAAGTCTCGAAACAGTCGCGCAGCCCCTTCGGCTTCTGTTGCCTGGTCCGACACGATCATGCCCTGCCCACCGGTGTGGATGATCTTCGCCTCCGGCAGCGCTTTGGCCAGCCGCGCAGTGATGGTGATGCGCTCGGCGGACATTGTCAGGGCGGTGTCGCCCCGCACGCCGGTCACCACCGTGTCCACGGCACCACCCAGAACGATGATCCCGTCATAATTCTCCAAAGTGCCGGGACGCTGAAAACGGTCCTCAAGGGGCACAATCAACCAGTTGGCTGCCGGTGAGAAAGCGCAAACCACCAAACCAAGAAAACCGGCAAAAGTCAGAAACCGTCCACTGCGCCGCCACTTTGACGTAAGGCTGAGCACCAATCCCAAAGCCATCAGAACAACGAGAAAATTGGATGGCAGGATCATAAATCCGCCGATCTTGGATAGGTAAACATACATCTGAAAAATCCGAATCGTTGCGGGCCCGATGCGTGACAAAGATACGGTGAAACCGACAATATTGAGACTTGAAGCTGAAGTGAGCACACATCCTGACAGCTTTGAGCCAAAATGGTTTTCACGGTCTTGGTTCGGATTTTCCAGTCGTTCTCCCGATCGACAATTTCGACAATATTCGAGAAATAGACGTCCGCCCACGCATTGTCACAAATCTCCAGGTTGCATCATTATTGTCTCTTTATTTCAACGATTTAATTGATTCGAAAGAAAATTCACCCAACGTTAGATTGCAACCCTAGGAGGATCGATCATGAGCCTGCCGATTGAAGTGGACCAGCAGCAGCCGGAAATCACCAAGGCTCAGATCCCTCTGGAGACAACCGACTTCTTCAATCAGATCATTCGAGAGCTCAGCGGAGCACTGCAGGAAATTGTCGGAGTGAACGAGGCGGAGGGGTTCATCGCACTGGTAGCCAACCGCATCGGTGAAAAGATCAATTCCGATTACAAGTCTGCCCTGCATCTTGAACAGATCCCAAGGCCTTTGCTCGCAGACGTCCTGGCTGACCTGAAACGACGGATCGGCGGCCAGTTCAGTGTCGAATATGAAGACGACAAGGTCTTGATCCTCAAGAACGCCCGCTGCCCGTTCGGAGATCGCGTCAAGGACCGCCCGTCCCTCTGCATGATGACGACAAACGTCTTCGGAAGAATTGCTGCAGATTGCCATGGCTATGCCAGGGTCCAGATCGACAGGTCAATTGCCCGCGGTGATACTGACTGTCGTGTTGTTGTCCATCTGGCTCCGAGTGTAGAGAACGACGTCAACGGCAAAGAATTCTACAGGGTTCGATAGCCGTGCCCAGGTCCACTGCCATCATATCGGCCCTTGTGCAGACCATGCCCCAGCCTATTCTGCTGCTGGACGATTATGGCCGTGTGGTTCTCGCAAATAGGGCAGCCAAATCTCTTGCCGGAATTGGCGTAGGTGAACAACTTTCAGATAAGGTCAGGGATACTGCGCAGGTGGATGACTACCTGTCGATGTGCAGGTCTTCAACCACTCCCGTTCCGGTGCGCCTGAAACTTCTGTCCGGATATGAAAGCGTTGCTTTCGGCCACAGACTGTCTGTGCCTGGCACCGGAATTGATGGCGCCGTTCTTGTCCGCTTCGATGAGAACATGAACCTTTCCAGCAAGTTTGCCGCGCTCAATGCCGACATCTCGTCGCTCAACAACAAGATCCTGCATTTCGGTCAGGAGCGGACCGAACTTGAAAACCTGGCACTCACGGATCCGCTTACCGGTATCTCCAACCGCCGCGGGTTCGATCAGGAACTGGACAAGGAATACAATCGATCTGCTCGCTATGACCACGACTTCTGCATCTCCCTGATCGACCTGGACCATTTCAAGTCGATCAACGATGCCCATGGCCATCAGCTTGGAGATGAAATCCTCGTTCATTTTGCGCAAAGGTGTCTGGAACATCTTCGCCAGACGGATGTCGTTTGCCGTGTGGGTGGTGAAGAATTCGCGCTGATCCTGCCGGAAACAAATTTGGCGCAAGCAACGATAGTCGTCAGTCGCATGCTTGATCTGTTGAACGCGACACCAATGTTCGCGCGCGGCAAGAGATACGCCTACACCGCAAGCGCGGGTCTGGCGGAAAAAAGGCCTGAAGACACCCCAGCCTCGCTTTTTGAACGGGCTGACAGAAATCTTTATTTGGCAAAGGAAACCGGCAGAGCCCGCCTCATCGCCGGGGAGGCCGTCCCGACGGCAGCGGCCATCGAGACCGGAAAGTCCGGCGAATGCCGGAAGTCAGGGCGCATCGATTCGCAGCATTTATGAAATTGATCCGAACTTTGGCTATTGCTGACAGGCTTCGATTTGGTCAGGCTTTTCGCCGATCCGACCACCGCGCGCATTCCTTAGATGCCTCACTATTTTTAACAATGTGGACGCCGATGCCTCCGCGGGGCCTGACTGACCGCTGTTTACGGGTTCTGTAACGCGCCTGTCACATTTTACCGACATCTTCCTGCTCAAACCGTTGAAAACGGCCGCTTTGGGGCTGTTTTCAACGCACCAATTCGCCATTAGCGGGCACTGGTGATTTTGACAAAGGGTTTATCCGTGATCGGAGTCACAGGGCTGGCACGCTTTCTGAGTCATCTTGGCGACATCGTAATGAAGGATCAATGAGGGTTAGCCAGATGACACTCTATATGAAACTAGGCGGTCGCAAGGCGATCATGCGGGCAATGCCTCGCCTCAAAGCGAGACTGGAACAGGACCCGTGTTTCGACGTGACCAGCTTTCTGCCGGAATTCGAACACTCGGACGATCTGACCGAGTTCCTGATCTTCCTTGCCGGTGGAGCGCCATTTTACGACGGCAAGCCCGTCTGTGAACTGCTGGCGCCGATCTGCACCTGCAACAACATCTACGAACGCTTCGTGGATCACCTTGTCGCAGTCATCTTCGACGGCGCCCCTGCCCCCGGAGACGAAGAGCACCTGCGTGAGCTCATGTCCCGACTTCGGCCGCATGTGCTCAACCCCAAGCCGGTTGCACCGGTAATGGTCTATTCCGTCGAACCCGAACCGATCTGCCTCTGATCGGTTCGGATAGAAAAAACGCCGGCATTTGCCGGCGTTTCTACGTTTGCAGTCAGGTCAGTCGGGATCAACCCAGTTCGTCCACACTTGTGACGATCTTGCCGACCAGACCGTAGTCGATACCCTCTTCTGGGCTCATCCAGTAGTCGCGATCGGTGTCTTTTTCGATCCGTTCGATCGGCTGGCCTGTCGCCGCCGCGAAGATCTTGTTCAGTCGATCACGCATCTTGATGATTTCCTTGGCCTGGATCTCGATATCCGTAGCCATGCCGCCGGCACCACCGGACGGTTGATGAAGCAGGAAGCGAGTGTTCGGCGTGCAGAAACGCTTGTCCTTGGGAACCGACACGTAGATCAGAGCACCGGCGCTGGCCACCCAGCCCATGCCGAGGATACGGACCTCGGGTGCGATGAACTTGATGGTGTCGTGAATCATGTCACCGGATTCGACATGACCGCCCGGAGACGAAACAATGACCGTGATCGGGTCGTTGGAAACCTGCGCCAGCGCCAGAAGCCGGGCGCACACGTCGCGGGCCATGTCCTGTGTCACCGGACCGGTGATCAGAACTGTGCGCGCTTCGAACAGATGCTTGTCGACCTGGATCGACGGCTGGCTCTTGGGCTTATCCTCGTCTTCATCGTCGAGGCGTGCAGGCACCGTGGTCGAATAGTTTTTCATGCGCAGGATTAAGCTCCCTTTGCTGTTGGGCCGGCCTGGCCGGCATTTTCGATGGGCTGACGGAATGTTTCGCCGCCCCGCGTTGGTCCATGTGTAAGCGAAGTCAGTTGCACTCGCAAATCATCAGACCCTGATTAGCGTGAAAAGAGTTATCAGATCGGCAACACGTGACATTGCCCTCTCTCAATCACCCGGTCCCGTCGTCTCGCCGAAGCGCTTTTCCTGTCGCCCGACAAGCAGATACCAAACCAGCATGGCTGCAAAAGGCAGGGACGGCCAGACGAACCACAATGTGGACAAGCCAGATGTCAGCAGGTTGATCACGAAAAACAGGCCGATCATGAAAACGCAGCTTCGCACCCGCTTTGGCTGAGCCCTCAACCAACGGCGCGCCTGTTCAAACCCGGAGGCAACCGCCTGGGTGTCTCGTTCCCATTCCGGTCTTGGAATTTCGGTCTGGCGTCGCTCCGCAGTTCCGTTCGTCTCCTGCCCGGACCTTTTTTCCTCCGGCGCATTGCGACCGCCAATACGCACGCAATAGGTTTCAACGGGATCGGTAACGTTCTTGACGTGCTGAGGGCCAAGCGGCTCAAAGCCCAGCGCCATCTTGGTCTTGACCTGGTCATAGACCGATTGGGAGAGCATGATCCCGCCCCTCGGTGCGATTTCCTGCAATCGGGCAGCAACATTCACACCGTCGCCGTAGATATCCTCGCCCTCGACCATGATGTCGCCGAGATTGATACCGATGCGAAACTCCATCCTGTTCAGGTCCGGCAAGTCCGCATTGCGAACGGAAAGCTCGTTCTGAATGTCGACAGCGCATTGAACAGCCTCCATCACCGAGGCGAATTCGATGATGACAGCATCACCCCATGTGTTGACGATACGTCCATTGTGACGCTCGGTCAGCGCAGACATCACCAACCGATAGGCCTTGAGCCGGTCCAGCGTTCCGTCTTCATCCCGCTCCATGAGCTTGGAATATTGCGCAACGTCTGCGCACATAACTGCCGCCAGACGCCGCTTGACCCGTTGCATGCTCTTACCCCGCTTGCTCCCGCTTAGGAATGGGAAGGCAAACCGGAAATTGCAAGGGAAAATCCACCGAATTCGCCACCCAGCCCGAAGTTCGGCCAACTAAGAAAAGTAGTGTCAGATGTCTCCGGCGAGTTTGCGCAGTGCTGCCAGGGCATCATCGGCGCGCTCTTCGGGCACAAAAACATGATCGTGAAAATAGGCTGCGACCACATTTGCCGAAATACCCTCAGCGGCCAATGCAGCCGAGATCGACGCCGTCAGCCCCACGGCTTCAAGTGAGGAATGCACCGTCAGGGTTATCCGGCGAAACCATTCGGCCTCGGCCAAACCCAGTTCGCGCGCACGCTCCACCGGCAGGATCGCTGTCAGGCCCTCCGTTTCCGCAAAAAGCCCGATCGGGTCGTATTCCGCCAGGTCCGTCATGGATTTCGAAGCGAAGGTGCAGAACACATAAGGCTCCGGATCCAGCATCGGACGCATCTGGGAGATCAGGGTGGCAAGGTCGGTTTCACCGGTCATTCGGATAATCCATTCAAAGAAGTTTGCGCATCAGCGGCCGCCGAGGGCTTCTGCGTGCGATTTCGACAAAACCTGCCCTGCGGAAGACGTCTGCTATACCTACGAAGCCTTCTCCCCATTGAAGGGGCTTTTCCGATTCCATTGGACAAGCATCCAGTTGATGCGCTCCTTGCGCTTTGGCGTGATCGATGCCTGCATCGAGCAACACAGACATCAACCCGGTTTTGCGATGTCCGTTTCTGATAAAGAAACAGGTGACGGCATATGTCGCCGCCAGCGCTTGTTCGCTGTCATCCGGCAGCGGCTGGGTGGTTTTTCCAAGCTGAAAACGCAGATACTGCATGCGTGGACCCAGTGCGATCCATCCCACGGCCAGATTGCCGCGATAGGCCAGAAGCCCTGGCGCCGGACCCCCGTCCACTTTCTGCTGGAATGCATCGCGCCGTTCATCACGGGTCATCGCTTTCCAGTCTCTGCCCCGCAAGAACGGCCACATGCACCAGCAACCACCAGACGCCCCCCTCTCCGGTCCGAACAGATCCACCAGATCTGCCCAGCGCTCCGGGGTTGCAAGCTGAATGTGGACGGGATCGTTATGTGTCATATCCACTCCTCCGGATTGCAAAGTTGCACGGAAAGAACGGGGACGGCAATCCCGGTGAAAGTGTCTGTTCCACAAAAGCAAAACGCCGCTCACAGGCGGCGTTTCGGATTTTCATTCTTCGCTCAAGCCTTGTTGGGCCATCAAGACAACGAGCTGCGTGAATGCTCCAATTCAGGCAGCGGATTCCAGCCCGGCAATGTCGATCTTCCTCATCTTCATCAGGGCAGCACTGACACGGCCAGCCCGTTCCGGATTGCCTGCATGCATCAGCCTAGGCAACGCCTTCGGTACGATCTGCCAGTGAACACCGTAGCGGTCTTTTAACCAGCCGCACTGCCCTTCTTCCCCACCATCGGCAAGGAGCGCCTGCCAAAGCCGGTCCGTTTCCGCCTGATCTTCCGTCAGTATGGAAATCGAGGTCAGGTAACTTGGCTGCATATCCGGGTTGCCGTTCAGTATCATGAAAGGTGAGCCCGCCAGGGTGAACTCGGCAACAAGCACAGGTCCATTCGGATCCGGCCTGAAGACCGAGCCCATCACGCTATCCGGCAACAGGGACGTATAGTATTTGGCGGCTTCTTCGCCCTTCTCACTGAAGAACAGGCAAGTGCGTACCTTGGCGGAAAACGCAGGAGTTGTTTGCAAGCCCTCAATGGCAATCGACCTAGCAAGCTCATCAAGCTGGGAGGAAGCGGCCTTCCAGCCTTCCTCAAAACCCATTTCCAGGTGCTTGTTCCTGTCTGCTTCCGAAGTGTGGCGAGCCCCCCATGTGAAGCGCGTACCAACACCGGGAACATCTGCCAGTTCCACATACCCGGTCATGAACGCGTTTTCCCGCGGCACATATCCTTCCGAATAGGCATCCGTGAACGTTAGCTTCTCACCGTCGACAACTTCCAGAAACATTCCGACGTTCTCGAACAGCTCCCCTTCCGGACCGGCCATCACTGTATTGAAACGCCCTCCCGGACGGACGTCCATATCGGCCTTCGGTACGAACCAGGGCTTCGGGCAAAACCACTGCTTCAATAATTCGGGATTGGTCCAGCATTGCCAGACCGCCTCGCGCGGCGCGGCAATGACGCGGCTGAGTTCCAGTGTCAGACCTTCCTTGCGAATTTCGACTTCACTCATTGCGCTCTCCCGTTTCTAGACCGGCCGAACAACAGTTCGACGTAACGTTTCAGATGATCAATGCTGTCAGTTGCTATCGACGGCGCATTGCCTGCCTTTGCCAGCACGAATGCCCCCTGGATCACGACCTGTGTGTGAAGTGCCAGGCTTTCCGCACCACCTGGAACTTCAACGCCCCGGGCTTCAGCTGCTTCTGCGATATCGGAAACCAGCGTTGCGGCGTGCCCCGTTATGCTGCGGTTGCAGGCATCGCGGATGGAGGGGTTCGTGTCATAGACTTCCTGGACCATGGTCCCGACCAGACAAGTGAACTCCGGCACATCGCCCTGCACCAGTGCCTTGCGGAAATCGAGATAGCCGAGAACCCGGTCCAACGGATCTTCGGGATCGTGATACGCCGCCTTCTCGAACAGAGTCCCGGTCGTTTCAGACCAATAATCCGCAGCGGCCACTGCCAGATCGTCCTTCGAACGAAAGTGGTGGAAGAAGGCCCCCTTGGTCACGCCCGCCTCCCGGCACAGATCATCGACGGTGGTGGCCGTGTAGCCCTTCATGCGGATCACACGCAGTGCCGAATCCAGCAGCTTGATCCGCGCGTCCGGCCGTTTGGTCTTTTGAGGTTTCTCTGTCATAAACCACCCATACCGACCAGTTGGTATGTTGTCAATCGACTTGCTCTACGACCGTGCTGCAACTCCCTGTCACCGGCTAGCAAGGATGCGCCAAACGCGTTTGAGCGAGCGAGCGGGGTTTCTGAAATTGAGGCATTGAAAAACGAAAGAGTTCCCCTCCAAAACCTGAATTGAGCGGACGAAGAACGATTGGTGATCGCAACATGCCGGGATTTAAGCCCACGCCAAGCCTACCAGGGGATCGGCCTGCCGGTTTGATCGAAAAATCCACCGGTGTCTGCAGGCGTAAGACTGGTCAGCACATCGACAAGACGCTCTGCTGCAACAGCCGGTTCCTGAACATCGAGCCCGGTTTTCGCAAAGTTCTCGGTCAAGGGTGTTTTCACCGTGCCGGGATGAAGCGCAACACAGATAGCAGAGGGATTTTTGCGTGCCAGCTCGATAGACGCCGTACGGACCAGTTGATTGAGCCCAGCCTTGGCGGCCCGGTAAGCAAACCATCCGCCAAGACCGTTGTCGCCGATCGAACCGACCCGGGCCGAAAGCGTCGCAAAGACACTTCTTCCCTCTTTCGGGAGGAGCGGCAAAAAGTGTTTCATCAGCAGTGCCGGTCCAATGGCGTTGATCGCATATGAACGGGCAAGGATTTCAGGATCGAGTTCGCGCAGGCTCTTTTCCGGACGGGCACTGCCCAAGGTGAGAGCTCCGGTGGCATCGAACAACAATCGAACATCCCCCTCTTCCTCCCTTATCCAGTCGGCACAGGCCTGGATCATGCGTTCGTCGAGCAGGTCGAGAGGTGGTGACGACGTTCGATGAAGGGCGATAACCTTGTCGTAGCCGCTGCCCGCTTCAAGGTGGTCTCTCATGGCTGAGCCAATTCCGCCGCTGGCCCCAAAGATTACCGCAATTGACGTCATTCACTGCCTCACTTTCGTCGTGACAGCGATACGCAGAAATAGCCGGATCGGTTCGCTAGAAGGATTGGTCTCAGGTGCTGACGACCGTCGCTTCCCAGGGCCCATCAACAAATTCGGCTTCGTCATCCCCTGGCCAGGGAGGCATAGAGATACAGATGAACTGCAGAACGCTTTCACCGGTGTTGCGGTACTGGAAAGCTGTTCCAGCCGGGATATCGATGGAGACACCGGCTTCCAGGTCGACAACGCCCTGGCTGGAATCGTTGGACCTCCAGATCTGTCCATGGCCGGAAAGCACATGCCAGAACTCATGCACGGTCCTGTGCCGTGTTGCGCGGTTGGTCTGGCCGACAGGAACAGTCGAATGGATCATGTTTCCTGTCGGCCCATCCATGATGAAACGGATATCGGCCCCCGCCGGAGATTTCGCGTCGGGCTTTTCGGGAAGCCGGGTCTGTTTCATGCCATTCTCCGAGTTCGGTGATCAGGCCGTCTTGTTAAAGATCTCACGACCGATCAGCATTCGCCGAATTTCGGAAGTTCCCGCACCAATCTCGTACAGCTTGGCGTCACGCAGCAAACGCCCGGTCGGATATTCGTTGATGTAGCCATTGCCACCAAGCAGCTGGATTGCATCAAGTGCCAGTTTGGTTGCGTTTTCGGCAGCGTAAAGGATTGCACCAGCGGCGTCTTCGCGCGTGGTCTCGCCCCGGTCGCACGCCTTGGCAACCGCATAGACATAGGACTTGGTGGCGTTCATGGTCACATACATGTCCGCGACCTTGCCCTGTACAAGCTGGAACGTGCCGATCGGCTGACCGAACTGCTCGCGCTCGTGGACATAGGGAATGACCACGTCCATGGCTGCCTGCATGATGCCGACGGCCCCTGCAGCCAGAACGGCGCGCTCGTAGTCCAGACCCGACATCAGCACGTTGACGCCCTTGCCAACCTGGCCGAGGACGTTTTCTTCCGGTACTTCGCAATCCTGGAACACCAGTTCACCGGTTTCGGACCCGCGCATGCCGAGCTTGTCCAGTTTCTGAGCGACGGAAAAACCTGGGAAGCTCTTCTCGACCAGAAATGCGGTAATGCCCTTCGGCCCGGCTTCCGGATCGGTTTTGGCATAGATGATCATCGTATCGGCGGACGGACCGTTGGTGATCCACATCTTGGAGCCGTTGAGGACGTACCGATCGCCCTTCTTTTCCGCCTTCAGTTTCATGGAAACGACGTCTGAGCCAGCGCCCGGCTCCGACATGGCCAACGCGCCCAGATGTTCACCGGTCACGAGCTTGTTCAGATAGCGCTTCTTCTGGTCGTCACTTCCCCAGCGGCGAAGCTGGTTGACACACAGGTTTGAATGGGCGCCATAGCTGAGGCCGATGGAGGCGGACGCCCGGCTGACCTCTTCCATGGCAATGCAGTGCTCCAGGTAGCCCAGACCCGAACCGCCCCATTCTTCCTCCACTGTGATCCCGTGAAGGCCAAGGTCTCCCATTTCCGGCCAGAGCTCCCGCGGGAACCAATCCTCGCGGTCGATCTTTTCTGCCAGTGGCGCAATCCGGTCCTGACTGTAGGACCGAACGGTGTCGCGCAGCATGTCGGCGGTTTCGCCGAGATCGAAATTGAAACCCGGAAAATCGTTACGGATCATCTTGATTACCTCCCAGAGTTCTTAAGGCCTGTCGTATCGGACAAAATCGCTCAAAACGCCGATCCGGTCGTAAAGCTGCCGGGCGCGTGTATTGTGATCATGTGTGTGCCAGTAGACTTTGCCGCTGGCAGACGGTTCTTCGGTCGCGGCCCTGTAGACCGCCTCGATCAACTTGCGGCCGGCTCCGCCACCACGAAGCTTCTCGCTGACATACAGATCTTCCAGATAGCAGGTGGACGAACTGGCCCAGGTGCTATCGTGAAAAAGGTAATGGACCAGTCCAACCAGCTCATTCTCCTGAACTGCCACGAACGCGCGGTGGCCTGCATCGGAATGCAGTCGCTCAAAGAGGGTTTCCGTCACTGCCGGCGCCAGATCCTGCTCGTAGAATGCAAGATAGGCCTTCCAGAGTTCGAGCCAGCCCGGCTTGTCGGATCTTTCCAGCGGCCTGATGGTGATATCGGTCATTCTTCAATCCTTGACGCCGGCAACGCTCATGAGCGTGAACAGCCCCGTTGCGACATGCACCTGTTCGCCGTCATCCAGTCCGTAGACATCCGCCTTGGCTATGGTCAGCGTTCGTCCCGGTTTGACAACCCGGCCACGCGCAAGAAGCACCGGCTGTTTCGCCGGATTGAGCAGGTTGATCTTGTATTCGCTGGTCAACACCCCGAAGCCGGCGGAAAACAGCGTCAGAGCTGCATAGCCTGCCGCACTGTCCGCAATGGAAGACGTCGCACCGGCATGAAAAAAGCCGTGTTGCTGTGTCAGTTCCGGCTGCATCGTCAATTCCAGATCGACCGCTCCGGGCGAGACGTGAACCATCTTTGCCCCCAGATGGGTCATGAATTTCTGCGCGGCAAAACTGGCGCGGACACGGGGTTCCCAGTTTTCGTCTCGAGGCGAAAGATCCATCACTTGTCCTCCGAGGTCGCAACGGCGCCAGACAGTTGGTCCGGGCCTGTTTCAAGCTCGACCATGCGCGCCTTTGCACCGGCCTCGACATCGTCGAGTTCAACCAGGGTCAATTCGATATCGCGCTGTTTTTCGAGAAGTTCTGCCCGGCGGGCGGCGATCCTGTCGAGGAGCAGCCGCAGCTGGCCGGTTTCACCGGGCGCACTGCCGTACATCTCGATCATTTCCTTGATTTCGTTCAGGGAAAATCCGAGACGCTTGCCGCGAAGGATCAATTTGATGCGGGTACGATCACCAGGTGTGTAAAGGCGTTGACGACCCCGGCGCGTCGGCGACACCAGCCCCTGCGCTTCGTAGAACCGCAGGGTTCGGGTGGTAATGTCGAACTCCTGCGTCAGCTGGGTGATGGTGTAATAACGCTGCATGCCCGCTCCTTGTTGGAGCGCACAGTTCCGTCTTTTTACGTTAAAGTCAACACGTCTATTTTAAAGCTTATATTTCATGAACTTGAGCAATCAGGATTTCAGATTATCCAAGCTCTTCTCTGGATGAAGGACATTCAGATCGACATCGCCGGAAATGCCTTTGATCGTGCCCCGGTCATGGTACTGCCAGAGCGACCAGTCTGACACATAGCCGGGAGAATGCCAGATCGACTGCGTCCAGAGACGGCGGTTCAGGCCCTTGCCCTTCAGATAGTCCAGATAGAAGTCCTCCGGCACATAAAGGATGACCTGCTTGCCGCGCCCCTGCTCGACCAGAGCAACGAAATCACTGATTTCCTGCAGCACTTCCTCGGCTGGCGGACGGCGCGCGCAGTTCCCGGTGAATTCCAGATCCACCACCGGCGCCAGCATGTCGCTGTCCTGAGGCAGAACCGACAGGAAGTTTTGGGCCTGCTCGCGGCCGGATTTGCACAAACTGAAGAAATGATAGGCACCACGCGCCAGACCCGCGCCTCCTGCTCCGGCCCAGTTGCGGGCAAAGGCACGGTCCTTGAAATCTCCGCCCTCGGTTGCCTTCATGTAGACGAAGGCAATATCGTCCGCCGCCACCTGCGCCCAGTCGATATCACCCTGGTGGTGCGAAATATCGATGCCGCGGATCGTGTATTGGTTCCGGTCAGGCTCCCAGTTCATGAAGAAAAACGCCGCTCCGACAATCGAAATCACCCCGCCGACGGCAACGTAGAACAATGTCCGCAGGACCGCTTGCAAGAAATTCATTGCGCCACCTGTTATGACTTTCAAACGCCGTCACCCTGCCGCAAAACTGTTAAGAATCACGATAGGTAATTCGGCCAGAGCGGGGCTGCTGCCAGCTCCAGGACATTGCCATCCGGGTCGTTGAAATAAAGGCTGGTGCCGCCTGCCGGCCATATGACCTCGCTGACAATTTCCACTCCCATCTCGCCCAGGTAAGCCCGCCAGGGTTCCAGTTGGTCGGACCCAATGCGAAACGCGAAATGACTGTGCCCCGACGTATCGTGCCCGGGAACGATACCTCCCGGCGTCTCAACGTCCTCCCCGGTATGGCCGCGATGAAACACCAGAAGCGCCTGCGCGGGGCCGGCATCATAGGCAAACAGCCTTTCTCCAGCGACCATGCGCCTCAATCCCAGGATTTCGGAATAAAAGGAGTGAGCCGTCTCCATGTCGTCGACATAAACGGCGGTTTCCAGGATGCCATCGAGCTTCGGCCGCATGTTCTTAATTCTCCGCGTGAGACAGGTCGGCCCTTCTTAACACCCATCCGCCGGGAATTTCAGGTTACCCGGCAAGGTTTTCTTTCAAATCGCCATCGTCATCTGGAATTGTCGTGTGGCGGCTGCATTCCGCACAGAGGTGATCGCCCGTGATTGCGTCAAATCGGGAAGTTCCGTGCGTGCATGACCGGCTTGAATTCCGTAACGGTATATTCCGCAACGCCCGCCGACTTGAATGGGTCCTTGTTGATCGCCAGTTCGACTTCGACACGGTCAGCAGCGCGCGCCAGGATCACACCACCGGTTCGCGGCTGTTTCGGACCGGATGCCAGGAATAGGCCGGCCTCATACTGATCCCGCAGGAAGGACCTGTGTTCTTCCGCCAGAGCATCTATTTCCCGCAGATCAGCAGTGTAGTGAAGATCGATAACAAAGAGGCTCACGAAAGCTCCTTTCCACCAACAGAAGCCCAAAAGGAGGTCCGGCTCGACCACAAAAGCTCGAACCGGACAATCCGTGTCAGACGACAGTCAGCTTGACGTCAATGTTGTTCCGGGTGGCGTTTGAATAGGGGCAAACCTGGTGTGCCTTGGCAACGAGGTCTTCAGCTACAGCCTTGTCCAAACCCGGCAGGGACACTTCCAGCGCGACCGCCAGACCGAACCCGCCTTCAGAACGCGGCCCGATGCCAACCGTCGAGGTGATGGACGTATCAGCCGGGACTGCGATCTTTTCCTGCCCACCGACGAATTTCATCGCGCCAATAAAGCAGGCTGCATATCCGGCTGCGAACAGCTCTTCCGGGTTATTGCCTTCGCCGCCTGCGCCGCCGAGTTCTTTCGGCGTCGCCAGCTTGACCTTGAAGGATCCGCTCAACGTCTCCGCCGCACCATCACGGCCGCCGGTGGCCTTTGCCCTGGTTTCATATTTCACATCAACAGCCATCTGCAGGCTCCTTCTCTCAAATATCAAGTCATCTAGCCATATTTATCGCATAAGCTTTAATCGTACACGATATAAATTACCCACATATACACACGCCTGCAGTTCGTCAACAGTTGCGACCATATCGCGCGCGATTTATAAGGGGCGAATGAGCGAGACCACAAACCAGATGTCCCTGCTGGACGCGATTGGATTTTCCGCGCCGGAAGCGACTGAAAAACAAAAAAAAGACAAGCTTGCAAAAGCCGAAAAGTCTGAGAAGAAACAACGCAAGAAGGCCGCTGCCAAGCCTGAGGCGGAAGCAGCTTCCAGCGCTGAAAGCAACGACGCACGCGAAGCGGAAATTGACGTTGCCGTCGCCGAGACGCCTGTCAGCCAAGAGATAGCTGATACCGGGCAGACGCCTGACGTTTCTGCGGAAACGCAGGCTGGCGAAGATCCCGGCACCGAACAGGCCGCATCTGTATCCGCTGCCAATGATCCTGCCAGCGACCAGGACGACGACAGTCAGAAAATCCATGATGGCAGCTTGCCGCTCGACCGGCACTTGTGTTTTGCGCTGTATTCCGCCAACCACGCTATGCACGGCGTCTACAAGGCGTTGCTCAAGGAAGTCGGGCTCACCTACCCGCAGTTCCTGGCCATGACGGTGCTCTGGGAAACCAACAACGTTCCTGTTGGTACCATTACGTCCAAGCTGCAGCTCGACACCAACACGCTGACGCCACTGTTAAAGCGGCTTGAAGCCATGGGGCTGGTCACGCGGACACGCAACATCAAGGACGAGCGCCAGGTTATCCTGAAACTGACCCGCAAGGGCCGCGCCTTGCAGAAGAAAACGGAACATTTCAGCACCTGCATCATGTCTTCGACCGGACTGAAACTGGAAGAAGTCATCGACCTTCAGGCAAAGGTCATGACGCTTCGGGACAATTTGCGTAAAGCAGGCCTGGAGTGATACCTGGCATTGAGCAGCGGGTAAAATGAGTAGCCATCAAACAGGCTCCGGGAGGTTGCTGCACCAGCACAAATCTCGGGGCCTTTTGTTTTGGCAATAACGGGTCTGCGTGACCTTTTGCAGCGCAGCTCAAGTCTTTGTCGACCGGCATCCGCCTCCATGGCGTCGTGTTTGTTGAATTCGACAACAAAACTTTCGACAGGAAGCAGCCATAGTCCAGGCATGGCCTGCCCGCCGAACCTTTGAACCAGGGTTTTCCACTTCGCGTAAGGTGTGTTTGCTTTTAGTGACCCACATTCACGACCTCCGCGGCATCATTTTTCCGTCAGCAATGCCTGCCGGAGTGTCCTCGTCAGGACAGCTTCCGCCTCGCCCTCATCCCAGCCGCAGTCCTGTGTCAACAGACCCCATGCCTGCACACTGAACGACGCCCAGAGAAATTCTGAAGCCGACTTCGCTGTCCAGACGGATTGCAGCGCACCGTCGCGTTCCAGCGATCCAGTCAATACAAGCAACCATTGCCTCAGTTCCGACATCCGGTCTTCCCACGCCGCCGATGCGTCCGCATCGGTGGTTCGCAGGCGGATAAGATCCGAGGCAACAGGGTAGATTTCCTTCACGAAGCCGATCCAGACGGTAACGGTAGCATCCAGCCGTTCCCGCGGCTGTGGCCTGTCAAAGGCTGCAAACAGTTTTGCCCGTATGTCGAGACGTTCATCAGCCCGCCGGACGAGTGCCAGGATCAGCCCCCCACGCGAACCAAAGTGATCATAGACGGACTGACGGCTGATTTTTGCCGCCTTGGCGATTTCCGCCAGCGACACGTCCGCGCCCCGCTGCGAGATGAGCGTCCAGGCACTATCGAGAATTTCCGCGCGCGTGCGCTGCACTCTGGCTTGACTTGACACGTGTAAACTTTCCTGTAATTTGACACGTGTAAAGTTATGGAGAAGCCTCATGAACGTCAAGCAACAGTCAGCCCAATTCGTAACCTGGTACGGCCCGGGAACCGACGGCACCAGCCCGACGGAAAGCCAATGGACGCAGATCCTCAGCCGGGCGAGCGACAAACCCGTAACCCTGATCAATTTCTTCAAGCTGAATGCCGCTGCGACATATGCGGACGGAACGACGGGCCAGACCGGCCAGGAAGCGTTTGCCAGTTATGCGGCCGCAAGCATGCCGGCCATGGAGCGGGCCGGTGGACGGTTCCTTTATGTCGGACCGTTTCAGGGCATGTTCCTGGGGCAGGACGAGGATTGGGATCTGGTCGCTATCGGCGCCTATCCCGATTTAACCGCGTTGGTCGCACTCTATTCGGACAGCGCCTATCGCGAAGCCTTCCATCACCGCACGGCCGCGTGTCTGCGACAGAAGGTTCTGGTATGCGGTGACTGACCTTTAAACGGGGCCTGCCGATTGGAGGCTAGAACGGCAGGCCAAACCAAAGCGCCGCGATGCCGAGAAAGGCGAAGAAACCGACCACATCTGTCACCGTCGTCACGAAGACGCTCGAGGCAATCGCCGGATCGACGTTCATCTTGTCGAGCGCGATCGGGATCAGAAGGCCGGAGAGACCCGCGAACAGCAGATTGATCACGATCGCACCGCCAATCACCACGCCGAGTCCCGGACTGCCAAACCACATCCAGGCGGTCACCCCGATGAGGATGGCCAGGGCGACGCCGTTGAACACACTCACCAGGATTTCACGGTTGAGAACGCGCAAAAGATTGCGCGCACCCAGTTCCTGGGTCGCGATACCACGCACGGCAACGGTCATGGTCTGAGTGCCGGCGTTGCCCCCCATGGAAGCGACGATCGGCATCAGCACCGCCAGCGCCACCATGGCCTCGATCGTGTCCTCGAACAGCGCAATCACCACCGAGGCAAGCACGGCGGTGCCAAGGTTGACGACCAGCCAGGTCAGCCGCGAGCGCGCAATGGTCATCACATTATCGGAAATCTCTTCGTCACCGACACCGGCCAGGGCACGCAGGTCTTCTTCCGCTTCTTCCTGGATGACGTCGACGATGTCATCAACCGTCAGAACACCGACCAGGCGATCGTTCTCGTCCACAACGGCGGAGGAAACGAGGTTGTAGCGCTCAAACCGGCGGGCGACCTCTTCCTGATCTTCCGTCGCGAGCACCGCCTGGCGAGTCTCCTCCATGATGGAAGTGACCTTCTCGTCCCGCTTGGTGCGCAGGATCTTGTCCAGGTGAACGGACCCGAGCAGTTTGAACGTCGGATCGACCACGTAGATTTCGTAGAAGCTGTCCGGAAGGTCGCGGGCCTCGCGCATGTAGTCGATTGTCTGACCGATGGTCCAGAACGGGGCAACCGCAATGAATTCGGTCTGCATGCGCCGGCCGGCGCTTTCTTCCGGATAATCCAGAGCCTTTTGCAGCTGGGCCCTGTCCGCATAAGGCAGCTCTTCCAGAATAGCAGCCTGGTCGTCCTCATCGAGGTCTTCCAGAATGTAGACCGCATCATCCGAATCGAGATCGCCCAGACCTTCGGCGATGACTTCCGTCGGCAGGTCTTCCAGAACCTGCAGACGCACTGCCTCATCGATCTCGGTCAGCGCGGTATAGTCGAAGTCCTCACCCAGAAGCCGGATAAAGGACGCCCGATCCTCCGGATCCAGCGTCTCGAGAAGGTCACCGGTGTCAGCTTCGTGAAGATCGGCGGCAAGGTGTCTCAGGCCATCCTGATCGTTCGCCTCGATTGCCGCTTCAACAGCCGCAATGAACTCGCGATTGAGATGCTCATCCTCGTCGCGCACCGGAATGTCGGGAACGGAAGAGGCGGTGACATCAAGCTCGGATGCTTCACTCATCTGGCGCCTCCCCTCAAAACGCAACGAACTCTTCCGGCGAAAGGCACCGGACACTCCTCACCAGATCTAGCGTTTGCGGCGGCAAAGCGCCACCGGAAAAGCGAAACCGGTCCACAGACTTAACTCGGAAATGCCGCTCTGGTTCAAAAGCCTGCCAACTTTCCTTGAAGTCCTTCAGCGCCTCTCGGGGCCGCTGCACCCCTTGTCCGCTGCAACGCTTCGCAAGTGATCGAGATAGTCACGGGTGTCCTGTGGCAGAATGGCCTCGTCATCGGAAATGCATCGCTCCGCACGGCGGAATGCGCGGCGCGCTCTCTCGCTGGCAAGACACACTCTGCCCGCAGCCAGCACCTCCTGCTCGACATACCAAAGCTGCTGGCACGTCATCGCGCCAAACCTGCCCGGGTCAACGGCAGGATAAACGGAAAGCGACTGCGCAAATGCCGCCGGCGACACAAATGCAATTGCCAGCCACACGAAAACGAACCTGCTCCGGAGGGACACCAGTCGCTCCGCAAGGCCTTTTCTCACACCTTCACGCATGGGCGGAAGGCTGCCGATTGGTTGGCGCTGTGTCGGACGTGAGCGCGAGCGCATAGAGCAGCGCAAGCGTGACGCCATAGCGGAACGATGAATAGAGACTGCCGGTCAAGACCATGAGCAGCGTGCTGTTCGGCATTGCGGGAAGGACGTAGGTAAAAAACAGGATTGCCGAGACGGCAGTCAAAGCGACGCAGACCAGATACGCTTTCCAGGCAATCAGCGGACGAAACACCACAAGAAACAGCACGACGATCATCGCAGCACCTTCCGCGCTCGTCACGAGAAGTTTCCAGAGCCCCGGCTCGTTCAAGAGACTCGACAAGAAGCTGCCCCAAAAGGCGCCACTCGGCACAGTGACAAGCCAGAAATCCTTTACCGCGTAAATTTCGGGGAAGAGCTGTATCAGCAACAGGCAGATGACGAGCGTCAGAATCATGCCGCGGATCACCCAGCGCCAATCCGGCCTTGCGGTATCAGACATGTCATCCCTCCCGTGTCTTCTCAATGACGGACAACAACACGACAAAGCGTCATCAAAAGCCCTTCAGAACCGCTTCCACAGCCAGTGCGGACACTCGCCGCAAAGGCCGCATCACTCGACCTCGCACTCCGGCGGCCGCGTATCCATGGTCCAATCCTGCACAGGCAAGGCACCGAGTGAAGTCTTGAAGTTCTTCCCGTTCAGGACCCCCTTGCCCGTCAGAAGGTTGACGTCACACTGCCCGTTCGCATCCGGATCCAGCGTATCGTAGTAGGAATAGGTGTAGCCGGCGACCCGGAAGACGCCGTTGCGATAGGCAACGGTCAGGACTTGTTCCCAACGATTGCGTCCGACGGCCGAATTTTCCGAATAGATTTTCAACGAACCGTGTTCGTTTGCTTCCATCCAGGGCTCCTGGCCATACATGCCGCCACGCCACACCATGTCTTTCGCATGGGCAACCTGTTTCCAGCCCTCTCCGGCGTCCGTAAAGACGTAGAGATCGCCGCCTTCTTCCGTTTCGACGAGGATTGCGCGAAAGCGATTGATGTCGCCGTCGACGGGAGACGTCACCGCACCGGCAATTGCGCCGGCCGGGACGATTGCCTTCTGCTCCTGCTCCTGCGCCAGAAGCGGACCTGCCAGCAAGCTCAGGGTCATCATTGCGGCACAGGACGAAGTACTGATGGAACGGAAATTGAACACGTGCGGCTTCCTTCGATTTCGCATGAATGTGCCGGACCGGTTTTTGCCAGTGGCCCGCTGAGACCTGCTCCATGCAGAAAAGCACATCGCAACAAAGCCAAAAAGCCGGCATCTAAATTTTCCCAGAGCAATCAGGTATTTTGCGGGCAGTGCAGAAAAGCAAAAAGGCCACCCGGAGGGGCAGCCTTTTGAGGAAGCATCGGTAGAAATGCTTCGAATATGGTGCGGTCGAGAAGACTCGAACTTCCACGGGTTTTACCCCACAGCGACCTCAACGCTGCGCGTCTACCAATTCCGCCACGACCGCATATTCGATTGCTCCCGGCGCCTCTCAGCGTCGAGGCGCTCCATGTAGCAAAAGGAATTTGGGGGCGCAAGAGGCCTTTTTGCATTAATTCACAGGCACGCGATTTTTCTTATGCAGAAATGCTTTAGTCCCTCACAGAGGGCCATCGGTACGCATGGGCCGGATGTCCGGCGGACGCATCAGAACTTCCGTGATCGAGATGCCTATCCGCTCGCCGAGCAAAACCACCTGCCCCTTGGCGACCAGCGTATTGTTGGCATAGATCTTCACATCGTCGTCTTCGGCCACATCAAGGTCGATAACGGCGCCACGCCCCATGCGGAGCAACTGGTGGACAGGCATCTCGTTCTCCCCGAGAACGACGGAAATATCGACTTTGATTTCATCGAAGGTAGTCATCGGACGCCTTGATCCTTAAATAGGGCAACTGACCCGCCAGCGCTTAACCATACCACGGCATGGCAAGCCAGCTCAAAAAACAATGAAGTGTCATCCACATGTCACCCGCCGATAGAGACGCTCTTTCCCTCAGTTTTCTGCCAGTTTCCGGCTCGCGGCCGGTCGAATGGCGGATTTCCGACGAACTGGTCGATTATGAGACCGCGCTTCGGGAAATGGATGAAAGGGTCCAGAGAATCATTGCAGGCGAAGCCGACGAACAGGTCTGGCTGCTGGAACATCCCCCGCTCTACACCGCCGGTACCAGCGCCAAGGACAGCGATCTGGTCGCTCCCGACCGCTTTCCGGTCTACCGGACAGGACGCGGCGGACAGCACACCTACCATGGGCCCGGGCAACGCGTAGCCTATGTCATGCTCGATCTGAAGCGGCGTCAGCAGGACGTGCGGGCTTTTGTTTCCGCACTTGAAGCCTGGCTCATCAGCACGCTCTGGCACTATCACATTCGCGGCGAACGCCGGGAAGACCGCGTCGGCGTCTGGGTGCGCCGGCCAGACCGCGGGGCGACGGTCGAGGACAAGATCGCCGCAATCGGCATCCGCCTGCGCAAATGGGTCACGTTCCACGGCATCAGCTTCAACGTGGAGCCTGAACTGGATCATTTTGACGGTATCGTGCCCTGCGGCATTACCGAACATGGCGTGACAAGTCTCGTGGATCTAGGCCTGCCCGTTACCATGGCCGAAAACGACAGTGTCCTGCGGGCCGAATTTGAAAAGATATTTGGCCCCACGGTTTCCGTGTGAAGCCACTCGCGCGGCGCAGGCCTCAAACAGACGAACTGAACTCTAGGTAATATCGAGTTCAAGCTCGAGTTGCAACAAAGGACAAAAAGCAACTTCAAGAAATTCCATTGTTATTTTTGCGAGTAACATTCGAATTTCCATGAAGTTTTGGAATTTTTAGTTCGAAGACCGTTTTGTAGCCAGTCAGATTTAGTATTCCTTCATTCAGATGAGCGAATACAGACACAAACCTTCTCAACCATGGGAATGAAGTTTGTGACCCAGGCTCTCTCAGTTCGCTCCCGTCGGAGCGTGATCACCAAAATCCTGCTGGCCGCCGCCGGCGTCATTGTTCTGATCTTCGCCGGCTTCGGCCTCTTCAACGACACCCTTCAGCGTAACGCTAAGACTGACGAAGTTCGCGACTACATGACCGGTGTCGGCCAGTCGGAAGTCAATATCGTCACAAACTGGTTCGAAGCGCGCATGATGCTCATCGAGGCCTTATCCGAACGCATTGCCAAGCAGCCCGAGGTAACGCCCGAGTTCTTCGACCTAAAGACCCTGACCAGCAATTTCAGCGCAACCTATTTCGGCGTGGAAGCAGACGGTGCCTTCAACATGTGGCCGCCGGCAGATCTGCCCGAAGGCTACGATCCGCGCGTGCGCCCCTGGTACAAGGATGCCGTTGCAAAAGGCGGACCCGTGATCACTGCTCCCTATCAGGATGCATCAACCGGCAATCTCATCGTGACGGCTGCAACACCGGTAAAAACCGGCGGCACCCTTTCCGGTGTGGTCGGTGGTGACTTTGACATCACCACCCTGGCGAACATGCTCGCCTCGTCGAACATGAGCGGCCTCGGATACGTCTTTGTGGCCGACTCCAAGGGCATCATCCTGGTGCACCCGGACAGCAACATGATTTCCAAGCCGCTCAGTGAGCTGTTTCCCAACGAGCCGGTCAAGGTCAGTGCAGAACCGCAATACGCGTCCAGTGTTGATGGCGACCGTATCGTCCAGTTCGTTCCGGTCACAGGATTGCCGGTCGACTGGCAGATTGGCCTTTCCGTTGATCGGAACGCCGCTTTTGCAAGCCTGACGAGCTTCCGCTATTCGGCACTCTTTGCGACCGTGATTGCAACCGTGCTGATGCTTGCCATCCTTGGTACCTTGTTCCAGACACTGCTGGCCCGTCCGCTCGCGTCCGTGACCAGTTCAATGGCCCAGATTGCGGAAGGCGATCTGGAAACCCCGGTCCAGGGCCTGGAGCGGAACGACGAGATCGGTTCGATCGCCAATGCCGTGGAGGTGTTCAAGACCAACGGCAAGGAACAGCGTCGCCTGGAAGCCGAACGCGCGACCGAGCAGGAAGCCAAGCATCGCAGGGCAGCAACCGTCGACCAGTTGCTTGGTGGTTTCAACCAGGAAATCCGCAGCGTTCTGGAAACCGTTTCCAACGCCACAGAAGAACTGGAACGCACTGCCCGAGAGTTGGCACAAACTTCCGAACAAAGCTCGACCGATGCGGAATCGGCTGCCCGGACCACCGGCGACACCGCTGCCAATGTCCGCTCGGTGGCCGCAGCCTCCGAGGAGCTGACGTCCTCTATCGCCGAAATCGCCCGGCGCGTTGAAGAGCAGGCCGGCATTTCCGAACGGGCCTCCAGCGCGGCTTCCCAGACGGATCAGACCGTACAGAGCCTGGTGGCGACCACCGACCGGATTAGCCAGATCGTCAGCCTGATCAACGACATTGCCGCCCAGACCAACCTTCTGGCGCTGAATGCCACCATTGAGGCGGCCCGCGCCGGTGAAGCCGGCAAAGGCTTTGCGGTTGTTGCATCGGAGGTGAAATCCCTGGCCAACCAGACTGCACGGGCGACAGAGGAAATCGCAACGCAGATCCAGGCGATGCAGACCGTTTCGAACCGCGCTGCTGAAGCCATCCGCGATATCAGCAACGTCATTGCGGAAATGTCCGAGATCTCCAAGGACATCTCTGTGTCGGTTGAACAGCAGAGCCTGGCGACCAATGAGATTTCGCGAAACGTCAACGAAGTCTCTACGGGTACGGACGCCATCTCCGAGACGATTATCCAGGTCTCCAGTGGCGCTCAGTCAACCGGCCGAAACGCCGCGGATGTTCTGTCTACAGCAGAGGCACTGACCAGCGAATCCGCAAACCTCAGCTCGAAGGTCGACCGCTTCTTCGACGACATCCGCGCTGCCTGATCTGGCACAAAGGCAAATGGAAAAGGCGGGCCGCTGAGCCCGCCTTTTTTGTTGCCATACCGGCAAATAAAGCTCGCTCACAAGCTGAGCGTCATGTGCCGGCCGCACCGCGCCTAGCTATTGAGCTCAGAAACACTTTCAGCTTTTCAGTTCCGCCAGGCGACCACCCAAGTGCCCGCAGCCGGTCTGTCGTCATTTCGCCTGGCGTCTGGTCCGATGTTGCCGGCACCTCAAGGTTCAAACCTGCTTCGGCAGCATAAAGTGCCAGAAGGTCCTGGCGGTCGAGCAGGAGATCCGAGACGTTGTAGATCTGAAATGGTTCTTCATTTACCCGTCGCTCTTCCAGAACCAGGGCAACGGCAGCAGCAAGATCGTCCCCGTGAACTTCCGTTCCCCTGCGCGAGGCAATCGGAATACCGGCTGCAAAGTCCCTGAAGAGCCGAGACCATTTGTGGTCTGCCGAGCCTGACCCTGGACCGTAAACACCGGTCGCGCGCAAAACGATGCCGCGCATACTCTGGCAGCATAACGCCTTGAGAGCACTCTCCCCTGAAAGCTTCACCTCGCCATAAAGCGTATCGGGTGCAGGTGCATCCGTTTCCGCGAGCTTTTCTCCTTGGCGGTGATCACCGTAAACAGCCCTGCTGGAGAGGAAAACGACCTTCCGGCAGCCCGCCTTCGTGGCCGCTTCAAAAAGACGCCGGGTACCGTCGACATTCAGCTTCCTGAACCGCTCTGGATCGCCCCCCTCACCGCCCCGGAACTTGCCGGGCTCATGGACCAGTGCACAATGAACGAGTGCATCGGCTTGCGGGAGTTGAGGATCCGGGTCAGCAAGGTCATAGGTCCGAAAGGCTGCCGCGACGTCGTCAACCGGGCGTCTTCCAAGAACCGTGACCATGCAGCCATCATCAAGCAGCCGCTTCAGGATGAACCGGCCAACTACCCCGCTTGCCCCCGTCAGAAGAACATGCATCAGGATGCCTGCTTTGCCGCCCACTCCAGAGGACCGGGCAGACCGGCCATATCGTCCGGAATGCCGACACCGGTCGCAAAAGCTTGCCAGAGATCGATCAGAGGACGCAACTTGGCGGTCTTTTCATGCCCCTCCTGCCAGGGCTTTTCATACTGGTAATGCAGCACATGAATCTGCTTCCAGTTCCAGAGTTCCGGCAGGTTGAACCAGACATACTGGAGCGTGTTGAAGAACACCGGCAACCCGTGCCAGTCGAGAAAATAGTCTTCCAGAAACGTCTGGTCCGTACGCCGCCAGAAGGCCTCCGGCCTGTCCAGACGCGCCAGCATGGCCTCGAACGTGGCCATATTCGGCCGGGCGGTGAAGACACCGCTGTTCAGCCGATGAAAATCCTGCAGGCTTTCGTAGACGTTGGGCGCTGCGCAGAACTCGGGATAGCCAAATAGCTTGTCGCAGTTCTGCAGCACGATGGCATCGGCATCGATGAAGATGACCCGGTCATATTCCTCGAGTTGCCACAGCCGCAGCTTGACGAAGTTGTCCAGAGGCGTGTGAAAGACCGGCTTGTCGCCCTTTGTGAAGGGAGCCGCCTTGTGAATGCGGCCGCGTTCATGGCGCGCGTTGAAGCTTTCGCTCGTTGGCAGGCGCTCACACCGGCCAAGCCGAGGTCCGAATTCCGCAAGGGCGGCAAGATCCGCCTCACCGACCCCGGGCGTGTAGAGGACCACGAGGTCGGCTTCGGTTCCCGAATGCCGGAGCGAGCGCAGAAGCGCCGTCGCGCCGAGCACATAGTCCCGGTTCGTCACCAGTGTCACATAGGCACATGTGCTTCCAGGTGCCTGGTCGAACTGAGGAGTGTCTTGCATTCCCGGCCTCAGGAGACGGATTTCAGACGCGGATGTTCCGGATCCCGCTCGATCTCGTCGGCAATTTCCTTGGTCCAGGCGGAAACTGCCGGTACGCGGCTGCGGTCGACGCGGTAGGCAAAGTTCTTCGCGACGTCCACCACCTCGCTCAACAGGCCTTCTTCCAGCGTGATCGGATTGAGGCCCAGTTCCAGGAACTGCTTGTTCTCGACAACCAGATCGTTTTCTGCCGCTTCCTTGCGCGGGTTTGGCAGATAGGCAACCTTCGCACCGGTAAGGCGGGAAATCAGCTCTGCCAGGTCCCGCACCCGGTGGGTCTCGGTCATCTGGTTGAACACCTTGACCCGGTCGCCCTTTTTCGGCGGGTTCTTCAACGCCAGTTCAATGCAGCGAACCGAATCCTGGATATGGATGAAAGCCCGTGTCTGGCCACCTGTGCCGTGAACCGTCAGCGGATAGCCGATGGCTGCCTGGATCAGGAACCGGTTCAGAACCGTGCCATAGTCACCGTCATAGTCGAACCGGTTGATCAGCTGTTTGTGGCGAAGGGTCTGTTCGGTATGCGTACCCCAGACGATCCCCTGGTGCAGGTCGGTGACCTTTAGCCCGTCGTTCTTTGCGTAGAACTGGAACAACAGCTGATCCAGGCACTTGGTCATGTGATAGATCGAGCCGGGGTTGGCCGGATAAAGAATTTCCTGAGCCGCTTTGGTGCCGTTCAGGGTCTCGACGTCAACCGACAGATAGCCTTCCGGAATTGCCGCACCGACACTGGAATAGCCGTAGACGCCCATGGTGCCGAGGTGGACAAGATGCGCATCAAGATCCAGCTCCACCATCGCGTTGAGCAGATGGTGCGTGGCATTGACGTTGTTGTTGACCGTGTAGTTCTTGTGCTGATCCGATTTCATCGAATAGGGCGCAGCGCGCTGTTCGGCGAAATGGATGATGGCATCCGGCCGGTTCTCTGCAAGCCAGGCCTTGAACACTTCGTAGTCGCGGGCAATATCGATCAGGTGGAACCGGATTGTATTGCCGGTTTCCTGCTTCCAGATCCGGGTGCGTTCCTGGATCGAATCCATGGGCGTCAGCGATTGCACGCCTAGCTCGGCATCGATCCAGCGACGGCTCAGATTGTCGATGATATGAACTTCATGGCCCTGATCCGACAAATGCAAGGATGTGGGCCAGCCGACAAAACCATCACCGCCAAGTATCGCAATCTTCACTGAAAATCTCCCGGTTTCACGTTTCGGCACCGACCGCGCGGCACCGATTGCTTCATCTGAAAGATCAGATCATTGCGATATTTCCGTGACAACTCAACTTCGAATGTCGCGATTGATATAGAAAAGACGATTGGCCACAGCCGGTTAAGCCGTATCGCGCACCTCAAAGGCACCCGAGCAGGGCTCTACCGGCTCAAGGTCCTTGACCAGGTTTACTCTTGCAAGAGACGGCCCATGCCAGAGCACATCCAGCATGTCGACAACGGTATCGGATGGGCCTGAAAACACGGCTTCGACCCCACCGGAGCTGAGATTGCGCACCCAGCCGGCCAGTGCCCTGTCTTCAGCTTCACCCGCACACCAGGCGCGGTACCCAACACCCTGGACCCTGCCCTCAATCAGCACGTGAACGGTCAATGGATCGGCGGTCATTCAGGTCTCCGAAGTTCGCGATGCTGCAAAAGCTTAGTGCAAACCTGCCTGTTCGCAAACGCCTGCGTGTGCTTCAGGCTGTGGACACTTGCGTATCGCGCTTTTGCTCGTCCAGCATGACCAGCAGCGACGCACCGACAATCACCAGCGCTCCCGGCCAGAATGCACCGCTCGGGGCAAAACCGAAAGCGAAGAAGCCGACCGCTATATTCAGCGGAAGCTTCAGGTGGTCGAAAGGCTGCACGAAAGCCGCATCGGCCTTCTGGTAGGCAAGGGTCAGCAGGTAGTTTGCCAGCACCGTCAGGGCGCCGGCCCCCACGAGCAGCCACAGCGCCGGACCGGTTGGCACGATACCGCCCTCTCCCAGCGCAAGCAGTGCATTGACCGGTGTCAGGAGCAGCAGCAGGTAGATGGTGATGGAATCGGCATCTTCAGTTGCAGTCAGCTTTTTGGTGACGAGCGAAGTTCCTGCCCAGAATGCAGCTGCCCCGACCGGCAAAAGTGCTGCCAGGCTGAAGCCTTCAGTCCAGGGCTCCAGAATCACCATGCCACCGGAGAAGCCCGCCAACGTCGCGAGCCACCGGATCAGGCCAACCCGTTCCCTGAAGAACAGCTTGGCGCCGATGATCACGAAAAACGGCGAAGTCATCACCAAGGCGATTGCCTGCCAGATCTCGACCCGCGCGAGACCGGCGACCCACAACTGGATCCCGATCACCGCAAGAACACCCCGCGTCAGATGCCATCCGATCTGATGTGTCTTCAAGGCGGAAAAGCCGCGCCGCAGGACGAATGGCAGGCCAACGAGAAGGCCCAGTGCATATTGCCAGAAGGCCGCGGACGTTGACGGCACGCCCAGTTGCATGGTCGAGGCCTGCAGGGCGCCGTTCACGATGGCAAACGAAGCCCCTGCCCCGATCATGGCAAGCGCGGCAAATATGGGCTTCTTCGAATTGTTTGACATGGGCGTCCTATCTGCGATCCGTTCCGTCATCGTTCAGAACAGTCTCAAAAGACACACGCCCACCGGCCATCATC
Organism: Roseibium sp. ROS1; assembly: GCF_054658215.1. NCBI lineage: Bacteria > Pseudomonadati > Pseudomonadota > Alphaproteobacteria > Hyphomicrobiales > Stappiaceae > Roseibium > Roseibium sp. ROS1. The sequence continues at coordinate 1,734,657 of NZ_BAAGIG010000002.1, forward strand.
AAATGGCGGCGGTCAAGTTCTCTCTCATCCGGACTTTCGGGCGGCTTCGTTTGACGCCACCTCAACCGTCGGCTCCGGCATCTCACCGGATCTGCTGACCTTCGAACATCTTATCCGAAGCGCTCGCGGGCTCCGGGTTTCCCCGATACCGCCGGTGGGGAATTTCACCCCGCCCCGAGAACTGCTCTCCAAGGGCTTTCAGTATCCCTGAAATAGACAGGATGCAATAGTGGAAACATGCCGAAAGGCACCTCAACGGCACATCAGGCCACGCAAACCCGATTTCTGCCAGCTTGCTTGGCGCTGTATAGCGCTTCATCAGCTCTGGCGATGGTCTGGCTGATTTTCTCGCCGTCACGAACGGTGGCAGCCCCTATGCTGACCCGCATCGAGATGAGCTGCTGATCGTGCAAGTGGGGCACGGTTTCGACGGCCTTTCGAATGCGCTCGGCGATTTCGAACGCTTCATTGAGGTCGCACCCTTCCAGCAGGCAATAGAACTCCTCACCGCCTGCCCTTGCAAAGATATGCGGCTCTTGAAGTTCACGTTTCAGCAGGCCGACAAGATGATTGAGCGCTGCATCGCCGCAGGCATGGCCGTATCGATCGTTGATCAGTTTGAAATGGTCAACGTCAAGCACAAGGATGGACAGGCTGGCTGACGTCTTTTGTGCCCGTTCCTTTGCTGCAGCCGCCAGCTCGAAAAACCTGCGACGGTTGTAGGCCTCTGTCAGGGCATCGCGCTCTGCTGCCCACTTGAGCTGTTCTTCCAGACGTTTGCGTTCAGTGATGTCGAGCATGGATCCAGCAAGGCCGTTTACCTCGCCGGAGACCCGGTCACGGGTAACAGCCTTGTGGAAGGTCACCGTTCGGCGCTCACCATCTGCATAGCAAACGTCCGCCTCATAGATCTGAACACCCCCCTGCTGCATCAGCTCTTCGTCGGCCGCTTCATAGACCTTTGCCAATTCAGCTGGTGCCACGTCATAAACACTGGCGCCGTTCACCTTGCTGGCCGGCAAACCGATAAACGCTTCAAAAGCCTTGTTGCAGCCGCTGTAGATGCCGGCCCGGTTCTTGAAGAAGATCGGTGAAGGCAGGTTGTCGATTGCAGACTGAAGGTTATCCCTCTCAATGGCGAGATCGCGGCATTTGCGGAACAGCCCACCCTGCCGCGCGATCACGAGTTCCGCGCGTTTAAGGGCAAGCAGCAGAAGGTCCGTGTCGTCGGCGTCGACAACATCATCCACCCCGCCTTCCAGCAATGTCAGCTGAGTTTTTGCTGCCAGTTCTCCCGACGAACAAGCGATGATGAGGGTCGTATCCCGTATTCTGTGAAAATCGCAGGTCGGCAACTCCCCCGTCGCCCCGACATCCAGAAGACAGACCTGAAACGGGCAAGAGGATAGCGGCTGAACAGTGACCTGGTGCAGGACGTAACCGGCTGGAAGCGACGGCGGCGGTCTTTTGGCAGGCGAATAATACCCGACGTCAACCGCCTTTTCAGACGGTACCGACGTATTTTGGGTATCCGTTGCATGCATCCGTTCTGCCAAGGCGCACTCCTTTGAGCTTAACCTACGGGAAAATCGATAAATTCGGAGTTAAGAAAGTTTGCCGGCAGCAAGAAGCCACTCTCATTGCCACCGTGTCGGAGTGGACGCCATTAGCGGTTCGCGAAATACGCGGCTATGTCTTGAGGTCTATCTGCTATCAATACCGGATTTTCGGCGGCCAGTTCTTCACGGCTACCGTAGCCCCACAAAACGCCAATGCCTGCCACTGCGTTGGCGTTTGCTCCGACAAGGTCATGCTTGCGATCACCAACCATGACCGTCTCCGACGCCTGGATGTTTTCCTCGCTCAGGATATGCGCAATCAGCTCGGCCTTCGCGGACCGCGTGCCGTCCAACTCCGCACCGTAGACCTTTCCGAAAAAGTCCATCAGGCCGAAATGCTCAACGATCCGACCTGCGTAACTGTGGGGTTTTGAGGTACAGACGTGAAGAAGAAACCCGTCTTTCCTGAGTGTTGTCAGCAGTTCGGGAATACCCTCGATCAGGGAATTCTCGAACAGTCCCGTTACCGTGTAGCGCTCGCGGTAAAAGGCTACGGCCTGATCCAGCACAGCCTTGTCTTCCGATCCCAGAAGTACCTTGAAGCTGTCCCAGAGCGGCGGCCCGATGCACCAGCGCAGCTCTTCCACATCAGGTGCCTGCCCACCCATCTTTTCAACCGCATACCCGATTGAACGGGTGATGCCTTCAAAGGGGTCAGTCAGGGTTCCGTCCAGATCGAACAGAATGGTCGAAGTCGTCATGATGCCCCGCAACGTATTGAAAAAGAAAGCGGCCTGGACCGGATGGTCGCAGGCCGCTGAATATCGGCAGTATCCGATGCCTGTCAATCAGGCTGCGTTAGGCGCATCACCCCGGATCAGGAAAACTCCATGATCACGGCGTCTACGGCAAGACTGTCGCCGGGCGTTGCCTTGATGGCACTCACGACACAGTCGCGTTCCGCTCTCAGCACGTTTTCCATCTTCATGGCCTCAACGACGGCAAGCTGCTCACCTGCCTTGACTTCCTGTCCTTCGGCCACCGCGATGGACACCACCAGACCAGGCATCGGGCACAGCAGCATCTTCGACGTGTCCGGCGGCAGCTTCTCCGGCATCAGGGCATCCAGCTCGGCAATCCGCGGTGTCATCACTTTCGCGACCACGGAATAACCCTGCCAGTCAAGGCGGTAGCCACCGCGCAGGGTCCGGACCTGCACTGTCACATCCTTCGCGCCGACCTTGCCCGACCAGAGCGGATCACCTGGTGCCCAGTCAGCCTCCACATTGACAACGGGGCCATCGCCGATCGCGACATCAATTTTGACGGGCGTCCCCGGATACCCGGCAGCAAGCCGGATCGGAACATAGGTCTTGTCGAGCTTGATCACCCAATCTTCGCGGATGGCACCGGAATGGGCCCGCAACCGCCCGGGCAGGTGGTCCAGACGCTCGCGTTGCAACGCCCCCATGGACAGGGCAACGGCTGCAAGAACCGCATAGGCCTCGTTGTCGGGAACTGCCGGCTCGAAGCCGTCCGGATATTCGTCTGCGATGAAACTGGTAGCTAACTCGCCCGACCGCCAGCGCGGATGGTTCATCAGCGCTGTCAGGAACGGTACATTGTGCTGAATACCGTCGACGTAAAACGCATCCAGAGCTGAACTCATCGCATCGATCGCCTCAGCCCGTGTCGGCGCATGGGTGATCAGCTTTGCGATCATCGGGTCGTAGAACATCGAAATTTCCGAACCCTCGACAACGCCGGTATCGTTGCGGACGGTAACACCGTTGCTGGCTTCTTCCGCCGGCGGCCGGTAACGCACAAGCCGGCCAATGGACGGCAGGAAATTGCGGTAGGGATCTTCCGCATAAATACGGCTTTCGACCGCCCAGCCGTTCAGCTTGACGTCTTCCTGGGCAAGGTCCAGTTTCTCGCCGGCGGCAACGCGGATCATCTGCTCGACGAGATCGATGCCGGTGATCAATTCGGTTACCGGGTGCTCCACCTGCAGGCGCGTGTTCATTTCCAGGAAGAAGAAACTCTTGTCCTGCCCGGCGACGAACTCGACCGTGCCGGCGCTGTCGTAGTCGACGGCCTTTGCAAGCGCGACGGCCTGCTCACCCATCTTGCGGCGCGTTTCCTCATCGAGCAGAGGCGACGGCGCCTCTTCGATGACCTTCTGGTTGCGCCGCTGGATCGAACATTCACGCTCGCCCAGGTAAATCGCGTTGCCGTGCTTGTCGCCCAGGACCTGGATTTCAATATGGCGCGGGTTTTCGATGAATTTCTCGATGAAAACCCGATCGTCGCCGAAGGAAGACGCCGCCTCGGATTTCGAGCGGGTGTAGCCATCCCGCACCTCGTCCGCATTCCAGGCGATGCGCATGCCCTTGCCGCCACCACCCGCGGACGCCTTGATCATGACCGGGTAGCCAATGTCCGCTGCAATTTCGACGGCCTGCTCCGGGCTTTCTATGACGCCGAGGTAACCCGGCACCGTGCTGACCTTCGCCTCATTGGCGAATTTCTTGGATTCGATCTTGTCGCCCATCGCCATGATGGCGCGCGGGTTCGGGCCGATCCAGACAATGCCTTCCTTCGCCAGCGCTTCGGGAAAGCTGGCGCGTTCGGACAGGAAGCCATAGCCCGGATGCACGGCTTCAGCTCCGGTCTCCTTGCAGGCCGCAATGATCTTGTCGGCGATCAGATAGGATTCCGACGCCGCCGCGGGACCGATGTGAACCGCTTCGTCTGCCATTTCCACATGAAGGGCATCACGATCGGCATCGGAATAGACCGCAACTGTCTTTATGCCCATGCGGCGGGCCGTCTTGATGACGCGACAGGCAATCTCACCACGGTTGGCGACTAGTATTTTGGAGAACATGAATTTCCACCCAGCTGGACGATTTTCCATTTTGTAGGCTGCGCCACTTTGGCACGCAACTTATCCAAAGGGCGAGACGTGATTTTGCGGATAGTTGCCCAAACACTCAAAAACGGCATGCCGCGACAAGGACCAGCCAAAGGTAGTTCCGCGGAAAAGCGTCTATTTATCCGAATTTTAATAAACTTATTGCAGGAATTACCAAGGCAATGGGGAACAAATAAATGAAACGCATCCTTTCAGCGGCAATCATTGCGAGTGCTTTACTACCAACTTCCGCACTGGCGGAGACCGCAGGCAAGTGGAAGAGCGGCGAAATCAATGGCTTTACACGTTATTGGACCACCAACAACCTTGGCGCGAACTTCGTAGTCTGGTGTCATCCGAAACGTCGGATCAACGGCACCCTGCTTCATATTGATATCGACGGAAAAATGCCGCCACCACGCAGCAGGATCAAATTGATCATGGACCGCGAGATCCTGGAGCTGCCTATCAACGAGCAGGGATACGTGGAAACGGGTTGCGCAGCGTGTTCCGACAGCTTCGGCTATGTCTGGCACCGTTTGCGGTCATCCCATTCCCTTGCGGTGAAATTCCAGGACGACAGCTATGCTGGATTTTCCCTGCGCGGCGCCCAGAAAATCATTCCCGGTAACGTTTGCCCGACCGACTGGCAGAAACAACATCCCAGGTCCTGACGCATGGCGGCCTGGCCAAGACCTTGTGGCATGCCAGGCCGCTAGATTGCTTTCTTGATTGAAGGGCTTTTAACAGAACACCTGTAGTTTTGTCGGTGACAGATTACGGAAACGGCTCGATGCGCACCGCCCTCTTTTCTTTTTTCTACCTGACACTTGCCACGAGCTTTCCGGCAATCGCAGCCGATTACGGCAAGTGGCATACCGACACGGCGCATGGCTACGAGCGCTACTGACCGAAAGCTCTTCAGGAGCACGGTTCACGATCTGGTGCCCGCCCAATCATGCCGTCAGGAACACCCTTATCGGCGTGCGCATCAAGGGTCGCAGGCCGGACCCCGGATCCACTGTCCTGGTCGAACTGGATCACAAGCTGATCAAGTTCAGGGCCGGAAACGACGGTTACATTTACAACGATTGCCCGGCCTGCTCTGACAACATGACCTATTTCTGGCACCGGTTGCGCTCTTCGGTAAAATTCGCCGTGCAACTGGAAGACAGACGCTATTCGGGCTTTTCCTTGAACGGCGTGCGAGAAGCCATGGCGGGGTCTGTCTGCTCCAGCCAGATGGCCCAGAATACGCGGTAAAATCCGGTTAGAGTTCTGACCGATGCGATTTATGTGCTCGCAATCACATTTGCGCGCCACAAGTTGGTGCACACTTCTCCTGTCACCACCTTTCCGGACCGTTCTGTTAGACTAGATCTTCAGAGCGTTCTTTCCGGTGGCAACGGCACGTCAGGAGACTTTCATGCGGAAAATGCTTCTTTGCGCAGCAGCGCTTGCCCTTCCCGGCCTTGTCATGTCGACGGCGGCCGAGGCACGTCCAGACCTTCGCAAGATGACCTGTGCCCAGGCGCAGAACATGGTGCGTCAGCACGGTGCCGTGGTCTTCACCACGGGGCAGTACACTTATTCGATGTTTGTTTCGAACCGTAGCTACTGCGACCGTAACCAGGTCCTGTTCACGCAGTTCGGCCAGACGCGGGATACACCACGTTGCCCGGTCGCGTTCGAATGCAAGGAACCGCTGTTCCCGCGCGGTCTTTCGCGTTGGGACTGACCTGACAGACAGCAAACAGGCCGGAAAATCCGGCCTGATACAATCTCGTGTGTCACTGCTGCGGACCAGCTATCGTCTTCCGGAACCGAGCGAATGAATGCAAATCGGCTCTTCTTGCTAGAGCGGAATATTGTCGTGCTTTTTCCACGGCATATCTGCCTGCTTGGACCTGAGCAGGGCCAAAGCCTTGGACACACGCCGGCGGGTGGAATGCGGACGAATGACATCGTCTATGTAGCCGCGCTCGGCAGCGACGAACGGGTTGGCGAAACGGTCTTCGTAATCCTTCGTCCGCTTGGCGATCTTCTCCTTGTCGCCGAGTTCGGACCTGTAGAGGATTTCGACCGCCCCTTTTGCGCCCATCACCGCGATTTCAGCAGACGGCCAGGCGTAGTTGATGTCGCCGCGGATGTGCTTGGAGCTCATCACGTCATAAGCACCGCCGTAGGCCTTGCGGGTGATGACGGTGATCTTCGGCACCGTAGCTTCCGCGTAGGCAAACAGCAACTTGGCGCCGTGTTTGATCAGGCCGCCATATTCCTGCGACGTGCCGGGCAGGAAGCCTGGAACATCGACGAAGGTTACGATCGGAATGCTGAAACAGTCACAGAAGCGGACAAACCTTGCAGCCTTGCGGCTGGCGTCGGAATCCAGCACGCCGGCCAGAACCATCGGTTGGTTGGCAACGATGCCGACAGTGCGACCCTCGATACGTCCGAAACCGGTAATGATGTTACCCGCGAAACTGCCCTGAATTTCGAAGAAGTCTCCCTCGTCGACTGTCTTCAGAACGAGTTCCTTCATGTCGTAGGGCTTGTTCGGGTTGTCCGGAATGAGCGTGTCGAGGCTGGTGTCGATCCGCTCCGGGTCGTCGTAGTTCGTCAACTCCGGCAGGTCCGCACGATTGTTCATCGGCAGATAGTCGATCAGCCGGCGCATTTCCTGCAGGGCTTCGACGTCGTTGTCGAAGGCACCGTCCGCAATCGAAGACTTGGTGGTGTGGATCGACGCGCCGCCCAGTTCCTCGGCCGTCACCGTCTCGTTCGTCACGGTCTTCACCACGTCCGGTCCGGTAACGAACATGTACGACGTGTCACGCACCATGAAGATGAAGTCCGTCATGGCCGGGGAATAGACGTCGCCGCCTGCGCAAGGACCCATGATGAGCGAAATCTGCGGAATGACACCGGATGCCAGAACGTTGCGCTGAAACACTTCGCCGTAACCGCCAAGGGCCGCTACGCCTTCCTGAATGCGGGCGCCACCTGCGTCGAACAGGCCGATAATCGGTGCCCGGTTCTGCAAGGCCATGTCCTGAAGCTTGGTGATCTTTTCCGCATGCGTTTCGGAAAGAGACCCGCCGAAGACCGTGAAATCCTTGGAGAACACGTAAACGGTCCGACCGTTGACCGTTCCCCAGCCGGTGATCACGCCGTCGCCGGGGATATGCTGCTCTTCCATGCCGAAATCGGTACAGCGGTGCTGTTTGAACATGTCGAATTCTTCAAAGGACCCCTCGTCCAGAAGAATTTCAATACGTTCACGCGCAGTCAGTTTGCCCTTGGCATGCTGCGCATCGATGCGGCGTTGCCCGCCGCCCAGCCGCGCGGTTTCGCGGCGTTGTTCCAATTCGGCCAGAACTTCTTTCATCCGGTCCTCCCAAAACTTGAGCTTGGATCACGCCGTAGCATGATCCCCCGACAGAGCCTAGTCAGCACATGGGCTTATGGGGAAACTACGCCCCATGAACCTTCCCTGACAAACGCCCACAGAAGCCGGACGAAGCGCTTGACGAATGTCAGGCAAAAGCCTTTATGGCCAAGCTTTGCCCGATCCCAAACCTGCCCTAACGTTTCCGCGCGCCGGGACAGACCAGGATCACTTCAATACGTGCCCTTTTTTGAAGCACGATTTTCAAACTCGAGAAATCTCATTTCAGGTCCAGGACCCATTCTTAACGGAGTACATTAATGTCAGGAAATTATGTTGTTGATCACCGTGACGGTGTCATCACGCTCGCGCGCCTGCAATATTTCGACGTCAGCCAGGCGAACCTCAAGGAAGATCACAAGAACTGGCTTCGCAGAAACGTCGTACCGCTGCTGAAGGGCAACGGCAGCATCAGTATCGTCGGACTTTCCAGCCGTAGCGGCAAGGCAGCCTTCAACAAGGCCCTGTCGATGAAGCGGGCAAATGCCGTTAAATCATTTCTGGAAGAATGCCTTCTGTCCAGCTTCCCGTTCGATCTGGTCGACGGTCTTGGCGAATCCCTGGCTGAAGAAATGGGTCAGGAAGACGGCGTTGAAGACGGACAGTTCCGTGCCGTGATGATTTACGTGCATTCCCTGCCGACACCGCCCAATCCGAAGGTCATCAAAACGCCCAAGAAGATGAAGCCCAAACCAAAGGCGGCTTCCACCTTGTGGGTCGGTATCGGCGAAAGCCATTCAGGCGACCTAGTTGCTGTCGGGCGGTACAACTGGAATGGACGCCTTTACCGGGCCAGCGCCGATGACAACGGCTATGTCGATTACGTTGACCTTATGGCGGACGGCTGGAAAATCGGCGGCGGCCTGGGAGGCAGTGTCGGCGGCATTGTCATCGTGGCACATGGTGTCAAGACGCCCAGCGAGTTCAACAAGAAGGGCGAATGGTCTGATTGGGACCTCGATCTGGCGATTGCCGGAAAGCTGGGGGACGTCCTCAAGGGCATCAAGGGCATCGGCAAGATCGTCAATACGATGGAGAAATACGAGGAACTGAGCCATGCCGCGATCGAACTCACCAAGAACAAGGGGTTCGTCAAGAAAGGTCTCTACACAATTCCGATGCTTGGCGTCGGTGCAGGCCTCCACGTTTGGACCGGGCGCAAATACGGCGACGTCTCGGTGATCTCGGTCGGCAGGACACTCATGCGCTAGCACCCTGTCTCCGGCCACCTATCCGCACACGCATCGGGCAGCAAATCAGATTTCGATCATGCTGCCCGACCTGCCCATCGACTGTGCATATTGGATTGAACACAACTTCTGCCTGACCGAACAAGCAGATGTTACCACTCCGGTCTGGCAGGTTTTGACGGGCAGCAGACGCCCCCGATCCGTCCCCTCGTCTTTCCCGGTGAAGCCAGGCAGCAGGGATGCCGTAACGTTCATTTGAGCCCGTCATTTTGGCGAAGTTTGCACGCGCAAGCGGCGAAAAACACCGCCTTCAAATCCTTTTTCAGTGGTCGAAAAAAATATATTCAACCTGAGGGAACCTCAGGATTTTTCGATGAATTTCAGCTCGTTGCCTAATTTGCAGGCACTGTCGCCGCGACATTGAACTTTGACACCTTTCAGAATTTTGCCATGATTGCCCAAGAACGAAGCATCGGCAAAGGGGAGGCAATGGCGGACGAACGCACTTTCTTCAATGAAATGCTCGACGAGGCCAACAAGCCGCGCCAGCCATACGCCCGGCTCGCCAAATGGCTGGAAGACAAACCAGCCAACTTTCTGACCAAGAAGGGCCGCGACGCTGAAACCATTTTCCGCAGACTTGGCATCACCTTCGCGGTTTATGGAGCGGAAGAAGCTACCGAACGGCTGATCCCGTTTGATCCCATCCCGCGCATCATCTCGGCTCCGGAGTGGCGGCGCCTGTCTGCCGGCATCGACCAGCGTGTGCGGGCTCTGAACGCCTTCCTGCACGACATCTACCATCGCCAGGAAATCCTGCGCGCAGGCAGGATCCCGGCGGAGCTCGTGCTGCAGAACGAGGCATTCCTGCCTGAAATGGCCGGGTTCACCCCTGCCCGCAAGGTCTATGCCCACATCATCGGAACCGATCTGGTCCGCGTGTCGGAAAACGAATTCTACGTGCTGGAAGACAACACGCGCACGCCTTCAGGTGTCTCCTACATGATGGAGAACCGGGAGACGATGATGCGTCTCTTCCCCGAGCTCTTTCAGAGTCACCGCGTCGCCGCCGTGGAGCAATATCCCGAGAACCTCCTGCAGACGCTGGAAAGCGTTGCACCGGATCCCTCGAAGTCTTCGCAGACGATCGTTGTCCTGACCCCGGGCATCTATAACTCCGCCTATTTCGAACACGCTTTCCTGGCTGATTCCATGGGCGTGGAACTGGTGGAAGGCCGGGATCTGTTCGTTGATGCCGGACATGTCTATATGCGCACAACGCGCGAACCGAAGCAGGTCGACGTCATCTACCGGCGTATCGACGATGCCTTCCTCGATCCACTGACCTTCAATCCGGGCAGCATGCTCGGAGTGCCGGGCCTCTTCGATGCCTATCGCGCCGGCAACGTCACCATCTGCAATGCGCCGGGAACGGGTATTGCCGACGACAAGGCGATCTATGCCTATGTCCCGGACATCATCGAGTTCTACACGGGCCAGAAACCGATCCTGAACAACGTTCCGACGTGGAACTGCTCACGGCCGGATGACCTCGCCTATGTACTGGATAATCTTGAGGACATTGTCGTCAAGGAGGTCCACGGTTCGGGCGGCTACGGCATGCTGATCGGTCCGACCGCATCGAAGCGTGAAATCGCGGAATTCCGGAAAGTCCTGGAAACCAACCCTTCCAACTATATTGCCCAGCCGACCCTGGCGCTGTCGGCCTGCCCGACGCACGTCGCTTCGGGTGTCGCCCCGCGCCACGTCGATCTGCGCCCCTACGTGCTGATCGGTGATCAGGTCCGCATCACGCCAGGTGGCCTGACACGGGTTGCCCTCAAGAAAGGCTCGCTCGTCGTCAACTCCAGCCAGGGTGGCGGCACAAAAGACACCTGGGTACTTGAGGACTGAGAGAACCAGATGCTCGGAAGAACCGCCTCTTCGCTGTTTTGGATGTCGCGCTACCACGAACGTGCCCAGAATGTTTCCCGTCTCCTTGAGGTCGCCTGTCGTGGCGCGATCATCTCCCATTCGGGTCAGGAGGACGGAACCCACTGGACCTTCGCCCTCGCCTGCTCGGGGTGCGAGACCGGGTACAAGCAGAAATACGAGGAACTGAACGGCCGCAACGTGGCGGCCCACATGATCTTTTCCAAGGAAAACACCTCAAGCGTCCGCAGCTGCCTGGAACTTGCCAGGAACAACGCCCGTGCCGTTCGAACAGGCATCACGGCTGAACTCTGGGAAGCCATCAACACCACATGGATCGAGTTCACTGACGTGAACCCGCAATCCATCACCCAGGAAAAACTGCCGGACTTTCTTGCCTGGGTTAATCAGCGGGCGCACCTGTTCCGGGGCGCGCTGCTGAACACGATCCTGCGCGACGACGGCTATTTCTTCAGCCAGATGGGCAATTTCGTGGAACGGTCGGACAACACGGCCCGCATCCTCGACACGTACTACTGGACCCTGCTGCCGGACAGCGACATCATCGATGACGGCTCTCTGGAGCACTATCAGTGGTCCGCGATCCTGCGTGCCCTGTCCGGGCGGAGAAGCTACCGGTTTGCGTATCCGAATGCCCGACTGAAAGCGTTCAACATTGCCGAGTTTCTGATCCTCAGAACGGAAATGCCCCGGTCCCTTGCCCATTGCTACGACTGGATGGCCGATACCGCGGAAGACCTGGCCCAGTTCTATGGTTCGCGCGAACCAAGCCTGGACATGGCAGCGGACATGGCAAAAGACCTGGCTGAAAAGCAGATGCACGAAATCTATCAGCAGGGACTGCATGATTTCCTCTCGGATTTCATCAACAAAAACAATCTTTTCGCCCATCAGCTTTGCGAAGACTACAATTTCGCCTGACCCTGGAACCCCGCAGAACCGGTGCAGCATGCGACTGACTGTCAGACACACGACCCGATACCGTTACGAGACGCCACTCGCCAACGCCATGCAGCAGTTGCGCCTGACGCCCGAGGATGGCCCGAGCCAGAGAGTTGTCGAATGGTCAATCGAAGCACCCGGCATTGAACGGGCGACGACCTACAAGGACGCCTTCGGCAACCAGGTTCACATGGTGTCGCGCAGCGAGCCGATCGAGGACGTCGAGATCACCGCCAGCGGTATTGTCGAGACGACGGATACCAACGGAATTCTCGGCCACGAACCGGATGCCGGCATCCCACCGCGGATCTACACAAGGGTCACTCCGCTTACGCAATCCAACCAGGCGATCCGCAGATTGGCGGCCAATGCGGAGGGACATGACAAGATTGCCGGTTTCCATGCTCTGATGCATGCCATCCGCGACAAGGTCGACTACAAGGTGGGCGTCACCGAGACGCACGCTCCGGCCACTGCCGTGCTGGCCGCCGGAGAAGGCGTCTGTCAGGATCACGCGCATATTTTCATCGCCGCCGCACGTTCCATCGGCGTTCCGGCAAGATACGTTTCCGGCTATCTGCTACTGGAAGACGAACAGGCTTCGGAAGCCCATCATGCCTGGGCCGAAGTGATGATAAACGGTCTTGGCTGGACCGGATTCGACATATCCAACGCAATGTGTCCGACCGATCGCTATATCCGCTTGACGGTGGGCCTGGATTCCCGTTCAGCTGCCCCTATCAGGGGGATCCGTTTTGGCGGGCTTGAGGAAAACCTGCATGTTGAGGTCGATGTGGCCCAGGCCGCGTTCCAGCAACAGCAGTAAGTGTCCTTTCAAACCGCCCGAACAGGCTCACTCCAGCAAAAGATATTAAAGGGCAACCTGCGCCCTGCCTGATGGATGCTTGACCTACAGGGGATCCAGCAACGGGTCTTGGCGCAGTCTGAGGGCTTGGGAATGACCTATTGCGTTGGCTTGAAACTGGATCGCGGGCTGGTGTTCGCCGCGGACACACGCACCAACGCCGGTGTCGACAACATTGCCACCTTCAAGAAACTCCACGTATGGGAGGAGCCAGGCGAGCGGGTGATCACCCTGCTCTCTGCCGGCAACCTTGCCGTCACCCAGGCCGTCGTATCGCTTTTGAGTGAGCACATCACGTCCGCGGAAAGCGACCGGGCGACCCTGATGACCGCAAAAACCATGTTCCAGGTTGCCCGCCTCGTCGGCAGTGCGGTTCGTGAGGTCAAGGCGATCGACGGCGAAGCCCTTGCAACAAGTGCGGAAAACTTCTTCGTCACCTTCATTCTGGGCGGCCAGATCAAGGGTGAGGAACCGCGCATGTTCCAGATCTATGCGGCCGGCAACTTCATCGAGGTCTGTGAAGACACGCCCTATCTGCAGATCGGCGAGCACAAATACGGCAAGCCGATCCTGGACCGGGTCACGCGTGCGGACATGCGCCTCGGTGAAGCGGCCAAGCTGGTGCTGCTGTCCTTTGACAGCACGCTGAGGTCGAACCTGTCTGTCGGCATGCCCATCGACATGTTGCTCTACAACACCGACAGCTTTTCCACCGACCGCCAGGTGCGCATCCAGCAGGACGACCCGTATTTCCAGAAACTGTCCCGGGGCTGGTCCGACAAGCTGCGGCAGGCCTTTGCCGATATTGAGGAATTTGAGGTCTGATCCCGCAGGAAACTGTCAGGCGGACGTCACAATCGATCAGTAGAAGCGGACCGGACCCTTCCGGAAAGTGAGTATCCATGAGCAATTCCAGCGACGTCGCCGAGCTTGATCCAACCGCATGGACCAGAGAGCCGGCTAACGAACCGCTGGAAATCAATGATGCTGCGCTCAGGGCCGTGCGCGAGATGATCAAGTCGGGTCAGCGCACGCAGCTGGTCGAACTGCTCAAGCGCTGGGACCCCGTCGACGTCATGCAATTGTTGACGCGGCTGCGCCTGAAACAGGCCCGCAAATTGTTCCAGTGGTTGCCGGCCAACCCGTCGATCAAGGTCATTGCCGAGCTTCGACCGGAATTCCGTTCGATCCTGATGGAAGAATCCACCCTTGAGCAGTTTCGGGATATTCTCGCCGGTCTCGATCCGGAAGACGCCATCGAAATTCTCAACGAGTTTCCGGACGATGTCGCGGACGAACTGATCGCGCGCTTGCCGGATGTGGAAGACATCGCAACGCGCGGTTCCTATGCAGACGACACGGCGGGCCGCGTGATGGCCCGCAAGTTCGTCGCCCTTCCCGAAACCTGCACCGCCGGCGAAGCCGTCGCGCAGATGCGCGCGGAAGCCAGCCGCATTCGCAAGGTCTTTACGGTTTATGTGACCGATGCCGACGGCAAGCTGACCGGAACAGTGGAAGTCGGCAAGCTTCTGCTCGCGCCGGCGGACGCCCCCTTGTCCAGCTTCATGAACCGCGACGTGATTGCCGTGTCCACGGACACCGACCAGGAAGAAGTGCTGCGGCTCGCCCGAAAACGCGACATGCGCACCGTGCCGGTCGTCAGCGGAGAAGGCCACCTGATCGGCCGGATCACGCCCAAGCAGTTGACACGCATCGCCTCGGACGAAGCCAACGAAGACATGCTGCTGATGAGCGGCGTTTCCTCAGAAGCCAGGTCGGATGACACGGTGCTGCGTATAGTACGCGGCCGCCTCCCCTGGCTGCTCGCCGGTCTGGTGGGGGCCAGCGTTGCTGCAACGGTGGTCGGTTCCTATGAAGACCAGTTGGCGGAAGCCGCCATCCTGGCCGCTTTCATTCCCGTCACCATGTCGATGGCCGGAAACGCAGGCCTGCAGGCCTCCGCTGTGGCGGTGCAAGGCATTGCGACCGGAGCCTTGTGGTCTGGCGATATCTTCTACCGCCTGCTGAAGGAACTGGTGGCGGCGCTCTTCAACGGCGCTATCGCCGGCACGATCCTGGGCTGTCTCGTGCTCGTGGCTTCGCTGATCGTGCCGCTGGAAGACCCGCTGCACCTTGCCCTGGCCACATCGCTATCACTACTGTGCGTCACCACGCTTGCGGCCATGGTCGGCGCTACCATACCGATCATTCTGGACAAGATCGGCATCGACCCGGCCATGGCCATCGGTGTCTTCATCACCTCGTCCAACGACGTCCTCGGCGTGCTCATTTTCTTTCTGATGGCAACGACGTTCTACTTGGGGTGAAGCGAATACGCTCCACACCACATCGCAGGGAAATTGTTACGCTTCTCGCAGGATCAAAACCGCCGCGTCGAATTCCTTGCGCTTGTAGGCCCGGACGAGAGCAGCTTCCGCGTCTTCGCCCCAGCGCTCGATGTTGAAGTCCTCTTCCACATGAGCGGCCGTCCAGGCGGCATCGGCGTCGAGGTAGTCTTCCAGCAGACCAAGCCCCAGGAGCGCGGAGCCTGTCAGGCTGGTGATCGTATGGAGCGCTGCGAGGCGCATCGGGGTCAGGTCGGAAAGTCGGGCCCGATAGGCGACAAGCAGCGGTTCCGGCTGGGCAGCGTGAATGACACCTTCGATCAGCACGAAACGGCCGCCGAGCAACTCGCCTGCCCAGTCCACGACCGGATCCCACAAGCGCCTTTGGGTGTCGATAAGGCTTTGCGGATCGTCCGCGCGGTAGCACAGCGCATCATTGCCGGCAAACCGGGTGATATCGTCAGCCACTTCGCCAAACCGGATGCTGACTGCATCAAGCGCTGAATTGGAAATCCGGGTCAGCGGCATGGTGGCCGGATTGATTTCCTTCTGCTGTGCCTGCCATTCGGCGGCAACCGCTGCAGCAAGCGCCTCACTCGGCAGCAACAAGGCCGCCTTGCCCGGTGTCTTGACGGGCCTTCCGTCCAGATGGATCGCGAAACCGCCGTCCACGGCAACATGGGCTGCTTCCTTGTAGAAACGCTTAGGCAATTCGCGCCGGGAGAGTTCGCGCGCCCGCTGCTCCGGATCCTTGGCCGCATCTTCCTGCAAGGTTTCAAGAAAGTCGCGCATCACATTGTTTCCTTGTCGAAATCCAGAAGTTCACCAAGTGTCAAATCCAGCTCGGTATAGGTCTGGATGATCTTGTCTGCACCATCAGCACTCAGCCGGTCATGATCATGATACCCCCAGGCAACGCCCAAGGCATGTGTGCCGGCGGCCTTGGCCATCGCCATGTCAAATCCGGTATCACCGATCATGATGGTTCGTGTCCTGTCCGCTCCGGTCTCCGCCATTGCCCGCAGCACCATGTCCGGATGAGGCTTGGAGGGCGAGGTATCAGCGGTTTGGACGGTCACGAAGCGTCCATGCAGATCATGGGTATCCAGCATGTGCGTGACCCCACGCATCGCTTTGCCGGTGGCAATCCCAAGAAGGACATCGTCACGCGCATTCAACCGGATGATAGCCTCGCGAGCACCCGGATAAAGCGGGTCGAGATCCAGCCCTTCCCTCCTGCGGGACCACTTCGCCTGTTTATAGGCGTTGGACATCACCGGGATCTTGTCCTGGTGTTCAGGTCCAACGAGATCCAGAAAAGCCTCGTCAAGCGACCGTCCGACGATTGAGAGCGCCGTTTCCCGGTCAGGCATGGGCAGGCCCGCAGCCTCGAAACCGACCTGCAGGCCCTGCAAAATGGTTTTCTGACTGTCCACCAGCGTGCCGTCGACGTCGAAGATGATCAGATACATGGGCATCCTGTGCCAAGCGAACGGAAAGTAGCCCGCATGTGCCGGGTTTTCCCCCGGGGGTCAAGAGCACATTTGACACTGCGCCGGATTGGAAGTTTTGCCGACATCTACGTCATTGATTGGTAAATTCAACAATAGGCAAAGACTTCCACAGTCTGCGGCAAATTGACGTTCAATCTTTGGATATCGCCAATTTTGAAAAACCGCCCGAAAATTGCCTCTTTAGAGTGATTACCGGTCTCTTGGCCGCTTGCATATTTATCGTAAAGAACTTGGTTACCATGATCGACGATACTGCTGCAGGCGGGTGGGCATGAACGTTTGGGGCAAGATTGTCACCAAAGGATACGAATTTGGAGCGCGGTCGAACAAGACCGGCGTAACAGAGTGGTTTTGTCTGAATGATTCAGAAGAAACAAAAGGTCGGCCTGAAGGGGCAAGCAAAATCCCGGAAGACCAGCCGGACTTTTTATACGATCCTCGCGGGGGCAACTTTGGTGATATCCGGCTTGGCCGGAACCGCCACTTATCTTGGAACCTCGATCGCCCCGTCTCATTTTGTCGCCGCCGGCACTGAGCCGCAGGAGAAATTGACGCTTGCGCAGACAACCCCTGCCACAGCTTCTCTTGGTCTGGCCCCGATAGCGCTGACAACGAAAAAACGGCAAAGCGCCGAAGCGGAGGCCGCTCTTGCAGCGGAAAAAGCCGCTGAACAGGCAGCAGCAATAGCTTCGAAAGCAGAAGCTGCCCTGAAGGCGGAAGCGGCGGCACTCGAAGCCGAGGCTAAAAAGGCTGCGAAGGTGGCCCTTGCCGCCAAGCTCGCAAGGCTGAAACTCGCCCAGACACTTCTGGCCCATCAAGCTGCTTCAGAAACCACAAGTGTTGCCGCGCTCGATGAACCGGCAGCCGATGGCACTGCGCCGAATGTCGAGGTCGCAGCGTTACAAAGCGTCGGCACCACGGCTGAAGCAGAGACGAATGTTGCTGCAAAACCTGAACAGACGGCCGTGAACATTGCCATGGCTGCGGGTAGTTCGGCCAAACCCGGCGCCATTCTGCCGCCAACCCCGGACATGAAACCCGAACCGCCGCGCCGCAGCGCGCCTGTGGTTGCAGAAAACCGTCCTGAAGGCAGGGAAAAGCCTGAACAGGCGTCTCCCGTTCTGGCCTATGCAACGCCAGGAAATCCCGAAGAAGACGAAAACGGAGTGTTCGGCGGTCTCGGCAAATTGTTCGGCAGCGCCAAGCCCGGACTTCCCGGTGCAGGCAGCAAGATCGCCGTCTATGACATCAGCGCCGCAACCGTTCACATGCCGGACGGCACCAAGCTGGAGGCTCATTCCGGCATTGGACACCGGATGGACAATCCGAAGTTTTCGCACGTGAAGATGCTCGGCCCGACGCCGCCCAACATCTACAACTTGAGAATGCGCGAGCGGCGCTTCCATGGCGTGGAGGCCATTCGCATGCTGCCGCAGGACCGTGCTGCCATGAAAGGCCGTGACGGCATGCTGACCCATACGCGTCTGCTGCGCCGCTCCATTGGTTCCCATGGCTGTGTTGCCTTCAAGGACTACAACAAGTTCCTGAACGCATTCAAACGCGGCCACGTGAAGACCTTGATCGTCGTTCCGTCGATGGAAAAGCTGCCGACCTACATGGCAAAACTTCAGCGGAGCACAGGAGCCTGACCTTGCAGGCAACTGCCGGATTGGATATGCCTTCTAAACATCCCGTTTTCAGTCGAAAGCGGGATGTTTCATCGTTTTGAGGCCGCCAGCACGTTCTGGTCTGACGGCCTCAATCAGGCAACTGCCATTGCAGTATAGCGCCCTGCCCGCCCGGAGCTTTTCTTGACCAAGATCATCCTGTTGCTGCTGTTCATGATTGCCGCGATCCAGGTGATCAAACCGCTTGGCTGGCCTGGTCTCAGGAAACGCTCGGATGCCTGGAAACTGGTGGCGGGCGTTGTGTGCATCACCTTTGCGTCGGTGATCCTGGGTGCACTGTTTCAGGGCGTTTGATTACGTCCACCAGGTTTGCAAACATCCGACAGCGAGCTCCCTTCAAATGCTACGATCTGACGACGCTCCAACTCTGCATCTGTTTTGCGGCAAGGTTGCTTCCGGCAAGTCGACATTGGCGGATCGCTTTGCCGAGCGTCCCGGCAACATTCTCCTGCGGGAAGACGTCTGGCTATCCGGTCTCTACGCTGACCAGATGTCCAGCCTCGCAGATTTTGTCCGCTGTTCGTCACTCTTGAGAAAAACGATAGCGCCGCATGTGGCTGCCCTGCTGGAAAGCGGTCTTTCCGTTGTACTGGACTTTCATGCCAACACGAAAGAAAGCCGGCAATGGATGCGCGCCATTGCCGACAAGGTCGAGTGCAAGCATCAGCTTCATTTTCTCGATGTGCCGGATGAGGTCTGCAAGGAACGCCTTCGCCAGCGCAATGCCGCCGGCAAGCACGAATTCTCGGTGTCCGAGGCAGAGTTCGACCGGATCTCAAGCCACTTTCAGCCACCAGCGGAAGACGAGAGCTTCAATCTGAAGATCTATCCCGCCGCCGGCAGCTAGGCTTCTGGCAAAGCAGAGAAGCGCTATCAGCGCTTGTTGAGCGCGTCGTCGGGATCATCCACTTCCGGATCATAGTCCGTTGCATCAAATCCAAGCAGATTCCAAGTCTGCTGCATGTGCGGCGGCAGCGGCGCCGAAACATCGATCGTGCCATGGCCCGACGGATGCGGGATCACGATCCGGCGCGCCAGCAGATGCAGGCGGTTCTGGATACCACCCGGCAGCTCCCAGTTCTCGATATTGAAATACTTGTCGTCACCGATGATCGGATGGCCGATATGGGCCGCATGTGCGCGCAACTGGTGCGTTCGACCCGTCACCGGTTTCATCGTCACCCAGGAAAGCTTCTGGCCGGACTTTTCGAAGACGGAATAGAGCGACACGGCGTGCTGTGCTTCATCGTCGCCCTGACGAACGATCTGCATGCGTTCTTCGCCGTCATTTCTGGCCAGGAAGGTGGAAATGCGGCCCTGAAACGGCTTCGGAACACCCGCCAGGATTGCCCAGTAGATCTTTTGGGTATTCCGGTGACGGAAGGCCTTCGTCAGTTCCTGCGCGGCCTGACGCGTACGGGCAACCAGAATGATGCCGGAGGTCTCACGGTCAAGACGGTGCACCAGACGCGGCTTGTTGCCCTTGCGGTCGGTATAGGCGTCCAGCATGCCATCCAGGTGGCGCTTGAGGCCTGAACCGCCCTGAACAGCAAGACCTGCCGGCTTGTTGAGCACCATTACCTGGCTGTCTTCAAACAGCAGCATGTCCTCAATGGCCTTGCGGTCGTCAGCAATCAGCTTGGTGGATTTCGGCTTGGCATTCTTCTTGTCGTCCGCCGGAAGTTCCACCCCGAGAGGTGGAATACGGATCATCTGCCCCTTGGCGATACGGGTGTTCGTCTCGGCACGCTTGCCGTCGACGCGGACCTGCCCCGTACGCAGCAGTTTCTGCAGATGACCAAATCCAAGGCCCGGGTAATGGGACTTGAACCAACGGTCGAGGCGCATGCCCGCCTCATCGGCGGACACTTGTTTCTGTTCAATCGCGGACATGTTTTTCTCAAATTCGGCATCCGGCCTGCCGCCGTGACGCGCATCCATCGCCCCTGCATCAAGGCGGGGGGAAAATTCGTTCCGCAGCGTATAGGCGGAATCGGCCCGAAAGGGAAGGAATTCTTAAGTTGCGACCTGGCGCATGATCATCAGTCCGGCAAACACGGCAAGAATGGACAAGGCGACAGAGGCAAGAACATACATGAGTGCCAGATGCGTGTCGCCGCGCTCCCATAGCACTGAGGTGTCGAGCGAAAACGCGGAGAACGTCGTGAAGCCGCCGAGGAAGCCGGTCGCCACGAAATAGCGCAATGACTGCAGGTTGCCGGTCTCATGGCGAACCAGCCAACCGATGAAAAGCCCCATGGCCAGTGAGCCGACGACGTTGACAGTTAGAGTTCCGACAGGAAAACCCGTCCCAAACAAACGGAGCGTCGCAAGCGACACCAGATGCCGTCCGCCCGCACCCAGACCACCGCCCAGCATCACCAGCAAAAGATGTTTCAAACCGTCGCCCCGCTTCTAACTGGTCCCAGCCGTCCCTGAATACGCCGAGTTCAATCCATGCATGGGTGAACCATCACGGAATCTGCCGGGTCAGGGAAAGCCCTATTCGCCGGGAGCCGCCGGCTTTGCAGCCGATTTTTCGCCCATCTGTTCAAACACCTTGACCTGTTCATCGTACTTCGGGTCGATGGTGCCGCAGACACGGTCCCAGAACGAAAAGAAATTGGCGTAATTGTAGCGGAAGCGCGAATGGTGCTGGTCGTGGAAAGTCACGCAGACCATCGGCGAAGGCATACGCGACATCGGCGACGCCCAGAATTCGAAACCGGAATGGCCGATTGTGCCATTGAAATGGTCCCACAGCCGGTGAACGATGAGCACGGGGATCGGGATCGGCAGGAAGATGACCGCCCACAGATAATAGCTCTGCATGACAAAGGCATCGACCAGATCGTCGGAATAGGTACTCCAGACAGTCGGCGCGACCGAGCGGTGATGTTCCGCATGAAAACGGTACATCGCCTTCGTATGCATGAACCGGTGGCCCCAGTAGAACCAGGTGTCGAAAGCTAGGATGGACACGACAAACATCAGGATTGCCGACCACCAGGTCAGCTCCAGCGGCGCGACCAGGGTCCAGCCCTTCATCGAAAGGAAGATGCCGCCGGCAAGACAGCCCGCGGTCACGGTTAACGAATAGACGCTGGCCCGGATTTCCTTCCACATGCGCTTTTCACCACGCCGATTCTGCTGAATACGCCGCTCCGGGTGCCGGTCCTGTATCTTCACCAGCACCCAGCCGGTCGCAAAATACAGGAACACGTTCACAGCGTAGCACGCCGCGTAAATCGGCAGGAATTCAAGCAATATCGTCAGCGCCTGATCGAGCATATCTCTTCATACATCCATTTGGTCGGTTGGCTGACACATGTGATTACTGTGCGGGCTTACCCGGTTGCCTTGACTTTCGTTTCTTCCGAATCCGGAATTTCCCCGGTCTCTTCCATGGACCGCACCAGCACATCGTACTTCGGATGCACCGTTCCGCAGATCCGGTCCCAGAACGAGAAGAAGTTACCGTAATTGTAGTGAAACTGCGAATGATGCAGATCATGGAACGTCGTGCAAATCAGCGGCGAAGGGAATCGCGACGACTTGGACGCGAAATATTCAAAGCCTGAATGGCCGACCATGCCTGAAATCTGGTCGAACAATCGCAGGGCAAAAACGCTCAAGGCCGGCACCGGCAGCACGAACCAGACCAGAAAATAGAAAAAATGCTCGATCAGGGTGTCGACCGTGGTCGAGCTGTCGTTGCTCCAGACCGTCGGTGCGATCGAGCGGTGATGAGGCACATGGAACTTGTAGAGCGACGGCCAGTGAAGAATCCTGTGCCCCCAATAGAACCAGGCATCAAACAGGACGAAGCAAACGGCGAACATCAGCGGAAACGACCACCAGCTGAGTTCCAGCGGAGCGAACAGCGTCCAACCTTGGATCTGCGCGAAAAATCCGGACGACAGCAGGACGGAAGATGTCGCCAACGCCTTCATGGAGGCACGGATTTCCTCGGCCTGGCGTTTCATGCCGTCGCGGTGTTTCTGGATCCGCCGGTCAGGATGACGGGCATTTATCGCGATCATCGTGAACCCGGTCGCGAAATAGACCGCCACCATGGCCGCGTAGGTGAGTGCCAGAACGATGAGGTATTCGACGAATAGCCCCATCATGATTTTTCCTGTTTGCCGGTGCCGGCATAAAGCGCTTCGAACCCTTCCACCCGTTCGTCATAGGTCGGATGGATGGTGCCGCAGAACCGGTCCCAGAAGGAAAAGTAGTTGGCGTAGTTGTAGACGAAATACTGGTGATGCTGGTCGTGGTAGAGCGTGCACAGCAGTGGCCAGGGTTTGCGTGCGCTCGGGCTTGCGAAATGCTCATAGCCGCAATGGCCAATGGCGGCCGACACCTGATCGAACAACCGGTGGCCAAGGAAAACCAGTGGCGGAATTGGCACGACGAACAGCACAAGCGCATAATACGAATGGGCGAACAGCGTATCCACACTGGAGCCTGCATCGTTGGACCACACTGTCGGTGTCACCGTCATGTGGTGCGGCTTGTGGAAACGGTAGAACATCTTGGTGTGCAGGATCCGGTGCCCCCAGTAGAACCAGGTATCGTGCAGGGCCAACGAGATGACGAAGAACAACGGCACCGACCACCAGGACAACGCGACGGGGTCGAACAGCGTCCAGCCACGCAGCTGGGCATAAAGGCCGATGGAAAGACAGCAGCTCGTGATCGACAGCTGCCCCATCGAAGATTTGATATCGCGCAGGGCATCGTGGGTCGGCTGGCGTTTCTGGATCTTGCGGTCAGGGTGACGCCTGTTCATCACCGTCATGGTCAGACCGGTCGTGAACAGCACGATCAAGCTGGAAGCGTAAAGCACCAGAAAGAAACCCAGAAACACCTCCGGGCCGGTCCCAAAATGTTCGGCAATAAAAGTCATCAACTCAAATATCCACGCGCAATTCCCTGGCCACTTTTGTGCGTAGCGAAAGAGCGGACCTCACGTCAAGGAATGACTTGCCAAATTATGAATATTACCCGGTCAGACGCTTTCCGTCACATGAGCGAAATCGGGATAGATCGAACGGACCAGCTTGTCGACCCGGTCTATTTCCTCTGGAATATCAGAAAGTTTGCCACGTTCTTCTTCCAGAACCGCCAGAAAGATCCGTGCACGCGCCTGGTTTACCTGGATCTGCGGCAAAGTGCCCTCACCTGCCGCAGACAGCACGATGCTGACCAGCCTGTCGGCGGCGTTGAGACGTCCCCACAGATAATCATGTTCCCGCCAGCCGCGATTGAAGAAGGCACCGAACGTATTCAGGGACTTGCCCTTGAGGTCGAAACCTTCCGTATAAAGGCTTGCCGCGTCGGTCGGGCTGATGCGGTCGACCAGGATTTCCGTCACCTCAGAGAAGTCGTTGCGCTGCAACACGGGAAAGGTGATCAGATCGAAAAAACCGAACCCGATATAGGTCCCCATCAGGGATGTGTGACGGCTCTTGTCGAGAAGGTTTCGGGCCGTCTCGGCAAAGAGTTCGTCCTGAAGCCTGTCCAGATCGGCAAGCCCCATCATCTGTGTCAGGGATTTCAGCATTGGCTGGACATGCTCGGCAGCGTCCGGACCACCCGCCTCCGCTGCCCGAACGAACGTTTCGGCGAGTTCCCGACTGCGGCCACCGAAAAACCGGTCATTCCAGCGCCAACCCAGATGATCGATCTGCTCGTAGAGCAATCCCTTCATCTGATCGAGCGCCTCGAAATTGGGCGGCGGTAAGTCGGAGCCCGGACGATAGTGATAGAAGCCGTTGAGCTTGCGCACCGCAAAGCGAAGCCGGCGTATCCGGTAGTCGACATCCAGCCCGCGCAACAAGGCAACAACATGCGGGTCCGTGCGCCCCAGGATGTCCTTGCTCTCGGCTGTCAGGCGGCTGGTATGACGCGAGTACAGTCCCAGAAGGGCTTCTTCCTGGCCACGTGCACTGTCCAGCTCGCTGAGCCGCGCCGTCAGACCAGCCAACCGCTCAGCCAGGGAATGAAGTTTCAGGGACTGATAATTGAGAAAGGCGAACCCTGCCTGCTCGAATGCGGCCACGGTTGCCTGCTTGCGGCAGAACGAAAGAATGTCAGGTGTCACCCGGCGCCGCTTTGGCAAAATGCCCGCCACCGCCTTTTCCACCATCGGCCCCGCATCATCAATCAGTTGCGAGAGCCAGCGGCTGCGCCGGTTGTTCTGTTCAAGCTCTTTCAGATCATCGCCGATGGGCTCATTGCGCGGAATATGAGCGAGCGAAGCCAGGATCACGCGGAAGAACCCGGGCAGCTCCGAAACGGAGCTATCCGTTTCGACCGGAACCACTGGTGACGGATCCACATAGATCAGCCGCCGGGCAACTTCGCGCACCGCTGGCCGATCCTGAATAACGTCAATCACCGGCGCAAAGGGCTTGTTCATGACGACGCTTCCATCGACAAAACAATGCTGACCGGCTGTTTCGGACGTCAGGTTCAGCCCTCTTGCAAGAAACGCATCCCGGTTGCGCCACGTCAGGTCGTGATCGACCAGCACCCGCTCCATTTCCGCAACCGTTGCAGGAGGGAACGCCCCTGGAAAGGAGGACGTCGCACGAGCCGCAAAGACAATTTCCGGAATGCTGTCGGCATCGAACTGGCTTTCGATATCTCCTGGCATTCTGTGCGCGGCATGGAAACTCAGGATCCGGCGATGATCCCACTCCTCGACATAGTCCGGATCGTCCAGGTGAATGCGTCGCTTGATGCCGTTGTAATCGGTGATCGTCACGAACAGGTCGAGCGTCTGACCACGCGGGATCAGACTGCGGCCGGGCACGGCACCGTCCTCCATCTTCTGGCAGGCATCCAGCATCCAGCTGATGAACCGTTCACCGGAAAACGGCGGTGTGAACCAACGCGCCTGCATGAACAGTCGCAGCTTCTCGCGCGTTTCCGCGCTTTCTATCTGCTTTGTCAGCCGTGTGGAAATCAGCTGATCCAGCACCGGCGAAATGGAAATCTTCAGGTACCGGGACAAACCGGCCTGCGGCCGGGCCAAACGCGTGACATCGGCATTTTCCAGCCACATCTCGCTGTGGCTGTCGAGTGGCAGGTCGTGGGTGATGGCCCGCGCAAGCATGATGCCGTTGACGCCACCTGCAGACGCACCGGCAATTGCGTCAACCACCACCCGGATGTCGGCAACGGAGGACAACAGATCGAGCAGATCCTTGTAGGCACTTTGAACCGGAGGAAGCTCCTGATCGGGTACTTCCTGGGCAGAACCGTTCGACTTGCGGTCAAGGCGAACGCTCGACGCCCGAACAAGGTTGAGGATTTCCCGGCTTACGCCATGCATGTAGATGGCAAGCGAAACGCCGCCATAAAACACCAGCGCCAATCTGAGTTCGATTTCCTTCATGAGGTCACCGTGGGGAACATGTTGAAGTCCTAACACGAAAGAATGGCTACTATCTTTATGCGGCGGACCTTTCCATTCGCCAATCAAGACATGGCGGAACTATGCTCTCGCCCGATCACTTCTATGCAAACATGGTTTGACGACGAGGCTTGCCGGGAACTTGGCGCTCTGAAGCCTGCTACGATTTTCCCCCGCCTGACCTGTATATTCCGCTAAGATAGTTCATGGATCCGACAGTGATTCTTTAAAGTTCAGCATTATAAAACAGACAATGAGACCAGACCTTTTCGACGCGGAATGAAATGGCCAAGAGTGTAGATACAGCTGCCCAAAGCTCCGATGATACCGGGCAAGCCGAACAGACGACCTCGCTGCAATCCCTGCAGGAAGAGAACGACTATCTGCGATCCGAGTTGGAAGATCTGCGCCTCCTGTACGAGGCGACCATCGAGCATGGCGAAGCGGTCGAGGACCAGCTGGCGGATCAATCCACCAAGCTCGAGGCACTTTCGCGGCAGCTTGCCAAATACCTTTCGCCTCAGGTCTATCAATCCATTTTCGAAGGCCGTCAGGAAGTCAAGATTGCGTCCACACGCAAGAAACTGACGGTTTTCTTCTCCGATATCGCCGACTTCACCGAAACGGCGGACCGGCTTGAATCAGAAGAACTCACGGCAATCCTCAACCAGTATCTGACGGAGATGTCGAATATCGCGCTGCGCTACGGCGCGACCATCGACAAATACGTCGGCGACGCCATCCTGATCTTTTTCGGTGACCCGGAAACACGTGGTGTGACCGAGGACGCGCTTGCCTGCGTACGCATGGCCATCGACATGCAGGACCGGATGAAGGCTCTCCAGGGTGCCTGGCGGGAAGCCGGTATCTCCAAACCGATGAAATGCCGCATGGGGATCCATACGGACTATTGCACCGTGGGCAATTTCGGCAGCGAAGATCGGTTGGACTACACCATCATCGGACGTGGCGTGAACACGGCCTCACGCCTGGAAAGCCTTGCCACACCAGGCTCTATCCTGATCTCCTTCGAAACCTATTCGCAGGTGAAAGAGCAGATCAAATGCGCTGAAAATGGTGAAGTCAACGTCAAGGGGATTGCCTATCCGGTCTCCACCTACGAGGTAATCGGCCTGAAGGAACCCGTTCCGGTCAAGGATGATCTGGAGGTCGACCTGGTGTCCCGCCAGCTGGACAAGATTTCCGACACGATGGCACCGGAAGACCGGGACAGGCTGATCGCCACACTCAAGAGCGCCCTCGACCGTCTGACATCAACCGAAACCGCCTGATCTTTCAGGCTACTCGGATCAGCCTCGTTCCTTGCGCCGCTTGTCCCAGAACTCCAGACGTTTTCTCAGTTCCCGCTCAAACCCTCTCTGGGGTGGGTCGTAATAGGTCTTGCGGCCCAACTGCTCGGGAAAATAATCCTGACCGGAAAAGCCGTCGGGAGCATCGTGGTCGTATTGATAGCCGTCGCCGTACCCTTCCTGCTTCATCAGCTTGGTGGGCGCGTTGAGAATATGCTTGGGCGGCAGTAGAGAGCCGCTGGATTTGGCATCCCGCATCGCCGCCTTGTAGGCCACGTAAGCACCGTTCGATTTCGGCGCCGTTGCAAGATAGATCACCGACTGCGCAAGCGCCAATTCCCCTTCGGGCGACCCGAGCATCTGGTAAGCGTCACGGGCTGCGTTGGCTTGCACCAGTGCATTGGGGTCGGCCAGCCCGATGTCCTCAACCGCCATGCGGATAAGACGCCGGGCAAGATAGAGCGGGTCCTCCCCGCCATCCAGCATCCGGCAGAACCAGTAGAGGGCGGCATCGGGATCAGAACCCCGCACGGACTTGTGCAGCGCGGAAATCAGATTGTAATGGCCGTCAGCACTCTTGTCGTAGATCGGCGCCCGTCTCTGGACAATTTCCTGCAGGCGCTCGGCATCGAAGACCTCGTCCTCTCCTGCGGCGCGCCAGACATCCTCGGCCAGGGTCAGAGAAGAGCGGCCGTCGCCATCGGCCATGCGGATCAGCACCCGTCGGGCTTCCTCGTCAAGCGGCAGCTTACGCTCTTCCAACTCCTCTGCCCGCGCCAGCAGTTTTTCGATGGCGTCCGCGGAAAGGGAATGGAACGTCATGACGTGAGAGCGCGACAACAAGGCCGCGTTAAGCTCAAAGGACGGGTTTTCCGTGGTCGCACCAACCAGCGTGATCGTGCCGTCCTCCATCACCGGAAGGAAGCTGTCCTGCTGCGCCCGGTTGAACCGATGGATCTCGTCTACGAAGAGCAGCGTTGCCCTGCCGCTCATGCGCCGGGCGCGAGCCGTTTCGAACACCTTCTTCAGGTCCGAAACACCGGAAAAGATCGCCGAGATCTGTTCGAACGCAAGGTCCGTTTCATTGGCCAGCAACCGGGCAATGGTTGTCTTGCCGGTACCCGGTGGTCCCCAGAAGATCAACGAACCAAGCGTCCGCGTCTTCAGCATGCGCGACAGCGTGCCTTCCGGCCCGAGCAGGTGATCCTGCCCGACCACATCGGCAAGTTTGGTCGGTCGCATCCGGTCCGCCAGTGGCCGCGGGCCGGACTGGCTTAGTCCGGAAGCTTCGAACAGATCGCTCACACTGTCTCCTAACCGCGCAGGATGAGCTGTGAAACCTTGCCGTCCCGCTCGATATCGAGCTGCCAAACGCGCGGTGGCTTCTTGGTGATACCTTCCAGCATTTCGGTGGTTTCGACGGTTTGCCGGTTGATGCCCCGGATGATGTCGCCCGGGCGAAGCCCCACACGGTCCGCGGTGCTGCCGCGCTTCACTTCGGCAATCACGACACCGTCGAAAATCCCTTCCATTCCAAGTTCCTCGGAAACGGCAGGCGAAAGGTTCATGACCGTCGCGCCTTCGAAGGGCGAATAGTCGACAAGTTCACGCGTATCCCGTGGAATGGTTTCGGGAGCCGGCTGCAGCGACACGGTCACATGCTGTTCCGCACCGTCCCTCAGGACAACAAAATCGGTCTGTTCGCCAATCATCTTTGTTGCAAAACGATAGCCGAAGGAATTGGGATCGGTCACTTCCTTGCCGTCAACCGCAATCACCAGATCGCTGACCCGAAGCCCGGCCTCAAAGGCAGGTGAACCGTCAAAGACTGCCGTTACAAGCACACCGCGTGGCCGGTCGAGAGACAGCGCTTCAGCGATTTCGGCATTCACCAGCTGCACTGTGGCGCCAAGCCAGGGCCGCTGCACCTTGCCGCCATGATCGGCAGCTTTCGCAACGAAACGCGCCATATGCGCCGGAATGGCAAAGCCGATACCGTTGGAGCCGCCGGAGCGAGAATAGATGGCCGAGTTGATGCCAACCAGCTTGCCGGTCATATCGACAAGCGCACCGCCGGAGTTGCCCGGGTTGATTGCAGCGTCGGTCTGGATGAAGAACTGAAAGTCCGTCACGCCGACCTGCGTGCGAGCCGTGGCCGAGACGATGCCCTGGGTAACCGTCTGGCCGACACCGAACGGGTTACCGATGGCAAGCACGATGTCGCCGACTTCAAGGCTGTCGGAATCCGCAAAGTCGATGCTTTCGAAAGGTCCATCACCCCGGATCTTCAGCACCGCGAGGTCGGTACGTTCGTCCATGAGAACGATATCGGCATCGAATTCACGACGGTCGTTCAGGGCGACGCGAACGTCGTCCGCGTCCTTGATCACATGATGGTTGGTGATCACCGTACCATCACTCGAAATGATGACGCCGGATCCAAGGGACGATTCAACCCGCTGCCGTGGCCTGTCGTTCCCGCCGGGCTGGCCGAAGAACCGGCGAAAGAAGGGATCGTCCATGAAGGGCGACACTTGCCGACGCTGGACCACCTTACGGCTGGCATAGACGTTGACCACCGCCGGCGCGACCTTTTTCACGATTGGCGCGAAGGAGAGTTTGATCTGCGCATCGCTTTGCGGAACAAGCCGAAGATCGGCCGGAGACGGCTGCACAGTCTGCGAAAGCGCAGCAGACATACCGATCAGGCCGGCCAGGCCCGCTATGACAAGGGAACGCGTAAAGCTGGTCAGAACCAGGCGCATGGCGGGTGCCTCTTTTTCGAATCTTCTCATATCCATCGCGATACATGGCAGATAGGGAGGAAAAGAGGCAAATACAAAAGGGGCCGCCGGATTTCCGGCGGCCCCTTTTTCATCATGCAGGCTTACTTCAGGCCGAACGAACCTGCGCAAGGAAGCTGCGCACTTCGTGATCCAGTTCTTCAGCTTTCGATGCCATGTCCGCTGCTTCTTCGGAGAAGTTCTGTGCAGCCATGTTGGTATCGTTCGACAGAGAAGAAACGTTGCGGATGTCCTCGGTAACCTTGGAGGTTCCACCGGCGGCTCGTTGAGTGTTCTCTGCAATGCCCTGCGTCGCATAGCTCTGCTCGGTAACAGCTGCAGCAACTTCGCTCACCGACTTTGTAATCTCGTCGATAGTCTTCTGGATGTCGCCGATGGCATCAACCGCATCGTCGGTCGCCCCGCGGATGGCGTCGATCTGCTGCTGGATTTCGCCGGTTGCCTTGCCTGTCTGGGACGCAAGATCCTTGACTTCGGAGGCAACCACCGCAAAGCCCTTGCCGGCTTCACCGGCACGTGCGGCTTCAATGGTGGCGTTGAGGGCCAGAAGGTTGGTCTGGTCGGCGATATCGGAAATCAACGTGACAACTTCGCCGATCCGGTTGGCAGCTTCCGCAAGCGACCGCACTGTATCGTTGGTCGTTTCCGCACGTTTGGTTGCTTCGGCAGCAACGCTGGAAGAGCGTTCGATCAGCGTCGAGATTTCCTGGATCGAGCTGGAAAGCTGATCGGAAGCTGCTGCGATCGATTCCACTTCGGCCAGAGTTTCTTCCGACATGGTGGCCGCATTGGCAGATGTTTCGCCTGCCATGTCGGTCATGCTGCGCATCTTGTTCGCCGATTCGCGCAAGGTTGCAGCGGTATGAGCCACCTTGTCGACGACGGTGCCGACGGTCGCTTCGAAGTCGCCTGCAAGGCTTGCCAGCATTTCCTGGCGCTGCTCTGCCTGACGTCTTGCATCATCGGCTTCCTCGGCTGCACGACGCTCGTTTTCTTCGGCTGCGTTCTGGCGGATCTGAAGAACGGCCCGGCCGATGTCGCCGATTTCGTCCTTGCGGTTCGCAGCCTTGATCTCTGCACCAAGATCACCGGAGGCAATCGCATTGAGAGCCCCTACAAGCGTGGTGAGAGGACGGGTGATCGACTGGGAGAAGAACAGGGCAATGACGGCTGCAACGGCAATTGTTGCAAGCGACCAGAGGAACATCTGATCGCGCATGCGAATGACGGCAGACAGCGTTTCTTCAACACTCTTCTCCGCAACGATGGCCCAGTTCTGGCCCTGGAAGGCCAGCGGACGGGCAACGACAAGATCATCAACGCCATCAGCCCCCTGAACGATACCGGCTGAAGCGGTGCCGGCGGCAGCTTCAATCGCCGGTCCGCTGGAAACGCTGGTGCTGAGCGCGGTCGGTGCACCTGCAAGCGGCATGTCGCTGAGCGCGAGGCCGTCCTGGTTGATCACGTAAACCTGACCGGTTTCCCCGAGGTCTTCACGGTTCGCGACAACTTCACTCAGGAAATCGGAATCGATCCGCATGACCGCAACACCGCTGAGGCTGATCGTACCGAACGAATTCATGAACACGGGCGATGCCAGGAACAGCGAGCCCTTGCCTCCGGCAGGGGTATAGGGTGCAAAGACACTGGCAGCGATCTCCCCCTCACCCAGCTCCTTGGCAGCATTGTAGACCATCTCCAGGCCGGTCCCTTCGGCAACACTGCCTTCACCAAGCTTGGACAGGAATTCGTCACCCTTGGTGACCGAATAAAGAATGAGACCGGCGTTATCGAGCAGATAAAGATCTGCGAAGCCGCCGTTCTTCCAGACATTGTAGAAGGCCGGGTGCGCCTCGGTGTGGCGCCAGGCATACATTGTTTTCTGTTCCTTGCCTGTGACCGCTGCACGTTCTTCAGGGCTCTGCGGCGCCTGGAACAGACCAAGAATTTCGTCTTTTTCCTTGGCAAGGTTCATGGTCGCGTTGCCGAGGTTGCTCAACGGATCCGACACGCTGGACGCCAGGTTCACGATCTGGGATTCAGCTGCGTGCAGGCGCGATTGCAGGAGCGCGTTACGCGCTGTGATGACCATGCCAAGTTCGGCTTCTGCCGCTTGTTGCAATCCGTCGCGACCGGTCATGTAGCCGATGACACCCACCGCCGCACATGCGGCGACTGTAATCACGATCATCAGAGCCGGAATAACAAAAGAAAGTCGAAGAGAAGGCGACCTCTTCTTAGAAGCGGAATTCGTTTTGGCTATCACAGTAAATCTCCCCAGCCTCTCCCACTAGTCCAGGAGGCATGGCTAGAAGCTAGGCAGTTTTCCTTAAATCATTGATAATTGCGGTCTCATTATTCGAAACGAATACGTTTGGGCGGACAGTCACGAAGACAACAAAAAAAGGCGGGCAAATCTGCCCGCCTTTCCCGATTGCCATTGAGGCAATTATTACGCTGCGTTTTCAGCTGCTTCTTCAGCTTCAACGCGAGCACGGTCTTCAGCACCGCGTGCTTCCGGATCACGGTCGACCAGCTCGATGACAGCCATCGGAGCGTTGTCGCCATAGCGGAAGCCGGCTTTCAGCACGCGGGAATACCCGCCGCTGCGGTCCTTGTAACGCTCACCGAGCGTTTCGAACAGCTTGGCAACCATTGCCGCATCGCGAATCTGCGAAATGGCCTGGCGGCGTGCATGCAGGTCACCGCGCTTGCCCAGGGTGATGAGCTTGTCGATGATCGGCTTCATTTCTTTAGCCTTCGGCAGGGTCGTTACGATCTGTTCGTGCTTGATCAGCGACGCTGCCATGTTCGCGAACATAGCCTTACGGTGGCTAGAGGTCCGGTTGAGCTTGCGGCCGGATTTACCGTGGCGCATGGCCCTCTCCTTTTTCTTTCAGGCAGTCAGTTCTTCTGGTTGAACTCTTGCCCGGTTGATCCTCACAGGACGCGTACGCCCTTAGTACTGATGGTCTTCGTAGCGCTTGGCGAGATCATCGATGTTCTCAGGCGGCCAGTTGGCAACTTCCATGCCGAGATGGAGACCCATCTGGGCGAGAACTTCCTTGATTTCGTTCAGCGACTTGCGGCCGAAATTCGGGGTCCGCAGCATTTCCGCTTCGGTCTTCTGAATGAGATCGCCAATATACACGATATTGTCGTTCTTCAGGCAGTTTGCAGACCGTACAGACAGTTCCAGCTCGTCGACCTTCTTCAGAAGCGCAGGGTTGAAAGCCAGTTCCGGGACGCTGTCCTCGGCGACTTCACGCTGCGGCTCTTCGAAGTTGACGAAGATGGAGAGCTGATCCTGCAGAATGCGTGCAGCGAATGCCACGGCGTCTTCCGGCTTGACGGAACCATCGGTTTCGACAGTCAGGGTCAGCTTGTCATAGTCAAGAACCTGGCCTTCACGGGTGTTTTCCACCTTGTAGGAGACCTTCTTGACCGGAGAGTAGAGGCTGTCGACCGGGATAAGGCCAATCGGCGCATCTTCCGGACGGTTCCGATCGGAAGAATGGTAGCCCTTTCCGGTGTTGACGGTGAATTCCATGCGGATTTCAGCGCCTTCATCCAGCGTGCAGAGCACCAGTTCCGGATTGAGAACCTCAACGTCGCCAACAGTCTGAATATCGCCGGCGGTGACAACACCCGGGCCCTGTTTGCGCACGACCATGCGCTTGGGACCCTCGCCTTCCATGCGGATGGCGATTTCCTTGATATTCAGCACGATGTCGGTGACATCTTCCCGGACACCCGGGATCGACGAGAACTCATGCAGAACGCCATCGATCTGAACGGCAGTCACAGCGGCACCCTGCAGAGAAGACAGCAGGATACGGCGCAGCGCGTTGCCAAGGGTCAGACCGTAGCCACGCTCGAGCGGCTCGGCAACGACGGTTGCCAAGAAGCGCGGGTCTTCACCCGGCTTGATCTCGAGTTTGGTCGGCTTGATCAGTTCTTGCCAGTTTTTTTGAATGGTCACGTTTTCGTCCCTTCGGCTATCCCGCCCGGCGGATCAGCGCCAGGCCATTCTTTGCCATTTGGAGAAACAAGTACCTAAAGCTGGGAAGCCTTAGACGCGGCGACGCTTGCGCGGACGGCAGCCGTTGTGCGGAATCGGCGTCACGTCACGGATGGACGTGATCAGGAAACCAGCGGCCTGCAGGGCACGCAGAGCAGATTCACGACCGGAACCCGGACCGCGCACTTCCACTTCCAGGGTGCGCATGCCGTGCTCGGCAGCTTTTTTCGCAGCGTCTTCCGCAGCAACCTGGGCAGCATACGGAGTGGACTTACGGGAACCTTTGAAACCGAGCGCACCGGCGGACGACCAGGAGATCGCGTTGCCCTGTGCGTCGGTGATCGTGATCATGGTGTTGTTGAACGTGGAGTTCACATGCGCGACGCCAGAAGAGATGTTCTTGCGTTCGCGGCGACGCACGCGCGTCGTGTCTTTAGCCATTCTCTTATCCTTGTTTTGATCTCGTCACTGCCGTAATGCCGGCAGCTCCACCACCAATCGAGGCAGGGTAATTACTTCTTCTTACCAGCGATCGGTTTAGCCGGACCCTTGCGGGTACGTGCGTTCGTGTGCGTCCGCTGACCGCGAACCGGCAGGCCGCGACGGTGACGCAGGCCGCGGTAGCAGCCAAGGTCCATCAGACGCTTGATGTTCATCGCGGTCTCACGACGCAGGTCACCTTCAACGAGGTAATCGCGGTCGATGGTTTCGCGGATGGACAGAACTTCTGCGTCGGAAAGCTCGTTCACACGGCGGGCAGCATCGATGTTGTTCTTCTCGATGATTTCCTGCGCGAACTTCGCGCCGATGCCGTGAATGTACTGAAGCGCGATGACAACGCGCTTGTTCGTCGGGATGTTAACGCCAGCAATACGTGCCACGTTCGTCTCCATGATTACGCGGCGAGACCATGGTCTTGCCGCAGGTTGTAATGCCCGCGTCCGGTGGAGTCCGGCCCTTGCGGGTACGAAAATGCCGGGGTAACCCCGGCACAGAGAATGCCGGCCCCACTTACATGGAACCGGCTTAACTGTAAGGTAGAGCGGGTCGTTTAACGGCTCTAAACCTTTTCGTCAAGTCCTTGAAGAACGGAATCTATTGAAGCCGTTACTTCATCAATGGACTGCATGCCGTCAATCACGGAAAGAAGACCTGTCTTCTCGTAATACGGCACAACAACTGCGGTATCGCGGTTGTAGGCTTCAAGGCGTTGCTTGAAGACTTCCGGATCATCGTCCTTGCGCACGGGCTGACCAGCAGCCTGTGCATCAGCGGCGCGCTTGATGATCCGATCGACCAGCTTCGACTGGTCAACACGCAGTTCGATGACGGCGTTCAGCTTGAGGCTGTTTGCTTCCAGCATCTCGTCAAGCGCTTCGGCCTGGGCGAGCGTGCGGGGAAAACCATCAAGAATGAATCCGTTTTTGGCATCTTCTTCGGCAATCCGGTCGCGGATGATACCGACAACGATCTCATCCGACACGAGGCCACCTGCGTCCATGACTTCCTTGGCTTTAACGCCTACCGGGGTCTGGGCGGCCACTGCGGCCCGCAGCATGTCTCCGGTGGAGAGCTGCGGGATCGCGTATTTCGCAACGAGGTGCGCGGCCTGTGTCCCCTTCCCCGCTCCTGGCGGTCCAACCAGAATAAGCCTCATCGACGCCTCCCACTTAATTTCGCTTTTTTCACCAGACCCTCATATTGGTGCGCAAGCAAATGCCCTTGGATCTGTGACACGGTATCCATCGTCACGCTTACGACAATCAACAAAGAGGTGCCACCGAAATAGAACGGAACGCCTGTCGCCGAAATAAGGAATTCGGGTAATAGACAAACGACGGTGATGTAAATTGCACCGACCACCGTAATGCGCGTCAGAACGTAGTCGATATACTGCGCTGTACGCTCGCCGGGACGGATCCCGGGAATGAAACCACCGTGTTTCTTCAGGTTGTCCGCAGTGTCGCTCGGATTGAAAACGATCGCGGTATAGAAGAAACAGAAGAACACGATCATCGCTGCGTAGAACACCATGAACAACGGCTGGCCGTGACCAAGCGCCGCAGTGATATACGTCAGCCACTCATTGCCCGAACCCTGACTGAAGCCGCCGATGGTGGCAGGGACCAGCAAGAGGGAAGAAGCGAAGATCGGCGGAATCACACCAGCAGTGTTGAGCTTGAGCGGCAGGAACGAGGTGTTGCCCTCGAACATGCGGTTGCCCATCTGGCGCTTCGGATACTGAATCAGCAGTCTGCGCTGAGCCCGTTCCATGAACACGATCAGTGCGATCACCACGACAGCCAGTATCAGGATGCCGAGTATCAGGATCGTCGACATTGAACCCTGGCGACCGAGTTCAAGCACATTGACCAGCGCGACCGGCAGACCGGCGACAATGCCGGCAAAGATGATCAGCGAAATACCGTTACCGATACCGCGCGATGTGATCTGCTCACCGAGCCACATCAGGAACATGGTACCGCCGACAAGCGTCAGGACAGTTGACGCGCGGAAGAACCAGCCCGGATCGGCGACCACATTGGTCGCACCTTCCAGACCGACTGCGATACCGTAAGCCTGGAAAGCCGCCAGGATAACAGTACCGTAGCGCGTGTACTGGTTGATGACCTTGCGGCCCTGCTCGCCTTCCTTCTTCATCTGCTCGAGCGTCGGTACGACGGTCGTCATGAGCTGCATGATAATGGAGGCGGAAATATACGGCATAATGCCGAGAGCGAAGATCGCCATGCGCTCGACAGCACCGCCGGCAAACATGTTGAACATGCCGATGATGCCGGACTGGGCCTGATTGAAGGCCTGCGCAAAGGCGTCCGGATTGATGCCGGGCAAGGGAATGTAAGTGCCCAGTCGATAAACCAAAAGCGCCCCCAGTGTGAACCAGATGCGCTTTTTGAGTTCTTCAGCCTTGGCGAAAGCTGAGAAATTGAGATTTGACGCCAGTTGCTCGGCGGCCGATGCCATGCCCTACTCCGGAATGCTTGCCCAAGAAATGGGTGAAGCCCAGGCTGTTAAGCCTGAGCTCCCAGAACGGCAACCTTGCCGCCTACTTTTTCGATCGCTGCAACAGCGCCCTTGGAGGCACCGGCAACTTCAAAGGTCACTGCAGCGGTGAGTTCACCGTTGGCAACGATGCGCACACCGTCACGGACCCGCTTGACAACGCCTGCTGCCTTCAGCGCTTCGACGGTAACCGTCTCGGACGCATTCAGCTTGCCTGCATCAATCGCCTTCTGAACACGGCCAACGGACACAGTGTTGTAGTCCTTGGCAAAAATGTTCGTGAAGCCGCGCTTCGGCAGACGGCGGTGAAGCGGCATCTGACCGCCTTCAAAGCCTTTGATGGCAACGCCGGAACGGGACTTCTGACCTTTGACACCACGGCCACCAGTCTTGCCCTTGCCGGACCCGATGCCGCGAGCCACACGCATGCGGTCTTTTACGGCACCTTCGTTGTCACGAAGTTCATTGAGCTTCATGTTCGTTTCTCCTCACCCCGTTCTTACGCGTTGTCTTCGACGACGCGAACGAGATGCTGGACCTTATTGATCATGCCGCGCACTTCAGGAGTATCCTTCAGTGTGGAACGGCGGTGCATCTTGTTCAGGCCGAGACCGACGAGCGTCGCGCGCTGGTCCTTAGGACGGCGCAGCGGGCTGCCGATCTGTTCGACCGTGACAGTCTTTTCGGTGTTCGCCATGGAACATACCCTCTCTCAGCTGGGGACCGGAGCCGCTAAGGTCAAGCCTCAGCGGCAGCCGAAGCCGCCTCATCGTTGTTGTCACGACGGCGGGACTGCAGCACAGAGACCTTCAGGCCACGGCGGGCAGCGACGGAACGCGGGCTGTCTTCCTTGGTCAGCGCAGCAAAAGTTGCACGCACCATGTTGTAGGGGTTGGAAGTCCCCAGAGACTTGGCCACAACGTCCTGGACGCCGAGCGTTTCGAAAACGGCACGCATCGGACCGCCTGCGATGATACCGGTACCGGCCGGAGCTGCACGAAGCAGAACCTTGCCAGCGCCGTGACGGCCTTCCACATCGTGGTGGAGGGTCCGGCCTTCGCGAAGCGGTACACGGATCATCGTGCGCTTTGCTGCTTCAGTTGCCTTACGGATGGCTTCCGGCACTTCACGCGCCTTGCCATGACCGAAGCCGACGCGGCCCTTCTGGTCACCAACCACAACGAGTGCTGCGAAGCCGAAACGACGGCCACCCTTGACCACTTTCGCAACGCGGTTGATGTGAACGAGCTTGTCGACGAATTCGCTGTCTCGCTCGTCGCGATCGCGATTTTCTTGTCTCGCCATATTATACGTCTTCCGTTCTTAAGAGCGCCAACGGGCGCTGGTCAGAATTCAAGTCCACCTTCACGGGCTGCATCAGCAAGCGCTTTTACGCGCCCATGATACTGGTACCCGCCACGGTCGAACACGACCTGCTTTACGCCAGCGGCAGCAGCACGCTCGGCGACAAGCTTGCCAACGGCTGCGGCTGCAGCGACGTCGGCGCCCGTTTTCAGGCTGCTCTTGAGATCTGTTTCGATCGTTGAAGCAGAGACAATCGTATGTCCCTTCGCATCGTCGATGATCTGGGCGTAGATCTGCTTCGACGAGCGGAAGACAGAAAGGCGCGGACGACCGTTCGCGGCTTTCTGAATCGAACGGCGCACGCGATCGCGGCGGCGCTCGAAAGCTTGTTTGCTGTTCGCCATGATCTGGGTCCGTTACTTCTTCTTGCCTTCTTTGCGGACGATGAACTCGCCTGCATAACGAACGCCTTTGCCCTTGTAGGGCTCCGGCGGGCGGAATTCACGAATTTCAGCAGCAACCTGACCGACGCGCTGTTTGTCGGTACCGGTGATGTTGATTTCCGTGGGTTTCGGGCACACGATATCGATACCATCCGGGATCGGATAGACAACGTCATGAGAGAAACCGAGCGCCAGCTGAAGGTTCTTGCCCTGGACCTGAGCGCGATAACCGACACCGGTGATGGCGAGGTCTTTCTTGAAGCCCTCGGTTACGCCAGTGATCAGGTTCGCGACCATGGTGCGGCTCATGCCCCACATGGAGCGAGCCGGCTTGGAGCTGTTGCACGGATCGATTTTGATCCCATCATCCGTCATTTCGGCCAGAACAAGATCATTGAGCACGAAAGACTTTTCGCCTTTCGGGCCCTTGATCGTAACAGTCTGACCGTCGATCGATGCCGTTACCCCGCTTGGCACGGGGACTGGCTTTTTGCCAATACGAGACATATGACCAACCTTGTCGTTGTTTTAAAAGTGAGGATGCCGCATCAGAAGACGCGGCAAAGAACCTCACCACCTACGTTTTCGTCCCGCGCCTGATGGTCGCTCATGACACCACGCGGAGTCGAAATGATCGACACGCCCAGGCCATTAGAGACATGCGGGATGTTTTTCACCGACGAGTACACGCGGCGGCCCGGCTTGGACACACGTTCAATCGTGCGGATAACCGGTTCACCGTCGAAATACTTCAGTTCGATTTCCAACTCGGACTTACCGCCCTCGTATTCAACCGTGGTGTAGCCACGGATGTACCCCTCTTTTGCGAGCACATCAAGTACATGTGCGCGCAATTTGGAATTTGGTGAACTGACCTTGTTCTTGCGACGCATCTGCGCGTTGCGAATGCGGGTCAGCATATCCCCCAACGGATCAGAAATTGCCATCGGAGTTTCTCCTTACCAGCTCGACTTGACCAGGCCCGGGATCTTACCCAGGGAGCCCAGTTCACGAAGCGCAATACGCGACATCTTCAGCTTGCGGTAAAAACCGCGCGGACGGCCGGACACTTCGCAACGGTTGCGAACACGGTTCGGCGCGGAATTCCGCGGCAATTTTGCCAGCTTCAGGCGTGCGTTGTACCGCTCTTCCAGGGACAGGCTTTCATCTTTAGCCAGTGCCTTCAGGGCAGCGCGCTTCTCAGCGTATTTCTTTACAAGCTTCTCGCGGCGCTTGTTCTTCTCGATTGCGCTTTTCTTCGCCATCGTCGATCCCTTCCTTGCCCGTTACTTCGTGAACGGGAAGTTGAACGCGCGCAGAAGCTCGCGTGCTTCATCGTCATTCGGCGCCGTGGTGCAGATGATCACGTCCATGCCCCAGATCTGGTCGACCTTGTCGTACTCGATTTCCGGGAACACGATGTGTTCTTTGATGCCCATGGCGTAGTTGCCGCGACCGTCGAAGCTCTTCGGGTTCAGACCACGGAAGTCACGTACACGCGGAAGCGCGATGGTGATCAGACGGTCCAGAAATTCGAACATCTGCTGGCGGCGCAGGGTAACCTTTGCACCAAGCGGCATGCCTTCGCGAACCTTGAAGGTTGCGATCGACTTTTTCGCTTTGGTGATCACCGGCTTCTGACCGGCAATCAGTGCCAGGTCGTCAGCTGCGATACGCGCCTTCTTGGAATCGCTGACCGCTTCGCCGACACCGACGTTGAGGACAATCTTTTCCAGCTGCGGAACCTGCATGACGTTCTTGTACTGGAACTTCTCCAGAAGCTGTTTGCGCACAACTTCGTCATAATGCGTCTTGAGACGCGGCACGTTAGTGGTCTCAGCCATCGATCAGGTCTCCCGAACGCTTGGCCACACGGACCTTGGTGCCATCGTCCTGCACTTTGAAGCCGACGCGGGTCGCCTTGCCGTCCTTCGGATCGGCCAGTGCAACGTTGGAAAGGTGAATCGGGGCTTCCTTGGCCACGATGCCTGCTTCCTGCGTCTGGGTCTGCTTCTGGTGGCGGCGAACCATGTTGATGCCGCGGACCAGGGCCTTGTTGTCAGCCGGCAGCATCTGGATGACTTCGCCGGACTTACCCTTGTCACGGCCGGTCAGCACAACCACCGTGTCGCCTTTTTTAATTTTCGCAGCCATCAGAGCACCTCCGGCGCGAGCGAAATGATTTTCATATGGTTCTTTGCACGGAGTTCACGCGGTACCGGTCCGAAGATACGGGTGCCGATCGGCTCCTTGTTGTTGTTGACCAGCACGGCCGCATTGCGGTCGAACCGGATCACGCTGCCATCGGGACGGCGGATATCCTTTGCCGTGCGCACGACGACAGCCTTCATCACGTCGCCCTTCTTAACGCGGCCCCGCGGAATTGCCTCTTTCACGGAGACGACGATGATGTCGCCTACCTGGGCATATTTACGCTTGGAGCCGCCGAGCACTTTGATGCACATGACACGACGAGCGCCGGAATTATCCGCGACGTCGAGGTTTGTTTGCATCTGAATCATGACTGGCTGCCTTGTTCTTCTGATGGCGCTCGGGTCACGGGCGCCTGATGCTCACTGAATGGAGCGCGGTCACTGAGCGACCACGGTCCAACGTTTGTTTTTAGAGATCGGCGCGCATTCTTCGATCTGAACAATGTCGCCAACCTTGTACTGGTTGGTTTCGTCGTGTGCGCGGTACTTCTTGGTCCGGCGCACAGTCTTCTTCAGCAGCGGGTGCGTGAAGCGACGCTCCACATTCACCGTCACCGTCTTGTCATTGGCGTCGCTGACAACGGTGCCCTGCAGGATACGCTTCGGCATGGCCGTCTCCTTACGCGTTCGCCGACACGCGCTTTTCGCGCATGATCGTCTGGATACGCGCGATATCACGGCGGATCTGCCGGACACGCGCAG
Organism: Roseibium sp. ROS1; assembly: GCF_054658215.1. NCBI lineage: Bacteria > Pseudomonadati > Pseudomonadota > Alphaproteobacteria > Hyphomicrobiales > Stappiaceae > Roseibium > Roseibium sp. ROS1. The sequence continues at coordinate 1,776,326 of NZ_BAAGIG010000002.1, forward strand.
TGTTTTCAAGCTGACCCGTAGCCCGCTGGAAGCGCAGGTTGAACTGCTCTTTCTTCAGGCCTTCAAGCTCACTGCGGAGCTCGTCGAGGGTCTTAGCCCGTACATCGGTAGCCTTCATGGCTCTAACTCCTCGCCTGCCCTACTCGCCGATACGCTGAACGAAGCGGCACTTGATCGGCAGTTTGGCTGCAGCAAGACGCATGGCTTCACGCGCAATGTCTTCCGGCACACCGTCGATTTCGAACATGATCCGGCCTGGCTTGACACGGCAAGCCCAGTAATCCGGAGAACCCTTACCTTTACCCATGCGGACTTCAGCAGGTTTCGAGGAAACCGGGACGTCCGGGAAGATGCGGATCCAAACACGACCCGCACGCTTCATGTGGCGGGTCATAGCACGGCGGGCCGCTTCGATCTGACGTGCCGTAACACGCTCCGGCTCAATCGCCTTCAGACCGAATGCGCCGAAGTTGAGGTCAGTGCCTCCCTTCGACAAGCCGTGGATGCGGCCCTTGTGCTGCTTGCGGAACTTTGTGCGCTTCGGTTGCAGCATCGTTCTTCTCTCGTCTTTCTTAAGTTACGAGCGGCAGGCAGCTTGAATTAAGCTGCGCGCTCGCGGCCCCGATCCCGGCGTCCGCCGCGATCACCCTGGTTGCCTTCGGAAGCAGCGGTCGCACGGCGCTCAGACGCCATCGGATCGTGTTCCAGAATTTCACCCTTGAAGATCCAGACCTTCACACCGCACACGCCGTAAGCCGTGTGAGCGCTTGCAACACCGTAGTCGATGTCTGCACGCAGCGTGTGAAGCGGGACGCGGCCTTCGCGGTACCATTCGATACGCGCAATTTCCGCACCGCCGAGACGGCCACCGCAGTTGATACGGATGCCCTGTGCACCGAGACGCATGGCGGACTGAACGGCCCGCTTCATGGCGCGACGGAAAGCAACGCGGCGTTCCAGCTGCTGGGCAATCGACTGGGCGACCAGGGTCGCGTCGATTTCCGGCTTGCGCACTTCAACGATGTTGAGATGCACTTCGGAATTGGTAATGTCGGCGATCTTCTTGCGAAGACGCTCGATATCGGCACCCTTTTTACCGATGACCACACCCGGACGACCGGAGTGAATGGACACACGGCACTTTTTGTGCGGGCGTTCGATAACAACCTTGGACACGGCAGCCTGCTTCAGTTCCTTCAGCAGGAGCTCACGGATGCGGAAATCTTCGTGCAGAAGATCGCCGTATTCGTTCTTGTTCGCGTACCAGCGGCTGTCCCAGGTGCGGTTGATCCCGAGGCGCATGCCGATCGGGTTTGTCTTATGTCCCATCAGGCAGTCTCCTCAACTTCGCGCACGACGATGGTCAGGTTCGAGAACGGCTTCTCGATCCGGCCAACACGACCGCGTGCACGGGCCTGGAACCGCTTGATCACAAATGCCTTGCCGACATGTGCTTCAGCAACCACCAGGTTGTCGATGTCCAGGTCATGGTTGTTTTCCGCGTTGGCAATGGCCGACATCAAGGTTTTCTTGACGTCCTGCGCAATGCGCTTGCGGGAGAATGTCAGGTCCGCGATCGCGGAACCGACTTTTTTGCCACGGATCGAAGCCGCAACGAGGTTCAGCTTGCGCGGGGAAACGCGCAGCATGCGGGTCATTGCCCGGGCCTCATTGTCAGCGAGCGTCCGCTCACGCTTCGGCTTGCCCATCGTTACTTCCTCTTCGCCTTCTTGTCGGCGCCGTGTCCATAATAGGTCCGGCTCGGCGAGAACTCACCGAACTTGTGACCGATCATTTCCTCAGACACCAGCACCGGAACGTGCTTTTGACCGTTGTAGACGCCGAAGGTCAAACCGACGAACTGCGGCAGGATGGTAGAGCGGCGGCTCCAGGTCTTGATGACCTCGTTCCGGCCGGACTCACGGACCTTGTCCGCTTTCTTCAGCAGATACCCGTCGACAAACGGACCTTTCCAGATCGAACGTGCCACGATCCTTGCCCTTTACTTCTTCGCGTGACGGCTGCGGACGATAAACTTATCAGTCTGCTTATTGCGCCGCGTACGCTTACCTTTGGTCGGTTTACCCCAAGGAGTAACCGGATGACGACCGCCGGAGGTCCTGCCTTCACCACCACCGTGCGGGTGGTCGATCGGGTTCATGGCAACACCGCGAGTATGCGGACGAATGCCAAGCCAGCGGGAACGGCCTGCTTTACCCAGGTTAACGTTGGCGTGGTCCGGGTTGGACACGGCGCCAATGGAAGCCATGCAGGTTCCGAGCACACGGCGCTGCTCGCCAGACATCAGGCGCAGCGTGGTGTAGCCCTGGTCGCGGCCGACGATCTGAACGAACGCACCTGCCGAACGAGCGATCTGGGCGCCTTTGCCCGGCTTCAGCTCGACATTGTGCACGATCGTACCAACCGGAATGCGAGCCAGCGGCGCGGCATTGCCCGGTTTCACGTCGACGGATTCACCGGCGATGACGGTATCACCAGCAGCCAGGCGCTGCGGCGCCAGGATGTAGCTCAGTTCACCGTCTTCGTAACGGATGAGTGCAATGAATGCGGTCCGGTTCGGATCGTATTCAAGGCGCTCGACCGTTGCCGGAACGTCCCATTTACGGCGCTTGAAGTCGACAAGACGGTAAGACCGCTTGTGACCGCCACCGCGGTTCGGAGACGTCAGGCGGCCGGCGTTGTTGCGGCCACCGGACTTGGACAGGCCTTCGGTCAGGGTCTTGACCGGCTTGCCTTTCCACAGACCAGAGCGATCAACTTGAACCAGCTGACGGCGGCCTGGGGACGTCGGGTTGAATGTCTTAAGTGCCATTTTTCTTAAGTCCCCGTCTTAGAGCCCGGTGGTCACGTCGATTGCGTGACCTTCCTGCAGCGTAACGACGGCCTTCTTGTAGTCGGACTGACGGCCGATGCGACCGCGGAAGCGCTTGACCTTGCCCTTGCGGACCAGGGTGTTCACTGCCGTGACCTTTACACCGAACAGCGCTTCGACTGCGGCCTTGATTTCCGGCTTCGTTGCATCGTTAGCAACTTTGAAGACAACCTTGTTCTCTTCGGAAGCCATCGTCGACTTTTCGGTGATTACCGGGCCGACGATTTTGTCGTAGTGAGGAAGTTTGCTCATTTAAAGCGCTCCTCAAGTGCGGACACCGCAGCCTTCGTCAACACCAGGGTGTTGGCACGCAGGATGTCGTAAACGTTGATGCCCTGTACCGGCAGCACATCCAGATGCGGAATGTTGCGGGATGCCAGAGCGAAGTTTGCATCGACCTCGGCGCCGTCAATGATCAGAGCGCTGGTCAGGCCGAGCTTGGTCAGCTGTGCCTTGAGCGCCTTGGTCTTTGCTTCGGCTGCCTTTGCGTCTTCGACAATAACGATGCTGTCTGTCTTGGCTTTCGCCGACAGGGCATGCTTCAGGCCGAGGGCGCGAACCTTCTTCGGCAGGTCATGGCTGTGATCGCGAACGATCGGGCCGAATGCCTTACCACCACCGCGGAACTGCGGGGCCTTCTTGTTGCCGTGACGTGCACCGCCGGAACCTTTCTGACGGACGAATTTCTTCGTCGTGCCGGAAACTTCCGAACGGCCCAGTGCCTTGTGGGTACCTGCCTGGCGCTTGGCCAACTGCCAACGCACCACACGGTGGATCAAATCGGTGCGCGGCTCGAGACCGAAGATCTCGTCAGACACCGTGATCGAACCGGCCGCCCCACCTTCGAGGGTCTTGACCTGGAGTTCCATCACTCACTCTCCTTCCCGGCGGCCGCAGTCGCTTCGGTTGCTTTGAAAGCACCCGGAACCGGAACGTTTTCCGGCAGCGCCTTTTTGATCGCGTCGCGGACCAGGATCCAGCCGCCCTTGGCGCCCGGAACAGAGCCCTCGACCATGATCAGGCCACGCTCAACATCAGTGCGCACAACCTTCAGGTTCTGCGTGGTCACGCGGGCATCACCCATGTGACCGGCCATTTTCTTGCCCTTGAACACGCGGCCCGGGTCCTGACACTGACCGGTAGAACCGTGCGAACGGTGCGAGATCGAGTTACCGTGCGATGCACGGCCACCACCGAAGTTGTGACGCTTCATGGCACCGGCAAAACCCTTACCGATAGAAGTGCCGGTCACGTCGACAAACTGGCCTTCGACGTAGTGGTCAGCGGTCAGTTCCGCGCCAACGTCGATCAGGTTTTCCGCGGAAACGCGGAATTCGGCCACGGTCCGCTTCGGCTCAACCTTTGCAACAGCAAAGTGGCCACGCAGTGCCTTCGGCGTATTCTTTACTTTACGGGTACCTGCACCGAGCTGCAGCGCAGTGTAACCATTTTTTTCGTCAGTGCGGTGGGCAACCACCTGGCAATTTTCCAGCCGCAGAACGGTGACCGGAACATGCTCGCCTGCATCGTTATAGATGCGGGTCATGCCCACTTTCTGAGCGATCACTCCAGAACGCATGGATGTGTCCCCTTCGACCCGGCTTAGAGCTTGATCTCGACGTCGACACCAGCGGCGAGGTCGAGCTTCATGAGCGCGTCCACCGTCTGGGGCGTCGGATCAACGATATCGAGAAGGCGCTTATGCGTACGCATCTCGAACTGATCGCGGCTTTTCTTATCGATATGCGGCCCGCGAAGCACCGTGTACTTCTCGATCCGCGTCGGCAGCGGCACGGGACCCCGTACCTGAGCACCGGTCCGCTTGGCCGTATTGACGATCTCCTTGGTGGAGGCGTCGAGAATACGGTGGTCAAACGCCTTCAGGCGGATCCGGATATTCTGACCGTTCATTGTTGTTGTTCCCAATAAGACTGCGGGCCTGCCCGCGTTTCACTTGAAAGTCACCGGCAGGCCCGGCTGTCGATTATTCGATGATGGATGCGACGACGCCAGCGCCGACGGTACGGCCACCTTCGCGGATAGCGAAGCGCAGGCCTTCTTCCATGGCGATCGGCACGATCAGCTCAACCTCGACGGAGACGTTGTCGCCCGGCATCACCATTTCCGTGCCTTCCGGCAGGGACACCACACCGGTCACGTCCGTCGTACGGAAGTAGAACTGCGGGCGGTAGTTGGTGAAGAACGGGGTGTGACGACCACCTTCTTCCTTGGTGAGGATGTAAGCCTCGGCCTTGAACTTCGTGTGCGGGGTAACAGTACCCGGCTTGCAAAGAACCTGGCCACGCTCAACGTCTTCACGTGCGATACCGCGGATCAGCGCGCCGATGTTGTCGCCTGCTTCGCCGCTGTCCAGCAGCTTGCGGAACATTTCAACGCCGGTGACCGTGGTCTTCTGCGTGTCCTTGATGCCGACGATTTCGACTTCTTCGCCAACCTTCACGATGCCGCGCTCAACACGACCGGTCACAACCGTACCACGGCCGGAGATCGAGAAGACGTCTTCGATCGGCATCAGGAACGGAAGGTCCTTCGGACGCTCCGGGGTCGGGATGTACGCGTCGACCTGAGCCATCAGCTCACGGATCGCATCGCGGCCGATGGCCGGATCGCGGTTTTCAACGGCTGCCAGTGCAGAACCCTTGACGATCGGAATGTCGTCGCCCGGGAATTCGTAGGA
>NZ_BAAGIG010000003.1:0-1122648 GCF_054658215.1 Roseibium sp. ROS1
ATAACCGTCCCAAAAGGGACATTATAATGCTGCAAAAGCAGCAAGGCGTCGAAGAACGGCTGTGGCGGACTGTTCTTCACATTTACAGGAGGCAGATAACATGCAGGTTCAGGAGGCAGGCGGCTCCGAACAGTGGAAACGGGTGAAGAAACAGCTTCGCGCAGAATTGGGCGATGATGTTTTTACCAGCTGGTTTGCACGTGTAGACCTCGAGGAGCACCAGGACGGCACCGTTCGTCTGTCTGTTCCGACCCGGTTTTTGAAACAGTGGATTCAGAACAACTACAACGACCAGCTGATGGGTCTCTGGCAGCGTGAATGTGACAACGTTCACCGCATCGAACTGACGGTACGCGGCGCAATCCGCCCACGTCAGACCCCGATTGCCAAGCCGAGCCTCGCAGCACCCCAGGGCAGCAAGCCGGCGACTGCAGAAACCCGTTCCGACGCACTTTCCGACGCGGCACAGGTAACCCGGGCCCAGGCGGCAACCGCGGCTCTCGGCCGAGGCGAGACCAGCTCGGACAACGCTCGTGACGTCCTGCAAGGTGCGGCGCTCGATCCGAAATACACATTCGAGACCTTTGTCGAAGGCGAGTCCAACAATCTGGCCCTGGCTGCGGCCCGGCAGGTTGCCGCCGGCGGCGCGGTCACATTCAATCCGCTTTACCTGCATGCCTCCGTCGGTCTGGGCAAGACCCACCTGATGCAGGCCGTGGCCGCAAAGGCCCGGGCGTCCGGCCGAAAGGTGCTCTACCTGACGGCCGAGCACTTCATGTACAAATTCGTTGCCGCCCTGAAGTCCCAGTCCGCACTGGCCTTCAAGGAGAACCTGCGCACGATCGATCTTCTGCTGATCGACGACATGCAGTTCCTGCACGGCAAGCAGGTGCAGCAGGAGTTCTGCCACACCCTCAACGCCCTCATCGACGGGGCCCGCCAGGTGATCGTGGCCGCAGACCGCGCGCCTTCCGAACTTGATACTCTCGACGACCGTGTCCGCTCACGCCTGTCCGGCGGTCTGGTGGTCGGTATTCAGGAACCGGATTTCGCACTGCGCCGGAACATCCTGGCCACGCGCGTCGATACGGCCCGCAAGACCTACCCGCAGTTCGACGTTCCGGAAGGTGTGTTGGATTATGTCGCGCGTCATGTTGCCTCCTCGGGCCGCGACCTTGAAGGCGCGCTCAACCGGCTGATCGCGCACAACCAGCTGACCAACCAGCCGATCACGCAGGAAATGGCCGAGATGACCCTGCGCGACCTGGTTCGCTCCAGCGAGCCGCGCCGGGTGAAGATCGAGGACATCCAGCGGGTGGTCTCCAAGCATTATAATGTCACCAAGGCGGATCTGCTGTCGGCCCGGCGTACCCGGACCATCGTTCGCCCGCGCCAGATCGCCATGTATCTTGCCAAGGTGATGACCCCGCGCTCACTGCCGGAAATCGGTCGCCGGTTCGGCAACCGGGATCACACAACGGTTCTGCACGCTGTCCGCAAGATCGAGGAAATGGCGCGTGCCGACTATGCCCTGGCGCAGGAGCTGGAACTGCTCAAGCGCATGCTTGACGCCTGAGGCGGCAAGCTTCGGAAACGGGTCTTTTGCGGATGCCTGCCTGAATTCAAACGGGCATCCGCCAGCCTGATCCCGGATCGCGCTAAACCAAGGTTAAAATACACGATATTCTACCAAAATTGGGGGCGTTCGGGCAGAACGCCCCCTTGCTTTTGGAGCCGGTTAAGGGCAGTGTCGTCCACCCCGCTCCACACCGGAGCCAAGAATATTCAATCAGCCCGGCAGTTCAGCCAGGCGCTTCATGAGTACGGAACGAGAGTATGAAAGCGACCCTCGAGCGGACCGACCTCCTCAAGTCCTTGACCCATGTTCACCGCGTGGTCGAACGCCGGAATACCATTCCGATCCTGTCGAACGTTCTTCTGCGCGCCGATGGCGGCGCGATCAACCTGAAGGCAACGGACCTCGATCTGGAAATCGTCGAAAGCGTTCCGGCCATGATTGAATTGCCGGGCGCGACCACCGTTCCGGCACACATGTTCTACGACATCGTCCGCAAGCTGCCAGAAGGCTCGCAGGTGGTTCTGGAAACCACCAGCGACAACGCCACGCTGGAAATCCGCGCCGGCCGCTCGAAGTTCACCCTGCAGATGCTGCCGGAAACCGACTTCCCCGACCTGACCGCCGGCGACTTCAGCCACGGCTTTGCGCTGACAGGCGCCGATATCCGCAAGCTGATCGACGCGACCCAGTTCGCGATTTCGACCGAAGAGACCCGTTACTATCTGAACGGTATCTACCTGCACACGGTAGACGCGGGCTCCGGTCTCCAGTTCCGCGCCGTTGCCACAGATGGCCACCGTCTGGCCCAGGCAGAGGTACCGGCACCTTCCGGTTCGGCCGGCATGCCGGGTATCATCGTGCCGCGCAAGACCGTTGGCGAGATCCAGAAACTGCTCGAGAACCCGGAAGCCAATGTCCAGATCGAGCTTTCCGATACAAAGATCCGCCTCACGACCGGCTCCGTCATCCTGACGTCCAAGCTGATCGACGGCACCTTCCCGGACTACGGCCGGGTGATCCCGCAGAACAACGACAAGGAAATGCGCGTCGACCGGGACGAGTTCAAGGAAGCTGTCGACCGCGTGTCGACGATCTCTTCCGAACGCGGCCGTGCCGTCAAGCTGTCGCTGACCGAAGGTCGCCTGGTGCTGACCGTGAACAACCCGGATTCGGGCAGCGCGACGGAAGAACTTGCCGTCGAATATGATGCCGATCCGTTGGAAATCGGCTTCAACTCCCGCTACCTGCTCGACATTGCCAACCAGCTGTCGAGCGACACGGCCCTGTTCCGTCTGGCGGACAGCGGCTCGCCGACCCTCATTCAGGACAACACGGTCGACGACTGCCTGTTCGTTCTCATGCCGATGCGGGTCTGATCTAGCCGGCACGCCCAATCAGTAGCGGAAGTGGGGTCATGACAGATTACCGGACGGCGCGGCTGACCCGTCTGTCGCTGACCGGCTTCCGCAACTACAGCTCGCTGACATTGCCGATGGCGGCCAGGATGGTCGCCTTCGTCGGCCCCAATGGCGCCGGCAAGACCAATATTCTGGAAGCCATATCCTTTCTGACTGCCGGCCGCGGCCTGCGCCGGGCGGCCCTTGCCGACATTGCGCGCAAGGACGGCGATGGCAGCTGGAGTGTTGCCGCAACAGTGCTGTTGGATGGGTTCGAGACCAAAATCGGTACAGGTTTGGTGGCCGGCACTGCCGGGCGCAAGGTGCGTATCGACGGCGAGGAAGTTCGCGGCTCGGAAAGTCTTCTGGACTACATGCGGGTGCTCTGGCTCGTGCCTTCAATGGACGGGCTGTTCACCGGGCCCGGCTCAGACCGTCGCCGTTTTCTTGACCGGCTGACGCTGGCGATCGACCCGACCCACGGCCGCCGGGTCAGCGACTTCGAAAACGCCCTTCGTCAGCGCAATCGCCTTCTCGATCAGGGTGGCTCCGATGCCTTTCTCAGCGCGCTGGAACAGCAGGTCGCCGAGCTCGGCACCGCCGTCTCAATCGCCAGGGCGGAGACCGTTGATCTGCTCAGCCGGATGATCGCCGGCCAGGCAGCCCAGAACCTGCCGTTTCCCCATGCTTCGGTTTCACTTGACGGTGCCTTCGAGGCGGAAACCGCCGGTTTGAGCGCCTACGACCGGGAGGATCGCTACCGCCAGATGCTGCAGGACGGCCGAAACCGCGACCGGGCCGCCGGGCGCACGCTCAACGGACCGCACCTGAGCGATCTCACCGTTCATCACGCAGCCAAGGCGATGCCGGCTTCGCAATCCTCGACCGGGGAACAGAAAGCGCTGCTGATAGGCCTCATCCTTGCGCATGCAGAACTGACGGCAAAGGTGTCGGGAATGACGCCTGTCCTGCTGCTTGATGAAGTCGCTGCGCATCTCGATCCCGACCGTCGTTCGGCCCTGTTTTCGAAGCTGGATTCCCTTGGTGGACAGGTCTTCATGACCGGCACGGACGAGGCCCTTTTCGAGGCTTTGCCGGCGGAAGCCGAAGTGTTTGAGATCCGGGAGCACCAGGGCCGCCTGCTGAAGCGAGGCGAGGCCCCTTAAATCCGCCGGAATCTTATGGTTTTCCACCAGAATCCCTTCGCTGGCTTGGCTATGGCCGGCACGTGGTTGAACCCCCGCCGGAACCCCGTATAACGGGGGTGGAAAAGATAAATCGATTGGTGATTGATTCGCATGAGCGACACGTCCACGCCTGAGAGCAGCCCGACCCCCGAAACCAATGGCGGTGCCGAATATGGTGCCGACAGCATCAAGGTCCTCAAGGGCCTCGATGCCGTGCGCAAGCGGCCCGGCATGTATATCGGCGACACCGATGACGGCTCCGGTCTGCACCACATGGTTTACGAGGTGGTCGACAACGCCATCGACGAAGCGCTGGCCGGCCATGCCGACCACGTGACCGTGACGCTCAACCCGGACGGATCGGTTACGGTATCCGATAACGGCCGCGGAATTCCGACGGACCTGCACCCGGAAGAAGGCGTGTCGGCTGCCGAGGTCATCATGACCCAGCTGCACGCGGGTGGTAAGTTCGACCAGAACTCCTACAAGGTCTCCGGCGGTTTGCACGGCGTGGGCGTATCCGTGGTCAATGCACTGTCGACAAAGCTGGAACTGCGCATCTGGCGCAACGGCGAAGAACACTCCATGACCTTCGCCCATGGCGATGCCCAGGCACCGCTCAAGGTGGTTGGGCCGGCCAACGGCAGAAAAGGGACCGAGGTGACCTTCCTGCCGTCACCGGAAACCTTCACCAAGACCGAGTTCGATTTCAGCACGCTTGAACACCGGCTGCGCGAGCTGGCCTTCCTGAACTCCGGCGTCCGCATCATCCTGACGGACAAGCGCGGCGTTGAGGACAAGGTCGAGGAGCTGTTCTACGAAGGTGGCCTGGAAGCGTTCGTGCGCTATCTGGACCGTGCCAAACATCCGTTGATCGAAGAGCCGATCAACATGCGGGCCGAGCGTGACGGCATCACGGTCGAAGCCGCCATGTGGTGGAACGACAGCTATCATGAGCATGTGCTGTGCTTCACCAACAACATTCCGCAGCGCGATGGTGGTACTCACCTTGCCGGTTTCCGGGCTGCGCTGACCAGGCAGGTCACCGGCTATGCGGAAGCAACCGGACTGATGAAAAAGGAAAAGGTGAACCTTTCCGGCGATGACTGCCGTGAAGGCCTGACCTGCGTTCTTTCCGTCAAGGTGCCGGATCCGAAATTCTCGTCCCAGACCAAGGACAAGCTGGTTTCCTCCGAAGTGCGTCCGGTGGTCGAAAACCTGATCTCGCAGATCCTGAGCGAATGGCTTGAGGAAAACCCCGCGCCGGCCAAGACGATCGTCTCCAAGGTGGTGGAAGCGGCCTCCGCGCGTGAAGCCGCCCGCAAGGCACGCGAGCTGACGCGCCGCAAGGGCGCCCTCGACATCGCCTCCCTGCCCGGCAAGCTTGCCGATTGCCAGGAGCGCGACGCCTCCAAGGCCGAACTCTTCCTAGTGGAGGGTGATTCCGCAGGTGGCTCGGCCAAACAGGGCCGTCACCGCGAAAACCAGGCCGTGCTGCCTCTGCGCGGCAAGATCCTCAACGTGGAGCGGGCACGCTTCGACAAGATGCTGTCCTCGAACGAAATCGGCACGCTGATCACGGCGCTTGGAACCGGGATCGGCAAGGAAGAATTCAACGTCGAGAAGCTGCGCTATCACAAGATCATCATCATGACCGATGCTGACGTGGACGGCGCGCACATTCGCACCCTGCTGCTGACGTTCTTCTTCCGCCAGATGCCGGAACTGATCGAAAACGGCTACATCTATATTGCGCAGCCACCGCTCTACAAGGTCAAACGCGGCCAGTCCGAACAGTACCTGAAAGACCAGAAGGCGCTGGAAGACTATCTGATCGGACAGGGTCTGGACGAAGCTTCGCTGACGCTTGCCAACGGCGAGGTTCGCACCGGCCAGGACCTTCGTGCCGTCGCCGAAACCGCACGGATCATTTCCGACATCTTCGACGGGTTGCATTCACGCTACAACCGCGATGTTGTCGAACAGGCTGCGATTGCGGGTGCGCTGACACCGGAAATCCTGGACGATCAGGGCAAGGCTGAGGAAGCTGCCACCTATATCGCCCGCCGGATGGACATCCTGGCCGACGAATTCGAGCGGGGCTGGACCGGCGAAGCGCGGGACGACGGCAGCCTTGTGTTCAAACGGATGGTTCGCGGCGTGCAGGAAGCCGCAACGATTGACGCTGCCCTGCTTGGCTCCACGGACGCACGCCGTCTTGCAGCACACGCAGCCCATCTGAACGAGATCTACGGCAAGGCCGCCGTCTTGCGGCGCAAGGATATCTCGACGGAAATTCGGGGGCCTCGCGCCTTGCTGAACCAGATCTACGCCGCCGGCCAGAAGGGTATCTCGCTGCAGCGCTACAAGGGTCTCGGCGAGATGAACCCGGAACAGCTCTGGGAAACGACGCTCGACCCGAATGTCCGCTCCCTGCTGCAGGTGAAGGTGCGCGAGGCGGACGACGCCGACGACATCTTCACCAAACTGATGGGAGACGAGGTCGATCCGCGGCGCGAATTCATCCAGGAAAACGCCCTGGCCGTGGCCAACCTCGACATCTAAAGCCCTGGCAAACAAACAAAAAAAGCGGCGCATAGCGCCGCTTTTTTTTACGATTTCAGGTTTCGCTCAACCGCCAGGCCAGGGTTCGGGCCGACCGAAGAAGTAGCCCTGTGCCGCCTCGATATCGAGCTCCCTCAGCAGACTGGCCTCTTCCGCCGTTTCCACATGTTTGGCGATCACCTTGATGCCGAGCTCGTGGGCGGCGCGTACCAGCCCGTTCAGGATGGCCGCCTTGGCGGGCTCTTCCACCACCTGCTGAGTGAGGCTCGATTCAAGCTTCAGCCATTCGACACGCAGGTTGGTCAACCGCGACAGGACAGGCCAGTGTCCGGCAAAGTCGTCAATGGCGGTCTGGCACCCCAGTTCGTTCACGAACTTGAAAAACGCCTGAACACTCGCCGGCTCTCGCAGAAAATCCTTTTCCGCGATTTCAAGACACAGCTTGGATGCCAGCAGCGGATTGACCGACAAACGATGATAGAGCCCGTCACGGAAGATCGGATCGCGGGCGGATTCAGCCGAGACGTTCATCGTCAGGATGGTACGGTCGGGATTGCGTTCTGCCGCGTCCAGCACCTTGTCCAGCGTCCAGGCATCCACCTGTGCAATGAAACCGGAGCGTTCGGCAGCCGAGATCCAGGCACGTGACGAGAGGCCCCGGGCGCGGTCCCCCTGCAGGCGCAGAAGGATTTCGGAACCGCAGGCCCTGTTCCGTTTCAGGCAGACGATGGGCATCGCATAGAGCGTCAGCTCGTTGCCGCGGAAACTTCCCGGCTCGGGTAGATCCGCCAGCTCACCACCCGCCCCTTCGCAATCCTGCGGCTGCACCGAATGAACCTGCACGGAACGGCCGCCAAATCGCTTGCCGCGCAAACATGCCCGGTCGGCCAGCCCCAGAAGAGCTGCTGCATCGCCTTCACGCAGCTTCACATTGCTGTCGAGGAACGCCACACCGATGGACCCGCCAATGGTGAACACCCGGTCCCCCACCTCCAGGCGGATACGGTCAAAACCGGCCAGAATTTCCTCGGCGATATCGAGAGCGGCTTCCTCGTTGACCACCGGCACCATGCCGGCAAATTCATCACCGCCGATCCTGGCGGCTGTACCGAATTCACCCAAGGTCAGGCGCAGACAAGCCGCGACACGCAGGAGCATGTCGTCACCCGCATCGTGGCCACCGAGATCATTGACCTTCTTGAACTCGTCGAGATCGATATAAAGAACGGCAAGGCCGATTTCATCTTCTGCGGCAAGCCGGGTCAGCTCACGTTTCAAGGCCTTCGTAAAGGCACGGCGGTTCTCCAGGCCCGTCAGCGGATCGAGATACGCCAGGCGCCTGTTTTCGGCGGTTTCCTGAGGGCAGTCGACATTGCGGCGGATAACCGCCATGGAGGCACCGATGCCCGGCTTACTCTTCACCGAACCGGGAATGGGAACGAGCCGCACTTCGCACATCTGGCGATCGGCCACGTAACCTGCTGCCTGGAAGCTTCGATTTTCCGGAATATAGAAGGTCTGCGGCAGTTCGCCTTCCAGATTTTCCAGGGCTTCGGCCAAGAGGCCCACTTCATAGTCGCTGTTGATCAGCTTCAGCAGCTTTCCCGCCATTTCATCGAGGCTTTCGGAACCGTCGAACACAAGAACGTCGTCCGGAAAATGCTCCAGAAGATCGAGATCCCTTGCGGACTTTGCGGAGCGGATTTCATTTCGCGCCGGCTCTGACAGGGTAACGATCTCGTCCTGGCCGTGTTCTTCCAGATCGAACTGGACCAGGACGGCCTGGCGCTCGCCCGAGAGGGAGACGAAGGATGTGCAAATCATGTGGTGGCAGAAGGTTTCGCCTGACTGCAGCAGGATGGCCCCGCTCGCCTGCGCCGGAACACCGCTGAAAGCCGCCGACAGAACCGCCTCGCACCGCCGCCAACTGGTTTCCGACAAAAGCGACGGCAGGCTGACCGGCACCGGAAAGACACCTTTTGCGGCGCAAAGCGCCTTCATTTGCTTGTTGTGGACAAGGACGCTGCCATCCTGCGCGACGTAGGCCGCAGCATGGGGAAGAACCTCCAGCAGGGACGTGTGGAAGCCTGTAAGAGTATTATTTTCCGCACGACCGGATTGTTCCAGCCGGTCGCTTAAGAACCGATGGCTGACTTGCACCAGACCGCCCTTTCAAATTGCCGTTAAAATGGCGCTAATCAATACACACATGCGCCGCTCCTATGTAAAAATTACTAACACAGTTCAGTTGGCAAAACCGAAACAGAAAAACTACCCACAACTCTTAGAATTTTTATAGTAAATCAAAAATTAATTGATACAATACAAATGTATTTCAAATTTTATGTTTATTTTATACTAACGCCTCATTTGACCTGAAAAACTGCCACATTTTGATCACCCTCACGACGTAAAGGCGCCGCTGCGGAATGTTACCAGCGTCATCACGTAACTGTGTTCAAGATCGATCGGGGCGAGCTCACTTGCCCCAGGGGGACTATCATGAAGAGAATTGTTCTCGCGCGGCACTTATCGCGCGTTGCCTTGGCGGGTGCCTTGCTTGCAGCAGCAGGTGTCGTCAGCGGTGCTCAAGCGGGCGTCTATCAACAATGCGGGAAAGCGTCCTGGTACAAGCTCGGCGGCACCACTGCCAGTGGTGAACGCGCAAACCCCAATCAACTGACCGCAGCCCACAGGAGCCTGCCCTTCGGTACGCTGGTGGATGTGACCAATCTTGCCAATGGAAAGACCGTCACGGTGCGTATCAACGACCGGGGCCCCTTTGCCAAGGGCCGTGTTATAGATGTGACCTGGGCGGCAGCAAAAGAGCTCGGTTTTGTCCGCAGAGGCATCACGCGCGTAAAACTTTCCAGCAAAGCCGGGAAAATTTCTTCCGAATATATGCAAATTTGCCAATAAATTTGCGGCAGGAAAGACAACATTTCCTTGCCGCAACGGCGCTTCCAAATTGTATGACAAATTTAAAGCGCTGAATTTAATGAATTAATTTGTACGACACATTATTTCATATATGACTCAGTATGAATAACGATCAGTCGCATTACAGTGAATCAAAAAATAAAATATTTTACGGTAATGACAATCGAGAAAGATGCCGCTAGAGTTGCCGCCGTGGTCGATGGGGCCACGTGCACAGTAACTTTATTCGCGCAGTCTAACGGCTGCGCGTTTTTTTTGTAACATTCTCATCCTGTCGTAACCGGCTCCAAACTGCCCTCGATAACCTCTGCTTTTTGCTTACGTGGACGAGCCAGTTTCAGACCTCCTCCCCCTCAAACAGACGTTTCAGGAAGTCCGCAGCACTTTCCTTGAGTAGCTGCTGTTTTTCCGGCCCCATCCTGTCCCAGGACGCGTAAGGCTGACCGAGCCGCGGATTGCCCTTGAGCACCTCCTTGTTGCGGTCCAGAAAGTCCCAGTAAAGCGCATTGAACGGACAGGCCTTTGGCCCCGTCTTCTGCTTCACGTCATAAGAGCATGCGCCGCAATAGTCCGACATCCGGTCGATATAGTTGCCGCTCGATACATAGGGTTTGGAGCCGAGAAGCCCGCCGTCGGCGAACTGGCTCATGCCGATGGTGTTGGGCGCTTCCACCCATTCATAGGCGTCGGCATAGACCATCAGATACCATTCATGCACTTCCTTCGGCCTGACGCCCGCCAGCAGGGCGAAATTGCCTGTCACCATCAGTCTTTGAATGTGGTGGGCATAGGCTTCTTCCAACGTCTGGCCGATCGCTTCCGACAGGCAGCGCATGCGTGTCTGTCCGGTCCAGTAGAAATCGGGCAACGGACGGTCGGCGCCAAGTGTGTTGCTGTCGACATAGTCCGGCATCTTCAGCCAGTAGATGCCGCGCACATATTCCCGCCAGCCAAGGATCTGCCGGATGAACCCTTCGGCGGCATTGAGCGGAACCTTGTCCGCTTTCCATGCCTCTTCCACCTTCCGGCACAACACCTTGGCATCCAGCAGGCCGGCATTCAGATAGGCCGACAGGACCGAGTGGAACAGAAACTTCCGGCCGCTCAGCATGGCATCCTGATAGGTTCCGAAATCGGCCAGCATGTCGGCCAGGAAGTGCTCACAGGCCTCTTCCGCGTCCTTGCGGGTCACGGCGAACCAGAATGGCTCAAGGTCGCCTATGTGCCCGGAAAATCGACTGGCGACCAGGTCCAGCACCTCTTGCGTGATTGCGTCCGGCTTAAAGCGTTTCGGCTCTGGCATGAACAGGTCCGGCTGCGCGGGCTTGCGATTGTCCGCATCATAGTTCCATTTGCCCCCCGCAGGCTTGTCACCCTCCATCAGCAGGCCGGTGGAACGGCGCATCTCGCGGTAGAAATATTCCATGCGCAATTGCTTGCGTCCGTCCGCCCACGCCCGGAAATCCGCCACCGTTGAGAAGAACCGCGTGTCGGTAAGGATCTCCACCGGCAGGCTGAAAGCGTCGGACCAGGAGCGCATGTCCTCCAAGACCCGCCACTCGCCGGGTTCGGTAACCACCATCCGCTGTGGCCGCAGGCGTTCGCAGGCCCGCTTCACCTCGCCCTTGAAGCTGCCGCTGTTGGCAGGGTCATCCAGCTTGACGTAATCCACCGTCCAGCCGGCTTCCTTCAGCTCTTCGGCGAAGTGGCGCATGGCGGAAAACAGGAAGGCAATCTTCTTCTTGTGATGGCGCACATAAGTGGCCTCCGCCATCACCTCGACCATCAGCACCCTGTCGTGGGCCGGATCGGCCCGCTTCAGGCTGGACAGGTCAAGGCTCAGCTGGTCTCCCAACACAAGTACAAGCGAACGGCAGTGGTTGGTCTCGGTCATGGGGCTCTGTTTTATCCGGTCCTGGCCTTCCTACGCACAAACCCCGCCGCCCTATCACCTCTGCGGCCATTTTTTCCTCGCGCTCCCGCGTCAAACGCGACCCGCCCTACTCTGTCCGGCCAGTTTCTCCCTAACCAGCCAGGCTCGAGCACCCAAAAAACCACCGGCAGCT
This sequence comes from Roseibium sp. ROS1, assembly GCF_054658215.1. Lineage (NCBI taxonomy): Bacteria > Pseudomonadati > Pseudomonadota > Alphaproteobacteria > Hyphomicrobiales > Stappiaceae > Roseibium > Roseibium sp. ROS1. The sequence continues at coordinate 11,735 of NZ_BAAGIG010000003.1, forward strand.
GCGCAGATGACGCTGCGTTCATCCAGCCCCGATAACCGCGCCGATATCTTGTCCAAAATTTCAGAAAGCGATTGCCCCGGATCGCCGGATCTTGTATCAGACCCCTCTATCCGCCGCGCAGCCCTTGCGCGCGCGAAGAGCACCCGTAGCTCAGCTGGATAGAGCGCTGCCCTCCGAAGGCAGAGGTCACAGGTTCGAATCCTGTCGGGTGCGCCAATTTTCCTGACTTTCAGTATCGTAATCTGCCATTGGGCATTGGCTCGCTGCGATGGGTGTTTTTGCCTTTCTGTGAACACCCTTCCCGACCAGATTTTCAAAGCGACCAAATCGGGCGCTCAGACGACAGGCTTGGGCTGGCTGGCTGCAGGATATTTGTTCGAAAGACGGCTTTCTGTTCGTGGGCGAGGCCTGAGGGCACTATGCAGCCCGTTTGCTGTCGACTGAAACGCAAACAGCCCCGGTGGGTAACCGGGGCTGCGCAGGTTGATCAGCTGGAAAGGGCCTGGACCTAGAACTCCAGGGCGCGGTCGCCGTTGGCGTCCTTGATGCGGGTCGGCAGACCGATGCGGTTGAGGATGCCGAGGAAGGGATGCGGCGGCAGTTCTTCCACGTTGGCCATCTTCTTCACGTCCCATTCGCCGGTGGCGATCAGCATGGCGGCCGCGACCGGCGGAACGCCGGCGGTGTAGGAAATGCCCTGGCTGCCGACTTCCTCATAGGCTTCCTTGTGGTCGGCAACATTGTAGATGAACACCTCGTGCTCCTTGCCGTCCTTCGTGCCCTTCACGAAATCACCGATGCAGGTCTTGCCGGTGTATTCAGGCGCCAGCGAAGACGGATCCGGCAGACACGCCTTGACCACCTTCAGCGGTACGACTTCCAGTCCTTCCGCCGTCTTGACCGGTTGCTCGGACAGGAGGCCGATGTTCTTCAGAACGGTGAAGACGTTGATGTAGTGCTCGCCGAAGCCCATCCAGAACCGGACGTCCGCACCGTCCATGTTCTTTGCCAGGGAATGCACTTCGTCATGGCCGCACAGATAGGCCATGCGCTTGCCGACCACCGGCAGGTCATATTCCTTGCCGATCTCGAACATCTTGTTTTCCTGCCACTTGCCCTGCTGCCAGGAATAGACCGTGCCGGTGAACTCCCGAAAGTTGATCTCCGGATCAAAGTTGGTGGCGAAATAGCGCTGGTGGCTGCCGGCGTTGATGTCGACGATATCGACCTCGGTCACCTTGTCGAGATAGTCATCCTTGGCAAGGCGGGCATAGGCGTTGACGACGCCCGGGTCGAAACCGGCGCCCAGAATGGCGGTGACGCCCTTGGCGGCGCATTCCTCGGCCCGTTTCCATTCGTAGTTGCCATACCAGGGCGGGGTCTCGCAGATCTTGCCCGGCTCTTCATGAATGGCCGTGTCGATATAGGCCGCTCCCGTCTCCAGACAGGCGCTGAGGACGGACATGTTCAGGAAGGCGGTGCCGACATTGATGACGATCTGCGCACCGGTTTTGCGGATCAGCGCGCTGGTGGCGGCAATGTCCAGAGCGTTGAGTTCGTGTCCTTCCAGAACACCCGGCTGCTTCAGCGCCTTCTTGGCATGCACGGTTGCGATGATGTCGTCGCATTTGGATTTGGTGCGCGAGGCGATATGTATATCGCCGAGAACATCATTGTTCTGAGCGCACTTATGCGCCACCACCTGAGCGACACCTCCGGCGCCGATGATGAGAACAGTCTTTTTCATTTGATAAAGATACCTTCCTTGGACCTTGGGGGTGTTCGGGGTTCAAGTCTCAAGACAGACTTTGCTCGTAGTCCTGGTATGAAAACTCACGAGCAACGTGGACTGTTCCGTCCACTTCCTTGACCGCAATCGCGGGCATTTTCACGCCATTAAACCAGTTTTTCTTGACCATCGTGTAACCCGCCGCATCCTGAATGGAAACCCGGTCACCGGTCTTGAGTTCGGCAGGGAAGTTGAACTCGCCGAATATGTCGCCGGCAAGGCAGGACTTGCCACAGATCATGTAGCTGTGCGGCCCTTCGTTGGGGGTCACCTTCGCGGTCTCGCGGTAAATCAGCAGATCGAGCATATGAGCTTCGATGGACGCATCGACGATGGCCAGGTTCTTGCCGTTGAAGAGCGTGTCCAGCACCGTTGTCTCCAGTGAGGTCGACCGGGTGATCGAGGCTTCGCCCGGTTCCAGGTAGACCTGAACGCCGTATTTTTCGGCGAAGGTCTTGAGGCGGTCGGCGAAGAGGTCGAGTGGGTAGTCGTCTCCCGTGAAATGGATACCGCCCCCCAGGCTGACCCATTGCGCTCGGCTCAAAAGCCCGCCGAACTTTTCCTCGATATCGCCAAGCATGCGGTCGAACAGCGCAAAATCGGCATTTTCGCAGTTGTTATGGATCATGAAACCGCTGATCCGGTCCATGACCTTTTCAATCTTGGCGACGTCCCATTCTCCGAGGCGGGAGAAAGGCCGGGCCGGGTCGGCAAGGTCGAAACTGGAGGAGCTGACCATCGGGTTGAGGCGAAGCCCGCGCACGATGCCTGCGGATTTGTCCGCGAACCGTTCCAGCTGACTGATGGAATTGAAGATGATCTTGTCGGCATGGGAGATCACTTCATCGATCTCGTAATCGGCATAGGCCACGGAATAGGCGTGGGTTTCCTTGCCGAAGCGCTCATGCCCCAGCCGGACTTCGTTCAGCGACGACGAAGTGGTGCCGTCCATATACTCGCGCATGAAGTCGAAAACACACCAGGTCGCAAAGCACTTGAGCGCCAGCAGGGCCTTTGCGCCAGACCGCTCTCGAACGTAGGCGATCTTCTCCATGTTGCGGAGCAGCTTCGCCTTGTCGATCAGATAGTAGGGTGTCTCGATCATCTGGTTCCGTCGCCATCGTTGCCTGCGACCGGTTCGGGCCGCGCGGACAGGTGATTGGGAGCGATTTCCGGTTGCCGGTTGTCCGGACCGGCCGGTTCGCCACAAGGCGTTCCAGCTTCGCTGTCGGCGTGACGGATACCGTCTCCATGCAGGACCTTGCAAGGGCCCGAGGCGTCTTTCTTGCTACAGCCGGTCAGCCGGCTGAACCGCAATCTCCCGGTTTCACCGAGTTGCTATGCTTTACGTGAATGGAACGCAGAACAGTTATGCAAAAATAGGAGGGAGATTCGTGCTTTCACTCATTGAAATCTTAACTTTCCTCCCGTATTTGTCCGGCAGATCAAATATTCACCAGCCCGCTCAAGAGTTGGGCAAATTCTGGAGGTCGGCATGACCCGGGACGATCTCATTCGCGAATACAAGGCACAGAGCGGCTCCTGGCCGGCGCTTGTTGGCGTTTACGCCGTTATCGTGGGTGCGATGGCTCTTTCCGGCTACCTGATGGTCGGCTGATCCCGCACGCGTGACGAAAAGTCGGCAGAGTTTCAATCACCCCCGGAGCGACCTCCGGGGGTGATTGCATTTCAGGGCAGGCAAACCGCCTGCAATCAGACGTCGGCGGCTTCGCCAATGGCATCGGTGCCGCGCTCTTCCAGAAGCGTCGTCAGCCAGTTCGGATCCATTTCGGGAACCGAAGACAGAAGCAGATCCGTGTAGGGATGATGCGGCGGCGTGAACATCTCGTCCTTCGGCCCCTGCTCCACCACCTTGCCGCGTTGCATCACCACAACCTCGTCCGCGATGGAGCGCACCGTCGCCAGGTCATGGGTAATGAACATGTAGGCCAGGTTGAACTCCTGCTGCAGCCGATCGAGCAGCTTCAGGATACCTTCCGCCACGAGCTGGTCGAGCGCGCTCGTCACCTCGTCGCAGATGATGAAGGCCGGATCGGCCGCCAGGGCCCTGGCAATGCCCACACGCTGTTTCTGGCCGCCGGAAAGTTCCGGCGGATAACGATTGTAGAATTTTGACGGGTCCAGCTCGATCAGGTCCAAAAGCTCGTCGACGCGGTTTTTCAGTTTCGCGCCGTGCAGCCCGCCATAGAACTGGGCAGGCCGGCCGATGATCTCGCTGATCCTGATCTTCGGGTTCAGTGCGGTATCGGCCATCTGGTAGATCATCTGCGCCTGGCGAAGCTGATCCTTGCTGCGGTCCTGATAGCGCGGCGGCAACGGCTCGCCCTTGAACAGGATTTGCCCCTTGGTGGGCGGCAAAAGACCGGTGATACAGCGCGCTGTCGTCGACTTGCCGGAACCGGATTCGCCGACAACCGCAACCGTCATGCCCGGATAGATGTCGAAGGAGACATCGTCCAGCACCTTGGTCTTGCCGTAGGCCGCATCAATTCCCTGCACGGAAACGATCGGAATGGCACCTGCCTCGGTCGGCCGCTGCTTCTGCGGCCGCTGGAAGCTGCGGACGGCCCAAAGGCTCTTGGTGTAGTCTTCCTTGGGAGACCCGAGCATCTGCTCGGTCGGCGCCTCTTCGACTTCCTCGCCCTTGAGCAGCACCTTGATGGTGTCGGCCATCTGCGCCACCACCGCCAGATCGTGCGTGATGTAGATCGCCGCGGTGTTGAACTGGTCGACAATGTCCCGGATTGCCGCCAGAACCTCGATCTGCGTGGTCACGTCCAGTGCGGTGGTCGGCTCATCGAAGATGATGAGATCCGGACGGCACGCCATGGCCATGGCGGTCATCGCGCGCTGCAGCTGGCCGCCAGAGACCTGGTGGGGATAGCGGAAGCCGATTTCGTTCGGGTTGGGAAGGCGCAGCCGCTCGTAAAGCTCCATGGCGTCTTCCTGCGCCTCGACCCGCTTTTGAATGCGGTACTGGATCGGCGCTTCCGTGTGCTGGTCGATAATCCGGTGTGCCGGATTGAACGAGGCAGCAGCCGACTGGGCGACATAGGCGATGCGCGATCCGCGCAACGCCCGGAGATCGCTCTCCGGCGTCGTCGTCAGTTCCATGCCGTCGAACTCGATCGAGCCGCCGGAAATCCGGCAGCCGTCGCGGGCAAAGCCCATGGAGGCGAGGCCGATGGTCGATTTGCCGGCACCCGATTCTCCGATCAGCCCCAACACTTCCCCCTTGTGCAGGGTAAGATTGACGCCATGAACGATCTCGACCCATTTTTCGTCCGAGTATCCCTCGATCCGGAGATCGGTGACCCGAAGCAGTACGTCTTTTTTCGGCACCATTCTCAAACCTCCTTCAGGCCGGAAGACCGGAACAGCATCCAGTCGACGACGAAATTCACCGCCACAGTCAGAAGCGCAATGGCGGCCGCCGGGATCAGCGGCGTCATTTCGCCAAAGGAAATCAGTGTCGCGTTCTCACGCACCATGGAGCCCCAGTCGGCGGTCGGCGGCTGAATGCCGAGACCAAGGAACGACAGGCCTGCGATGAGCAGGAACACGAAGCAGAATTCGAGACCGAATTCGGCGATCAGTGGTGCTGTCGAGTTTGGCAGGATTTCCCGGCGGATCAGGTACCAGGTGCCCTCGCCGCGCAGCTTGGCCGCTTCGATGTAGTCCATCACCACCACGTTGCCGGCAACCGCCCGGGTAAGGCGGAAGACGCGTGGCGAATAGATGACGGCAACGACGATCACGATCACCACAAGGTTGGTGCCGAAGATACTGAGCATCAGCAGGGCGAAGATCAGTGACGGTACCGACATGATGACGTCTGCGACACGGCCGATGAGCTGATCGAACCAACCGCCCTTGGTGGCGGCAAGCAGGCCTGCAAATGCTCCCATGAAGAAGGCCAGCATGGTTGCCAGCAGTGCGAGACCGACAGAGTTGCGCGCGCCGTAGATGATGCGGCTAAACATGTCGCGGCCGAGCTGGTCGGCCCCCAGAAGCATGGTTTCATCCGGCGGTGCAAAGGCCGACGAAATGACCTGCGCTTCACCGAAAGGTGCAATCACGGGGGCAAAGACCCCGGCGATGGCGTAGGTGAAGATCACGAACATGCCGAAGGCGGCCGTGAGAGGTGCGGTCCGCAACTCCTTGGAAACACCGGCGGGCGTGATGATGATCAGGAACTCCCGGAACGCGAAGGATGTTCCGGCGGCCAGTGCCAGAAGACCGGCAGCCGTGGTGATGAACCGGAGCGCCGGAGCGCCGCCGATGATCCCCGCGATGAAGGAGATCATCGTCAGGGAAAAGACAAGAATGAAGATCTTGCGCTTGTTGAAATAGGCCGCCAGGCAGGAAGCCCCGATCAGCAGCGCATAGTAGCCAATAACGAATGTGCTCATGTCGCTGCCCTTACTTCGGATGCCGCAAACGCGGATTGGTCAGGATCGCGCCCACATCGGCTGCCAGGTTCAGCAGGATGAAGGTTGCCGCGAAGATCAGACAGCAGGCCTGCACGATCGGGAAATCGCGTTTGGCAACCGCGTCCACCAGAAGCTGGCCCACGCCCGGATAGACGAAGACCACTTCGACCAGAACCACGCCGGTAATGAGGTAGGCGAGATTCAGTGCGACGACGTTGATGATCGGCGCCCAGGCGTTGGGCAGAGCATGTTTGACGATCACCTTCCAGGGCGGAACGCCTTTCAGCCGCGCCATCTCGATGTAGGGCGAGGCCAGTAGGTTGATGATCGCCGCGCGTGTCATGCGCATCATGTGGGCCGTCACCACCAGCACCAGGGTCAGCGCCGGCAGGAAGGTTCGATGCAACAGATCCCCGAAGCTCATGTCTGCGCTGAGGCTGGCAATGGCGGGGAAGTAGTTGGTCTTGACCGCCAGGTAGAGAATGAGGATGTAGCCGAGAAAGAATTCCGGAGAGGAAATCGATGTCAGCGTGACCACGTTGGCGACCCTGTCGAACAGGGTATTGCGCAGGAGAGCGACAATCACGCCGAGAACAATGGAAACCGGCACCGCGATGACAGCCGCATAGGTCGCCAGGAAAAGCGTGTTGACGAACCGGTCGCTGATGGCGGCACTGACCCGCTCGCCAGAGACGAGCGAGACGCCGAAGTCACCGGTGAGTGCACCGCCGAGCCATTGGAAATATCGCAGGATCGCGGGCTGGTCGAGGCCGAGCTTCTCTCGCAGGGCGGCGACGGTTTCAGGCGTTGCTCCCTGTCCAAGAACGGCCTGGGCAATGTCGCCGGGCAGCAGTTCAACTGCAAAAAAGATCAGGATAGAGACCACTAGTAGCGTGATCGCACCTAAGCCAAGTCTCTTAAGGACCAGCTGTAGGATGTCCCCCATTTGTCCCTCCAGAATAGGAAAGCCCGGCACGGCACATAGCGCCGCCGGACACATATCGGGCAGGTTCCTGTCAGCTCTTTTTGCTTTGCGTTGGCAGGAGCCCTGTCCGTCCAGGTCGGCCCGTCCCGCGTCCGGGGCAGGGCCAAATTGCAGGCGGCGGCCTTAGCCGCCGCCTAACCCCTCAATCAGGACTCGAACCACCAGCGGCTGGCGGCGCGCGCGCCGTCATTTTCCCAGCTGGCAGCCAGTTTCTCGGGCGTGCCTACCTTCGCGCTGTTGGCGTAAACGAAGTTGTTGAAGAACGGGATGATGGTGCCGCCATCGTCCCGGGCCAGCATCGCCATCTCGCGGTACATTTCCGCGCGCCGGGTGTCGTCCAACTCGGCCTTGGCCTGAAGCAGAAGCTCGTTGAAGCGCGGGTTTTTCCAGTGAGACTCGTTCCAGGCCGCGTCGTTCTTGTAGGCCAGCGTGTACATGACATCAGGTGTCGGACGCGCGCCCCAGGACACGAGACAGAACGGCTTCTTCAGCCAGACGTCGGAATAGTAACCGTCGTTCGGTTCACGCACGACATTGATGTTGATACCCGCCGCCTTGGCGTGTTCGGCATAAAGCACCGCCATATCGACTGCACCCGCATAGACGCTGTCCGCGGTGCTGAGGCTGACCGTGAGACCTTCCGCGCCCGCTTTCTTGAGCAGGGACTTGGCCTGGTCCGGATCGTAATCACGCTGCGGGATGTCGTCCGGCCAGTAAGGCTGGGCCGGCGAATGGTGGAAGTCATTGCCCTTGGTGGCTGCACCGAAGGTGATCTTCTCGATGATGTCATCCCGGTTCATGGCCAGCTTAAGCGCGTTGCGCACGTCCGGATTGTCGAACGGTGCCGTGTCGCAGAACATCGGCAGCGTGATCGCGCCCGCGGACGGGATGTTGTGGATCTTGATGTTCGGATTGCGCTGCAGCAGACCCATGGTCTTCAGCTCGATCAGCGAGACCGCATCCACATCGCCGGTCACAAGTGCCGTCTGGCGAGCGTTCGGATCGTTCAGGGTGATCAGCTCGACCTTGTCGAAATAGGCGCCCTCACGGTGCCAGCCGTCATGCCGGCTGAGGCTGAACTGGACGCCGAACTCGCCGTTGTCGATCTTGTAGGGACCAGTGCCGTCGCCGGACTGCCAGTCGATCGTGCCGTCGTCGTTGGCCGGGCAGATCGCCATGTGATAGTCGGTCATCAGCCATGGGAAGTCGGCGTTGCCGCCGGACAGCTTCACGACAACGGTGTAGTCGCCATCCTTGGTGATGTCGGTGACATCCGTCAGCAGCGCCTTGGCTGCGGAGGTTGTCTTGTCGCCGCGGTGGTGGTTCAGCGATGCGATGACGTCGTCAGCCGTCAGTTTCCTGCCGCTGTGGAACTCGGCGTTTTCAGTGATCTTGAAGGTCCATTCGGACGCATCCTCGCTGGCTTCCCAGCTGTCGGCCAGATCCGGCCCAAGCGACCCGTCGCCCATGATCATCGTCAGGTAGCTGCGGTGCGTGTGGGCGAGGAAAATCATCACGCGGGTCAGATAGGTGCCCGGATCGTGAGAATCTGAGGTGTTGCCGTCGTGGATCCCCCAGCGGAACGTCCCACCCTGCTTGGGCTGGGCTTTCGCCTCGGTCGACCACAGGCCTGTTGCGGTGCTTGCTGTCAGTCCGGCCAGCACGGAGTAGCGAAGGAAATCACGTTTACTGATCCCTCCCGTGCGGGCCGCTGCTTCAAGCCTTTCGAGCATCTCGGCATCTTTGGACTTCGTCATCTGTCTCCCCTTCCGGTTCTTCTTAAACAGTCACTTGCCAATTTCCCAAACGTAGCATCCGTTGTTTTTTTGTAACCATGATGCTCATTTGCGACATTTACATAGCAAAACACGAACTGCCCCTGCTCGGCCACCCCCATGGGTAAATTCCTCATTTAAAATGTTTAATGTTGACTGGTTGCCCAGATATTGTGCACAGCAACATTATTATGAATGATTTTTGATTTTCAGACAGGCACGGAAAATGCTACGCGCGTATATTCTGGTCTACTGATGCAGATCTCAGATAATTCTTTTAGATGAAAAACGATTATTCTCCAACAATGTCGGAAAATGCAGTGCCAGTTCGTATTTCGGCACTGTCGGGCGGTAAATCAGGCGCATTCTTCTTGTCAAAATAACCGATTACCGGAGAACAAGATGAGTGTTGCCCAACGCAGCCGCAGCGGCGGCCGTGCCGGCCGCCGGGCTATTCGCACCGCTCCCGACCATACCATGCTGCCCAGTCTGCGGCGCACGCTTCCCCTATGCGAACCCTTGGACGAAGAGCAGATCCGAAAGCTGGACGATGCCTCCATGGCAATCCTGGAAGAGGTTGGAATCGTCTTTCGCGATCCGATTGCCCTTGCAGACTGGAAGCGGGCCGGCGCCAAGGTCGAGGGTGAGAGGGTCTACCTGGACCGGGGGCTGGTGCGTGAGCTCATCAGTTCGATCCCATCCAGCTTCACCTATCATGCCCGCAATCCGGCAAAGAATGTCCCGCTTGGAGGAGATCGTTCGATCTTCGTGCCGATGACCGGGGCACCATTTCTGCGTGATCTCGACAATGAGCGGCGCAATCCCACGCTTGCGGACCTGGCCATGTTCCACAAGCTCAGCCACATGCTGCCGGCCCTGCATTCCAGCGCCCACCACATCGTGGAGCCCTACGACCACCCCATCAGCCACCGGCACCTGCGCATCACCTATTCTTCGATCAAGCATTCGGACAAGACCTTCATGGGCATGACGACAAGCCCGAAGAACGCCGAAGATGTCATGGAAATGTGCGCGATTCTGTTCGGTGAGGACTATCTGGAGACCCATCCGGTCACGACAGGAAACTGCAACGGCAATTCTCCGCTGGTTTGGGACGAGACCATGCTGGGAGCAATGCGGGCCTTTTCGAAACGGAACCAGCCCGTGCTCTGCTCCCCCTTCGTGCTTGGCGGTGCCAATACCCCGGCAAGCGTGGTCCCTGCCGTTGCCCAGCTCAACGCGGAAGCCCTGAGCGCCCTTGCCTACACGCAGGTGATCCGGAAGGGCGCACCTGCGATTTACGGGCATTATCTGTCGACGGTCTCGATGAAATCCGGTGCGCCGATGGCCGGCACCCCCGAGATCAGCCTGATGAACTTCATGATCGGGCAAATGGCGCGGTTCTACGATGTGCCCTGGCGGACCTCCGGATCGCTCGGCGGTGCCAAGACCTTTGACGCGCAAGCCGGGTATGAGAGCGCAGCAACGCTGAGCGCCGTTATCCATTCAGGTGCCAACTATATCTGGCACGCGGCCGGCTGGAACGAGGCCGGGATGCATTGCTCCGTTGCCAAGTTCATTGTTGACGCCGAGCAATGCGCAATGGCCTACCGCATGGCGGAGGGCCCGCGCTGGGACGATTTCGATGAAGGCCTTGCTGCCATTCGCGACGTCGGCCCCGGAGGCCACTACTTGGGGCACCCGCACACCCAGGAGAATTTCCAGCGGGCGTTCTTCATGCCGGAGACCTTCGACAACAATTCCATCGAGCAATGGAAGGCCGAGGGTGAAGTGGAGATCACCGAACGGGCGCTTGGCATCGCCCGCAAGCTTCTGTCCGAGTATCAGGAGCCTGGTCTCGAGACCGCCAAAAACGAGGCCCTTCTCGACTACATCGCGCGGCGCGAGCGTGAAATCCCGGCGGCAGATGCGCTGAACCAGGACTATTGAACCGCGGTACCGGCCAAAAACCGGGCTGCCCGTGCTTTCTCCTCTGCCCTGCGAGGCGGTTCATGAAAATCAAGTCTGTCGAGATCTTCCGCCATGACCTGCCGGTCAAGGGCGGCCCCTACAAGATGGCAAACGCCGAGGTCTGGTCTCTCCAGACCACCCTGGTCAAGCTGACCGCGGACAACGGGCTTACCGGCTGGGGGGAAACCTGCCCTGTCGGCCCAACTTACGCCGAAGCGCACTCCGGTGGAGCGCAGGCGGCGCTGCAGCAGATTGCCCCTGCGCTGATTGGCCAGGACGTTCGGCCCCTGACGATCGGTCGTCTCATGAACGGCCAGCTCAACGGGCACAACTACGCAAAGGCGGCAATCGACATTGCCGTTCATGACCTGCTCGGCAAACATCTGGGCCTTAGGGTTGCCGACCTTCTCGGGGGTGTCGCTGCGGAACGTGTTCCTTCTTATTACGCAACCGGTGTCGGTGCTCCCGAAGAGATCGCCAGCATTGCCGCGGAGAAACGGGACGAAGGCTACCCGCGCCTGCAGATCAAGATGAGCGGGAAGGACGTCGAGCGCGATATCGAGACGATCCGCAGGGTCTGGGACAAGATCGCCGGATCCGGCATGCGTCTTGCGGTCGACGGCAACCGAGGCTGGACCACACGAGACGCGCTGCGCGTCAGTCGCGAATGCCCGGATATTCCGTTCATTCTGGAGCAGCCCTGCAACCGGATCGAGGACCTGGAGAAGATCAGGCCGCAGATCCACCATGGACTTTACATGGACGAGAACGGTGTCGACCTGGCAACGGTCATCCGTGCCGCCGGGCGCGGACTGGTCGATGGATTCGGCATGAAAGTGACCCGGATCGGCGGACTGCAACAGATGGCTGCGTTCCGGGATATCTGCGAAGCCGTCTCGCTGCCGCATACCTGCGACGATGCCTGGGGCGGCGACATCATCGCCGCCGCCTGTACCCATGTAGCTGCGACGGTGAAGCCGTCTCTGCTGGAAGGGGTCTGGCTTGCGGAGCCCATGATCGAGGGCAGTTATTCCATCGGCGAAGGCGTGCGCATCCGGGACGGTCACATTGCCCTGCCACAAGGCCCGGGCCTTGGTGTCGAACCGGATGAGACCCTGTTCGGCACGGCGATAGCTACTTTCTGAACTGGAGGCCGATATGCGCTTTAAAGGCAAACGCGCCCTCGTGACAGGCGCCGCCGGTGGGATCGGCAAAGTCATCTCCGACATGCTGCGGGCAGAAGGGGCACGCGTGGCCGCAGCCGACCGGAATTGCGATGCCGTTGATGCGGAAGTCCGGATTTCGGGAAACCTGCTCGACCCGGCCTATGCAGACGCACTGCCCCGCGCCGCGGCCAAGGCACTTGGCGGCCTCGACATCATCATCAACAACGCCGGCGTCATTACCCGTGGTCCCGTGACCGAGACCACCGATCAGGACTGGGCGCTGTCGATCGGGGTCAATGTCGAAGCTCCTTTCCGTATCTGCCGGGCGGGTATCCCGTTGCTGGCGGAGGCCGGAGGTGGGGCCATCGTCAACATCGCCTCTTGCTGGGGTGTTCACCCGGGCCCGAACCACGCTGTCTATTGCATGACCAAGGCGGCGATCGCTTCGCTGACCCAGTGCATGGGCCGGGACCATGCCCACCAGGGCATCCACATCAATGCTGTCTGCCCGAATGAGGTCGACACACCGATGCTGCGGACCGGGTTCGAAAAGCGCGGCTTTGACCCCGCAACGGCGATTGCCGAACTGGGCAGGACCGTTCCGCTTGGCCGGGTGGCGCGGCCGGATGATATCGCGGACGTCGTTCTGTTTCTTGCCTCCGATGCTGCGCGCTACATGTGCGGTTCGCTGGTTGAGGTCAACGGCGGGAAACCGGTGTCATGATGCGGTTCGAAGGGAAGATTGCCCTCGTCACGGGCGGGCGAAGCGGCATTGGTCGTGCGATTGCCCGGCGCTTGCAATATGAAGGTGCCAGGGTCTTCACGGCCCAGCGCGGCAAGAATCCTGAGTTTGAGCATATCCAGGCGGATTTTGCCGAAATGGAAGCCCCTGCCCGCATTATCGAAGACGTGGTAACGAAAGGTGGCAGGCTGGATGTGCTCGTCAACAATGCCGGCCTGATGCAGGAAGCGGCGATCGAAGACATGTCGCTCGCCGACTGGCAGCACTCGTTGGCGGTCAATCTGACCGCGCCTTTCCTGATGATCAAACATGCCTTGCCGCATTTGCGCCAGACACGCGGAAGCATCGTCAATGTCGGTTCCATCGAAGGCATCGGCTGCAATCCGCTGCATGCTGCCTATTCCGCCTCCAAGGCCGGGCTTCACGGCCTGACGCGCGCCGTTGCGGTCGATCACGGCAAGGACGGCGTCCGCTGCAACGCGGTTGCGCCAGGCTGGATCGATACGGAACTCAATCTCGAATTCATCAAGGCGACCCCGGATCCAGATGCCTTCCGGCGCGATATTGGCAAGATCCACCCGGCTGGCCGGACGGGCAAGCCGGAGGAAGTTGCCGCCTTGGTCGCTTTCCTGGCAGCGGAGGAAAGCGGTTTTGTCACCGGTCAGGTCTACACGGTCGACGGTGGCAGAATGACCAGGTTGAGCTTGCCGTAACAGGTGAGGGTCCGGTTGTTCAGCGCGAGGTCATTCCTCTGCCGCGCGCCATTCCTTCCAGCGCAACACGGCATTGGCACCGATTTCCCGGAATGGCTGTGGCGGCAGTTTTTTCGGCCGGGCTTCAGTACCGAAATGACGGGTGATGCTGCCGGTCTGTCCCAGCGCAAGATCAGCAGCGCCCATGCCGGTCAGGGTTCCGCGTGCGGTGCCGAGACCATTTTGCACGCAGCCGGAAAACACGTCCTGCTCCAGTTCTCGCATGACCGCGACACCATTCAGCGACAGGCAAAGGTGTCCTGCCCACTTGTATTCCATCTTCAACCCTGCCAACTGCGGAAAACGCCGGTCGAACTTGCGTTGCATGACACGAGCCGCACGTTCCACGCTTGCCGATGTCAGCCGCATGTCGGGTTTCAACACGGCGCAGGTTCTCGTAACGATCCTGTTTCCACCCTGACCGGCGTCGATCCGGCGCAAGGTCGTCCCCATCGGATCAGATGGCGTGATGCCCCAGCGGCTTTGGCCGCCAAGTTTCTTCAACGCCGCACCGTCGAGCTCGGGCGTCATGACGGCAAACAGGAACAGCTGCATCAGCCGGTCTCGTTCGAAACCGAAACTCTCCAGATGACCATTGACCGTGAGGATGACTTTTGCCGTTGAAACGGATCCGGATCGCGTTTCCACCTTCCAGCTTTCGCCTTCCCTGGTGAAAGACAGGACCGGGCTTTGCTCGAAAACCTGCACGCCTTCCCGCCGAAGTCCGGCGGCAAGTCCGCGGATATATCCGGCGGGCTGCAGCATGACCGTACCGGGGGTATAAAGTCCGCCAACGTAGTGTCTGCTTCCGGTCAGGTCCGCCATCTGTTGGCGGTCGAGCAGCTCATATTTTTCACCGAGGCTCGTCAGATGGTCGGCATAACTGCGGTTATGACGATCGGCCTTGATGCTAGCCGCACCGTTGATCTTGCCTGCCGGATCAAAATAGTTCCTGTCGATCCCGTAATCCTCGACCGCGCCACGCGCAAAGTCGATTGCCTCTCGATTGAGGGCGATCAGGGACTTGTCGTCACCGTTACCGGCATAATCCTCCGATGTCAGCTCATGCGGCAGGTCGATCATGAATCCGGAATTGCGTCCGGCCGATCCTTCCGCAACCCGGCAAGCGTCGAGCACGACAACCTTGAGATTTCGGTCTGACTGGAGCAGGCGCCGCGCCGCCGACAGACCGGCAAAACCGGCACCGATGATCGTGACATCCGCGCTTATCTGTTCGCTCAGCACCTGCGCAGGATGTTGCTTCGGCAGGATGGTGTTCCAGGCCGCCGGGCCTTGCAGGTTCGGCAGAGTGTCGGCGGCCCGTTTCGTCATCCGACGGCCTCGTCCTCGTCGTCGGACAGATCCAGCCAGATGGTCTTCAGCTGGGTGTACTGGTCGTGTGCCGCCAAACTGTTGTCCCGCCCACCGAAACCGGACTGTTTGAACCCGCCGAACGGCGTGGTGATGTCGCCTTCGCCAAAGCAATTGACGGTCACTGTGCCGGCCCGGATCGCCCGGGCACCACGCAGCGCCTTTCTGGCGTTGCCGGTGAAGATCGAGGCGGCAAGGCCGTACTGTGTATCGTTGGCCAGCGCGATAGCCTCATCGAAGCTTCTTACGGTCAGAACGCTCAAGACCGGACCGAAAATTTCCTCCCGCGCGATGGTGGACCCCAGATCGGTTTCCAGAACGGTCGGTTCGACGAAGGCGCCATCGCGGCTGCCGCCGCCCATCAACACCTTTGCGCCCTTGTCCAGATAGGAACTGACCTTGGCGAAATGATCGCTGGAGACGAGCGCACCGACACGATGCTCCGGATCAAGGGGATCTCCCATCGTCCATTCCCGCGCATGGGCCAGAATGCGCTCCAGCAGAGCTTCCTTGATGTCTTCTTCCACGATCAGGCGGGAACTTGCCGAACAGTTCTCGCCCATGTTCCAGAACGCGCCATTGACGACGTGAGCAGCCACCCGGTCGAGATTTTCCGCGTCCTTCAGGACAACGCTCGGGTTCTTGCCGCCCATTTCCAGAACGACCTCCTTCAGGTTGCTGTCGGCGGCATAGCGCAGGAACCGGCGGCCAGTTTCCGTCGAACCGGTGAAGGAGATCATGTCGACGTCCATGTGCCGGCCAAGCGGTTCGCCGACGTCCGGACCGGAGCCTGGAACGACATTGAAGACACCCCGCGGAATGCCGGCTTCCATGGCAAGTTCCGCAATGCGCAGTGCGGTGAGCGATGTTTCTTCGGCCGGCTTGACGATGACCGAACATCCTGCCGCCAGCGCCGGACCGATTTTCCACGCAAGCATCAGCAACGGAAAGTTCCAGGGCAGAACCAGCCCGACGACGCCAACCGGTTCGCGCACGATCATGGCGATGTGATCATCGGAGGCGGGCGAGACCTGATCGTAGATCTTGTCGATCGCCTCTGCGTGCCATTTCAGGCAATGGATCGTCTCCGGCACATCCACGGTTTCGCAATCGTAGATCGTCTTGCCGCTGTCGAGGCTCTCCATCACGGCCAGCTCCCGCCGGTTGCGGGTGATGAGCTTGGCAAAGCGGATCAGTGTGTCCTTGCGGTCCGCGGGATGCAGCTTCGACCACCGGCCGTCCTCAAAGGCTTCCCGGGCCTTCAGCACTGCGAAGTCGACATCCTCTGCACCACAGGCTGCCACGGAGGCGAGTGTCTCGCCGGTGGCGGGATTGACCGTCTCGAAGGTCTTGCCCGACGCCGCCGGGCGGTAAGATCCGTCGATGAAAGCATTTGTCGGCAAGGTCAGGCCGGCAGCGAGCGCCTTGTATTCCTCGCGCGTCAGAAGGTCGGTCATGATCATTCTCCCGCCGTGATGTCTTGAATGGTGGATTTCAGAACCCGGACGACCTGGTCGAGTTGGCGCTTGTCGTCCTTGTTGAGTGCCTTCAACGGCGGGCGCGGCGGACCGGCATAGAGCCCGCTCATTTCCACCCCGTGCTTGACGCATTGAATGAACTTGCCACCCTGTTCCAGCACGCGCATCAGCGGCATCATTGCCGACATGATCCGCCGCCCCTTGCTGAAATCCCCTTCGACGGCGCAGGCCCGGTAAAGAGCAACATGTTCTTCGGGCAGGAAATTCGAGCCGGCGCACACCCAGCTGCGTGCCCCCCAGGCGAAGAATTCCAGCGCCTGATCGTCCATGCCGCAGGACATCTGGATGTGCGGGTAGTCGCGCGCCAGAAGGTGAACGCGGTTGATGTCGCCAGAGCTTTCCTTGATGGCGCAGACATTGCGCGAACGGCCAACCCGGTCGAGGAACTCCTCGCCCATGTTCACCCCCATCCGGCCCGGATAGTTATAGAGCATGATCGGAAGATCGGCGGCCCGGTCGATGGTCAGGACATTGAGCGCGTTTTCCCGCTCCGTCGGCACCGAATAGGGCGGAGTTGCCACCAGAATGGCATCGGCACCGATCTCCGCGGCCCCTTCCGCAAGCGCGATGGAATCCGGTGTCCTCATGGTTCCCGTTCCCACGATCAGAGGCAGGCGGCCTGCAAGCCTTTGCGCGGTAAAGCGCGCCAGTTCGAGACGTTCCTCAACGGTCTGGGCATAGTTTTCGCCCGTTGATCCACCGGAAATCAGGCCGTGCACACCACTTTCGACAAGATGGTCGACAACAGCGGCCAGGGCATCCCAGACCACGTTGCCTTCGCCGTCATAGGGCGTGACCACGGGCGTGTAGATGCCTTCGAACTTCATGATTGGGGTCATCGCGGTGTCTGCCTCATGCGGATTTGAGTTTGGGTGGAATGCCGAGCGGAGCTTCCAGGCCTTCAGGCATGACAAACAGTTCGATCTGGTCACGCGAGAGAGCCCAGTGCTCCAGCGCCAGTTCCGCGGCACGATTGTCGTCGCCCTGCTCGATCGCCTCGATCATCTCGTCATGCTGGCGGCCGGCCAGGTCGAGGCGATCTTCCTTCGCACCAGACTTGGGGCGGAAAAAGGTCATGCCGATCCGGGTATGGTCGATCAGCAACCGGTCAAGGCTCGCCAGCAGGTAGCTGTTGCCCGCCATGTGGCCGGTGATGCGGTGGAAACGGTCGTTTGTAAGTGCCCGTTCAATCACGTCGCCACTTGCCATGGCGGCCCGGAACTCTTTCTGCGCCTGACGCAGTTCCTCGATCTGTGTCGGCGTCGCGTTCTGCGCGGCGAGCCGAAGCACGGCGCTGTAGATCAGCGGTGCGGCAAGGAAAAAGTCCCGCAGCGTGTAGTGGGTCATGTCGGAAACGCGCGCACCCCGATTGAGCTGCAGCGTGACATAGCCTTCACCCGCCAGCTGCTGCAGCACCTCGCGCAAAGGGGTCCGGGAGAGGCCGTAGAGATCACACAGATCGGTTTCTTCCAGCGGGCTGCCGGGCTTGCGCTCCAACGTCAGGATCGCGCGTTTCAGATCCTCATAGGCATTCGACTTTGCCGTGCCGCGTACAGGGGGCATGTGACGCTCCATTCCGAATTCAGTTGACTCGTTTGTATACATGATGTGTACAATATCAACACAATAATAATACATGCGCCCGAAAGGCCCCGATCGGCCAGAGGCGACAGAGGCCGGAGAAAAGCGACATGTCCCGAACCACTGACGTCACCTTCCTGTTGCTTGAAGACTTTTCGCATATCGCCTTCGCCTGCGCGGTAGAGCCGCTGCGTATCGCCAACCTGCTTCAGGGAGAGGAAATCTACCGGTGGCGACTGGCCTCACCCGATGGTCAAAGGGCGGTCTGCTCCAACGGAACCGTGACGCTGGTGGATCAGGGCCTCGGTCCGTTGCCCGCGCGCTCCAGCCTGTTCCTGATCTCCGGTCAGAATGTCGGTGACCGGGCGGCGCCGGAGGTGCTGAGCTTCCTGCGGCGGGAACGTGCCCGGGGCACCCAGATCGGTGCTATCTGTTCGGGCGCCTACATTCTTGCCAAGGCTGGCCTGTTGAACGACCGCCGCGCAGCCATTCACTGGTCGTTCCACGACAGTTTCGAGGAAACCTTTCCGGACGTACAATTGTGCAAGAATGTCTTTGTCACGGACGAGGCCTTCGTCACCGCATCCGGCGGCACCGCGGCGACCGACATGATGCTGCACCTGATCGGCGAAGCCCACGGTACGGACCTGGCGGTCGCGATCGCGGACATGATGGTCTATTCCGGAGTTCGGCCTGCCAACGCGGCCCAGCAGATTTCGCTACAGGCGCGGCACGGGATCCGGAACCCGCATATTGCAGAGGCAATTCGTCTGTTGAACGAAAGCGCACCCTATTACCTGCCGACATCCGAGATCGCCCGCAAGATCGGCATTTCCACGCGGCAGCTCGAGCGGTTGTTCCAGAAACACCTGAAGGTGTCGCCGAAACGGTTTGCCATAGACCAGAAGCTCACGCGTGCCCGCAATCTTCTGCTGCAGACCGAACGGTCCGTGTCCGAGATCGCCCTGGCCTGCGGCTACGAATCCGCTTCGCATTTCATCCGCACCTATCAAAACAGGTTCGGCGTGACACCGCACAATCAGCGTCTTTGCTCCGCAGGAACACAGGCTGCGTTTCAAAGGGCTTGACCGGTTGCTGGGGCTGCGATCTGCCCGCGTATTGAAACGCGGCCCCAATTCCTGGCAAGCCGGTTCCGGCTTCTCCGCCTGGTCCGATGCCCCATCCTCCTTGCGTGTCTTCGGCCCGTGACTTAGATCCTTGTCTGAAGCCGGTCCGGACCGGAGCGCAAACGGAGGCCGCATCCATTCTTCCAGTCAGAATTGCAGGTACTGGACATGCCTTGCCTGCAAAGTCCGTCACCTCGGAAACCCTCGATCTTCAGCTGGGCTTTCCTGCCGGACATCTTCAAAAACTGTCCGGCGTTTCAAGCCGGTTTGTCGCAGCAGAGGAAAGCCAGATAGATCTGGCGGTTGCGGCTTGCCAAGCCGCGCTTGAAAAGGCAGGCCAAACGCCTCGAGACATCGACCTCGTCCTCGGTGCGTGCGGAATTCCCTACCAGACCCTGCCGGCAACCGCGCCACTGGTGATGCAGAGACTGGGTTTTGCCGATGGCACGGCGGCGGCCTACGACGTCAATGCGACTTGTCTTTCCTTCCTGACCGCTTTCGAACTTGCCGCCAACAAACTTGCGCTGGGGCAAGCAACGTCGGTGCTGGTGTTTGCCGCGGACATCGCCTCGCGCGCACTGCCCTGGGAAGACCAGCCCGATGTTGCCGCCCTGTTCGGCGACGGCGCGGCTGCAGTCGTCCTGACGACAGGAGGCGATGACGGCCCGGGGATTGCGGCCTCGCTGCTGCGAACCTACCCCTCCGCCTACGCTTCATGCGAGATCGGGGCCGGAGGCACTCGGTTCGATTTTCACAAGGACCGCGAGGCCTTCGCCCGGCATGCCGTGTTTCAGATGGACGGCAAGGACCTCTTCCGTGTCACGCACAAGCACTTTCCGCAGTTCGTCGACCAACTGCTGTCGAAAGCCGGATGGGCCCGGCAGGATATCGACCTCGTCGTACCGCACCAGGCAAGCCCGCTCGCGCTGGAGCACATGATCCGGGAAACCGGCATGGAGCGCAGCCGGGTGGTCGACATCGGCTGCACCCACGGCAACCAGATTGCAGCATCGCTGCCAACCGCGCTCGACATTGCCTGGCGCCAGGGCCGGATCGAGCCCGGCATGCGAGTGCTGTTGCTCGGGACATCGGCCGGTGTGACCTTCGGCGGCATGGCCCTTGAGGTTTGACCATGGGGCGCTTGCTGGTCACTGGAGCAACGGGATTTCTGGGCGGAGCCCTGATCCGTCATTTGCGCGCCAAAGGCTCCAACCCGATTGCTCTCGGCCGCAGCGAGTTGCAGTGTCAGCACCTTGAGGCCGAGGGCTTCGACGTCGTTCGCATGGATCTTTCCAACCCCTGCGCCAAGGATCAGATCGCGCCTCTTGGTCCGGTCGACGCCATAGTGCATTGCGCGGCGCTCTCCGCGCCCTGGGGACCACGAAGCGCCTTCGTGGCGGCGAATGTCACCGGGACAAAACACCTGCTTGATCTTGCGGAAAAACTTGGCGTGCGACGGTTCGTCAACATTTCCTCGCCCACCGTTTATTTCGAGATGAAGGACAAGGAGAACGTCCGGGAAGACGCGCTGCCGCCGCCGCCCATCAACGCTTATGCGGCGACAAAGGCCGAGGCCGAACAACTGGTGCTGGCCCGCGCCGACCTTGGCCCGATCAACCTGCGTCCACGCGGCCTTTATGGTGCGGGGGACACGACACTCCTGCCTCGTTTGCTCGCCGCAGCCCAGAAGCGGCCCTTGCCGGTTTTCCGGAATGGAGCTGCCTCCATCGACCTGACCCATGTTGATGATCTGCTCTCAGCCGTCGAGACGGCCCTTGAAGCCTCTCCGGAATGCGAAGGCGAGACGTTCAACATTTCCGGAGGCGAACCTTTGCCGGTGCGTTTCATTGTCGAGCGTGTCTGTGCCGCCAAGGGCATTCCGGTTCGCTGGCAGAACCGCCCCCTGGCCCCGGCTGTCCTGGTGGCCAGGCTTCTGGAGACGGCAAGTCTGATTGTGCCTGGCGCCGGCGAACCTCTGGCGACACCCTATACGCTCGGCCTCTTCGCCTTCCGGCAGAGCCTCGACATTTCCAAGGCGGAGCGGTTGCTGGGCTGGCGGCCGCAGATCGACTTCGAAAGCGGTCTTGCAAAAACAATTGGCGGAAGGAAAACCCGTTGACCCCGGTGTTTGCAAACAGCGCTTTTGTTTCCGCGCCGGAGCGGTTGGTGGTCCGTAGTGGTGGGCGTCACCCGCTTCGCTTCAAGGTACGCTATGGGGTTCACCAGCACCCGACCGCCGGACTGGTGCTGATCGATACCGGTTACGGCCCGCGGGTCACGGAAGGTGCCGGGCGCAGTCTGCCGCTTCGGATCTATGCCAGTCTGCTCCGGCCGAAGTTGATCGAAGAGCACCAGCCAGCCAGTGTGCTTGACCGCCTTGGCGCAAGCACAGCAGATGTTGCAGCCATCGTGCTGACCCATTTTCACGCCGATCATGTTGCCGCGCTTCACCTTTTCCCGAAGGCGAGGATCTATGCGAAGGCAGCAGTGCACACTCGTATCGAGGCGCGCTCAAGGTTTTCCAATCTGCGCCACGGCGTCTTTGACGAGTTGCTGCCACAGGATCTCTCCAGCCGGATCGTCGATATCGACCAACTCTCGGTCAAGCCCGCTCCCAATGGACTTGGCGAAGGGGCTGATCTCTTTGGTGATGGTGAGACGCTGGCCGTCAATCTGCCCGGTCATGCGGAAGGCCATTTCGGCATCTGCTTTGCCGCTCAGCCGGTGCCATTGCTTTATGCGGTCGATACCCAGTGGTGTGCGGCAGCGCTTGATCCCGGCAAGGCCCCCGGGCTGCCCGCGGCTCTTGTCGCTTCGGATCGCCGGGCACTTGCGGCAAGCAGCCGCCGGGTTGCCGCCTTCCGGGAGCAGTGCGGCGACGTTCTGCTGTGCCACGATCCGTCCGACAGTCCATACGATTTGCCGGAGGTCCCGCAATGAACGGGCGTTTTCAGACTGGCATTGCCTTTGCCGAAACGCTCTGGACCGGCCGCAGTGGCCGATCTCGAAAGGCTTTCGAGGACTGGCAGAAACGTCGACTGGATGGCTGGTTGCGCCAGTCGCTTCCCAAGGTCGATTTCTACCGCGACGCGCCTCCACGCCTCGACCAACTGCCGGTGATCGACAAAGCCATCGTGATGAGCCGGTTCGAGGCCTTCAACAGGGCCCGGATCACCGCCGAGGCCGGATGGCGGGCATTGGAGGCGGGCGGCGAGATCGACGGGATCAACATCGGAGCCAGTACGGGCACCAGCGGCAACCGCGGCCTCTATGCCATTACCGCACCAGAGCGGTTCCGTTGGCTCGGCACTATTCTGGCCAAGACCTTACCCCGCTTTCTCTGGCATCCGGAACGGGTTGCGATCATCCTGCCGCAGTCCTCTTCGCTTTACGAAAGCCCGGCCAGACTACGGCAACTGCAGTTGCGGTTCTTCGATCTGCGCCATGGCATCGCTTCCTGGCTGGACGAACTGGAAACCTTCAATCCGACGACCATCGTCGCGCCGCCGAGGGTGTTGCGGCACCTGGCGGAAACGTCGGACCGACTTGCCCCTCGCAAGCTTTATGCAGGTGCGGAAACGCTCGACCCGATCGACCGGGTCGTTGTCGAGAAGAGGTTCGGCATTCCCCTCGGGCAGATCTACATGGCAACCGAAGGCCTTTTCGCCGTGACGTGTGCCCATGGCCGCCTGCATCTTGCCGAGGACGCCAATTTTTTCGAGTTCGAGCCGGTTGCAAACGATCTCGTCACTCCGTTGGTGACAGGCTTTCGCCGCGATTTCCAGATCATGGCACGATACCGGATGAACGATCTCCTGCGCCTGTCGTCGACACCATGCTCCTGTGGCTCGCCGCTTCAGACGGTTGATGAAGTGATCGGACGGATGGACGATATCTTTCTCTTCACCAGGGAAGCGGGAACGGACGTACCGGTTACGCCAGACATCCTGCGCAATTCGGTTCTGGATGCCTCGCGCGAGATATCCGATTTTCGCCTTGTGCAGGAAGAAGATGGATCGGTGACCCTGCTACTGCCACCGGAGGTGGCGGAGACGAGCGCTGAAGCGGCCCTTGCGGCACTTGGCAAAACCCTGAGCGCACAGGGGCTTGTGCCTGCAATTTCGCTCCGCCGGGAAAGGCTGCCCCTGGAAAGCACCCGCAAGCTGCGGCGGGTGGAAAGCCGGTTTAGGCGGCAGGCTCAATCATGACCACAGCGAAGGATACGGTCATGCGGGACACGTCGGCCAATGGAGGTGTGAGCAACGCCCCCGAGACTGTTCATGCCTTCGTGCGTTTGTGCAACGACTTTGCCATGCCTGATCTTGTTGCCAACCTCACGACGCGTGTCAGCTCGCTGGAGATTGCAGGGCGGTGTTTTCCGGTGACGATCAACGAACCGAGCCGTCCACCGACGTGCTACATCTGTTCACCCAGCGCTGCCTATATCGACTATGCAGTCGAGGAAACGCGCAATTTCCTGAAGTCGCCGCTGACCTACCATCTGGTGCGACCGCTGATCCGGGCCTGCGCACCGCTGATCGCGGCCAGCGGGCTTGATCGACAGGTGCAGGTGAACAACTGGCTGCTGTCGACCAATCCAGTTCCGGAAATCGATGCAGCCGCAGCCCGCGAGATCGCCAGAACCCTGTCTCAGCGCCATCCGGAGCATGCCATTGTCATCCGCTCGCTCAATGGCCGGGCGGACCGGTCATCGATGAACGCCCTCAGGCAAGCTGGGTTCAGGCTTCTAGCGGCGCGGCGGATCTATCTCTACTCCGGTGACCAAACACCAGGACGGCCGACGCAAAACCGCTGTTACGACACAAGGCTGATGCAACAGACGCCCTATCGGCTCGCGGAAAACGACAGCTTCGAGGCCTCGGATTTTGACCGTGCCGCGGAGCTCTACAAGATGCTCTATCTCGACAAGTACACACCGCTCAATCCGCAGTATACCGCAACCTACATCCGGGAATGCCACCGCAGAGGCCTGTTCCAACTGCTTGGTTATCGCGATGACAGCGGCCAGTTGGTGGCGGTAGCCGGTTTCTTTGCCAACGGCCGCACATTGACGCAGCCGCTGGTTGGATACGACACCCGCCTGCCGCTGAAGGAGGGTCTCTACCGGCTGGTCATGGCGGCAGGCCAGGACATTGCAGACCGGCACACTCTCTTTTTCAACATGAGCGCGGGCGCCGGCCACTTCAAACGGCTGCGCGGGGCAGAACCGGAAATCGAGTTCAACGCCGTCTATGCGGGCCATCTGTCCCGGCGCAGGCAACTGGCTGTGCGAAGCCTCGAAAAGCTTCTGTCGCGCATCGGCATTCCCCTTCTGGAGGCCTTCGACCTATGACTTCATCAAAGGATTTCTGGCAGGCCGCGGCGCTCGTGAAGGATTTGAAGCGCCGACCGGCCCGTGTCGAATTCGGCGGCGAACCTGTGGTGCTGTTCAAGAGCGCGTCGGGCATTTCGGCTCTGGCCGACCGTTGTCCGCACCGGCTGATGGAACTGTCGAAAGGAAAGGTCGTCCGAGGCGAGATCGAATGCCCCTATCACGGCTGGCGTTTTGACGGCGGCGGACGCTGCACCGCCATTCCGGGACACATGGGCGACGTGCCGGGGTACCGGATTCCCGGCCTCAAGACCTTCGTGAAGGACGGCGTGGTCTTTCTTTCCAAAGGAGACCCCGCAGGTGAACCCTACCTGCACCCGATGGAAGGCAGAAAGACAGTGGTGCGCCTCGTGCGCAGCAGCACCAACTCGACATTGATCGATGCTGCCGAAAACATCCTCGATGCGACCCACACCCATTTCACCCACAAGGGCCTGCTGCGCGGCCTCAGCAGCAAGCGGCACCGGGTTCGGGTCGAGATCACCGGTGGGCCTGGCTGGGTCGAGGCCGTCTATACCGGGGAGGACCGGCAGCATGGCCTGATCAGCAGGCTGCTGGAAGCCGGGCGGGTGCGGACTGTCGGGCGGTATCGCTTTCCCGGTATCGCCGAGCTGGAATATTGGGGCGAAAACGGCCTTGCACTGGCAACCACCTTCCATTTGCGGCAGGCCGCCGACGGACTTGTTGAAGGTATCGGTTGCCTGATCGGACCGAATGAGGGACTGCTCGACCGGGTCAAGTCCTGGATGTTCCAGCCTATGTTCCGCATCGCTCTGGAACAAGACCGCCGCGTCTTGAAATCCTCACTTGAAAACGCGGCACGCTTTCCGGACGCAAAACCTCTGATCGGACCGCTCGACTATTTGCGAAGGGACATCGCAGCAATTGAAGAGGGCGGTCTGCCAGGTGCGGTAGCGACCCCCAGAAGCGCCTACATCGAACTTTGATCCGGCCCGTTCCACTCGATGTTCCTCGTGGTGGCGCTTTGAAGACTGATGCGGTTGCGCATGGCTATAGCCGCGATTTCCAGCAAGGCAGGTATTTGAGCACGCCCGGGCGCAGGATCGTCCGCGGTTCCGAGGATCTCCTCGGCCGCACCGAGAACCTCCCGGAAACGGGCAAAATCTCGTGAGCGGAGCGCTGAAGGCAGACCGTAGACCCACATGGCCAGCCGCACGGCCTGAATGCCTGTTACGTCCGGCAAGACTTCGTCACCACCTTGCAAAAGCGTGCGGACGAACCGGTCCGCGTCCTTGAAAAAATGCAGGCCGCTGGTCGCGCGCGGATTGCATTCCAGCGGGCGCACAGAGCCGTCTTCAAGGCGCATCAGGTCAAACGAAACCTGCCCGGTCCAACCGGTGTTCCCGACGAATGTTTCGATTAAAGTCCGAGTTACCGGGTCCGTTACCGGTTCAAAACAGATCCCCGCGCCAGCACCGGCCCGGTAAAGCGAACGGTACATCGACACTGCCAGCACCTTGCCGTCGCGCGCCAGGACGTAGGCACTGATCTCGTCTCCTTCCAACCGTTCCTGGGCAACCCAGGGCATTGCAGCGCTCGGCACCACTTGCGTCAACTTGCGGGACGCTGGCGAAACAAGGACCTGACCGGCGAAGCGCGACCAGACGGGCTTGAACACAAGGCTTTCGGCCTGCTTGCCAAGGTCGGTGACATCTTCCCGAGATGTCAGCAGCCGTGTTTCGGGTACGGCGATCCCGAGCCTTTCACACAGCTTGATGAAGTCATGCTTGTTGTGGGACGTCTGAAGCAGGTCGAGACCTGGC
Organism: Roseibium sp. ROS1; assembly: GCF_054658215.1. NCBI lineage: Bacteria > Pseudomonadati > Pseudomonadota > Alphaproteobacteria > Hyphomicrobiales > Stappiaceae > Roseibium > Roseibium sp. ROS1. The sequence continues at coordinate 38,162 of NZ_BAAGIG010000003.1, forward strand.
GCGAACAGTTCCGCCCCAAGGCCGCGCCTTTCCCGGATTGCCGCCAGGTAGAAGACCTCCTCGCAGGTCGGGACAATCAGGGACGGCTTTTCGCGTTCGATCAACGCCTCGAGCGCATCAGTGAAATCTTCCGGATGAAACCTTGGCGATGGCAGACGCTGATAGAGTGCGCAGGCACGACTTGCCCGGGAGACTGGGCGCGCGGGCATATCGGCCAGAACAACACGCCAACCAGCGGCATGAAAGAGCCGGGCGTGATGCAGGGCAACAGGCGCGCGAGCACCCGTTATCAGAACAGTCTGGCCGGAAGAGGCATGGCAGCCGGGCTGCATCGTCGTCAGATTCCCTTATCGAATGCAGATCCCGGCATCCGACGCCCCTCAGCGTTCGGCTTCGTAGCGCGCTTTGGTTTCCTCGTTCATCGGGTAAAGGCCCGGCAGCTTCGCACCTGCGTCGACCTGCTCGACGATCCAGGCCTCCATGCGTTCCTGTTCCGGGGCTTCTTTCAGCACGTCATCAAGCGTGGCTGCTGGGATCACGACCGCACCATCGCCGTCTGCCACAATGATATCGCCCGGAATGATCGCAACACCGCCGCAGCCGATGGTTTCCTGCCAGCCGACGAAGGTTAGACCGGCCACCGAAGGCGGGGCCGAGACACCGCTGCACCAGACCGGCAGATCCGACGCCAGCACACCGGCCAGATCGCGCACTGTGCCGTCTGTGACCATGCCTGCGACATTGCGTTTGCGCATACGGGCACACAGGATATCGCCGAAGACACCGGCGTCGCGGATGCCCATCGCATCGATGACCGCGACGCATCCTTCCGGCATCTCCTCGATAGCCGCACGTGTTGAAATGGGAGAACCCCAGGACGCGGGCGTTGCCAGGTCCTCACGCGCAGGCACGAAACGAAGGGTAAATGCCGGCCCGACGATCCGAGGTCTGGAGCGATCGAGCGGCATTGCCCCGCGGATCCAGACGTTGCGCAGTCCCTTTTTCAGAAGGATCGTGGTGAGTGTCGCCGTGCTGACGGATTTCAGGATTTCGACGGCTTCAGCGGACAGGGTCATTAAGGCCTCCGGAAGATGGCGCTGACAAGAAGCAACAGGACAGAAACGGCACCCCAAAAAGCGATGCCGCCAGTCCTGCCAGGAGTGGGCTGCCCGCGGCACGGGAGCCGGCGGATCAACCGGCATATTCCGCCGGATCGCATTGCCGGCCAAGGGATTTTTGAAACGGGAAAGTCAGGAACCGGCCTGGCGGATTACGAGCGGTGGAAAGCCCTGCACCGCCGCGACAGGAACTTCATGGCCTGAGGCTCTGAGCAGGATTGCAAACCCTGCCCGATCACTAGACCGACACTTTGCAGGCAACCTTCACGGCACTGATAGCGCCAGCTGCGGCCTGCGCCGTGATCAGGATGGCCTTGCCGAATTTTTCTCTATCAAGTCCGGGAGACTGGCGGGACGACTGAAAGCCTGTTGCAACGAGGACGGATATTAGGCCTGCGACATGCGCAATTCATCCGGCCTTCTTGAAACCGAGGCCGGAAGTCTGCGGGCATTTCCGTTGCGCTTGCATCAGCACGTCCTCACGCGCCTGTGTGCGGGATCAGGAAATCGTCAGTTCAAGCGCCGGGTGCAGACGCTGCAGGTTGCGGAGCGATTTCGACTGCCAGGGAATGGACTTGGAGCCCAGAACCCGAACGCCGACTTCCGGCTGCTTTCTGATTTCGATCGTGAACTTTGCGAGCAGGTTGATGCCGGAGCTGTTCAGGAATTCCAGGCTTGTCAGGTCCATGGTGATGAGTTCCGGCTTGGCCGCCAGAACGGAATTCATGATGTCCAGAATAGGTGCGTAGGCATCTGTTCCTGAAAGCCGCATCGTTCCTTCGTAGTGGATGGCGGAGCCTTCAGTCCAAACGCGGTAATCGTTCGTGCTGATTTCCATTGTGATTTCTTCCTTTGGAATATGTCAGCGATCAGGAAAGTCGCAAAGAAGCATATGTCGTCAACTCAACGCCTTCACTTACACGCTCAGACGCGAAAGACCAGCCCAATTTGGCCTCGTAGTCGCTCATAAGTGTGAGCAAACCCAGGCCTGAGCCGGAGGAGTCCGGGTTGAGGGCGTTCTCCTCGATGCGTTCCAGGAGCAGCTCTCCCGGTTCACGGTCGAGCAGGGCTTTCAGGTGACCCTGAAACTTGACGGCCGTTTCCTGGTCGATCCGGTTCACGATCCGGATTTCAAACGTCTGTTCTTCCAGCGAGCTGTGAATCGCGATGTCGCCGCCGTGACGGAACTTGATCGCATTTTCCAGAATCTCGTTGATCATGTAACTGATGCTGTGGCGGGCATCGACAGGATCGATGCCTTTGCCGCAAGCCCTGCTGAAATATTCCCCGATAAAATCCGATGTCAGGCCGCAATGATGCCAGCTCAGCTCCAGCGGCTCTGCCATCAGCGTGAGACAAAATTGCCTCGCGTCTCCGCCGTTCAAAGCAGCCGTCTCTCCAAAATCCTCGACCATGCCTTACCTATGCTTCAAGACAACAAGAGTGATGTCATCAAATACCTTGTAGTCGCCGATATGCGACTTCACATCATTAATGACCGCCGCGGCAATACCTTTAGCGGATTTTTCGCGATTTTCATGGGCGCTGTGGGCAAGCCGGTCGAGGCCATACATCTCGCCCTTCGCATTTTCCGCTTCCGTGATCCCGTCCGTATGCAGGATCAGGATGTCGTCGGGTCCGAACGCAAGATCCAGTGTGGCCACGAAGGGTGAAATATCGGCCTCGAGCCCGACCGGGAAACCGAGATCCATCGTGTCGATCCGCTCGGTTTCGCCATTGGCACGAATGATCAGCACTTCCTCGTGCTGGCCAGACAAGGTGACCTGTCCGTCCTCATAGTCGACGAAGGCAAGGGTCAGGTGCTTGTCGGAATTGGTACGGGTGATGTTCTTGTAGACAGCGCGGTTGAGCACATCCAGGAAGGCAATCGGATCCTTGTCCCCCTTCTCCTGAAGCGCACGGGCAACCGACTGCACCATGAGCATCAACACGCCGCTTTCGAGGCCGTGGCCGGTCACGTCGCCGATACCGACCTTGATGCGGCTGCCGTCGAACAGGACGTCGTAGTAATCGCCGCCGACTTCGTCTGCCGGTTCCATGAAGGCGGCAATCTCGATCTGCGGGATGACTTCCAGTTCGCTCAACCGTGGCAGAACCATTTCCTGAATGCGCTTGGCGACATCCAGCTCGGCTCCGAGGCGCAGGTTTTCCGATTTCAGCCGCTTGTTGAGCTCGCCGATCTCGTGGTTCGCGGTTTCCAGCTTCCTGGTCCGCTCCTCAACGAGATTTTCAAGGTTCTCCGTGTGATAGCTGATCTCTTCCGCCATCCGGTTAAACGCAAGCCCCACGGCCGCAACCTCGTCGCGGGTCGGAATAGCAACGCGAACCGAATAATCCTTGTTCTGCAGCGCACGCGCCGCGGCGGCCAATTGCGACAAGCCCTTGGTGATACGGCCGGAAATGGCATAGACCGCGACGAACACCACGAAGATACTGACGCAGAAGGCAATCAGCTGGTAGTTCAGGATGCGGGCCGTCGCCTCGGAGATGTTGTTGGTGGCATCGATCAGCGACTGGTAGATCTCGCGTTCGGAAACGACAAAGCCCAGCGTCATCGTTTCCGAGGTGATGCCGGTTCCATCCCACAGGTTGGTCGGGTTGAGCTGCTTGAGGACCAGAAGATAGGGGACCTCTTCACCGTCATTTTCAAGGAAGATGTGCTTGATGACGGTCTCGTCCTTGGCACTGAGTTCAAGGGAAGAAATGGCGGGCTGGCTGCTTTCCTTGAGGTTCCGGTTCACGCCGGTAACACCCTGGCCGCTGACGTCGCTCGAAACCAGACCCAGTGTGGCCTCTCCGGCTTTCGGCGTTGCCACCACGTTGCCGTCGGACATCGTCAGGAAGCCGAAGCCGCTTTCCGAGATCTCAAGGCTTTCGACGAGCGAAGTCAGCTGTTCGAGCGTGATGTCGACCGCGACCATGCCCGCAACGTCCTTGCGATCCTGCGTCCACAGGGGATGGAAGAAGCTGACGATCAGCTTGCCCGTGATCGCATCGATGTAGGGAGCTGTGGTGACGATATTGGATTCAACCGGCTTGGAAGACGGATCCTTGATCCAGCCTTGCCAACCTTCGTAGACCCCGGGAAAGAAGAAATCCCAGAAGTTCGCGCCCTCGTTATGGCCGGGGTAAAGCAGGTCGAATGTCTGCGCCTGTTCCGAATAAGGGGTCGCGCGCATGATCGACGCGTCCTTGGGGCCGACATAATAGATCTGCAGCTTGGGAGCGCCCGTCGACATCATCGAAGGCCCGACAAGGCTGAGGAAGGAGCTGTTCTTCAGCTCATCTGCGGCCTTGGGAAGCGGGTTCTTGTCTTCATCGAGCAAGTAACCCCAGACGCTGACTGCGGAAGGAACACCCTCGGTGTTCTGCGACCAGCCGCCTTTTTCGTCGTAGACCAGTGCGGAGGAAAACTCCGAACTGCCCTCAATCGTGTTGCCGACCGCTTCCTGGATATCCGGGTGGTCGATCAGTGTCTGCATCGACGAAGCAAGCGTCGCAAGTTCCGAATGAACGCGCTCGATCAGAAGGTCGGCGCGGAACGCAGTCGTATCGATGTAGGTTTCCAGATAGTCTTCGGTCGCGGTGGTCAGGCCTTCACCGACCTGCTCCGTTGCATCCCTCGACAGTTTCTGCACGTTCCAGATGCCGATGCCACCGGCAAGCGCCAGATCGAACAGCACCGCCACGCCCACGACAAGAATGAACTTGGCGCGAAAACTTCGCAGGGAAAAGCGACCTATCTGCTTTTCACTCTGAGGGCTCTTTACCGGTGCATTCATAGCGGCTTACGCCCCGAGGCAACCCAGATCGGCCAGCCCGCATACCCCTTGGGGTGGAGCGCTGCGAAAATATGATCATCAAAACCCTTGGCGAAGCGTTCGATGAACTCGGGGCTGTCGCCGCGTTCCTGCGCCATTTTGCCGGCAAAGAGATTTTTCCACGAGGCGATGACGTCTGCGAAATCCTGCGGGTCGCCGTCGGTGTTGGTGACCATGAAGGAGCCTATGGTGACGTTTTCAAAACCACCGTCGATCAGGAGGCGCCGGCATTTCGGGCCGATTTCGATATCCATATCGAAATGGTGCCAGAGTTTGGCGACCTCGTTATAGGTCCACTGGATAGACTCCGATCTCGGTTCGCCGAGGCAATGGGAGTTCTTTTCGTTGGTCACGTAAATGCGGCCGCCCGGCTTGCAGATACGGTAGAGCTCCTTGAGGATCAGTTCCGGCTGATCGAACACCTGCAGGGAATGTCGGCAGGTCACGAAGTCGAACTGATTGTCCTCCAGCAGCATGTCCGCGGCATCGCCAAAGACATAATCAATGCCCTTGATGCCGAAGTCGGCGGCGACACGGCGTGCGTAGTCGAGGCTGGATCTGGAATGGTCCAACGCGACAAGCCGGTCCGGCTCGAACTCCTTTTGCAGAAGCACGGCGAAATCGCCGATGCCGCAGCAAATGTCGGCCACCTGCATCCCCGGCTTCAGGCCGTGGCGGCGAAGGAGTTCCTTCTCATGGCGCCAGGTAAGCTTGGTCTGTGTCCGCAGGACATGAATGAATTCACTGTCCTCGACGAAGGACTGTCCCGGGTAGAACTCGTTGTCGTATTCGCTGACGGTGATCTTGTCGGACATCGTCTCCAGCACGGCGAATTTGCGCGTTGCCCAGCCGACGACACTCGACGTCGTCACATGAACGCTCAGATCGCTGCGGTTGCGCACAAGATCCAGGATCTTGCCGGCAAATGCGTGGAAGGCGACGTTGTTCATGCGCACAAGGCGCCTGACGTTGACGTAGAATTTTCCGCTCACCTTGGCGACGGACTGTTCCATCGCGGAAAAGCAGCCATGCAGTTCCTCGGCCCGCTGGGGGCGCAAGCTGCCATGGAGCGAGAACTCCTGATCGTTCTCGTTGAAGGTCCATTGAAAGGCCTGTGTCATATTATCAGCGATCATTCTGTGTCGTCCTCAAGCACGAGCTCTGCAACCAGGCTCATGCGGCCGTCTTCGCTCCGTCCGATGGCAAGCCGGGCGCCGTAGTCGACGCCGAGTTCAAGGAGCCCCAGGCTCGCATCCGGTTCGGCGTCGGCAAACAGCGCTTCCAGATAAAGCGTTTCGGCGTCATCGCCGTTGACCTTCGCAATGGCGGTCTCATAGATCTTGTAGGTTTGTTCGTCCGCAGGGAAAGTCAGTTCGATCCTGTCGACATTGCCGTCGCGCTGAACCGCGCATTGCAGTTTGCCGCCGGAGCCGTGGGTGCGGTACACCGCTTCCAGCAGCTCGTTCAAAGCCGACGAATAGAGATTGGAAAACAGGAGCGAATCCAGCCGGTTGTGGCTGACCATCCGGGCAATGTATCCCGACATGAGATCGCAATGGGTCCAGTCGGTGCAAAAATCCTTGATGTCCAAATCCAGGTGAATCATCTGCGGCAGACCGGAATTTGATGATATGCCTTCAGAAGGTGCCTGCATTTTTATTCCCCCGCTGGCGTGGTCAATTGCACCTCAAAGCGATGCACTTCTGTTATACGAGAAAGCTGGAAATTTTGGCCGATTGGACTCGTGTCATCGATAATTCATGTATTTAACAATACGGTGTCGCTCATTGCCAAGGATATATCAACCGCGATTGCTCCAATGTTTTCTGCTTCATTAACATAGCAGCAGAACTCTAAACTTTGGGTTTCCACCGCGCGTCCGTAAAGGCATCATATTTACAACATGACAAGCACCAGTAATTTTGGCGCCGCTGCCCAACCAGACACTTCCGCTGGCGAACTCGCGCGAGTGCGCAGAGAACTTGAGGAATTGCGCGCTGAACATGACGACCTCAAGCTGCTTTACGAGGCAACGATCGAACATGGCGAGGCCGTGGAAGACCAGTTGGCCGAATACAACATCCTGCTGACCCGCACCCAGGAACGCCTGGAAGCGGAGCTTCGTGATGCCGGCAATTATGTTTATTCCATCCTGCCGGAAAGGCGTCCCGAAGCCCCGAAAGCGGACTGGCTTCTGGTGCCGTCGACCGAACTGGGCGGTGATTCGTTCGGATATCACGACCTCGACGACGATCATTTCGCAATTTACCTGATCGACGTGTGTGGCCATGGTGTCGGGGCCGCATTGCTGTCTGTCGCGATCATCAACGTGCTGCGCTCGAATGCGCTTGGGGGCACCGATTTTCGTGACCCGGCAAACGTTCTTGCCAAACTGAACAATGCCTTTCCGATGGAACGGCAGAACAACATGTTCTTCACAATCTGGTATGGCGTCTACCGGCGCTCGACCCGGCAACTGGCCTATGCCTCCGGCGGCCACCCTGCTGCCATTCTCATGCGGCCTTCGGCATCGGGGCTGGACGTCATCGGCCTCGGAACGCCGGAGGGCATGGTTATCGGCGCCATCCCAGATATGGAATTCGATGGCGGTACATACGACATTCGCCCGGGCGACCGATTGCTTGTCATCAGCGACGGTACCTACGAAATCGAGGATGCGGATGGCCGGACGCTGACCTGGGCCGAGCTCGCGGACAAATCGAAATCCGTGGACGGAACCGTCCCTCAAGCCATCTACGACTGGCTGGCCACATTCCACGACAATGCGCCCCTGCCGGACGATTTCTCCATGATGGAATTTGCCTTCTGAGGGAACCGCCTTGCAGCAAGGCGCCCGTCAATCCTTGGAGCGAGGCACCAGAACCGTGGTGTGGTTGACGTTTCCGATCCGTTGGGTCGCCACGTCATCGGCTAGCTGGTGCACCAGATAAAGGCCCAGACCGCCAATGCCCATGTCCTCGACTGTGTCCGCTTCCGGTGGACCGGACGGAATGCCGCTGTTGTCGAATGGTCTCGCCCTGTCGGACAGGACGAGCTTGACGTGTGTCGGCCCAAGCGCTGCCGTGATCGCGATCTGGTCCTTGCCGCCATCCGGATAGCCGTAGGCAACGGTATTGGCGAACAGCTCTTCAACGACGAGGCACAGGGTACGGCGAACCGCGTCGGACAGGCCCGCTCCTGTGCAGAACCGCTCCAGCACGGTATAGACCGCCGGCAGGTCCTCCAGGTCGTTTCGAACTGTCACCGTCTCGAGATCCACCATCCCGTTCCCTGCCGGACGTTGTTCAATTCAAGCTGCCGGGCGTGAGCTTCATTCAACCCGCCAGTGCCTTTGCGTCTTCCCGGCTTTCCGCCACCTGCATGATCTTCAGAAAGCCGGAGATCTTGAGGACGTCGACCACGGACTGGTTCACCTGGAACAGCACCAGCTTGTCTCCGGAAGGAGCCAGAAGCTTGGCAACGATCAACAGTGATCTCAGCCCGAAACTGGTGACGTAGTCCACTTGCCCCATGTCGATAAGCAAGGTTGCCGGCTTTTCCGAGATCAGGTTCTTCAGGTAGGTTTCGAAGGTTTTTGCGCTGAGCGTGTCCAGCTTGCCGACAGGACGAACAACGATCAGGTCGCCGTCCGTCTCGTGGCCGATGGTGATTTCTGCGACGTCTGCGGTCATTGCCATTTCCCAAATCTGCATCGGTGCCCGGACTGCAAAAAGCCGACAGCCTCCGGTTTCAACCGATGAAAGCATCTGCCACGCAATTTCAGCGTGAAACTTGTACATTTTATAAAGGCGCACCACGCGAAAGGCTACGAGACCAGGGATAAGCAAATTTTGCATGCTTCCCAGCCACTCTCGATCCGGCTCGCGTTCGGTCTGCTTGCCGGAGACAGCTATCCGGGCCCTGCGACGGGTCACCTCATCCAGAGGACCATAATCAGCGCCTGGCTGGAAACCGGAGACTTCTTTTCCGGAGAATGACTGCGCGTTAAGATCGAACCCGGACTGGTCCTGCGGCCCTTACTCGGGAGAACGTGCGTTTGAATACGGTCGACACTTCTGCCGCTGTTGCGTTGCTGCGATCCGAAGCAGCGACCCGGCGCGGACGCCGACACAAGGTCAATCAGGACAGCCACTTTGCGGCCCCGTCGCATGGGCTCTTCACGATTGCCGATGGCATGGGTGGTCACAGAGAGGGTGACGTCGCCAGCCGTGCGACGGTTCACGCAATCTCGCAACTGACCAACATGCCGCCGAGCAGCCACGAAGCCCGGCAGATTGCCCTGGAAGCCAAGCTCAACCACGTCAATCACGGTCTTTACGCCGGTTTTCTCGCTCTCCCCGAACAAGACATTTCAGGCACGACAACTCTCAGCCTGATCATCAGCGGGACACAAGCCAGCTGCATCTGGGCCGGAGATTCGCGTCTTTACCTTTTGCGCCAGCAGCAACTGTTCCTCATCTCGGAGGACCATGCCGACAAAGCCGGACGGCTGACTGCCGCTGTCGGCATCCACAACACGCTTCAGCGTGACCGCCGAACCCTGGAGATGATGCTCGACGATGTTTTCGTACTTTGCACCGACGGGCTGTTGAAAGGCATGGACGAAACCACGCTGGCCAGGATGGCCACCGAGGGAACCTCCGGTCTTGCTGACCGGCTTGTTTCGCGCGCTGTGGCAGGCGGATCCTCGGACGACATCACGGTGATAACCGTTTGGACGGAAACAGATGCTCAGCCGCCGGAAGCCGGCAGATAGAAGGAATGCTGCTGGCCCGAGGCCCAACCATCCTGCACGAATGCCGTTACGCCGATCAGATCCTGATCTTCCACCGCCATGCGTTCCACTTCGAAAGTGACCTTGTCTGAGAGGGATCTGCTCAGGACTTCCAGGCTCGTTGCGACCGCAGCCTCGCGCTCGTCAGCATCCTGCCCTGCAAACACCGCCTCGCCGAGAGCTTCCTGGAACAGGGAAAACAGGCGGGACACCAGTAGGGCCTGATCCAGCGCGCCCCGACCGTCCTCGCCAGGCTGGACCGTCACGGCCCGACGGAATACGAGGCTGGTTCTGTTGGCGACGCCCTCCAGCACGTTGATGCCGGCAAGTGCGAGCGACGGTGCCGTGTCCGAACCGACGGCAAACCGTGTTGCCATGGCAACTTCACCGCCCATCGACCGGCTTTCGACAAGCTCCAGCGCATCGTAATCCTTCGGCATGCCGACGGGGAGCCGCGGAAACACGTCTGTTTCAAGCTGGACCAGTATTTCGGAAAGGGCGACAAAAGCACCCGACACAAACAGCGCCGGCGCACCGTCCTCTTCGGCGGTCAACCGGGCATCGTTCCAGAACAGTGCCAGGTGAGAGGCGGCATCGCTGGCCCTCAGGCCTGCAAAACCTTCGAAGCCCGGCTTGTCGAGCAACTGATGTGGCGTTTCGATGTCGGCAACTTCCTCACCCGGTACTCCGGCAAAGTGCCCGGCAAGCGCGGCAAGCCCGACCGTGTCACTTTCGGCGCATTCCCGCGCAAGCACCTTCAGCCGTTCCGTGTCGCGTGGGCCAAGGCCGATTTCGTTCGCAAAAAGGGCGATATCGTAGAGTTCTGCCTGCAGGGCCTCGCCGGTTTCGCCCAGAACCTCCTGCAGGTCGACGGCATCAAGATCGTGATCGAGCTGAAGGAGATGAAGTTCCAGCGGCAGGTCGAACGGAACTTCACTCAGGAGCAGGTTCAATCCATGCCAGTTCAGCAGCACCTTGCTCAGTTTCGGGCTTTCGAAGAAGAGACGCGCCTGTTCCAGCTGCAGCGTATCGGCTGGCGCATCCTTCTTTTTCCCCTCGACGGGTCCACTTGAAACCTGGCCCGTTTCCTGGAGGGTCTTTTGAATGAAGGCATCCACGGCGGTTTTCGCGGCACTGCCGCTTTCGCCAGGAGCAGCCTTTTCCTCCGGACTGCGGATCATCGACAGGAGGGCGTCGAGTCCCTCGGTTCCCTTGCTGCTGTTCGAGGCATCGTTTTCCTTACGCTTGCCTTGCTCTGAAGCCGGCAATTCGTCGTCTTTCAGCAGTCTTTCCAGCAATGACCTCTGCTCATCCAGTGCCGACTTGCCGATCTTGTCGTAACGCTGGTCATGTACGGCAAGCTGATCCTGGTCACCGGAAGCCGCCTCAAGATCCCGCACAAAGCGAAATCCGCGCAGCAGTTTTGTCGGATGCAGATCTTTCAGGCGCGCGAAGGAGACCTGTTCTTCCAGCTCGGGTGGATGCGAACCGAGCATATTGGCCGCCGAGACGGAAAAGGATGGTGTTTTCTGTTCCAGGATTTCCTCGACGTCCTGGCCGGTAATATTGAAAGCCACGCCGGTTGCCGCAAGGCCGAAGTCTCCTGCGATCAGCACCCTGAAAGGCGGTGCCGGCTTGATCGGGACTGCACCGTGACCCTTGTTTCCGAGGCCAATCGAGAAGCTGGCGATCCCGCCTTTGATGTCGTCTTCCCCGGTCATTTCGATCAACCCCTATTGATGATTGTAAGTTCCACTCAAATTCACATGAAGATGAATGCGGCTTGCGCGATCACGATATTGCCGTCGGTTTCATACCCCTGGCCCCAACGCACCGTTGCAGCGGGTTAGGGTGTAGCAGAGCCGGTTTCAAGGTTGCGCGCAGTCAATTCCTCTTTCATCCCTCGCCAATAAATCACTTGCCGTCAGGGTAATCTATCAGGGGTGGATGGGCGTTTCAAAAATTGCCCCCGGATCGTTCGATGATCCGATCAACGCCCAGGTCATCCAAGCAAAAATGCGCGAAGCCAACTGGAACAAAACGACTGCAGCGCGCATACTGAGCGTCGGCTGGCAAACCATACCCCACGCGTTTTCCCAGCTCTACCTTTGTCGCCCCAACGGCTTGCGCTGCTCCTGTTCCGGGGCCAAGAGAAGCTTCGGGCCGAATTGTCGCCAGGGATCCTGCAGATTTGACGTCAGACACGACCTCCGCCACGCACACGCTGATAACCGCCTTCGTGTCCGGCAAGCTGTCTTATGACGCCTTGTCGAAGCAGCTGCGGACCGGTGCACAGCAATCAGCGAACGCCCTTGATGAAACGCGGCAGGCAATCCGGGATTTTGTCGAAGCGGGCCACCTTCCGAACGAGCTCGGCCAGAGGCTGCAGAACCAGTTGCCGGCGGGCGATGCCAAACCTTCCGGTTACGACGTGAAAGACAATCCGCCAGGTCCACATGCTGTTCACGGCACACAGCAGGAACCGGTATCGGCTCCCGCACCTGAGCAGGCAGCAACGCCCCCTGCAAACCTGCCGCCATTGCCATTGCTGAACGAGCCAGCCGGGGCAACGGGTGACGAGACAGCAAGTGACGAGACACGGGGCAAGATGGACGAGGCCATTTTGACCTCACTCGTTGCGGGCTACGCCGGCTTTCGCAGTCGACGCGCGAATGCCGGTGAAGAACCACCACCTTCAGCCGACAGCGGCAAACTGGACAAATATCTGACCGAATTCAAAAGTGCCCGGTTTCGTTCCGACGCGCGCCGCGTTTCCGGCGGCGGACAAAGAGACAGTCTCGACGTCAACAAGCTGGCGGCGCCCCAGGTGAAACGCGCCGGTGTCGGCTCCATTTTGCGTGACCGGTTCATTCTGGACACCGAGATCGGAAGCGGCGGAATGGGGCACGTTTATTCAGCCGTTGATCGCCGGCGCCTGGAGGCCGCTCACGACCAGCCTTATGTCGCCATCAAGCTTCTGAACGAGAACTATCGCAACGACACCGAAGCCGTGCGGCTTCTGGAGGCCGAGGCGCGCAAGTCTCAGGCACTCGCACATCCGAATATCACCACCGTGTACGACTTCGATCGCGACAAGGCCGATGTGTTTATCGTCATGGAGCAGCTAAACGGCGTCGGACTGGACCGCCGGATCGGGCGGGCCCTTGGCAAACCCCTGCCTCTGGGCGAATGCGCCCGGGTCCTGCGCGGCACCTGTGCAGGTCTGTCCCATGCGCACAGCCGGGGTGTCGTTCATTCCGATCTGAAGCCCGGCAACATCTTTCTGCTGACAGATGGCACGATCAAGCTCCTTGATTTCGGCTTGGCGGCAGCGGCAAGCGCCAGTGCGGACCATCCGATCCGGGATAGCCTGACCTCGGCCTACGCAAGCCCCGAGCAATTCCGGCGCGCGGACCGTGACCCCCGCGACGATGTCTTTGCGCTTGGCTGCATCACGTACCAGATCCTGACCGGCGGCCATCCGTTCCAGTTCCGGCCGATAGACGAGGTCGCGCGGGAAGGTCTCGTGCCGGCGCCTGTCGAGGGGCTCTCCCCGCAAGCCTGGAACACCTTGCGCCAGGCGCTCGAGTTCGACCGCAACAAACGCCTTGGAGACGTCGACAGTTTCCTGAAGGGCCTGTTTGAAATGCAGGACTGAGCCGAGACCACCCGGCAACCTGGCCTGCAACTGTAATCACTCGATGGAATCGACGATCGTCTCGATTGCCCGCGTGAATCCGTGGTCCGGCTGCTGGGTGCTGATCAGGCCTGTGCTGCCGATCTGGATGAGATCCGTCGACAACGGCAGGACAGCTGCCACCGGCGTGCGGTAGTTGGAAAAGATGCGCTGTGCCAACTCGTTGAAATCGAAGGTTTCCAGAGCCTTGTTGACCACCAGAAACAGCTGCGGCACCTCAAGCTTGCGCGCCAGTTCCAATGTGACTGCGGTGCCTTGATAGTCCTGGATGTCAGGACGAAGGATCAAAAGCAGCGCGTCGGAGATAGCGACGGAAAGCAGTGTTTCCTCGTTGACGCCCGGGTGGGTATCGATCAGCAGATAATCGAGTTCCAGGCCCCAGCAGAGGTCCACAAAACCCCGGTTCAGATCCTCGACATCATATTTTTCCTTCAGGATCCGTGCGATCTCACCGGTCTTGATCGATGAAGGCACCAGAAAGACCTTGCCACCGTCCGGCACCGTTGGGTTGCCGTCGCCATCAACCACGTTTTCCGTGACATCGACCGCCGTATCAGTCACCGAACAATGCCCCCACAGGTAGTTGTTCAGCGTGTTGTTGACCGTGTTGAGATCGACCTTGAAGAGGGTGTGGATGCCTGGGGACTGGATATCCGTATCGACAATGCCGACCCTGTGACCACGCAGGGCAAGCACCGCGGCCAGGTTGGCCGTGACGTTGGATTTGCCCGTGCCGCCGCGATAGGAATGAGTGGAAATGATTTTGGTCACGGATAAATCTCGAAGGATGTTTTGAAAGTTCAGAACTTGTACCGGGATCGAAGATCCTTGGCGCGGGACTGCAGGGAGCGGAAATAGTCGGAATCGCTCACCTGTTCGATTTCAGCCTGCGCCTGTTCCTTGTCGTAGGTGACTTCGAACTTGTCCAGCCGGGTTTTCAGGTCGGCATTTTCCTTGCGCAGCTTCGCTTCGGCCGCTTCCAGCTGGCGCTTGGTTTCCGTCAGTTCCGCAATGAGCTGGCTGGAATGGAATTCGCGTGCCTCTACCTGCACCACCATGCCTGAAAAGGTTTCCGCCAAAGCGCGGATATCGTGTTCGACACCCTCGTCCGTGATCACCTGATAAAGCTCCTCGACCTCGTCGAAGCGCCCGTTGGCGATCGCTTCACAGGTCCGGGCCAGGCTGGCCAGAGCAGGTTTCATGGTGTCGGATGAGGTCATTCAGCCCTCCGCAGGCGCTCGAAGATAGCCCGGTTAAATCATGCCTTGCCGGGTAACCCAAGATGTTTGTTGAAGGGTCCTGCGATCGCCCCGGAGTATTTGCTGCATTGCGACGGGTTCCTTTCGAGACCGTCACTGGCGGCAAGATGCCCGCACCTTGCCGCCAGTGTTCTTCCCAACACCGGAAAGTTTGCCGCCTTATCGTTTCGGCAGGATGTTGTGCTCCGGTCCAAACGGGAAACCGGTAATGTTCTCAGCCCCGGTTTCCGAAACGATCAGGATGTCGTGTTCCCGGTAACCGCCTGCTCCGGCTTCGCCTTCAGGGATCATGATCATCGGCTCCATCGAGACGACCATGCCCGGTTGAAGCACCGTGTCGACATCCTCACGCAACTCCACTGAAGCTTCACGGCCGTAGTAGTGGCTGAGCACACCGAAGGAATGGCCGTAGCCGAAGCTGCGGTACTTCAGGAGATCGTGGCTACGGTAGATGTCATTCAGCTCGCTTGCGATATCGCAGCAGCGCGCACCCGGCTTGATCAGCTTCAGTCCCTCGCGGTGGACATGGCAGTTGATCTCCCAAAGCCGCAGGTGCTCGTCGGAGGCATATTCGCAGAACAGGGTCCTCTCCAGCGCCGTGTAATAGCCGAAGATCATCGGAAAACAGTTGAGGCTGAGGATATCGCCAGCTTCCACCTTCTTGTTGGTGACCGGGTTGTGCGCTCCATCGGTGTTGATGCCGGACTGGAACCAGGTCCAGGTGTCCATCAGCTCAACGAACGGGAAGGACTTC
Source organism: Roseibium sp. ROS1 (assembly GCF_054658215.1). Taxonomy (NCBI): domain Bacteria; kingdom Pseudomonadati; phylum Pseudomonadota; class Alphaproteobacteria; order Hyphomicrobiales; family Stappiaceae; genus Roseibium; species Roseibium sp. ROS1. The sequence continues at coordinate 53,627 of NZ_BAAGIG010000003.1, forward strand.
GCGATTTCCCGGATCATGGCATTGGTCGAGGCCATGGCGACTTCGTGTTCCGGAACGCCGGCCTGAACCGCCTCCACCAGAGCCGCGCCGCCGACATCGCAGATGCGCGTGCCTTCGCGGATCAGCACGTGCTCCTCTGCGCTCTTGATCGTGCGCTGCGCCATTGCGTCGGCGGCAATGTCGACCAGCTCCACGCCCGGAAGCGCGGCTTCCAGAAGCTTCAGCATGTCGAGGGAGACGTGGTCGAACTCGATGCCGATGCGCTTGACCCCAGGATTGGGCATCCCAAGCAGCGACTGGATGGCGTGGAAGTAATTGTCCCGGCGCCAGTCGGTGTAGATCACGGTGTCGCCGTGGGTCCTGCGCCAGGGCTGACCACCGTCGATACCGGCCGCAATCGTGGTTGCCTTGTCCTGTGTGACCAGAAAGCCGTATTTGCGACCGAAGTAACAATAGAGGAAGCCGGAGTAGTAGCAGATGTTGTGATAGGAGGTGAACAGGGCGGCATCGATCTGCCGATCCGCCATCAGCTTGCGGAGTTTTGCCTGGCGGCTGTCCATTTCGGCAGCCGAAAAGGGCGAAAACGCCTTCTCGCCGTTGTTCATTTCATAAATGCGGATCATGTCGTTGCTCATTGAAGGCTCCTTCCGTTCGTTCGAGCTTCGGTTTCCGGGGGCCTGAAACGCAAAACGGGCCGGCTTCCGCGAAGAAGCCGGCCCGCCAGGCCCAAATTCAAAATGTCTTGCTACCGGGAGACCCTGTCTCCACCCGGTGACTGGCGTTCCGCCACCGGCTCACCTTGAAAGCAGCGGGGCGCTCCTCGCGCCCGCCCGGGATCAGCCCGGGGACAGACCTCTCAGGCGTTCGGACCTGCGGCGCAGCAGCTCCAGTACGGTCAACAGGCAGATGGAAATGGCCACCATCAGGGATGCCACCGCCAGAATGGTCGGCGAGATCTGTTCGCGAAGGCCGGTGAACATCTGCCAGGGCAATGTCTTCTGCCCGGCGGATCCCAGGAACAGCACCACCACCACTTCATCGAAGGAGGTGATGAAGGCAAACAGCGCTCCGGAGACGACACCTGGAATGATCAGGGGCATCTGCACCTTGAAGAAGGTGGTAACCGGGTTGGCGCCCAGGCTGGCCGACGCCCGCACGAGACTGCGGTCGAAACCGACCAGTGTCGCCGTCACCGTGATGATGACGAAGGGCGTTCCAAGCGCGGCATGTGCCAGAACAACCCCCCAATAGGTGCCCTGCAGGCCGATGCGCGAATAGAAGAAATACATGCCTGCCGCCGAGATGATCAGCGGCACGATCATCGGCGAAATCAGCACTGCCATGATCGCGGACTTGTAGGGCACATGGGACTGGGACAGCCCGATGGCCGCCAGGGTGCCGAAGCCCGTCGCCAAGATGGTGGCGACAGGTGCGATCAGCACCGAATTGGTCAGCGCCTGCTGCCAGTCCGGATTGGTGAAGAAGTCCTGGTAGTGCTTGAAGGAATAGCCTGCCGGGTCGAGCGCCAGCATCGCCTTGGTGAAGGTGAAGAAGTTCTCCGCGTTGAAGCTGAGCGGCAGGATTACCAGGATCGGGAAGATCAGGAAGAAGAAGATCAGCCCGCAGATCACCCGGAACGTATAGTACCAGGTCCGCTGGAGAGGAGACGCGTAGGGAGGAAGTGCACTCATGCCGCCACCTATCCGAGTTTCACGTTATCGATGCCGACGATCTTGTCGTAGACAACAAAGAGCACCAGAACCGCGACGAGCAGCAACGTGCCGAGCGCTGCACCCAGACCCCAGTTGAGCGACGACGAGATGTGGTAGGCAATCCGGTTGGAAATGAAGATGCCCGACGTTCCGCCCACCAGTTCCGGTGTGATGTAGTAACCGATCGACAGAATGAAGACGAGCACGGCACCCGCGCCGATACCCGGCACGGTCTGCGGGAAATACACCCGCCAGAACGCGGTCCAGTCGTTGGCGCCAAGGCTCTTGGCCGCGCGCACATAGGACGGCGAAATGGTTTTCATGACCGAATACAGCGGCAGGATCATGAACGGCAGCAGGATATGCGTCATGGCGATGATGGTGCCGGTCTGGTTGTTGATCATGACCAGGCGTCCGGCGTCGCTGATGATGCCTGTCCAGACAAGGAAGTCGTTGATCACCCCCTGTTGCTGCAACAGCACCTTCCAGGCCGACGTCCGCACCAGAAGCGATGTCCAGAACGGCAGAAGCACGAGGATCATCAGCAGGTTGGAGGAACGCAGCGGCAACGCCGACAAGAGGAACGCGATCGGATAGCCAAGAAGCAGGCACGACACGGTGATCGCGATGGACAGGAACAGGGTGCGGCCGAACAGGAACATGTAGATCCGTTCGTCTTCCGGCTTCAGTTCGATCCCGTTCGCGGTCTGCTGCGCGTCGAAGGCATTCAGGAAATAGCCGGCCGTATAGCGCGGCGAGAACCGTTTGAGGACCTGCCAGGTCTCGACATTGCCCCAGTCCTTGTCCAGGTCAATGAACTGTTCCTTGTAGGGACCGGCTTCGTCCATGCGCTTGACGCCGCGCCCTGTCTTGCGGAACAGGCTGGAAACGCCGGTTTCCTCGTAGTTGAGGCGTGAGCCGAGGCGGGTATGGGTCTTTTCTTCGACGGCGACGACCAGGTCGTCGTAAAGCGCCGCGAAGACAACCTCATCGGGCACGTTGCCGGAGGTTGGATCCCACTCCTGAAGAGCGATGACGGTCTTGGGAAGCGTGTCTTCCACGATCCCGTTTTCGACCGAGCGGAACAGCATGTCCACGATCGGGGCAACGAAGGTGAGCAGGACAAAAATCAGCAGGGGCGCAATCAGCGCCAGGGCGCGCAGCTTCTCGCGGCGCAGCGCCTTGGCAAGGGCCGCCTTCAGCGGCTTGCCGTCTTGCGTCGTCAGAACCTCGCCCGCGTGGGTATCGCTCATGAAACAGTCTTCCGCAAATCCGTTGGAAGATCCGGGTGAGGCATCGCCTCACCCGGACCGGTTTCTCATCTGTCCGCGTTCATCCGAACGCGAACAGCATCAGTTGATTACTGGGCCAGCCACGCCTGGAACTTGGCGTCGATGTCGTCCCGGTAATCCGCCCACCACTCGTAGTTATAGAGGAAGGTGTTCTTGGCGTTGTTCGGGTCGGTCGGCATGTGCGGAGCCATTTCGATGCCGAGGTCGGCGTGCTTGCCAACCAGCGGTGCCGAGGACTTGCGAGCCGGGCCGTAGGAGATGTACTTCGCCTGATCCGCCAGACGCTGGGTGTCGGTGGCGTATTTGACGAAGTCCTTCACCATGGCGAGGCGGTCTTCCGGGAGACCGGCCGGGATGATCCAGCCGTCAAGGTCGAACACCTGAGCGTCCCACAGCATCTTGACCGGCTGCTTCTGCTCTTCGATCAGGGAGAACAGACGGCCGTTGTAGGTGGAGCCGATCACGACTTCCTTGTCGGCCAGAAGCTGCGGGGTTTCCGCACCAGCAGACCACCACACGACGTTGTCCTTGATGGTGTCGAGCTTCTTGAATGCCTGCTCCTGGCCTTCTTCGGTCTCAAGAACGTTGTAGACTTCTTCCTTCGGCACGCCGTCGCACAGAAGAGCCCATTCCATGTTGTTGATCGGGCGCTTTTCCAGCGAGCGCTTGCCCGGGAATGTTTCCAGATCGAACACGTCACAGATGTCGTCCGGCTCCTTGCCGTTCCATTCCGCGATGTCGGAACGATAGCCGAAGGTGGTGGAGTAGACGATCTGCGGAATGAAACACTCGGAGACCAGCAGGTCGCCGAAGTCTTCAGAAGCCTTGGTACCGTCCGGTGCATCGGCAAGGTCGGTGTCCGGATCGATTTCCAGTGCCAGGCCTTCGTCGCACAGACGGATCGCGTCGGAAGCAACCACGTCGACCAGATCCCACGTGATGTTGCCGGCTTCGTTCATGGCGCGCAGCTTGGCGACAGCCTCGTTCGAAGACTCGTCCCAGATCACGTTGATGTCGGAGTTTTCCGCGACATACGGATCGGCGTAGGCGTTTTTCTGGGAGGCCTGATAGGCGCCGCCCCAGGAAACGATGGTCATGTCCTTCGCCATGGCCGCGCTGCCGGCAAATGCCAGAGCGGTGCCTGCGAGAATTACAGTTTTGAGCTTCATGTGAGTTAGCTCCCTCTTTTAGGATTTAACGGATTTTTCCGTTGTGGTCGCTGGCGGCCGGTTGCCGGCCGCCGGGCGATTTCAGACAACCGCATCGAGCGCTTTACAGTCGTTCAGCGCCCAGCCGACGCGGACTGTCTCGCCGACGGCGAGTTTGCGCTTTTCTCCGCGGTTGCGAACCTTGACGATGAACTCGTCGTTGCCGCCCACGTTCATGCGAACGCGGATATGGTCACCGAGGTAGATGAGTTCCTCGATCCGGCCGTTGACCAGATTGTCCATCGTGTCGTGGGTGTCGAACTCCACCCGTTCCGGCCGCAGGGACAGGGTCGTCCTGTCGCCGACGGCGGACACGTTGACCTTGTCAGCCTTAAGCTTAGTGCCATCATCGAGTTCAACAAGGCACTCAGAGCCGTTGATCTCGATGACCTTGCCGTTCAACTTGTTGTTTTCACCGATGAACTGGGCGACGAAGGAATTCTTCGGATCTTCATAGAGATCGTCCGGCGTCGACAATTGCTGGATGACACCATCGTTGAACACAGCCACGCGGTCCGACATGGTCAGCGCTTCGGTCTGGTCGTGGGTCACGTAGACGACGGTGACGCCCAGGTTCTCGTGAATGTGCTTGATCTCGTACTGCATCTGCTCGCGCAGCTGCTTGTCGAGCGCACCGAGCGGCTCGTCCATCAGCACCAGCTCCGGATCGAACACCAGGGCACGGGCCACTGCGACGCGCTGCTGCTGACCCCCGGAGAGCTGTGCCGGACGGCGGTTGCCGAACGAACCGAGCTCGACCATCTCGAGAGCCCGCTTGACCTTTTCCTGCTGGTCAGCCTTGCCGACACCGCGCACCTGAAGCGGAAAGGCGAGGTTCTCGGCCACCGTCATGTGCGGAAACAGGGCGTAGTTCTGGAACACCATGCCGATGCCGCGCTTGTGCGGGGGCACGTTGTTGATCGGACGGTCGTTCAGGTAGATTTCGCCATGCGTTGCCGGTTCGAAACCGGCCAGCATCATCAGGCAGGTGGTTTTGCCGGAACCGGACGGGCCGAGCATTGTCAGGAATTCGCCCGGCGGAATATCGAGATTGAGGTTCTTTACGACCAGGGTTTCCCCGTCATAGCTCTTTTGAACGCTGTCATACTTAACAGCAGCGCCCCGTGTGTTCGCCATTGTGTCCCCAAGTCAGCTTCTATCATTATTATTAGACGCACGACCAATAACCTCCAGGTAACCTCTGTTCCTGAAGAGCTATCGATGTGTGCGAACGCGCATAGAAAAACAAAATTACTGCCTTTTGGAAAGGGGTTATGAAAAAAATTTGGATATTTTTTAGTCAGGCGCCGACTTAATATTTTGCAGCGCGGTATGAAGCCGTATTTTTTACTCAAGAAGAAGCGCCCGAAGAAAGAAATATCTTTCTCCGGGTTCGGCAATCTTTACTACACAACGATGTTCTTTGTTGTGCCTCTAGAAGAGTTTCGCGCAAGCCAACTTGCACCAATAGCCGTAGAACGTCACGGAATGCTCTGGCTGCGTCATGCGGAAAATAGCGCGACAAGGGAGCCGCGGGCACCGTGCGGGCAACAAAAAACCCCGCCCGGCAACTGCCGGACGGGGCCTGACGCTAAGCATCAACCTTGCAGCGTATACGACTTATTTGTAGTCGTACTGGCCGTCTTTCCACTCGTACCAGACGTAGCCCGGCAGGGTGACGTCGCCCTTGTCGTCAAAGGAGAGGTCGCCGAGAACGGTCTTGAAGTCGCCGTCGTTCAGGGCGCCGACAACGTCGTCATACTCGGTGGAGCCGGCAGCTGCGGCAGCTGCTGCCCAAGCCTGGATGGCGGCGTAGGTGTAGAGCGCGTAGCCTTCAGCGGTCTTGCCGGCGTCTTCAAGTGCCTTCACGACCGGAGCAGCTTCCGGGTTCTTGCGCGGGTCCGGAGAGAAGGTCATCAGAGTGCCTTCGCCAGCCGGGCCGGTGATCGACCAATATTCGTCGGTCACGAGTGCATCGCCGGAAACGAGAACGGTGCTCATGCCCTGGTCGACCATCTGACGCTTCATCAGGCCGGCTTCGGTGTGGTAACCGCCGACGTAGAGAACGTCGATGTTTTCCGACTTCAGCTTGGAAACCAGCGCGGTGTAGTCCTTTTCACCGGCAGTGTAGGCTTCGTAGAGGGTTTCGTTCTTGCCGGCAGCGTTCATGACTTCCTTGGTGGCATCGGCGAGGCCTTTGCCATAGGCAGTCTTGTCGTGAACGATGGCGATGTTCTTGTCGCCGAATTCCTCTGCCAGATAGGTACCGGCAACCTGACCCTGCTGGTCGTCACGACCGCAAACGCGGAAGGTGCCCGGGCCCGGACGTTCGTCGGTGAACTTCGGGTTGGTGGAAGCCGGAGAAATCTGGACGATACCTTCTTCCGCGTAAACGGCGGATGCCGGGATGGAAGAGCCCGAGCAGAAGTGACCGGCCATGAAGACCACGCCCTTACCGACCATCTGGTTGGCAACGGCAACAGCCTGTTTCGGGTCGCAGGCATCGTCGCCCACTTCCAGCACCAGCTGTTCACCATTGACGCCGCCAGCTGCGTTGATGTCCGCCACGGCCTGCTCGGCACCGGCTTTCATCTGCGCGCCGAAGGAGGCGTACTGGCCGGTCATCGGGCCTGCAGTTGCGATCACGATGTCTGCAAAAGCGGCGGTGGACATGGCCACACCGGCAACTGCAGCAACGCTAGCCAAAAGATACTTTTTCATCATCAACTCCCCTGGTTCCAGTTATCTGGACCACTTGGAATGGAAGCCCGTGCTTCCGTTTTGGCCGGGCCAGGGACGATTCTTGTTGTTTTTCGTCCATTCCCAGCCGGTTCCCCATCGGTGCGGAAAACGCACCTCCGGAATTCTCAATCCTTGGCGTATTTGTCCGTCTGGCCGGTCTTCAACCGCCAACTGAAGGGACTCGTCTTTTCGTAAAGCCAGACATACTGCGTCGTCATCTGGTTGGTGCGTGTATACCGCCATCCCGCCAGGCCGATTGCAAGCAGAATGAGATAGTCTACAACCAGATAGTGCACCGACAGTAGCGTTCCGTCGAACAGGGCGAAGGTCAGGAACCTGATCGCCAGGCTCAACAGGAACACGAACCAGAACAGCACATAAAGCGGCCGCCAGGTGTTGGCACAGGCACGTCCCGTCATCCAGGCCGCGCCGCCGCCAAGGCAGCACAGCAGGACGAGAAACACGCCGAAACTGGTCTGATAAAGAATACCCATAGCGCGCTCCTAGTGTCTTCCGCCTTCGAGGTAGGCTGCCTGCACGTCCTCGCGGGCGAGCAGTTCCTTGCCGGAACCCGACATGGTGATCTTGCCGTTCACCATCACGTAGGCCCGGTGTGCCAGTTTCAGCGCATGATAGGCGTTCTGTTCCACCAGGAAGACGGTGAGACCGTCGCTCTGGTTGAGATCCCGGATAGCATCGAAGATCTGTTTCACGATCAGCGGCGCAAGGCCGAGGGACGGTTCGTCCAGAAGCAGAAGACGCGGGTTGGACATCAGGGCCCGGGCGATCGCCAGCATCTGCTGCTCACCGCCCGAAAGCGTACCGCCGCGCTGGTTCCGGCGCTCCTTGAGGCGCGGAAACAGGTCGAAGGCGCGCTGAAGTCCGGCTTCCAGATCGTGGTTGCCGGCCATTTCCGCACCCATGATCAGATTTTCCATCACACTCATGCGCGGGAAGATCCGCCGCCCTTCCGGAGACTGCGCAATCGACTTGCGCATGATCTGGTGGGTGGGCATGCGGGTGATGTCTTCGCCGTCGTAGATAACCTGGCCGGAGCTGGCCTGCGGCGTACCGCAGATGGTCATCATCAGCGTCGACTTGCCGGCGCCGTTGGCCCCGATCAGGGAGACGATCTCGCCCCGGTCGACGGTCAGATCGACACCGCGCAGCGCGATGATCTTGCCATAGTGGGTCTCGACGTTCCTGACTTCCAGGAGGTGGTTGGAGGTTGTCATATGCCAACCTCCTCTTCCACGGCGTCGACTTCCTCGTCCGGTACGCCCAGATAGGCGGCGATCACCTTCGGATCGTCCTTCACTGCGGCCGCCGTGCCGTCGGAGATCTTCTCGCCATAGTCCAGAACCACGACGTGATCCGAAATTTCCATCACAACGCTCATGTCGTGTTCAATCAGAAGGATAGAGGTGCCGTGCTCCTTGCGGATGTACTGCAGGAGCGCGTTCAGCTCGCCACTTTCCTTGGGGTTCAGACCTGCAGCCGGTTCGTCCAGACACAGCAGCTCCGGACCGGAGCACATGGCCCGGGCAATTTCCAGACGGCGCTGGTCGCCGTAAGGCAAGTCAGCGGCCGGGGCGTCCGCCCGGTCGATGAGCGCTGTCTTTTCCAGCCAGTAACGCGCCTTTTCGACTGCCTGACGCTCTGCCTTGCGGAAGGTTGCCAGACCGAAGATACCCGCAAGCGAATAGCCCGAAGCCAGCATCAGCGGATTGTGCTGCGCGACCATCAGGTTCTCCAGAAGGGTCATGCCTCCGAACAGGCGGATGTTCTGGAAGGTGCGGGCCACCTTGGCTTTCGCAGAGATCTGGAAATCCGCCATGCGCTCGAGCAGGTAATGCTCGCCGTTGGTGCGGTTCATCACGACCCGCCCTTCGGTCGGCTTGTAGAAGCCGGTAACGCAGTTGAAGACGGTGGTCTTGCCGGCGCCGTTCGGGCCGATCAGGGCGGTAATGTCGCCGCGCCCGACATTGAACGACAGATCGTCGATGGCGACCAGGCCGCCAAAGCGCATGGTCAGATGCTCGATCGTCAGGACGGGGTTTGTATCCCAGGAGCTCATCCGTGGCCCTCCTGAACAAGGTCGGCACTGATGCCCTTGGCCTTCTTGCCGCTGAGGGTTATCGACGGCATGCGGGTGGAGATGAGGCCGCGCGGTTTCCAGACCATGATGACGACCATCAGAAGCCCGAACACCAGCATGCGGTATTCTTCCAGTCCGCGGAAGAACTCGAAACCACCGATCATCACGACTGCGGCGATGACGACACCGATCTGGCTGCCGAGACCGCCGAGAACGACGATCGCCAGGATGACCGCGGATTCGATGAAGGTGAAGCTTTCCGGCGAGATGAAACCTTGCCGGGTGGCGAAGAACGAGCCCGCGAAACCACCGAACATCGCACCGAGCGCAAAAGCGGTCAGCTTGGTGTTGGTGGTGTTGATGCCGAGCGAGCGGCAGGCGATTTCATCCTCGCGCAGGGCTTCCCAAGCCCGCCCGACCGGCAGCTTGCGCAGACGCATGGTCACGAAGTTGGTGACCAGAGCCATGATCAGGATCAGGTAGTAGAGGAAGATGATGCGGTGAATGGAATTGTATTCCAGACCGAAGGTGTCGGCGAAGCCGCCAGGGCCGCGCTCGAATTCGATACCGAAGAAGCTCGGCCGCGGAATGCCGGAGATACCGTCCGGGCCACCGGTGAAGTCATACCAGTTGAGCAGGACCACCCGGATGATTTCCCCGAAGGCCAGCGTCACGATGGCAAGATAGTCCCCCCTGAGACGCAGCACCGGGAAGCCCAGGATGATACCCCAGAAAGCGGCCAGGATGCCGGCGAGCGGCAGACAGATCCAGAAGGAGAAGCCGAAATACTGGGCCAGCAGCGCGTAGGAATAGGCACCGACCGCGTAGAAGGCGACGTATCCCAGATCAAGCAGGCCGGCGAGACCGACCACGATGTTCAGGCCCCAGCCGAGCATCACGTAGGTGGTCACCAGAATGGCAAGGTCGAGATACTGGCGCGACCCGCGCGATCCATAGGCCGACATCAGCAGGAACGGCAGGACCACAGCCAGGATCAGAAACACCGGCATCGCGAACTTGCCCAGTTTGGCCAGGGGCTTGGCGCTCGGCAGGAAACCTTTCGCCGTTTCGGTGACAGGCTTGTCGGCCTTCCAGACGAACAGGTTGAGGAGCAGCCGCCCGCCGAAGACGATGGCGACTGCAATGGCAACGGCTGCCCAGCGGTATTCAATGCCGAGCTGACCGCCAAGGCCGCTTGCGACCTCGGCTTTCATGCCGATCAGGACACCGAACAGGGCAAGCGCGATCGCACCCCCGGCCGCCGCATCCTTGAGCGACACCATGAAGAGGTTCTCAGATTTTGCTGACATGGATCAGACCTTCTCCACTTCCGGCTTGCCGAGCAGGCCTTCGGGCATGAAGATCAGCACGATCGCCAGGATCGAGAAGGCGGCAACGTCCTTGTACTCGACCGAGAAATAGCCGGACCAGAAGGTCTCGATGAGGCCGATCAACAACCCGCCGAGCATGGCACCCGGCAGCGAGCCGATACCGCCAAGAACCGCAGCGGTAAAGGCTTTCACACCGGCCAGGAAGCCGATGTAGAAGTCGATCACGCCGTAGTAGAGCAGGAACATCAGACCTGCGACGGACGCAAGGCCTGCACCCATGACGAAGGTCAGCGAAATCGTCCGATCGACGTTGACACCGACGAGCGACGCCATCTTGCGATCCTGCTCGCAGGCGCGCTGCGCACGGCCCAGAGAGGTCTTGTTGATCAGGAAGGTGAAGCCGACCATCAGAACGACAGTCACCACGATGATCAGGATCTGCGTGTAGGACAGCTGCACGATGAAGCCGGTTCCGTCCGGTCCGCCGTCGCTCAGCGTGAAGCCGCCGGAGATCAGGGGCTGCAGAGGCTTGTTGCGCGCGCCCTGCGAGATCTGAACGAAGTTCTGAAGCGTGATGGAAGCGCCGATCGCCGTGATCAGCGGTGCCAGGCGGAAGGAGCCGCGCAGAGGGCGGTAGGCGATCCGCTCGACCGTCCATCCCCAGGCCGCCGTCAGGGCCATCGAAATGACCAGGACACCGATCAGCGCCAGAATGAGGAGCGCCACTGGCAGGCCTGCCGTGATGCCGAAAGCGACGATGAAGATCAGCGCGATGAAGGCGCCGACCATGAAGATGTCACCATGGGCGAAGTTGATCATCCCGATGATGCCGTACACCATCGTGTAGCCAATGGCGATCAGGCCGTAGATCGACCCTAGCGTCACGCCGTTGATCAGCTGCTGTAGAAAGTAATCCATATTCTTTTTGTTACCCCCGGAAGCCATTGCTGCTTCTTTGAACGAGGCATTTTTGCCTTCATTAAAGCTTCATTAGCAAGTCACGCGAGGTGAGACAATTCCTCTCGTATCCGGCAAAAGATAAAAATAAAAGATTTCCTCTTTTCGAACTTTGAGGAAATTTATTCCACTTTTTAAAAAATCAGGTCAGAAAAATCCGGCCCGGGCGGTACGGTTTCCTTTATCCGTCAAACCGACCAGGCGAAGTCTTTCCGGACAGTCTTGTCTCTCCGGAAGTTCCTCCGATAATGTCCCTTGAATCAATCATGGGCAACACCTTGCACGACACCGGCACACAGCAGCTTCAGTTCCTGACCACGAAGGAAGTGGCCGACCTTTTGCGGGTCAAGGAACGCAAGGTTTACGACCTTGCCGCCGCCAACGAGATCCCGCATCGGCGAATCACGGGCAAACTCCTGTTTCCCGCAGCCGAACTGCGGTCCTGGATCGAAGGTCCGACTGCCGCCGCGACACCGGAACGCCCGGGCGTTCTGGCCGGATCACACGACCCCCTGCTGGACTGGGCGGTTCATGCTTCCGGTTGCGGACTGGCCATGCTGTGCAACGGCAGCGCGGACGGTCTGAACCGCTTTGCCGCCGGAGACGCCGCCCTTGCCGGCCTGCATCTGCCGGAAGAAAACGGCTGGAATGTCGCGTCAATCAGCGAACTGGGCCTGAAGGATGCGGTCTTGATCAGCTGGGCATCCCGTAAACGCGGCCTTCTGGTTTCCCGGGAGGCTGCACCGACTGTTCGATCCGTTGCCGATCTGAAAGGCAGGCGCGTTGCCATGCGCCAGCCGGGCACCGGCACTGCCCTCCTGTTTTCCAGATTGCTTGCCGATGCCGGCCTGAGCGAAGCAGATCTGACCACCGGCCCTGCCACCGCCCACACGGAAAACGATGCGGCGTCGGCCGTTGCCGCCGGTGAAGCCGATGCCGCGCTCGGCATCGAAACCGCGGCAAGACCTTTCAAGCTGGCCTTCGTGCCGCTGGCCGAGGAATGCTTCGACCTGCTTATCGACCGGCGCTCCTTTTTCACCCCGCCTGTTCAGATGCTGTTCGAATTTGCACGAACGTCAGAGTTCCGGGACAAGGCCGCGGCGCTCGGCGGTTATGACCTGGCCGGCCACGGCTCCGTCCGCTGGTTGTCCGCTTGACCCGCGCCGCCTTCAGTGTTCCGGCATACATTCAGGAAAGACAACGATGAGCGATATCCGCCCGCATGAAATTTCGGTTCCGATCCAGGAGCCGGACGATGCAAGGCTCTTCTTCATCGGCAGGATCCACACCCCTTGGAAGGACCGCAAGGATTGCCCGCGCCAGGGCAAGGTGGACGGACCAGAGTGCCGGATCGAGATTTTCGAGCCCTGGGTCCCGGCACTGAAGGGCATCGAAGAATACGACAAGATTGAACTGCTTTACTGGCTCGACAAGGCCCGGCGGGATCTCATCGTCCAGAACCCGGCACATAGCGACAACATTTTCGGTACCTTTGCCCTGCGTTCGCCCGTCCGGCCGAACCCGATCGGCACCGTTCTGGCAAAACTCGTTTCCGTCGATGGTCCGAACCTGATCGTGCGCGGGCTTGACTGCCTCGACGGCACCCCGCTTATCGACCTGAAACCTGACCGCTGTGCTTTCACACCGAAAGCACCGCCGAAGGACTGAACACTTCACTTGCTCTCTTCGGTCACCTTGACAAGCTCTGCCCGGACCTGACAATCCGGCCCAAAATTCGCGCCCCGACTGGCGCCCTGGGAGGAATTCATGCCTACGGAAACCCCTGCCGGCGAAACCGGTATCAACGACGTCGTCTCGATCGAGATCAACGGCTCTGTCGGCCTGATCGCTCTCGACAATCCGCCGGTGAATGCTGCCTCCCACGCGATCCGCTCCGGCTTGTGGCAGGCAGTGGAAACCCTGCAGCAGACCGATGGCGTTGAGGTGATCGCGCTTTATGCGAAGGGACGGACCTTCATTGCCGGTGCCGACATTCGCGAATTCGGCAAACCGCCGCTCGACCCGTGGCTGCCCGAACTGTGCAACTTCATCGAAAGCACCTCCAGGCCGATCGTATGCGTCCTGCACGGCACCACGCTTGGCGGCGGCCTGGAAGTTGCCATGTCGTGCCACGCGCGCGTCGCCTTGACGGGATCCAAGGTGGGCTTGCCGGAAGTGACGCTCGGCATTCTGCCGGGCGCCGGCGGCACCCAGCGCGCGCCCCGGCTTGCCGGTATCGCGACGGCTCTCGACATGATTACCAGCGGCAAGCCTATGGGTGCCGACGAGGCCCTGGCCAACGGCCTGATCGACCGGATCGTTGAAGGCGATCCGCGTGACGTTGCCCTCTCCTCCGCCAAGGATCTTCTGGCCGGTGATCTGCCGAACCGCAAGACGGGCGATCTGACCGCCGAACCGGACCCCGCCGCCATCGAGGCGATGCGTACCAAGCTTGCCAAAAGCCAGCCGCTGCTGTTCTCGCCGCACAAATGCGTCGATGCCGTCGAAGCCTGCCACCTGCCGATCCGCGACGGCATGAAGGAAGAGCGCCGGCTCTACGAGGAATGCATGGCAAGCCCGCAGCGGGCCGGCCTGATCCACGCCTTCTTTTCCGAACGCGCCGTCACCAAGATCCCCGAAGCCACCGCGACCGCGCGCGAGATCAACTCTGTTGGCGTCATCGGCGGCGGCACCATGGGCTCGGGCATCGCAACTGCCATCCTGCTGGCCGGCCTGCCCGTAACCTTGACCGAGCGCGACCAGGACGGACTTGACCGCGGTGTTGCGACGATCACCAGGAACCTTGACGGTGCGGTCAAACGCGGCAAGCTTTCGGAAGCTGGCCGCGACGACATTCTGGCCGCAAAACTCGGCACCTCGACGGATCTTGGCGCGTTATCAGATGCAGATCTCGTCATCGAGGCCGTTTTTGAGGACATGGGCGTCAAGCGCGACATCTTCCAGACGCTGGACAAGGTCTGCAAGGCGGGCACCGTGCTTGCCTCGAACACGTCCTATCTCGACATCAACGAGATCGCCGCGACGACCTCCCGTCCGCAGGATGTCATCGGCCTGCATTTCTTCTCGCCCGCCCATGTGATGCGGCTTCTGGAAGTGGTGGTTGCCGACAAGACCGGCGCCGATGTGGTTGCGACCGGCTTCGCACTGGCCAGGAAACTGAAGAAGATCGCCGTGCGCTCGGGCGTCTGCGACGGCTTCATCGGCAACCGCATCATGACCTTCTACAAGAAGGCAGCCGATTACATGATGATGGATGGCGCCTCGCCGGAACAGATCGACACGGCCATGCGCGGCTTCGGCTTTGCCATGGGGCCTTACCAGGTGGCCGACCTTGCCGGGCTCGACATCAGCTGGGCAGCCAACAAGCGCCGCGCCGCCACCAGACCCGCCGAGGAACGCTACATTCCGATAGCCGACCGTCTTTGCGAAAACGGCTGGTTCGGACGCAAGACCGGTCAGGGTTTCTACATCTACGATGATCAGGGTTCCCGGCCGAACCCGGAAGCGCTCGCGATCATCGACGCGGAACGGGAGAAGGCCGGTGTGACACCGCGCAGCTTCACGGAAGATGAAATCGTCAGCCGCTTCATGACCGCGATGATTTCCGAAGCCGTGCGCGTTCTGGAGGAAGGCATCGCGCTTCGCCCCATCGACATCGACGCCGTCTTCCTCAACGGCTACGGCTTCCCGCGTTTCCGCGGCGGCCCGCTGCACACGGCAGATGTCATCGGCGCGGGTGAACTGGTTCGCCGGATCGAAGAGTATGCCAGGGAAGACGCCTACTACTGGAAAGTCCCGGCTCTCCTGCGGCAGATCGCCGAAACCGGTGGAACCTTTGCGGAGATGAACGCGAAGGGGTGACCAAGGGCGGCAAGCCGCGCCGCTGCGCGCGGTGTTGATGGGGAAAAGCATACGCCACCACACAAGATGTCACCCCGGACGAGCCTCTTGCGGCTTTCTGGAGGGAGTCTAGCCTTGTCGGGCCGCCTTCAAGCCGCCAGCGGCGTAGTGCGGAACGCTCTCGCCCAGCTTCAGACCGAGCTCCGGGTTGGAGGCATTTCCGTCGAGGGCGCGTTTCTTGACGCCCTGCAGGATCGCCCCCATTCGGAAGAAGGCGAAGGCCAGGTAGAAACCGAAACCCGGAATGCCGGTGAGCCCCATGCGGGCGCAGTAAGCGTCGATGAAGTCCTGGTCTTCCGGAATGCCCAGCGACTTCCGGTCAACGCCGGCCAGCCCCCGGCCTTCGGTGCCGGGTGGGTGCTGCCACTGCATGATCAAGGCTGCCAGATCGGCAAACGGATGGCCGATGGTCGACAGTTCCCAATCGAGCACGGCAACGCAGGCTGGCCCATCTACCGCGAACAAGAGGTTGTCGATGCGATAGTCGCCATGCACAAGCGTGCGCCGTCCGTCGTCTTCGGGCACATTGGCGTCTAGCCAGGCAATGAGTTCGTCCATCGCGGGAATAGGGCCGGTTTCACTTGCCCGGTATTGCTTGGTCCAGCGGTCGATCTGGCGGCGGTAGTAATTCCCGCCGGGGCCGTAGTCGGCAAGCTCGCACGCTTCCAGATCAATGCCATGGATGGCCGCCAGGACGCGGTTCAGCTCGTCATAGATGCCGCGTCGTGTTTGCGGATCCAGATCCGGCAATCGCGGCTCATCGAAATTGCGGCCCCGGACGAGATCCATGACGTAGAACGCAGACCCGATCACGCTGTCGTCCTCGCACAGGACATGCATGCGTGCGACCGGCACATCCGACCCGGCCAGCGCCTTTTGCACACGGAACTCACGCTCGACCGCGTGCGCTGATTTCAGCAGCACGCCGGGTGGTTTGCGGCGAAGGACATAGTCACCAGACGCTGCGCTGAGCCGGAACGTGGGGTTGGACTGCCCCCGGTTGAACTTCTCGGCCTTGAGCGGGCCCTTGAAGCCGGGAAGGGCCCCTTCCAGCCAGCTACTGAGGGCCGTGAGGGCGAGGTCCGTGCCCGGGGTCATGAGCGGGACGCCCATGTGGTGAAACCCATTCCTTGAACCAGTCCATCGGCCGCTTTCTTCCCCACCTCCTCATCCTGAGGAAGCGCGCAGCGCTGTCTCGAAGGATGGGCGGCAAACTCTGGAGCAAGGGGCCCATCCTTCGAGATGCCGCAAGGGCGGCTCCTCAGGATGAGGAGGTGGGGAGGTAAGGCGTCGTGGCGGTCGCTCCTGATTGAAAGCTGGAGAAAGTCCATCGTCACAGCTTCCCGTTGGAATATTTCCGCAGCTCCGTGCGCGCTACCTGGCGACGGTGGACGGCGTCGGGACCGTCGGCAAAGCGAAGAGTGCGCAGGTGTGTCCACATGGCCGCCAACGGAAAGTCCTGGCTGATGCCGGCGGCGCCATGAACCTGCATGGCCTCGTCGACCACCTTCAGGGCGGTGAGGGGCGCCACCACCTTGATCTGGCTGATCCACGGCTGCGCGGCACGGGTGCCCTGTGTGTCCATCACCCAGGCTGCCTTGAGGCAGAGCAGACGGGCCATTTCAATTTCCATCCGCGCATTGGCGATGATGTCGTAATTGGCGCCAAGATCCATCAGCCTCTTGCCAAAGGCCTCCCGGCCCATGGCTCGCTTGCACAGAAGTTCCAGCGCCTTTTCCGCCTGGCCGATGGCCCGCATGCAGTGGTGAATGCGGCCCGGACCGAGGCGTCCTTGTGCAACCTCGAAACCCCGACCTTCACCCAGCACGAGGTCTTCCTGCGGCACCCGCACATTGGTGAAGCGGATATGCATGTGGCCGTGCGGCGCATCGTCGGCGCCGAAGACATGCATCGGCCGCAGCACTTCGATGCCCTCGGCATCCGCCGGGATCAGGAACATGGAATGGCGGCTGTGCTTGTGGGCATCCGGATCGGTTGCGGCCATGACTATGTAGAGCGCGCAGCGCGGATCGCCCGCACCCGTTGCCCACCACTTGTCGCCATTCAGCACCCAGGCATCGCCATCGCGCACAGCCGTCAGCGCGATGTTGGTGGCATCCGAGGAGGCAACATCGGGCTCCGTCATCAGATAGGCCGAGCGGATATCGCCCCGAAGCAGAGGCTTCAGCCACTTTTCCTTGTGAGCCTCGGTGCCGTAGCGCTCCAGCACTTCCATATTGCCCGTGTCGGGGGCATTGCAGTTGAAGACTTCCGCGGCAATGCCAACCTTGCCCATTTCCTCGGCCAGATAGGCATATTCCACGGTCGTCAGGCCGAAGCCCTTTTCGCTGTCCGTCAGCCAGAAATTCCAGAGCCCGCGTTCCTTGGCCGTGGCCTTGAGGCTGTTCAGAATTTCAAGCTGGCGCTCCGTCATCCGGAACCGATCACCGGACGGGTGACGGCCGACTTCCTCGTGATATTCCCGGTCGAGAGGGGCGATTTCGGTTTCCACCATCTGGCGCACCTGCTCGATCAGCGGCCGCACCCGTTCGGTCATTCCAAGATCCATCACTTCCCCCTAACAGATATCGGCGCGCAGCCGCTCAATGGCGGCGCGGTATTCGGTTTCCAGGCGCTCGACCACGGCGGCTGCCGGCCCGACGGACTTGATCGCGCCGATGCCCTGGCCAGCGCCCCAGATTTCCCGCCAGGCCTTCGGCTTGGGACTGTCGTCCGGCATGACGCTGACATCCCACTCGTCCGGCAGATGATCGGGATCAAGACCGACCTTGCGAATGGAGCCTTTCAGGTAGTTGGCCGGATGCCCGGTAAAGAGCGAGGACGTCAGCACGTCCTCGGCCCCGCCTGCAACCATCATGTCCTTGTAGGTCCGGTCCGCGTTGGCTTCCTCCGTCGCAACGAAAGGCGAGCCGACATAGCCAAAATCGGCACCCAGAACGCGGGCCGCCAGCAGCGCTTCGCCGGTGGAGATGGCCCCGCCCAGAAGCAGCGGACCGTCGAACCATTCCCGGATCTCGCGCACCAGCGCGAAAGGTGACTGCGGGCCACCGTGACCACCTGCCCCTGCCGCCACCGCAATCAGCCCGTCGGCGCCTTTTTCGACGGCCTTTTTTGCGTAGGTGTTGTTGATGACATCATGCAGGGCGATACCGCCGCAGGAATGGGCCGCCTCGTTCACCTCGACCCGCGCGCCCATGGACGTGATCCAGACGGGCACCTTCCACCGCGTGCAGATCTCGACATCCCGCTCCAGTCGCTCATTGGACCGGTGGACGATCTGGTTGACCGCGAAAGGCGCGGCAGGCCGATCCGGATTTTCCTGGTTGTGCCTGTCCAGCGCTTCGGTGATCTCCTTCAGCCAGGCTTCCAGAACAACCGGACCGCTAGGCTCGTCCCTTGCGTTGAGGGCCGGAAAACTGCCGACAATCCCGGCCTTGCACTGGGCGATCACCAGCTTCGGACAGGAGACGATAAAGAGTGGTGCCGCGACAGCCGGAAGCCTCAAACCCTGCAAAGCCTTGGGAAGGGATCTTGCCTTCAACATGATTTGTCCGCCTCTTCTTCCAGGTAGAACCTGTTCAGCCATTCGGCGACCAGCGCAGGCCGCTTGCCGTTCTCGATCTCCACCGTCGACTGCCAGACGATATCAACCTCTTGCGGTTTCGGCCTTGAAAGACGGGCGAGGACAAACCGCCCGCGGACCCGGCTGCCCACCTTTACGGGTGCAAGAAAACGCACCTTGTCGAAACCGTAATTGATGCCCATTGTTGCGCCCTTGATCTTCGGCTGGGCTTCAACACCCATCGCGGAGAGGAGCGACAGCGTCAGAAACCCGTGCGCGATCGTACCTTCGAAAGGTGTTTCCGCCGCCCTTTCAGGATCAACATGGATGAACTGGTGGTCCTGCGTCACCTCGGCAAAAGCGTCTATCCTGGCCTGGTCGATCAGGTACCAGGAGGACACGCCGACCTCCGTTCCGACAAGCGTTTCCAGCTCGCTTGCGGCAAGGGTGCGTGACAGCGTATCAGTGCTCACTCAATAGGCCTCCTGGAAGAGGTCTGGCCCGGTTTCCACATTGATACCGCCGCTGATGGGCAGAATGGCGCCGGTGATATAGGCCCCACCTCGCCCGCACAGATATTGCATGGCAGCTGCGATATCCTCCGGCCGGCCGACACGGCCGAGTGGCACCTGGGCTCCCACACGCGAGCGGACATCCTCGTCCGCCGTTGCAAAGGCCGTCATGTTGCTGACGAAAGGTCCCGGGGCCAGCGCATTGACTGTGATGCGCCGTTCCGCCAGCTCCTTGGCAAGGATCCGCGTCAGATGATGAACAGCAGCCTTGGAGGCCGCATAGCTGTAGGCCCTGTCGCCATGGGCCGTTTCCCCCATGACCGAGCCGACGTTGACGACCCGTGCAGGATTGTCGTCGCTCGCGCCAGCTTCCAGAAGCGGCAAAAGGCCTTGCGTCAGCTGGAACAACCCGGTGACATTCACCCGCATCACCCGTTCCCAGGCGTGATAGGGAAAGTCGCCAAGCGGCTGGCCCCAGCTTGTGCCGGCATTGTTCATCAGAATTTCCAGGCTGCCGGTGCGCTTGCCGATTTCGCCCACCAGCGCCGCAACACCTTCTTCCGTTGCAACGTCCCCGGCAAAGCCTTCGGCCTTTCCCGAATAGCCGAGCGCGTTCAGCTCTTCGGCAGCCCCCTGGCAGGCTTCCAACTTGCGGCTGGCGATCATCACCCGCGCACCCGCGGCCATCAGCCCCTCGGCGGCCATGCGGCCGACCCCGGTCGCGCCACCCGTGACCAGTGCCGTTTTGCCGCCAAGGCCGAACAAGTGATCAGGCGTCATGCGGTGCCTCCGGGAACTGTTTTCTTAACGTGAGTTTCGACACCTTGCCCGTTGCCGTCATCGGCAATGCATCGACGAAGACGACGTCATCCGGCACCTGCCACTTGGCGACCCGTTCCGCCAGATGGCAGAGGATCTCCTCCTTCTGCGGCTGCGCTTCCTCCGACGGCTGAACGATGAGCAGCGGACGCTCGTCCCACTTGGCGTCGGGTACCGCGATCACCGCGCAATTCGCCACGCCCGGATGAGACATGACGATGTTTTCCAGATCGAGCGAGCTGATCCATTCGCCGCCCGACTTGATGAGGTCCTTGGAACGGTCCGTAATCGTCAGGAAGCCTTCAGGACTGATGGCGGCGATATCGCCGGTGCAGAACCAGCCTTCCTTGTCGAACACGGGTTTCGAGGCTTCCGGATCCTCGTAATAGCCGGAAGTGATCGTGTTGCCGCGCACATAGAGATGGCCCGGGGTCGTTCCGTCATGCGGCAGGCGATTGCCGGCATCATCGACGATCTTCATGTCGACACCGAAGATCCGCCGCCCCTGGCTCTGCTTCCTGTCGATACGCTGGTCGAACGGCAGATCCGCCATCTCCGGCGGCAGGTTGCACTGGGTGCCGAGCGGGCTCATCTCCGTCATGCCCCAGGCATGGCAGACATTGACGCCCTGTTTTTCGAAAGCCTCGATCAGATAGCGCGAGGCAGCCGATCCGCCAACGACGATATCGCCGAAGCCTTCGGGAATGCGGCCGCGCTGGCGGATCTCGTTCATGAGACCTATCCAGACAGTCGGCACACCCCAGGCGGAGAAGACCTTTTCGCGGTCCATCAGGTCGAACAGGCTTTTGCCGTCCAGTGCGCCGCCCGGAAAAATCAGGCTGGAGCCGGAAAGCGGCGCGCCATAAGGCAGGCCCCAGGCATTGACGTGAAACAGCGGCACCACCGGCAGGATGCGTGAGCCCTCGTTGAGGACCCGGGGAATGGTGACACACATGTCGTAAGCATGCAGCACCGTGGAGCGATGCGAATAGAGCGTGCCCTTCGGATTGCCTGTCGTGCCGGAAGTGTAACAAAGCCCGGCGGCCTGGTCCTCGTCGAAATCCGGCCAGTCGATTTCACCCGGCTGTCCGTCAAGGATTTCCTCGTAACAGAGCACACCTTCCAGTGTCGTTTCGGGCATATGCGCACGATCCGTCATGATGACGATCCGCAGATCTGCCGGAAAATGCGGCCGCAGCTTTTCAACGATCGGCACGAAGGTGAGATCTACGAACAGCACCCGGTCCTGGGCGTGATTGACGATATAGATCATCTGTTCCGCTGAAAGCCGCGGATTGATGGTGTGGCAGATGGCGCCGATGCCGGAAATTGCATAATAGAGCTCGAAATGGCGGTAGCCATTCCAGGCAAGTGTCGCCACCCGGTCGCTTTCAGCGATGCCGAGTGCCTTCAGGCCATGAGCCAGCCGGGCGATCCGGCCGGCGGTTTCCTTGTAGGTGGTGCGATGAATGTCGCCTTCCGTTCTCACGGACACGATCTCACCGGCCGGATAGGTATCCGCTGCAAAGGTGATGAGGTCCGCGATTTTCAGCGGACGGTGCATCATCATTCCCTTCATGTGTTTCCTCCCAGAACACGGCCGCTTCATACGGTCCCTCAAAGGGTTGAAGGGGAAGCCTAGCGCGCGGCTGACGCGCTGGAAAGGTCAATTTCCTCGGATGGCTTTTCCCGAAACCCTTTGACAGCGGCAGGCACATGCGCCAAACCCTGCCCAACCCAAGAGGAATGGTTGAGACCCCTTCATGACCCAGAAACTGGTCATTGCCGTTTGCACCGCGCAGCGGCCGAAAATGCTGCAGGCGTGCCTGGATAGCCTCGACAATCTGATCGCCCCCGCGAACACGGAGATGGCGATCGTCGTTGTGGAAAACGATCCCGTGCCGCATTTCACAGGTGCTGCAGCAGAAGATGTGAAGAAGAGGCTGTCTCTGCCGGTTTTCTTCCATCATGAAAAACGCAAGGGCATCCCCTTTGCCCGCAACACGGCCTTGGAAGCGGCGCTGGAACACAATCCGGACTGGGTGGCGCTGATCGATGACGACGAACGCGCAGAACCGGACTGGATCGAGAAACTTCTGGCCGCCTGCCTGGAACACGAGGCCGAAGTCGCCAACGGCCCCGTGCGCCGGATTTATGAAAAGCCGGCCCCGCACTGGTGGAAATCGCAGCTCCTGAAGCCGCGGCCGACCGGCTCGATCATCACCGAAGCGCCGACCAACAACGTGTTGCTGAGCGGCCGTATCATCGCGCGGAACGGTCTTGGTCTGCGGTTCGACGAACGCCTGACCTTCGGCAGCGAGGATATCGACTTCTTCCGCCGCACCCATGCGGCCGGCGCAAAGATGATCTGGGTGGATGATGCCTTTGTCGAGGAGGACATTCCCGCTTCGCGCGTCACCACCGGCCGCCTGCTGAGCCGCATGCACATGGCGGCAACCTCCGGCGCGTTCAACATCGTGCTGCGCGAAGGCCGGCTGAAAGCTGCCCTGCATTTCATTCCCAAAAGCCTGCGGCGCATGTTCTTCGGCCTCTTGGCGACAATCGTCGGTTTCGTGCTGAAACCCTTCGCCAGAAAGCGCGGCGAGAAACTCTTCTACTATGGTCTGATCCGTCTCATGAAAGGCTCCGGCAACCTGCGCGGACTTCTGGGCCGGGCGCATAACTACTACGATGTGATCGATGGTCACTGACACGCAGATGCAGCCGAAAAAACTCGCCCACATTCATCTTGGCGTTGATGGCGGGGCAGAACGGTTCTTCGTGCGCCTGACAGGCGCCCTTGCCCGGCGGGGCGTGGAGCAGATCGCTTTCATCCGAAAGGACCGGCCCTGGCGCGATGACCTTGCCAGACACTGCGATGTGCGCGAGATGACCTTCAGCCGCTCGCACCTGAAACGCCATGTCATCCGCTGGGACATTGCCCGCCAGATCAAGGCATTCGGCGCGCGTTCCACCATGGGCTGGATGAGCCCGGCCAGCAAATGGATGCCGAAACCCGGCCCGAACATGCGCACCTTCCTGCGCCTTGGCGACTGGCCGGACGGCTTTCACACCTATGGCAATGTCGAGGACCTGATCGGCAACACGCCGGAGATCATCCGCCAGGCCATCGAAATGGGCTGGCCTGCGGAACGTGCCCATGTGATCAGCAACTTTGTCGATCCGTTGCCCACGGATCTGAAGCCGGTCGACCGGGCAGACTTCAACACCCCCGAAGACGCCACGGTGCTGATCCACCTCGGTCGTTTCGTCGAACGTAAGCGCTTCGACCTTGCCATTCAAACGGTCGCCGGCCTGCCAGAGACCGTTCATGCCTGGCTGATCGGCGACGGCGAGCTGATGTCCGACATGAAGGCACTGGCATCAAACCTCGGCGTTCAGGACCGTGTCCACTTTCTCGGCTGGCAACGCGACCCCTCGCCTTTCCTGAAGGCTGCCGATATCCTGCTGTGCCCGACCGACGAAGAACCGCTCGGCAACGTTGTCCTGGAAGGCTGGACCGCCGGGCTGCCCGTTGTCGCAACCGCCTCACCCGGCCCAAGCTGGCTGATCGACCACGGCAAGACCGGGCTGCTGTCCCCCTGCGGGGATGTCGACGGGCTGGTGGGGTCGGTCAAACAGCTGCTCGGCAAGCCGGATCAGGAAAATGCATTGGTTGAAGGTGGCAAACGCCGCCTTGAAGGCCAGTTTTCCGAAGACGTCATTTGCAAGACCTATTCCACGCTGCTTTTCGAGAGCTGATACCGATTACCGCAAGGCAACCCACGCAGGCGCGAACATGAAAAAGAAAAAAAGATTATACAATTTCATCGTCCGTCACCCGAACCGGCACACCTTCGCAAAGCTTTTCAATTGGTATGTCATGTTCTCGAATGCGCTGCGGAGCAAGAAGCGCTGGAACATCAAGGTTGTTTCAAATGAGCCGGTCTTCGGCGTTCGGGACGATAAGGGCCAGGAGATCTCCTTTCTTCACAGCGAGCGCGTCGGCTTCTACCGTTACGGCGTTCAGCCGAGAACCAAGGGCCTTCTGGACGACTATTTCATCGACCCGGCAACGATTTCGGACGGCGACGTGGTCATCGATTGCGGTGCGAACATAGGCGAGATCGGCCTCGGATTGCGCCTTGAAGGCAAATCCGTCCGCTACATCGCCTTCGAACCCGGCCGGGACGAGGCGGCCTGCTGCCATCTCAACAACCCGGATGGTGTTGTCGAACAACGGGCCCTTTGGCACGAAAAGACGACGCTCAAATTCTACGAAAAGTCGGACACGGCCGATTCCTCTCTGATCGAGTTTTCAGGCTACGGCTCTGTTGTCGAGGTCGAGACGACCACACTCGACGACTACTGCGAAGAAAATGACATCCGTTCAATCAAACTGCTGAAGATCGAAGGCGAAGGGGCAGAACCCGAAATCCTCAAAGGCGCTGAAAAGATCCTGGACCGCGTCCAATACATCTGCGTCGACTGCGGCCCCGAACGCGGCCTCACCAAAGAACCCACACTGCCAGCCGTGTGCCATTTTCTGGTTGAGCAGGGGTTCAGATTTGAAAAGATTTCAACGAAGAGACTGACAGCGCTGTTTGTGAGACATTAGCAATAAGATAAACAGATATTGAAGTTTACAGT
The DNA here is from genome assembly GCF_054658215.1 of Roseibium sp. ROS1. Taxonomy (NCBI): domain Bacteria; kingdom Pseudomonadati; phylum Pseudomonadota; class Alphaproteobacteria; order Hyphomicrobiales; family Stappiaceae; genus Roseibium; species Roseibium sp. ROS1. Next base: position 78,452 of record NZ_BAAGIG010000003.1, read on the forward strand.
AGTGATGACATCTGATCTAAAGGCGTTCCCAGCCAGCTGGGATCAAGTCTATGGTTTTCATCGATTGGGAATTAAACCATTTTTGAGGCACAATTACGCGCTTATCCTTATTAGGGTTTAGCCACGCGCCCCACCAGCTGAATGTACTATTTGCAGTAATGTGGTTTTGGCAGACTGACATTAGGTACATGTCCTCGAAGTCATGACCGTCTTCATCGGGCTCAACCCAAATGACATTGCAATCTAATTCAATATTTTCCTTAACCCAATCAATGTCATCGGAAAAAACAACTGGTGTAATCTCCACTGAATTTTTTCTAATTTCTTGTATTGCCTTTGCGTACCATTCAGGTTCGCACGTTCCATGAAATGCGTTTGCCTTCGCGTTGCTAACGTAATCACCCCGTCTAACGTGAATAGAGACAGGTTCTCTGGAGGCCAGTATTTCTTTAAAAATTTTCTCTCGGCTTTGAGCAAGTTCTTTTTTAAGCACAAACTCTTTTCGGATATGGGTTTCGATATTTTTAAAATATTTCTCACTTTGCCAATATCCAGAAAAATAAGTCGATGTTTTCAATTTAAACACTTCAGGATTGAATGTGAACCCCTCTTCTTTCACATAATTTATAGATCTTCGATTTATAAATGGAAACTTAAATTCTCTCTTTTTCTTTTTTACTTGATGAATTTCTTCTCTGGAAGCAATCTCAGCTTTTATGCTTAACCTATCAAGTAAAAATGAATGAGGTTCATAATTCTCGTAACTTGAAATATCCAATTTCAATGGCATGCTAGACTGCTCAGACAGCGATCGTCCCATAGCATACTGAAACATCTGATTGCCAAGGCCACCAGTTATTTGAACAATAATCAACTGACTTATACTTTCCCTGATACGTCTCTTTCCAGATATTTCGAAAAACTAATTATGTTTCCAACGACCTATATATGGAATGTTTACAAAAAATCGCCACAAAGAGTCATTCAAACGAATAAAGCGAGTATTTTTCTTAAATTCTTTTGGACGACTACCGCGCCGTTTTCCTTGCCAAATTTCGGAGTCAGCCTCCGAAGTAGCAACGTGCGAGACAGGGAAGGGTTGAATCCCGAAACTCTCAACGCCGTGACTCCAAAACCTATCCAAATGAACATCAACCGGTTCGTACCAAACTTCAGCCTTACTAATCAGCTTCTTTGCAGCAAGAGGTGAAAGAGCATATGACGATGTCCCGTGCGGACCTCGCTTAAAACGAACGATTTTCAGTTCTCTTATTTGCTCGCAGATCGCATATTTTCTGATTTTGTGTCCGGATAAACGGAGGAGACCGTATTCGTGAATTTTTTGAACAGCAAGCTCATATGCTGAATTGAAATTAAAGTTGAACTCAATGTCATCTTCTAAAATCAGAATTGGCTTATCTTTTTCAACGCAGAGCTGCCAAAGAAGGAAATGACTGGCATAACAACCAAGTTCCCCAGGTGCGAGTTCGAACCCATAATGCTTTAGCGCAGAGCGCTCACTATATCTTACAAACAGGGGGTGATTTTCGATTCGACCATCAACCGCATCAAAAAACTCGTAGGGAATGTTCAATGCGTCAAGTTTCGTAGACATTTCAGATCTACGTTTTTCTGATCGCTCCAAGTTTACAACATATGTGTCTATTGTTTTGGGCTGTTTCATTCGATGCGACCGTGCCATTTCGTTAATTGCTACCAACTAATACCTTTCGACAACGGCTCATACATAACACTTTCTTCACACAAAGGTTACACTGAAATATGGATGTCACCAAATAGCGTTCGTAACCGAAACATTTGTTGAAAACGCCATTTTAACGTGTCGTAGAATGGATAGTCGATCATATTTCTTGGTTATGTATAAAATTTGCAGTCGCGCTAAGGCCTAGTCTAGGAAATTGCTTCAGGCGTTAGTTGTGTGCAATCATCCTCCGATAATAACATCAAACTCAACGCTAGGAAGATTTTTCGCAATGCTAAGCTGGATAAAACGTCTATTTCTTATCCGTAAACAATCTTCACTTCAAAGCTCGAAGAATGAAGCGCCGCTTACAGAAGTAAAACGGTGGTTTCGGGATAAGGGAGATGAGACATTGAGATTATCATATCCACTTAATGAGGATTCAACCGTATTTGATTTGGGAGGGTTTCAAGGTGACTTTGCAAACCAAATCAACATTCGGTATCGTTGCTACGTTTATTTGTTCGAGCCTAGTGTTGAGTTTTTTGAGAAATGTGAAAAAAGGTTTACTCAAAACTCAAAAGTACATTGTTTTAATTTTGGACTATCTGACGAGAACGGTCGATTTACCCTCTCCAATGAAGGTGATGGCTCATCCATACTACATAAATCTGACACGAATAGCATCGAAACTGTGACTGTTAAGAAATTTTCAGATGTTTTCGACTCTTTACATATCAAGAAAGTCGATCTTATAAAGATAAATATAGAAGGTTCTGAATATCAACTTCTAGATCACATGATTTCGTCGGGATTGATCGAAAAATTTGAAAATATACAAGTACAGTTTCATGACTTTGTAGATAATGCAAAAGAACTTCGGAACACGCTCACAGAGAAACTTTCGAAAACACATCATAGAACATGGTGCTATGAGTTTGTTTGGGAAAATTGGCAGAAAAATTCCAACTAATCCAATCGAACTGTTTTTCTGTAAACAGCATTTGGCTACTCGCCCAATAAATTTACAATCCTACGCGATAGGCGTTTACGATATCGCTTGAGAGTTGAGGTATTCTTTATAAAAAACTTTTCCGAATCAAGTTTTTTGTAACCTCCGGATTCATCTTGATTTAATGAGATGGCTATTTTGGCCAGTACAGAAAACAAATTGTGTTCAAACAAGACTCTTCGCCTACTTTCCTTTAATAGACTTTCGGATTCTTCGGCTAAACTCGAGTTAATAATATGCTCTATTTTCAAAATAGATTCTTCCGTATCTCGAATGTCGATTTTTGATACTGCGCCTTCTGGGAAGTAGTCATCTACGTTTGGACAACCGTGATATATTGGGTATGTCAGAGTTAAGAAAGGGTCTGAGAGTTTTTCGGTCCAATAATCTAAGATTGCGCAATTTTCTAATGAGATATGATATTTATACTGTGAAAGAGCTTCCATTTTATCTGTAAACGAACAAATGTTCCGGCCAAAATAGTCAATTCTATCTCCGAAATGAGACTTAAGAGCGTCCACAAAGCGCAATCTCGCTCTATGTTCCTCCGTAAACGCCTTATCTGACGAAATTACAGAGATCAATTTAGATTTCTTAGGTTGGTAGTCACTGAAAAAATCGAAGGTAAGTGGAACATTACTTAATCGGTTGAATTCGCTCCAAACACCAACATGCCAAGGCAATCCAGGCTGCTGATATACAGCATTTGGGTGTTGGCTAGTCTTGTCAGTCGTCACGATGAGATCAAATTGTCTCAAGAACTTCGAAGAATATACTTTCACGTTCTGAGGTTCTGAAGCTATAAACACGCATTTTCGAGCTTTAATTTTACCACAATATTTTATTGGCAATGCATCAAACACAAAAAGTATATCACAATTTTCCAAATTATTGGAAAAATCAAAATAAACATTGTTCCAGATTGGTTCTAGATTGGGAAATTGACGCGTCCAAACCCAATTTTCCGACGAAGACACAAAAGCTGCTTTTATCAACAATATCTCCGCAAAGGTTTGAGGACAAAACCGCTACGATAATTCGCGGACACTTCGATTAGCTGTTTAATATTACGATTCTCAAACATATCTAGAGAACCAAATCTCATTTCTTGAATTGCAAATTACAACTCTCTGCAAGAATAAACTAAATTTGACCGTTAACAACCGCAGTTAGAACCCGATCCAAGACTTCAAATTCATCCGATAGCGAGAAGTGATGATTCCCAATGAAGAAACCATTTTGATCAAGATCATTTGCATTTTTGAGCTCGCCATGAATTGAATAGTCAAACCACTTCATCGTTTGGTTTTTTGTAAAATTACCGGCGACGATAGGGCGTACTTCGATACCTGACTTGTTCATTGCAGCAATGATCTGCCCTCTATCATAGCCCATGTCTGATTTGACGGTGAATGCGAACCCAAACCAGCTGCTCTGGCCAATTTCCCGTTGAATTCTCAGGGATGGGTATTTTTTCATCAAATCACGAAATTTTTCAGCATTTCTCCGACGCTCAAGCACCATATCTGGAAGCTTCTTGAGTTGTTCGAGCCCTATTGCGCCACTCATCTCCAAAGGGCGTACATTGTAACCAGGTAAAATGAACCGGAACGATTCCTCGAATGGATTATCGCTCATTGGGGCGACATGATTTTCTTTTGGTAAGTTACGCGTCCAACCGTGTGCACGAAGGCAAAGAAGAATATGATATAGTTCTTCGTCGTCGGTAGTGATCAAGCCACCTTCCATTGTGGAGATGTGATGGCTGAAGAACGAACTGTAACTTCCCATGAGTCCGAACGTACCAGCTTGTTTGCCATCAAAAAGTGCACCTAAAGACTCGCAGTTGTCTTCTAGTAGCAAGATGTCCCTGCCTTCGACAATTTTGTTTATAGCTGTGAAGTCATTGGGATTTCCGAGTAGATTTACAACCATGATGACTTTAGTTGCGGGCGTGATTGCCCCTTCCAACTGTTCCAGGTCGTAATTCAGAGTTTCAGCGTCGACGTCAACGAACCTAAGTTTCAGCCCATACTGATAAAGGGGATAGTAGGTGGTACTCCAGGACACTGCGGGGACAATTACTTCCGTGCCCGGCAGAATGGGTGCGTTCGACCTATATCGCAACGCCGCAACCATGAGCAAATTTGCAGAAGAGCCGGAATTGACCATGACTGCATGATTACTGCCTACAAATCTTGCAAATTCCTGTTCAAACTCAGCGACTTTTTTCCCCATTGTGAAAATGCCGGACTCAATTACTCGCTGAAGCGCCTCATATTCACGCTCGTCCCAGGTTGTACTTGCAAGTGGGTAATTCATTTCATTCTCCAAGGGACAGGAAATATTCGTAGGTCTGGCGAATACCGTCATTCAGGCTCGTCTTGGGCTTCCAGCCCATTTCGGACTGCAGGCTGACATCTAGCAATTTTCGCTTCATGCCTACCGGCTTGGTCAGATCATGCGTAAATTTGCCGGAATAGCCTATAACATTAGATGTTATTTCGTAGTATTCATTAATGGTGAAGTCTTTTCCAACACCAACATTTGCTACCGTCGGCAGCTTCTCAAACTTACCCAAGAAGAAAACTATTGCGTCCGCCAAGTCCTCTGCAAACATGAATTCTCTGCGTGCTTCTCCTGTTCCCCAGATCTCAACCGTTTTGTTTTTGGCAACTGTTGCCTGATGAATTTTGCGTATGACAGCAGGGACCAAATGGGAGACAGCAGGATCAAATTTATCGAAGCGTCCGTACAAGTTGCATGGAATTATTGTTCTATATTGAAACTCTGGCGTTTCACGAACGATGTATTCGCAAAGCCTTGCAACGGCACACTTGGCAAGAGCGTAGCCCTCATTGGAGGGTTCCAATGAGGCGCTGAGAACTTGAGCTTCTTTGAGGGGCGTGTCCTGATCCTTGGGATACATACAAGAACTGCCGATATTCAGGAGTTGAGGAACACCTGCAGACCGAGCAGCCGTAATCAAGTTGCTGCCCATATTCCAATTGTCGGTCAAAAAGCGGACTGGGCTCGCGATATTGGCTTGAATTCCGCCAACGACGCCGGCGGCGTGCACAATGATGTCCGGCTTCTCTCGCTTCAGAAAAGCTTCGGTTTGGTCGAAATCCAGAAGATTGAGTTTCGAGCTGTCGGGAGCAATAAATTCAAAGTTGTCGGGTCGCTCATGCGCGAGCAAATTCTTCCCAACCATACCGGAACCGCCGGTCAGCAAAACTCTTGGCATTATAGTCTGAATCCCTGAAGCATTTAAGGCTAAGGCTTCATTTCCCGAAGATCGCTTGTAACCATTTCCGAAATGAGATCGCGAACACTTCGATCATGCTTCCAGCCCAGTCTTTCGAATGCTTTCGTGGCATCACCAAGTAGTAGATCGACTTCGGTCGGACGGAAGTACCGAGGGTCGATCTCAACAACAACCTTTCCGGTTGCCGCATCGATCCCTTTTTCATCTACCCCGAAGCCTTGCCAATCTAACGCGATATCCACTTCAGAGAATGACCAATTAACAAAATCACGCACCGAGGTAGTCTTGCCCGTCGCCAGAACATAATCATCCGCCTTGTCCTGCTGCAGCATCAGCCACATGCCGCGGACGTAGTCTTTTGCATGCCCCCAGTCACGTTCGGCGTCCAGGTTGCCAAGGTAGAGCTTGTCCTGAAGGCCCAGTTTGATCGCGGCGGCGGCGCGGGTGATCTTGCGGGTCACGAAGGTTTCGCCGCGGATCGGGCTTTCGTGGTTGAAGAGGATGCCGTTGCTGGCGTGCATGCCGTAGGCTTCGCGGTAGTTGACGACGATCCAATAGGCGTAGAGCTTTGCCGCGGCATAGGGGCTTCTTGGATAGAAAGGAGTGGTTTCCGACTGCGGAACTTCCTGTACCTTGCCGTAGAGCTCAGACGTGGAGGCCTGGTAGAAGCGCGTTTTCCCGCTCAATCCAAGAAGCCGGATGGCCTCGAGCAGGCGCAAGGTACCGAGGGCGTCCGCGTTTCCAGTATATTCCGGGGTCTCAAAGGATACCTGAACGTGGCTCTGCGCGGCGAGGTTATAGACCTCGTCCGGCTGCGTTTCCTGCATGATGCGGATGAGGTTCGTGGAATCCGTCATGTCACCATAGTGCAGGTGCAGCTTCACATCACGGTCGTGCGGGTCCTGATAGAGATGATCGATCCGTCCTGTGTTGAACGACGATGACCGTCTCTTGATGCCGTGAACCGTATAGCCTTTCTCTAGCAGCAGTTCTGCGAGATAGGCGCCGTCCTGGCCAGTGATCCCCGTGATGAGAGCTGTTTTTTGCATCGGACTCTTTTGTCTCAATCCAGTTCCGTGAGAGCTTCTTCAAGAAGCAATGCGGACGTGAGTTTCATTTCTGCGGCGCTGGTGTTTGAGAGAGTTCGCAAACGGTGGGTCATTCGCTGGCGTCCGACCGGCACCTCAATTCGCACCGAAGATTCCGGCGTTATAGTCGGTTCCAAAATCAAAAGAAAGAGAACCCTGACCTCCGAGTGCTTTGAACATGCACTGGCAACAGCAAAAGTCATAATGATATGGCAGCGTGCAGGTCAAAGATCGCTGGCGTTCGAGCTGATGGCTTGGCATAACCGCGACGGCAACGAACCGCCAGGCGAATTCAGGCGATTTCAAGTACGGGTGGATTAACGGTGGTCACTTCCGGCTTCATTTGCAGACAGGTTTGATGACAGACGCAGTGAAAATCGACGTACTCCTCGTTTCGGGGGCAAGGCCTGCGCTGTTGGAGAAAACTCTGGCAAGCTTTTCACAGCGGTTGTTCAGGCATTTCGAGATCGGAACGCTTTACGTCAACATCGATCCCTTTGAAGGCGGACCTGTGGAGGTTGATGCCAGCGAGGAGATCTGCAAACAGCATTTCGCCAATGTCGTCACCCGCAAGCCTGACAAGCCTCACTTTACAAAAGCAATCCGCTGGCTCTGGCGACAGCCGGTTGCGGACTGGTGCTTCCACCTGGAAGACGACTGGGTGCTGAACCGGGATGTCCGCCCAGAAGAAGTCAATAAGGCAATGACACGCGACGTTCGCCAGATCAGCCTGATGACCCGGGAAAAGAACTGGGGCTACCGGTCCTTCTATCATTATGAACCCGGCCGCAGGACATTCCTCGGAATGGATCTCGGCAAGGGTCTCAACAAGAAGCGGCCGATCTTCGGAACCAGCCCCTCCTTCCTGCGCAGCGATTTCGCCGCAAGATGTGCCGAGCTGATGGATGAGACACTCGATCCGGAAAAACAGCTGAACTACATGAACCCAGACCTGAATGCCTTTACCGCACAATTCAGGAACAGGTTCATCGGCGCGCGGCGCGACTATGTGGCGATCGACATCGGCCGGGAACACCGCGATGCACTTGGGATAACCAAGGAAGTTATCGATGGAAACAGTGTCTGGAACCGGACAGAGTAAGGCGCATCTTCTAGCACACAAAATACTGTCGCACTGAGGTCAGCTGAAAAAGACGTTCCGTGTTGCCGGCGTTTCGAAATCGAAGCCGAACAGTTCGATTTCGGTTTTGTACCAGTCGGCGACGATCCCGATATTCCTGTCGGTGTAGAATTCTCCCTGGTCGGCACGGGCATTGCGGGAGATATTGCGCTGTTCGAGCGTGTCATCTGCCCCAAGATATCTTGCCAGTTCCGGACCCAGTTTTTCCTGACGCAGGATATTGACCGCAACCTGCCCCCTCTCGTCGATCACATAGTCGCTTTGCGGGTACCAGCCGAGCGAGGCGCGGTGCCAGAAGAAATCAACCTTGCCCCACTCGTGGCGCGTCTCCAAAAATTCCTCGAACCCCTTCACCGTCAGATCGAATTCCGCCTCGTGGGATCCGCTTGTCTGCAGGTAGAACTTGAATCTGGAAAAAGTCCGTGCCCAGGGGTTGCGAACAACCGCAAAAGGCACCGTGCCAGCACGCACCGAAAGGTCGATATCCCGCAGCCGGGCATGTTCGTAGCCCGGATGAAGCCCGCGATCCTTCATGAAGGTCATCAGCGCGTTTGCATAAGCCTTGCTTTTCAGGCGGCGCCGGTTGGCAAGAACCAGATTGCCTTCCAGCGCCTTGGCATGGCGCACCGACATGCCGCCGTTCTTGGGAATGTGGACGAGCAGGTGTTTTTTCGGCACCAGCCCCAGCCTGGCAGGCGCGAACTTGAGGAAATTCTTGAGCTGGTATTCGTCCATGCTGTCCGTCTCTTGAAAGCCGTGCCCCACGCCTTCCCGCACCTTGCACGGCTGACGGAAAGACGTCGTTTCAGCCTGCTGCCGGGCGCGGCGACCGTCAGCGCCTGAGGTCGATCTGGTGGTGCCTTATCCCAATCTGCCAGGACTGTCCATTCATCGGCTCGCCGTCCAGATTGAACTGCACGGGCTGCTGGGTCTCGATTTTCAGATTGCGCACCTTGCGCTGGATCGGGCCGCCGTTGATGTCGTCAACGCCGCTGTCCAGCAGCACCGACAAAAGGTCGATGACCTTGCCCGACTGCGGGAAGGGAACGATGGTCAGATCGAGGAAGCCGTCATCAAGCTTGGCATCGGGGCACAGCCGAATGCCACCGCCAGCGCGGCGGCCATTGCCCACGGCGAGGGCCAGGAACGAGCCCTCCCAGGAGAAATCGTCCGCCTCGATACGTGCTTCGCAGGCCGAAAGTTCCGAAAACCGCTGCAGACCTGTGAAGAGATAGGCAGCCCCGCCAAGAACGCGCTTCAGGTTCGGGTCGGTCTGTGATGTCACCTGTGAACCAAAGCCGCCAGTTGCCATGTTGATGAATACACAGCCGTTGACCTCGCCAATGTCGGTCGGTTTGGCGGAGGCGCGCACGGCAAACCGCAGGCAGGAGGTGATGTCCGCCGGGTCAAGGCCAATGTGATTGGCAAAGTCATTTGCCGTTCCAAGAGGCAGAACCGCAAATGAAAAGGGAGGCTTTTCCCCTTCGGGCAAATCATGCAGGGCCGCATCCAGAACCTCGTTCAAGGTGCCATCGCCTCCGCCGCTGACAAGCGTGTCGATCCGCTCGCTCTCGTGATCGCGCAGGGCATCGCGAACCAGTCTCTCGACATCGCCGGCCTCATAGGTCACGCGGACGGAGACATTGTGGCCCATGGACCGTACGGCCTCCACCGCACTGCGGACATCGTCGCGGCCGGCGGACTTGCCATTGAGGATCAGGCGCAGATGGTGCTTTTCCAATTACGTCTCCTTGTCCCTGCTGCTTTGCTACACGAGCAGGGAAAATTGCCACCAGGCATGGCAGCAGATCATAACCCGGGGCCGGGCTATGGCAGTTTGAAAGCGGGACTGGTCTCTCCGAATGGTGCCTTTGAGCAAAACGCCGGCAAGGTGCAATCGTTCCGCCGAAAAGTGGGCCATGTGCCCACCGGTTTCAATTTCTGCCGATCGCTAAAAAGTCGGGACCAAGGGAACCGTCGTGCCGGACGCACTGTCTTGACGCCTGCTTCAGCCCGGCAGCATGGTTTCCCGGCGCGTCCGTGCGGTGCGGGCTTCCTCCATCAGCCATTTTCGGAATGCAGACACCACCGGCCGCATCGTCCGGCCCTCCGGATAGACGAAATAATACGCCGTCTGCTGTGACAGGGAGAGGTCGAAAAGCCGGACGAGACGTCCTGAGGCCAGTTCCGCCTCGACGAAAAAACGCGGGATCAGCGCGGCTCCGGCGTGGTGGATCGCAGCCTCGGAGATCATGACGAACTGTTCGAAACGCGCGCCTTGGAAGGCGGCATCTGTTTCCACGCCTGCAAGATCAAACCACTGCCGCCAGGCAAGCGGACGTGTTGCAAGCTGCAGGCGCGGCACGCGGGCAAGATCGGCAGGTGTGCGGATCTGGTGCCGATCGCGAAACACGCGTGAGGCAACGGGGATGACTTCCTCGTCGAACAGCCGCTCGGCGATCGCCCCTGCCCAGACCGGGTCGCCGTGGTGAATGGCGCCGTCAAACGGCTCCTCGTCAAAATCGAACGGCTGCAGGCGCACACTCAGATTGAGGCCTGCGTCCGGATACCGGCGCCCGAAATCGGCAATCCGCGGAGCCAGCCAGCGGGTGCCAAAGGTCGGCAGTACCGCAAGGTTGAGAACGTCCGCACTGCCGGCATAGGACATCACCTGCCGCGTGGCCGCGGTCATCTGTTCCAGCGCCCCTCGGATGTCGTGAAGGTAGATCCGGCCTGCGTCGGTCAGGACAATGCGCTGGCGAACCCGCCGAAACAGCTCGACGCCCAGCCTGTCTTCCAACTGGCGAACCTGCTTGGACACTGCGCCCTGCGTCAGGTGCAGTTCCTCCGCGGCGCGGGTAAAGCTCAGATGCCGGGCGGCACATTCGAACGCGATCAGCGTGTCTGCCGGCGGGACGAAGGCGCGCCGCATGGCAAATTCCCCTACTTCATTCCATTTTGTCATGAATGATGGACGAGGTTTCGCTTTTACGCAAACGGATTTGAGGCAAGACTAGAGGAAATAGAATGACCCTGGCCGTCTAGCGGCCGCACATCATTGGCCGGATCACGGCCTGGGAGACACGACCATGAACGCACCCGCGAATGTTAAGTCCTCACCGGCCGGTGGCGGCTCCTTCGACTGGCAGGACCCGTTTCACCTGCGCGAACAGTTGAAGGAAGACGAACAGCTGATCCAGGATACGGCTCGCGCATTTGCCCAGGAAAAGCTGCTGCCGCGCGTCATTGAAGCCTACCGCGAGGAAAAGACCGACCGGGGCATCTTCAACGAAATGGGTGAACTCGGCCTTCTGGGCGTCACCCTGCCGGAAGACTACGGCTGCGCCGGTGCATCCTATGTCGCTTACGGCGTCGTTGCCCGCGAGATCGAGCGTGTCGACAGCGGCTATCGCTCCATGATGAGCGTGCAGTCCTCGCTGGTCATGTACCCGATCTATGCCTACGGCTCGGAAGAACAGCGCCAGAAATACCTGCCGAAACTGGCGAGCGGCGAATTTGTCGGCTGCTTCGGCCTCACCGAGCCCGATGCAGGTTCCGATCCGGCCGGCATGCGCACCCGCGCGGAAAAGATCGACGGCGGCTACAAGCTGACCGGCTCGAAGATGTGGATCTCGAACGCTCCGATCGCAGATGTCTTCGTCGTCTGGGCGAAGTCGGAAGCTCACGACGGTGCCATCCGCGGCTTCGTGCTCGACAAGGGCATGAAGGGCCTCACCGCACCGAAGGTCGGCGGCAAGCTTTCCCTGCGTGCCTCCATCACCGGTGAAATCGTCATGGACGGTGTGGAAGTGGGTGAAGATGCCCTGTTGCCGAATGTTTCCGGCCTGAAAGGCCCGTTCGGCTGCCTCAACCGCGCACGCTACGGCATTGCCTGGGGCGCCATGGGCGCTGCAGAAGACTGCTGGACCCGCGCCCGTCAATATGGCCTCGACCGCGAACAGTTCGGCCGCCCGCTGGCCCAGACCCAGCTCTTCCAGAAGAAGCTGGCGGACATGCAGACCGAAATCACGCTCGGCCTGCAGGCAGCGCTGCGTGTCGGCCAGCTGTTCGACGCCGGCAAGGTGGCGCCGGAAATGATCTCGCTGATCAAGCGCAACAACTGCGGCAAGGCCCTGGATATCGCCCGCCAGTCTCGTGACATGCACGGCGGCAACGGCATCCAGGAAGAATACCACATCATGCGCCACTCCCAGAACCTGGAAACGGTCAACACCTATGAAGGCACGCATGACATTCATGCGCTGATCCTCGGCCGTGCACAGACCGGCCTGCAGGCGTTCTTCTAAGACCCTGAAGTCATGACATTTGACGCGGGCGGCCAAGCCGCCCGTCTCTCGTTCGGTTCTCTTGAAAAGGGTTTGCGTCAGCAGGCCCGTTGTTTTTCCTGACAGCGCTTGAGGAGGCTCCATGGCGGACCAGACTGCGGATGTCGTCATCGTAGGGGGAGCCGTCATGGGCTCGTCCGTCGCCTGCCACCTGGCCATGCGCGACGATTTTTCCGGACGCATCGTCGTTATCGAGGCGGATCCCGCCTATGAAACCTGCGCCTCCGCGCGGTCGGCAGCGTCCATTCGCCAACAGTTCTCCAGCGCCATCAACATCGAGATTTCGCTTTACGGCATCCGCTTTCTGCGGGAGATCGGAGCAGCGCTCAACGTGAACGGCGACAAGCCCGCGATCGATCTTCACGAGGGTGGCTACCTGTTTCTGGCAACGCCCGACAAGCTCAATATCCTTCAGGAAAATCACCGCCTGCAGCAGCAGCTCGGCGCGGACATCGCTTTTCTTGACCCGGACGGTCTCAAGGCGAAGTTTCCCTGGCTGGAGGTTTCCGACCTTGCCGCAGGCTGTCATGGCGTCACAGGCGAAGGCTGGTTCGACGGCTACGGCCTGATGCAGGCCTTCCGCAAGAAGGCCCGGTCGCTGGATGTCGACTACATTGCCGCAAAGGCCAGGGTGGCATCCGACGGCAATGGCGGCTGGAGCGTTGAGCTATCGACGGGCGAGAGACTGTCGACACCTGTCGTCGTCAACTGCGCCGGAGCTTCCGGCGGAGCCGAACTATGCCGTCAGGCCGGAATGGACGTTCCGATCGTTTCCAAAAAGCGCTGCGTCTTTACCTTTGAATGCAAGGACAAGCTGGAGCGTTTTCCGCTGCTGATCGATCCGAACGGCACCTATGCGCGCCCGGAAGGCACCGGCTACATCTGCGGTTCGGCGCCACCAGAAGATCGCGATCCGGACTGCCACGATTTCGACCTCGATTATGGCCTTTTCGAAGAACATATCTGGCCGACACTGGCAACGCGCGTTCCCGCTTTCGAGGCAATCCGGCCGGGGGCTGCCTGGGCCGGCTGCTATGACATGAACCTCTTCGACCACAACGCCTTTGTCGGCGCAGTGCAGGGGCTGGACGGGTTCTATCTGGCACTCGGGTTTTCAGGACATGGCCTGCAGCAGTCACCCGCAGTTGGACGCGGCCTTGCGGAACTGGTCGTGACAGGTGGCTATCAGACCCTGGATCTCTCGCCGCTGGCGTTCGACCGGCTGGCTGCCGGAACACCGATTATCGAAAAGAATGTGGTCTGACCGCCTGAAGCTTACTCGGCCACCAGCAAGGGCGTGACAGGTCCGTCCTCGACCTTGCTCGTCTGGACGCTGGATACCTTGGGCAGGGCCAATGGATTGGCGGGGCTGATCTCCGCCTTTTCCGGTGCCGCGTCAGGCGTTTCTGCCGAAATATCGTCAGGGATTTCTGCCGCGCCTTCCGTCAATGCTTCGGCATTGTCGGTGACCGGACCAGCGCTGCTGCTGCTGTCTTCAGCGTCCGTCGTCTCCACCAGAGGCTCTTCCACCGGCAAGGGCAGGCTTTCAATCTGGTTCTGACCAGATGAAGCACCGCCCACCGACGTCCAGTCCACCAGCCGCGTCATTGCATCCTGCAGGACGGCCGTCAGACGGGCCATTCGCACCTTGTCCGGCTCGAAAGGCGGTGACTCATGGCGCAGGTAAGAGCGTTGTGCCAGTAGCAACGTCATCGCATGCAGGCCGCGGTCCGGTCGACCGAACGTATGGGTGATGAAACCACCCTGGGTCTGCTCATCGACGCTGACCGTATACCCTTCCCGCCCCTTGAACGAGCCGACCAGCACATTGCGCAGGTCCGGATCACACGACTTTCCGCCCGCCGTGCCGATACTGACCAGCGGCAGTCCATTTTCGGTAACGCCCTTGATGTTCGAACGCATGGACTGGCAATCCAGCACGATCACCTTGCGATGACTTCGCAAAAGCCGGTCGATCTGGCGGCGCAGGGCCTTGTGGAAGGGCGTATAGAAAAGCAGCGTGCGTTGTTCGATCTCGGTCGGGCCAGGCTCTTCGCCTTCCTGATAGATGCGCTTGCCATCCAGCGTGGTGGCGGGACACAAGGCGCGCGTCGGATCCTGCGCAGCGCTGACAGGTGTCTTGGGATCGCGGTCCAGATCGACAACGTAGCGGGAAATGGTGGAGCGCAGCACTGTCGCGCTCAACTCTCCGTGAAAGTCGAACACGCGTTCCAGGCGCCAGGCGAGATCGGCCTGAAGACGGCCCGTGGCGTTCAGTCTTTTTTCGACAGCGTTCGGGATCTCCGTGCCCGAATGGGGCAGGCAGACAATCAGCGGGCTTTGTCCTTCTTCAACCAGGATCATGCTGCAACGCCTAAACGACGAGACCAAACGGCCTCTAACTTGGAGAATTTACTTAACGGAAACAAGACATTTTCTTTACAACCAGAAGACACGTAACCACACCCGCGACAAGGCATGGTCGAATAGATCATTGTTTCCAGCAGCTTGCCAACCCTTATTGCCTGCACCGCTTCTGGGTGAAAGCCGTTTCCGGTCCGAAGCTCTCTTTCCCACACTATTTCGCGGTCGCACAAACAATCGTATCGCGCATGTTAATCCGGCGAGCTGACCAACTGGCGTCTTGACGGATGCCTGCAGGCGGGCAATTTTCACAGCAACACATCTTTCGGCGGCCAAGGCCGTCCCATCCCCTTCCGTTCAGGATCTGCCTTCAAACGAGGACCCGGCCATGACGCTTCGCAATGGCAAAGAATTTCTGATGATTCCAGGACCAACCAATGTGCCGGAGGAAGTCCTGCGGGCCATGCACCGGCCGGCGGTAGACATTTATGAAGGCCCTTTGCTGGAAACGACCGGGTTCTGCCTGCACGGTTTGCAGCGTCTGTTCCGGACCGAAGGCAAGACCTACATCTACGCAGCCAACGGTCATGGAGCATGGGATGCCGCCCTGTGCAACACGCTGAAGCGTGGCGACAAGGTGCTCGTGCTGGAATCCGGCCGCTTTGCCCTTGGCTGGGGAGAAGCTGCCAACGTGCTGGACCTCGATATCGAGGTTCTGCCGGGTGCCTGGGACAAGGGGGTCGACCCTGCCCACCTGCAAGAACGGCTGAAACAGGATACCGCCCACGAGATCAAGGCCATCCTGGTGGTTCAGGTCGATACGGCCTCCGGGGTCTGGAATGATATTGCCGCCTTGCGCAAGGCGATCGACGCAGCTTCACACCCTGCCCTGTTCATGGTCGACACCATTGCCTCGCTAGGCTGCATGCCGTTCGAGATGGACGCCTGGGGTGTCGATGTGGCGCTGACGGGATCGCAGAAGGGTCTGATGTGCCCGCCAGGCCTCTCCTTTGTTGCCGCCGGCCCGAAAGCCGACAAGGCACATGAAACGGCGGAGCTGCGGACCAACTACACTGACTGGACTTTCCGGCAAGGGCCGGAGCACTACCAGAAATACTGCGGAACCCCGCCCGAGCACCTTCTGTTTGCCTTTCACAAGGCTCTCGATCTCATTTTCGAGGAGGGGCTGGAGAAGACCTGGCACAGGCATGCCCTTCTGGGCGAGGCAACCCGGCGGGCCGTTGCGGTCTGGGCGGAAAAGGGCGCGGTCGACTTCAACATCACCGACGCGCATGCCCGCTCGAACTCCGTCACCGTTGTGCGGTTCAACGAAGGCGACGTGGCAGCGCTAAGGACCTTTACCAAGGAAGTCTGCGGCGTCACCATCGGTGGAACGATCGGTGAATTGTCCGGCAAGGGCATCCGCATTGCCCACATGGGCCACGTCAACGCCGTCATGCTGCTCGGCACGTTGTCATCCATCGAACTCGGCTTCCAGAAACTGGGCATTCCCCATGGGCGGGGCGGAGTGCAGGCGGCGATGGATTACCTGGCTGAGGCTCTCTGAGAACGGTAGCACGCGTCCTGGAAAATGTCGGAATTTTGAGCGCGATCGACCGCCTTCCACACGGGTTCAAATGCCTGGCAATGCTTGCTGAGCAGCATTTTCACCTGTCCCTTCAGCAAAACGGTCCTCATCCTGAGGAAGCGCGCAGCGCTGTCTCGAAGGATGGGCGGCATAATCCGGTACAAGCGGCCCATCCTTCGAGACGGACCTGACCGGTCCTCCTCAGGATGAGGGTCGTTTTGAAGTCTTTTTCTTCCTAAAGCTTTTCCTCCAGCCGGTCGCAGATCGTTTTCAGAACCTTGATCCGGGCATGGCGCTTGTCTTCGGAGGAGACCAGCGTCCAGGGGGCGTAGTGGGTTGATGTGCGATCGATCATGTCGCCTGCGGCGATGGCGTATTGGTCCCATTTCAGGCGATTGCGCCAGTCGTCATCCGTGATCTTGTGCTGCTTGTAGGCCGTGTCCTCGCGCGCCTTGAACCTGCGCAGCTGCTCGTCCTCGGAAATGGCGAGCCAGAACTTGCAGACAATGTAGCCAAAGTCCGTGAGTTCCTGCTCGAACTCGTTGATTTCGTTGTAGGCGCGCAGCCAGTCGTCGTGTCCGGCGTAGCCTTCGACACGCTCCACCAGCACGCGTTCGTACCAGGACCGGTCGAAGATGGCGAAATGTCCCTTGGCCGGCACGCGCCGCCAGAAGCGCCACAGATAGGGGCGAGCCTTTTCCTCGTCGGTCGGTGCAGAGATCGGGTGAACCTTGTAGATGCGCGGATCGAGCGGACGGATCACCCTGCGGATCGCACCGCCCTTGCCGGCGGCATCATTGCCCTGAAACACCAGAACAACACCCGTCTTGGACAGGGACTTCATGTCCGACAGATCGGATAGTTGCTTCTGGTACTTGTCGCGAAGCTCTTCGTATTCCGACTTCTCCAGCTTTTCCGTCAGGTCGATGGTGTCGACCGCTGTTTCGCGCTTCAGCCCGCCGACCACGGGCGGTGCGGCAATCGAATGCGGTTCGCCGTCCTCCAGCTTCAGCTTCATGGCATTGGCAACCGTTTGTGCCAGCGCGGCATCGCGGTACTCGGGATCCTGCGAGGGGATGACAAACCAGGGCGCGTAGCCCTTGCTGGTTTCCAGAATGATCTTTTCGCCGGCCTCACTCGCCTTCTTGTGGTGCTTCAACGCTGCCCAGTCGGCCAGCACATGGCGCGCGGCATGTTTTTTCTCGATGTGCTTCAGCCGTTCTTCCTGTTCCTTCTTGGGCAGGTAGAACCAGAATTTCAGGATCAGCACATCCTCGTTGGCGAGCATTTCCTCAAACCGGCGGATCCGGGTCAGGGCCTTGTCGAACGCGTCCTCGTCGATCTTCTTGTAGATCCAGTCCCGCAGGACGGTCTGATACCAGCTCCCGAACACGATGGCCGTCTCGCCCTTGGGCGGCAGATCGCGCCAGTAGCGCCACAGCGGCGGGCGCAGCCGGGCCTCGTCCATCAATTCGCCATAGGCGTTGCAGACAAGATGGCGCGCATCCATCCAGCCATAGAGCCGGGCAACCGCTTCGCCCTTGCCCGCGCCATCCAGGCCATCAACCAGGATCATCGTCGAGAACGGCTGTTTCTCGACAACGGGCAGCTGGGCTGCCAGCAGCGCCTCGCGCAACTGCGGCTCCAGTTTCTTGAAGGTTTTCTTGTCCATGTTCTGCGGCAGGCGGGCGGATTCAAACATGAAGACCTCAAAAGAAAAGACGCACTGGCTGCATCTTGAAACACCCGCACTTAAAAAACCATCTCTTGCTTCAATGTTCCCGAATGGCAGGAGATTCCAATTTTTCGCTATCGGATGGAAGAAGGCGCAACTATATGAAGCGGTAACCGTTTGCTTCACGTCTTTGAAGGCACCCGGCATTTGACAGTTTTTCACTTTTCTCGACCAACACGACCGACCCCGTGACCGAATTTCTTGATCCTGTTCTGACCTTCATCGCGGAAAACCCGTCCCTGGCAGGTCTGATCTGTTTTCTGGCCGCCATGGGCGAAGCGCTGTTCCTGATCGGCCTTTTCGTACCGACGACGGTGGTGCTGGTTGGCGCCGGAACGCTCGTCGGGCTCGGCAAGCTGGATCCCGTGCCGCTGTTCATCTGGACGACCCTGGGAGCGACCGCAGGCGATGCGATCTCCTACTGGATCGGCTACACCTTCAAGGACAAGATCAAGACCATGTGGCCGCTGAACAAATATGCGGACATTGTGGAAAGCGGCGAGAATTTCTTCAAGAAACACGGCGGCAAGAGCGTCTTCATCGGCCGCTTCGTGCCTGGTGTAAAATCGGTGGTTCCAGGCATCGCCGGCATGGCCGGCATGAATTTCACCCGCTTTTCGGTGGTCAACGTCACCTCCGCCTTCGCCTGGACGATCGTGCATATTGCCCCCGGTATCATTGCAGGTTCCGCACTTGATGCCATCGGCCAGATCAGCGGACGGCTGGCCCTGGTGCTCGGCGCTCTCCTGGTCATCGTCTTCCTGGCGGTGATGCTCGGCCGCTGGCTGATCCTGATTGTCCTGCCGCTGTTTCCCAACACCCATGCGGCCATCGTCAAACGCTTCGCCAAGCGTCAGGACCGGGTATCCCAATGGATTGCGCGCAATTTCGACCCCGCGCATCCACGCTCGGCAGGCATGCTGGCCTCCGCGCTGATCCTGCTGATTTCCTTGCCGGCCTTCTTCTGGATCGTCGGAGAAATCGCCCCCGGCGAACCGATGGTGCGGGCTGACCTTGCCATCCTGAACCTGTTCGACAGCCTGCGCACGCCGGTCGGCGACCGGATCATGGTGTTCGTGACATCGCTCGGCGACGGGATCGTCGTTACCGCCGTCACAGTTGCGGTTGCCGCCTATCTGTTCCTGAGGAAAGCCTGGCGCCGCGGCATCGGCTTCGTCATCGCGATGGCCGGCACCGCCATGTTCGTGCCCCTGTTCAAGCTGATGCTGCATCGCTCGCGGCCGATCGAACTTTATGCGGGTGCAGACGCCTACAGTTTCCCCAGTGGCCATGCGACGCTGAACGCGGTGCTCTACGGCATTTGCGCCGTGTTGATCGCCCACGATCTCAGCCGTTGGGCCAAGGCCAGCATTTTCACCATCACCGCGACACTGGTCATCACCATCGGCTTTTCGCGTGTCTACCTTGGCGCCCACTGGATGTCGGACGTCCTGGCCGGACTGTTGTTCGGCATTGGCATGGTTTCGGCCTTCGCCTTCGTGTTCGGCCCGATCCACAACGAGAAGATCGGCCGGACGACACTTGCCGTCATCGTCGTTGCTACACTCGGCATCTTCGGCACCTGGCACCTTTCAGGTACCTATGACAAGGCACTTCAGATCTATGAGCCGCGCACCAACACCGAAGCGCTGACAGCAACGGGCTGGCTTGCAGGCGGTTGGCGGGCATTGCCTGCTGAGCGGATCGAACTGAATGGCGATACCGAGGAACCGCTGGTGATCCAGTACACCGGGTCCCTGGACCGCTTTGCCCAGGCTGCAGAAGCCGATGGCTGGCAGAAACCGCCAAAATGGTCCCTCTCGAGTGCAGGCGGGTTCGTGGAAGGCAAGACACCGCCGGATTCCCTGCCGATCCTGCCTCGAAGCCAGAACGGCCGCCAACCGTCTCTCGTTCTCATCCGCAAGGATCATTCCGCCAACGCAGACAAAAGCGGACGCTGGGTGCTGCGGCTCTGGCCGAGCCGCTATGCCATCCTGCAAGCGGGCAGCCTGCATCCGCTTTACCTCGGCAGCGTGGTACATGAGGATATCCTGCGCCCGATGGGCGAGTTCTCCGGTCCAAAAACGGATATCGAAACTCCGGACCTGACCGACAATCCGGCCCATCTGCTGCCTGGCGCGATAACGCGAAAGCGAGCGGACGGGACGGAAGTCGTGCTCGGCTTCAGCTATGGTCCGGTACCTCCGGCTGCGTCCGGGGTGCCTGCCAAAGATACGCCCGTGGCTGCACCGCAGGCTCAGTAATCTCGCCATCGCAGCAGTTCGGATCTAGTGCGTGCAACACGTTCCGGACCAGCCCCTTGCGCTGGTTTAGAGACGGTTGATCTGTTGAGCCTCCACACATCGCGGTCCCAAAAATGTCCTAATGGGCCGTCATTCTCTTGCGAGACATATTCGGATCCAGGCTTCGCTTCACGCCAAAAGATGCCGTTACTCCAGAGGGTTAGGCACCAATGGCCGAATTTGTTTTTCGCGTGTCAGCTCCCCGTTCCCGGAAGCGCGATCGAAAATTACCCCTTGATACTTTTTTCGTATATTCATATATTTGAATATATCGTAATCAAGGGCACATCATGACTGACTTTACACCCCTTATGAGTTTCCTGGGTGGAACGCTGATCGGCGTTGCCACGGTTGCCCTGATGGCCGTGCTCGGGCGCATTGCCGGCATCAACGGCATTGCCAGCGGCTTTCTGACCACGCAGTTTAACCAGGACTGGGCCTGGCGCGCCGCCTTTCTGGCCGGCATGGTCGCCAGCCCGCTGATCATGCTTGGCGTAACCGGGCAGCTGCCGGAAATCACCGTGCCGTCCTCCCCGCTGCTGCTGGTGATCGGCGGTTTTCTGACCGGTATCGGCACGACCTATGGTTCCGGCTGCACGAGCGGCCATGGTGTCTGCGGCATCTCGCGCCTGTCGGCACGGTCCATCGTGGCAACCGTCACGTTCATGGCAACTGCAGGTGTGACCGTCTACCTGACCCGCCACGTCTTTGGAGGATAACGGCATGAAACTTCTTTCCGCTTTTGCCATTGGCCTCCTCTTCGGCTGCGGCATCCTGATCTCGGGCATGGGCGACCCTGCCAAGGTTCTGAACTTCTTCGATGTGGCTGGCACCTGGGACCCGAGCCTTGCCTTCGTGATGGGTGGTGCGCTGCTTGTCACGGCCATCGGCTATCGTCTGGTCTTCCGGATGAACACGCCGCTGCTGGCACAGGGCTTCAACCTGCCTTCGAGAACCGATCTCGACGCCAAACTGATCGGCGGCTCCGCGGTTTTCGGCATCGGCTGGGGCCTGAGCGGTTTCTGTCCGGGTGGTCTCGTTCCGGTGCTGGGTCTGGGCATGGAGCCTCTGCTGACCGCCGGTGCTATCGTTGCCGGCATCTTGACCGCAAGATGGATGATCGCCCTCGGCCATCGCCAGCAACCCGCAAAAGCCTGACCCGGCTCGGCCGGCAAAAACAAACGGGAGATTGTTATGAGCAACTCAAACTATCCGGTCGACATGGGTGTCAAACCTGACGTCACACCCTTTTTCGATCCGGCCACCAACACGATCAGCTACGTGGTCAAGGACCCGGCTTCCAACGCCTGCGCCGTTGTCGACAGCGTGATGGATATCGACTACGCCGCCGGCCGCATCACCTATGACCATGCCGATCAGATCATCGCCTATATCCGCGAGAAGGATCTCAAGCTGGAATGGCTGATCGAGACACATGTTCATGCCGATCACCTGTCGGCAGCGCCGTATATCCAGCAGAAACTGGGCGGCAAGCTGGGCATTGGCGACAAGATCACCGTCGTCCAGGAAACCTTCGGCAAGGTGTTCAACGAAGGCACGGAGTTCCAGCGCGACGGCAGCCAGTTCGACCGCCTGTTCCGTGACGGGGACGTCTATCAGATCGGCGAGCTGACCGCCTTTGCCATGTATACGCCCGGCCACACTCCGGCGTGCATGGTGCATGTGATGGGCGATGCCGCCTTTGTCGGCGATACGCTGTTCATGCCCGACGGTGGCTCGGCGCGTGCCGATTTCCCGGGCGGTGATGCGGCAACGCTTTACGACAGTATCCAGAAGGTGCTGGCCCTGCCGGACGACATGCGCCTGTTCATGTGCCACGACTATGGCCCGAACGGCCGCGACATCCAGTGGGAGACCACGGTGGGTGCCGAGAAGGAACACAACATCCACGTCGGTGGCGGCAAGACGAAAGAAGAATTCGTCAAGTTCCGCACGGAACGCGATGCCCAGCTCGACATGCCGAAGCTGATCATCCCCTCGCTGCAGGTAAACATGCGCGCCGGCAAGCTGCCGCCCGCGGATGAAAGCGGCAAGACCTTCCTGAAAGTGCCGGTCAACGGCCTCTGATCGAGGCCAATGACCGGCCTCTCTAGCAGAACCGAAGCAGGCGACTGATCCCCGCGTATCCACGCGGGGAGGGCGTCTGCAGAAAATCGGTCGAGACTTCATCGCCGGGAGGAGGCGGACAGGACCCATGAAAGCAATCAATTCCCAGATATCGGTAGCTCCCCAGGTAAAACCCGAGGACATGGCCGACTTTGCACAACAGGGCTTTCGCTCGGTGATCTGCAATCGCCCGGATGGCGAAGGTGCCGACCAGCCCTCGTTCGAGGAAATCGAAGCGGCTGCCGGCAAGCTCGGTATGGAAGCGCGGTATCTGCCCATCGTTGCCGGCAAGGTGGGCGATACGGATGCCGAAGAGTTCGGAAGATTGATGGAAAGCCTGCCGAAACCGATCCTGGCCTATTGCCGGACCGGTACGCGCTCGGCAACGCTCTGGTCGTTGTCCCAGGCCGAAAAGCTGCCGCTCTCCGACATCCTCTCCAAAACCAAGGCCGCCGGCTACGACATGGCTGGCGTGGTGCGGCGCATCGCCAACGGCGGCCGCACACCGACCGAAACTGCCGAGGATGCGCGTTTCGACGTCGTCATCGTTGGCGGTGGCGCGGCCGGCATCTCGGTGGCTTCCAGTCTGCTTTCCCGCAAGTCGGACCTGGAAATCGCCATCATCGACCCGGCAGATGTTCACTACTACCAGCCCGGCTGGACGATGGTCGGCGGCGGCATCTTCGAGGCCTCGGACACCGCCAAGACCATGGGCTCCCTCATTCCGAAGGGCGTTCACTGGATCAAGTCGGCTGTCGCTGCCTTCGAACCGAAGGACAATGCCGTCGTTCTGGACGGCTGCCGTGTGGTCAAATACGGACGGCTGGTGGTCTGCCCGGGCCTGAAGCTCGACTGGCACAAGGTCGAAGGCCTTGTCGACACGCTCGGCAAGAACGGCGTGACGTCCAACTATCGATACGACATGGCTCCCTACACCTGGCACCTGGTGCAGACCATGAAGGCAGGGCGGGCGCTGTTCACCCAGCCGCCCATGCCGATCAAATGCGCCGGTGCGCCGCAAAAGGCCATGTATCTTTCGGCAGACCACTGGCTGAAATCCGGCACTCTGGACAAGATCGACATCCAGTTCATGAATGCCGGCGGTGTGCTGTTCGGCGTGAAGGACTATGTGCCTGCGCTGATGGACTACGTGAAGCGATACGATGCCGGCCTGAACTTCTTCCACAATCTGGTTGCCGTCGACGGGCCTGGCAAAAAGGCTGTCTTCGAGGTGAAGGAACCGGAAAAGGATCCACGCCAGGTGGAAGTCGAGTTCGACATGATGCATGTGACGCCGCCGCAGACAGCACCCGATTTCATTCGCGTCTCGCCGCTGGCGGATGCCGCCGGCTGGGTCGATGTCGACCAGTCCACGCTGCGCCACAAGACCTTCGACAACATCTGGTCGCTCGGCGATGTGATGAACGCACCGAATGCCAAGACGGCCGCGGCTGCGCGCAAACAGGCACCGGTGGTCGCGGAAAACATCGTTTCCGATATCGCAGGGCACAGCGCGACGGCCCAATATGACGGCTACGGCTCCTGCCCGCTCACCGTTGAACGTGGCAAGATCGTCCTGGCCGAGTTCGGCTACGGTGGAACGCTGTTGCCGAGCTTCCCGCGTTGGCTGGTGGACGGGACCAAGCCAACGCGCACCGCATGGCTCCTGAAGGAGCGAATCCTGCCTCCCATTTACTGGCGTGCCATGTTGCGCGGCAAGGAATGGCTGGCCAAGCCGGAAAAAGTATCGGCAGCATAACAAGCCCGGGAAACGGGCCCATCGTACCAACCTGCAACTCGAGCCGGTTTCCCGGCTCGAGTTTTTACCAGCCCCGACAAAGGCCAAGAAAAATGATCCGCCTAAAGCGCTATCTGCCCATTCTCGACTGGGGCAAAAGCTATGACAGGGAAACGGCGACAAACGATCTCGTTGCGGCGGTGATCGTGACGATCATGCTGATCCCGCAGTCTCTTGCTTATGCGCTTCTGGCTGGCCTTCCGCCCGAAGTCGGCCTTTATGCATCCATCCTGCCGCTTGTCGCCTACGCCCTGTTCGGCACCAGCCGTGCGCTGGCCGTCGGGCCGGTTGCCGTGGTCTCGCTGATGACGGCTTCCGCCGTTGGCGAACTGGCCAGGCAGGGCACCCCGGAATATCTGGGTGCCGCCATCATTCTCGCTTTCCTGTCCGGCCTGATGCTGATCGCCATGGGCCTGTTCCGGCTCGGGTTCCTGGCGAACCTCCTGAGCCATCCGGTGATTTCCGGCTTCATCACCGCGTCGGGCCTGCTGATTGCTTCCAGCCAGCTCAAGCACATCCTCGGCGTCAAGGCGAACGGGCATACGCTTTACGACATCCTCGGCTCCATCCTGCAGCACCTTGGCGAGATCAACTGGATCACCTTCGCAATCGGCGTATCGGCCACGGCTTTCCTCTTCTGGGTGCGCAAAGGCCTGAAGAAGCTGCTGCTCGGCATGGGAATGAAGCCGTTTTTTGCCGATATCCTGACCAAGGCCGGACCGGTGGCAGCCGTAGCGGTGACCACGATCCTGTCCGCCGTCTTTCAACTCGGCGAGAAAGGCGTGCGTGTTGTCGGGGACATTCCCTCCGGCCTGCCGGTGCCGCATCTGCCAGCCTTCGACAGCGAGTTGTGGCTGGCGCTTGCCGGTCCCGCGCTGCTGATTTCGGTCATCGGTTTTGTGGAATCCGTTTCCGTTGCACAGACGCTGGCAGCCAAGAAGCGTCAGCGGATTGAGCCGGATCAGGAGCTGATCGGCCTCGGCGCCTCCAACATTGCCTCCGCCATTTCCGGAGGCTATCCGGTCACCGGCGGGTTCGCCCGCTCGGTTGTCAATTTCGATGCCGGGGCAGCGACCCCGGCGGCTGGCGCCTTCACCGCCGTCGGCATTGCGCTGGCCACCTTGTTCCTGACCCCGCTGCTGACGCATCTGCCGCAGGCAACTCTGGCCGCCACCATCATCGTTGCCGTGCTGTCGCTCGTCGATCTCGGCGCGATCAAGCGGACCTTCGCCTATTCTAAGAGCGATTTCGCGGCCATGGCCGCGACGATCCTGATCACCCTGTTCTTCGGTGTCGAGCCGGGCGTGGTGACCGGCGTTGCCCTGTCGATTGCGCTATATCTTTACCGCAGCAGCCGGCCGCATATGGCAATTGTCGGCGTCGTACCGGGAACCGAGCACTTCCGCAATGTAGACCGGCACGCCGTGGTGACGGGTGACCGGGTGCTGACGCTACGGGTCGATGAAAGCCTGTTCTTTGCCAATTCGCGGTTTCTGGAAGACCGGATCTATGCACTGGTGGCCGAAAAGCCCGATATCGAACACGTGGTGCTGATGTGCCCGGCCGTGAACGAGATCGACGCCAGCGCTCTGGAGAGCCTTGAGGAAATCAACCACCGCCTGTCGGATTCCGGTGTTTCCTTCCACCTTTCGGAGGTGAAGGGACCGGTGATGGACCGACTGAAGCGGACCGATTTCCTGAAGCATTTGAGCGGGCAGGTGTTCCTCAGCCAGTATGACGCCCTGTGCACGCTCGACCCGCTGACGGCGCACATCTCGGAAAGCCGCACGCCGAAGAAAACTGCGAAGTCGAACCTGTGGAGCGGGCCGGAGATCTGATCCGGCTCCGGCTATTTTGCTGTGAGAGGGTCGAACCGGTTGTTACCGCATTTCTGTCCGATCCACCGCTCCTCAGGATGAGGCATTTTTTGCTGTCAGGCGCTTGAGGCGAGAGCTGCTCGCCCTCAAACCAACCGGCAAAAAGGCATCAGTTGCTGTTTGACGACTGGAGGATCGGCACGATCTTCTCGCAGAAGCGGAAATGGACCGGCGGCTTCTCGCCTTCCTGAACCATGAGCCCTTCGGTGCCACGGGGCTGAACGGTGACCAGTTCGATCGCCTCGCCGCCATCCGTCAGCAGGCAATTGATGGCCGCACGCTGAGTCATCTTGCCGCTCTTTTCAGCCCCATAGACCTGGCAGATGCGCCCCGGGGTTTCCAGAAGGCCACGGTAGATGGCCAGCGTCGAGCCGGGTGCGCTTCGGTCGATCCGTGGAGCCGGACAATCCTGCAGTTCCCGCACCCATATGCCTTGCGCGAAATCCGCAAAACGCAGATCCAGTGCCCGCCCTTGCAGAAGGGGTGCGGATTTCGGCACCTGGAACATCAGGTCTCCCTTGCCTGCAAGCGCAGGCCCGCACGCAAACGCCAGTGCAACGCCCAACAAGGCATTTCGTGTGAAACCGTTCAACCGCTACCCCCTCCCGGAGTGACAAGATCCAACCGGATTATCCGATGCGCCGAAACATCGCGCAAGTTGGCAGGAAAGGTCAATGTCGCCAACGGCAAAACTTGCAAAAAACGAACAAATGTGGAACAAAATGCGCATGGAACCCGATCATCAGCCACTAGCGGGGCGGATTCAGCTGGATGACCCGCTCAAGGACGGACGTCAGTCGGAAACAGCGCTGAAGGTCTGGCGCGGGGCCGCGCGGCTGTTGCGACAACTCGATTTCGCCTGCCTGCCGGAAGTCACCCTTGCCTCCGCCCGGCGGGCGGACCTCCTGGCGCTTGGGCCGAAACATGAGCTCTGGATAGTCGAGGTCAAATCCTCGATCGCCGATTTCCGGGCGGATACCAAGTGGCCGGACTACCGCCTTCATTGCGACCGGCTCTATTTCGCGACGCATCCGGACGTACCGTTGGAGATCTTTCCCGAGGAGGCCGGGCTGATTGTTTCCGACGGCTTCGGGGCGGAGATCCTGCGCGAAGCACCGGAACACAAGCTGGCGGCAGCGACCCGGAAATCGGTAACGCACCGCTTCGCCCGCCATGCCGCACACCGCCTGCACAACCTGTCAGACCCGGACGGCGCACAGATCTTCAACCGGTTCTGACAAACGCCTCCGACACAAATCCAACGCCCTGTTCACGCGTATCAAGGAAGAACGCCTTCCTGGACGGGAACAGAATGTCGTGACGAAAACCATCCAGATCGTCTGGTTCAAGAAGGACCTGAGGATTGAGGACAATGCAGCGCTCAAACGGGCAAGCCTTCACGGTCCGGTACTGCCGCTCTACGTCATCGAACCCGACCTCTGGCAACTGCCCGACATGGCCGGACGCCACTATGCGTTTTTGCTGGAATGCCTTTCCGAATTGAGACGAGACCTGGCAGCGGTTGGCCAGCCGCTGGTCATCCGCACGGGCGAGGTTACCGAGGTTCTTGGTGCCTTCTTGCGATCAAACGGAGTTGCCGGGCTCTGGTCACATGAAGAGACGGGAAACGACTGGACGTTTGCCCGGGACAAGCGTGTTGCCGCCTGGTGCAGGGCTCAGGGAATTCCCTGGACGGAGTACCGGCAAACCGGCGTAATTCGACGCCTTCAAACACGGGATGGCTGGGCCGCGCATTGGGACCGCTTCATGGCAGAAGCGCCTGTCGATCCACCCCGCTTGTCGCCACTTGCCGAAAGCAATCCCGGTATCGATCTCGGCAAGCCTCCAGCAGCATCGGAACTGGGTTTGCCCAACGACCATTGCCCGAACCGGCAGCGCGGCGGGCGGTCCCCTGCACAGGCAACTCTGCACAGCTTCCTGTTCCAGCGCGGCAAGCCTTATCGGGCTGCCATGGCAACGCCGGTCAAGGCCTTCGATGCCTGCTCCCGGCTTTCGCCATATCTGGCATTCGGTTCGCTGTCGCTGCGCGAGGTAACCCAGGCGACCTGGAGCCGCCAGCGCGATCTGAAGCACTCGGAGTTTCCCGGCCGCAGCACATGGCAGGCAGCCATGAGGTCCTTTTCGGGCCGTCTTCACTGGCATTGCCATTTCATGCAGAAGCTTGAAGACGAACCCTCTCTGGAGTTCCGCAACCTGCACCCCGCCTACGAGGGTCTTCGACCGGCCCAGCCTGACCGAGAACGGCTTGAAGCCTGGCAGAAAGGGGAGACGGGCCTGCCCTTTGTCGATGCCTGCATGCGGGCACTCGCGGCCACCGGATGGATGAATTTTCGAATGCGGGCAATGCTGATGGCAGTTGCCAGCTATCATCTGTGGCTGGACTGGCGAGCACCGGGCCTGCATCTGGCGCGGCTATTCACCGATTATGAACCCGGCATTCACTGGCCGCAGGTGCAGATGCAATCGGGAACCACCGGGATCAACACCATCCGGATCTACAATCCGGTGAAGCAGGGTCTCGATCAGGACCCGCAGGGTCTGTTCGTTAGACGGTGGGTGCCGGAGCTGAAGGACATTCCGACCGCGCATGTTCACGAACCCTGGAAGGCAGATAACGCGAGCAAGGTTCTGGGCAAATGCTATCCCTTCCCGGTCGTCGATTATCTCGAGGCGGCGCGCGAGGCGCGGGACAAGGTCTGGGCTGTACGGAAGGGGCAAGCATTCCGCGGGGCAGCGGCAGATATTCAATCGAAACACGGCAGCCGGAAAAGCGGGATTGCAATGCGCGGCCAGGAGAAAGCCCGTCGCGGCAGGAAACCGCGGGTCAATCCCGATCAGGCAGACCTTTTCGGGCCAAACTCATGAAAATGCGCAAGAAAGGGGATCTGCCGGTAAAGCTCTGTGCCACTTGCGGACGCCCCTTCACCTGGCGTCGAAAATGGGCGCGTGACTGGGAAGAGGTGCGCCATTGCTCCGAACGCTGCAGGCGCAACAAGGACACGAAACAAGGGACTTCATCGGAAATGCGCAGCTGAGGCAGTCTGCCAGCCAAGCGGTCAGCCGAATTAAGGAGGTCACGGTGCCCGTGACCTCCGTTCTTGTGTGCAGGCAGTCCTCAAACGAACAGGTTGACCAGGCTTTCCAGGTATTCCTGCTTGCCGGATTTCGGCTGCGGTTCCAGGTCGGCCTTGTGGACGCGCTCGGCCAATGTCTCGAGCGAGGAACCACCCTTGAGGATGTCGGCGTTTTCCGGCTTCTGCCAGCCGGCATAACGGTCATCAACGAAGCCCTTCAGTCGGCCGTCCTCGATCATGGCTGCCGCGGCCTTCAGACCGCGGGCAATCGCGTCGGCTGAGCCGACGTGCGCCTGGATCAGATCGACCGGGTCGAGTGACTGGCGACGCAGCTTGGCGTCGAAGTTCGTGCCGCCGGTGGTGAAGCCGCCCGCCATCAGAATCTCGTAGTAGGCGAGCGCCAGTTCCGGCACGTTCATGCCGAAGTGGTCGGTATCCCAGCCGCACTGATAGTCGTTGCGGTTCATGTCGACGGACCCGAAGATGCCGAGCGAACGGGCCATGTGCAGCTCGTGCTCGAACGAGTGGCCAGCCAGAATGGCGTGGCCCTGCTCGATGTTCATCTTGACGTCGTTTTCCAGCCCATAGGTCTTCAGGAACCCATAGACGGTGGCGACGTCGTAGTCGTACTGGTGCTTGGACGGTTCCTGCGGCTTCGGCTCGATCAGGATCGTGCCCTTGAAGCCGATCTTGTGCTTGTACTCAACCACCATGTTGAGGAAGCGGCCGAACTGGTCCAGCTCCTGTTTGATGTTGGTGTTGAGCAGGGTCTCGTAACCTTCGCGGCCACCCCAGAGCACATAGTTCTCACCACCGAGGCGATAGGTGACGTCCATTGCGTTCTTCACCTGTGCGGCGGCATAGGCGAAGACGTCCGGATCCGGATTGGTGGCCGCACCGCCCATGAAGCGGCGGTTGGAGAACATGTTGGCCGTGCCCCAAAGGAGCTTGATGCCGGTGTCGGCCATCTTCTTTTCGAAGATGTCGGCAATCGCGTTCACATTGGCATTGCTTTCGGCAAGCGTCCGGCCTTCCGGCGCAACGTCGCGGTCATGGAAGGTAAAGAACGGCATGCCCAGGATCTGGAACATCTCGAAGGCAACGTCTGCCTTCAGTTTGGCCTGTTCCATCGGATCGCCGCCAGCCGCCATCCAGGATCGGTTGAAGGTTTCGCCGCCGAACGGATCGGACCCCGGCCAGCAGAAGCTGTGCCAGTAACACACGGCAAGACGCAGATGGTCTTCCATGCGTTTGCCGAGGACGACCTCGTCCTTGTTGTAGTGACGATAGCTCAGCGGCTCGGTGCTTGCCGGCCCGGTGTATTGGATCGGCTGAAGATCGCCGAAGAACCCAGTGCTCATGTTGTCATCTCCTTGAATATGTTTCCTAAAAGCCGGCTTGTTTGAGCGCCGGATAAAGCTTGCGCCAGCGCTCGTAGCCTTCGGCATATCTTTGTGTGAGGGCCGGCACCGGATCGATGCTGGCCTTGAGGGCGGGCTTGGTGAAAATGCCCTCGGTGCTACCGAGCGCGGCGGCCTGACCGAGCCTGGCCGCGCCAAGCGAGCCGCCGAAGTCGCCATCCACCGGAACGTCGACCGGAACATTGAGCAGGCTGGCGATGATCTCCAGCCAGACCGTCGAGCGAGACCCGCCGCCGACCGCCAGAACGCGTTCGATACCGGTGCCGGCAACGCTGAGCGCTTCCAGGCAGTCCTTCAGCGCAAAGGCGACACCGTCGAGTACCGCGTGGCAGAGTTCGGCATCGTCGGTTCCGTGGGAAATGCCGAAGAAGCCGGCGCGGATGTCGACGTCGTTGTGCGGCGTCCGTTCGCCGCCGAGATAAGGCATGAAGGAAACGGGCGAAGGCCCTTCCACATTGCCAACCAGACCGGTGAGTTCACCCGGATTGCGCTTCAGTACCTTTGCGAGCCAGTTGAGGCTGTCGGTTGCCGAAAGGATCACCCCCATCTGGTGCCAGGTGTCCGGCACGGCATGGCAGAAGGCGTGAACCGCGCTGTCGACGTTGGGCGAGAAGCGGTCGTTGGTCACGAACAGCACGCCGGAGGTCCCGAGCGAGACAAAGGCCGAGCCTGGATCGACCGCACCGACACCGCAGGCAGATGCGGCATTGTCGCCGCCGCCGCCGGCCACCACCGGAGCGGCGTCGAAACCCCAGCGGCCACAAAGATCCGCCTTGAGTGTGCCCGAGCTTTCGGAGCCTTCGACAAGGCGCGGCATGTTCTCACGGGTGAGGCCCGTGGCGGCCAGAAGCGCGTCGCTCCAGTCGCGTCTGGCGACATCCAGCCAGAGCGTTCCGGCGGCATCCGACATTTCGCCGACGTACTCGCCCGTCAGCTTGAAACGGACATAGTCCTTGGGCAGCAGAACCATGGTGGTTCTGGCGAAGATTTCCGGCTCGTTCTCGCGCACCCACTGCAGCTTCGGCGCGGTGAAGCCCGGCATCACCCGGTTGCCGCCGAGCGTCAGGAATTTCGGCTCGGCCGCTTCCAGTTCCGAACATTGCTTGCCCGACCTGCCGTCGTTCCACAGGATGCAGGGGCGCAGCGGCTTACCGGCGGCATCCAGAAGCGTGGCGCCGTGCATATGGCCTGACAAGCCGATGCCACGCACCGCGGCCATGGCCTTCGGCGCTTCCGCCTTGAGCGCGTCCAGAACAGTTTCGCAAGCCCGCCACCAGCTGTCCGGGTCCTGTTCCGACCAGCCCGGATGGGGACGCTGGACCGTCAACTCCGCGGTTGCCGATGCAATCAGGGACTGGTCCTCACCAAGAAGAATGGCTTTGACCGAACTGGTACCGATATCGAGGCCGATATACATGAGGTGCGTTCCTCAAAAACAATCAAAAAGAATGCCGATGGCCCGTGACCGGGTGTCGGCATGAGGGTCCACACCGTCCGAACAGGGCCAGGCCATCTGTTCAAACCATGAGGAAGCCCCGCGGGCAAGAGCCCGCGGGTCCTGTCGGTTTATCCGACCACTGTATCGTCCACAAGAGCACCTGGACCCGGGATCGCCCCTTCCGGGCATTTACCCAGAATGATCATGCCGAGCACGTCGTCATCAGTGACGTCGGTCGTGCGGGCGGTGCCGACAAGCTGACCGTTCTTCATGACCGCGATACGGTCGCAAAGCTGGAAAACGTCGTGGATGTCGTGGCTGATCAGGAAGATGCCGAGGCCCTGTTTCTTCAGTTCCTGGATGAGTTCAGCCACCATCTGCGTTTCATGCACCCCAAGCGCGGCGGTCGGTTCGTCCATGATCAGGATCTTGGCATTGAAATAGACCGCGCGGGCAATGGCCACCGACTGGCGCTGACCGCCCGACAGGGCTTTCACCGGCGCATGGAACTTTTTGAAGTTCGGGTTGAGCCGGCCCATGATCTTGCGGGTTTCCGCTTCCATGGCATCGTCGTCGACAAAGCCGAGCGGCGAGGTCAGTTCACGGCCGAGGAACAGGTTGGACGCGGCATCGAGATTATCCGCCAGAGCAAGCGTCTGGTAGATGGTCTCGATGTTCTGCGCCCGCGCGTCGCGCGGCGAGTGAATGTGCACTTCCTTGCCGTTGATGCGGATTTCGCCGCTGTCGGCCTTGTAGGCACCGGAAAGGATCTTGATCAGGGTCGACTTGCCGGCACCGTTGTGGCCAAGCAGACCCACGACTTCACCCGGATAAAGATCGACAGAGACATGATCCACGGCCTGCACCCCGCCGAAGGAGATGCACATGTCTTTCATTTCTACGAGAGGCGCGTCCATGTCTCAGTCTCCCGTGCGCTTGCGATAGATGATGTCGACGAGGACGGCGATGACGAGCACGGTGCCCACGACGATATTCTGCAGCGGGGCGTCGACGCCGACCATGGCCATGCCCGACTGCAATGACTGCATGATCAGCGCGCCCAGGATGGCGCCGTAGATCGTGCCGACACCGCCGGCAAGCGCGGTGCCGCCGATCACTGCCGCGGCAATGACCCTGAGTTCGTCCAGCGTGCCGATGTCGTTGGTGGAAAAGCCGAGGCGTGCGGCCGCGACAGCGGCTGCGAGCGCGCTGAGGCCGCCCATGATGGCAAACACCTTGACGGTCAGGAACCTGGTGTTGATGCCGGAAAGCTCCGCGGCATCCGGATTTCCGCCGGTTGCGAAAATGTAGCGTCCGAGACGGGTGCGGCGCGCGACGATGGTCATGACGACGGTAACCACGATCAGGAGCAGCACCGAGTAGGGAATGCCGTAGCCCATGACCAGGCCTTCCGGCATGGTTTCGCCCCGGGCTTCGAAGATCCGCTCAAGACGGGCGGTGGGAATGTCATAGGCATTCAGCACCCAGACGAACCCGAGAATTGCCCCGGTCGTGATGACACCCATGGTGACTTCCGCCCAGCCGGGTTTGACCGGGAACCCATGTGCAGCCTTGCGGCGGCGCGAGGAGACCTGCATCCACAACGCAACGGCGACGGCCAGAACGCCGAAGATCCACGATCCCGTTTCGCCCATGGTGCCGCCGATACCGCCGATCATGGTGAAGGTTTCATCGAGCGGGCCGATGGTCTGACCGGAGGTGATGAACCAGGCAACGTTGCGCCAGACCAGGAGGCCACCAAGCGTCACGATGAAGGCCGGAATGCCGAGATAACCGACCATCCAGCCCTGGAAGGCACCGATCAGCACACCAACAACCACACCGGCCAGAATGGCCAGGATCCAGATAGTCGGATTGCCGAGGCCGAGCAGCGGCGGCAGGACATCGGTCTGGACAACCGCCATGACCGCCGCAACGGTCGCCAGAACGGAGCCGACGGACAGATCGATGTGGCGGGTGACGATAACGAACACCATCCCGGTGGCCATGATGGCAACGGACACGGTCTGGATCGTCAGGTTGAAGATGTTGCGCGGCGTCAGGAACCGGCCATCCGTAATCACATTGAACACCAGGCACAGGACGATGAACGCCCCGATCATGCCGAGAAGCCGTGTGTCCAGCTGCAATGCGGCAAACAAGTTTCGTGCTGTCGGGCTTTTGGGCCCTGACAGTGCGGTGTCAGACATAGAGGTTACTCCTGCTTGGAGACCATTACGCTTACGCATCGGGTGGCCCATCCCGGGGAGCGGCTTTCGCAGCAGCTGTCCCTGTTATTACGGCCCCGGTTAACAGTAACCGGGGCCGCACATTAAGCGTAGTGTTATTAGTTACAGGGAGCCGGGCCGTTCTCGACGCCCTGGCACAGATCATCCTTGGAGATCCAGCCTGCATCGACGACCGCGGTCAGGTTGTCCTTGGTGACCGGAAGCGGTGCCAGGAACTTGGCGGTCAGCTCGGTGCCGGACGGAGACGTCCAGGCAGCTGCGCCATCGACGCCGCCCATCTCGGTGCCACTGGCCAGGCTGACGGCGATTTCACCGGCGGCCTTGCCAAGTTCACGAGCGTCCTTCCAGACGGAAACCGTCTGCGTGCCCTTTGCAACACGGTTCAGAGCGGCATGGTCGCCGTCCTGACCGGACACCGGAATGCCGTCCATGCCCTGTGCGGTCAGAGCGGCCACAACACCGCCGGCCGTACCGTCGTTGGAAGCAACAACCGCGTCGACCTTGTTGTCGTTGGCGGTCAGGATCTGTTCCATGTTGCGCTGTGCGTTCGCCGGCAGCCAGCCGTCGGTGTAGGCTTCGCCAACGATCGTGATGTCACCCGCATCGATTGCGGACTGCAGGACTTCCTGCTGACCGCCGCGGAGGAAGTCCGCGTTCGGGTCGGTCGGGGAGCCCTTGATCATGACGTAGTTGCCCTTCGGCGCGGCAGCCAGAACGGCGCGAGCCTGCATGCGGCCAACTTCGACGTTGTCGAAGGTCAGGTAGAAGGCGCGCGGATCATCGATCAGGCGGTCGTAGCCGACAACCGGGATGCCTTCGTCGGCAGCAGCCTGCACGGCCGGGCCGATTGCCTGGGAATCCTGCGCCAGGATGATGAGGGCAGTCGCGCCTTGTGCGATCAGTGCCTCAACGTCGGAAAGCTGTTTTGCGGACGAGCTCTGCGCGTCGGCGGAAATGTAAGTCGCGCCGGCTGCCTCAAGGGCGCCCTTGATGGCGGCTTCGTCAGTCTTCCAGCGTTCTTCCTGGAAGTTGGACCAGCTCACGCCGACAATGACGTCTTCTGCGTGGGCCAGGTTCAGTGCGGTCGCGGACAGCAGAGCGCCCGCCAGCAAAGTGGTGATTTTACGCATTGCGATGTTTCCTCCAGTTGGCGCATCCCACGTCGGACGGATGTGCCTGAAATGCGTCAGTGTCGAAGCGCCTTTTCGAGGCGCCTTCAGAAAGGACAGCCTTATTGTTATTTTTTTTGGTGCCCGAAAAAAAGTTGCAGGAAAGCGCTGCTCCTGTCAACATGGTTTTGCAAAACACTGTTCCGCGGGGTTTGACACACCCGGTGAGAAGCAGGAAAACCGGGAGAAACCCGGGACAGAGGAAACACCTTGGGAAGAGCTGAGCGAGCATGACACGCAAGGCGGACCGGGATCAGATCCGGCGGCAAAACAGAAGTATTGTTCTACAGGCCCTGCGCCGGAACGGCCCTATGGCGCGGATAGATCTCGGCCAGATGACACGGCTGAGCCCCGCGACGGTGACGGCCATCACCTCCGATCTTCTGGACCAGGGATTGATCCTGAGCCTGGAGAGCGAGGAGCCCAAAACACCCCAGGCGCGTGGACGGCCACGCACCCTTTTGAAGCTCAAGCCGGACGCGGTCTATACGGTTGGCGTCCGTCTTTCGGTCAACAACATCGACCTGTCGCTGGTGAATTTCGCCGGCGAGGTGGTGTGCGACAGGCGCAGCCATTTTGACAGCGCCACCGAAGATGCCGACAGCTTTCCCGAAACCCTGATCACCGCGATCAGGCAGTTCCTCGACGAGGCCGGCATCGGCCCGTCACGGGTTCGGGAAATCGGCGTTGCCGCACAGGGTGTCGTTGAAACGGAAACCGGCGTCGTTGCCTGGAGCCCCGCCTTTGCCGGGCGCAAGATTCCTGTCGTCGGTCCATTGCACGAAGCCTTCGGGGCGGATTGCTACATTTCCAACGACACCAACATGATCACCGAGGCGCTGCACTGGTCGGACCCGAACAAGTACAGCGGGACATTTGCCGTGATCATGCTCGATTACGGTGTCGGCATGGGGCTTTACCTCGACAACCGGCTGTTTTCGGGAGCAAGCGGCACGGCCGCCGAGTTCGGCCATGCCAACCATCTGCCCGGCGGGGCGCTCTGCCGATGCGGCAAGAAGGGCTGCCTTGAGGCGTATCTATCCGATTACGCGCTGGTGCGGGCTGCCTCTCATCTGCCGGAGAACACCGATCCAGGCACCATCAAGGCGGGCGTCAGCGGCCTTGCCCGGCTGATCGAACTGGCCGGCTCGGGAGACAAGGACGCCTGCAACGCGTTTCACGACGCAGGCCGGGTTCTGGGCTATGGTCTTGCCCGGGTGATTGCGATGATCGACCCCAAGCGCGTGGTGCTGACCGGCGCTGCGATGCGAGCCTTCTCCTTCATGGAAAAAGGCATGTGGGAAGGGCTGGAAGAGGCTCTCGTTTCCGATCTCAGGAACAATTTCTCCCTGGACGTGATGCCGTGGAATGAGGACTTCATTCGCAGCGGCCTGATCGCCCAGTCGATGGAACGTCTCGACAAGGATTTTCTCGGCAACGCAACTCCGCCCTCAGGCCGCATAGCGCGGCTCGACCGCAAGGAGGCGACGGCATGACAGGCAAATCCCGGCTCGCAGTCTCTGCTCTCGTCCTCGGCATCACCCTGCCTGCATCAGCACTTGCCGATCCCGCACCCTGGAGCGAACGGGCCATCAAGGAAGACGTCGATATCGACGCCCTGGCGCAATCGGGCGAAGATGCGATCACCGTGCTGCAGCCGCTTGGGGAAGAGCTGTTCAAGGCCAAGTTCACCACACTGGATGGCGCAGGCCGGCCGGACGCGACACGGGCTATCGTGCCGACAAAAGTGCGCCGCAAGGCACCGCAGGCGTTCCAGCGTCTTGCTGGAATGGACGCCAATTCCTGCTCTTCCTGCCACAACGAGCCTGTGATCGGTGGTTCCGGTGCGTTCACGGCAAACGTGTTCGTGTCCGAAGGTTTCGAAAGCGCCGACTTCGACACCACGGATCCCCAGTTTTCCAACGAGCGCAACACGGTCGCGCTTCAGGGAGCCGGGCTGATCGAATTGCTTGCCCGGGAAATGACCACGGACCTGCGCAGCCAGCGGACGGATCTGCTGGCCCGGGTGCGGAAAAGCGGTCAGGAAGAAACCGTCAGCCTGGAAACGAAGGGCGTCTCCTTCGGCAAGTTGACCGCCTTTCCTGACGGGACACTGGACGTTTCCCGTCTCGAGGGTATCGACGACGACCTGACCTTGCGACCTTTCAGCCAGAAGGGTGTCTTTGCCTCGCTTCGTCAGTTCAGCGTGAACGCCACCAACGATCATCATGGCGTACAGGCGGTCGAGCGGTTCGGCGCCGAATGGACAGGATCGGACGACTTCGACGGTGATGGCCATACGGGCGAAATTTCGCCGGGTCAGATCTCGGCGCTGGTCGCCTTCCAGGCAACGCTTCCCGCGCCCACCCGAAAACAGGATCTGCCGGATGTCTGGCAGCAGGCGGCGGCAAAGGGAGAAGCGCTTTTCGGCACCATTGGCTGCAGCTCGTGCCACATTCCCGAATTGCCGCTCGAAAGCCTCATCTTTCAGGATCCCGGCCCGTTCGACACCGCCGGTACCCTGCGCCAGAGCGACGTGAAGGCACCGCTCGAACTTGACCTCGGCACGCTGGACTGGGTGAAGGCCCTGCCGCGCGATGACCAGGGCCGAGTGCTGGTTCCCCTTTACGGCGACCTGAAGCGCCACACGATTGCCGATGCGGCCAACGACACATTCGGCAACGAACTGCTGGCCCAACGCTTTGTTGCGCGCGACGTTTTCATCACGTCCGAACTCTGGGGCATCGGCAGCACGGCGCCCTATGGGCACCGGGGCGATATCACGACGCTGGAAGAGGCGATCCTGGCCCATGGCGGCGCTGCTTCCGACAGCCGCAAGGCCTATGCAGGTCTGACGGAAACCGAGCAGCAGACGATCATCGCCTTCCTGCGCAGCCTGGAGATCGCGGAATGAAGCCTATCAGCCTTTCCGTGTCCGGTGCGCTGTTGAGCGTAAGCCTTGCGGCCCCAGCTCTGGCAGACGACACCCGTCA
This sequence comes from Roseibium sp. ROS1, assembly GCF_054658215.1. Lineage (NCBI taxonomy): Bacteria > Pseudomonadati > Pseudomonadota > Alphaproteobacteria > Hyphomicrobiales > Stappiaceae > Roseibium > Roseibium sp. ROS1. The sequence continues at coordinate 117,166 of NZ_BAAGIG010000003.1, forward strand.
GGTTTCCGTTGCGCCCGTCCCCTCGTTTGTGGAAGAGGCTTCGGCTGCGGGCATCGAACATTCCTATGACGGTGCGTGGGAATTCTTCGTTGGTGGCGGCACCGCGATCTTCGATTGCGATGGCGACCGCAAGCCGGATCTGTTCTTTGCCGGCGGCAAGAACCCGGCGCAGCTTTTTCGCAACGAAAGCCGTGTGGCAGGACCGCTGAAATTCACAGCGGTGGAAACAGGCCTCAACGAAAAACAGGCCACCGACGTGCTCGGCGCCTATCCGCTCGACATCAACAACGACGACATCCTGGATCTCGTCGTGCTGCGCCTGGGTGAAAACCTGATCCTGGAAGGCAAGGGCGCCTGTACCTTCGAGGTCGCCAACCGGGCCCTTGGCTTCGACGGCGGCCGCGAATGGAGCACTTCCTTTTCCGCCACCTACGAACCAGGGCTCGATTATCCAACGCTTGCCTTTGGCAATTATGTCGATCGTTCTGCCCCCGGTTCGCCCTGGGGCACCTGTCACGACAACTTCCTGTTCCGGCCGGAAAAGGCGGAGGACGGCAGCCCGCTCTACGCGGAAGCAACCCGTCTGTCGCCGGGATATTGCAGCTTGTCGATGCTGTTCACAGACTGGAACCGCTCCGGCGAACCGGCGCTCAGGATCTCGAACGACCGGCAATATTACCGCGGTGGCGAGGAGCAGCTCTGGGCCGTTGCGCCCGGCAGGCCGCCTCGCCCCTATCGCAAGTCCGATGGCTGGCAACACCTGAAGATCTGGGGCATGGGCATTGCGTCCATCGACCTGGATGTGGACGGTTTTCCCGAGTATGCGCTTACCAGCATGGGCGACACCAAGCTGCAGAAGCTTGACCCGGAATCTGACGAGACCGTGCCGGTCTATCAGGACATTGCCTTCGACCTCGGCGTTACCGCGCACCGGCCCTATGCGGGCGAAGACCTGAAACCCTCAACCGGATGGCATTCCGAGTTTCAGGACGTCAACAATGACGGGCTCTGGGACCTCTTCATTGCCAAGGGCAATGTGGAAGCCATGCCCGACTTCGCGGCCTATGACCCGGACAATCTCTTGCTCGGCCAATGGGACGGCCGCTTTGTGGAAACCGGCGACACCGCCGGGATTGCGCTGAACCGGCGCGGACGCGGGGCGGGGCTGGCGGATTTCAACGCCGACGGACTGGTGGATCTGGTTGTCGTCAACCGATCCGGACCGGTGAGCCTGTTCCGCAATACCGGACAGGGCACGGCAGAAGAACCGAAACAGCTCGGCAACTGGCTGGCTGTGGACGTGCGCCAGCCGGGCAAACCCAACTCCCGCGCAGTGGGGGCCAAGATCAGCGTGAAGACGGGAAACCGGACCGTGGTGAAGGACATCCAGGTGGGGGCAGGCCATGCCTCCGGCCAGATGGGCTTCGTTCACTTCGGACTGGGTGTAGCGGAACGTGCCAACGTGCGAATCAAATGGCCGGACGGCGACTGGAGCCACGGCTACCGGGTCTTTGCCAACGGTCACGTGATCATTGAACGGGGTGCGGAAAAGGCAAAGCTCTGGTATCCGGAGTAGGCCCCGGCTAGGCACCTTTCCGGTCCTGAATAACTGGTTCGCGAGACGCGTCGTAAATTCAGAAAAGCTGCATTTTTTCAATGACTTTCCGGCTCTTATGCCGGAACATGCATGACAAGATGCAATTTCTGGAGAACCTGCGCTCATGGCCGGTCCAACCGACAAGAAATCCTTCAATCCCCCTTCCGTACGAACACCCTTCGGGCAGTACAATCACGGCCTTTACGTGCCACCCGGCGCCAGCCTTCTGGTGACCTCCGGCCAGCTCGGTATCCGGCCGGACGACACGATTCCGCCGGACGTGACCGGTCAGACCGAAGTTTGCTTCGAGGCCATCGCCGCGATCCTGAAGGAAGCGGACATGGGCTTCGAAGACGTCATCCGCATTTCCGGCTTTGTCACGCGGCGGGAAGATTTCGCGGACTATATGGCCGTTCGAGACCGCTACACCGGAGCGCTGAAACCGGTCTCGACCCTGTTGGTGGTTGGTGGCTTCACGCGTCCGGAGTTTCTGGTGGAAGTGGAAGTGACCGCGGCGAAGGTGTTCTAGCCCAGCCAGCCCGGAGCGGTGTCAGAACCGCTCCATTTCCTTGCCGACCTTCTCCAGAAAGGCACCGGTCGAGGCCGGGGTGCAGTTGTTCATGTCGTAATGGGCCAGATATTTCACCGGTGCGCCGATCTTGATCTGTGCCCGGATGACCCGATTGACCACCTTGCGCGGCGGATCGCCAACCAGAAACGCCCGCCACCGGCTGCCGCCATAGGTCATGACGGCCGCCATCTTGCGGATATGGCGCAAGGTCGGCGTCAAGGTGCCGTCTTCCAGATGAAACGAAACGCCTGGCAGCCAGACACGGTCGAAGTAACCTTTCAGCATCGCGGGAAAGCCGAAGTTCCAGACCGGCGTGCAGATGACCAGACCTTCCGCCGCCAGCAGGCGCTCGCAGTAATTGTCGACCAGTTCCCGGTTCTCGGGGACCGTGTGATAGATGTCCCTGTCGCGGGCGGAGAGGACGGGGTCGAACCCTTCCTCATAGAGATTGCAGCCGTCGACCTCATGCCCCGCCTTCGCCAGGCTTTCACAGGTCTTGTGATAGAGCGCCCGGCCGAAACTGTGCTCCTGCGGGTGGGAATGGAGAACCAGTACACGCATCTGATCAGGCCTCGGCAAAGGCCTGAAGGCCCGGGAAAAGATAGTTCTGGCCGGAATTGAAGTCGAAGTCCGGATTGTCCCAGGCGATCATCTTGCCCGGATTGAGCAACCCTTCCGGGTCCGTCTCCTTCTTGAAGGCGAGCTGGACCTGGTCGGTCTGTTTCATGCCGCCTTCTTCAAGGGTGTAGCGATGCGGGTTGAACACCCGGCAGCCGTTTTCCTCGTGCAGACGGATGATCTCGTCCAGCCGTTCTTCCGTCGTGTAGCGGATCAGGGGAAGGCCGGAACATTGCACCTGACCATCGAACCGCAGGAACTCCAGGTGTCCGAAGATCTCGCCCGGGAACATTTCGGTGGTCTTGCGCACAAGCTCCACGTGGTTCGGGCCCGGATACTGCGTCTGCAGGTAGGTGAAGGAACTGTCGAACTTCAGCGCCCGCAGTGTCGTGTGGTTCCAGGCAAGCTCATAGACATGCGGAATGCCCTTCATGCTTTCCACTTCGTCCGACCGGAAGCGCACTTCGCCCTTCATCCGTTCCGCAAGCGCAAGCATTGCCGACATGGAATGCGGCGCCACCATCAGCACGGTGACCGCCTCGCCTTCCTTCAGCCAGGGCTTGTGCCGCGTGAAGAAATCGAACGGTATGGGTGCCGCTATCGGGGCGACTTCCTTCAGCAGAATACCGTTGCTGCGCGCCAGCTTGTCGGAAAAGACGACCGCGTCCATGAAGGTTTCGTGGCCGACGATCACGTCCACCCAGTCATGAGCCGTTGTCAGCGGCATTTCGACTTCGGTGATGATACCGTTGGTGCCATAGGCATGACTGACCTTCTGCAGGTCCCAGGTGGACAGCTCGATCACCCTGGGTTCGGCTTCCATGGTGACGATGCGCAGGCGCAGGATGTTGCCGAGGTCGCGCAGGCCGCCCCAGTGAACCGAACCGACACCGCCGGAGCCACCGGCGATAAAGCCGCCAATGGTCGCGGTTTGCGCGGTTGAAGGATGGAAGCGCAGTTCCTGGCCCGAATGTTCTTTTGTAATCTTGTCGAGCTTTGCGATGACGATGCCCGGACCGCAGACGACCCGGCCCGGTGCGATTTCCTTGACCTCGTCCATCTTCGACATATCAAGCACGATGCCGCCGGACAGTGGCATCGCCTGGCCATAGTTGCCCGTGCCCGCACCACGCGGCGTGACCGGCACACCGTGCGCAAATGCCGTTTTCAGAACCTTTATGACTTCCGCTTCATTTTTCGGCGAGACCAGAAGATCTCCGGTGACGTTGTCGAGCTGGGCCTTGAGGACCGGCGAATACCAATAAAAGTCACGGCTCTTGGCCTGAACCAGACGCGGATTGTCCTCAACCGCAATGCCATCAAGTTCGGCCTTGATTGTCTCGTAATCGGCCATGGTCAGCCTTTCGTCAGCGGGTCAAGTTCAGAATAATCCGGCAGGCGACGGTCGATGCCCATGCCATTCCGCATCACGATGCGGTCCGCCTGCGGACGGGACAGAAATTCGCTCCAGCTTCGAGCGTTGAAGATGACGAGATCGGCGCCCAGCCCCTCGGCAATCCGCCCGACTTCGGGGACTTGCAGGATGTCGGCCGGAAGGCTGGTGACCACCTTGGCCGCATCATCAAGCGGGTGGTCCAGATGCGCAATACGCACCGCCTCGCGGAACACTTCCACCATGTCGAGATCGCCATAGGCGTAGAAAGGATCGCGGGTATTGTCCGATGAAACGGCCACCGGCACGCCTGCGGCCCGCAGTTCGTGCAGCAGTGTAACGCCACGCGACCGTGGCGTGCGGCCCGGGTGCCGGTCCTGCAGATACATGTTGCACATGGGCAGGGAAACGACGGAGAGGCCTGCCTCCCTCACCTTGTCGATTGTCGCCTTGGCCTTGTCGTCGTCCTGGCGCGCCAGGGAACAGCAATGGCCGACCGTGACAGCGCCTTCGAACCCGTTGCGCAGCTTGGCTTGCGCAATAGCAAGCAGCGTCAGGACGTTGGCATCCTGGGTCTCATCAACATGCAGGTCGATATCGAGGCCGTTGTCCGCAGCCGTGCGAAACAGGATATCCAGCCTGCGGTCTAGATCCGGCAACGGGAAGGTCACGCCGCCAAGCAGCCCGCCGTTTGCCACGACGACCTCCACCAGGTCGGAAAAATAGGCGTCGTCATCGATGGCATCGATCGGAAACAGGGCGGCAGCCTGCAGGGCGATCCGGTCTTTCCAGCGTTCGCGCATGTCGGCGAACACCTCGAAGGAAATCCGGTGCTGCGGTGCCAGGCTGTCGAGATGGGTGCGCAGGAGGCTGGTTCCGTGCGCATAGGCACAGCGCAGGGAGAAGTCCATGCGCGTTTCAACGTCCCTGGCCGTCCAGTTTGCCTCCCGGTCGGCTCTGACGGCGGCAAGTGCACCGTCGAAATCGCCTGTCGGGTTGGGTTGCCGGTCCCAGATATGACCCTTGTCGATGTGGGTGTGCATGTCGGCAAAGCAGGGCCAGACCATGCGCCTTTGCAGATCAACGCTTTCTATGTCCGCGGGGGCTGTCCCAGCCGGTAAAATGGCCTCAATACGCCCGTCTGAAATGATCAGATCGGCCGACGACAGACCCTCGCGCGCAGGAAGCGCCGACCCCGGCGTGACTGCGGTGGGCAGGGTTGCGGTGCGCAGCGCGAACCGGCCGGTTTTGGGAAGGTCGAGTGTCATCAGTTTTCCCGCTTCAGGCTGCTTTCGTGCCAGCGATGCAGTGTCCACCAGGAGATGAAGGACGTCAAAGCGAAGATCAGCACACCCAGGCTGGCAAGCAGGAACAGCGCTGCGAACAGACGTGAAATATTGAGCCGGAACTGGGATTCCAGAAGGCGGAAGGCAAGTCCCGAGCCTGCACCGGCCGATCCGGCCGCAAATTCGGCAACGACCGCCGCTATCAACGCAAGACCGCCACCGATGCGAAGGCCGGTCATGAAATACGGCAGGGAAGCCGGCAGCTTCAGATAGATCAGCGTCTGCCAGCGCGAGGCGCCGTAAAGTTCAAACAGATTCAAGAGGTTGTGATCCACGCTCTTCAGGCCCTGCACCATGTTGGACAGGATCGGGAAGAAGGCGACGACAAAGGCGCAAATCAAAAGCGCTGCCTGCGTCGACGGCGCGTAGATCAGGATCAGCGGAGCGATCGCGATGATCGGCGTGACCTGCAGGATAACGGTGATCGGATAGAGCGCCGTCTCGATCCAGCGGGACTGCACAAGCAGGATCGCCATGCCGCCACCGCCGATCAACGCCAGGGCAAGGGAGGCAAGCGTGATCTTGGTCGTCACCCAAAGGGCGGGCAGCAGGATGTGCCAGTCGGACATCAGCGAATTCACCACCAGTCCCGGGCCGGGAAGAATGTAGTGCGGAATGTCATTCACGGTGACCATGACCTGCCAGAGCGCGATCAAGCCTGCGATGACGAAGATCGGCACCAGAACCGTCAGGATACGCTCCCGCCGCTTGGCAGCGGCAGCGCTTTCCTTTGTCGGCAGCTTGGCTGCTGATGCAGGCCTTTTGCGCGAGACCTGCGCTTCGCGGTCTGGTTCCTGCAGAACGTCGGCGGGGGCCAGTGTTTCGTTTGCTGGTGCGGTCATCAGTGCTCCTCGCCTCCCATGGCTTCCGACAGCATGGCGGAGACTTCCGCGCAGGCCTGCCTGTACTCCTCGGAGGTACGGTACTGCGCATCCCGCTCCAGACTGGTGTGCAGGGGAAAGTCCGAGTGCACGCGGCCCGGCCGGGCTTTCATCACCACGATCCGGTTTGCCAGATAGGCGGATTCATAGACGGAATGGGTCACGAAGATCACCGTGATGCCGGTCGCCTTCCAGAGCGCCAGCACATCGTCATTCAGCTTTTGGCGCGTGATCTCGTCAAGGGCGGCGAAGGGTTCGTCCATCAACAGCAGCTTGGGCTCGGTTACCAGCGCACGCGCAATGGAGACCCGCATCTTCATGCCGCCGGAAAGTTCGCGCGGATAGGCATCGGCGAAGTCCTTCAGACCTACGCTTTCCAGCGCGGTCATGATCCGTTCCGATGCCGCTTTCTTCGAGACGCCCTTGAGGCGCAGGGGAAGGTAGACGTTGCCGAAGACGGTCTGCCAGGGCATCAGCGTCGGTTCCTGAAACACGAAGCTGATGTCGCCGTCAGGCAGACCTCTGGAGTTGATGCGGAAACTCGGCCAGTCGATTTCGCCTTCCGATACGCCGCCAAGGCCGGCGATGATCCTGAGCGCGGTCGACTTGCCGCAACCGGACGGCCCCAGCAAACTTATGAACTCTCCCGGCCGGACCGTCATGGACATGCCGGACAGGGCCAACGTCCCGTTGGAGAATACCTTCGAAACATTATCCATCGCCACCAGCGGGCGGGATGATTTCACACTGCGGGCCGACGGCGTCTTCGTTTCTGCGCTGCCCTGTTCGGCGATGACCATGCTCAACTCTGCATCTGGAGGCGGCCGCTTCGCACGCCGTGGCGCGAAGCGGAATGTATTTGCCAAACCGGCCTTACTTCTTCAGGTCGAGGCCGACGCCCTTGCAGACGAAGTCCGTGGTGTAGGACTGCTTGTAGTCAAGAGAGGCATCCACGACGGCGATCGAAGCCAGCGTATCGAAGAACGCCTTGAAATGCTCGTCGGTCATGCAACCGATGCCCTTTTCTTCCGTGTCGCCGGAATCCACGATGCCGTATTCCTTCATCTTCGCAAGGGAATAGGCGAGCTGACCGTCGGTCATTTCCGGGTTGTCTTTCTTGATCAACTCGTTTGCCGCGGCGTTGTCGCCGTAGAGGTAATTGTACCAGCCCTCGATGGAGGCATCGACGAAACGCTGCACCAGATCCGGGTTTTCCTCGACCAGCGCCTTGGAAGTGGTGATCATGGTCGAATACGGCGTCCAGCCTTCATCGGCCAGAAGGAACACTTTCGGCGCCCAGCCTGCCTGGTTTTCGATTTCATACGGCTCGGACGTCAGGTAGCCCTGCTGCGCGGACTTGGGATCGACGATGAATGGAGCCGGGTTGAAGGTGTAGGGCTTGAACTGGGCGTCGGAGAAGCCTTCGAAGTTCTTCTTCATCCACTCGAAATAGGTGACGTAGCCGTCCTTGCCCATGTAGATGGTTTCAAGCTTGGCAAGGTCGGTGAACTTGTCGATGCCCTGATCGGGATGCGCAACGAGGATCTGCGGATCCTTCTGGAAGATGCTGGCGACGTTGATCAGCGGAATGCCTTCCTTGACGTAGTCGAAGCCCTTCAGCGTCCCGCCCATGTAAAAATCGATCTTGCCGGAGATCAGCAGCGCATCGTTGGCAGCCTGCGGGCCGCCCGGCGCGATCGTGACCTTCAGGCCGTATTTCTCGTAGGTGCCGTCGGCAACGGCCTGGTAAAACCCGCCGTGTTCCGCCTGCGCGAGCCAGTTGGTGCCGTAGCTCACCTCATCCAGCGCCAATGCCTGGTGAGTGGCGGTTCCGGTGAGAAGAACCGCTGCGAGAAGCGTCTTCGCAGATGGGAAAACTGTCATTTCGTACCCTCCAGTAAAACAAAACTACCGTGAAACCGCACATTTCCGAAAATATTTGATCCCTTGCAGCGCACGTTGAAAAGCATCAAAATTCGCCTGCAGCGATGCCTTATTGTCATCGCTATCTTTTCTGACGATCAATTGTGCCGCATGCACAAAAAGGAGGCACTTCTTGGCCCTGCTCCACTCCCGCAAGCTGCTTTACCTGGATGAGATCGCGCGCTGCGGCTCCATTCGGAAGGCAGCTGATCGGCTGAATGTGTCGTCCTCCGCCATCAACCGGCAAATCCTTGCCCTGGAAGAGGAATTCGGCGTTCCCCTGTTCGAACGCCTGCCACGCGGGCTGCGGCTTACCGCGGCTGGAGAGCTGTGCGTTGAACATATCCGCGGCGTTCTGAAAGACTATGCCAGGCTAGAGACCCGGATCCGGGCGCTGAAAATGCCGCAGGCCGGCCAGGTTTCGCTGGTGACGACCGTCGGCCTCGCTTCGGGACCGCTGTCGGAAATCATCGCGAAGTTCATCGAGAAGAACCCGCGCGTTCACATCAAGCTTCGCAGTGACGGCGGCACGACGACGATCAATCCGGTCCTGACAGGCGAAGTCGACATCGGCCTCGGCTTCAACATTGCCGCAACGCCGGGCCTGCGGACGCTGGCCACCTTCGACATTCCCATCGGCGCAGTGGTTCCGCCCGGACACAAACTGGCGCAGGAAACCGGGCCGGTCGATCTCGTGGATGTGGTTCAGGAGCGTCTGGTGCTGGCCCAATCGGGAACCAGCCTGCGGGACGTGATCAATTTGGTACTGTCGTCCGTGCCGATCCCGGTGGAACCGATCCTGGAAACGAACTCCTCGGAAACGGTTCGCCAGCTTGTCCGGCGCGGCATCGGCATCAGCCTGCTCAATCCACTGGACGTTCTGGCCGAATGCCGGAGGGGCGAGCTTGTTTTCCGACCGCTGAACGTTGCCCGGACACATCACCAGCCGATGAAGCTGTTTACTCGGGCGCGAGCCTCGATGGACGCGGCAACAAGCCTGTTCGTCGAATTCCTGCTGCAGGAACTCGTTGCTCAGGTGGAGGAATTGCAACGGGAAGGCAACCTGCCCGTTTAAGATCCGAAGATCGTTATGGCTTATACAGGTTGGTCAGCGAATAGGCTGTGAAGTCACGCAGCATCTCAATGAAACCGGCGGCCTGATGAGCACTGATCACCGCTCCTTTTTCCGCCGTCCCCCTGGAGGCATCTCCAACGACGCCGGCCGGGTTGAGATCATGGGCGATCCAGGCCAGGGCATGGGGCGGCGTCGGCTGGATGTATTTGGAGTTTTCCAGCATCTCTTCGGCTTTTGAGATGAAGTTCTCGGCCTTGTCCATGCGGACCAGTTCAGGCCGGAAATGCAGCATCAAGGATGTTTCGACCTCGCCGCCGTGAATACCGAATTTGGACTCGTGAGCGGAAATCATGCCGTCCGGATGGCCGAACCGGCCCCAATGCGTCACCAGAACAGCCATTTCGTAACGCACGCGCAGTTCGCGCGAGACGATGCTGATGATGTCGGTGTTGCCGCCATGGGAATTGACGATCACCATCTTGCGAATGCCGGCTTCCGACACTTTCTGGCCAATGGCGGTCCAGACGGGGATCAGCAACTCAGCCCCGAGAGACAATGTTCCCGGGCCGTAGACATGTTCGTTCGCCTTGCCGATTTCCTGCACAGGCAACACCAGAATATCGAGATCTTCCGGCAGCTGTTTGCGCGTTTCGGCAAGCATTCCCTGGGCGATTGCGACATCGGTCGCGATCGGCAGATGCGGGCCATGTTGCTCGGTCGAGGCGGTCGGCAGGATTGCGATGGTCCGCTCGGGATCAAGCGCCGCGAAATCCGAGGCATTCAATTCGTTCCAGAAGAAATGCTTGGCCATCGGCACTGTCCCAACTCTGTTGCCGTGATGCGTTCCTGTTTGGCGTAGGCAAGTCGGCGACACTTGAAAAGCATCATTATGTCTTCAGCCCGCTGCCTTTTTGTGCGCAGTGGGTTTCAAGCCCTTTGCCGACCCGGAGCAAAATATGGCGACATCCGTCCGCCACTTTGTACTCAATCGAAAAATATTTTCCTTTTCTGTCCACAAACATGTCCACAGGCGCGGGGTTCCGAAAGCGGGCTGAAACCGGTCATTTTCCCGCCACTGCAAATCCGGAAACCTTTTGTTAACCATGCAGTTAGCGGGAGTTCCCCAAGGAGACGCGCTGCATTCCGGGGTTACTCGCCCGGCTCGGATAGCGAACGTTTGGGCGCACCTACACCTACCCAGAAGCGAAACGGCCACATTTACACCAAAGATTTGCCTTGTGATGTCCGAGGTAGGACGCCGCATTGAGGCTCGGGATGCGGCATTGGGTAAAATGTAAGGTGGGTAACCGACATGTATCTCCTGTTCTTCATGGGAGCCGTCCTCTATGGCGCCGTTACGCTGGTGTTTCTGATCCTGTCGTCTGCGGAATTGCTTGATAGCGGACTGAGCACACCAAAGCGGCTGCTGGGAGTTCTGGTCACATCGATCTTGTGGCCTGCGACTCTTGTTGCAGTCAGTCTTGTGCTCGCGTTCCAGAATGTGGCCGGACGGGTTCAAAGCCCCCGTCAGACAGTGCCCCTGCGCCTGTCACACCACTCGCACTAACCGGGACACGGTTCCGGAACCAACGCTACCAGTTTGCCTGGCGGCCGCTTTAACTCCGGTGCACACAGGTGCGCCGGAGCTCTTTGGCGTGCGTGCGCGTTGATCTGTCCTGTTTTCCCCGCCAATACACCGTGACAGGCAGCTGTCAGGCCGGATTTTGCGCCATGGCGCAAATTTCATCACAGCGCCTTTTTTGAGTTAAGATGCTGTTTTTCCGGTAATTTTATTGCTGATTTTTTCCCTCAAGTTTTTAATCATTCCAAAAAAAATTTGACTAACTGTTCAAATTTTCTTCCAATGCATTCCTGAGCCTCCTCATCAAACGAAGGAAGCCACCTTGAAAACGATCGCCAACCTTCCGGAGATCTCCATGACCCAGACCAAAGCCGGCCCGGACATTGCCGCCGGGCGCTTGCCTGAGGACGCATACGCTGAGAATTTCAGCGACCTGCACCCGCTGCTGGACCAGCACGAAGCGCAGGTCGAAGCCGACCGTTGCTACTTCTGCTACGACGCCCCTTGCATGCAGGCATGCCCGACCAGCATCGACATTCCGCAGTTCATTCGCCAGATCTCGACCGGGAACCCGACCGGGGCCGCGAAAACCATTTTCGCCCAGAACATTCTGGGCGGCATGTGTGCCCGCGTCTGCCCGACCGAGACACTGTGTGAACAGGTCTGCGTGCGCGAAGTTGCCGAAGGCAAGCCGGTGAAGATCGGCGAGTTGCAGCGGTATTCGACTGATCACTTCATGTCGGAGTTCAGCTCGACGCCGTTCACGCGCGCTGCTGCAACCGGCAAGAAGGTTGCCGTCGTCGGCGCCGGACCTGCGGGTCTTTCCTGCGCCCACCGGCTGGCGGTGCACGGTCACGACGTCACCCTGTTCGATGCCCGCGAAAAGGCCGGCGGCCTCAACGAATACGGTATTGCCTCCTACAAATCGGTCGACGACTTTGCCGCGCGGGAAGTGGATTTCATCCTGTCCATCGGCGGTATCGAGGTTCGGACCGGTATGCGCCTCGGCACCAATCTGGATCTTGCGACCCTGCGTGCCGAATATGATGCCGTGTTCCTCGGCATCGGCCTTGGCGGCGTCAATGCGCTTGGCCTTGAAGGCGAAGACAAGAGCGGCTCGATCGATGCCGTCGACTACATTGCCGACCTGCGTCAGTCGAAGGATCTTTCCGAGCTTCCGGTTGGCCGGCGCATCGTGGTGATCGGCGGCGGCATGACTGCGGTCGACATTGCGGTCCAGACCAAACTGCTGGGCGCCGAAGACGTCACGATCGCCTATCGCCGCGGTCAGGACCGGATGAACGCCTCCGAATACGAACAGCAGCTGGCCCAGACCAGCGGCGTCCGGATCATGACCTGGGCCCAGCCGAAGGGCCTTGTCGGTGAAAACGGTGCGATTACCGCGATTGAACTGGAGCGGACCCAGGAGCAGAATGGTTCCCTGACCGGTACAGGCGAAGTCATCACCCTGCCTGCGGACATGGTGTTCAAGGCCGTTGGCCAGACCCTGGTGCAAGCGGATCTCGGCGATGCGCTGTCCCTTGAAAAGGGTCGAATCGTGGTTGATGCGGACCGCAAGACCAGCCTTGCCGATGTATGGGCGGGCGGTGACTGCGTGCTGGGCGGTGAAGACCTCACGGTTGCCGCTGTCGAGGATGGCAAGATTGCCGCCGAGAGCATTAACGCTGCCCTGACCGCCTGAGACTTGCGCGCCTGAAACCTGAGCGACTGGGACCTGAGCGCCCGGCAGCAGCTGACGCGCTCGGCGCCACCGATTTGAGGGAGAGCCACCATGGCTGACTTGCGTACTGATTTTATCGGCATCAAATCGCCGAACCCGTTCTGGCTGGCATCCGCGCCGCCGACGGACAAGGAATATAACGTCGTCCGGGCCTTCAAGGCCGGCTGGGGTGGCGTCGTGTGGAAGACGCTTGGGGAAGATCCGGCGGTGGTCAACGTCAACGGTCCGCGCTACGGCGCGATCCATGGCAAGGACCGGCAGCTGATCGGCCTCAACAACATCGAACTGATCACCGACCGTCCGCTGGAAGTGAACCTGCGCGAGATCAAGCAGGTGAAGCGCGACTGGCCGGACCGGGCGCTCGTCGTCTCGCTGATGGTGCCCTGCGAGGAGCAGAACTGGATCGACATCCTCCGCCGCGTCGAAGAAACCGAAGCCGACGGTGTCGAACTGAACTTTGGTTGCCCGCACGGCATGAGCGAACGCGGCATGGGCTCCGCCGTCGGCCAGGTGCCGGAATACATCGAGATGGTCACCCGCTGGGTGAAGCAGCATTCGCGCATGCCCTGCATCGTGAAGCTGACGCCGAATATCACCGATGTCCGCAAGCCGGCGCAGGCCGCCAAGGCGGGTGGTGCTGATGCTGTTTCGCTGATCAACACCATCAACTCGATCATGGGTGTCGACCTCGACATCATGTCGCCGTCCCCCTCTGTCGACGGCAAGGGTGCGCACGGCGGCTATTGCGGCCCCGCCGTAAAGCCGATTGCACTCAACATGGTCGCCGAAATCGCCCGCGACCCGGTGACCCACGGATTGCCGATCTCCGGCATCGGCGGCGTGACCACCTGGCGTGACGCGGCCGAGTTCATGGCGCTCGGCGCAGGCTCTGTGCAGGTCTGCACGGCCGCAATGACCTATGGCTTCCGGGTTGTCGAGGACATGATCGAAGGCCTCAGCGACTGGATGGACACCAAGGGCTACACGTCCGTCGACCAGTTTGTCGGCAGCGCGGTGCCGAATGTGTCCGACTGGCAGTACCTCAACCTCAACTACATCGCCAAGGCCAAGATCGATCAGGATCTTTGCATCGAATGCGGCCGCTGCCACATCGCCTGTGAGGACACGTCCCACCAGGCGATCACCAACATGGTGGACGGCGTTCGCAAGTTCGAGGTGATCGACGAGGAATGCGTCGGCTGCAACCTGTGCGTCAATGTCTGCCCGATCGAAGGCTGCATCACCATGGAACCCATGGAGGCCGGCAGCATCGATCCGCGCACCAAGAAGCCTGTCGAAAAGGACTACGCCAACTGGACGACGCACCCGAACAACCCGATGGCCGTCAAGGAAGCAGCCGAATAGGCAAAGCTCCGGCGGTCACCTTCAACGCGGGCAAGATCCTCCCTTGCCCGCGTTTTTTTGTTCGCTTTTCAGTCTAGGGAACCTTGAAAGGGATTGTCGCAAGCAGGCAGATCAACCGCCGGCCCGACGGATGCCTTCCATCCGCGACAAAGGATCAGGCGGCATCAACTCGTTGAAGGGCAGCGGCCTGTCGAAGAGATAGCCCTGCAGGAACTCGCAACCCGCCTCCACCAGGAAGTCGCGCTGTGCTTCCGTCTCGACCCCTTCGCCGACGCTTTGCATGCCCATTACCCGGGCAAGGCTCAGCATGGAGCGGATGACCATGTCCGCTTCCTCGTCCTCGCCGATACGCGACACGAAACTGCGGTCGATCTTCATCTTGTCGAAGCGATACTTGTGCAGGTAGTTCAGGCTGGAAAATCCGGTGCCGAAGTCGTCAATGGCGAGCCCGACACCAAGATCGCGCAGCTTGAGAATGGTGTTCCGCGTCTGCGCGCTTTCCTCCAGCATCAGGTCCTCGGTGATTTCGAGAACAAGCCTTTCCGGAGGAAAGTCGTATTTCTGCAGCAGTGCCTCGACCTTGTCCGCGAAACCTGCGGCCTGGATCTGGCTTGTGCAGACATTGACCGACACGCCGGTCTGCATCCAGCTGCAGGCATCGTGAAGCGCCCGCTCCAGCACCCAGGCACCGATCACAGGCATCAGTCCAGCATCCTGGGCAACCGGCAGGAACATCGCCGGCGGCACCAGGCCGCGGCTTGGATGCCGCCAGCGGATCAGGGCTTCATAGAAGGCCAGTTCGCCCGACCGGGCGTCGACGATCGGCTGATAGAACAGGTCGAATTGCTCTTCACGCAGGGCTGAATCAAGATCCACACGGATCTCGCGCCGTTCGCGCAGAAGGTCGTCCATCCGCTCGTCGTAAATCCGGAACGAGCTTTTCTGCTCCATCTTGCAGCGCTGCAGGGCGATATCGGCAGCGCGAACAAGGCCTGTCAGTGTCTGGCCGTGGTCCGGGAAGCGGGCAATACCTGCGCTTACGGACGTTTCAATGCGCTTGCCTTCATAGTCGAACGGCTGCCGCAGCTTTTCAAACAGCTTGCCCGCCTCCTCAACGGCTTGCTCCGGTGTTTCCCAACGCTCCGTCAGGATCAGGAATTCATCGCCACCGCTGCGCGCGACCAGGTCGAACGGGCCGAGCACCGATCTGATGCGTTCGGCCTGAGCGACCACCAGGCTGTCGCCCACGGTGTGACCGTAGATGTCGTTCACTTGCTTGAGGTTGTCGACGTCGAGATAAATGATCCAGGCGCCACGCTGCTGATCCTTGCGCAAGGCCAGCCTCTTCGTGGCTGTGGCGTGGAAATATCCGCGTGTGACAAAGCCTGTCAGGGAATCGTGATTGGCGGCGTAACGGGCTTCCTGTTCACGGGCTGCCAGCCGTGCCCTGGCGTTGGCATTCTGCCGGAGGGCAATCAGGGCCACCGTCAGAATGACCCCGAGTGACAGCAGGAGAATCGGTATCGAGGACAGGATGATCCCCGACGACTGGCTCATTGGATACCAGGCGAGATAACCAAGCACCGTGCCGGACCCGTTCTGAACCGGGGTGCCGATCATGCCGTCGGGTATTTCCGAAGCGAATTTCAGATTGTCGAGAGCGAGGCTGGACAGAAGATTGCTGAGATGCGCCGCATCGATCTCGAATGCGTTGACGAGAACGTTCGGCGGCCCGAAGGACATTTCGATCCCACCGGGATCCGGTACGATCGCAAAGGCCGCGACGATGAAGGGGTGATCGTTGATCTCGACGATGTCGATGGCCGAAATGTCGGCCAAAGTCCCGGTGAAGCGGACTTCGCCTGGTTCTGACCGGACCAGGGCTTTGACGTAATTGCCGCGTATGCTGTCCAGCGTGCCGGTAATGCCCGTCTGGACGCTCTTGGAAAAGTCTTCCGCTCTCTCCTTGCCGTGGAAGTTGGAAGAAAAGAGGACCTTGCCGTCCGGACCGAAAAGCACCGTGTAGTCGTGGGCAAAATCCAGGGCCATATCGACGCCGAACCTGGCCTCGATCCAGTCGGGCGACAGATTGGTATCGATATTCTGATAGGCGGCGTTGGAAGCGGCGTAGCGCTCCATTTCACGCAACAGCAACTGCTTGTGGTTCTGGAAGACACGCGCGACCGATTTGGTCTCCCGCATCGCAGCTTCGCGCTCCGCGACCAGCACCTTGAACAGCACGGCGCCGAAAGAAAAAATCACCGCGCAGAACATCAAAATGATGACGAGGCTGGAAGAAATGCCGAAAACGCTCGCGGTCATCCGGCGCGGTTCGTCGGACACTGTCTCCGCCGCGGAATGAACCAGGTCGAATTTGTCTGTTTTTCCAGACAGATCGCGCATTTCGCTTTCAAAATCCCAAGCTTTTGTCAGCGAAGCAGTCTGGGTTCAAACCTTTAATTTTTAGTGCCTTGGCAGGCATCAGGCAAAGGCAGCCGGAACGAATTCCGCCCCGGCTGCCCGATTGACGTTACATCTTGTCGGTGACGACCGTTGTTGTGGCGCCTTCCGGCTCCTTGGTGATGACCGGGTCGGACCCGCCGGACAGGAGGGACTTCACGGTGCGCTCATAGGCAGACACGTCCAGTTTGCCGTCAGATCCATCAACCAGCTTGTTGATTTCGCCGACCATGCGGATCTGATGCTTTTCGGTCTGCGCGCCAGTGGCGTCGTTTTCGAGAACGATTTCAGCAGCTTCTTCCGGGTTTTCGGCGGAATAGGCCCAGCCCTTCATGGAGGCCTTCACGAAGCGGGCGAGCTTGTCGACCATTGCCGGGTCGTCCAGGCTGGATTCCAGAACGTAGAGACCGTCTTCCAGCGTGGCGACACCCTGGTCTTCGTATTTGAAGACGATCAGATCTTCTTCCGGAATGCCGGCATCGATGACCTGCCAATATTCGTTGTAGGTCATGGTGGAGATGCAGTCAGCCTGCTTCTGCAGCAGCGGATCGACGTTGAAGCCCTGCTTCAGGACGGTCACGCCTTCGTCGCCACCGTCCGTCGGAATGCCGAGCTGGCTCATCCAGGACAGGAACGGATATTCGTTACCGAAGAACCAGACGCCGAGTGTCCGGCCCTTGAAGTCTTCCGGCGAGGTGATGCCGGTTTCCTTCAGGCAGGTCAGCATCATGCCGGACTTCTTGAACGGCTGTGCGATGTTGACAAGCGGCACACCTTTTTCGCGCGATGCCAGGGCGGACGGCATCCAGTCGATGATCACGTCGGCTCCGCCACCGGCAATAACCTGCGGCGGCGCAATGTCCGGACCGCCCGGCTTGATCGTTACATCCAGGCCTTCTTCGTCGTAAAAGCCCTTGTCCTTGGCCACGTAATAGCCGGCAAACTGGCCCTGTGTGACCCACTTAAGCTGCAGTGTCAGCTCGTCCGCGGCGTTGGCCGCACCTGACACCAGGCTTGCGCCCAGGACAGACGCGAGCGCCAGACTTTTCAATGCCTTCATTGCCATTCCCCTACTGGTTATGGGCGAGCCGCTGTCGGACTCACCCTTCTCTGGAACTTCAAACCCTAACCGGTGCGGACCTCGGAGCGGTTCCCGGCCGCCTGATCCTCTTCCGGTTGTTTGGCCGCATCCGGACGCCGGGGCATTTTGCCTTCTCAACGAACAGTGCTGACCAATTGGTCAAGAAAATCTAGAAAGGTGCCATGTCACTGGTCAAGGTTATTTTTTCATCAAGGCCATTTGGCGTTTCAAAGACGAGCATAGGCGGGCCTGGTTCAAGTTGTGAAGCCGGTGGATCGGATTTTTAGTTGCCTGACGCCCGGTCAGTCGATCCATACTTAACGGTGCATAGTGGGAGGAGATTGCGCGGCCCGGATTCCTTGCGAATCCGCCGGTCGGCAATGCAAATGGACAAAAAACATGATTTCCAAATCAGCCCTGGATTACCAACCGTTGCCGCTGCCGGACCGGCGAATTTACGACGACAAGGAAATGCTGGCCCGTGCACAGGACTTTTATGACGATGTGCGGACCCGCCATACGGTTCGCCATTTCTCGGACCGTCCTGTGGACCGTTCCATCATCGAAGCCTGCATCCGCGCTGCCGGAACCGCCCCGAGCGGCGCCAATCACCAGCCATGGCATTTCGTGGCGATTTCCAATGCCGACCTGAAGCACAAGATCCGCCTGGCTGCCGAGGAAGAGGAACGCAAGTTCTATGATGGCGGCGCGGGCGACGAATGGATCAAGGCACTGGAGCCCATCGGCACCGACGCGGACAAGCCGCATCTGGACATCGCCCCCTGGCTGATCGTGATTTTCGCGCAGCGATGGGGCACCTTCGACGACGGCACCCGCTACAAGCACTACTACGTGCCCGAAAGTGTCGGTATCGCCACCGGCCTCCTGATCACCGCACTTCACCATGCGGGGCTTTCAACCCTGACGCACACGCCCAACCCGATGAAATTCCTCAACGGGATCCTGAACCGCCCGGAAGCGGAAAAGCCGGTCATGATTCTGGCCGTCGGCCATCCCGCGGAAGACGCCACGGTACCGGCTGTCGCCAAGATCAAGAAGCCGCTGGAAGAGATCCTGAGCGTGTTCGAGGGCCAGGAATAGCTTCAGAACCAAGTGCGTTTCCAGCGCGTCACCCCGGGCGGACAGCGCGAAGCCCGGGGCTTACTCGCCCGCAATACGCGGCGATCACCCCGTCACATGTGTCGGGGCAGCGCCGACATTGGCCTTTATCTTATCCAGCAGTTGCTTGCGGTCCGGACTGCCGTCGGCGGCGTAGTTGAGGTTCTTGAAGAGCGATGTCTGTTCGGTGAAGAACTTGCGGACGGCTTCCTTGTCGTCAAAGGCAAAGTCGGTGCGGGCGATCCGGTAGACGAGATCGAAGGTTTCCTGCTGGCGCTTGAGCGGAGCCGACACGTCGACATCGTCAAAGGCATCCTGCTGCAGGTAGACCATGTCGAGAAACAGTGCCTTCTGCTGAAGGATGAAATCGTCGGTCGAGACGCCCTCTTCGCCTGTCACCTGCATCATGCGGGTAATCTCGTCACCCTTGCGCAGGAGTTCAATCATCTCCGAAACGCGGGGAACCCAGTCCGGGCCGATATTGTTCTGGTACCAGTCGTTGAGCTGAATGTGATACCGAGACCAGGACAGCAGCGGGTCGACCGCCGGATAGAAGCGCTTGTAGGCCCGTTCGGACGAGAGGCCCAGGAAGGTCTTGACCGTGCCGAGGGTCGACTGGGTGACCGGTTCCTCAAAATTGCCGCCGGCCGGAGACACCGTGCCGATCATAGTGAGACTGCCGGTCTCGCCGCTGGCGGTCCGCAGGACCCCCGCGCGTTCGTAGATGCCCTTGATGGCGCTGTCGAGATAGGCGGGGAACGCTTCCTCTCCCGGAATTTCCTCCAGCCGGCCGGAGGTCTCACGCATGGCCTGGGCCCAGCGGGAGGTACTGTCGGCGATCAAGAGCACGTCATAGCCCATCTGCCGGTAATATTCGCCAAGGGTAATGCCGGTGTAGATCGAGGCCTCGCGCGCCGCCACGGGCATTGAAGACGTGTTGCAGATGATGACCGTGCGATCCATGAGCGTGCCGTCTCCGGAGGGGTCCGGCTGGTGCGGGAACTCGGTGATCGTTTCGACCACCTCGCCGGCACGCTCGCCGCAGGCAACCACGATCACGATATTGACCGCCGAGAAACGCGAAATCAGCGATTGCAGCACCGTCTTGCCCGCGCCGAAGGGACCCGGAATGCAGCCCATACCGCCACGGGCGATGGGAAAGAACGTGTCGATCAGGCGCAAGGTGGTGATCAGCGGCTCGCTTGGATAAAGCCGCTCGCTCTGACCGGCCTTGACCAGCCCTTCCGGGATCGCCCGGCGAACCGGCCAATGCTGGACCATGGTCAGGTCGCGGGTTTCGCCGCGATCGTTCTTGAGCGTTGCCACCACCTCGTTGATGGTGAACGTTCCTTCGCGTATCCGGTCCACTGTCCAGGAACCCGTCGTAACGAAGGGAACCATGATCCGGTGCTCGAACCTGCCTTCCGGAACCGTGCCGAGCGTTTCCCCGGCTTTGACCACGTCACCGGATTTCACCTTGGGTTCAAACGACCATTTGCGGTTCTGGTCGAGAGCATTGGTGAGCACCCCGCGCGGCAGGAAGAAGCCGTGCTCGGCCGCAATATCGGCCAGCGGGTTCTGCAAGCCGTCAAAAACCGTGCTGAGCAGGCCCGGTCCGAGAGCAACCGACAGCATCTCGCCGCTCTGGATCACCTTGTCACCGACGCGCACGCCCGCAGTGCTTTCGAACACCTGTGCTTCAGCGGACTTTCCGCGCACGCGCAGCACTTCGGCCTTCAGATATTCCCGCGGCTTGCCATCACGTTCGGGACCATGGGGGATAATATAGACCACCTCGTTCTTGATGAGAGGGGCAGAGCCGAGAGGCGACAGTGTGACGAGATCGTCCTGCACGGCGACGATTTCCGCGGTCGGTTCGGGCAACTGAACATGGCTCGTCATGAAGGGGCTCCCTCAAGGGCAGAAGTGAAGTCTGAGAAAAGATCCGGCCGGCCGGCTTGACTGCCGTCATCCGTCTTGCCGTCAAGGGCTGACGCCACGAGCGTGGCCAGCCGGGCACGTGCATCGGCCTCGTTGTAGCGCGACCAGCGTTCCACGATCACCCAGCGCAGCACGTAGATCGCAACGGCCTCGAAATCGAATTCATGCAGGTTGCCGTAATGGCCCATCTGTCGGAAGACCTGGGTGAGGACAAGACGTTCCATGGCGATGTGATCGCCCGCCCGCATCAGTTGGTGAGCCTCGCCCACCCACGGCATGAAATGGCCGAGCCCAAAGGCCGGGTCGCTCCAGTTGGCCTTGACCTGTGCGCACCAGCGGCCGAAGCCCCAGTTCTCGATATCTCCGGCGCTTTCCTGTCCATCCCGGCGTCGACGCAGCGCTGCAATCAGCGTCCGCGTTTCCATGCGTGCCCCGACAAGATGTTGCAGATCCGGATAGGCAGCCAGATCGGCAAGAACCTTGTTTGCCCGCCGGATCACATCGATGTCGCGATCATAACCGGCAACACCGGCCCAGGCCGTCACCTCTACCATCTCGCGCAGCAGGCTCGCATGCGCGGGCTCCAGCATTGACAGCCGCTGCTTCAAGCGGAACCCCGAGATCGGCACGTCCTTGCGCGAGAACAGCTTGCCAAGATGGGGCAGGCTGGACACCAGCGCGATATATTGGTGCGGCCGGCTCATGTCAGCGCAGCACCCCTTCCATCACCGCTCTGAGACGCGGTTGCAGGTGCCGCTTCAACAGTGTCGCGATCGCTTCTTCGGTCAGATCGATGGAAACGTCCCTGTCGGTCAACTTCACCTTGATGCCGTCAAAGCCCGGTGCGGTGGAGAAGGTGACCCCTTGCCGCAACACTTCGCCCGCAAGCGCGATCACGAAGTGGGTGAGGGTTCCCGGCTCGACCGCCTCGGGCGATTGCTTCAACTCCTCGAAGGTGACGACCTTCTCCGGCAGGACGATCTCCATCGGCTCAGCGTCGCCGACCGACGCATTGTCCTTTGCGTTGGCGGCCATCGCCAGAATGAGGTTTTTCAGGAATTCCTGGTCGGCAAGTGTGGTTGCCACCAGCCGGCCGGCTTCCTGCTGAATGCGGTCGCCCAGCTCGTTGCGCAGGCTGAGGACAAGATCGCGCGCGGCAACCTTCAGCCCGTCTTCCGTCGCCGCCTTTTCCCTGGCCGCTTCCGCTCTTGCATCAGCCAGCAGGCTGTCCGCCTTCTGCCTAGCTTCCTCAACGATCGTTTCCGCCTTTTCCCTGGCCTTGGCCAGGATGGCATCCCCCTCCGACTGGCCCGCGGCCACGCCTTCGGACTTCAGCCGTTCGATAAGCGCCTGGACACCGGCACCAGCGGCGTTCTCCAGGTCGTCTGCTGCGTCATGTTTGGACATTGCCGCCTCCTGTTCCTTCTGGCCCTAAGCGGGGATCGAGCCGGACAGGACCAGCGCGAAGACGAGAGCAAAGACCGAAAAGCCTTCCAGCACCGCCGCCGGTGCGAGGGAAATGCCGAAGATTTCCGGCTTGGCCTTTGAGGCATGAATGGCCGAGGCGAGCACCTCGCCCTGGCGAATGCCGGTGTAGAGCATGGTGACGCCGGACAGGAGGCCGATGCCGAAAAGCGCGGCGCCATTGGCTGCATCAATGGTGGGCTGCTGCAACGAGAACATGATCACGATGCCGTAGATTACCTGGGACGACGGCATCAGCGAAACACCGATGAACCGGCCGTAACCACCGTCGCTGTCCAGCATGGCACCGATCGCGGCACTGCCGCCAAGGGCGCAGCCCCAGGCGCTGCCGATGGCGCCGAGGGCGACCGGCGCGAACAGCCCAAACCAGCCGAGAGCCACAACGAATTCGTTCACAGGCGTGTCTCCTCTTTCTTGAACGGACGGAAAGGCGTGCCCTCGTCCTTCAAACCCCAATTGAAAAATTCAATGACATTCAGACGTAGGCCATGCACGCAGCCGGCGATCAGCCCCAGCCCGATATTGATGGCGTGCCCGAGCACAAGAACCGCGATGGCAATCAGCAGACCGACGCCAGGAACCGCGTGGTTGAGCTGGCCCGAGAGCGAATTGATGGTTTCGGCAAGCGACGCTGCCGCAAGCCCCAGCGCAAACAGGCGCATGTAGCTGAGAACATCAGAGAAAATGTTGACGATACGGGCCAGCGAGGCGAGGCCATCGAAGACCCTGAGGCCGCCGGTCTTGAGCGATGTCACCTTGCGGTCGCTGCCGAAGATGCCGACCAGCAGGAGCCCAGCAACCACCGCGACCGGACCGGCAACCGCAATGGAAGTGCCCTGCCCCAGAAACGTTGCCAGGCCACCGAGTGCCACCAGACACCAGCCGACAGGCTGCAGGCGACCGCTCAGGCTCGTTTCGTGCCAGGCGCGCATCAGGTTGGCGATGACGATATGGGTCACGCCGATGGTCAGCGTGATCTTCATCATCGTGTCGACGTCTTTCAGATGCAGCACCTTCAGGCGCGCGAGAAACGTGCCTTCGGGAGGCGCGACACCGAAGTAGCTACCCGTTGCCACGCCAAAGGCCGCCGTCGAGATCATCAGCCAGACGGACATCCGGAACATGCGCCGGCCCAACGCCGAACCTTTGAAGCGCGCCCGGAACAGGTACAACAGCAGCAGAAGAAGCAGGCCATAGCCCGCGTCCGTCATGATCATGCCGAAGAAGATCACGAAGGAAACATAGACGATTGCCGAAGGGTCCCACCCTCTGTAGCCGGGGGTCTGGTAGAATTCGACCAGATCCTCTCCTGCTTCCAGAGCAGGTCTGTTGTCGAGAAGCGTGGGCGGCGCATCGGCCTCTTCGACATCCGTCACCAGCAGGGCGATGCCGAGACTGTCCGAAAGCGTGCGGACCTCCGCAACCTGGTCCCGCCGCGCCCAGGCCTGAAGCACGAAGACCTGTTCGGTGTCCGCTGTTTCGAGCGACGCCCTGTGGCGGGCGGAATGGTCTCGAGCGGCGGCAAGGTTCTGCGCCAGCACGAACCGCCATTTGGTGAGAGCCTGACGCTGCAGCTCCAGCTCTTCCAGTTGGATGGTCGCATCTTCATGTTGACGCCGAAGCACCGAGAGCGCCTCGGCCCCCACGTGAACGCGCGGCACCGGCATGGCATTTGCCGCCGGTTCTTCCGGAGAAAGCAACACGATGTAGCTGCGGTACTTGTCGCGGTGGACGATCTCCAGGATCTTGTCGGAAGGATCGATCAGCTTGATCTTGGCGTTGGGCACCACGTAGAACCACAGCCGGTGCTCGCCGATTTCGGCCAGGTCGGAAAAGCTGAATTCGCCCCAGGGCTCCACATCCTGAATGCGCTGGTCAAGGCGCGCCACCCGGTCTTCGCAGTCACGAAGTGCCTTGCGGTTGGCAAGCGTCTTTTCGACCACCGTTTCCAGGTCAAAGTCGTCAAGATGGGTGACAGGACGACGCTGCGCCTTGCTGTCCATGAGCCAGCGCAGGGCTTCGCTCGCCTCGCGCCCCCGGCCTGCGGGAACGGCTTCCAGTTCCTTTTGTGCCGAAGTCAGGGGGATCAGATGCAGGGCGCCGAATTCCTGCGTGGCTTCCAGCACCTTGTCCTTGTCCTCAAGGATGCCGACCAGATTCACCTTGACGAGCGGGACGATGGTCATAGCTCGGCCACCGAGGTTTCAGCGCCACGCGCTGCCGTCTTGCGTTTGGAGATCTTGGCACGGACCACGGCATCGCGTTCCGCGTCCGCCAGGGCCATGCGGATTTTCTTGATGTTGCGTTCCGCCTGCGGGATCAGCACCTTTTCGAACAAGTTGACCCGGCGAGAGATAACCGCTTCTGCCTCGATAAGCCGGGCAATACGCTCCTTGGCAATCTCCCGTTCCTTGTTGAGCCGCAACAGTTCCTGCATGCCTGTGACATAGGGGTCCACCCAATGCGGGCGCGCCAGACGGGAATAGGGTTTCGTCTCGACCTCGATATCCTCCAGGACCGGCAACCGGGTGCCGGAGAGGTTCTGCTCGCCGACGACGGCCTGCTTCAACACCACGAGCCCTTCCAGCGGGACATGCTTGTTGGCCATCATCGGCAGGGACCGCGCAAGAGCGTTGAAGCGCTCCTCATACTCCGCCTCCAGGCGGACGGCTGTTTCCTTGGCCTTGGCGCGCTCGGCCATGATCTGAAGCCTCTTCAGCTCAAGAGACGGCAGGAAGCGCTTGTATTCCGAGAGCTGCCCGCTTTCCCGGGCCAGAGACGACTTGTTGAGGGCCAGCCTTGCCATCAGGCAGCCTCCTCGTCAGACGCTCCGCCGGCAGGTTTGCTTTTCGGGAAATACTTGTCGATCAGCCCCTGTTTCATCAAAAGCTGTTCCGGCTGGAAGCATTCCGCAAGCGTCTGCCAGCACAGGTCGAGCGCCTCCTCCAGGGGCATTGCGACATCGATATCCATGAAACGCCGCCGGAAAAGGCCGCCAAACTTCAGAAGCTGGTGGTCGTAATCCGACAATTCGAACGCCATGGACTGCTTCTGCTCCGCATCGCGTGCGCCGGAATAAAAGCGGATCATGGTGTTCATGATCTGGTTGTGATCCTCACGCGTCACTTTGCCGATCACATGCTGTTTCAAACGGGACAGCGAGCCGAAGGGATCCAGAACGCCGCTGTGCAGATAGAACTGGCCCTCGGTGATGTAACCGGTGTTGTCCGGCACCGGATGGGTGACGTCATTGCCCGGCATTGTCGTGACCGTAAGGATGGTGACAGAGCCTGAGCCCTTGAAATCGCAGGCCTTTTCGTAACGGCGGGCCAGCTGGGAATAAAGATCACCCGGATAACCCCGGTTGGCGGGCACCCGCTCCATCGCAATGGAGACTTCCTTCATGGCATCTGCGAAGGCGGTCATGTCGGTGAGCAGCACCAGAACGCGCTTGCCTTCCTCAACGGCGAATTTTTCCGCAACCGCAAGGGCCATGTCCGGAACCTGCAGACGCTCGACCACCGGATCGGACGCCTGGTTGATGAACATGACCGTGCGCGGGAAAACGCCCGCATCCTCGAACTGCTGCCGGAAAAAGGCATAGTCGTCGAAGATCAGCCCGAGGCCGCCGAACACCACGATATCGGCATCTGCCTGGATGCCGATACGCGCCAGAAACGGGTTATAGGGTTCGCCGGAAACCGAGAAGATCGGGATCTTCTGACTTTCCACGAGGCAGTTGAAGATATCGATCATCGGCACATCTGTGCGGATCATGCGCGAAGCAAGCACGCGTTTCATCGGGTTGGCGGACGGTCCGCCGATCGGGACGGAAGGGTCGCTGGACAGATCCGGGCCCCGGTCAATCGGCTGCCCCGCACCGTCGAACACACGGCCCAGGATATTGTCCGAATAGGTGACCTTGGCCGGCTCACCCAGAAAGCGTACGGACGAATTGTTGGCGAGGCCCTTGGTACCGGAATTGACCTGCAGCGAAACCATGTCCCGGTCGATGTTGATGACCTGTGCGAGAGACGTCGCACCATCGCCTGAATCGACCAGTGCCAGATCACCCAGGCACGGGCGCCCCTCCGACTCGCTCTTCGTCGAAGACACCTGAATGCGAATGATATCGCCAACGATATCGACAATCCGTGTGTGGGAGACCAGCATTAACGCCCCCTTGGGAAGGAAATTAACTCACATCGGGCCAAACCCGTTCTGCTGCAACGCAAACCATCTTAGGCGGGTTTTTCGATCCCACACAACCTGAACTGTTGCCCGGCACCCAACTTGCTTCAACCAAAATGAAGTTAAGAGAGAAATGATTGCGTTCGTATGACTTGCATCAAAGTGCTCATGCCAGAGGCAGAAGGCTTACTCCCGCATTGTCGCAACCCCATTTCACTTGCGTTAACGGCGGGCCGACTTCGCTGTTCCGCTTAATTCCGGCATAAGCCCAGGGGAAAGCAGCATTCAGGAAGACGTGCAGTTGCGCTGCACAAATTTAAAGCAACTTTCAAACGATCCACCTGATATTCTACCTATATATTGGAATATCAATTCTCCATTTTCCCGATCATTCTTCAAGATCGTTTCTTTTTCACGATCACTCGCCTTCCCGCCAATATTGTTCTTCAGTCATCTGAATTTTTTCCCAAGAGGAAGATTTTTAAGCATGCGCAAAACCACCCGGATAGGTTTAATGCCAGTTGTATTCGCCATTTTTTCTTCACTTTTGTTAAAATGTGATATTTTTTAGGCAAAGCGCTTTGAAATTTCCCGACATCCGGTTGCACAACCTATGCCGGTAACCCGGTCGCATTGCTGGCGGCCTTGGAGGAAAAGTTGACGGACCAAGTGACTGATCACGCCCTGGAACTGCCTTCATCGTCCAATTCATCCAAGAAATCCCAAACAGGCCGGCACGCCAATGGCGCGGATAGCGCGGCGAAAAGACCCGAGGACCGCAGCCCTCCGGTACGCAGCGACATCGGCACGATCCTCCTGCACTGGACGCTGGTTATCGCGATCGTCACCAGCCTGCTGACGGGCATGCGTCTGTCGGCGGATGCGGAACACGCCTGGTTCTCCAAACTTTTCGAACCGATCCTGCCACAGGGTGAAATCTGGACCTGGCACTATGTGTCGGCGATATTCGTTCTGGCGGTGATCTTTGCCTATGCGGCCTACATGACGCTTGGCCGCCTGAAACGGCGCATTTCCTCCAAGAAGATCGTTGTGCTGACGCTTCCCGCCAGCACCAAGCTGCGCCTGGCCGCGGTCAACGTCATCGCCTACTGGATCCTGTTCGGGGCCGTGCTCACCCTGTCGGCAACGGGCGTCCTGCTTTACATCGGTCATGGTGGCATCTGGGTGACGGTGCATTACACGGCCGCCCTCGTGGTGCTGACCTATATCGTTGCCCATGTGGTGCTGCATTATTGCTATGGCGGTGTTGCCCAGTTGCTGCGGCTGTTCCGTCCGCAGGCGCTGCGCCGCTTCCCGGGCATGAGCCGTCACCCGCTGGCCCTGGCGACTGCACTGGGTGCAATCGTGCTTGTTGGCGCCGTCAGCCTCGATTTCGGCACACGCGACAGCCTTGTCGTTGCCAAGGGCACCACCCTGCCGGAGCTGGACGGCACGCTGGACGATCCGGTCTGGCAGGACGCGACCCCTGTTTTCATCCGAACACAGCAAGGCTCGAACCTGGACGGAACAGGTGAATCGACTGTCGAGGTGCGCGCCGTCCAGGTGGGGGACAAGATCGCGTTTGCCTTCCGTTGGGAAGACAAGAACCGGTCGTTGAAGCGGCATCCGCTGATCAAGCGTGAAGACGGCTGGCACATGCTGAACAACCGGGCCGACATTTCCGACGAGACCGCCTACTACGAGGACAAGTTCTCGGTTGCCTTTTCCACCACCGACACCTTTGGCGGCGGTGGCGCCACCCACATGGGCCCGAAGCCCCTGAGTGACAAACCAGGCGCTTTCAATTACCGCGGCCTGCACTATACGACCGACGGCAGCCTGGTGGACGTGTGGCAATGGAAAGCGGCGCGCGGCGGCATGCTGGGACGCGTCGACGACATGCATTTCGCGACGCCGGTGGAACCGAACGAAGCCCAGGCTGCCGGCAAGAGCCGCTACAGCGCCGGCTACAATCCCGACGAAGGCAAGGCTTTCTACGTCTACAACTACATCGGCGATCCCGTGACCCACTACCACGGGACCGTCGGCGTGCGCCGGCTTCCGGCTGACTATCAGAAAATGACATCACTGATGGGCACCATCGATCTTTCCACCGAAGCGAGCGAAGACGAGGGGTCGCAATGGTGGATGTTCGAAAACGAAAGCGTGCCGTACTCGCCGGAAAAAGATGCGGAGATCCCGGTCGGGACGGTTATTCCGGGGGTTCTCATCGAGGGTGAATACTCCGGCAGCCGGGCAGATTTGCTGGGTGGGTCCAGGTGGCAGGACGACCATTGGACGCTTGAAGTCGTCCGGGACATGGATACCGGCCAGAGCCAGGACCTTGCCATGAAGGATGGTCTCTTCATGTGGGTCTCGGCGTTTGACCACAACCAGACCCGCCACACCCGCCATTCCCGTCCCGTGCGGCTGACCTTCAATTGAGGCCTGCCCTTCCCGCCTTTCCTGTCTTTTCCGGACGTTTCTTTCAACGGATGTAATCACCCATGTCGAAAAGCACCTGTACGGTCACCATCAACGGGAAGGCCATCAAGGCCAATGTCGGCGACACGCTGATCGACGCCGGGCTGGGCGGACGCCTCGTCATCCCGCACGACTGCTGTTCCGGCCAATGTGAAACCTGCCGGGTCCGCGTTTTGAGCGGGCAGATCGACGACATGGGCACCCGGGAAAAGGACACCGTGCTCGGATGCCTTTCCGTTCTGGAAGGCGATGCCGAGATCGCCTATGACCCGGTGCCGCTGGTGAAGACCACAAAGGGAACGGTGGAAAGCATTCGGCCGATCAAGGACGGATACCTGGAAGTTCGGGTCAGGACGGCGCGACCCGTGCCCTGGCTGCCGGGGCAGTATCTGCGCGCGACCTTTGCAGGATATCCGCCACGTGACTACAGCCCGACGACCCCGCTCAACCTGGATGCGGAAGAGAATGTCCTTGTGTTTCACATCAAGGTCTACCCGGACAGCATCGTATCGTCGAAGCTGGGCAAGGAAATTGCCAAGGGACATGCCGTCAAGCTGCGAGGCCCGTTCGGCAATGCGTTTTTGCGGCGGCAGCAGAACCCGATCCTGCTCACATCGACCGGCACTGGGTTTGCACCGATCTGGTCGATTGCCGTTGCAGCGAGCCTGGGCCAGACCGGCCGTGAAATCCGCATCATTGCCGGGTCGAGAACCCGGGACGGGATCTACATGCGCGATGCGGTTCGCTGGCTGCAAGGCCGGGGCATTCCGATCACGCTGACGGCAGGCGATGGCGACGACGAGACGGTGCGCAAGGCGCGCCCGCATGAACTGGTCGGACAACTTACGCCCGATCACGTCGTCTATTCGGCCGGTGCGCCGTCACATGTCGACGCCATGCGGGAGATAGCGCTAGGCGCAGGGGCAACCTTCTACGCCGATCCGTTTTTTGTGGCGGAAGAAGAGAGCGGCCTGCTGGCCCTTGCTGGAAACCTTATCCGAAAGGCATCCGCTCCCTTTACCTCGGCTTCCGCCGGCTGAAGCCGGAGCGCTACTCCCGCCCCTCCTGAAAGTGAGTGGGTGTTGCCAGACTATTGCGCAGCAGTCGTGAGCGTGCGTTCGCCGGCATAGATCAGCTCTTCGGTGCTGGCGACAGGCATGGGTCTGCCCAGATAGTAGCCCTGCGCTTCCGTGCAGCCGATTTCGGTCAGCATGTCGAGAAGCTGCTTGGTCTCCACACCTTCGGCGGTGGTGGTCATGTTGAGATTGTTGGCGAGTTCGATGACCGCTTTCACGATGGAAATGGAGTCGTCCGAATAGGCCATCGACCGGACGAAGGACTGGTCGATCTTGATCTTGTCGAACGGGAACCGGCGCAGGTAACTGAGCGAGGAATAGCCGGTTCCGAAATCGTCCATGGACACCTTCACGCCCAGCGACTTGGCCTGGTGCAGCGAATCCAGAACGTCTTCTGAATCCGTCAGAAGCACGCTTTCGGTCACTTCCAGCTCAAGACGGTCGGCCTTGAGACCCGTTTGCGTCAGGGCATCGATCAGCACCGGACCAAATGCGTGGCCACGCAGCTGCCGGGGTGACAGGTTGACCGCGATCCTGAGGTGGTCCGGCCAATTGGACGCGATCCGGCACGCTTCCTTCAACACCCATTCGCCCAGCTGGGTGATCAGGCCGGTATCTTCGGCGAGCGGAATGAAATCGGCCGGAGAGACCATGCCCCGTGTCGGGTGGTTCCAGCGCACCAGCGCCTCGAATCCGGACACCCGATCGTCCACGAGCGTGTACTGCGGCTGGAAATAAAGCTCCAGTTCGCCATTGGCGACCGCGGTTCTGAGATCGGTTATGAGCTCTCGCCGGTCGTTCACGGCCGTGCCCATGTCCTTTTCAAAGAAGCGGTAGGTATTGCGACCATCTTCCTTGGCCCGGTAGAGCGCAAGGTCTGCCTGCTTGAACAGTTCGTCGCCTGCGGTGCCGTCGGCCCTGGCAATTGTGATGCCGATGCTGACGCCGATTACGAGTTCATGATCCGTGATCTGGAACGGTTGGGAAATCTCCCAGATGACCGACTGCGCCAGTTCCTCGACATCAGCAAGCCTGCAGGGCAGACCGGTGAGGATCGCAAATTCGTCGCCGCCAAGGCGGACAACAACGTCCTTTCGACCGATGAGGGCACGCAAACGCTCCGCGACCTGTCGCAAGAGCTCGTCGCCAATCGGATGCCCAAGGCTGTCGTTGACCGTTTTGAACTCGTCCAGATCGAGGCACAGAATGGCGAACTCGCCCCCCTTGACCAGTTGCTGGTTCAACAGCATGTCCAGCTGATCCCGGAATTCGATGCGGTTCGGCAGCTGTGTCAGAAGGTCGTGACGCGCCAGGAACGCCAGCCGGTCACGGGCTTCCTGCCGTTCGGTGATGTCTTCGGATATCGCCACCCAGCCACCTTCCGCCAGCGGCTGGCGGGTGGTCAGGACGATACGGCCCGAGCGGATCTTCACCATTTCGGTGCTTTGCGACCCACCTGAATACCTGTGATCCCCGATCCGGGAATCGTGCAGAGCACTGTCACCGGTTTCAACGGCATCAACTTTCTGCAGCGTTGCGAGATGAGCAGCCGTCATACCCGACTGTATCCTGCCCGGCTCGACTTCGAACAATTCCGCGTAGCGCTGGTTCGAAACAATCAACCTGCCATCGGCGTCGAACATGCACAGGCCGTGCGACATGTTGTTGAGAGCAGCGTCAAAGAGGACGTTCTGCTCGCGCAACTGGGCTTCCTGAGAGCGCAGGATGGAGTTCTTCTCGTGCACGCGCTCACGCAAGGCGTCGCGCTCCTTCACGGATCGCTGCAAGGAAACGACCGATCTGGCGATGTCGCCAACTTCGTCCAGCCGCTCGGTTCCAACCACCTTGCTTTCGAAGTCGCCCGCTGCAATGCCGGTCAATACGCGTGTGATCTTGGTCAGCGGCCGGGTAATCTGCCTGGACATGAGAAAGGCGACAGCGGCAAATGCCACCAGTGCGATCAGTCCGAACAGGAACAGCCGCCGGAGCAGCTTGGCTTCTTCTTCCGTGCCGATGCGGGTCAGTTTGTTCTGGATTTCGGTCAGCGCCGCGATTGGCGTCAGCGCACAGACAGTCATGGGAACGACCGGGACACCGCATTCGATGACATGCGCACCGTCCAGGGTGATGTTCGGCGTTTCCTTCGAACGGGTGAGATCCGAATAGTTTCCGGTAAAATTCGCCGTGGAAATGATCTGACCGTCGAAAACGATCGCCATTTCGAAGGAATTGATTTTTGCCAGATCCGCGAGGAGCGGCTCTTCCGGCCGCAGCCAGCGTTGCGCGACAAGGCCGCCGATCACATAGCCGAAATCATCGAAAACCGGGACAAACGCGATATGGGACACTTCATTGACCTGATCGCCCGGCACAAAGACACCCGTTTCGGACTTCGGCAAAACGCCGGAGTAGGTCAGCTTCTCTCCCGGAAAGCTGTCCTTCAGCGACGCGGCAACCTCGTTGAAGAAGCTCAGACCACGCATCTTGGCTCCCAGTTCCACGAGATCCGCAGAATAGGAGGAGGCGCCGATCACATGCCCTTCCTCGTCCAGGACGACGATGCCGTCCACATCCGCCAGTTTGGCGGCCGGGCCGAGCAGTTCCGACATGGCCACGACATTGCGTGATTCAACGGCCTTGGCGGTGTCCACCCTCTCCGACAACGCATTTATCCGCCGAAGCCTGTCTTGAAACAGGAACTCCAAACGGGTCCCGGCAAGCTTCACGTCGGCGGACAGGGTTTCCACGAGACGCGCGCGGGAAAGCTCGAGAAGCTCGGCCTCCTGACGCTGCATGCTGTCTTCAAGCTGGAAAGCCACCAGTCCGATAAGACCGGCAAATGCACACACCGCCGTGAAAACGGCGCCGTATGTATAATGCCAGAGAAGGGACGAGTGACGGATCATGTGGACCAATTGGGTTTATCTACCGACGGGTACGCCACCGTAGTTGCTGATCAATGTGTGAGCCTGACCCGACTGGGCGTAGTCGATGAAGGCCTTCATCTCGTCGTCCAGCGTGCCTTCCTTGTAGATCAAGGCGAGGGTCACGGAACTCGGATACCCCGGCTCAGTCGGATGGTGGCCGTCGATCTTGAGAACCGACAGTCCGTCTTCAAGTGGCTTCGAATAAGGACCGAAAGCAATCGCGCCTTCGACTTCACGCGCGCTGGAAATCGCTTCCTGGGTGGTAAGGGCCGTTTTCGAGCGCGGCGAGAATTCCATTTCCGCCCAGCCCGGCATCGATGATTTCAAAACCTGCAAGGTGCTGTCTGCATCTTCACGGCGGACGAGGCGAACACGCAGATCGGCACCGCCCAATTCAGACCAGTTGGCTATTTCACCGGTATACAGCTTGACCAGTTCGTCGCTCGTCAAAGCATCGATACCGGTGGACGGATGCGTGAAGATTGCACTGGGGATTTTTGCAATCGGCAGGTAAACGAGGCCATATTCCACCTCGCTGTCCTTCAAGGGACGTGCGACCCGGCCCAGGCGCTCCGTGCCGGAGCTGACGGCGGCGATACCGCCGCCCGAGCCAATGCTCGGTGGAATTTCAAGATTGATATCGGGACGATTTTCGACAAAGCCCGCACCAATTTCCTGAAGCATTTCAAGGCCGTCACCGGTACCCACGACTTTTAGCGGGCCCTGTGCCGACGACACGTCAGTGTGTAAGAAAAAAGTGCAAAGGGACAATGCCAAGGCAAAAGCCAAACTACGCATTTTTATCACCCAAAAATTGACGGTACTATCTAGAGTGACATATTCAAGTTAACTAAACGCTAAACCACCGCGATAAATTACAATAAATATGTAGTCTAATTTAATCTTCGAAATAAAAATAAAATAACGCCGAAATTAAAATGAAATCAGTTTCGGGCAATATTTGCCTAGTAGGAACAATTTACCGACTTAGCAAATTCGTTCACCCAATAAATTGACAGGTACACATGACCTGACTGCGAGCAAGAAAGATGTATTCGATTCAACCTTAGATTTTCTTTTCACACCGACGTTAAGTTGCATGATTTATGCTGCAGGCTAGATTCACTGCTGATCGACGCCTACATCGAATTCGCGAAGCCTGTAGAAATACAACCGCATGCCTGTCTGAACCTTGCGGGCTCGATTTTCGACCCCACAATCGATGGGCAACAGGGCCGCCATTCAACAAACCGGCGGCACGGCGCTGGCCCTCACTACCAGCTCTACATCAACCATTACCGGTTCCATCACGACGTCTGGCTTGGTGTGCGCAACGTCAATACAATCCAGCAGGAGGGAAACTGCCCTGGCACCAAGCGCGCGCCGATCCTGCCGAATGGTTGTAAGTGCCGGGACATAAAACTCCGACAGCTCGATATCATCGAACCCGACGACGGAAATATCCTCCGGAACGCGGACACCGTTTGCGGTCAGCGTCGAGATCAGCCCGAAGGCAACCTGGTCAGACGCACAAAAAACCGCCGTTGGCCGATCATTCATCGCCAGGATCCTCTCACCGGCCATCCGGCCGGATTCCAAGGAAAAGTCGCCCCGGATGATCCATTCCTCACGGGCAGGCAGCTCCAGCCTTGCACGTTCTGCCAGCATGCCTTCGCGCCGGGCATGCGTCAGAACATTTTCCTGCGGACCCGTGATATGGGCAATCTTGCGATGGCCAAGGTCATACAGGTGCCGAACGGCCAGTTGCGCCCCGCGAACGTTGTCACTGCGCACGGAAGGCAACGCCACGTCGTGCGCCCATTCACACGCAAATACGATCTTGCCGGAGACGCCGTTGTCTTCAAACAGCTGCAATTCCTGGTGGGAGATCGCTCCGTCCAGACAGATCATGCCGTCGATCTGGGCGTCCAGAAAGTAGTCGACCACGTGTTTGCCACTGGTCGCATGGTCCTTGGTATCGGCGATCAGGACCGAATAGTCACGGTTGCCGAAGGATGCACTTATCCCGGCCAGGATCTGGGAAAAGAACGGATTGCCGAGGTTTGGCACCAGAACCAGGATGGCTCCGGCCTGCTGGGTGCGCAGGTTACGCGCTGCACGGTTGACCCGGTAACCGGTAGAGCGGATCGCCGCGAAGACGATGTCGCGGGTTGCCTCTGTCAAAAGTTCAGGATTGCTCAGCGCCCGGCTGACTGTTGCGGTCGATACGCCCGCCTCTTTGGCAACATCTTGAATTCGTGCTATTTTCTGGGCCAAGGCCTTCTCCGGTATTTCTCTTTTTTGAGCCTGGGCGCCTGCCGCCATGACGGCGGGTTCGTCCTCGAAACTGTCTGATCCGACATTCCGGGTTGACACAAGACCGTTTCCCGAGAATGATGAATGTAATCGATTACATATAGCATACAATAAAATGTAATCGATTACAAAATGCGGTGGAGGCCGCATGGTGAGGACAATCGGACAATTCACGTTCGATGGGAGGAAATGATGAAAGCACTACGTGCAGTTTTTGCAGCAACGACCGCCCTTTGTGCAGCAACGGCCGCGAATGCGACCGACCTGGAAGTTACCCACTGGTGGACTTCAGGCGGTGAAGCGGCTGCGGTTGCCGAATTCGCAAAGGCATTTGACGCGACCGGCAACAAGTGGGTTGACGGTGCGATTGCCGGTTCCGGCGGCACAGCCCGCCCGATCATGATCAGCCGTATCACCGGCGGCGATCCGATGGGCGCAACACAGTTCAACCATGGCCGCCAGGCAGAGGAACTGGTGGAAGCCGGCCTGATGCGCGACCTCACGGACATTGCAGAGGAAGGCAACTGGAAAGAAGTCATCCATCCCTCCAGCCTGCTCGACAGCTGCACGCTGGATGGCCGCATCTATTGCGTTCCGGTCAACATTCATTCGCAGCAGTGGCTCTGGTTGAACAACAAGGTGTTCGAGGACAACGGCCTGGCGGTTCCGACCAACTGGGACGAATACGCTGCCGCAGCACCCAAGCTTCAGGAGGCAGGCATCGTGCCGCTGGCCATGGGGCAGCAGCCCTGGCAGACGACACTGGCGTTCCAGGTGCTTCTCACCGCGCTCGCAGGACCTGAGGCCTATACGAAGATCTTCGGCGAGAAGGATGCAGAGCTTGCCGGCAGTGAGGAAATGGCAAAGGTCTTCCAGGCCGCCGCGACTGCTCGCGACATGTCCAAGGACTCCAACGTCCAGGGCTGGAACGATGCCACCACCATGGTCATCACCGGCAAGGCCGCAGGCCAGATCATGGGTGACTGGGCGCAGGGTGAGTTCCAGGTCGCCAACCAGGTTGCCGGCGAGGACTACACCTGCCTGCCCGGCCTTGGCGTCAACGAGGTCATCATGACCGGTGGCGACGCGTTCTACTTCCCGAAAGTGGACGACCCGGCCATCACCGAAGCCCAGGGCGAACTGGCAAAGGTCATGCTTTCCCCGGAAGCCCAGGTTGCCTTCAACCTGAAGAAAGGCTCGCTGCCAGTGCGTGGCGACGTCGATCTTGCGGCTGCAAACGACTGCATGAAAAAGGGCCTCGACATCCTGGCCAAAGGCAATGTCATCCAGTCTCCGGACCAGCTGATGTCCGCCGACAGCCTGACCCAGGTGAACGACCTCTTCGTCGAGTTCTTCAACAACCCGTCCATGACCGCTGAAGACGCACAGTCGATGTTCGCGTCGATCGTCGGCAACGCCGACTAACAGCGGAAAAAGGCCCGCCGCCCGCGCCGCACGGTCCCAACTTTACCGGGACAGCGGCCAGGCGGCGTCCTCCAGCCCTGCGCGCTCCGGCGCGCAGGGAACGCCCGACATCACCCTGGACGTCTCGACAAGGAAGTTTTCGGCATGGCCGCAGCTACGCGCCCCGCGAGGTGGCATCGGAACATCAGCGCCAAGGTGGCCGCGGTTCCGATGATTATCACCGCAGTGGTGGTCTTCATCGGCGGAACCGCCTGGACGGTTCTTTATTCCTTCACCAACTCCAAGCTCCTGCCGCGTGAGAAATTCGTCGGTCTTGCCCAGTACGACCGGCTGTGGAGCAGCAGCAAGTGGCTGATCTCCATCGAGAACCTGGCCATCTACGGAGCTTTCTCGCTGATTTTCTCGCTGCTGATCGGCTTCATGCTGGCGGCCCTGCTCGACCAGAAGATCCGGTTCGAGGACACGTTCAGAACAATCCTGCTCTATCCCTTCGCGCTCAGCTTCATCGTCACGGGTCTTGCCTGGCAGTGGATTCTCAATCCCGACTTCGGCATCCAGCACGTGGTGCGCAGCCTCGGCTGGGAGAGTTTCAATTTCGACCCGCTCTACAATCCCGAGATCGTCATCTATGGCATCCTCATCGCCGGCCTTTGGCAGGGAACCGGGCTGATCATGTGCCTGATGCTGGCGGGTCTTCGGGGGATTGACGAGGACATCTGGAAGGCCGCCAAGATCGACGGCATCCCGATGTGGAAGACCTATCTGTTCATCGTCATTCCGATGATGCGCGGCATCTTCATCACCGCAATCGTGCTGATCGCCTCCGGCATCATCAAGGTCTACGACCTGGTCGTCGCCCAGACCGGCGGGGGGCCCGGCATCTCTTCCGAAGTTCCGGCCAAATACGTCTATGACGCCATGTTCCTGTCGCAGAACCTCGGCCAGGGCTTTGCCGCTTCCACCATGATGCTGCTGACGGTCGTCATCATCGTCGTTCCCTGGGCCTATCTCGAATTCGGAGGCAAGCGCAAATGACCAAGACGCCCCACCTCCTCAATGGCTCGATGAAATACGATGCCGGCCCGGCCGAAGCCGGCCCCGACCGGGCACTCCGCCACGGCGACGGCACGCCATCCGGCAGCCGGATGGTCGAAGGCCCCGCCGGCCGCAAGCCACGCAAGGCGCTGTCCCGCAGGAACATCCTGATCTACGGCACGCTGATCGTCGTCTGCCTCTATTACCTGCTGCCGCTCTACGTGATGATCGTCACCTCGCTGAAGGGCATGCCGGAGATCCGGCTTGGCAACATCTTCTCACCTCCCGTGGAGATCACCTTCCAGCCCTGGTTGAAGGCCTGGGCGGAAGCCTGCACGGGCCTCAACTGCGATGGCCTGTCACGCGGCTTCTTCAATTCGGTCAAGATCCTGATCCCGTCCGTGATCCTGTCGATCGCGATTGCCTCGGTAAACGGATATGCGCTTGCCAACTGGCGCTTCAAGGGCTCGGAAACCTTCTTCACGATCCTGATCGTCGGGGCCTTCATTCCCTACCAGGTGATGATCTATCCGATCGTGATCATGCTGCGGGAAATCGGCCTTTACGGCAGCCTGACCGGGCTGGTGATCGTGCACACCATCTTCGGCATGCCCATCCTGACGCTGCTGTTCCGCAACTATTTCGCCTCCGTGCCGCAGGAGCTGTTCAAGGCGGCGCGCGTGGACGGGGCCGGATTCTGGGCGATCTACTTCCAGATCATGGTGCCGATGAGCCTGCCGATCTTCGTTGTCGCCATGATCCTGCAGGTGACCGGCATCTGGAACGACTTCCTGTTCGGCGTGATCTACACCAAGCCGGACCTTTATCCGATGACGGTGCAGCTCAACAACATCGTCAATTCCACGCAAGGGGTGAAGGAATACAACGTCAACATGGCCGCGACCATTCTGACCGGCCTCGTTCCCCTCACCATCTACTTCATCTCCGGAAAACTCTTCGTGCGCGGCATCGCCGCCGGTGCGGTGAAAGGCTAACGAGACGACCCATGGAACCAAGTATCTCCATCAATAACCTTTCCCTGAGTTTCGGAAGCCTGGACGTTCTGAAGGATCTCAACCTCGATGTCGGCCAGGGTGAATTTCTCGTCCTGCTCGGCTCTTCGGGCTGCGGAAAATCAACCCTTTTGAACTGCATTGCCGGGCTGCTGGACGTGACCGGCGGGCAGATCTTCATCGGCGGGCGCAACGTGACCTGGGAGGAGCCTTCCCAGCGCGGCATCGGCATGGTGTTCCAGTCCTATGCGCTCTACCCGCAGATGACCGTTGCCGGGAATCTGAGCTTCGGCCTGAAGAACGCGGGCCTGCCCAAGGCGGAAATCCAGGAGCGGGTGAACCGGGCCGCAAAGGTCCTGCAGATCGAACCGCTGCTCAACCGCAAGCCGGCCGCCCTTTCCGGTGGTCAGCGCCAGCGTGCCGCCATCGGCCGGGCTCTGGTGCGCGATGCCGATGTTTTCCTGTTCGACGAACCGCTGTCGAACCTGGACGCCAAGCTGCGGGCGGACCTGCGGGTCGAGATCAAGCAGCTGCACCAGAAGCTGTCCAATACCATGATCTACGTCACCCACGACCAGATCGAGGCCATGACGCTGGCCGACCGGATTGCCATCATGCGTGGTGGCCAGATCCTGCAGCTGGCCTCGCCCAACGAGATCTACAACCGGCCGGCCAACAAGTATGTGGCCGAGTTCATCGGTTCGCCGACCATGAATTTCTTTGAAGGAGAGCTGGAAGAAGCCGGCGGAAACTACCGGTTCGCGTCAGGCGGAAAGACCTTCTCGCTTGACGGATACACCTTCCAGAACGGCCCTCCTGCCGCAGGCGCAGCCTGGTTCGGCATCCGTCCGGAACACATGGTCAGCGGCGCGGAAGCAGACACCGCGCTCGTTCGGTTGGACGGGCAGGTGGAACTGGTGGAGCCGCTCGGTTCGGACACGCTTGTCCGCTTCACCACCGGCGACCAGACGCTGTGGGTGCGCATGGACGGCCAGGCGAACATCCGGCACGGCGACGCAATCACGGTCGGGTTCGATCCCGCCCGCGCCAATCTTTTCGACAAAACCTCGGAATCCCGGCTCTAGGCCGGTCCTTAACCACTTCAGGACAATCAAGATGGATATTTCTTTCCAGCTCTATTCAGCCCGCGAATTCACCCCATGGGACGGCGTTCTCAAGCGGCTTGCGGATCTCGGCTATACCCAGGTCGAGGGGTTCGGTGGAAACTACGAGAACCCGGCGGCCTTTCGCGACATGCTCGACGCCCAGGGTCTCAAGATGCCGTCGGGACATTTCTTTCCGATGGAGCAGTTCGAAGACGACCTCGCCAAGGTGATCAGCACTGCCCAGACCCTTGGCATGGAGCGGATCTTCGTTCCCGCCGTGCCGCCCGAGCAACGCATTCCGGATGCGGCCATGTGGCAGTCCATCGCCGAGCGGCTGGAAGCCATCGGTCAAAAGATCCGCGATGCCGGCCTGCGGTTCGGTTGGCATAACCACGATTTCGAATTCAATGCCTGCGCCGATGGCCGCCTGCCGATGGACATCCTGATGGAGGCCGCCCCTTCCATCGAATGGGAAGCCGATATTGCCTGGATCGTGCGCGGCAATCAGGACCCGCTCGACTGGATCGAGAAATACGCCAGCCGCATCACCACGGCCCATGTGAAGGACATCGCGCCAGAGGGCGAATGTGCCGACGAAGACGGCTGGGCGGACGTCGGCCAGGGCAACATGGACTGGAAGGGCATCATGTCGGCGCTTCGCGGCGTCGGGGTCGATCTCTTCGTCATGGAACACGACAAGCCTTCCGACTTCGACCGTTTCGCCACCCGCTCCGTTGCGGCCTTCCGCACCTACTGAGGTAACCCCATGAGCAAGACACTTGGCATCGGCATCCTCGGATGCGGAAACATTTCGGCCGCCTACATGCGCCTCTCTCCGCTCTTCAAGGGCATCGAGGTGCGCGCCTGCGCCGACATCAATGAAGCTGCCGCAAAAGCACGTGCCGAGGAATTCGGCCTGAGAGCCGAAACCGTCGACGGCCTGCTGGCGGCAAGCGATATCGACATCATCGTCAACCTGACGGTTCCGGCCGTGCACTACGAAGTCTCCAGACGCGTTCTGGAAGCCGGCAAGCATGTCTATTCGGAAAAGCCGTTCGTGCTCAGCCTGGAAGAGGGCGAATCCCTTGCCGCGATTGCGAAGGAAAAAGGCCTCAGGGTCGGGTCGGCCCCTGACACCTTCCTGGGCGGAGCACACCAGCTTGCCCGGCACCTGATCGATAGTGACGCCATCGGCAAGGTGACGTCAGGCACCTGTTTCGTACAGAGCCCGGGCATGGAAATGTGGCACCCGAACCCGGACTTCTTTTTCCAGGCGGGCGGTGGCCCGATCCTCGATCTCGGGCCTTACTACGTTTCCAACCTTGTGCAGCTACTTGGACCGGTGAAGCGGGTCTGTGCAATGAGTTCCGCCGGATCTGAATATCGCACCATCACCTCCGAGCCGCGCAACGGCGAAAAGATCAAGGTGGAAACACCGACGACCATCCACGCAGTGATGCAGTTCCAGTCCGGCGCCCAGATCACCTATTGCGCCAGCTGGGACGTATGGCAGCATGGCCATTCAAACATGGAGCTTTACGGCCGTTCCGGCACGCTGCATGTGCCGGATCCGAATTTCTTCGGTGGTGAAGTGCGCATGACGGACAAGGGCAGTTTCGTAACCCTGTCGGAAGCCTGGAACCATCCGTTCTCCAAATCAAACGACCGTGGCCACGCCAATTACCGAACGGCAGGCCTGGCCGATATGGCCCTCGCCATCCTGGAAAATCGGCCGCACCGTTGCTCTTTGGAATTTGCTCTGCATGTTGTCGATGTGATGACGTCGATTCTCGCTTCTGGCGAGAGTGGGACTTTCATTGACA
The DNA here is from genome assembly GCF_054658215.1 of Roseibium sp. ROS1. Taxonomy (NCBI): domain Bacteria; kingdom Pseudomonadati; phylum Pseudomonadota; class Alphaproteobacteria; order Hyphomicrobiales; family Stappiaceae; genus Roseibium; species Roseibium sp. ROS1. The sequence continues at coordinate 158,740 of NZ_BAAGIG010000003.1, forward strand.
TCAAAACCACCTGCGAGCGCCCGGAAGCCCTGGACCCGCAGGCGGCAAAAGGCCTTTTAGTATAACGGGATAGCCTATGACCTGGACAGCAGCGGAAACGCGCTACGACACCATGGAATACCGCCGATGCGGGAAATCCGGCCTGAAACTGCCGGTGATCTCACTCGGCCTTTGGCACAATTTCGGCGACGACACGCCGCTCGACAAGAAACGGGAGATTGCCCGGACCGCCTTCGATCTCGGCATCACCCATTTCGATCTTGCCAACAATTACGGCCCCAAGCCGGGTTCGGCGGAAACCGCCTTCGGTGAACTGCTGCGGACGGATTTTGCGCCTTACCGGGACGAGATGATCATTTCGTCCAAAGCCGGTTATGAGATGTGGCCCGGGCCTTATGGCGAGTGGGGCAGCCGCAAATACCTGATCGCGTCCTGCGACCAGTCCTTGAAGCGGATGGGCCTCGACTATGTCGATATCTTCTATTCGCACCGCTTCGACCCGGACACACCGCTGGAAGAGACCATGATGGCCCTCGACCACATCGTGCGGTCCGGACGGGCGCTTTATGTCGGCATCTCGTCCTATAATTCCAAACGGACACGGGAAGCCGCAGCCATCCTGAAGGAGCTGGGCACACCGTGCCTGATCCATCAGCCGAGCTATTCCATGATCAACCGCTGGGTCGAGGAAGACGGGCTTCTGGATACGCTCGATGACCTTGGCATCGGTTCCATTGCCTTCTCGCCGCTGGCCCAGGGCATGCTGACCAGCAAATATCTGAAGGGTATTCCGGAAGACAGCCGGGCGAACCAGGGCAAATCGCTGAAGACCCAGTTCCTGAGCGAAGACAACCTCGCCACCATCCGGGCTCTCAACGAGATTGCCGAAAAGCGCGGCCAGACGCTGGCGCAGATGGCCCTTGCCTGGGTACTGCGCAAAGGCCGGGTCACGACGGCCCTGATCGGTGCGAGCCGGGGCAGCCAGGTAAAGGACTGCGTCGGAGCTGTCGCCAATCTCCAGTTTTCCGACGAGGAGCTGAAGCTGATCGAGGAAACCACCCGCGAGGCGGACATCAACCTGTGGGCGGCCTCGGCTGAACGGAAAGGACCCAGCCGGAAATGATCCGAAATCCCATCCTGCCGGGGTTCAACCCGGATCCCTCGATCTGCCGTGCGGGCGATGACTATTTCATCGCCACATCGACCTTCGAATGGTATCCGGGCGTCCAGATTCACCGGTCGAAAGACCTGGTCAACTGGGATCTGGCCTGCCGGCCCCTCAGCCGGGCAAGCCAGCTCGACATGCGCGGCAATCCGGACAGCGGCGGCATCTGGGCACCGTGTCTTTCCTGCGCGGACGGACGGTTCTGGCTGGTCTATACGGACGTCAAACGGCTGGATGGGAATTTCAAGGACGCACATAATTACATCGTCACGGCCCCTTCCATCGAGGGGCCGTGGAGCGACCCGATCTACGTCAGCTCACACGGGTTCGATCCGTCGCTGTTTCATGACGACGATGGACGAAAATGGTTCCTGGTCCTGCAATGGAACCACATTTCAAATTCCGTCGGCGGGCATCCGCGCCATCCGGCCTTCGACGGCATCCTGCTGCAGGAATGGTCGGAAACCGAAGGCATGAAAGGCGAGATCCGCAAGATCTTTTCCGGAAGCCCGCACGGTCTGACGGAAGGTCCACATCTTCACAAGCGCGGCGGCTGGTACTACCTGACGGTCGCCGAAGGCGGCACCGGCTACGGGCACGCCGTTACCATGGCCCGGTCACGGTCCATCGACGGGCCGTACGAGCTTCACCCGCAAACCCACCTCATCACCGCCAAAGACGATCCGGACGCGCCGCTGCAACGGGCAGGCCATGGCCAGATTGTCGAAACGCCGGATGGCGACGTCTACCACACCCATCTGTGTTCCCGGCCCCTGCCCGGACGGTTCTCGCCTCTGGGACGGGAGACCGCGATCCAGAAATGCGTCTGGCGGGAGGACGGCTGGCTTTACCTGGAAGACGGCGGCATGGTTCCGAAGGTTGAGGTGCCGGGTCTGACGGCGACAGAACCTCGCCCCGCTCAACGTGTGGAGCGCGTTTTCACTGGCGAAATCCTGCCGCCGGAGTTCCAGTGGCTGCGCACGCCTTATCCGGAGCGGCTGTTCACGCTGACGGGAACGGCCCTGCGCCTCGTCGGGCGGGAAAGCATCGGCAGCTGGTACGAGCAGTCGCTGGTTGCCCGGCGCCAGGAGCACCTCGGCTACCGCGTGGAAACCACGCTCACCGACTTTGCGCCAACGACCTACCAGCAGGCGGCCGGACTGACGACCTATTACAACCGTCACAAGTTCCATTTTCTGGCCGTGAGCTGGACGGAACAGCTCGGCCGCTGCCTGACGCTGCTTTCCTGCCCCGGCGACTGGCCGAATGGACGCATGTCGTTTCCGGCAGACCCGGTCGCGCTTGGCGGCGGACCGGTCGAGCTTGCCGTTGAGGTTGATGGTGCCCGCCAGCAATTCTTCTGGCGCCAGCAAGACCGCGACTGGACGCCCTTCGGACCGGATCTCGATGCCAGCGTGATCTCGGATGAAGGCGGGCGCGGTGAGCACGGCTCCTTTACCGGTGCCTTTGTAGGTATGCTGGCCTTCGACATAACCGGGCAAGGCAAGACCGCCGATTTCAGCAGGTTTTCATACGCACCGGAAGGCACGTGAGCTCACACTCTAAGGAGATATTCATGGCTGGACTGATCAAGGGGCCCGCAATTTTCCTGGCCCAGTTTGCCGGAGACGACGCTCCGTTCAATTCACTTCCCGCAATCGCCAAATGGGCTGCAGATCTCGGCTACAAGGGCATTCAGATCCCGACTTTCGACAGCCGCCTGTTCGACCTCGACAAGGCCGCCGAAAGCGAAACCTATTGCGACGAGGTCAAAGGCATCTGCGCGGAGGCCGGCGTCGAGATTACCGAGCTTTCGACCCATCTGCAGGGCCAGCTGGTAGCGGTTCACCCCGCCTATGACCTGGCCTTTGACGGCTTTGCACCATCCCAAGTGCACGGCAATCCGAAAGCCCGGCAGGCCTGGGCGGTCGACCAGATGAAAAAGGCGGCGATCGCCAGCAAGCGGCTTGGCCTCACTGCTTCCGTCAGCTTCACCGGCTCACTGGCGTTCCCCTATCTCTACCCCTGGCCGCAACGGCCTGCGGGGCTGATCGAGGAAGCGTTCAAGGAACTGGCGGCACGCTGGAAACCGATCCTTGATGTCTATGACGAAAACGGTGTCGATGTCGGCTATGAAATCCATCCCGGCGAGGACGTCTTCGACGGCGCCACCTTCGAGATGTTCCTGGAGGCGCTCGGCGGCCACACGCGCTGCCAGATCAACTACGATCCGTCGCACTTCCTGCTTCAGCAGCTCGACTATCTGGCGTTCATCGACATCTATCACGAGCGCATCTGCGCCTATCACGTGAAGGATGCCGAGTTCAATCCGGACGGCCGCCAGGGCGTCTATTCCGGCTATCAGGGCTGGGTCAACCGCGCGGGCCGGTTCCGGTCCCTGGGTGATGGCCAGGTGGATTTTTCCGGCATCTTCTCCAAGCTCGCCCAACATGGCTATGACAGCTGGGCCGTTCTGGAATGGGAATGTTGCCTGAAGTCACCCGAACAGGGCGCCGCGGAAGGCGCGCCCTTCATCGAGCACCACATCATCGAAGTCACCGACAAGGCCTTCGACGACTTCGCCGGCGGCGAGACCGACCAGGAGCAGATCCGGAAGATGCTGGGGCTGAGTTAGGGGCGGACCAACCGCGCATCCCGTTCCGGCAACCTAACCGGTCCTGATTGACGCAGCTTTAGTGGCGTCTCGAAGGATGGGCCGCCTGTTCGGGATATGCCGCCCATGCTTCGAGACGGACCTGACGGTCCTCCTCAGCATGAGGGCTCCCATAGAGGCTTGCTCTCACAGCAGCAGGTGCGAAACCGAAGGGGCGTAGAGCGCATCGACGGCGGCGGCCGTCGCACCGAGGGCGACCGCTGTTGCACCGGACGTACCGATGCGGATCCTGTCTTCTTCAAGCGAACCGTCGAGACGGCGAGGAAGCGGGGAGGCACTGTCGAGCAGCGCCTGGAGGAAGTCCGGACAAATGATGCCACCCAGGATCAGCGCTTCCGGGTCGAGCATCATCTCGATCATGTTGATCATCTGGCGCATGAGCGGCGCGACTTCGGCTATCCAGCCGAGGACTGCGGGATCTCCTTCGGCGAACAAGGCTTCAATCCGCCCAACGGAGCCTGGTTCCGTCGGCTCAAGGCCAAGCCTTTCGCACAGCGCGTTGAGTGACAGATACCGCTCCAGGCAGCCGGCGTTGCCGCAGGAACAGGCCGGGCCTGTCGGGTCGATCACTACGTGCCCGATTTCGCCGGCGTTTTTCGTCGCGCCCGGATAGAGCGCCCCGTTCAGGACGAAGCCGGCGCCAAGCCCCATGCCGAACTGGATGAAGGCAAAGCTGTTGAAGCTGCGGCCGATCCCGTAAACATGCTCGCCCAGCGCGGCGGCCGACGCATCGTTCTGAAGAACCACTGGCAAGCCGATCGCCGACTGAAGCTGCGCGAGATTTTCCGGCGAGCCGAAATCCGAAAATGTGGTGGCATCGGTGCCGCTGGAGGTCTGCGATCCGGTTTCAAAAGGGCCGGGAGCGGCAAGACCGACGCCGAACAGACACTTGGCCATACCGGGATGCGCCGCGCGGAACTCTTCTGCCATCGACAGGATCCAGCTGTTGGCTGCCTCGGGCGTGGCAGCGGCCATGGGCGCGGCCGATTGCCAGACGATGCTGCCCAGAAGATCGCAGGCAATCGCCGTCACTGACAGACGATCGACATGAAACCCGAGACTGTAGGCATGATCGGGTTTGAGCTGCACCGTCATGCCAGGATGGCCGCGGCCCCTGGCCTTCTGGGCGTGCATCTCGACAATGCCGCGGCTTTCCAGCTCACCGACGATGTTCTGCACCGTCTGGCGGGAAAGCGACGTGATTTCAGATATTTCCGTGCGACCGATCGGACCGCGCGTGCGGATGACTTCCAGCACCACGCGGTGATTATGCGTCTTGGCGCGGGTCAGGTTTGTGCCGCTGGTCCGGAAGGATGCGGGGATCGGAGCACTGTCGTTCATGGCGCCAATAGACCAGAAATTATTTTTTCTATCAATTTGACAAAATAAAAAAACCGAACATAGGATGCTTTGCCTACACAAAAACCGGAGGGCGAGATGAACACGTTTGGAAAGATGATTTTGGGGTCCGCCTTCGCGACCCTGGCCATGACCACGACGGCATTGGCCGACACCACACTGAATGCACTTTTCATGAGCCAGGCGGCTTACAGCGAAGACGACATCAAGTCGATGACCGCCAAGTTCGAGGAAGCAAATCCCGGCGTCACGGTTGCACTCGAATTCGTTCCCTATGAAGCCCTGCACGACAAGATCATTGCAGCGGCAGGTGCGGGCGATGACGGGTATGACGTTGTCCTGTTCGACGTGATCTGGCCGGCCGAATTCGCAACGCGCGGCTTCCTGCAGGATGTCACCGACCGCATTCCGGCCGACTATACCGACAAGGTTTTCGATGGTGCCTGGACGACGGTCGAATATGACGGCAAGCGCTATGGCATGCCCTGGATCCTCGACACGAAATACCTCTTCTACAATGCCGACATGCTGGCAGAGGCTGGCATTTCCGCCCCGCCCAAGACCTGGGCCGAGCTGGCGGAACAGGCCAAGCAGATCAAGGACAAGGGCATTGTCGAATATCCGCTGGTCTGGAGCTGGTCCCAGTCCGAGGCGATGATCTGCGACTTTACCACCCTGACGGCGGCCAATGACGGCGCGTTCTTCGATGAAGGCCAGCCGGCCTTTACCGCCGGCGGTGCCAAGGATGCCGTTTCCTTCATGAAGGCAACGCTGGACGAAGGCCTGAGCAACCCGTCTTCACGCGAATATTTCGAAGAAGACGTCCGCCGGGTGTTCTCCAACGGCGAAGCGGCGTTCGCCCTCAACTGGACCTACATGAATGCCCTGGCCAACGATCCGAAGGAAAGCAAGGTCGCCGGCAAGGTGAAGGTAGCTCCGGCACCAGGTGTCGAAGGCAAGTCAACCGCGTCCAGCGTCAACGGTTCCATGGGTCTCGGCATTCCGGCCAACAGCCCGCATGCGGATGAAGCCTGGGCCTATATCTCCTTCCTGACCCAGAAGGACGTTCAGGACAACTATGCCAAGCTCAGCCTGCCGATCTGGAAGGCGTCCTATTCCGAACCGAAGGTGATCGAAGGTCAGGAAGACCTGATCGCGGCGGCAAAAGAATCCATCGCTGTCATGTATCCGCGTCCGCTGGTGCCGTCCTACACCGAAGTCTCCGACATTCTCCAGAAGAACATCCATCAGGTCCTGCTCGGCCAGGCAAGCGTGGATGACGCGCTGGAAGCTGCCGCAGACCGCGTCAAGCGCATCCGCTAAGTTTGCGACTGACGGGAGACTGACCATGCTTGGCCGACGCCAGAAACGTGAAAAATGGATCCTTCTGGCGCCGGCCCTGGCTTTGCTTGCGCTGGTCACGCTGATACCGCTTGCCAACACACTGTGGCTGAGCTTCACCGACACGCGCATTTCCGCTCTTCCCGAGCCGGTACATTTCATCGGCCTGGAAAACTACGTCTACGCGCTTACCGACCCGGATTTTCAGGACGCCCTCTTCAGGACGCTTTACTTCACCATCGTCTCGGTGGGTCTGGAAGGCATTCTCGGTGTCGCGGTTGCCGTGCTGCTCAACCAGGAATTCCGCGGCCGGACGCTGCTTCGGGCTCTGATCATCCTGCCCTGGGCGGTGCCGACCATCGTCAACGCCGTTGCCTGGCGCTTGATCTATCACCCTGATTATGGCGCGCTGAACTCCCTGCTGTTCCAGCTGGGCCTCATTTCCGATTACCGGAGCTGGATCGGCGATCCGGCGACCGCCATGAACATGGTCATCCTGGCAGATGTCTGGAAGAACTTTCCACTGGTTGCCTATGTGGCACTGGCCGCCCTGCAGACAGTGCCCGGTGACCTCAACAAGGCGGCAGCCATCGAAGGTGCCGGGCCCTGGAAACGGTTCCGCTCGATCAGCCTGCCCTGGATCGCCGGTCCATTGATGGTCGTCATGGTGCTGCGAACCATCGAGGCCTTCCGCGTCTTCGACATCATCTACGTGATGACCGGCGGCGGCCCCGCGGACAGCACCAAGACCGCGAGCTTTTACGTCTACCAGGAATATTTCAACTACCTCAGAAGCGGCAGCGGGGCCTCCTATGCGGTGCTGGTCGCCGGCATCAGTGCCGTTCTGATCGTGTTCTATTATTCCGCGACCAAACGGCAGACGGCGGGAGGCGCGGCATGAAACGCTCGCTCGTTCAATCCATCCTGCTTTATGGCTGCGCCCTGTTGCTGGCAGCCTTCACAACAGGCCCGCTGCTCTGGCTTGCCGTCATGAGCATCAGCGCGCCGACCGACCTGACAGAGGTGCCGCTGCGCTGGATCCCCTCCGAACTTGACTTCAGCCGCTACACGAGCCTGCTCAGCCTTGAAGGCGGCAACGGCGAGCGATTTTTGAGCGCACTCCGGAATTCCCTCCTGACAGCGGGCGGGGCAACCGTCATCGCGCTTCTGCTGGCCATTCCGGCTGCCTATGCCTTTTCCAGAAGACAGGCGTCGATGGTCCTGTTGTTCGCCTTTCTCGCAACGATCATGATGCCGCCGATCACCTATGTGCTGCCGCTCTATTCGACCTTCAGCAGCTTCGGCATGCTGAACCACACGGTGACGCTGATCATCGTCTATACGGCCATGCTGCTGCCTTTCGCCACCTGGCTGATGAAGGCCAATATCGACGTGCTGCCGGTGGAAGTGGAGCAGGCTGCCTTCATGGAAGGTGCCGGAACCGCCTACACCATCCGGCAGGTGGTGCTGCCACTGGCCCTTCCGGCCATTGCCGCCACCGCCATGCTGTCCTTCCTGGTGGCCTGGGACGAGTTCTTCTACGCCCTGATCTTCACCAACGATCTCAGCGCGAAGACCCTGCCTGTGGCGATCGCGGATTTCTCCGCCGGACGCGTTACCGACTACGGCGTCATCGCCTCGGTTGGCGTTCTGGCGACATTGCCGCCAGCCATCCTCGCCATCGCCTTCCAGAAATTCATCGTCTCCGGACTGGTCGCCGGATCCGTCAAGGGCTGACCTCAGCAGGAGACCGACAAGGAATGAACGCCGCAATGCCGCAAGACCCCATCCTCCAAATCAGCCGCCTGCAGAAGAGATACGGGGACGTGAATGTCCTCAAGGACATCGATATCTCCATGGCGCCCGGTGAGTTTCTTGTCCTGGTCGGACCGTCCGGTTGCGGCAAGTCGACCCTGCTGAGCTGCATTTCCGGACTGACCGACATTTCCTCCGGCACCATCCGTATTGCCGGCAAGGACCGCACCAACGACGAACCGGCCGACCGGGATATCGCCATGGTGTTCCAGTCCTATGCCCTGTTCCCCAACATGAGCGTGGAACGCAACATCGGCTTCGGCCTTGAAGTCCGAAAGGTCGAAGAGGCCGAGAAGAAACGAAAGGTGGCCGAGGTCGCGGATCTTCTGAAGATCGAACACCTGCTGCACCGCCGCCCGGCGGAACTTTCCGGCGGACAGCGCCAGCGTGTCGCCATGGGCCGGGCCCTTGTGCGCGAACCCAAGCTGTTCCTGTTCGACGAACCGCTGTCCAATCTCGATGCCAAGCTGCGCGTGACCATGCGCACGGAAATCAAGCGCATCCATCAGACAACAGGCGCGTCCATCGTCTACGTCACCCATGACCAGATCGAAGCCATGACGCTGGCCAGCCGGATCGTGGTGATGAAAGACGGCGTGGTCCAGCAGATCGGCACGCCGCAGGAGATCTACAACAAGCCGGTGAATGCCTTTGTCGCGGACTTCATGGGCGCACCGTCCATGAACCTGATGACCGGCACCGCTACACGCGAGGGTGACCATCTCCGGCTGCAGATCCCGACGCCGGAAGGACCGCCGCTGGAACTGTTCGACTATGGTCCCGGGCCGGAAACGTTGTCCGCCGGCGGCACGGCAGAGCTCACCATCGGCCTTCGCCCGGAGGCGATGACGGATCTTGGCTTGCGGTCCGGTGGCATCGACGGCCGCAGCCTGCAAAGCGCCGATTGCCTTCTGGACGTGGTCGAACCGGCCGGCGCCGACACCTATGCGGTCATTCAACTTGGTGGAACGGAAGCCGTTGCCCGGCTGTCGGCGGATGCGCCGGTCATCGCCGGTCAGCGCGTCCCGATCGCTTTCGACCTTTCCAAGATTTCCTATTTCGACATTGCATCGGGTAACCGCCTATGAGCATTCAACGAGGCCTTGCCGCCGACATCGGTGGCACCAACACCCGGCTGGCGCTGGTCGAGAACGGCCGCGTTCTGGAAAACACCATCGCGCGGTTCCGCAATGCGGATTTCGAAACACCGGAAGCGGCCATCGGCACCTATCTTTCGGAAGCCGGGCGACCGGCCTGTGCTTCTGCCGTCATCGCCATCGCAGCCCCCATCGATGGCCCCGCGATCCGCATGACAAACCATCCCTGGACCTTCAGTGCCGACTGCATCGGCAAGGTTCTGGGCGGAGCGAACATTACCTTCCTGAACGATTTCGAGGCGCTCGCCTATTCGCTGGACAAGGTCCCAACGGAGCGGCTTCAGCCCGTCTATGAACCAAGCCTGAAACTGCGCAGCAACGCCACGCGCCTCGTCGTCGGTGCGGGAACCGGTTTCAATGCTGCCGCGCTGTTTCAGACACCTGCCGGATTTCATGTCGGCACCGGTGAATGCGGCCACTCGACATTGCCGGTCGAAACCGAAGACGAACTTCGGCTCTGGAACTACCTCGCTCTCAACCGCGGACGCGCCTCCGTCGAACGGGCGCTGTCGGGAAGCGGCCTCAAGGAAATTCACGAGTGGTATTGCCTGGAGCAGGGCCTGTCGCCGCGCGACCTGTCACCGGCTGAGATAGCGGAGCGCGCCAATTCCGGGTCCGATCCGCTTTGTGTTTCCGCTGCCCGGCAATGGGTGACATTTCTTGGCCGGGTCATTGGCGACCTCTCGCTGGTGTTCCTGTCCCTTGGCGGCATCGTGCTGACAGGCGGCGTCACCCGAAGCCTGGCGAGGTTCCTGGCAGAACCGGAATTCATCAATGCCTTTTGCGCGAAGGGCCGCCAGCAAAAGCTGGTTTCCGGCATTCCGGTTCATCTGCTTGATGACGATTTCGCAGCTCTGGCGGGGTGTGCGTCGCGCATGTAAACGACACCACACGATCAGGAACTCAGCCCCAGCTCCTCGATCACGGTTTGGACTGCCAGCCGGAAGACCTGTTCCTCCCCGCCTGGCTGGGTGTCCGGACGGGTCATCAGGCCGACAGGCCCCTTGGTCATGTCGGTGTCGAACGGCAGGCGGACCAGGTGACCGTCGGCGGTTTCGTTTTGCACCACGCCGGACGAAATGATCCAGACCGCGTCGGTCCGGCGGGTATAGACCCTGCCGAAAGCACCCGAGACCGTTTCGATCTTGTTCGGGATCTCGCCGACCCCGTTGGCGATCATGAAGCGCTCGACCAGAGGCCGGATCGCCGCGCCTTCCGGCGGATAGAGCACGGGCCATTCGACAATACGCTTGATGTCCGGTCTTTCCAGTAGCGGGTGCCCGACCCGGACGATTACATCGACCCGCTCGGAATAAAGCTGGGTGAAGGAAACGCCTTCCATGGAAACCGGCCTGCCGAGCCGGCCGATCACCAGGTCGAGTTCACCCATCTTCAGCCGTTCGATCAGGTAGCCGTGCGGGCCGTCCATGATCTGGACCATGACATGAGGTGCCAGTTCGGAAAACTCCTTGATGACCGGGGGCATGAAGCTGGCCGCGACACTCGGCAGAACGCCCACCTTCAAGGTCGCACGGGCGTGTTCGCCTTCCTTCTCGACCCCGTCCAGGCCTTGCTGCAGGCTCGCCAGAGAGATCTGCGCGAAATGCAGAAACACCTTGCCCTGTTTGGTCAGCGCGATGCCGGCCCGGTTTCGTGTCATCAGGCTGGCGCCGATGATATCTTCCAGTTCCTTGAGCGTTTTGGAGATCGCCGGCTGGGTGAGATTCAACTTGTCGGCAGCCAGTTTCAGGCTGCGTTCCTGCGCAATCTCCACGAAGCACTGGATGTGCCGGAACTTGATGCGTCGGTCGATCATTTAATTTCTCATTTTGGAAAGAAAGAAGCCGAATATCTCATTTTACTTCCCAATTTTGATCATTCAATATCAATTCAACAAGGGAGGATCGGATGCGAACTCAGGTTGTCATTGTCGGCGGTGGACCGTCCGGCCTGCTGCTCGGGCAGCTTCTTCATCTGAAGGGCATCGAGACCATCATTCTGGAGCGCAAGACGCGTGAATATGTGCTTGGCCGCATCAGGGCCGGCATTCTGGAAACGGGTCTCGTCAACATGATGCGCGAGGCAGGTGTGGCCGAGCGGATGGACAAGGAATGCTTCGTCCATGACGGCACCTGCATCTCGTACGAAAACGAGATGTTCGACATCAACTTCCAGAAGCTGATCGGCCAGAATGTCGTCGTCTACGGCCAGACGGAAGTCACGCGTGATCTTTATGACGCCCGCGATGCGGTTGGCGGTCAGACGATTTTCGAGGTCGAGGGGGTCGAAATCCGCGATGCGGACACGGACGCGCCCTATGTCACCTTTACCGTGGACGGCAGCGCGCGGCGCATCGACTGCGATTTCGTGGCGGGCTGCGACGGGTTCCACGGCGTCAGCCGCAAGACCATTCCCGACACCGTGCGCAAGGACTACGAGAAGGTGTTTCCCTTCGGCTGGCTGGGCGTTCTTTCCGAAACGCCGCCGGTGCATGAAGAACTGATCTATGCCAATTCGGCACGCGGCTTCGCGCTTTGCTCCATGCGTAACGAAAACCTGTCGCGCTACTACGTCCAGTGCAATGTCAGCGACGACATTTTCGAATGGACCGACGAGAAGTTCTGGGACGAACTGAGACGCCGGCTACCGGAAGCGGTTGCCGACAAGCTGGTGACCGGACCCTCTATCGAGAAATCCATTGCCCCACTCAGGTCCTTCGTGTGCGAGCCGATGCGCTGGGGCCGTCTGTTCCTGTGCGGCGATGCCGCCCATATCGTGCCGCCAACCGGCGCCAAGGGCCTCAACACCGCTGCCTCCGACGTGCATTACCTCTATGAGGGTCTGGTGCATTACTATCAGGACAAGGACAGCCACGGCATCGATACTTATTCGGAGAAAGCCCTGGCTCGGATCTGGAAAGCGGAGCGTTTCAGCTGGGCGACCACCAACATGCTGCACCGGTTCCCGGACCAGTCGGATTTCGATCTGAAGATGCAGCGGGCGGAAATCGAGTCTCTGCATCACAATGAAACCGCGCAGAAGTGGTTTGCGCAGAACTATGTGGGACTGCCCTACTGATGAAGATCGCGCGTCTGCCTTCTGCCGACATTCACTGGCGCCAAGATGGCGACCCGGACGGCACTCCTGTCGTCTTCGCCAATTCGCTCGGCACGGAATTGCGGCTCTGGGACAAGGTCATCGACCTTCTGCCGGAAACAGGCCTCCGGCTGATCCGCTTCGACAAGCGCGGTCACGGGCTGTCCTCCTGTCCCGAGAGCCCCTACTCCATGGACGATCTCGCCAGCGACACGCAACAGCTGCTCGATCATCTTCAGATCGGCTCCTGTGTTTTTGTCGGGCTTTCCATCGGCGGTATGATCGGTCAGCTCCTTTCGCACCGGCAGCCGGAACGCATCAAGGGTCTGGTACTGTCCAACACCGGCGCGAAAATGGGCGAAGCCGCCATGTGGCAAGACCGGATTGCCCGGATCCGTGCAGGCGGCATCGAGAGCCTTGCCGATGCCATTCTGGAGCGCTGGTTTTCGGAAGATTTCCGCCAGACGGCCGAATGCCTGGCCTGGCGCCACATGCTGGTTCGCACCCCAACAGAGGGTTACATCGGCTGCTGCGAAGCAATAGCCGGTGCAGATCTGACGGACAGCACGTCCGGGCTTCGCCTGCCTGTGCTGGGCATCGGCGGCAGCGAGGACCTCGCCAGCCCACCGGCCATGGTGCGCGGCACGGCGGACCTCATCGCCGGCAGCCGCTACGTTGAAATTTCCGGTGCGGGTCATCTGCCCTGCGTCGAAAAGCCGGATGTCTTTGCCGGCCATCTCGTGACTTTCCTGAAGGAGGACCTCCATGTCTGAGCGTTTTGAAACCGGCATGAAGGTCAGGCGATCCGTGCTTGGCGATGAACATGTCGACCGGGCGGAAGCCGCCAAGACTCCACTTGACGAACCATTCCAGACCCTGATCACCGAGGGTGCCTGGGGCACGGTTTGGGCGTCGGACGGCATCAGTCCGCGGGAGCGTTCGATGCTGACGCTCGCCCTTCTGGCGGCGCTCGGCAATTTCGAGGAGATTGCCATGCATATCCGGGCAACCGCCCGCACCGGCGCCAGCAAGCAGGACGTGCTCGAGGCGTTTCAGCATGTGGCGGTCTATGCGGGCGTGCCACGTGCCAACCAGGCGCTCAAGATCGCCAAGGAAACTTACGCCGAAATGGAACGCAGCGGCCAGAAGCTGACCGCGACAGGCGGTTAACGGAGGAAAATCGATGTTGAAACCCGGACCTTTCTATCAGCGGGACCGCGAGTGGCATCCGCCGGCACATACGCCGGACTACAAGACCAGCGTGTCGCGCTCGCCGCAATATTCGATGATCAGCCTGGAAAACAACGTCAGCGAGATCACCGGGCCGACCTTCGGCCATAACGATATCGACCCGCTCGACAAGGACCTGATCTACAACTACGCGAAGGCGGGTGAAAGCGCGATCGGCGAGCGGATCATCCTGCATGGCCGGGTGCTGGACGAGAACGCGAAGCCGATCCCGAACACCCTGGTGGAGATCTGGCAGGCCAATGCGGGCGGACGCTACCGGCACAAGAAGGACACCTATCTTGCGCCCATCGACCCGAATTTCGGCGGCTGCGGCCGCACCCTGACCGACGAGAACGGCTACTACTATTTCCGCACGATCAAACCGGGCGCCTACCCCTGGCGGAACTGGGTGAACAACTGGCGGCCGGCCCATATCCACATGTCTATCTTCGGCACTGCCTTCTGTCAGCGCCTGATCACCCAATGCTACTTCGAGGGCGATCCGCTCATTCCGAAATGCCCGATCGTGAACACCATTCCCGATCCGGCGGCCATCGAGCAACTGGTCGCCAAGCTCGACCTCAATGCCACCATCCCGCTGGACACGATCGCCTACAAGTTCGACATCGTCCTGCGCGGACGCCGCTCGACCCTGTTTGAAAACCGGCCGGAGGGGAACTGATCATGACGCAGCAACTCGACTATCTGAAGGAAACGCCTTCCCAGACGGCCGGACCTTACGTTCATATCGGCCTCGCGCCAGGCGCCGCCGGTTTCGACATCTATCGGCAGGAACTGGGCTGGGATATCGCAGGCCCCAATGCCAAGGGTGAGCGCATTCGTGTGGAAGGTGTCGTCATCGATGGCATGGGCTCGCCGATCAAGGACGTGATGCTGGAAACCTGGCAGGCCAACAGCGAGGGCATTTACACCCATCCTGAACATGCCGGCGACGTGGAAGACGGGTTTCGCGGCTGGGGCCGTGTCATCACCGATTTCGACACCGGCGAATGGGGGTTCGACACGGTCAAGCCAGGCCCGGTCAAGCTGCCGGACGGCAAGGTTTCCGCGCCCCATATCAGCCTCTGGATCGTCGCACGCGGCATCAATGTCGGGCTTCAGACCCGCCTTTACTTCGAGGACGAGACCGAAGCCAACGCGGCCGACCCGGTGATCAACCTGATCGAATGGGAAAAGCGCCGCCAGACCCTGATCGCCCGGAAGACCGAGCGCGACGGCAAGACGGTCTATCGTTTCGAGGTCAAGCTGCAAGGCCCGGACGAAACGGTGTTCTTCGATATCTGAGAAGGCACAAACCACTCTTCCTCATCCTGAGGAGCTTGGCCAAGCCAAGCGTCTCGAAGGATGGGCGGCGCACTCAAAGTATGCGGCCCATCCTTCGAGACAGCGCTTAAGCGCTTCCTCAGGATGAGGGAGGCTTATGCAACGATCGCCGCTCCTTGTTGGGAAAGGCGCACGCGAAACCGGAGCGGCGTGAAACATGTCCAAGCCCTGCATCATCTGCGTCGCGATTACCGGATCGCTGCCGAAGAAGGAAAACAATCCGGCGGTGCCGATCACCGTTACGGAGCAGGTGGAAAGCACGCAGGCTGCCTTCGAGGCCGGTGCAACCATCGTCCACGCCCATGTGCGCAACGACGATGAGACGCCATCCTCGGATCCGGAGAAGTTCGCGCGGCTCAAGGAAGAGCTGGAAAAACACTGCCCGGGCATGATCATCCAGTTTTCGACCGGAGGCCGTTCGGGTGCCGGGAAGGAACGCGGCGGCATGATTGCCCTTCAGCCCGACATGGCGTCGCTGTCCGTCGGCTCCAACAATTTTCCGACCCGGGTCTATGAGAACCCGCCGGATCTGGTCGACTGGCTTGCCAGCGAGATGCGCACCCATCATGTGAAACCGGAGATCGAGGCGTTCGACCTGAGCCACATTCATCAGGCGGCTGCCATGAACCGCGACGGGCGTATTCCCGGCAAGCTTTATGTGCAGTTCGTCATGGGCGTGAAGAATGCCATGCCGGTCGACCGGGATGTCTTCGACTATTACATAAAGACCGTTGAACGGCTGGTACCGGACGCCGAATGGTGTGCCGCCGGGATCGGTCAACACCAGTTCCCCCTCAACGAGTGGTGCATTTCCTCAGGCGGGCATACCCGCACCGGCCTGGAAGACAACATCCGCCTCAACCGGGACACGCTTGCCCCTTCCAATGCGGCGCTTGTAAAACGGGCGGCGGATCTTTGCGAGAAATATGAGCGTCCCGTCGCGACCTGGCAGCAGGCGCGCGAGATCCTGGGTCTGCCGCTGAAGGCGGCTTGACCCGCCTTTCCACTTGGCTCTCAATAAGGGCCCATCCAGAGACCCTGCCGAGCCATGCCTCTTTCTCTATTTTCCAGCCAGATCCATTCCTCCCTCTTTGCTGACGGTGACCTGACCAAGCTTCTCGCTGATGGCAGCGATGTCGCGCATATGATCGCCTTCGAGCGCGCCCTTGCCACCGTACAGGGGCGCCTGGAGATCATTCCGGCGCAGGCCGCGCGGGAGATATCAGAGAAGCTCGCCGACGCTAAGATCGAGCCCGCAAACCTTGCGGCCGGTACAAGATCCGCCGGCGTGCCCGTTCCAGCGCTTGTGGCGGAACTGCGCAAGCAGCTCAGCGCCGACGCCGGGGCCTGGCTGCACTGGGGCGCGACCAGTCAGGACGTGATCGACACGGCGCTGGTCCTTCAGGCGAAGGTGGCGCTGGAGATCCTGGGCGCTCGACTGGAAAAACTGGTCGATACGCTGGAACGGCAGAGCGAGCGCCATGCGGATCAGCTCATGGCGGGGCGTACGCGCAGCCAGGTTTCGACACCGATCACCCTCGGCTACCGGATCGCGCAATGGGCGCATCCGCTGATAGATGCAGAAAATGCCCTGCCCGCGCTCAGGTCCGCCGTGCTGCGCGTCCAGTTTGGCGGCGCCTCAGGCATCAACAGCGCAATCGCTCCGGATGGAACCGCAGTCTCGGCGGCGCTCGCACTGGAACTCGGCCTTGAAGACAGCCCGTCGTGGCACGTCAACCGGACGCCCATTCTGGCGCTTGCGGGCTGGCTGCAACAGGTCACCTCCGCCCTTGCGAAGATGGCTGGAGACCTGGCGCTTTCCGGCCGCACGGACATTGCGGAAGTTTCCAGCGGGACCGGTGGCGGATCCTCGACCATGCCGCAAAAGGCGAACCCGGTGCAGGCCGAGACCATTCAGGTGCTCAACAGCATTGCGATTGCCGCCCAGGCCGGGCTTGCCGCTGCCGCCAGCCCCCTTGAGGAGCGCGACGGGACAGCGTGGCCGCTGGAATGGCATTTCCTGCCACAAATGCTGCTGGCCGCAGGCGCTGCGCTGGTTCACGCAGAAGAGCTTGCCACCAGCCTGCAGGCGCACGAGGCCAACCTCGCCGCTACACTGGCCTCAAACCCGGAAATCATGGCCGAAACCGCCAGTTTCGTTCTCGCCCGGAACGGCGTTTCCCGCGCTGAGGCAAAGGATCTTGTCGCGGCAGCTGCAAACGACCCGGCCCCCTTTGCCGAAGCCCTTGCAAGGATTTCGCCGGTCAGCCTTGACTGGCAGAAGGAACTGGACCCGCACCAGGTCGTCGCACCGGCAAGGGACATGTCGGACCGGATCTTTCAGACCCGCCGCAAAGGCTGAACAGGGTCACGCCTAGCCCGCCACATCCGCGTTGCTGATCACGAAATCCACGAAATGGCGGATCTTGGGGTCCTGCAGGCGCCTGTGCGGATAGAGGCAGCCGAAGATGGTGGGTGGAGGCGGCGTGTCCTTCAGGATCTCCACCAGACGGCCGCTTTCCAGGTGCTGGGCAACATCGAACCTCGGCTTGTTGACGATGCCATATCCTGACAAGGCCCAGTCGGTGAGAACGTCGCCATGGTCGGCATCCATCTTGCCGGAGACCTGAAGCTTGCGCGGCCCGGCCGGTGTCTGAAGAACCCAGTAATATTCGGGTGAGCGCGGGTAGCGCAGCAGCAGGCAATTGTGCTCATCGCTCAGGAGATCGTCCGGCGTTTGCGGTGTGCCGTGCTTTTTCAGATAGTCCGGCGCCGCGCAGAGCACTCGGGGGCAATCGGAAATCTTGCGGAGCTTCAGGTTGGAATCCTGCGGGGTGCCGATGAAAAAGGCGACGTCCAGCCCGTCGGACAGGATGTCGACCTTGCGGTCCGACAGGCGCATATGCACTTCCGTTGCCGGGAATTTTTCAACGAAACGCGGCACCAGCGGGGCGATGATGCGCCGGCCGGCACCAAGCGGTGCCGTGACCCGGATGACCCCGCGCGGCGTATCGGAAAAGCTGGCGACCGCGGCTTCCGCGTCTTCGATGGATTCCAGCGCCTTCACCGCATAATCGTAGAACACCTTGCCGACCTCGGTCGGCGTGAGGGACCTTGTGGTGCGGTTGAAGAGCCGCACGCCGAGATGCTTTTCCAGCTCCTTTATGCGCTTGCTGGCAACCGCCGGTGTCAGGCGCAAGTCGCGTCCGCCGGATGTGATGCTGCCCAGTTCGACCACGCGGGTGAAGACGCGCAGGGATTCCAGATAGGACATGGCCTCTTGCCTCGGATTTGAATTCTCGTGCGATTACAGGACGCTCGTTCTCATGATCGACTTTGGTCGCATTTCCCGAGCCACAGTATCGCACGGCCATTTTCAATGATCTGTTGAAAGAATTTCCGGAATCACCGGATTTTTTGCAAGTGTCCTGAAGCGTACCGTCCTCGGCTGAGAGAAGACTTTGCCCGAGGACGCGATGACCCACCGCACAGAAATCCGGTTTCTGCTGAACGGCGCCGACGTGATTGTCACGGATGCGCCTGCCGACAAGACCCTGCTCGACTACCTGCGCCTGGAACGCCGGCTGACGGGCTCCAAGGAAGGCTGTGCGGAAGGCGACTGCGGGGCCTGCACGGTGTTGGTCGGCCGGCTGGCCGGCGGCGTTCTGAAATATGAGACCGTCAATGCCTGCATCCGGTTTCTCGCGTCGCTTGATGGATGCCACGTGGTCACCATCGAGCATCTGCGGGGAGAAAACGGTGGTCTGCATCCGATCCAGCAGGCGATGGTCGATTTCCACGGCAGCCAGTGCGGCTTCTGCACCCCAGGCTTCGTCATGTCGCTCTACGCGCTGTGGATGGGCAATCCGGAACCGACAGAAACGGAAGTCGAAAGCGCGATCCAGGGCAATCTCTGCCGCTGCACCGGCTACCAGCCGATCATAGCCGCCGCCATGGCCGCCAACCGCTACGGCTCGCCGGCACAGGATTTCCTGGAAACGGAACGGGCAACCATCACCGAACGTTTGACAGCGCTTTCCGACGGCCGCCGTGTCGTCACCGGCCCTGACGACAACCAGGCGATCCTTCCGGCGGATGTCGCCGACTTCGCAGCCGTTCTGGAAGACTTTCCGCAGGCGACCATCGTTGCGGGTTCCACCGATGTCGGTCTCTGGGTCACCAAGTTCATGCGCCCCATCGGCCCGGCCGTCTTCATCAGCCACCTTCAAGAGCTGAAATCGGTCACCTTGAGCGACACAGCGCTGGAGATCGGTGCAGGCGTCACCTACTCGGAAGCGCAGGAGACCATCTGCGAGATTTTCCCGCATCTGAAAAGCTACTGGGACCGGATCGCCGGCCAACAGGTGCGCAACATGGGCACCATCGGCGGCAACATCGCCAATGGATCGCCGATCGGCGATACGCCGCCCGTGCTGATCGCGCTCGGGGCCCAAATCGTTCTGCGCAAGGGAGCCACGCAGCGCAGCCTGCCACTGGAGCAGTTCTTCATCGAATACGGCAAACAGGACCGGGCGCCCTCCGAATTCGTCGAGAGCATCCTGATCCCGCGACCCCGTTCCGGCCAGTTTCACGCTGCCTACAAGATTTCCAAGCGCCGGGACGAGGATATCTCGTCTGTCGCCGCCGGTTTCTGCGTGACCGTTTCCGAAGGCCGCATCACCGATTGCCGCCTGGCATTTGGCGGCATGGCCGGCACGCCGAAGCGAGCCGCCAAAGCAGAAGCCGCGCTGCGCGGCCAGCCCTGGGGGGAAGCTGCGTTCCTGGCTGCCGGCAAGGCGCTGGAAGCCGATTTCACACCGCTTTCCGACTGGCGCGCCTCGGCCGAGTACCGGGCGACTGCCGCGCGCAACCTGCTGCAGCGCTTCTTCCTGACCCATGACGAAACGACCACGGAAGCGGTCGATCTGCTGTCTGCTTGAGTTTTGAGGCGAACCACATGAAACACGACATCATCACGGACGCCAAGAAGTCGATCAGCGGCGCTGTCCATACCGACCGCCGCCACGACAGTGCGGAAAAACACGTCACCGGCCGGGCAGAATATTGCGACGACATTGCCGAACCGCAGGGCACCCTTCATGCCTATCTCGGCACGTCCACGGTTGCCCACGGCCTGATCAAGTCAATGGATCTGGAGGCGGTTCTGGCAGCTCCCGGTGTCATCGGTGTGCTGACTGCGGCCGACGTTCCGGGCTGCAACGACATCAGCCCCACGGGCCAGAACGACGAACCGGTGTTTCCGGTCGACAAGACGGAATTCCATGGTCAGCCGCTGTTTGCCGTCATCGCAACAAGCCGCGACGCTGCCCGGCGGGCCACCGAACTGGCAAAGATCGACTATGAGGTCCTGCCGCATGCGCTTGATACCGTCCGTGCGATAGATGCCGGCTATCCGCATGTCACCGCGCCGCTGAAGCTGGAACGCGGCGAGATCGCCCCTGCCTTCGACAGCGCGAAGAACCGCATCCAGGGCCGGATGACGATCGGCGGCCAGGACCACATGTACCTGGAAGGCCAGATTGCCTTTGCCATTCCGGGTGAGGACGACGACGTCGCTGTCCACTGTTCGACCCAGCACCCGAGCGAGGCGCAGCACATGGTTGCCCATGTGCTCGGCGTGCCGTCGAACGCGGTCACGGTCAACGTCCGCCGTATGGGCGGTGGCTTCGGCGGCAAGGAAAGCCAGATGAACCTCTTCTGCGCGGTGGCTGCCATCGCCGCGAAGAAGTGGAACTGCCCGGTAAAGATCCGCCCGGACCGCGACCAGGACATGACCGCCACCGGCAAGCGGCACGACTTCGTGGTCGACTACGACGTTGCTTTCGACGACAGCGGCCGGATCGAGGCTGTCGACGGCACCTTCGCGGCCCGTTGCGGATATTCCTCGGACCTTTCCGGGCCGGTCACCGACCGCGCGCTGTTCCACGCGGACAATGCCTATTTCTATCCGAATGTCCGGCTCACCAGCCGGCCGATGAAAACCAACACGGTCTCGAACACTGCTTTCCGAGGGTTCGGCGGGCCGCAGGGCGTGGTTGCCGCCGAACGCATGATCGAGGAGATCGCCTATGCGCTCGGCAAGGACCCGTTGGAGATCCGCAAGGCCAATTTCTATGGCGACCGCAACGACGGCCGTCTCCTCACCCCCTATCACCAGGAGGTCGAGGACAACATCTTGCCGCGCTTGATCGGAGAACTCGAAAGCTCCTCTGACTACCAGGCCCGCCGTGAGGCGATCCTGCAGCACAATGCCCGTTCCTCCATATTAAAACGGGGTATTACGCTGACACCGGTCAAGTTCGGCATTTCTTTTACAGCCACCTGGTACAACCAGGCCGGTGCGCTGATCCACATCTACAATGACGGATCGATCCACCTGAATCATGGCGGCACCGAGATGGGTCAGGGCCTGAACACCAAGGTGGCCCAGGTCGTGGCAGATGCCTTCCAGGTGGATTTCGAGCGCATCAAGATCACCAAGACGACGACCGAAAAGGTGCCGAACACATCGGCGACCGCCGCCTCATCGGGCTCCGACCTCAACGGCATGGCTGCCTTGAACGCAGCCGAACAGCTGAAGGAACGTCTGGTCGCCTTTGCCGCCGAGCGCTGGAACACCGAACCGGAAACCATCCGCTTCCATAACAACATGGTCGAGATCGGGTCCGAACTGGTGTCCTTCAATGATCTTGTCCGCCAGGCCTATATGGCCCGTGTGCACCTGTCGGCCGCCGGCTTCTACAAGACGCCGAAGATCCACTGGGACCGCGCCGCCGGAAAAGGCCGCCCGTTCTACTATTTCGCCTATGGCGCATCCTGCTCGGAAGTTTCCGTCGACACGCTCACCGGTGAATACCGGGTGGAGCGGACCGATATCCTGCATGACGTCGGCAAGTCGCTGAACCCGATCCTCGACAAGGGGCAGGTGGAAGGTGCCTTCATTCAGGGCATGGGCTGGCTGACGACGGAAGAACTGTGGTGGGACCAGGCCGGACGCCTCAGGACCCACGCGCCGTCGACCTACAAGATCCCGCTCGCTTCCGACCGGCCACGCCAGTTCACCGTGAAGCTTGCCGAATGGTCGGAAAACAAGGAACGCACCATCAAGCGCTCCAAGGCCGTGGGCGAACCGCCCTTCATGCTGGGGGTTTCCGTCTTCGAGGCGCTTTCCATGGCCGTTGCCAGTGTCGCCGATTACCGCGAATGCCCGCGCCTTGATGCCCCGGCAACGCCGGAGCGGGTGCTGATGGCCATCGAGCGGCTGAAAACCCGGGAGTAAATCATGACTATGCGCTCCAGCCAGACCGAAAGCTTCTTCGGCTCAGCCCACCCGATCGTCCGTGTCGTGCTGACGCGGGTTCGAGGATCGTCCCCCCGGGAAGCCGGCACGGAGATGTTCGTTGCCCCGAACAGCCTCTTCGGCACCATCGGCGGCGGCCAACTGGAGCACATCGTCATTACCCAGGCCCGTTCCATGCTGGCCGACGGCACGCTTTCCTCCAGGCTCGACTTGCCGCTCGGCCCGGAAATCGGCCAGTGCTGCGGCGGACGGGTGGAAATATCACTTGCACGCATGCGCAAAGCCGAACGGCAGGCAGTCATCAGCCGCCTGCGGGACGAGGACGATGCGCTGCCGCATGTCTATGTCATGGGCGCGGGACATGTCGGCCGGGCGATTGCCAACCTGCTGCAGCATGCGCCGGTGCACTGCGTACTGATCGACATGCGCAAGGAAGAGCTGGCGCAATGCCAGGCGCGTGTCGACATGCGCCTGCGGGCCATTCCGGAAGTCGAAATCTACAATGCGCCCGCGGGCAGCGCCTTTATCGTGCTGACCCATGACCACGGCCTGGACTTCCTGCTGACGTCGGCCGCGCTGGAGATCGGCCATGCGTCCTACGTCGGCATGATCGGGTCGGCCACAAAACGCGCCAAGCTGCGCTCCTGGTGCAACAGCCATTGCAATGGCCTTTCCATCGACCAGCTGACCTGCCCGATCGGCGCAACCGCCAGCCGGGACAAGCGCCCCGAGATCATCGCCGCTTTTGTCGCCGCAGAAGTCCTGACCGCCCTGACCTCGGGCGCAAGAGCTGCCGGCGATACGGAGGAGGCTGCGCTGCTGGAGGCCGCGCAGTGAAACAACGGCTGCCCTGTCCTTTGGGAGATGGAACAGGACGGCTGTCTTACCCTGAAAGGAGACCCGACATGCGGGTTGGGAGGAACGACTACACTTTGTTTTCGAGGGGGGATTTCAGCGCCTTCTGGGCCCTGTTCACCGACAACCTCGTAAACCTCATGGTCCTGGCAGGCATCTGCCAGTTCGTATTCCAGATGCCGGCGGACATTGTCTACGGCAAGATCGTGCCGGGTGCCGCCATCGCGATCCTGGCCGGTGTCGCCGCCTATGTCCTGCTGGCCAAACGCGCCGCCGCACAGCATGGCCGGGACGTGACCGCGCTGCCTTACGGCATTTCGACACCGGTGATGTTCGTTTATCTCTTCGGCGTCATCGGACCGATCTACTGGGCGACCAACGATCCGGTTCTGGCCTGGCAGGTCGGCATCGGCGCGGGCTTCATGGGCGGCATCGTCGCAGCCCTCGGTGCGCTTGTCGGCCCCTGGCTGAAAAAGGTGACCCCGCGTGCGGGCATGCTCGGCACCTTGTGCGGCATCGCCCTGGTGTTCATCGGCACCGTGCCGCTGGCAACGGTGTTCGAGAACCCGTTCATTGGCTTTGCCTCGATGATCATCATCCTGTGGGGCCTCGTTGGCCGGTTCCGCCTGCCGTTCAACATTCCGGCCGGCCTGTTGGCCCTGATGGTCGGCACCGGGGTCGCGCTGGCCACCGGTCAATCGACGATCAGCTTCGAGGGCGTCGGCTTCTATCCGCCCGTTCCCTACCTTGGCGACCTGATGGCCGGGATCCAGCATCTGTTCAACCATCCGGAGCTGTTCCTGGTTCTGGTGCCGGTGCAGATCTACAATTTCATCGAAACGATGAACAACGTGGAGAGCGCGGAAGCCGCAGGCGACCATTATCCGGTGGCAACCTGCCAGATTACCGACGGTGTCGGCACCATGATCGGCGCGCTGTTCGGTTCGCCCTTCCCGACGACCGCCTATATCGGCCATCCGGCCTACAAGCGCATGGGTGCTCATGCAGGTTACGTGATCGGCGTCGGCGCGGTCATTCCGCTGGCTGCCTTTTTCGGATTGCTTGCCTTCCTGAACAACCTGATCCCGGTGGCCGCTGCCGCCCCCGTTCTGGTGTTCGTCGCGCTCAGCCTGATCACCAACACCGCCCATGCGGTGCGCACGGACCATATGGCCGCCGTCACCATCGCGATGATGCCGCATGTCTCCAGCTTCCTCATCATCAAGTGGGGCTCGCTGATCGGCGCGCTCGGCGCGACCGGCGCCACAGGCATGCTGGCCCTTGGCGATCCGAAACTGACCGCAGCGCTGCTGCAGCAGGGCGCCCATTACGAAGGTCACCTCGCCCTCAGCCAGGGGGCCATCCTGACGGGTCTGATCTGGGGCGCCATCGTTGCCAGTGTCATTGACGGCAAGTTCCGCAATGCCGGCGGCTTCGCCTTTGCCGCCTTTGCCATGGCTTCCGTCGGGATCATCCATTCCGCAACGCTTCACTGGCCGGAATTTACCACCGTCAGCCTCGGCTACCTGATCGCCGCCGCCTTCCTGTTCATCTACCCGATCTTCCACCGTGAAGACGCGGCAGAGCCGGAAGCCGAGCCGATTGCCACTGCCCAGGTCAGCCCGGGCGAATGAACCAGACCTAAAACCACTTCGGGGCGGATCTTCCGCCCCGAACTCCGACAAACGGGACCTTTCTCGATGCCTTCCGACCGTCTCTTGCTTCGTGGCCGCCTGCTGACTTTTTCTGCAGAGCCACAATCCCCGGATGACACCTCCGCCTTCGATTACATCGAGGATGGTGCGCTTCTGATCGAAAACGGCCTCATCCTGCGGCGTGGCAGCTATTGCGAAGTGGTTGCCGGGGCGGGTGATGCGGAAATCATCGATCACCGGCCGAAACTGCTGATGGCGGGGTTCATCGATACCCATATCCATTTTCCGCAGGTGCAGATCGTCGCCTCCTGGGGGGCACAGCTTCTCGACTGGCTGAACACCTACACGTTCCCCGAAGAAACCCGCTTTGCGGATGAAGGCCATGCTGCCGCCATGGCCTGCCGCTTCTTCGACCTGCTGACCGACCATGGCACCACGACGGCCGTTGCCTATTGTTCGGTCCACAAGGCCTCGGCGGAGGCCTATTTCGAGGAAGCCGAGCAGCGCAACATGCGGATGATCGGCGGCAAGGTGCTGATGGACCGCAACGCCCCGGACGGGCTGCGCGACACGCCGCAATCCGGCTACGACGACACGAAGGGCCTGATCGCCAAATGGCATGGACGAGGGCGTGCGAGCTACGCCATTACGCCGCGCTTCGCGATCACCTCAACTCCGGAACAGATGGAGATCGCCGGCGCGCTGGTTGCCGAACATCCGGACTGCTTCGTCCAGACCCATCTGTCGGAAAACAAAAACGAGATCGCCTATACGCTGGAGCTTTACCCGGAAGCCCGCGACTATCTCGATGTCTACCAGCGCTACGGCCTCCTGTCGGACAAGATGCTGCTCGGCCACTCGATCCACCTGGAACAGCGCGAGATTGATACGCTGGCCGAAACCGGCGCCCGGCCGGTGTTCTGCCCGACGTCGAACCTCTTCCTCGGCAGCGGTCTTTTCGATGATGCAGGCTTGCGCTCGAAGGGCATCGTCAACGCCATTGCCACCGACATCGGCGCCGGCACCAGCTATTCCATGCTGCAGACACTGAACGAGGGTTACAAGATCCTGCAGCTGCAGGACCAGAAACTGCATCCCTTCCGCGCCTTCCACTGGATCACCCGCGGCAATGCCGTCGCGCTCGGCCTGGAAGACAGGATCGGCACCCTGGACGAAGGCACGGAAGCGGACATCGTGGTGCTGGACAGCCGTGCGACCGAGGCAATGGCTCTGCGCATGGAGCGGGCGTCGACCCTTGCGGAAGAGCTTTTCGTTCTGCAGATGCTGGGCGACGACCGGGCCATAGATGAGGTCTATGTCGCCGGCAAACCGCAGAAGGGCAAGGCACCAGCGGTACCGCAGCCCGCGCCAGCAAGGACACGCAAAACGCCTGCTGCCCGAGAAAGGGACCTCGTCCTGTCCTGACCTGAGAACCTGGCCGCGAACTTCGACGTCACCCCGGGCGAGCATCGCGAGACCCGGGATGACCTCCAGCGGAAGAGAAAAGATAACGGCAAGGGCTTCTTCTCCGGCTCAGCAAAAAATCGGCTTTTGATGCCGTTCCGCGCACACGGACTTGCCAATTCATGGCCAAATAAGTGTATCAATGCACACCGTGTTGCTGGGAGGGATTCGTGGCGAAAGATATTGTTTTATATGACTACTGGCGGTCCTCGGCGAGCTATCGCGTGCGCATTGCGCTCAATCTGCTGAAGCTCGATGTTGACTACCGGCCGGTGAACCTTCTGACCCGCGCCCATCTGGAAGATGACTATCTCGCTCTCAACCCTCAGGGCCTGTTGCCCGCGCTGATCGTTGACGGCAAGACGCTGACCCAGTCGCTGGCCATCATCGAATATCTGCATGCGACCACACCCGGTTCGACCTTGATGCCGGACGATGTCGACGGCCAGTACCGGGTGCGTCAGCTCTCCTATGCCATTGCCATGGAAATCCACCCGGTCTGCAATCTCGGCATTGTTGGTCATGTGGCGGAGCTGACCGGCGGTGGCGATGATGCCAAGAAAGCCTGGATGCAGCGCTTTATCGGCAAGGGCCTTGCCGCCTTCGAAAACCTTCTGGATGACAACGGTCCGTTCTGCCACGGCGAAACGCCGAGCATGGCCGACTGCTGCCTGATGCCTCAGCTCTACAACGCAAATCGCTGGGGTGTGGATGTTTCCGGATTTCCGAAAATTCTGCGTGCTGCAGCTGCCGCCGAAGCCCTCGACGCGTTCAAGGACGCCCACCCGGATGCCATCGGCGCGCCGCCCGCCTGATAAAAGGCTAATTATTGCGGCGTTCAGCCTGGTTGCGGGCCTGTCTGTTTTCTCCCGGTGTGCTGCCGCTCCTGCCCGGTGAATCGCTGCTCTGGCCGGGTGCGTTTGCACTGTTTCCGCGAGAGCCGCCGGAGAATCTTTCTCCCGCATTGCCGACAGCATTGCCGTTGCCCGGATTGTTGGGAACGCCAGCGCTCGCAGGCGCACCGCCAGATTGCGCCGCCGGTTCTGGCGAACTGGAAACGGAATTGCTCGGCTCTGAGCTATTCGAACCAGGGCTGTTCGGCTCGGGGCTGTTCGGCTCCGGGCTCCTCCGCTCGGGGCTGTTCAGGTTCTCGGTTGGTTGTCGCGGACTGAAGAGGGCGCGGAAAATGTTCCTGGGTTGCTGCTCGGGAACCCGATCGGGTGCCAGTCTTGCATTTTTCACGGTGCATCCAGATCCGCGCTGCCTGAACTGTCTGTTCAGGTTCGACTCATTTACGAGTAGCGGAAAGAGTGACTTCGACCGATTTCTGAGTGCATCCGAATTCAGCCGATCCTGTTTCACCCCGCGCCGACCGATAAGGACATAGTCACACCGGTTTCGGACCAATTGACAGCGCCCGCTCCTGTCGCATGCGTTGATCGCACCGCGCAACAGGGCGACATTGGTTCCCTGAGGCGTGATTGTCACATCGAAAGCCGTGCCCCGCACGCCGATCGTGCCATTCGGTGTCCGTATGCTGTAGGCGGAAGACTTGCTTCGCCCGCTGATGAAGCGGAAGGCGCCGCGCGTTGCACTAACAGTAAGCTTGCTAACAGTCTGACCCGTGATCACGAAGTCATCGATCTTCACATCCGCATTGGGACCGACAACAATCTTGGTGCCGTCGATCAGCCGGATCTGTGCGTTTCCGCTGGAATTGGCACGCAACCGGTCGTCCCTGAAAATGGATGTGTTTGATGCCAAGATGCGGGGGTCACTTCCCCCCGTCGCTTTGACGGTCTTTCTTGCATCAACGGTTATGCCAACCTTGTCGGCCAAGGACACCGACGAATAAAAGATGGATAACGATAAAACTATTAAAACCGGGGCAAACCTCATAGCTCCCACTCCGGCCCGACCGATGAGATCTTACCACATCCTTAACCAACAGACGAATCGTTTCCGATTTCTCGGTTCAAACATTGTTCTTTTTGTCAAGGTCTATTTTTCTCAGAAACGCGTATTCTGGCGTAGAGTGGACACCAGACATGGGAACGGTGTCGCGGCTCCCGAACAGCACTGTCGGTCAGGGGCATGCCGGTGGGAAAGACGCTTTTCAACTTGCTACGCAACAGGCACGTTTTCGTCCTGGGTCTGACGCTGATCCTCCTTTTCGGCGCCCGTGAACTACGCCTGTCCGATCCCCCGTTCATAGCGTCCCTGCGCTGGATCACCTTCGACACCTATCAGCGTTTCAAACCGAGGGAGGCTTTGGGGCAACCGATACGGATCATCGACATCGACGAGAAGTCGATAGCGCAGCTAGGCCAATGGCCGTGGCCGCGTACCCAGATTGCCAAACTTCTGGAGCGTATTCAGAACCTGGGAGCTGCCTGCGCCGCCTTTGACATGGTGTTTTCCGAGCCCGACCGGACAGGACCGGCGGGGTTCTTGCGGGAACTGGAAGAACGCGGTTGGCCCGGCCGCGACGAGATCAAGCCACTGCTCTCGGGAATACCCGACAATGATGCTGTTTTCGTTCAGTCAATGGCCGGGCTGCCGACGATCCTCGGGTTTTTCAACGAACCGAGATCGGCAATGGGACTGCCCGATGCCAAGGCTGCCTACGTCGTCCTCGGGGAAGATCCGACACCGCTCCTTGACCCGATCAGAGGCAGCGTGATGAGCCTGCCGCCCTATCAGGCTGTCGCGGAGGGAAGTGGTACGATTTCCCTTGGGCAGGCGGATTCCGACGGGGTGGTGCGCCAGGTTCCAATGTTCATCGCCAGCACGAACGGTGAAATATATCCGGCCCTGGCACTTGAGACGCTTCGTGTCGCACTTGGCGACAAAACCTTTGTTCTCAAGACTTCGGAAGCGAGCGGCGAGTTCAGTGCAGGAACACTCGCCATGACCGAATTCAAGGTTGGAGAGTTCCAGGTTCCGGTGACGGCCAATGGCCATCTGCTGATCTATTATTCGCGCAATGACCCGTCTCTCTATCTTTCTGCGAGGGATCTTCTGAACCTGTCCGACGAGGAGCTGGTCCCCCTGATCGAGGGCCACATCATCCTCTTCGGATCGTCGGCTGCCGGATTGCGAGACATCAGGCTCACGGCTCTCGGCGAGAGCGTTCCGGGTGTTTTCATGCATCATCAGATCATTGATCAGATCCTGTCGAATACGTTTCTCAACCGTCCCGACTGGGCGACAGGAGCCGAAATCGCGGCGTTGTTCATCGTGACGCTCATTATCGGTGCCATATTGCCGTCAACAGGCGCGATCCCGTCGGCTGCCGTTGGCGCCGTCCTGAGCGCGGCAGTTAGCGGCGGAAGCTGGTTTGCCTTTTCCAGCTATGGCCTCCTTCTGGATCCGGTCTTCCCCATGCTGGTTTCCGGGCTTATTTTTCTCCTGACCACAATCTTGATGTTTGCCTTCGCGGAGCGGGAAAAGCGGTTTGTCCGAAGGGCCTTCCAGTGCTATCTCGCACCGGACTTGCTCAGAAAGCTGGAGGAACAGCCTCACACGCTGCGTCTCGGAGGCGAAATCCGCGACATGACGATGATGTTCATGGACGTGAGGGGGTTTACGCCGATATCCGAAAAGCTGCCTCCCG
Source organism: Roseibium sp. ROS1 (assembly GCF_054658215.1). Taxonomy (NCBI): domain Bacteria; kingdom Pseudomonadati; phylum Pseudomonadota; class Alphaproteobacteria; order Hyphomicrobiales; family Stappiaceae; genus Roseibium; species Roseibium sp. ROS1. Next base: position 188,832 of record NZ_BAAGIG010000003.1, read on the forward strand.
AAGACGTGGTCGCATTCCTGAACCGTCTGCTGTCTCCACTATCGGAATGCATCCAGAAACGGGAAGGCGCAATCGACAAATATATTGGCGATTCAATCATGGCGTTCTGGAACGCGCCGCTTGACGTTGCCGATCATCCGGTCAAGGCCGCCCATGCTGCGCTGGACATGATAAAAATCGTCAAGGAACTCAACGACCGGGATGCCTTCGGCTTCAAGTCCGGACCCCATAAATTGGGCGACATCCGCATTGGCATCGGCCTGAACAGTGGACCTGGTTGCGTTGGCAACATGGGCTCGAGTTCGCGGTTCAACTACTCGGTCATCGGTGACGCCGTCAACGTTGCTTCCAGAGTCGAGACAGCCTGCAAGCAGGTCGGCTGGCCTATTTTGCTGACGCAGACAACTGCAACCGCGTGCAAGGCCATGGCACTTCTGGAAGCAGGGTCGATTACACTCAAGGGCAAGGCTCAGCCGGCAACTCTCTATGCGCTTGTCGGCGATGAGACACTTGCCCGAACGAAAGAGTGGCAGGCATTGGAAAGGCGGCACAGGGAACTTATCGAAGAACGCACGCGCGGCGCCAGTCGCGCAGAAATCGAACGCCTTGTGAACGCCTGCCTCGCGGTGGCTCCGGTCGACTTGAACGCCTTCTACGACAGTTTCATGCCGTCTCCCATCATCGATGGAACTTGCCGGAGAGTAATGCCTGCAGTGCATTCTCGCAGGATGCATGCGAGGTAAAGCGCCGCCAGCCACACGCTCGGTTCCGGCGGCTTCAGGCGACAGCCACCAAATGCCGGTCGCCGACATCATGGTAACGCACCCGCTCGACCGATTGCCCAAGCGGCAACACCGGTGAGGGGATTTCGCCCGTCGGCACATCGAAAACGGTGCGCCGGCGCTTGGGATCAGGGATCGGCACGGCCTTCAACAGTCGCTTGGTATAGTCGTGCTGCGGGTTTTCGAACACCTGACGGCGTGTTCCCATCTCCACGATCTGGCCGAGATACATGACCGCGATCCGATGCGAGACCTGCTCGACAACCGCCATGTCGTGGGAAATGAACAGGTACGAGAGGCCGAGATCCTCCTGCAGTTCCTGCAGAAGATCCAGAACACGGGCCTGCACCGAAACATCGAGCGCCGAGACGCTTTCATCCGCGACAATGACCTTGGGCGAAAGCGCCAGTGCGCGGGCAATACAGATGCGCTGGCGCTGGCCACCGGAGAATTCGTGGGGATGCCGGGTGATCACATCGGCCGGAAGGCCGACCCGGTCGAACAGCGATGCCACCTTGTCCTTCAGGTCCTTGCCCCGCGCCAGACCGTGGATCACCAGTGGTTCGCCGACGATTTCGCCGACTGTCATGCGTGGGTCGAGGGAGGCATAGGGATCCTGAAAGATCATCTGCATGTCGCGCCTGCGGCGCTGCTGTTCCTGTGCGCTGCCGATGCCGACATGCTGGCCGGCGACCCGGATGCTCCCTTCCCAGGGCACCAGGTTCATGAGCGCCTTGCCGATGGTGGACTTGCCGCAGCCGCTTTCTCCGACGAGGCCAAGGGTTTCCCCGGGTGCCAGCGTGAAAGAAACGCCTTCGACCGCATGAACACGGGATGTCACCCGATTGAGCAGGCCGCCATGCAGGTCGAAGCGGACGACAAGGTCTTCCACCTCGAGGACCGGTGCTTCGGGCTGGTCCTTTTTCCGGGCCGCACTGTCGACACCGGTCATGGCGCCAAGCTTGGGTACGGCCTCCAGAAGGTGCCGTGTGTAACTGTCCGCCGGACGTTCGAACACGTCGGAAGCCGTGCCGCTTTCCACGATGTTGCCGTGGTTCATGACGATCACCCGGTCGGCCATTTCGGCAACGACGCCCATGTCGTGGGTGATCATGATTACCGCCGTGCCGAAATCGCGCTGCAAGTCGCGGATCAGCTGCAGGATCTGTGCCTGGATCGTCACGTCGAGCGCCGTCGTCGGCTCATCGGCAATCAGCACCTTCGGATTGCAGGCCAGCGCCATGGCGATCATCACCCGCTGGCGCATGCCGCCGGAAAGCTCGTGCGGATATTGTTTCAGCCGCCGTGCCGGCTCCGACAGACGCACCGATTCCAGCATTGCCAGTGCGCGCTTGTTCGCTTCACTACCCGTTACATCCTGATGCGCCAGGATCGCCTCACGCAACTGTCGGCCAACCGTCAGCACGGGATTGAGCGAGGTCATCGGCTCCTGGAAGATCATGGCAATATCGCCGCCGCGAATGCGGCGCATGGCGTCCTCGGGAAGCTTGATCAGGTCCTTGCCCTGAAACAGCACCTCACCACCGGAGACCCGGGCCATCGGCTCCGGCAGAAGTCCCATGATGGAAAGAGCCGTGATCGACTTTCCGGATCCGGATTCGCCCGCGATACAAAGGGTTTCACCGCGCTTCAGGTCAAACGACAGGCCCTTGACCACGGTCTTGCGGCCGGAAGGAGTCGCGACGTCCGTGCGCAGATCTCTTACGGAAAGAACGACGTCTTCGGCAACGGCTACATGGTCTGACTGGCTGGACATCCGGACGCCCTGGTCTTTCTTGAACTCTGGAAAACGGGCGGCGGCGGTGACCGCCGCCCGGCTGCGTTACTGAAGCACGACTTTCGGGAAGTAGAACGAGACCACCCAGTTGGGCATATCCACGATTTCCGAAATCCGGAGATCGCCGCAGACCGAACACAGCATGTAGGCATCGACCGCGCTGTAGCCGTGACGGGCACACAGGAGGTCGATCATGTTGGAAACGGCTGCCTGGGCGCCTTCGAAGAGATCGCTGCCGATACCGGTGGTGACTTCGTAGCCCATCTCGTCGAGATGACGGGTCACCGGGCCCGGGGTTTCGAACCGTGGCATCTTGAGATTGGCCCCCTTGATCAGGTCCAGCTCGACCACCGTGTTCATCGGGCTTTCGATCGCGGTTCCGCAGACCTCGCCATCGCCCTGCGCCGCGTGGGTGTCGCCGATGGAGAACAGGGCTCCGGCAACTTCCACCGGCAGGTAGAGCGTTGTTCCGGCGGCAAGGTCGCGGATATCAAGATTGCCACCGACCCGCCGGGGCGGGACGATGGAATGAAGACCCGCTTCCGCCGGAGCGACACCGATGGTACCGGCAAAGGGCTTCAACGGCACCTTGCCAAACGGGACAAACGCCGAGGTTCCCAGCTTGTCCTTGTCATAGGACCAGATATGCAGGGCCGGATCCTTGAACTGGTCCGCCAGCAAACCGAAACCCGGAATGTTGGCGGTCCAGCCGAAGCCGGAGGGTTTGAACTCGTGGATCTTGACCACCAGCGCATCGCCCGGCTCGGCCCCATCCACATAGATGGGGCCATTGACCGGATTGATCTTGCCGAAATCCAGAGTCGAAACATCCGCGACAGTGCTTTCGGGCGTGAGCTGCCCGGCCGAACTGTCGAGACATTCGAATTCCAGCACCGTGCCCGGTGCCACCGTTTCGGCCGGGGCATTTGAGTTGTCCCAGCCGAAGTGGTGCTGTGCCGCGTGGATCGTGTAAGCGGCCTTGCAGTTACTGCACATCTTTCGCCCAAACGTAGTCGTAGTTGACAGGAATGTGGACCGGATCGACGAAGATGGCATCGGGGCCACCCAGCCGCTCGGACCGCATCGTGAAACGCTGCTCGTGGAACACCGGCGCCCAGGCCGCGTCGTCCATCACCGAGATGAAGATCTTGCGCCAGGCTTCCTCACGCTCGGCCTTCTTCGCCGGGTCGGTGATACTGTCGGCAGCAGTGGCCTGCTTGTCCAGCTCCTCGTTGCAGTACCAGGACCAGTTCCACCCGCCCTTGACCGCGCCGGCACAGCCCAGGATCGGGCCATAGAAGTTGGACGGATCCGGGAAGTCGGCGATCCAGGCCATGCCGCCGGACCAGATCATCGGTGCCTGGTCGGGCTCGCCGCCGGCCGCGATCACGTTAGCCTGGGCCAGTGCCTTGATTTCAGCCTTGATGCCGATTTCGGCAAGGTCGGCCTGGATAGACTGGGCAATGCGCGGGTTCGGGTCGGTGTTGTAGACATAGAGTTCAGTTTCGAACCCGTCAGCCAGACCGGCCTCGGCCAGAAGCGCCTTGGCGGCTTCCGGGTCATAAGCATACCCTGTGTACTCGTTGTCATAGCCCGGCATGGTGGGCGGCAGCGGCTGGTTTGCCGGGACTGCGCGGCCGTTGATGATGCGCACGACGCGATCCTTGTTGATCGCCATGTTGACGGCCTTGCGCACCTCCAGCTTGTCGAAGGGCGGCATCTTCACGTTCATGGTGACATAGCCGGTGTGCAGCTGGCCACCTTCGATGATCAGGTCCTTGTATTGCGGGTCCTTGGTCACTTCCAGGAACTTCGCCGGGGGAATGCCATCGCCCGGAATATCGGCTTCGCCGCGTTGCAGGCGCAGGAGCGCAACCACCGGCTCCTGGCCGACTTCAAAGGTGATTTCGTCAAGCTTGGGAACGCCAGCGCGCCAGTAGTCCTCGTTGCGCTTGAACACAAGGCGCTGGCCGAGCGTCCATTCTTCCAGCGAGAACGCACCGGTGCCGACCGGATGCTTGCCGAAGTCGGCGCCAAATTCCTCCACGGCCTCTTTCGGCACGATGGACGAGAAGTTGATGGCCATCACGTGCAGGAAGGTCGCATCCGGACGGGACAACTCGATCTTGACGGTATAGGGATCGACGACGGTGACACCTTCCAGGCTGGTGGCATCGCCCGCAGCCACGGCATCAAAGCCCTTGATGGAGCCGAAGAAACCGGCGCCCGGGCTCTGGGTAGCCGGATTGGTGACACGGTCGAGAGAATATTTGACGTCTTCCGCGGTCATCTCGCGGCCGTTGTGGAACTTCACACCTTCACGCAGCTTGAAGGTGAAGACCGTGCCGTCATCGGAAATCGTGTAGTCCTCGGCCAGATCCGTCATCAGGTTGGTGGTGCCGGGTTCATAGTCCATCAGGCCGTCGAACAGGCTCTTGATCATCGACCAGTTCTGCCAGTCGTAGCCAATTGCCGGGTCAAGCGTCGAAACGTCATCCTTGTACGTGACGATCATCGATCCGCCCTGCTTGATGTCGTCCGCCAGAGCGGATGCCGATGTCAGGGCGGTGGCGGCGAGAAGGGCGGCAGCCCCTGCCAATACTGTCTTCTTCATAGTCCAACCTCCGGTTCTTACGGTGATGTGCCGGGCCGCTCTGAGGGCGGCTTCCCGGCGGTTGCCGCGCGTCAGCGCAGCTTGATCCTCGGATCAATCAGGGGGGCGATCAGGTCGGCGAGGAAATTGCCGAGCACGATCGCGAATGCGGACACGAGCGTGACGCCCATGATGATGGGAATGTCGACCCGCTGGATGGCTTGCCAGGCGAGCTGGCCGATGCCCGGCCAGCCGAACACGCTTTCAACCACCACGATGCCGCTCATGAAGAGGCCGATATCGATCCCGATCATGGCGATGATCGGCAGCAAGGCGTTGGGAAGGGCATGGCCGAACAGGACCTGCCAGCGTTTCAGGCCTTTGGCGCGCGCCGTGCGGATGAAGTCCTGGCGCAGCACGTCGATCATGGACGAGCGCATCATGCGCGAGTACCAGCCTGCGCCCAGGAACCCGAGGGTCAGCGACGGCAGCACCATGTGCATGAAGGTGCCGTAGCCGCCGATTGGGAACCAGCCGAGCTGCACCGAAAAGACATAGAGCAGCAGGATGCCGATCACGAACTGGGGCGAGGACACCCCGACGAAGGAAAGGACCATGAGGCTCGTATCTGTCGCCGTATTGCGGCGCAGGGCTGCGACGAGCCCCATGGTAAGTCCGATCGCCAGTTCGCAGACGATGGCGCCGACCATGAGAAGAAGCGTTGCCGGCAGACGCGACCAGATGAGCGCGCCGACTTCGGTCTTCTGCAGGTAGGAGCGGCCGAGATCACCCTGCAGCAGTCCGGTGAGATAGCGGAAGTACTGCTGGTAGAACGGCAGATTGAGGCCAAGCTGCTCGCGAATGTTCTCGACCGTCTGCGCGGTGGCGCTGCGGCCTGCGATCTGGCGGGCCGGATCGGCCGGGATCAGATAGAGCAGAATGAAGGTCAGGAAGGTGATGCCGATAAGGATCAGCACGGACTGGAACACCCGGCGCAGAATATAACCGCCCATGATCAGTGCCTCCCCTTCTGTGTCGGATCGAGCACCTCACGCAGGGCGTCGCCCAGCAGGTTGAAGCCCAGCGCCAGCGCGATGATGGCGACACCGGGGAAGAACACCAGCCAGGGCGCCGAGGTGAAATAGGTCTGGTTTTCGTAGATGATGTTGCCCCAGGAAGGGGTCGGCGGCTGTACGCCGATGCCGAGATAGCTGAGCGTTGCCTCCAGCAGCACGGTCGTCGAGATGCCAAGCGTGCCGAAGACGACGATGGTCGACAGAAGATGCGGCAGGATATGGCGGAACAGGATACGGAAGAGGCCTGCGCCCATGGCCCGTTCGGCCAGGATGAATTCGCGCTCCGACAGTGACCTGGTTTCGGTATAGACGACACGCGCCATCTGCACCCAGTTGACCATGGCGATCACCATGGCAACGATCCAGAGCGATGGTCTGAACAGGGCCGCCAGCGTGATGGCAAGCAGCAGCGCCGGGAAGGCCATCATCAGGTCGGTGAAGCGCATCAGCACCGTTTCCACCCAACCACGGAAAAAACCGGCGAGGATGCCGACAAAGGCACCGACCGCAACGGCGATCCCGTTGGCGACAACCCCGATGATGAGCGAGGTCTGCGCGCCGTAGATCAGACGTGACAGGAGATCGCGCCCGAGCAGATCCGTGCCCAGCCAGAAGGTTTCGCCCGGAGGCAAGGGCGCGCCCTCCAGGGTCAGCCCTTCGAAGAACTGTTCCGCCGGGTCGAAAGGCGCGACAAAGGGAGCAAAGACTGCGGCCCCGACGATTACACCGACCAGCGCCAGGGCAAAGACGGCGAGTTTCCTTTCCAGGAGACGACGCCAGACGCCTTTCGGTATCTCGGGTGCGGCGGTTTTCACGGTGTCTGGCATCGCTTCAGGCTTCACGTCGGCCGGCATTCTGCCCTCCTGAACGCGCCAGCAGATCAAGCGCAACGTCTTCCATGGTTTGCCGGCTCGCCATCGCCATGTCCTGAAGAAGTTTGTAGGCGGTATCGGCGTCGCTGCCCTGATGCTGCATCAGGAGCAGGATGGCTTCGGCCACCTGAGGCCGACAGGCAAGGCGGGCTTCCAGTTTCGCGATCCTTTCCTCCGATGCGCGGCGCATGGCAAAGGTTCGCGTGGCAACGACAAGCGCGCCGTAGACACCGCTGGAGGCGATGGGCTTGCTCAGATGGGCAATGGCACCGCGCCGGATGGCCCATTCGACCCGCCCGGGGGCCTCGCTGCCCATCAGCGCGATCATCGGCATCGGGTGTTCTTCAACCGGCCAGGGGAACTGGGCATCATGACCGGCGTCGGCGTCGAAGATCACAAGATCGGCTTGCCTTGCTTCCTCGGGAAGTTCCGGCCAGGCGGTCGACACCGCAATGCCGAGACGGTCGAGCTGCCGGCAGACGGCATCCCTGTCGGAATGCGGCTTGTGCAGCACAGTCGCGGACCAACCGCGAAAACTCGGTGTGCGGAACAGGCTGCTCATGATGACACCAGCCTCAGTCTCGGCGAATTGCCGTTGTCCGGTACCGGTGTATCACCAGATGTACCGGCGTTGCTTTCCAGCGGGTCATAGTGAACCAAATAGGGATCCGGCGCCAATGGGCCGGACGTCTTTTCGATGATGCGGAACCGGGAGCGGATGCGCTCGGGCCCGGTGGTTTCCACCACCGCGATCAACGGCTGCAGGTAAGCGTGCTGCGTTTGCGGATCGATCCGGATGTCGCGCAACGGCGTCCGGTGCGGCCGGCGGCACAATTCCGCCAGGACATGATCCGGTGCATCCGAACCACAGGCCTCGATAGCGCGGGCGAGCAGCCAGACGGCCTCATAGGGTCCGACAAACATGGATGAAATCGACGCATCCGGGCCGCGCAGGCCCTCCAGCCGGCTCAGGAAATCCTCGTTTTCCGGCGTGTCCAGCGTTTCGAAGTATGTCGAGGTGGACACAAGACCCTCGGCGGCAGCCCCCAGGATCGGCAGCTCGGCTTCCGTCAGATTGCAACTGAGGATCGGGCAGCGGTTCGGCGCAAAGGCGGGATCTTCCTTCGCAAGCCTCTTCATGGCGCGCAGGAAGGCGTAGCTGCTTTCGCCGATCAGGTTGTTGAAGATGAAGTCCGGCCGTTTTTCCCGGATTTCAACGATCAGATGGTCGATGTTCTCGTCGCCGATGGCGACATAACGCTCGCCCAGAACTTCGCCGTCACACCCGGCCAGAAGTTCGCGGGCGATGCGGTTGGTTTCCCAGCCCCAGATGTAGTTGGACCCGAGAAGGAAAGCGCGGCGGCCGGATTCCGGAACGATGTGGCGGAAAAGCGGAACCACGCCCTGGTTCGGGCAAGCGCCTGTGTAGACCACACGATCGTGGCTTTCGAAGCCCTCATAGGGCGTGGTGTACCAGAGCAGCCCGCGGCCACGCTCCATCACCGGCAAGACTTCCTTGCGGGAGGAGGAGGTCTGGGTGCCGATGATGTGCCGGCAGCCGGCCTCCCGCATCATCCTGTCCGCTTCCACGGCGTAGTTTTCGGCAGAGCCCTTCGGGTCACCATCCACGCGCAGGAAACGGAAATCGAACAGGCCGGAAGCGTTGATTTCATCGATGGCGATCCGGGCACCCCAATAGCCTTCCTGCCCGATCGCGGCATAGGAACCGGATTTCGAAAACAGAACGCCAACAGGTATTTCACCAAAGGCCATGTATTACCCTGCCCTTCAGCCGAACGATGCAAACCGCGGGGGCTGAACATAAAAAAACCCCGACCCGCAGGTGGTCACCTGCGACAGATCGGGGCGCAATTGCCATGCGGCTGAACGATTGCCGCTATTTCGATATCAGGATCGCCGAAGAAAAAAATCTTGTCAATCGCCGCAAAGCTCAAAGATCAGCCACGCATAAAATTTCGCCACAAATGACGACGGCGACAAACGGCTTCCTATGAACCAATTTCAGGAGTTTCGCCAACCGGGAGCCAAAGCATCAAAAAGCACTCTTTTTCTTGAAAAGAATGACAAATTTTCTCCCGAACTGAGTAACAATCAACCCCATGAGGAAGGGGATGCAATACAAAATTTCGCCTCAGGAGATAACCTGACGAAAATAGCGGAACCGATTATAATTTGTTCCCCAGCACAAATTTCAGGCAAGCACCTCGCAAAGCCTTTTCGCAAAGGTGTCCCCTTCAGGCCTTATTGAGGTTTTTCTTCATATTCTACAGATGTTTACACAATGACTGACTGAAGCCTTGCCTTTAAATTCCTGAACTCTCAAACCCGGTCTGAAACTCGTATCGGGCACATCTTGGCAAAATGCACTACTTGCACAGCTAAAAATATCGCGCCAATAATGCGACCAATTCAAATTGGTTCGAATTGGTATGGCATGAGCGGCACCGACAAACCTTCGCAGCGCAACTCCAGCATGGCCTTGGAACGACTTCGGATCATCGTGGACCAACTCACGGCTGAGGGCGCGGAGCAGCTTCCCACCGAGCGTGAATTGTCCGAAACCATCGGTGTCGGCCGCAGGGCCGTACGCCGGGCGCTGGAAGTGCTTGAAACCGAAGGCAAGATCTGGCGCAGGCAGGGAGCGGGAACCTTCATAGGCAGCGAGCCTGCACAGCCGGAAAAGCAGATCCTGTCGCTGCACGAAAACTCCAACATGCTCGAGGTCATGGAAGTCCGGTTGCAGATCGAGCCGGTGCTGGCCCGGCTGGCCGCGCTGCGCGCCGCGCCTTCCGATATTGCCGCCATGAGCGACCTTGCGGACCGCGTCGGCAAGGCCGAGGACATGGACAGCCGCGAACTCTGGGACAGCGCCCTGCACCGGGCCATTGCACGGGCAGCACGCAACACGTTGTTCCTGGCACTTTTCGACGTTGTGGACCGGGTCCGGCAGGACACCGCCTGGCGCCATGTGCGCGAAGCGTTGAGAACCGACGATGCCCTGACGCTGTACCGGGCGCAGCATGTCGACATCATCGCAGCCATTGCCAACCGGGACCCAATCGCCGCGGAAAAGACCATGCGCGCCCACCTGCTGGCGCTGCAGGAGCGTCTCCTTTTCCAGAGTGCAAGCGAGGCGGCAAATGCCGACTGAGGCCCCCGTTCTTGAGGTTCAGGACCTCTCGCTCCGTTTCAAGGGTGCCCCGGCAAACATCGTCGATGGTCTGTCCTTTGCCGTCCGTCCGGGCGAAACCCTGTGCATCGTCGGAGAAAGCGGCTGCGGCAAGTCGGTGACCGCCTTGTCGCTGATGGGCCTGCTGCCCCGGGGTGTTGCCAGGGTCATGTCCGGCACGGCAACTTTCGCGGGGCAGGACCTTCTGGCCCTGCCAGAGCGCGCTCTCGCCGACCTGCGCGGCGACCGTATTTCCATGATCTTCCAGGAGCCGATGACCTCGCTCAATCCGTCTTACAGGATTGGCGACCAGATATCGGAAATCGTGCTGCGGCATCGCCCGGTGAACCGTGTGCAGGCCCGCGCAAGGGCGCTGGAAATGCTGGAGCGGGTCAAGATTCCGGCCGCTTCCAGCCGGCTGGACGATTACCCGCATGAGCTTTCCGGCGGTATGCGTCAACGCGTCATGATTGCCATGGCACTTGCCAACGACCCGGTTCTGCTGATCGCCGACGAGCCGACCACCGCGCTGGACGTAACCATCCAGGCTCAGATCATCGACCTGATCGAAGACCTGCAGAAGGAGAGCGGTACGGCGCTGATCATGATCACGCATGATCTGGGCGTCGTCGCCGAAATCGCCGACCGCGTCTGTGTGATGTACGCGGGGCGCGCGGTGGAGGAAGGCCCGGTCGCCGCAATTTTCGACGATCCGCAGCACCCCTACACCATCGGCCTGATGAGCTCCGTGCCGTCGGTCGGGCCCCGGTCCGGCAGGCTGGCAACCATTGGCGGCATGGTGCCTGCCATCGACAACATGCCGTCCGGGTGCCGGTTCACACCGCGCTGCCCCTTTGCCGGAACCGGTTGCGAAACAACGCCGGCACTTGTCGAACTTGGCCCATCTCACCGGGCCGCTTGCCATTACGCCCCCTTGGAAAGCGCATTTGCGGAGGCTGCCGGATGAGCCTGCCAACCCGGGACAAGATCATCGAGACGCGCGCCGTCACCAAGCGTTTCGGCGGCCGCAAGAGCCTTTTCAAACCGGCAACCTCGGTCAGTGCCGTCAACGGTGTATCGCTGACCATCAAACGTGGAGAAACCTTCTCCATCGTTGGAGAAAGCGGCTGCGGAAAATCCACGCTGGCACGTCTTCTCGTCCGCCTGCTGACACCGTCGGACGGTGCGGTTCTTTACGACGGCAACGACATTTCCGCCCTGTCCGAACAGGAAATGCGCCGGTTGCGGAAAGACCTGCAGTTCGTGTTCCAGGACCCGTTTTCCTCTCTCAATCCGCGCATGACCGTGGGTGCGCTGATCGAGGAACCGATGAAGGTTCACATGGCGCTGACCCGTACCGAAAGGCGGCAGAAGGTCGCCGAGCTTCTGAACAAGGTCGGTTTGCGTCCAGCCTTTGCCAACCGCTATCCGCACGAGTTTTCCGGCGGCCAGCGCCAGCGCATCGGCATTGCCCGGGCGCTTGCCAGCGGTCCCAAGGTGATCGTCGGTGATGAACCCGTCTCGGCACTGGATGTTTCTGTGCAGGCCCAGGTCATCAATCTTCTGGAAGACCTGAAGTCGGAATTCGACCTGACGCTGATCCTGATCGCCCACGATTTGGCGGTCATCCGCCACATGAGCGACCGGGTGGCTGTCATGTACCTGGGCGAAATCGTCGAGTTGGCGCCGAACGATGCGCTCTTCGACAAGCCGTTGCATCCCTACACCCAGGCCCTGATGCGCGCGATCCCGATTGCCTCACCCCATGGGCGGTCGATGAAGGCCGCTCTCCTGGGCGACGTGCCCTCGCCGCTGGATCCGCCTTCAGGCTGCCGTTTCCATCCGCGTTGTCCGCACGCAACCGACCTTTGCAGCCGGGAGAAACCGACGCCAGCCAATGTCGCGGGTGACCGGACCGTCGCCTGTCACCACTGGGAAAAGATTGCAGACGATGCCCAGCCCCCGGTTCAGGAACCGCCAAGGAGCCCCAATGCGGAAAAGCGCTTCGCGCTGTTCCGGACCCGAAGTCAACAAAAAGAGCCGACGACGGCCGCAAGACCATAAATCGAGCCCTTCCGAGAGGAGTACAAACATGCGTAAGGATTTCCTTGCCGCGCTGCTGCTCAGCGCAACGACCCTGGCCACGGCCGCCCAAGCCGCCGATCTTCGTATCGGCCTGCAGGACGATGCCGATGTGCTGGATCCCGATCAGTCCCGGACCTTTGTCGGCCGTATCGTCTACACCTCGCTGTGCGACAAGCTGGTGGACATCACCCCGGATCTGGAAATCATCCCGCAGCTGGCCACCGGCTGGACCTGGTCCGACGACGGCAAGGTTCTGACCATGGACCTGCGCGAAGGCGTGACCTTCCACGACGGCACGCCCTTTGACGCGGAAGCGGTGAAGGCCAACATCGAGCGCTCGAAGACCCTTCCGGAAAGCCGCCGCAAGAGTGAAGTCAAGTCCATCGAAGGCGTGGAAGTTTCCGGCCCGCTACAAGTCAAGATCAGCCTCGCCTCGCCGGATGCAACGCTTCTGGCCCAGTTTGCCGACCGCGCCGGCATGATGGTTTCCCCGACCGCCGCAGAAGCCGCCGGGGCCGACTTCGGCAACAACCCGGTCTGTTCCGGCCCGTTCAAGTTCGTTGAACGCGTCCAGCAGGACCGCATTGTTCTGTCCAAGTTCGACGGCTACTGGAACAAGGATGCCATCAACTTCGACACAGTCACGTTCCTGCCGATCCCCGATACAACCGTGCGTCTCGCCAACCTGCGCTCCGGCGATATCGACATGCTTGAACGCCTTGCTGCAACCGACGTCGCCTCGGTAAAGGGCGATGCCAACCTCGGCTTCGCGGAAGCCGTCAGCCTTGGCTACCAGGGCATCACGGTGAACCTCAACAACGGCGAGAAGGGTGACAACCCGTTCGGCAACGAGCCGAAGATCCGCCAGGCCTTCAGCCTTTCGCTCGACCGTGACGCGATCAACCAGGTTGTCTTCGAAGGCGCCTTTGCACCCGGCAACCAGCCGTTCCCGCCGACCAGCCCCTGGTACGACAAGGACTATCCGGTTCCGGCACGGGATGTCGAAAAGGCAAAGGCCCTGCTGAAGGAAGCCGGTTATGACAGCCTCGACGTCGAAGTGCAGGTGGCCAACAACCCCGTGCAGACGCAGATGATGCAGGTTGTTCAGTCGATGGCGGCGGAAGCCGGTTTCAACGTCAAACTGAAGTCGATGGAATTCGCCAGCCTGCTGGCGGACCAGTCCGCGGGCAACTACCAGGCAAGCCAGGTGGGCTGGTCGGGTCGTGTCGATCCGGATGGCAACATCCACCAGTTCATGACCTGCAAGGGCGGGATCAACGATTCCAAGGTCTGCATTCCGGAAGTCGACAAGCTGCTGGACGAGGCGCGGCAGAGCAATGACACCGCCACGCGCAAGGCCAAGTATGACGCGGCACGGGATATCCTGATCAACGAATTGCCGATCGTCTATCTCTACCACCCGACCTGGATCTGGGCCCTGTCCGGCAAGCTGGAAGGCTTCACCGCCTATCCTGACGGCATGATCCGCCTCGAGAACGTCAAGTTCAAATAACCAGACGCATGACGGGACCCGGCTCTTGCCGGGTCTCGTTCCAAACGGATTTTGCCTGAATGCTGTCCTACATCGTACGCCGGCTGCTCATCGCCATCCCGACGCTCATTCTGGTCTCGGTCTTCGTGTTCGTGCTGCAGAAACTGCTGCCCGGCGATCCGGCGCTCGTGCTTGCCGGTGAAGAACGCGATCCTGAAGTGCTGGCGTTCATCCGCGAGAAATACCGGCTCAACGACCCGATCCTCTACCAGTATTTTTCCTGGATGAAGGCCATGCTGCAGGGCGATCTCGGCATTTCGCTGCGGACCAACCAGCCGGTGACGCAGCTTATTGCCGACAAGCTGCCGGTCACGATCCAGCTCGCGGTAATGGCGATGGTCATCGCCTTTGCCATAGGCATTCCGGCCGGCATCCTGTCCGCGGTGCGCAAGGGAACCGCCGTGGACTACATCGCCAATTTCGTGGCGCTGTCCGGCCTTTCCATCCCGAATTTCTGGCTCGGCATCATGCTGATCATGCTGGTCTCCGTTCACCTGGGCTGGCTGCCGGCCTCCGGCTATGAATCGCCCTTCGTCGATCCGCTGAAATCACTCCAGACCATGATCATGCCAGCCTTCGTGCTGGGCACAGCACTGGCGGCCACGTTGATGCGGCACACCCGCTCGGCCATGCTGGGTGTCCTGAAGGCCGACTATGTCCGCACCGCCCGTGCCAAAGGTCTTCGAGAGAACGTGGTTATCCTGAAACACGCGTTCCGCAACGCGCTTCTGCCCATCGTCACCCTGAGTGCCCTGCTCTTCGGCGAATTGCTGGCAGGAGCGGTGCTTACGGAACAGATCTTCACCATTCCGGGCTTCGGCAAGCTGATCGTCGATGCGGTCTTCACTCGCGATTATGCCGTCGTCCAGGGGATCGTCATGTGCACGGCTGCCGGCTTCATCCTGATGAACCTAATTGCCGATGTTCTCTACTTCCTTCTCAACCCGCGCATGAGGAGCAGCCTGTGAGCGCCGTGACCACCGCCGCAGACCCGGCCGAGGAAACCATCCGCCTCGAAAGCCGCGCCTGGAAAAAGCTGAAGGCGAACAAGAGCGCGCTGTTCGGTTTCATCATCGTCGCCTTTTTCATCGGCATAGCGGTTGCCGCGCCGCTGCTGCCCATTGCGGACCCGGCCGCAACCAGCTGGAGCGCCGTGCGCAAGGCGCCATCCGCCGCCCACTGGCTCGGCACAGACGAGATCGGCCGGGACATTCTCTCGCGCATGATCTGGGGCGCGCAGGCCTCGCTGATGGCGGGCGTCGTGTCCGTGCTGATCGCCGTGCTGATCGGCGTGCCCTTTGGTCTTCTGTCAGGCTATTTCGGTGGCTGGATCGACCAGGCGATCTCGCGCGTCACCGATGCGCTTCTGGCAACGCCCTTTCTCATTCTGGCGATTGCGCTTGCCGCGTTTCTGGGGCCGAGCCTCAGCAACGCCATGATCGCCATCGGCCTGTCGGCCATGCCGATCTTCGTGCGTCTGACGCGCGGCCAGGTGCTGTCCGTCAAGACGGAAGACTATGTCGAAGGGGCACGGGCCATCGGGCTCAGCCATTTCGCGATCATGTCCCGCTACATCCTGCCCAACGTGTTTGCTCCGGTTCTGGTTCAGGCGACCCTGACAGTCGCCACCGCGATCATTGCCGAAGCGAGCCTTTCCTTCCTCGGCCTCGGCCAGCAACCTCCCGCACCGAGCTGGGGTTCCATGCTGAACGTTGCCAAGAACTTCATGACCCAGGCGCCCTGGATGGCCTGGTGGCCGGGTGCGGCGATCTTCCTGGTCGTTCTCGGTTTCAACCTGCTTGGCGATGGCCTGCGCGACGCTCTCGACCCGCGCGAAAGCTGACCCGTTTTTTAAAACCCAAAGAGTAACTCATGCCGACTTTTACCACCCGCCCCGAAATCACCGGCACCTTCGGTGTCGTCACTTCCACCCACTGGATCGCAAGCGCCGTCGGCATGAGCATCCTGGAAAAAGGCGGCAATGCCTTTGACGCCGCCGTTGCGACCGGGCTTGTGCTGCAGGTTCTTGAGCCGCATCTGAACGGCCCTGCCGGCGATCTGCCGGTGATCTTCCACAAGGCCGGAACCGGCGAAACCAAGGTTGTCTGCGGCCAGGGACCTGCCCCGGCTGGAGCCACCATCGATCATTACAAGGCGGAAGGGCTGGATCTCATTCCGGGCAACGGCCTGCTGTCGACCGTCATTCCGGGTGCCTTCGACGGCTGGATGCTGATGCTGCGCGACCACGGCACGTTGAGCCTGCGCGATGTGCTGGAGCCTGCGATCTATTACGCTGAAAACGGCCAGCCCATGTTGCCGGGTGCAGCAGCAACCATCGGCGGGCTGAAGGACTTCTTCCAGAAAGAATGGCCGACGTCCTTCGAGACCTGGGTACCTGCTGGAAACGTGCCGGAAGCCGGCGAGATGTTCAAGAACCCAGTTCTGGCCCAGACCTGGACCCGGCTCTTGAGCGAAGCGGAAAGCCAATCCGGCCGCGAGAAGCAGATCGACGCGGCGCGGGACTGTTTCTACCGCGGCTTCATTGCCGAGGAGATTGCGGCCTTCCTGGAAACCGCCGAGGTGATGGACGGCTCGGGCACCAAGCACAAGGGTGTGCTGACCGCGGACGATCTGGCGACCTGGAGTGCGACTTACGAAGATCCGCTCCTGAGCGACTATCACGACTGGACCGTTGCCAAGACAGGTCCGTGGGGACAGGGCCCCGTGCTGCTGCAGGCGCTGGCGCTCCTGAAAGGCTTCGACATCGGCGCGATGGACCCGGCTGGTGCCGACTTCGTCCACCATGTGACCGAAGCCATGAAGCTCGCCTATGCCGACCGCGAGGTCTATTACGGCGATCCCGCTTTTGTTGACGTTCCGATGAGCACGCTGCTGTCGGACGACTACAACGATGCGCGGCGCAAACTGATTTCCGACACCGCGTCCTTCGACCTGCGCCCCGGCGTTCTGCCGGGCTTTGAGGATCAGGTGGCTGCCAACATGGCCGTGATCGATCGCGCAGGCATTGCCAACACGGGTCTTTACGAACCGACGATGGCGCATCTTTCCGAGCGGCGGGGCGACACGGTTCATCTCGACATCATCGACCGCTGGGGCAACATGGTTGCCGCGACCCCGTCCGGCGGCTGGCTGCAATCCTCTCCCATCATTCCCGCGCTCGGCTTCTGCCTGAATTCCCGCGCGCAGATGTTCTGGCTGGAAGACGGCCTGCCGACCAGCCTGGCGCCCGGCAAACGCCCGCGCACCACGCTGACGCCGAGCCTGGCCTTCCATGAAGGGCGACCGGCGATGGTGTTTGGCACACCAGGCGGCGACCAGCAGGACCAGTGGCAGCTTTCCCTGTTCCTGCGGCTGGTGCATCACGGCCTCAACCTGCAGGAAGCCATCGATCTGCCGCTGTTCCACACGACCCATTTCCCGACGTCGTTCCACCCGCGCCAACGCCAGCCGGGGCACGTGATGGCGGAAGGCAATTTCAGCTCCGAGACAATCAATCTGCTGCGGGCCCGCGGGCATTCGGTAGAGGTTTCCGGCAACTGGACCATCGGCCGGCTGACCGCCGCCAAGCGCAGCGCTGACGGCGTCCTGAAGGCAGCGGCGACCCCGCGCCTGATGCAGGCCTACGCGATCGGCCGATAGACGGCACAACAGCCCCGCCGATGCCTTGCACCTATCGGCACCGGTGGGGCTTTCAACCCTGTGCGAAGAGCTCCTTGAGGGCTTCGGCGTCAATCGCCCGGCAAACCGCACCTGCCGGCCTTGCGGTTGGCGTGTCTTCGGCCGCCAGCATGGCGTTGAGGACAGCTTCCTCGATTGCCTCCACCGCAGCCATGTAGACCGGATCAAGCAGATCGTCGTTCAGCGACACTATGGATTTCCACGGCCCGCTGAGTTGCGGCAGATCCATTTCATTGGCCGTGCTGAAAGCAAGGAAAATGTCGCCGGAGCTGTTGCCGCCCGGCGTTCCGCCCCGGCCAATGCCGATGGTCGCGCGGCGGGCCAGACGGTCGAGCTGAGAAGGCAGCAGCGGCAGATCCGTTGCGATGATCACGATGATCGAGCCACGCTCCGCCTTGAAGCCAGGCAACCGGTCTTCCATCATCTTTTCCCCGACGGACTGTCCCAGCACCTTGAACCATGGCCGAAGACCGTGGTTCGCCTGCACAAGAACCCCGACCGTGTGGGGCTTGCCACCTGCTTCGATACGCCGTGAGGCGGTGCCCGTTCCTCCCTTGAACTCGTAGCAGATCATGCCAGCACCACCGCCGACATTGCCTTCGGCAGGCGGATTGGATGTCGCGTTTTCGAGGGCTTTTGCCGCGTGTTCCGGCCGCACATGCAGGCCATTGATGTCGTTCAGGACACCGTCATATGTTTCCGCGACAACCGGCATCGCCCAAAGGTGGTTGTTCTCCCAGGCATCGCGATAGGTATCGACCATCCAGCGTACGGCGGCCTCGTGCGCAGCGCCTACGCTGTGCGTATTGGTGATCAGGATCGGGCCGGTGAAATAACCCGCGTCCTTGACCCAGTGACTGCCGGTCATTTCACCATTGCCATTGAGCGCATGCAGCCCTGCCCATACCGGACGCGGTGTCGATGTCCGCCCCCTGGGCAGGATTGCCGTGACGCCGGTCTGCACGGGAAGGCCGTTGCTCGCGAGCGCAGGTGTCAGCCTTGAGGACAGCGTTTCATAGCCGACAAGCACCCCTTCGACATCGGTAATCGCGTTTTGCGGACCCGGAGTGCCCGGCATGGGAAGTCCCAGGTCGCGGGCACGTTTGGAGTTATGTTTCTGCGTCATTTCTTGCGGGACCGCATGTAGAGGCCAACGGATGCGATGATGAACGAAAACACCAGCATGACCGTGGCAATTGCATTGATTTCCGGTTTGATGCCCCTGCGCAGCATCCCGTAGATGTGAACAGGCAGGGTCGTGGAATCGACGCCGGAGATGAAATAGGTGATCACCAGATCATCCATCGAGATGATGAAGGCGAGCATCGCGCCGCCGATGACACCCGGTGCGATCAGCGGCAGGGTCACCCGCCGGAATGTTGTCCAGCCATCGGCCCCCAGATCCGCCGATGCCTCTTCCAGGCTGTCGTCCATATCCGCTATGCGGGCGCTGACCACGATGAACACATAACTGCTGAGGAACGTGCAGTGGCCAATGATGATCGTGTGCAGGCCAAGACCGAAGCCGAAGGACACGAAGAAGATCAACAGTGCGATGCCGAGGATGATGTCGGGCATGATCATCGGCATGAACAGAAGGGCCCGGTAGAAATTCTTGAGGCGGAACCTGAAGCGGGCGACCGCCAACGCAACCGACGTACCTAGCACTGTCGACACTGCCGTCGTGATAAGGGCTACCGTCAGGCTGTTCAGGACCGCGTTATAGAGCTGATCGGTGGATTCAACATAAAGCGTCAGCTCGTTCAGTTCCGTCGGGAAGCCGAAGATCGTGCGGTACCAGTCGAAGGTAAACCCCTGCCAGATCATCATGTTGACCGGGTTGGAGTTGAACGAGAACACCGTGATCAACAGGATCGGCACGTAGATGAAGACCAGAAACAGCCATCCGTAGATCGACAGGAACAGGTTTCGCCAGGAAATCTTGCGTCTCATGCCGCGACCTCCTCTGCGACCTTCGATCCGCCGGAGCGCCGCTCTTCACGGGTAACAATGCGGATGTAGTAGAGAAGCAGGACCAGGACAGCGGCCATCACCATCATTCCGAGCGCCGCTCCGAAGGGCCAGTTGCGCGCCGACAGGAATTGCTGCTCGATCAGATTGCCGATCATGACCACCTTTGCCCCGCCCAGAAGCGAGGGGACAATGAAATTGCCGAGGCTCGGGATGAAGACGATGATCGAGCCGCCAACGATGCCCGGCAGGGTCATCGGCAGGATCACGCGAAAGAACGTCTGTAGTCGGTTGGCGCCCAGATCCTGCGAGGCTTCAATCAGGCTGTGGTCCAGCTTTTCGATGCTGGCATAGAGCGGCAGGAACATGAACGGCACGAAAACATAGACCATGCCGATAACCACCGCCGTGCCTGTGAAGATGATTTCCAGCGGCTGATCGATCAGTCCGAGGCCCATCAGCGCCTGATTGAAGAAACCGGTTGGCCTCAGGATCAGGACCCATGCGAACAGACGCACGATCAGGCTGATGAAGAAAGGCAGCGTGATCAGGAAGATGACCAGGTTTTTCATCCTGTCCGACATCCGCGACACCCAGAAAGCGACCGGGTAACAGAGGATGAGGCTGAGCAAAACAGTGGTTGCCGCCAGTTTCACCGACCGCAGAAAGATCTCGATATAGACGGGATCGAAGCGCTCGTACTTGGTGTCGGCCCAGCCCAGGATGCGGCCGTAGTTCAGGTGAAAGAATTTCCATTCGACGCCGCCATAAAGACCCGGTGTGAGCCAGGAATAGACGATCATGATAGCGAGCGGCCCGAGGAAGAAGACCGCGAGAAAGGCGGACGGCGGCAGCAAGAGGCCAAACAGCGTCAGCTTTCGCCTGTTTTCCAGTGTGTTGTGCCCCCTGCTCATGCCGGAACTCCGTTTCCCGGAATGAGGTGCACGGCATCATGCGGCACGAATAGCGAGGTCCGTTCGCCGATGGTGTGATGCGACGTGCCAGGTCCCGCCCGAAGCGATGCCCTGACCGGCGGCAACCCCTGGCAAGAAAGGACAAGACGGTAATCGGTTCCGGCGAAAAAGCTCTCGCTGACCGTGCCCGAGATTTCGTGTCCCGCCCGCTCGCCAGTACCGCTTTGCCCCAGGTCCGCCAGAAGGTTTTCCGGCCGGATCAACACCTTTGCCGGATCGCCCCGCTTCAGGCCGTTTACCGGACAATCGCGTATGACGGTGCCATCGGTCAGAACGACGTCGCAACGCGTACCGGCGACCGAAACCACTGTCGCGTCCAGGAGGTTGCTTTCGCCGATGAAGCGGGCAACGAATTCGTTCGCCGGACGTCGGTAGAGCTCTTCAGGTGCATCAAGCTGCTGGATGGTGCCGCCGTTCAGTACCGCGATCCGGTCCGACATAACCAGGGCTTCTTCCTGATCGTGCGTGACGAAGATGAACGAGATGCCAAGTTCGTGCTGCAGGGTCTTCAGCTCCTGCTGCATCTTGTGACGCAGGTTCTTGTCCAGCGCCGAAAGAGGTTCATCCAGCAGAAGAATTTTTGGCCGCGCCACAAGCGAACGGGCAAGGGCCACCCGCTGTTGCTGTCCACCGGAAAGCTGGCCGATCTTGCGCGTGCCCATTCCGGCAAGGCCGACAAGCTCAAGCATGCTGCCGACACGCTGTCTGATTTCCGCTTTCGCGACGCCTCTAACCTCGAGACTGTAGGCAACGTTCCGTTGCACCGACAGGTGCGGGAACAGGGCATATCTTTGAAAGACGGTGTTGACCGGTCGTTTGTGTGCCGGCTGATCCGATACCGGTTGGCCGTCTATGTAGATCTCGCCACCGTCGAGATCCTCAAACCCGCTGACCGCCCTCAGCAAGGTGGTCTTGCCGCAGCCCGACGGGCCAAGCAGCGTCAGAAACTCGTTGTGAGCCACTGTCAGGGACACGTTGTCCAGTGCCCGGATGACGCCACCTTCCGGAGCCTGAAAGCTCTTGTAGGCGCTTTCGATCCTCAAAATTCCTTGCATTCTACCCCCTCGGAACGTCAGGCGACATGCGCGGCCCGTGGCCGCGCAGTCTGGTCGTGACGGTCGTCCGCATCCGCACTCATTGTGCCGTTTTGATGCGCGTCCATTCACTGTTGTAAAGCTGAAGGTCGCGGCCGAGGTCCACGAAGATCTGCAGCTTTTCCATCACGTCCTGAGGCGGGTAGATGCTTTCGTTGTTGGCAATTTCCGGCGGCAGGAGCTCCCGGGCCGGCAGGTTCGGGGTGCCATTCAGCTGCTGCTGTACGTTCAGCGCGGAAATTTCCGGCTGAAGATAGAATTGCAGGAACTTCTTTGCGTTGTCCTTGTTCGGTGCGCTGGCAAGGACGCAGATATCCTCCTGGTACATGGTCGCGCCTTCC
Source organism: Roseibium sp. ROS1 (assembly GCF_054658215.1). Lineage (NCBI taxonomy): Bacteria > Pseudomonadati > Pseudomonadota > Alphaproteobacteria > Hyphomicrobiales > Stappiaceae > Roseibium > Roseibium sp. ROS1. Next base: position 210,859 of record NZ_BAAGIG010000003.1, read on the forward strand.
TCCGGGATGACGTAGGCGAGCACGTCCGGAGCCTGCTGCACGAAAATGTTCGCGCCGACATACCAGTGTGCCGCCGCCACATCGCCGGACTGGACCAGCGGAATGCTGTCGTAGGTAAAGGCGGTGACGTTCTTCTTGCGCTCCAGAATGTAATCTGCCGCGGCCTTGATCTCGGCTTCATCAGTGGAATTGACCGACGTGCCGTTCATGATGTGACCGATGCCGATGGTCTCGCGCAGATCGTCGAGAAGGATGATCTTCTCGCCCTTGTCAGCCAGGGCGAAGAAATCCTCCCAGCCGGTCATTTCGGCCACTTTCTGCTTGTTGTAGGCGATGCCGACAGTGCCCCAGGCATACGGCAGACAGTATTCCGCATCCGGATCTGTTTTCGCGCGGATGAACTGCGGGTCGATGTTCTTGAAAGCCGGATCGCTGCCGATGCCGGTCTTTTCCAGCAAACCAAGCTGGAACATGATGTCGTGCATATGGACCGACGGGAACACGATATCGTAACCGGTGGCGCCGGCCTGGATCTTCGCAAGCATTTCCTCGTTGGAGCCATAGGTGTCCAGGTTGACCTTGATCCCCGTCTCCTCGGTAAATCTGGTCAGAACCTGCGGATTTATGTAGTCGCCCCAGTTGTAGAGATTCAGTTCTTCCTCGGCCTGCGCAGCACTGGCAACAGCCACCAGTGCCGCTGCCCCAAGTGTTGCCTTGGCAACTCTCTTCAGCGTGTTGTTAGTCATGGAACCCTCTGGTTTGCTGCCACGTTTCTGGGAGGTGAACGGGCTTGCGTCCAAAAGGAGATTGAATTATGACATTTCTGTCAAATGTTATTTTTCTGTCATTTTGGGAGCTGAAATGGAAGCCGGCTTCTCCTCCTTCCCTCAGGCGAAATTCGATGAATTCATCAAACGCTTGCAGGATGAAACACCCAAACTCCCCAAGCAGGAGGCCCGGCTTGCGCAGTTTGTCAGCCTGAATATTTCATCTCTCGGACTGGAAACCGGAAAATCTCTCGCGGAAAAGGCGGGGGTTTCAGAGGTCACTGTCGGAAGGTTGCTGCGCCGGCTCGGATGCGACGGCATGAAAGGGCTGAAGCAGCTTCTGCGCGAACATTATTCGGTCACCACAGCCTCCTTCGTCACCGACGGGGACATCCCTTTGCGGTTCGTCGAGACGCTGGAAGCCGAGGTCCAGGGACTGACCAACGTCTTCAACCAGACGCAAGGCGATAATTGGGAAGAGGTCAGCCGACTGGTTTCGACTTCCGAGACGATTTACGCCACGGGATTTCAGTCGATCCGGGGAACAGTGGAGGATTTCGCCCGCCGGATGGCGCTCGCTCGAAAGAATGTCCATTTCCTGTCCGCCCATGACGGCATGCTGGGCGAGTGGCTTGATCACGGCCCGGAAACGGCCGCCACAACGTGCCTTATCCTGGTGGACGTCGTGCCGTATGCGTCGGAATCGCTGAAGCTCGCCCGGCTGGCAAAGAGCCAAGGCCGATCAGTGATTGTGGTTTCGGATGAATATTGCCACTGGAGTAGGGAGATCGCCGATGCCGCCGTCTATGCGCCTTCCAGAACCGGCCTCTTCCTGGAATCGACAATCGGGATCGTTGCCGCGCTCAGCCTGATGGTCGACATTGCAGCCAGGGCCAACGAGACGACCTCGAGCCACCGCCTGGTACAATGGAAGGCGAATTCGAAGAAGCTCGGACTGTTCTAGCCTAGGGTCAGAACGTCGGCGGCGTACAGGCGCTGACAACGACACAGCGGCCGTTTCGCAGTGCCTTGAACCTGTGTGGGATCGAACTCTTGAAGAGGTAGGCATCTCCCGGTCCGAGAACCTTTCTCTGCTCGCCGACGGTAACTTCAAGCCGTCCCTCAATGACGATACCGGCTTCCTCGCCCTCGTGGCTGAGCATGACCCGGCCCGTGTCCGCACCCGCTTCATAGACTTCGTAAAGCATCTGCAGCTCGTGGCCGAAGAGGCTGTTGCCGACTTGCCTGTAGGAAATGTTGCCCTTGCCGATTTCGGTCAGCTCATCGACGCCGAAAAACACCTGCTCCTGCCGCTCCGGTTCATAGGCGAAGAACTCAGAAAGACCGATCGGTATACCGTCCAGAACACGTTTCAGCGCGCTCAGGGAGGTGTTGATCTTGGCCGCTTCCAGCTGAGAGATGAAACCGTTGGTGACACCGGCCCGTTTGGCCAATTCCCGCTGTGAATAGCCATGCGCTTCCCGGATCGCCCGCAGGCGCAATCCGACGTCGCGTGAGAAGTCATCGGTGTTTAGTGCGTTTATCATCCTAAACATTTTCCCATTCAAAATGCGTCTTTTCAATGCCTTGATGTCTGCAAGAAACAGACTATTCGGCTTGTCAAAATCAGTGCTTTCTAGTGCGACCGACCGAGGAGGCGCACATGAACATCGTCAACAACAACACAGATATTCGATCCAACCAGCCGCTTGACGCATACTGGATGCCATTTACCGCGAACCGTCAGTTCAAGCAGTCTCCACGCATGCTGGTCTCGGCCAAGGGCATGCATTACCGCAGCGACGACGGCCGCAGCATTCTCGACGGCACTGCGGGCCTCTGGTGCTGCAATGCCGGACACGGTTACGAAGAGATCACCAATGCGGTCGCCCGGCAGCTGTCCGAACTGGACTACGCGCCCTCCTTCCAGATGGGCCATCCGATCGCGTTCGAATTTGCCGAGCGTCTGAAACAGATTGCTCCGGACGGATTCAACCACGTCTTCTTCACCGGATCCGGGTCGGAATCCGTCGACACGGCCCTGAAGATGGCGCTCGCCTATCACCGCGCCAGGGGGGACGCTTCCCGAACCCGGTTGATCGGGCGGGAACGCGGCTATCACGGTGTGGGCTTCGGCGGCATTTCCGTTGGCGGTATCGTCAACAATCGCCGCCATTTCGGGTCTCTCCTGACCGGTGTCGATCACTTGCCGCACACCCATGCTCCCGAACACAACAGCTTCAGCAAGGGCCAGCCGGAGTGGGGCGCACATCTTGCCGAAGACCTGGAACGGATCGTCGCGCTACATGGTGCAGAGACAATCGCGGCCGTTATCGTCGAACCGGTCGCCGGTTCCACCGGTGTCCTGATCCCGCCCAACGGATATCTGGAACGGCTGCGTGCGATCTGCGACCGTCACGGTATCCTGTTGATATTCGATGAGGTCATCACCGGTTTCGGACGCCTTGGCGCCCCTTTCGCATCCGATTTCTTCGGCGTGAAACCGGATCTCTTTACCACTGCCAAGGGTCTTACCAACGGCGTCATTCCGATGGGAGCGGTCTTCGCGCAAGACGCGATCTATGAAGCCTTCATGGGCGGTCCGTCCGATACAATCGAACTCTTCCACGGCTATACCTATTCCGGCCACCCGGTTGCCTGCGCCGCCGGCCTTGCCACGCTCGATATCTACGAAAAACATAAGCTTCTGACCCGTGGCTCGGAGATTTCCAACGCCTGGGAAGACCGTATCCATACGCTCAAGAGCGCCAAACACGTCAGGGACATCCGCACTGTTGGCGTCATTGCCGGCATTGAACTCAACTCCCGCAAGGACGCACCCGGAAAACGTGCTTATGAGGTTTTCGTCAAATGCTTCGAGGCGGGTTTGCTGATCCGCGTGACTGGCGACATCATCGCTCTTTCGCCTCCATTGATTGTAGAAGAAGGCATGATTGACGAGATGGTGGAAACGCTGGGACAGGTCCTCTCCGAAACGGCCTAGGTTTCCGGTCTTCCGCCCTGCCGCGCGTGATCCAACAAAAAAGCCGCCCAATTGGGCGGCCTTTTTGTTTATTTGGTTGCGGGAGCAGGCTTTGAGCGTTTTTGTGCCAGTGCGTCGGGCATAGCGCTTTTTGTGGGAGCGCTGGTCAGTTTAAAATCTGTATCCGTTACCAACAAAAATCCCGGCGCGAGGCCGGGTTATTTGTTGGTTGCGGGAGCGTGAAACCACCGAAACTTGTATGACTGAAAAGGAGCCGATTAGGGAGTTTCTTCTTTAAAGTCTGCATATGCCAATTGCGCATATTGCAATGTCAAATAGGTGCTGCTGTCGCGATTGGCAGACTGTCGATCATGCAGGTATTGAACTCCGCTTCCTGCAATCTGGCCTTAATGACAATGTAATCAGGTGATCAACTGCCTCGATTGGATGACCACCCGCTCATTAGATGGACCACTTTTTCAGACAATAAGGCGTCGACTTTTCATTCAGCCGCCCGCTATTTTGCGTCCCGTTCCATGATCCACTCGACCTCAGGCGCGGGAACAAAACGCCATTTGCGCAAGGGGCCGGCCATCACGTTGAGGTAGTACATCTCGAAACCGTAGGGAGCACCGCAGGGATGATGACCGCGGGGGATCAGGACGACGTCGCCATCGGCGACGGCCATGGTCTCGTTGAGCTGCAAGTCGTCGGTGTATACGCGCTGAATGCCGAAGCCGTCCGCCGGATTGAGGCGGTGATAGTAGGTTTCTTCCAGATAGGTGATACGCGGGAAATCGTCCTCGTCATGGCGGTGGCTCGGATAGGACGACCAGTGGCCGGCGGGTGTGAAAACTTCCGTCACCAGCAGGCTGTCGCAATAGTCCTCGTTTTCCATAGCGATGTTGTTGATGTAGCGGGTGTTGGTGCCCTTGCCCCGCTCTGTCAGGCTGATGCCGTCCGGGCCGATGCGGCGTGCCTCATGCCCGCCTTTGCCGGGTGCCGAACAGACGGCGATCACACAATCGGTCTCCGCCGCCGCGTGCCAATCCGTGCCGTTGGGGAGGTAGAGACAGTGTGGCGGCGTCTTTTCAAAGACGCTCATGCGCTCGCCGAGCACGCCCCAGTCCTTTCCGGCACCGGTCAAGGATGCCTTGCCTTCGACCATCACCAGAATGACTTCGCGATCTCCCGTGACCTCGCTGGCCGTGTCGCCGGCGCGCAGGCGATAAAGGGAGAAGCCGACATAGCGCCAACCGGCGGATTGCGGCGCGATCTCGTGCACCTTGCCACGCGTCCCGAAAGGCTTGCGCTGGAGATTGCTTGTCATGGTCGTCTTTCCTCTCAAGGCTGAATGAGGGCTTCGGTGCAGCGGCAGACCGTCGGGTCCAGTTATCGCCAAGACCAGCATCACCACATTTCCGGACCTCATCCTGAGGAGCGTGCTTGCTCGCCTCTCGAAAGATGGGCCGCTTGTTCGGTGTCTGCTGCCCATCCTTCGAGGCGGACCTGATGGTCCTCCTCAGGATGAGGTGTTGGGGAGGAAACGCCCGGAGTGGTTCTGTTCCACGCTCGCTTCCTCAATCCACAAGGTTCTGGTACTTGAGCGCCGCGAGATAGCCCTCACGGGCCTTGTTGACTTCGGCGCGTTCGGAGACCTCCGGTACGGCAACGTCCCACCAGTGACCGCCACCGTTCTCGCCTGGCCCATGCATCGGGTCCGTATCGATGACGATTACGGTCGGGATGGCCCGGTCTTTCGAGGCGAGGATCTGCGCTTCCAGATCGGCGATGTCCTTTGCCTTCACCGCGTGGGCGCCCATGGCGGCTGCGTGGGCGACGAAGTCGATGTCCGGCTGCGCCTCGACGTTGCAGTTTTGATAGAGGTTGTTGAACTGGTTGCCACCGGTGCCCATCTGCAGCCGGTTGATGCAGCCGTAGCCGCGGTTGTCGGTGAGCACCACCGTGAACGGCACCCGCCGCATGACGGCGGTCGCAAGTTCCGAGTTGGCCATCATGTAGGAACCGTCACCGACGAAGCAGACGACATCCCGCTCCGGCTGCGCCAGCTTGATTCCAAGAGCCCCCGCAATCTCGTAGCCCATGCAGGAATAGCCGTATTCCATGTGATAGCCACCCTGCGGCGCCTGCCACAGAAGCTTCAGGGCGCCCGGCATGGTGCCGGCCGCGCACATGGCGATGGTCTTTTCCGAAGATGTCCGCTGCACCGCGCCGATAACCTCTGCATCGAGCGGCAAGTAGCCTTCGGGCACATCGGTCCGCGCACTGCAGTGGGCATCGACCTTCGCCAGCCAGTCAAGACGGGACTGCGGATTGAAAGCCGATTTTGTCTCTGAGCCAAGGGCCGCTGAGATCTTCTCCAGAGACACCTTGGCATCGCCGATGACACCGACGGCGCCATGCTTCAGGGCGTCGTAGCCCTGGACGTTGATGGAGACGAGCTTGCGGCCCGGTTCCTTGAAGAGCGCCCAGGAGCCGGTGGTGAAGTCCTGGAAACGGGTGCCGATGCCGATGACGAGGTCCGCGCTTTCGGCAATCTCGTTGGCGCAGGCCGAGCCGTCGACCCCGGCAGTGCCGAAGTTCATCGGATGAGACTGCGCCAGCGCCGACTTGCCCGCCTGGGTCTCGATCACCGGAATGCCGTGCCTGGTCGCAAACGCGCCAAGAGTTTCTTCGGCCTGCGAATAGATAACGCCGCCGCCGCAAACCAGAACCGGGTTCTTTGCGGATTTGATGAGGGCGACAACATCGGCGATGTCCCGGCTGTCGGGTTCCGGGCGACGGATGCGCCAGACCTTCGGCTCGAAGAAGCTTGCCGGATAATCGAAGGCTTCTGCCTGCGTGTCCTGGCAGAACGCCAGGGTCACCGGCCCGCAATTGACCGGATCGGTCATCACGCGGAAGGCGCGCGGCAGGGCCGTCAGCAGGTGTTCCGGGCGGCTGATGCGGTCGAAGTAGCGCGATACCGGACGGAAGCAGTCATTGGCCGAGACCGTGCCGTCGTCGAAATCCTCCACCTGCTGCAGCACCGGGTCGGGTGCCCGATTGGCAAAGACATCGCCGGGGATCAGCAGCACCGGCAGGCGGTTGACATGGGCAAGGGCTGCGGCGGTCACCATGTTGGTGGCGCCGGGGCCGATGGAGGAGGTGACGGCCATCGCCCGTGTGCGCTTCTTCGCCTTGGCATAGGCGATAGCCGTATGGGCCATGGTCTGTTCGTTCTGGCCGCGCCAGGTCGGCAGGGCATTGCCGGCCTGCTCCAGCGCTTCGCCGAGACCGGCAACATTGCCGTGGCCGAAGATTGCCCAGATGCCGTCGATGAAACGCTCGCCGTCCTCGGTCATCTGCGCGGAGATATACCGCACCATGGCCTGGGCGGCGGTGAGACGGATCGTGCTCATGCAACTTTCTCCTGGCATTGAGCTCTGGCGCCGTCCCAGATCCGGCAGAGGCGGGCATATTTCTCTTTCATGCGGGCAATGGCGGTCACATCGTCGGCCTTGCCTGCCAACCAGTCCCGGGCAGCATCGGCAAAAATGGTTCGGCCGACGGCAAAACCTTTCACCAGCGGGAACCGGGCGGCCCGCTCGAAAGACGTCGCCAGTTCTGCTTCGGGCGCCTCGAGACCGAGAACGACGATGCCCCGCGTGCGCGGATCGTTGCGCTCGATAGCCTCGACAGATATTGCCCAGGCCGCGTCGGTCTTGAAAGGTTCGAGCTTCCACCAGTCGGGATAGACGCCAATGTCGTAGAAGCGCTGGATCACCCGTGCCGTGGTGTCATCGTCAACCGGTGCGACCTTGGAGGGGATGACTTCCAGCAGGAATTCCAGCCCGTTGCGGCGTGCCGCCGAGAAGAGCCGCAAGACCGTCTGTTCCTGGTCAGTCCAGGTGGCCGCATCGTCGTCCGGGTGGGCAAAGCACAGGCACTTGACGACATGGTCGAGCGGCCATTCGGAAAGACCCCCAAAGTCAGGGCCTAGCTCCGGCTCGAGGGTCAATGGACGGGAACCCGGCCATTCAACCGGACGGCCGATCCAGAGCCCCGTCCCCGCGGCCTTGTAAAGCGCATCGCGTCCGAGGCGGCCATCACAAAGAACGCCGTAGCCCGCCTGCCCGCTCGCAACTTCACCGGCAGCCTGGAGGCAGAGTTCCTTGAAGCGGCCGATCTTCTGCTTCGTGGCGCCCTCCATCTGCTCAAGCTGCATGCGGTGATCAAAGGCAAAGACCCGCATCTCCGGCCAGTCGCCGTTGCGATTGGTCGCCCAGTGCACCTGTTCCAGCTCGACGTCGTTGCGCAGATCCGGTTGCTTGATGCCTCGAGTGAAAAAGAAATGCAGCTCTTCCCAGCTCGGATAGGCGGGCGTGCAGCCATGGCGGGACACCGCGAAGGCACCACAGGCGTTGGCGTATTTGAGCGTCACCGGCCAGTCCTCGTCATCAAGCCAGCCTTTCAGAAGACCGGACATGAAACCGTCGCCTGCGCCAAGCACGTTGAAGACCTCGATCGGGAAGCCTGGTCCGGAAATGCCGTCGTCGAGATCGTCCGGGACCATGCTGGTGAAGGCGACGGCGCCCCTGGCGCCGCGCTTGCAGACGAGCGTGGCGTTGGAGACCTTGCGCACTGCACGAAGGGCTTCCACCGTATCGGTCGAACCACCGGCGATATGGAACTCCTCTTCGGTGCCGACGATCAGGTCGAAGAGATGCAGCGTCGACTGCAGCTTGGCGGTGACGGCGGCGCTTTCGACAAAGCGGCTTTCACCGTCCCCATGCCCGGCGACGCCCCAGAGATTCGGCCGGTAGTCGATGTCGAGTGCGGTCTGAAGACCATGTTCACGGGCAAGTTTGAGCGCCTTCAGGACAGCGGCTTCCGTACGCGGATGGCTCAGGTGCGTCCCCGTCGCCACGACCGAGCGGGCATCGCGGATGAGGTCGGGATCGATATCATCTTCCGTCAGCCCCATGTCGGCGCAGTTCTCGCGATAGAAGATCAGCGGAAACTGTTCCCGGTCGCGGATGCCAAGGAGGACGAGAGCTGTCAGCCGCTCGGGGTCGGTCTTGACGCCCCTCGTATCAACCCCTTCCCGTTCCAGTTCCTCGCGGATGAAACGCCCCATATGCTCGTCGCCGACAGCCGTGATCAAGCCGGATCTGAGGCCCAGCCTCGCCGTACCACAGGCCATGTTGGTGGGTGAGCCGCCGATATACTTGCGGAAAGCTCCCATATCCTCCAGACGGCCCCCGACCTGGGCTCCGTAGAGGTCGACCGACGAGCGGCCAATGGTGATGACATCGAGTTTCTTCTGGGTCATGGGGCAATCCTCTCGCGTTTTTAAACGCGTTCTCCTTGTCTTTGCGGGCTCTCAGCCCATGCGCTCCGAAGCGAAGGATCCGGGCGACGGCGGAAAGACGACGGTCTTGTCGCCGTTCAGGAAGACCCGGCCGTGGATGTGGGCGTGGATGGCTCGGGCTAGCACCTGTGCCTCGACATCGCGGCCAAGCGAGACATAGTCGTCTGGCGACTGGGCATGGGTAACCTTGATCGTGTCCTGCTCGATAATCGGCCCCTCGTCGAGATCCGCCGTGACGTAGTGAGAAGTCGCACCGATGTTCTTCACGCCCCGATCAAACGCCTGCTTGTAGGGATTGGCCCCTTTGAAGGAGGGCAGGAAGGAATGGTGGATGTTTATGATCCGCCCGGACATCTTGCGGCACATGTCGTCCGAAAGGATCTGCATGTAGCGAGCAAGAACTACCAGTTCGGCGCCGGTTTCTTCCACCACATCCATGATGCGCGCCTCCGCATCAGGCTTGTTCTGCTTGGTCACCTTGATGCAGTGGAAGGGAATGTCGTGGTTCACGACCACCTTCTGGTAATCCATGTGGTTGGAAATAACGCCGACGATGTCTATCGGAAGTGCGCCGATGCGCCAGCGATACAAAAGATCGTTCAGGCAGTGACCGAAGCGCGAGACCATGATGATGACCTTGCGCTTGACGTCCTCGTCGAAGAATTCTGCCTCCATGCCCATCTTGCCGGCGATGGCGGCAAAGCCCTGCCGGAGTTCCTCGAGGCTGCGTCCCTCTTCCGAACGGAAGCTGACACGCATGAAGAAATTGCCGGTATGGACGTCGTCGAACTGGGCGCTGTCGGTAATGTTGCACCCCTCCCCGGCGAGAAAGGTCGAAATGGCAGACACGATCCCGCGGGTCGAGCGGCACTGAACGCGAAGGGCAAAACGGGTCATATTCTTCAAGAACTCCTGGCGGGGCGATGGGCAGCCGGAGCTGCCCGCCCCGTATTACGGGTAGACGCTGTCGAGGCTGACGGGTGTGCCCTGGCGGGCGGAGAGCGTTGCCGCTTCCGCCATGGCAAGCGCGGCAACGCCGTCCTGCAACGTCACGGGCAAGGGTTTGCCGCCGGTTACGGCTTCCACGAAGGCAGCCCACTCGGCTTTGTAGGCAGGCATGTAACGTTCGAGGAAAAAGTAGGTCGGCTTGGCACTGGAGACCCCGGCAGCTGTCGACTTCACCACCGTACTCTCAAGCATGTTCTCGGCCTGCAGCAGGCCGTCCGACCCCAGCAGTTCGACACGCTGATCGTACCCGTAGACCGCACGTCGTGAATTGCGGATGACGGCGAGACGGCCGTCGGCATAGATCATGGTGACGATGGCCGTGTCGACATCGCCGGCAGCACCGATCTCCGGATCGACGATCGAAGTCCCGACTGCCGAGACCGTGACGGGCAACGCGCCCATGATGAAATTGGCCATGTCGAAGTCGTGGATCATCATGTCCCGAAAAAGACCGCCGCAGACTTTCACATAGACAACAGGCGGGGGAGCCGGATCGAAGGAGGTGACGGAGAGCATTTCCCCCTTGCCGATATCACCGGCCTCGAAAGACGCTTTCAGCGCCGCAAAATTCGGATCGAAACGGCGATTGAAGCCGATCATCACCGGTTTGCCGCTCGCCGTCGCAGCCTTGAGGCAGGCCTGAGCCCGGGCAAGGCTGAGATCGACAGGCTTTTCGCACAAGACGGCCTTGCCCGCCGCCGTTGCGGCCTCGATGAGGTCCGAATGCGTGTCCGTTGACGTGGCGACCAGAACGGCGTCGATGCTGCTGTCGGCAATGATGTCTTCCGTGCTGCAGGCATTGGCTCCGTATCTTTCGGCGAGGCTCTCGGCTGCCGGCATGTTGACATCGGAGATGGCGGCCAGCGCACTTCCCGGATGCCCGGCAATGGCGGCAGCGTGCACCTGCCCGATGCGCCCCGCCCCGAGGAGACCGACTTTCAGCATTTTCATGGGTCCTTTCAACGACCTGTTCGCCTGATACGGCGACTAGAGAGAGATCGACCGGCCTTCTGCCGCGCTTTGTCTGGCGGCATCGAGCACTGCGAGCGTTCTGGCGCCCTCCTCGGCGGTGACCGGCGGCAGGCCGCCGCCAAGCACCGCCTGGGCAAAGGCTTCGTAATAATCGTGGTAACGGCCCTGCTCGGATTTCACCGGAGAGACACCCTTTGCGGTGCGCAAGGCCCCCCAGTTGGCCGGAGGCTCGAACCCCCAGTCCTTCAGATTGTTCACCGGCCGCTTACCGGCGAATATCGACTGGGCCTGGATGTCCATGCTCTGTGCGACATAGCTGCCCGCCTCGCCATAGGCGCGAAGTTCGCGCGTGTTGAGGTGGTTGAGCTTGCTGGCGGAGATGTGCGAATGCGCCCCACTCTCGTGCCGGAGCGTGATCGTGAAGCCTGCATCTGTCCTGCCCTGAGGCAGATCGACAAAGTCGAGCTGGGCATCGACAGTTACTGCAGGCCCGAGCAGCCACAGCATCTGGTCGACCAGATGGCTGCCGAGATCACGCAGCAGGCCCCCGGTCGGCCCGGCTTCCAGTGTCGCCGGATCGTCGAAATCCATGCGCGAATGAACCCGCCAGATCTTGCCGAGACTTCCGTCGCGGATGACCTTCGCCAGCGTTTGCATGTCGGAATCCCAGCGGCGGTTCTGGAAAACGCCGAGCACCACGCCCTTTGCCTTCGCAGCCGCATCCAGTTCCCGCGCCCCTTCCGCAGAAGGTGCGAAGGGCTTGTCGGCGACGACGTGAAGGCCTGCCTCGATTGCCTCCAGCACCAGGTCGCGCCGCGTCTGCGGTGGCGTCGTAATGGTGACCGCGTCAATGCCGCCTGCTGCGATCATGTCGGTCAGGCTGGCGTAGACCGGCAGGTCTGGAAAATCCTCCCGCACGGATTCGATGGTCGCAGGAGCCCGAGCGACGATGCCTGTCAGGTCCACATCTTTCGCGGCCATCATGAACGGCGCGTGGAAATGCTTGCCGCCTGTGCCGTAGCCGACAAGACCGATCCGCATCGGGCGAGCCACCCGGGTTTCCGCTGCCAGCATCGGATCAGCTCCTGACCGTCTTGAGAAAGGCGTCGTATTCGGCGTCGGCGATCGCCACGGAGTGTTCCGGGGCCGGATAGGCACCGGAGTTCACGTCACCGATGAATTCCTTGAAGGCCGCGACACGTTCCTTCTGCAGCCGCTCGAACTCGGCCGCAAAGTTGCGATAGGTCTTGGCATGGCGCGGCTTGTGACCGGCCGTATGTCCGAGGACGTCTTCGGTGAAGAGATACTGTGCGTCCGCACCGGGACCAGCCCCCATGCCGAGCATGATCATGGAGGTGTTTGCCGAGACCCAGGCACCAACCCGATCGGGGACCACTTCAAGCTCTGCCCCGAAACAGCCGATGGATTCCAGTTTCCGGACCTGGCTCCAGACAGACGCAGCTTCCACGGCCGTCTTGCCGACGGCACGAAACCCGGTCCAGGTGATGTAGGACGGGATCAGGCCGACATGGGCGACGATCGGGATATGGTTGTCGCAGAGCACCTTCTGGACATCGAAGGAAGCTGCGCAATAGAAGCAGTCTCCCCCCATCGACGTGAAGTGATAGGCTGCTTGAAGATAGTCTTCCGCGGTCGCTAGATGACGGCCGTCAAACTTACCCCAGCCACCGTAAGGCAGACCGACCTGGACAAAACAGCGCCCGGCTGCCTTTCGCATTTCGGGTGAAAAATACTTGCCTTCGATCGAAAGCATATCGATGCCTGCCTCGTCCGCCGCAGCGGCTTCGTCCAGCGTCGTCACATACAGCATCGAAATCTTCTTGCCGGCAGCTTTCTTGGCGCGGATATCGGCAACTGTGGTCCTGTTGCGGTCCATGATGGGTGTCCCCCCTCTAGTTCTCGGGTTGTGTTCTTGGGTGGCGTGCCTAGGCGACCCTCAGAAGGCTCTTGAGATTGACGGATGGATCTGAGAAGGCGGTCTCATCAAGCACGGCACCCCGGTCGATGAGCTTTTCCGCAAGCTTGATTTCCTTGGCGATGGAATTGCCAGTGCCGATGCCGGCGACTGCCGTCAGACGGCCTGTCCCATCAGCCTGGAAAAGGACGAAGGCGTTGTCGCCAACGTCGCGCCGCACCGAGGTGGCAGCGCTGTCGAAGAGGCCGGCGACTTGCAAGGACAGGTCGTACTGATCAGACCAGAACCAGGGGATGCGCGCATAGTCCGACGTCTCGCCCAACATTGCCGCCGCCGCATGCGCGCCCTGTTCCCGGGCTGCCTGCCAGCTTTCCAGACGCACATTCGCTCCCGCCCAAGGGAAGTTGCAGCAGTCACCAGCCGCAAAAACGTCGTTCGCGGATGTCCGGAAAGCGGCATCGACCCGGATACCATTGTCGACATCAAGACCTGCGGCTTCTGCCAGCGGGGTGTTTGGCAGGGCACCGGTTCCGGCGATCACGAGATCAAAATGAAGAATGGTGCCGTCCTTGAGAGTGATCGACCCGGCATCCGCCGAAGCGACCTGTGCTCCGGTACGCACATCGACACCTTCCTTCAGGTGTCGCTCATGCACGATTTCTGCGATTGCCTCGGGAACGGCCCGGCCCATGAGCCGGGTAGCGGCCTCTAGGACCATGACATCTGCCCCGGCCCGCCGGGCGGTCGCTGCCAGTTCCAGACCGATAAAGCCACCCCCGATGACACCGATCCGCTTGCCCGGCTCGAACAGGGACAGGATAGTGCGGGCATCGTCCATGGTGCGCAGCGTCAGGCAATTCTCCATGCCCGGAAAAACCCGGGGCCGGGCACCGGTTGCGATCAGCAGCTTGTCGTAGCCGAGTGTTTCACCACCAGCGAGGCTCACTGTTTTCGAATTCGTGTCGATCACCTCGACCTGCACACCAAGCAGCAAATCGATGGCCTTGTCCGTGTAGGCCTCTTGGCTTCGGATCAGCTTGGGCTCGAGCGACCGGTCCTTTGAAAGTGGCGGCCGTTCATAGGGAAGCGCCGCCTCGGCACTGATCAAGGTGACCGCGCCTTCGTAGCCCTTGCCGCGCAGCTCGAAGGCTGCCCGTACACCACATTCGCCTGCGCCGATGATGACGATACCGCTCATGACTTACACCGTGAAAGCTGTCCGGAAGGCCTGAAGCGCCTCTTCCGGATCGCCGCTGGCAAAGGCTTCCATTCCGACCGGGCCGCGATAGCCCATGTCGCTCAGCGCCTTTGCCACGCCGGCATAGTTGATTTCGCCCGTGCCCGGTTCGCACCGGCCCGGATTGTCCGCGACCTGAACCTCGCCGATCCACGGAAGGCATTTCCGGCACCAGCGCACCAAGTCCCCTTCCCCGATCTGGGTGTGGTAGAGGTCGAGATTGATGCGCAGCTGCGACCGGTCGACAGCCGAGACGAGAGCCAGCACGTCTTCCGTGCAGCCAAACGGACATCCCGGGTGATCGAGCAGGTTGAGGTTCTCTAGCGTGAAGACCACGCCCTCCTCCTCCGCCATGTCGCAGATGCGGTTGAGTGTGTCCTTCGCCTTCAGCCACATGGCGCCCGTCACCACATCACTTTGCGCAATCGGAATGCCGCCGTCGCCAAGGCCGGTGCCGTGCAGGTTAAGCCGGTGCACTCCGAGCCGCTTGCCGACCTGAACCGTTTCCCGCGCGGAACGCAGCAGCATGTCCGCGCCCTCATCGTCCGCCAGACGTCCCTCCAGATAACCGTTCATGATCGTGAAGGTGGCGCCGGATTTCTCGAGAGCATCCAGATCGTGATCTGGCCAGTTCCACAGGCCGACACCGAAGCCGAGCTCCGTCAGGCGCTTGACGCGCCATTCCATGGGCTTGTCGCGCCAGATCATTTCCGCACAGGCGGCCAGTGTGAAGGGTTGTTTCATCGAACTAGATCTCGATCATTACCCGGCCGTCTTCGACCTTGACCGGATAGGTGTGGAGGTTTTCACAGGCCGGCGGGGTTTCGACCTCACCGGTGGTGAAGTCGAAAATGCTGGAATGCTTGGGACACTCGATGGTGTTTTCCATCACCAGACCGTCCGCCAGGTGTACGTCCTCATGTGTGCACAAGCCGTCGGTGCAGTAGTATTCGTCCTTGTCGTTGCGATAGATCGCGAAGGTCCGGCCTCCGTGATCGAACCGGATGGCTTCCTCTGCGTCGATGTCGTCGGCGGAGCAGGCATCAATCCATTGGCTCATGGTGTCATCCCTCGTGTTTTTTCAAGCTGCGGAAACGGTCGCAGGCGGGTGGTCCTGATAAGGTGCGGCGGAGCCCGGCAGGGGACGCCGAATGTGAAAGTCCGGGTGGGTGCGCTGGCGCAGCAGCGCTGGCCACATTTCACGGAACCCTTCGGCAATCGACCGACAGGGTTTCGGGAGATCGAAAGCGATCTCCTCGTGAAGTTCGGAAAGGCGGAAGTAGGGAACGAGCGGGAACATGTGATGTTCCACGTGGTAGTTCATGTTCCAGTAGATGAAGCGGCTGACCGGGTTCATCAGGACGGTTCGGCTGTTGAGCCGATGATCCGTGACGTTGTCTGCCAGCCCGCCATGCTGCAGCCAGCCGCACATCACCATGTGCCAGCAACCGAAAAGCCTTGGCAGACCGATAAGCATGAGCGGCAGGAGCGACCACATCGCGATTGCGCTGGCAATTGTGACGACGTAGATCAACACCCAGACCCGAGCGGTCATGACGACCGATCGGTAGGAGCTTTCCGGCATATAGGTCGCCTCATCCGGCAAGATCCGGCCCGATGCGTGGACACACATCCGCTTCAGGCCGTCCCAGACGTCGGTCAGGCCAACCAGATTGGCGACGATCTTCAGGATGTCCGTCGGCCGCATGATCGCGATTTCCGGATCCCGGCCAACGATGATCGTGTCGGAATGATGCCGGGCATGACTGAACTTCCAGCAATGGGGATCGCGGACCATGCAGAAGCAGGCGATCTGGTAGACCAGCTTGTTCATCCAACGGGTGCGGAAAGCCGTGCCATGACCGCATTCGTGCCAACGGCTGTCCATGGCAGAGCCATAGAGCACACCATAGGCAAGCCAGAACGGGATTGACCACAAGCTTGGCCAAAGAGCGATCCCTCCTGCGGCGAAGCCAATCATCAGCGCAAAAAGCAGAACCGTGTCCCGTATAGCGGGCTGGTCGGCGCGCTGCATCAACGCCTTCATGCGCTTCTTGGGCACCGGGGTCCGGTACCAGTTCATCGTGACAAGGCCTTCCGCGACGGCGCGGTCGGCGTCCGGTCCCAAGAGGCTGTAGTCACGTGTCCTCATCGCTCTCAGATCTCCTGCGGCTTGAAGTCGGACGGAGCAACCGGCATAACGCCTTTCAGAAGCGCGACCGATTTCTCCAACCCTTCCAGGGAATTGAGCAGGACATCCTCATGTTCAATGGAGAGCCAACCGTCGTAACCGGCCATCTTCAGCCGGTAGCAGAACTGCCGCCACCATTCCTCGCCATGGCCGAAGCCGAGCGTGATGTAGGACCAACTGCGCGCGGGAATATCCATCAAGCTGCCATTTTCCAGCAGCGAGGTGACAGCCTGAACCGGTGCGTTCAGCAGTGTGTCCTTGGCATGGACGTGATAGATCGCGTCGCCGAGGGCTTCGGCTGCGACAAGCGGATCCGCGCCCATCCAGAAGAGATGGGACGGATCGAGGTTCGCACCGATGACAGGACCGATTGCATCGCGCAGTTTCAGAAGCGACGGCACATTGTAGACGCACTGGTTGCCGTGAAGTTCCAGGGCAATGCGCTCAACCCCGTGCTCCTTCGCCAAAGCTGCAATCTCGGTCCAGAAAGGCAGCAACACGTCTTCCCACTGATAACGCAGGATGGTCTGTGTTTCCGGAGGCCAGGACGACACGACCCAGTTCGGCATTTTGTCCGCAGTGCTGCCCGCAGGCAGGCCGGACATGGTGCAGACGGTCTTGATGCCCATGGCGCCCGCGACACGGATTGTGTCCTTCAGGCACTGTCCCTGTTCCGGCTGGGTCGGATGCAGCGGGTTGCCGTTGGCGTTGAGGCTGATGATCTCCAGGCCATTTTCGGTGAACGCCTGCAGAAAGGTTTTCTGTTTTTGAGTGTCCTTCATGGCTGCAAGATCGAAATGCGGTGCGGTGGACCAGCCACCGGTATTCACCTCGATACCGGAGACCTCCATTCTGGATGCGTTGGCGAGCAGATCCTCGAAGGACATGCCGCCCAGACTGTCGGAAACGAACCCAAGTTTCATGCGTAGAACTCCGGCTTGGAAATCATCTGGACGGGCGCCCTGTGGCCTGCCTTCAGCGCGGCCACGCCCGCTGTGGCAACAACCGCTGCGGCGTAGCCGTCCCAGCAGCTCGATGCGATTTCGGGGAAAAGTCCCGTTTCGACGAATTTCAGGAAATCTCGGTTTTGGCGGCGGTAGGCCTCGCCGTAGCGCGGACGCCAGTCCGGCGCATAGTGCGTGCGGGAGGTCAGGGCGATATCGAGCCGGGAATGGACAGGATCTGCGAGCGATATGGCGGCCTTTTCACCGACGAGTTCAGCGCGCACGTCATAACCATAGGACGCGTTGTTGTTGATCTCGATGTTGACGAGCTGACCGGCCGTGGTTTCGACCACCATGAAGACCGGTCCGACCTTTCCGCCGGCTCCCTTGGGCGCGAAGGCGGATATGCCGACATACTCGGTGCCCAGCACAAAACGGGCGACATCGAATTCATGCGGGGCGGAATTGGTGATCGCCATATCTGCCGTGAAATCCGCTGCCGGGGTTTCCACGTTGCGGTGGAAGTTGTGCATCATGATCGCCTGGCCAAGCGTTCCGGCCGACAGCGCCTGCTTCATTTCGGCATAGGACTGGTCATAGCGGCGCATGAAGCCGAGCTGCACGAATTTTTCGCCGGCTGCCTGCTCAGCTTCCATGACCTGAAGACACTCGGCAGAAGACTGAGACAGAGGCTTTTCGCACAGCACCTTCTTGCCCGCCCTGATGCAGGCGAGACTGAGCGGTGCGTGGGTGAAGTCCGGGCTCGCAACGATTACGGCATCGACATCGCTGCGGGCAATCACGCCTTCCGGGTCGGTGGCGACATCTGCGGCACCGAGGCTGTCGGCAACCTTTCGTGCGCGTCCTTCGTCCATGTCGCAAACAACCTGGAGCGTTGCTCCAGACAAGTCTTCAGCCACAATTCTGGCATGGTCGGCACCCATGAGGCCCGCCCCGATAACGGCAATTCGCGTTGTCATCTTGGTTCTGCTTTTAGCGTTGAGGTCTACCGGCGGCCTGCGGGATAGACAGGCCGCCGGCGGGAGGAGAAAGAAGGCCAGACAAACCTTCTTTCACATGATTTCATTCTGCCGCCGGTGGCGGCGGGTGGCCTTCGTGAGACTCCATGTAGCCTTCGATGCTGGCCTCGAGATCGGCCATGGACTCACCGCCAGCCATCAGGTCCGCGATCTGTTCGCGGGTCTTCTCGCCCTTGCGGAAATCAGCGGCAACAGCGCCGCGAATTAGAACCGCGAAGTGATCGCCGACCGCCATGGCATGCATCACCTGGTGGGTGATAAAGATGACCGCGAGGCCACGTTTCTTGGCTTCGTTGACAATGCGCAGGACGTGTGCGGCCTGCTTGACGCCAAGTGCTGCCGTCGGCTCGTCCAGGATGAGGACCCGTGCCCCGAAATAGACAGCCCGTGCGATGGCGAGCGACTGGCGTTCGCCGCCCGACAGACCACCGACCAGACGGTCGCCGTCCGTAATCCGGGTGATGCCGAAATCCTGCACCGACTTGACCGCCACCTCATTGGCCTTCTTCCGGTCGAACACCTTGAACGGGCCCCAGCCCTTGGTTGGCTCGACACCGGCAAAGAAGTTCCGCCCAATCGACATCAGCGGATAGGTCCCGCCGAACTGGTGAACGGTCGCGATCCCCATTTCCTGGGCATCTTTCGGCCGCGCGAAGTGGACCGGTTTTCCGTCCATCAGCATTTCGCCACGGGTTGGCTGGTGCACGCCTGAGAGCGTCTTGATGAGTGTCGACTTGCCGGCACCATTGTCGCCGAGAAGGCAGAGGACTTCTCCTTCGTGCACTTTCAGGGAAATTTCGTGCAGGACGTCGATCGGGCCGAAGGACTTGTCGACGTTACGCATTTCCAGAACGGGTGTTTTGTCTGACATGGCTAGGTCCTCACTTTTTCTTTGTGGTCGACGCGCTCGTCGCCATGTTTCGGAACGTGTCGTTCATCAGGACTGCGATCAGAAGCATCACCCCGATGATGAGGTTCGACAGGTTTCGGTCAAAGGTCGTAAAGTTGATGCCCTGCTGGACGATCGCGAGCGTCGCAGTGCCGAAGGCAATGCCCAGGACGTTGCCGAAGCCACCGGTGAGAAGCACGCCGCCAACGACGACTGCGATGATCGTGTTGAAGATCATGGTGAACTGCGTCGTGGTGCTGGCGGAGTTCGACAGAATGGTTTCACTGATGCCGACAAGAGATGCAGCCATTGCGGTCAGCATGAACAGGCCGATCTTGAGCTTGTCGATCGGGATACCGGCATTGCGCGCGCTGTCCTGGTCGCCGCCGAGCGCGAACACCCAGTTGCCCCAGGGCGAGACATGCAGGAAATAGTAGCAGGCTACGATCATCAGCAACCAGATGAAGACCGAGCTCTGCACCCCTTGCCATAGCGTGATCGCGTTGTCTGCACCGCCAATCCGGAACGTGTGATAGGTGCCGAAGACAAATTCCGAGAGCCCATCAGTGTTGCTGTCCGGCAGGCCGAGCTGCGTGGTGTCCGTCAGCAGGATCGACAGGAACAGGGTCAAGCCGCCAACAGCGAAGAGCGTCGCAAGCGTGACGATCAGCGATGGCACTTTGGTCCGCGTTACCAGCATGCCGTTGATCCATCCGATGCCCCCTGCAATGAGCAGGGTGACCAGGATCCCGACCCAGATGTTCAGCCCGTAGAAACCCACGGCAATTGCAAGTGAGATCTTGGCCGCCGGCACCATCGCGCCGACGGAGATATCAAGCTCGCCCGCGATCATCAGAAAGCCGATCGGTATGGCGATAATGCCCACCGTCGATGCAAAGTTCAGCCAACTGGCGGCGCCGAGTGGGCTGAGAAAATTGCGATCCCAGCCGAAATAGCTGAAGAACAGGAAGATGATCAGCAGCCCGGCGAATGCACCGACTTCAGGACGGCGAAACAGTCCGAGAAGGTCGAAGCCGTCGAGGCTCGGCACCGAATTGTTGTTTTGTGTGGCGTCGGTCATTGTGTGTGTCCCTGCAGTGCTGCGGTGGACTGCCCGGCAAGCCGTGCATGAGTGTTCAGACTTGCCCCGGCCGCTTGGTCCGGCCGGGGCTGTTCGAGTGTCAGCGTGCGCCGAGCTTGACGCCTTCCAGCGCGCTTTCGATGTTCGAGGCATCGACGATGGCCGGGCCGGTGAGAACCGGGTCGGTCGCGATCTCGGTACCAAACTTCAGATGCGCGAACAGCATTGAGGTGGCCAGGAAGCCCTGCAGGTAAGGCTGCTGGTCGATGGCCATGGTCTGCTGACCTTCAGCGATCCGCTCCAGAACGGCTGGGCTCATGTCGAACGTTCCGATCATCTGCTTGCCACCGATCTGGCCGACAGCGTTTGCAGAAGCGTCAGATGCCCAGGCAGCAAGGTTGATGATGGCGTCGATGGACTGATCGCCGATGAGTTCGGCTTTGATCGATTCCGCGGTACCGGTCACGTCACCGTCGAGATTGGCCGGAACGCGCAGGGTTGTTACCTTGGCACCGGCTTCGGACGCTCCGTCAGTCACGCCCTTGCAACGTGTTTCAAGGTTGACGGCACCAGGCACCTGAATGTGGCAGAGGATGTGTTTTGCACCTTTTTCGGCCAGATACTTGCCGCCCGCGACACCCGCGACGTATTCGTCAGAGCCGAAATAGTTGATCGCACCGAGGTCGTCCTTGACGTCCTGACCGGCGTTGTACTGTATGATCACGATGCCCTGCTCGGCAGCGGCCTTCAGGGCCGGCACCTGTGCATCCGGCACCCAGACCGGAATGGCGATACCGTCAACTCCCTGCGCGACAGCCTGATTGATCAGGGTCACGAGATCCGGGCCGAAATTGTCGTAGTTCGGGGTGCGCAGATAGTTGACCGTGCCGCCGTTTGCCTCAACCATCAGCGTCGCATCATCGACGCCCTTCTTGATCAGGTTGAAGAAGCCGTCTTCGATCGAACCTGCGATCACGGCGATGTTCTGCGCCATGGCGCTGGTTGACATCATGACAGCAACCGTTGCCGCTACAATTGTCTTTCCGAATTTCATATTACTTCCTCCCATAGACCGTCGACTGACGGGGTCTTCTCCAGAGTTGGGTCGATATGGGCATCATCAGTTCCTCCCAGATGATGCCCGTTCCTTGCCTGTCCTTGCGTCCGGTTCGTCTCAGCGTTTTGCGAACCCGTCAGTCGGTGCCAGGCAAATCCTTGGTCTTGTCACATCACGTGTGCCCTGATCTCGTCCTCACACTTCAATCAGGCCTCCATCACACGGGGTTTTGGCGCTGTTTCTCGTTTCTTCGCTCCGGGCGCATACGAGAGCGCAGCGCGCCGGAAAATCTCGTTCAGGGCAACTGCGACAAGCAACATCAGGCCGACGATCAGGTTCGACCAGTTCCGGTCGATATCGGTGAAGTCGATGCCCTTGGTGACAATCGCGAAGGTGATCGTGCCAACGAAAACACCCGCGACCGAGCCGTACCCGCCGGTTAGAAGCACGCCGCCGACAACCACACTGACAATGATGTTGAAGATGTCGTTCATGCCGCCCGACACCTGCGCGGAGTTGAACAGGATTGCGTGGCACATGCCGACAAAGGAGGCCGAGGTAGCGGTCAGGATGAAGAGCAAAATGGTGATACCGTCGACCGGGATCCCGGCATTGCGTGCGCTTTGCTTGTCGCCGCCGATTGCGAAGATCCAGTTGCCGTATTTGGTCTTGTGCATCACGAACCAGAAGACGACCGCGATAATCACCCACCAGACAATAACTACCTGGTGACTGCCGCCGAACATCAGATGACCAAAGACTGTCTTGGCCCAGTCGGGGGCATTCAGCGGTACGGAAGCGCTGCCTGTGAGAAGTTTTGAGCCAGCCAGGACAATGCCTTGCATGGCCACCAATGTAGCCAGGGTGATAATCAGCGTGGGCACAGTCGTACGCACAGCCAGGACGCCGTTGATCGCGCCGACAATCACGCCGATGGCGAGTGCGCCAAGCACTGCGAAGATCATCGGCAGCTCGTAGTATCCGGAGATAATCGCGGTCGTCATCGCGCCGGCGGGGATCATGGCTCCGATGGAAATGTCGATCTCGCCGGAAATCATCAGCAGACCAACCGGGATCGCGACGATTCCAATACGCGCAGCGTAGTTCACCCAGCTCGCAGCGTTGAAGAGCTGTCCGAGATCGACACCGCCGATCACCACGTAGAAGGCGATCACACCGATCAGGCTCAGGATGGCTGCGGTGGCGGGTTTACGGAACAGGCTTGCGATCATGTCCATTGCTCAGCCCTCACTTCTTCTTCGCCGCCGCGCTCGTGGCGAGCGCTCGGAAGGTATCGTTGGACAGGACCGCCGCCAGCAGGAGGGCGCCGATAATGATCGAACCGATGTTCGGGTCGAGCGAGGCAAAGAAAATGCCCTGATTGACGACTGCGAAGGTCATGGTGCCGAGCACGATGCCGACAATCGACCCCGAGCCGCCGGTCAGCAACACACCGCCGATCACCACGCACATGATCGAGTTGAAGATGAAGGCCTGTCCACCGGCGACCTGGGCAGTCTGATAGGTCATGACCTGCACGACACCGACAAAGGCAGCCGCAAATCCGGAAGTCATGAAGAGGCCGATGGTGACCTTGCTGGTCGGTATTCCGGCATTGCGCGCACTCTCGCGGTCTCCGCCGATCGCAAACGCCCAGTTCCCAAGTGGGGAAACATGCAGGAAATAGAAAAAGACAGCGACGAAGCCCAGCCACCAAAGGATCGCAACGTTGAACATGCCATTGATGAACTGGCCGAGCAGTGCCTTGGTCAGCGGGTCCGGGACGTAGGAAACGCTGGTCGATCCACGGATCAGAACCGCGAAGCCGAGCGTCAGTCCCATGACCGCAAACATCACGCCGATGGTAACGATCAACGAGGGGATTGGCGTGCGGGTGACGAGAATGCCGTTCACGAAGCCGACCAGCAACCCGACGCCGAGGCCACCCGCGATCCCGACGAAGGCCGGCAGATCGTAGTGGCCTGACAGCATCGCCGTCATCATGGCCGACGCGGGTACGACGGACCCGACCGAGATATCGAGTTCCCCGGCAATCATCAAAAGACCGACGGGAAGCGCGATGATGCCGACTTCTGCCGCAATGTTCAGCCAGCTGGACCAGCCGGGAGCACCCAGAAAGACGGGTCCGCCGAGAATGGCAAAGAAGGTGTAGACGACGACGAAACCGATCAGGGACCCGGTTTCGGGACGACGGACCAGCTGGCCTGGCGAAAACCCCTTTCCACGAGTTTGAGTGTGCGTCGACATCTTGAGCGTTACCTGTCTGCGCCGGTTGTCAGATGGGGCCTGGCGCGTTTTTTTTGTTTTGATTTTTGTGGGGTCGCCCTGAAAGCGGGCGACCCGATCGTTCCTGGGATTCCTAGCGGGCGCCGGCTTCGACACCTGCAATGACCAGGTCAACGTTGCTGCTGTCGATGACGCCCGGACCGGTGAGAATTTCACGGGTCGGAATGGTCGTGCCGTACATGACGTGGTTGTTCAGGATCGACACGGCGAAGAAACCCTGCTGGTAACCTTGCTGGTCAATGGCGCAGGCTTGTGTGCCTTGCTGTATGTTGGCCAGGATAGAGTCGTTGAAGTTCATGCCACAGACATGAACCTGTCCCTGCTTGCCAGCCTGCTGGATACCCGAGACGGTCGCGTTGGTGTCGCCGTCGCCGATCGCGAACATCGCGTCGATGTCCGGGTTCTGCAACAGGTGCGCCCGCACTGCCTGGGCAACGGCAGTCGCATCGCCAAAGGCAGTCGCAGGCAGCTGCAGGACTGTACCGGTGCCACCGGCGGCGGCAAGGCCATCGTTGAAGCCGCTACAGAACGCTTCGATATTGGCAGCCCCCGGCAGCGTGTTGACGCATGCGCCGTTCTTGTGGCCGGCCTTGCCGAGGTATTCCCCACCAGCATAACCGGATTTGTAATCAACGGCACCGACATAGTTCATTGCGCCCAGACGGTCGGCCGCTTCGATACCGCCCGCGTTGTAGATCACGAGCGGAATGCCGGCATCGACAACAGCCTTGAAAGCCGGATCCATGGCTTCAGGAACCCAGTCAGGACCGACAATCGCATCCGCACCCTGATCGATCGCCTGGCGGATCAGTTCAGCTGCGTCCGGGCCAAGGTTGTCGTAGTTCTGCGGGCCAAGCCAGGTAACGGATCCGCCCTGGGCCTCAGCAACCTTACCGGCGTCTTCTGCACCCTTTTTCACCCGTGACCAGAACGGATCGTCCGGCTTGCCGCCGATGACGAAGATGTCCGCTGCGATTGCATTGGTGGCGATGATCGCGGTAGCGGCCGCCACCACAAAGGTCTTGATCAGTTTCACTTCAGTCTCCTCCCTAAAGCCTTTGGCGAACAGGTCTCCTCAGAGCTTGGTACATTTGGGCACACCCTTGTTCCTCCCGGATGCGAGCCCTCTCAACTTGCTTCGACCACCTTCCGATCCATCGCTCGCGTCGCGAAACAACTGGCAGGTGCCAAGCAATTCCGTCTCGGCTATTCAGCCGGCACTGCCGTGTTGCGCTGGCTGGTCCGCGCTTTCTTCTGGCGAAAACGTTCCTTCATGCGCTCGTCGGCTTCCTTCGTGCCGTCGTGCCAGGT
The DNA here is from genome assembly GCF_054658215.1 of Roseibium sp. ROS1. Lineage (NCBI taxonomy): Bacteria > Pseudomonadati > Pseudomonadota > Alphaproteobacteria > Hyphomicrobiales > Stappiaceae > Roseibium > Roseibium sp. ROS1. Next base: position 235,956 of record NZ_BAAGIG010000003.1, read on the forward strand.
ACCGAACCACCGGTCCCAGGGCAGAACGCCGTCGTCGCAATAGTTCACCTCGAAGTACTTGTGGTGCAGGTAGTGCGCGTAGGCGTGGCTGTTGACAGCCGTATCCTCGGTGACTTCCAGCTTGTCGAAGCCGATGTGTCCCACCACCGCGCCATAGGCTGCCAGGTTCCACTGCCACACAACGACGAACGGGTTCGACCAGAGTACCAGGTGATAGAAGAGCGTTGCGAAGTAGAGCAGGCCTTCGACCGGATGCATCGACATGGACGACCACGGGCTCGGATTGATCGAGTTGTGGTGGACCGAATGAATCCAGCGGTAGAGCGGGCCCCAGTGAATGGCGCGGTGAATGAAGAAGAAGTGGGCCTCATGCAGAAGCGGCGACACCAGGATCATGGTAACGAACCAAACCGGGTTGCTGTCCAGGCTCACCATCGGCACCGCCCCGGAGGCAAACAGCCAGAGCACCAGAACTTCCACGGCTGTCCCGATCGGAACCGTCACGAGGATCGTGCGCAGGAAGTTGTCGAGGTTCTGGCTCTTGAACCAGAACACATCCGAAGGCTGTTCTGCGGGAAAGTTGCCGTTGTACTTGAAGCGTCTGGCCTGCTTGCGCTGAACGTAGTAGCGCAGTTCAAACGCTCCATAGAAAAAGAAGATGCCGCCCATGTTCACGGCAAGAAGCGTCATCGTCCAGACCCAGGAGAGGACCGACATCACTTCCTGCGACGGTAGAACCAGGAACCAGTAGGCCAGCGAGATGGCGAAGAAGGTCAGGTTCCAGCCGCTCAGGTAATCCTTGAAGAACCGAAGCGCTGCCCTGAGGGTTACCTTGCCGCTCCAGGGAAGCTTCAGGGCCTCGTTCGGGCGCCAGTTGCCACGCTTGTCGCGGGTGCCGAAATGAAGATCTTCCATGGTCTCGCCCTCACCCTGCAACCCGTGACCGGGAAGCCTTGGCATTGACGCGTTCCTTCTTCTTGCGGAAGCGCTCCTTCATTTGTTCTTCAGCTTCTTTCGAGCCGTCGTGCCAATAGCCAAACCACTTGTCGAGCGGGACCAGGCCGTCTGCGCCGTAGTTCACCTCGAAGTATTTGTGGTGCAGGTAATGGACATAGGCATGGCTGCCGAGAGCCTTCTCGTCGGTCAATTCGAGCTTGTCGAAACCGATGTGTCCGTTGATCGCGCCGAAGCCGGTGCCATGCAGCTGAAAAAGCATCACGATCGGGTTTGACGGGATGATCAGGTGCCAGAAGATTTCGGCAAAGTAGAGCGCCGATTCCACAGGATGCATCGACAGCGACGACCAGGGGCTCGGGTTGATGGAGTTGTGATGCACGGAGTGGACGTGTTTATAAAGGAACGGCGTATGGATCAGCCGATGAATGCAGAAGAAATGCACTTCGTGGATCGCAGGAACCAGCAACACGAGCAGGCTCAGCCATAGCCAGTTGTCATCCCAGTTCAGCCAGGTTGCCCAGCCGTTTGCAAACACCCAGAGCGCAACAACTTCACAAAGCGTCCATAGTGGGATCGACACCAGATAGGTGCGCAGGAAATTGTCCAGGTTCTGGCTCTTGAACCAGAAAACGTCGGACGGATGTTCCGACGGGAACTTGGCATTGTACTTGAACCGCGTGCCCTGCTTGCGCTTCACGTAGTAGAAGAGCTCGACCGCGCCGTACATGACGAAGATGCAGACTGCATTGACCGCGAACAGCCACAGCGCCCATCCCCAGGACAGTGTCTTCAGTGTTGCGACGTCCGGAATGACAAAGAACCAGTAAAGCAAGGCCGTCGCCATGTGGAAGGCATTCCACGGCCACAGATACTCAAGGAACCAATGGCCGATCTCCTTGAAATTGCCCGTCCAGAACGGTGCAATCTGCGCCAAGGCGTTTGGCGACCAGTTTCCGCGCTTGTCGCGGGTCCCGTATTTGAGATCGTCCATTTTTTCCTCCCGACCGATGTCTGATGCCCTGCTGGAGCGCCGCACCGGATTGACAGAAGGATGCCCGAATGACACAAAAATAATCAATAAGCTTCAGAATGGAATATTTATTTCATACCAAATTGTTTCAATGATATAGAATAATGAGACAAAATGAGATAACCAAACGTCATGACACGACCAACGATCAAGGATCTGGCGGACGCCGCGGGTGTTTCCGTCTCGACTGTGAACCGGGTGTTGAGCGATGCCTCTTCCGTACGCAAGCCAACGAGAGAACGCGTTCGGCATGCCGCAGAGCGCATCGGCTTCTATGGCCTCGGCACCATCGACTACTCAATCCGCGAGAGTGCCGAGGTCCATCGCCTCGGCATCCTGCTGCAACAGGGCAATCGGTCCTTCTATCGCGATCTCGGTGCTGTGCTTACCGAGGCAGCAGAAGACTACCAGGACGGCCGGGTGGAGTTGGTTCTTGAATTCCTCGACGACCTGTCCCCGAACAACGTCGCCGACCGGCTTCTGGCGATCTCCGGCGATTGCGACGCTATTGCCCTGGTGGCGGCGGAGCACCCGCTGGTTTCAGAAGCGATCGACACCGTGCTTCGCGCGGGCACATCGGTCTGCGGGCTCGTCGCTCCGCTCTCCGCCCGAGGCAATGTCGGCTATATCGGCCTCGATCACTGGAAGGTGGGTCGGACGGCTGCCTGGGCCTTCGACAGGATGTGCCGTGAACGTGGCAAGATCGGCATCCTTGTCGGCAACCACCGCTACAGAAACCAGGACCTCAACGAAAGCGGCTTCCGCTCGTATCTGCGCGAGCACAATTCCGGCTTCGCCTTGCTGGAACCACGCTCAACCTTTGAATCCGCAGCCGTCGCCCGGGAAATGACCGAAGAGCTTTTCAAGGAGCACCCGGACATGTGCGGCCTCTTCATTTCGGGCGGCGGCGTCACCGGCGCGGTCGGGGCCCTGCGCGACATCAATCCGGGAAAGGATTTCATCAGTGTCGGCTATGAACTCATCGATGTCACCCGTGCAGCCCTGATCGACGGTTTCCTGACCATGGCCATCTGCCACCCGATGAAGCAAATGGCCCGCGAAACCATCGCAGCCCTCGTCAAGGCCAAACGAACAGGCCCGGATGTCGGCGCGCAGAGCGTGACACTCGGATTTGAGATCTACACGTCGGAGAATGTCTAGAGGCTCAAACCCGCTTGAACAAGAAACCAAGTGGCGGGAAATGTCTGCTATCGCGACCGAGTGGAGACTTGGGGAACGTCAGATGTGGGGCCGTGAAGCTGACGTTAATTGACTAACAGACACAGGTCCTTTTCCTTGCGGCTTGCCATGGTCGCTGATATCCGAGCAGTCGACCTCGGTGCCTCACTGTGGATAGTTGGTGGTGTTTCGTAGACGCCGCGTTGAACGGTTGGCCCGAGAACTCCTATTGCTGTTCCTAATCAATAGGATTTTGGCATTCCCGATGGCCCCAGAGGCGATTTCATATTCCGCTGCTGATCTTGCTGCGATGGCCCGTGCGCTTCGAGTAACGCCGGCAGAGGTCCTGTCTCGCCGGCATCGTTTTGATCAGGCTCTTTTCTGGAGCGGCTTGGGTCGGGTGAGGTCGAACCTTGTCCCGGGTGCGAACCTGATTGACCGTGTGACGAAGCTTCAGAACAGCCTGGCCCGCTTTCTGCGGCAGGCTTATGCGCTTGCCCGACGAGACGGCGAAGACCTCCCGGCAGACATTGCTCCAGAGGAGCTTCCCACACCGTCTCCAGCCCGATATCGCGCGATGGCCGACGCTGTGTTCCAGTGCCTCGGCGTTGACCCTGCAGACGCTATCGACGGGATCGAGGACCGGGCGCTTTCGAACGCCCTGAGCGAGCCGACTGACCGTGATGAACAGCCCCTGACCGCTCTTGTCGTCTCGCTGGCCGCGTTTGACAAGGACAGAGCAGGCGCAATCGACGCGGCCCAGAACCTCACCCACCGCTGCACCCGGTCTATCGAAGACCTGACCAGAATTCGCGGCCTGACCGTACAACCCGGCCACCACGGCGATGGGCAGATCAACAGCTGGCTGGACGATATGCTCGGTCTGTATGAAGAGCTCACCGGCAAACCCGTCGGCATGTCGGTTGCTGCTCCTGGAAGCGACCGCGCCGGCGAAGTCTCGGGTCGCCTGTTCGATTTCCTGGTCGCTGCCGGCAAGCCGATTGGCCTGGAGTTTTCGCCGGACGCCTGGCGCAGCCGGGTGCGCACTGCCCAAAGAAGCGTCCAAAGAAGCGACAAACAAAAACAAAGTTGATTTGGCCATTTAGCGCCGCCAGCCACGCCCTCGTATTTTCCGGGCATGGCGGCAAGGCATTCAGACAAATCTCAAGAGAACAGAGCGGACCTCAAGGCATTGGTCCGGCTGCTGGCGATTGCTGAAGCCCGCCGCCAGTTCAGCTCTTCGACGCCAAACACCTCCCACGATATCCCTGATCTGTTCTCCCCTTCCCAACGGAACGGCAAGTGATGCCCGGCCGAACGCATTACAGCGCGAGCGAGATCGCCGATGCCCTCGGCAAGACCGAGCGCACGGTGCGCCGCTGGATCGCAGAAGGCAGCCTGCCGTCGGTCAAGATCGGCGGCTCGCGGCTGGTCGCGGTGGCGGAGTTCAACCGGCTCCTCGGCATCGAAGACTGGACCCTGCCCGACCTTGGGCAGCGCGCAGAAGCGCACAAGTAAAACACACAACTATCAAGAACTTGGAACCAACTCGGGAATACTCATGCCAAGTAATCGTTCCATCTATTATGGTATATAGTTCCCGAATGTCACGATTTTACACCACATTTCACAAAGAGGCAAAAGAATGCAGAACACCAGTCAAGCAACTTTCAAACCGACCGATGTTGTGACGCTCGCAAATGCAGTGGAGAGTGTGAAGGACATGCCTATCAGTGACATGCTGAAGCGTGACCGCATCTCCGCCGTCAATCGGATTTCCGATCTCGCTGACTTCCCTTTGCACAAGCCTATCGTCGGCCTGGAAGAGCTGCGAACCGCGTTCTGGTCGATCCGCCCGCTAGCACAAGGCATGACGGCAAAAACGCTGTCCAACCTGCGCAGCCTGTTTCGGACGAGCCTGGAAGATGTCGGCCTGCTGGACCCGGAATACAGGGGCGCAGCGCTCAGTCATCCGGAATGGGGCCCCCTCGTCAGACACGTCCAGATGGACAAACGGCTCACCGATGGCATGGCAAGTTTTGCCAACTGGTGCGCGGCAACCGGGAGAGCACCTGCCGACGTCAGTGACGAAGCGGTCCAACTCTTCCACACCTGGCTGACGACGAGAACCTTGAAGCAAAAGCCCAAGGACATCGCCCGGCGGGTTCCGCGGCTGTGGAACGAGGCATGCGAACGGATCGAGGAATGGCCTTCGATCGGGCTTTCACCGATTTCCTTCAAAGCCCCGAGCTTGCACCTGCCGATCGATGCCTTTCCGATCTCCTTCCAGAGGCAGGTCGAAGTCTATCTGGAAGGACGACGCGCACCGGACCCCTTCGATCTCAGTGACAAGGCGCCGAAGAAAGCGCTCAAGGCCTCCACCTTGCGCCAGCAAAGGGAACACATCCGCCTGGCGGCATCCGTCCTTGTTCAAACCGGAACGCCCGTCGCGACAATCCTGTCGCTCGCCGATCTCGTCAATCAGGACGCAATGAAGAAGGTCCTGAGACACTATCATGACAAGGCAGAAGGCAGACCCAATGCCTTTGCTGTCAGCCTCTCAAAAACCCTGCTTCAGATTGCCAGGTACCACCTAGATCTGGCGCCGGAAGAACTCGCCGTTCTGCGCAAGATGGCAAGCCGGCTTCCGGCTCCGGCCCACGATCTCACCGACAAGAACAAGGCGATGCTGCGCGCCTTCGACGGGGAGGCGATGCGGGCCCGATTGCTGCATCTGCCCGAACAGCTTCTGGGAGAGGTCAAACGCGCCTTGAGCGACGACCAGGTTCCTTTCGTGAAGGCACAGGTGGCAATCGCACTGGATATTCTGCTTGTGGCTCCCCTCCGCCCACAGAACCTGATTGCGATGGATAGCCGTGCCCATCTCAGCGACCTCTCTGGGCCGCGCGGACCAATGCGCCTGCGGATCCCTGCCGAGGAGACCAAGACCGGCCAGCGGGATCTGATCCGCGAGATCCCGACGGACGTTGCAATGCGCCTTCGCTGGTACAGGCAGATGATCCTGCCAAGACTTGGTGCAGACCCGATGGGGCCTCTGTTTGTCAATCGAAGCGGCGGGCGCAAGACCCAGCCGACACTCAGTGTGCAGATAACGGACGTGCTTTCGGAGCGTCTGGATATCCATATGACGCCGCACCAGTTCAGGCACTTTTCGGCAGCCCTTTACCTGGATGCCCGGCCGGAGGATTTCGAGACTGTCCGCCAACTCCTGGCCCACTCCTGGTCCAAGACCACCCAGATCTATGCGGGGCTTTCGACACGCCGTGCAAGCAAGGCGTTTTCCAGCCTGGTCGTCAGCAAACGCGACGCGCTGAAGACCAGGCAACAACGCGGCAAACGGTAAGGAGCGCGATCAGATGAAGCATCTACCGATCGAGCAATGGCCAGTCGAAGACCTCAAGGCCCTCACAGGCGCGTTCGAACCCGGAGACATCTTCGATGAGGATCTCGGCGCAGGCGCCCACCTCAGCGAAGGCAGCCGGCGCAAGATCACTTTTTCATATCGCAGATGGCTCGGGTTTCTAAAGGAACACGACCCGGCCGCTTTGGGAGCTCCCCTTGCGGAGCGAGTAACCCGCGATCGGGTGCGCGCCTATGTCAATGACCTCGCTCCTACCAACCGGCCGACCTCCATTGCGATCCAGATCGAGGGGCTGTTTCTGGCAATCCGTCTGATGTATCCTTCCCGCAACTGGAGTTGGCTTCAACAGATCGGTTACAGGGTCGCCGCAAACGGCCGGCCGCTCGATCGTTTCGACAGATTGGCACCGCCCTGGCGCGTTCTGGATCTCGGGTTGGATCTGATGGACACGGCCGATGAGCTTCAGGGCAGAACCCACAAGGCACTGGAGGTCCAGTTTCGCGACGGTCTGTTGATCGCGATCTTGAGCCTGTGTCCACTGCGGCGCAGGAGCCTGGCAGCCTTGAGTGTCTCGGGACATTTCCTCAAGACCGCGGACGGATACGCGCTCCTGCTCCCGGCCGAGGACACCAAGGCACATCGGTCAGAGGAGATCTGCTTGCCTGGCCTGCTGACGCCCTACCTCGAACGTTACCTCTCCGATATCCGTCCCAAACTCCTCAGAGCCGATCCCCACGACATGTTCTGGGTGTCCTGGCGCGGACGCCCGCTCTGTGATGCCCAGATCTACGACAAGTTTCGATACCTGACCGGCAAGGCATTCGGCAAGGGCATGGCGCTCCACCACATGCGCAGGTCAGCAGCAACCCACCTTGCCATCGACTGTCCCGACAAGGTCGGCCTCATTCCCGCCGTTCTACAGCACAAAAAAATGGAAACGTCTGAAGCACATTACAATCTGGCGAACTCCGCCCGAGCCAGTTCCAGTTACGTTTCCCTGATCAAATCGAAGCGCAAGACAAGACGCGTAAAGGAGACCTCGTGATGCGTGTTGCCATTTACGTCCGCTATTCGTCGGATCTGCAATCGGAAGCCTCGATCGAGGATCAGGTCGAGATCTGCAAACGCCTGGCAAAGGCACAGGGCTGGCAGGTGGTCGATATCTATTCGGACCGGGCAACCAGCGGGGCGAGCACTCTCAACCGCTCTGGCTACCGGCAGCTGGAACAGCGTCTGTCCAACAAATCATTCGACATGGTCCTTTGCGAAGGGCTCGACCGTCTGGCACGGCGGCTGAGTGATGTCTCCGCGCTTTACGACCAGTTGGCCTTCAACGGGATCAGGCTGCACACGGTGCAGGCCGGAGAGATCACCCAGCTCCATATCGGTTTGCTTGGGACGATGAGCGAACTCTTTCTCTCGGACCTGAAGGCCAAGACCAAACGCGGGCAACTTGGCAAGGCCCTCCAGGGCAAGATCCCGGGTGGTAAGGCCTATGGATATGACATGAGCACGGATGCGGGTGAGCGAACAATCAATCCACGTGAAGCCGACATCATCCGCCGGATCTTCCGAGACTATGCTTCCGGCATCAGCCCACGCAGTCTGGCAAGAACGTTGAACACTGAAGCCGTTCCCGGTCCAGACGGTCGGCCATGGCGCGATACAACCATTCGCGGCCAGGTGGATCGCGGAACCGGCCTCCTCAACAATGCGCTTTATGTCGGGCGCCTTGAATGGAACAGGTGTTCCTACGTCAAGGATCCGGTGACCGGCAAACGTGTTGCCCGCATAAATCCCAAAGACAATTGGGAAGTGGTTGAAGTTTCCCATCTTCAGATCGTCGGCAACGACTTCTGGCAGAGCGTCAAGGAGCGGCAGGCATCAAACCGGACCCTCATGGCCCGCGATGCGACCGGCAATGCGCTGAACCGGGTTCACCGGAAGAAGTTCCTGTTTTCAGGCCTCCTGACCTGCGGCTGCTGTCAGGGTGCCTATACCATCATGGGCAAGGACCGCTACGGCTGCTCAAATCGCAATCGGGGCAAGGCCACCTGCTCAAATGGCAAAACGATCAAGCGTCAGGCCCTTGAAGCAAGAGTTTTGAAGGGCCTGAAGTCCAATCTGGTGTCTCCGGAACTCATCAGCGTGTTCGTCGAAGAGTACGCCAAAGAGATCAATCGTCTAAATGCCACCAGCCGAACAGAGCTCGAAGCTCTTGAAGCCAACCTTGCGGCAACCGGGTCCAAAATCAATTCGATCATCAAGGCGATCGAGGATGGCCTCTATTCCCCAGCGATGAAGACACGGCTTCAGGATCTGGAACATCAGCATCTGGAGCTAGTCGCCAGGATTGATGCCCTATCGCACGCGGCGCCCGCGTTCACACCCCATCCCAACCTTCATGAAGCCTATCTGCGTCAGGTGCAGAGACTTGAAGAAACGTTGAACGAACCTTCGATCCAGGCTGACGCGATCGATCTGATCCAGTCTCTGGTCACCAAGATTATCTTGGCGCCGGATCCGGCCAACGCTCAGCTGTCAATCACCATTCAGGGCGATCTTGCGCGGATTCTGTCGGTGTGTGCTGAAGTGGGAGGTACAAACAAAAACAGCCCTGACTTTGGTAAGTCAGGGCTGATGTCGGTGGTTGCGGGAGCAGGATTTGAACCTGCGACCTTCAGGTTATGAGCCTGACGAGCTACCGGGCTGCTCCATCCCGCGCTCCGTGGCCGAGGCCGTCGCCGCGCTCAGCACCGGGGCGTCATTGGTGCCGTGGACTGTGATATCGATCCGGTGCGTGGTGCCGTCGGCCGAGTGCACCTCATAGATCGCATGACCCACTTCGCCCGCTGCAAGCGCCTGGATGGCGGGGTTGGTGTTGTCGACGCTATAGCCCCAATTCCCCGAGGGGCCGATGTGCAAGCTGCCGCCGAATGGGTCCGAGACCGCGTGTTCGCCGAACCGGCTGAATTGAAAATGGTTGAAGGCCGTGCCGTCCGGATCGTGGACGGTCAGGGACCCGCTGGTGGCGATGGTGTGCGAAGAGGAATGGTCGACATTCCGATCCTCGGTGATGTCACCCGTGTCGGTGCCGGTGATGATGGCGGCATCCGGTGTGGCCCCCAGAGTCAGAGAGGCTGTCTGGGCGGTGCTTCCACCGTGACCGTCGGTGACCTGGTAGCTGAGCGTGACCGGGCCGTTGTAATCCGGGTCCGGGGTGAAGGTGAAGCCGTGCGCGGCATCACCGGTGATGGTCCCGTGGCTTGCAGACAGACCAGTCACGGAGAGCGTATCTCCGGTGTCGATATCGGTGGCATGGGCCAGCAGCTGTGCCGCCGAGATCTGGAAAGAATGATCTTCCGTTCCTCTGCCGAGATCGACCGGGCTGGACACAACGGGACCGTCATTGCTGCCGGTGACCGTGATGACGAGATTCTGCGTATCCGTCGCCCCGGCGTGGTCGGTTACTGTCACCGGGATCGTCAGCTGCTGGGTCTGGCCGGCGGCAAGGTGCTGATAGGTCGCATGGCTTGGGTCGAAGCTCCAGGACCCGTCCTGGTTCATGGTAAAGCCGTCGACCGCCTGACCGGCCGCGAAGGTCTTTGTGTCGCCGTGATCGACGTCGGTTGCCACCATCTGGCCGGTGACGGACTTCCCGTCCTCCGTCGCCGAGGCCGTCGCAGCCTTCAACACAGGGGCGTCGTTGGTGCCGGTGATAACGACCCGCAATTGATGAGACGTTCCGTCCGCGCTCTGAACCGTAATTCTGTCGGTCAGTGCGTCTCCTGGCTTCAGCCCCTGGACGGCCGCCTGGGCGTTGTCGGCGTGGTAATTCCACTGGCCGTCGGCGTGAATTTCGAAATGTCCATAGGCACCTGCCCCGGCAGGACCGGTGACCTCGGTGAAGTGATCCTGTCCTGGATCAGGGTCGACGATCTGCAATTTGCCGCCGGCAACCAATGATCCTGAAACGACGTTCCGATCTTCCGTCGCAACGCTCGTGTCGACGCCGCTGATCTGTGCAGAAGTCTGAGATGGTGTCTGGGTCGCAATCTGGGCAGGAGTTTGCTGGGTAGTCGCCGGCGGATGCGCGCCGCCAGTGAAGGTCTGCACCCCAGTGAGCAACACGGAGGGCTGCTGCGTTCCGCCGGGAGGTTGAGTTCCTGCCGGTGGCTGTGTTCCACCAAGTGGTTGTGTGCCCGCAGGAGGTTGTATTCCGACTGGCGGAAGAGGCCTTATAGGAGCGTCCGGCAGAGCTGACACATCCACCGAAGGATGAGAGTGTGGCAGCGTTTGAGGGGCGTCTGGCACCCCCACCGAAAAGCCAGGTTGGGACACGCCCGGCGTCTGATGGAGATCGGTTTGATGACCTGATGCAGGCGCCGCATGTTCACCCTGGTAGGTACTCCTCGGTGCAGCCTGTTGCCCGGCAGCTGGCGTGGCAGGCGCAACGCTGTGAGCCTGACCTGATACATCGGCCTGAGCATGACGCGGCGACGGACTGTTTATCACGTCATCATTTAACGTTGGACGCCCTTCCTCCTCATTCTCCAGCAACTGTGTTTCGGCGAGGGGCGTATCCTCTCCTTCCGAGATTGGCGTCCATCCAAAAACTTCTTCTGGCTGGATCTTCCTGGAATCCTTGATCTCCTCCGGCGTGTTCCCCTGATCCTGCGAAGTGGCTTTTTTGTCCGGTTGATCGGCCATCACGGTGCTCCTACCGCTCGCTCAGCGCCAGATCCAGGTTCGTATAGATCGGCTTCCAGATGTATTCGAAGACTGTCTTCTTGCCTGTCAGGATATCCGCCTCACCGGTCATGCCCGGCAGAAGCGAATAGCGACCCGGATCATCACCAAAATGAGTAACGGGGACGGAAACCAGAACTTCGTAGTAGGCGGTTCCGCGCTCATCAACGATCGTTGTTGGCGAAACCTCGATCACCTTGCCGGTCAGAGAGCCGTAGCGACTGAAATCGAAGGAATCGACCTTGAGTTTGGCAGGCTGACCTATGGAAACAAAACCGACATCCCGAGGGGGCAACTGTGCCGTGAAGCGCAAGTCCACGTCCCGTGGAACGATTTCAGCCACAAGCCCACCAGGTTCGATCACCCGGCCGACAATTGTCTCGGGAACCGATTGCACAAATCCGTCCACCGGGCTGCGCAGTTCTGTTGACCACAAGCGCCTCTGGATCCGCTGCATTTGTTCGTCCAGCGCACTGTGTTCCGTGTGGATTTCAGCAATCCGCTGGCGTGCTTCGGAGGCCTCGTTCAATCCGACGCGTTCGAGGTTTTCCTGCAGCTCCGAAATCTGCGCTTCAGCAACGGCGCGCCGTCCTGAAAGGGTCGAAAGCTCATACTCATATCTCGCCTCTTCCTGCACGGCCGCAACCAGCTGAGGACGCGCGGCAAGCCCTCTGTCTACCAGGTCTCGCAGGCTTTCTGTTTCCTCCCGGGCGACGGTGAGTTGCCGCTCGATCGCAGGTTGTTCGGAATCAATTGCCCAGACATCTGCCGCCTTTTCGGCTATCTGGCGATTGATGACGTCTCTTTCATTGGACAGGAAGGCGACCCTCGCCTCAAAAGCGGCCATTTCCCGGTTGATGAGTTCCTCAACAGTTCGCTGGTTTGTTGAAGGTGCCGTGGCCGTCCCGTTCTTGACCGCAATAAGATCCGGCGGTGCCGTGAAAGGAGCGGCAGCTTTCTGGAACTCAGGGGTTCTTGTTTCCACGATCGCCAGCAGCCGCTCACGCTCTAGCGTCAGCGCAAGTGATTTTGTCTGCGCTTCACGGAGCTCCGACTTCAACTCGCTATTGTCGAATATCGCGATGACGTCACCTTTTGCGACCGTCCCGCCCTTGCGCACAACCAATGTTGCCAACGCCCCACCATGTTCGCTCTGCAGGCGCTGCACTTCGCTGACCGGTTCGATTACGCCCCGTGCCTTGGCAACTTCATCAACAGGCGTCGCAACGGCCCACGCAATGAACAGCACCAGGCAGATGCCGATCACGGCTGCAGCCATGTTGGTCAGCCTGACCGCCTTGCCGTCATTCAGTTCAAACTGACTATCCAGATGGGTCGCTTTCATCGACTGGCGTCCTCCGACGGATCGATTGGTTGACTGGTGGGCTTCACAGGACCGAAATAGGCCATGCCGCCATCGTCCAGAATAAGTGCGTTGTCCGCGAGTTCGGCCAGGGTTGTGTCGTGCGTCGCAAGGAAGATCGTTGCCTTGCCCCTGGCTGCTTTCAGGAATTCTTGAAGTTGCTTCCGGCTTCCCGCCGTTGCTGCGCCGGTGCTGTCGTCCAGCAGTATGAACCGGCAATTTGCCGCTGCATCATTGTCTGCAGTCGAGTGCCATTCTTCCCTCAGCTGCGCAAAGGCCTTTTCATCTGTTTCGCCGTGATAATCGCCGATCCGAAGAAGGCATGTGGATCGCGCCAGGTCGTCTGGATCATACTGGCTTACCGAGCGACCATTGATTGACAGGCGCCCTGACTGTGCAGGAACAAGGCCGGAGATCACTTTCAGAAGTGTCGACTTTCCAGCGCCGTTCGGCCCCATGACAATCGTGAGAGTTCCAGGAGCACAATTGAACGAAACGCCTGTCAGGGCCGGCTCCGAACTCTGGTCGAACTTCAGGTAAAGGCCCTTCCCGCTGACTTCCGGCGGGCCTTGCTCCAGCCTTTCGAGCGATGCAGGCTGTGCCTGCGGCGTTCCCCAGGAAAATGACTGCTCGAGCCCCGAGATTGCCTGACGGATCGCCTTCAACCGCGGAATAGCCAGGAAAAAGGCCTGGGAAGGACCTGTGACGCGCCATGTCAGCAACATTGTTCCAATGAGCGCGCCTGCCGTGATGGTGCCGTTCATGGCAAGGGCTATACCGACGCAAAGCGTTGTCAGGGCTGCGCCCGTTCCAAGAACATAGGCAAGAGACTGCAGGGCAGCAGAGCGCTGCGCCTGTCGGTGCTTCACGAAAGCCGCCTGCCGGGCAAGGGATACAAACTTGGTGAACCAGGACCTTCCATGATCGATGTTCCGGATTACCGCGGCCTTCGCACTCAGCTCTGTCAGGGCCTCAACGCGCTTCTGATTTGCATTTTCAAGCTGCGGGTCCAGGCTCTGCCTGGTTTCGCTCAGGATCCAGCTCAAGGCGAAAAACAGCGTCAGATAAATTGCCGGCACTATGGCCATCCAGCCGCCGACAAAAGCAATCGCAAAAATCGACAGCGGCACAAACGGGGCATCAAAGATGGCGGGTGTGTTCTGAGATGCAAAGGCCTCTGCTCCCATCGACGTCGTTTGCAACCTGCCTTGCAGCCGATCGAAACCCAACTTGTGCCGGATTGCGTGGGGCAGGCGCAAAATACGCGACAACGACATCAGGCGGATTACCGCGACCAGACGCGCATATTCGGCCGCAAGGATTCTCGCCCGCATACTCCGCAAAATCACGATGGCAAGAAGTACGACACTTGCGCCAGAAAGCAGCGGGATCAGGCTCTCCGAGGCTTGTGCCCCCAGAACCCGGTCGAAAATCGCCATCGAAAAGAATGGGATGAACAGCGCAAGCGCATTGAGCACGAGCGACAGAAACAGCGCTGTCATGGCGGCCCTGCGCATCCGCGCGCGCACCGAAATGGCAAGGACCGTCGCGACGGAGTGTTCCGGGTTATGAACAAATAGCAGCTTGCCGGCGTTCCTCATGCGGCGGCGAACCTGATCGCGGTCGAGGCCTGCGGAAGATGTCGAGAATTCGCGTGTGTCCTCCCGGACGAGCGCATGTACTCCTTCCCTGTCCTTTACGACCAGGGCACCGTCCAGTCCGCTCAGCCATGCGGCGGGCAGCTTCGCTTCAACGCTCGCGCCGATATCGATAAGATCAAGCACCATCGCCGCGTCATCGAGCGACTGCAGCCCGGTTTTATGTGACATCGCCGCGCCCAGAACTTCGCTGGAACGGCGCCAGCCCAGCTCGGTCAGAACGGCCAGCAGGACGTTTTCAAGATCCGTGCGTTGAACCGGATCATCGCTCGACCATCCGGCAGTCATTGTGGAACTCCCCGACACTTTGGACTGAACATTCATGCGGCGGCTTCCGTCAACGGCACTTGTGGGACGGGAAGATCCACGCAGTTTTCGAACTGCTCGACCAGTCCTCCGGCGTTGTCGAACACAATGGTCGTGACCTTGCCTTCAAGGGCCCTCAAAAGACCGGTCAGCTGATCAATGCCGCGCGCGTCGAGAAAAAGGGAGGGAGATTTCAGCAACAGGACTTGAGGTTCACCTGCCAGAGCTCGAACCAGCATGAGACGCTTGAGGTGCCCATCTGACAGCGGTACACCAAGACCGGGAGACAAACGCGTTTCCAGCCCGTCGCGCAGTCGTCCGATCGCGTCGGCCAGACCGAGCTGCTCGGACAACCACACGGCTCGCCCGGTCGCCTCGCTGTCAAAGGCCGTCATGTTTTCCAGCAGCGTTCCGTTGAAGACGGTGAGCCCTTCATCGCAAACGGACACGCGGCAGTTAAGTGCAGAGACAGACTTTCCGTCTGCCGCGAAAATCTCGGCCCTCTTTAGCGGGCCGGTGCCCTCTGCGTCATTTTCCGACAACGCATGTACCAGTTGGCCAAAGACTGCCGCAGCCTGCTGCCCATTCGAAGGACGAACGACAAGGCACTGTCCGGGTTCGCAGACAACCCGGCAACCCTCGACGTCAAATCGCAGACCAATATTCCCTTCACTTTCCACTGCTGTGCCCTGAAGAGCGTGGGCAGAAGGCAACGCAAGAAGGTCCTGGATGGTCTTGAACGCGGATGCGGAAACCCGGTGCCGGGCAAAGGCATTCACAAGACCAAGAAGACCGGCAACACCCCTTTGCCCGAGGATCAGACAGGCTGCCAGCCCCCCGGTCGTCATGTCACCGGCAAGCACGACCATTGCACCGACACCCAGCACCAGAACCGTTGTCGCCAGACCGCCGGTCTGACTGAGGTTGAGCGAGGCTGCAAGGCTGCTTTCCGAGGTCTCCTGGGCTGCCGCCTTTCGTTTCTCGTGCAGGCGCAACTTGCCGGCAAATTCACCCAGCTTCCCGCGTGCGATAAGCCGGTCAATGTGTTCGCGGCAATTCAAGATAAGTGAAGCTTCATCGGCCGAGGCCTCGAACAAGGCCTTGCCTGCCTTTGCCTGCCTGTAGGCGGAAAACAGTGCCAGAGCGCCAAAGACAACGACCACCGCCAACGGCCCGAACACGGTGGGCCCGCCCAGGAACCAAACCAGGACGAGAAAGGTGACCGCGAAGGGCGCATCGAAGACGGCAAGCGTCGATTGCCCTATCAGGACATCGTTGGACCTGTTGATAGCCGTAAACAGCTCGCGAATGCGCCCGGGGCTGAACTGCCCGAGCCTGTTTGCGTCAATGGAGAGCAGCTTCTCGGCCGTCTTGAACGACAGCTCATATTCCGCCTGCGCCGCAAGCCGCCCCAGGATTGAAGCGCGCGCATATTTCACCAAACCATCCAGCAAGATGGCCAGTGCAACGGCGGAAAAAATGACAAAGGCAGTTCCAACCGCCTGATTTGCAAGAATTCGGTCGTAAACCTGAATAAGCGCGAGTGGCAAGGCAAGGGCAAGAACGTTTGAAATCAACGAAAGAACGATCAACCAGAGACGTATGGTCATAAGTTCGGCTCTCTTTGGCGACAGACATCATCGCACCCGCAATCTGGCCCCCACGCATTGAGCCAGCCAACATTGCCAAAGCCTATTTCGTTTTTCGTGAATTCTTACTTAAGGGAACTAATGAAATTTAGCTGATAAACAACCGAAAAACGTCATGTAATTGCAAAAACTATCAATCTTGCAGAGCTTCTCATTGCAAAAATTACGAATTAAATAATATACGTTAGGAACCGACTCTTACAATGCAGAGATCTATTTAATCAAATGCTCCGCTCTCGCGCCTCAACAAGCCATTCAATTCTAACCACATTCCACAAGCTGCTCGTCTACACCCGCGTAAAACTTGGCTCCTGAAGGCAACTTTTTCAACCGTTGACAATGCTATGTGTGAAACCTCTGTCTAACTTTGCATTCCGGAACTCTTGAGCGCGATCGAGTCTCAGGCCTCACTGCGTGCAAGTCGAATTCGGTCTTCCAGTTGGTGAACCGCCTCTTCAAAGGAGATCTCCCGAACAGGATCGTGTTCCAGGTAGTGGCTGTAGTCGAAATAAAGTGCAGCAAAGACTGCTTCCAGGGATACCGGGTGACGTCGGTTCAATTTCACCGGGTTTCGTTCAACGGTTAAGCCCCAGCCTCCATAGAATGGAACTCCGAAAGTGTGGACCTCACAGCCAGCAAGAATAGCTTCGAACCCCAGTTGACTGGATACGCAATAGACCTTGGCACAGGCCTCCAGAAGCGGCCAGGGATTGATCGCTTCCGGTGTTAAACGCAACCGACCTTCAGTCAGGGCCTTGGCGCAATTCTCATCCACTTGCGCGAGAGCCTGAAGGACTTCATGCGTGAAATGCCCTGCCTTGCGCCCGATCATCGTTTCCGGGTGAACCTTGATCAGAATCTCTGCTTCACGGTTCTCCTGAATGGCGACTTGCAGCATCTGGCGGAAGGTTTCATCTTTTGCAAATGCCCCGGGTATCGACGCATCGCCGACGGTTTGATCAATAACAAGTACCCGATCCCTGCGGTCGGAAGATTGCAAACAAAGCTCTGAAACATCCGAGAAATCGAAACTGTTGTATTTCGAGAGTCGCTTGGACCGGATCAAGTCGATGGCATCGTGGATCTTTTGGTTCTGAATTGGCTTCCCAAAACGCCGGCGAACAAAACACTCCAGATCATTTGGCTGGCGGGCATCGTAATAGATACCTGTTCGATCAAGGACCAGGGAGACCGGCTTTTCCTGGTTGCCAGGTCTAACGGATCTCAAAAATCCATCCTCGAAAGCGACATAAGGAAGATGATGTTTAGCCGCCATTTCTCGAGCGCGCAGCGCAGTCGGCTTGTGCCCCCAACCGGCGACGGCGTCTAACCGCTGGCTAGACAACTGAAAACGGTTTGGCTTATGACCAACCAAGAGCTCAACCGCATGCCGCTGCTTCCATAGGCCGGAGGTACTTAAACCAATTTTTGTCACGTGATTCTTTCCGAAAATGGATTGGGGGTTTTGACAAAACCCCAAACTACTTTTGTTTGAACCGCGGGGGGCATGGCGTCGCACTGTATTGTCGCGGTGCCCCGGATCCTGATCCGCAATTTTCGCTGGTGTAAGCGAACCGGCAACTACGCTTCGGTCTTTTGCGAAGGTGATGGCATCAACGCCCCTAATTGAAGCCAGCATCTGGGGCGGAAAGGGAAGCCTTCACTAACTTTAAGTGGGATGATCAGTTAGAACTGAATGTGTAACCCTCCAAGAGAATATACTCCTTGATTCGACCTATAAAAACCGTAAAAAGAACTCAGCTTAGCTGCAGTCCATAAGTGTTCCTGTAGCCAACTCAAACCTAGAGAAACGAATCACCTGCCCACATCTTACTATTACGCCTGCCACATCGCTACACAAAGCCCGGAAATCAAAAATGTCGCCAGAATCGAAAAGACTTTCTCAAATATTCAAAGATAAAAACGTTGATTTGGTTTTGGATGTAGGAGCAAATCTGGGACAGTTTGCTGAACGGCTTAGGAACGACGCCGATTACACAGGTCAAATCATTTCTTTTGAACCCTTGCCAGAAACATACTCAAAATTAAAAGAAAAATGCGACCAAGATCCAAACTGGTCTTGCTATAAATACGCCTTATCAAGCGTATCGGGCAAGACAAAATTCCACCAAATGAAAAACAGTCAATTCAGTTCACTTTTGAATCCCTCTGCAAGAGAGACAAACATCTTCGAAAATATGAATACTGTTCAATCTGTTCATGACATTGAGATTTATACACTTGATAGTATTTGGCCGGAAATTGTAGCTGAGCATCGTCCTAATTCGACTTTTCTAAAATTGGACACTCAGGGCAACGACATCAACGTCATTCAAGGCTTTCTAAAGAATATTGAAAATGTTGTTGGCTTTCAATCTGAAGTTTACTTTACCGAAATCTACAAAGATACTCCAAAATTTCGAGACGCCTTAGCTTTTTATGAGGGACTCAACTTCTTCATTTCTGCGATGACTCTCCCCAACAGAGGTCATTACCCCAGGCTTATTGATATGGATGTAATCATGCTTAACAAACGCTTTTTTGGAGAACAATCGTGAGGGCGCTTATTGTCGAGTTTGGCGGCAATCACTCTGAGACGATTGGTTTCTTTGCAGAAGCAATGCAAAATATTGACATTGAAACCTTCGTATACTTTGAGGGTGATACTATCTCCAACTCCTTTTTACCATCAATACCGAAAAAGAAGCTTCATATTATCAAAACATTCACTGAACTTGAGACTACTTTAACAGATCAGAATTTACAATTTGTCATTTTCAATAGCGCTCGTAATCTACGTCGTGGCCGCTCAAGGGCTGTTTCTATTCTTCAAAAACTCTTTGCAACAGGTTTTCCGGAAGAAAGAATTATAATTCAATGTCATGCTCGTGGTGATACCGATCTCGACTTCGTGGCGAACTTTAGGACCCAAAAAATTGCACCAACACCACTGTTTGCAGAGAGCGTTTCAGAACATTTTCTCCCAGTATACAATGCACTCACTACTCCTGGAATTGTAGAAAGAATAACGAGCGTTCTGCTCCGAACCATAACGCTCGGAGCGAACGTGACAAAGATTGGTGGACTTGAAAATCACAGTGAAGGGGCTGTTAATTTTGAAATTTTAGAAGAGGCTATTGAAAACTCCCAAACACTAAAAGCATCTCTTTTTACTAGAAGCAAGTTATTTACAAACTTCGACTGTCACGGACTACTTAGCAAACAAAACGTTTCGATATTTGTGGGTAAGACTGATCGTGAAATTGAGCGACATCTCAGACGACGACGTTCGCTTGTCTGGTCTGTGAATAATAGCAACGGCATATACTGTAAAAGAATACTAACAGGATCACTGCCTTTTGGGATTAATTTTAAATATCCTGTACTTTTAGACCCAGATACGTACAAAATATACAAAATCTCAGATCTCCCAGAAATTATAATAACAGGCCCAGATGATCTTCTTAGATTTAATAACGCAATCACCTTCTACAGAACAAACGCCAAGTGGAAAAAATTTTCCGAGGCTCAAATAAAATTCAATCAAGATAAATTTGCATCGTTTATTAAAGATCTACGTTCGTAGTTTCGACAGAGCTAACAAAAATAGGGCACTGGACGGCATGAAAAAAATGGGTAAAAAAATCGCAATAGTTGCGAGGCTACTTGCCGATCGAAGCGGGGGGGCTGAACGCATTGCATGTGAACTTGCTAATTATTTAGACGAAGGCGGATATGAAGTAACCGTTCTTCACTTCGACAAAAGCAACAAGCCACCGTTTTTTCCGATGTCTCCAAACGTTCAATTGATAAACTTATACGGTCATAACACTCTCACAAAAAAACAAAGATGGGGGCGTCTAATTAAAAACCTTCCATTCGTTCCAAAGAATATTCGAGAAAAAGCCCAATGGAATTTCTCCCATGATTTTTTTATGTCACAGTTGCGTAATTACTTTCTGTTCAATGAGACTGAAGTTGCAATAAGCTTCTTACCTTCCGCTAACACTCCGGCCCTATTGGCTACAGAGGGTTTAAGTGTGAAGGTCGTCGCAACTAACCACAATGTCCCAGAACAAGACTATTTATCACCTCAAAGGTGGGACCCAAATCCCCTGGATAGAGAACTCCGCCTAAAGGTCTTAGATAGGGCGGCCGCTATTCACGTACTATCTGAGGAATTTTCTAGTTGGTTTCCTCCGCATTTAGCTAACCGAATTAGAGTGATCCCAAACTATGTCTCTCACCAATTCACGTCTGGACAAGATATTAATGTTAAAAAAGATAATATAATAATGGCCGCAGGCAGACTTGCTTCGGTCAAAAATTACATAGACCTGATCAATGCTTGGAAAATTTTGGCCCCTGAATTTCCAGATTGGCAAGTTAAGCTATTCGGAACAGGCCCATTACAGAATACTCTTCAAAGGAAAATTTTAGAACTTGATATTGAAGACACCTTCTCATTACAAGGGCAAAAAAATGACCTTTATGAAGAGTATCTGCACAGTTCGATATTTTGCCACCCAGCAATTCATGAAGGTTTTGGTCTCGTCGCTGCTGAAGCAATGGCATTGGGAACGCCAGTTGTGTTCTACGGCGATTGTCCAGGCGTAAACTCTTTTGTAAAATCCGGGTATAACGGCCTTGCAGCTGATAGAAACTTAGGGCCTGGCGACCTTGCGGACAAGCTAAGGTATTTGATGAGAGAAAGTGAAGAACGGAAACGACTGGGCGCAAATGCTCAAAATTCGGTGCAGAACTTTTCAGTTGAAAAGTACAAACAGACTTGGTTCAAACTCATAGATTCGTTGATAAGGGATTAATACGTGAAAACGCTAGACGTTCTTATTCCTCACTATAATGACTTGTTGGGTCTCAAGACAAGTTTGTGGTCCGTGAAAAAGCAAACTTGGAACGGGCCTCGACGGATCGTTGTTGTTGACGATGGATCTAGCAACGATGTCCGGAGACGCCTTCAACAGATTCAAGAAAAGTATAATTTTGTACTCCTATTAAACTCAGAAAATAGAGGCCGACCTTACTCAAGAAACAGGCTGCTGGATGCTATCGAGAGTAAGTATGTTAGTTGGCTGGATGCAGGCGACGAATGGTATCCGTCGAAACTTGAAAATCAGTTTGGTACGATAGATGATATAGAATCACTGGACACAAAAAAACGCGCCTGGATCACCACGAATTATGACTGGATTTGGAAGGGTGGCATTACGAAGAAAACGCTTCAAAGAACGGATGGCGATCAGATTAAGAACCTTTTGATTGGCACTTCGCTTCGGGCTTACCTATGGACGCTTCTAGGTACCGCCGAAAGCTTTAAAATGGTTGGTTACTTTGACGAACGGTTGCCCCGCCTTCAAGATTTGGACTATTTTATCAGATTCCAACTTCATGGTGGACGAATTTATAACACGAATAGTTCCGAAGAACCACTTTGTGCTTACCATAAATCGGATGATGGAC
Source organism: Roseibium sp. ROS1 (assembly GCF_054658215.1). Taxonomy (NCBI): domain Bacteria; kingdom Pseudomonadati; phylum Pseudomonadota; class Alphaproteobacteria; order Hyphomicrobiales; family Stappiaceae; genus Roseibium; species Roseibium sp. ROS1. The sequence continues at coordinate 257,710 of NZ_BAAGIG010000003.1, forward strand.
GCAACGCCCTTCAAATTCGTGATTGTAATAAAATTATATTTGATAAACACCGTACCTTATACAATAGATATGGTGCCGATTTTGTTAAGATGAGATTGTTCAAGATGGAGATGCTCTCCTGGCGCTTCGCTCATAACAACTCTGACCGACGTCTAGCCCGCCGATATATGGCAATTGCAGCATACACCCGCCCCAACGCATTCTTGCAACACTGTTTGCGAAAAAGAGGAATTCGGCCTTAGAATTGCGCACGTTCTCCAAAAATCGCAAAAAATCAACGTTATCAAAGATCAAATTAAGATGAAAATCTGGTTTGTAAACGGCTTCTTTCCTCAATACTCGCAAACCTTTATTATAGATCAAATCCATTCTTTTGAAGAAATCGGCACCTCACATGTTCAGGTTGTAGGTCGTTCTAGAAATAGAAACATCGACGACAAGTATTTTAGTGAATTCAGTTCTAAACCGATATACGCTCGAGATTCTATTGTTATTTTGCTAACTTCCTTTCTTAAAACTCTCTTTGTGAAGCCGAAGTTCCTTTTTTTGCTTATTCAAAAATATCTTTTGAGGAAAATTGATTTTGATACCCTTTCTGTTTGCTTTCAGATTCAATATTTTCCAGATATTTTAATTGCAAATTTTGGTACAAATTATCGTATAGGTTTTCAAATAAAGAAAGAGTTATGTGAATCAGTTAGAAATGTAATTATCTTTCACGGGCATGATATTTCTTCTTATGTAGAATTAAATGGGTGGGAGACCTATCGCTCTATTGGTGATCATGTAGATGCGGCTATTTGCGTAAATGGTATTTGGAACACTGAACTTTCGCAAAATACCGATATCAAAAAAATTGAAACCATACATTTAGGCGTTGACATTCCTGCCAAGCGTCTGTCGCGAAGAAAAAGCGATTCTAGTTTTGATATATTGTTCGTTGGACGATTCGTCGAAAAGAAGGGGTTTTTGACCCTTTATGAGGCCGTTCGTTCACTTTTGCAGGAAGAAAAAACATCCATTCGTGTACACTGCATTGGAGATGGCCCCTTATTCACTGAGTACAAAAGTTTGGTTGAGGGCGGTCCTTACAAAGAACATTTCGTATTCTACGGTTCTAAGAAGCGTGAATTTGTGCATCAAATGATGGAAAGTTGCAACATGCTGGCGCTGCCAAGTCAAACTAGTTCGACAGGTGATAAAGAAGGCATACCAATCGTTCTAATGGAGGCAATGGCCCGAAATCTTCCTGTTGTTTCTACCTACCACAGTGGCATTCCTGAATTGATTACTAATGAAAAAACTGGTCTTTTGGTAAATGAAAAGGACCATCTTGCACTATCCGTAGCAATGCAAAGGATACTCCATGACCCGTCTCTAGCTTCCGAGCTAGCAAAAAACGCCTACTTGCACGTGAATGAAAACCACTCAGTTCGCAAACAGAGCATGCTCCTACTTAAATATGTACAAGAGGCAGTTTGAGCATGCGAATCTCCGTCGTGATACCAACTTACAACAGGAGCAGCCTCCTAGAAAGAAGCGTATACTCTGTTTCAAAGCAAACTTACCCTCCCTATGAGCTAATTATTGTTGATGATCATTCAGATGATTTTAATTATAAATTCTTATGCAATCTAAAACTTCGTTATTCACATTGCCTTAATATTACTATTATTCGGAATGAAATTAATAAGGGTGCAAATTATTGTCGTAATTTGGGTATTAATCGAGCATCGGGCGATTTTATTGCTTTTTTGGACAGCGATGATGCTTGGCTACCTGATAAACTTTTTTCTCAAGTGAACGCCCTGAGGAAGAAAAAGGAAAAAACCACTCTGCCACTCTTGTCTTCTACGGGTAGGTATAGGGTAGATAGTTCCGGCCAGGTAATTTGCCGTCAATTTAGTTACACGCCATATTCTCGAGATAGTATTGTAAGTTCTAATTTTATTGGAACACTTAGTTCAGTCGCCGTTGAGACTTGGATTGCCAAATTCATAGGCGGGTTTGACGAAAAATTGCCAGCTAATCAAGATTGGGACTTTTTTATTCGGCTTAGTGATTTTGTCGAATATGTGGGTGTTCCAGATGCCCTATGTATTTACTTTGATCATGATGAAGAGAGAATCACATCGAATAATAGACAGAGACTTCAAGCTCACTTCTCCATTTTAAGTATGCACTTCTGTCAAATACCCGCTCGTAGCAAAGGAAAAATATACAAGCGTATATCCGAAGATCTTCAAAGTGTAAATAAGTTCAAATCCTCACGTATCGCCTATTCTTTTTATATTCAAAATACTTTTGGCACCAATTTTATTGATTATTTGATAGATAGAAGCACGCAAAGAATGATAATATATATATTCTTTGTAATTTTTGGCCTTCCTGATTTAAGGAAGTCGCGATATTTCCGCTACAGGAAATCTTTTTCTAAGCTATGGAAAAATAAAGATGAAAGAAAGAAAATTCTCCGCCATAAAAAACAAATACTTGCAATCATGCAAAATTCTGTTAATTGACTATTCTAATTAGATTCCCGATGTTACCGCTAATTCCCATATGCAGTATCAAACAATAGTCTAAATACTGGCGCTCTACGTTGAAATATTGTACTATTTTTTACTTGCTTAGTTATTCTTTCTTTTAATTTTATCCTATCTATCATCAGCGTTCACTCAGCTTTGTAGCGCATTCCGAAGGCATGTATCTTTCAACAGGCGTCAAGGCTTCTGTATCCGACTGGCTGGAAACGCTTTAGACCTTCTATGCGGTTTGCACGGCCTAGGAGTTCATCGGTTCCGGCGCTAATCAGAGCAGGCCGAAGCCGCTGACAATGCGGGCACGCGTAGAGCTAGACACCACGAGGCCGTGTCATAACTCTGGAGAGAAATGCCACTTTGCAGGAGGCATATTTGAAGGCAGTGCGATTATGACCCTGGACAGCGGTAGTTCACTGTTTCAGGGATTGTCCGAGCGCAGAAAGCTACCCTCGAAAGCATTGGAAAGTAGGGCGTTACGCGAGCACGCGTGCTCAACCCACAGGTGGTTTTGGCTTCAGCCCGCGATCGCGTCGACATCCAGCCCTAGGGGTGGAAGCCGGCAAGTGCCGCCTGTCATACTTTCGACGACATCGCACAGCCCCGACAGTCCAGAATTGTTAAAAATCCGGCTCTCAGTCGCACTCAGCCCACTGTCGGCAAGGCAGCTTCGTACGAGCACATAAAGGCTCAAGTCCTGTCTCGGACGTTATAGTATAGAAGAACGACTACCGACCAGAGACCGGCTAACACCAGAAAAAGCGCAAGTGAATAGAGGAAGCGACCAGGATATTGCGCGTCCTCGGACAGGGTCGGTCGGATGAAGGTTGCTAGGTAAAGGCTGTTGTTGTCAGCTTCTTGCCTTGCACGCTCCAAGCTTGCCAGCGAAGTGACGTAGAGCTTCTGTGCGAATTCCTCTTCCACCGCCAACTCCGAATAGTCGGCTAGCCTCAGGGACAGGTTGTCGCGGAGATCCTCACTTTCCCCGCTAGCGGACCCGCCAGTGCCGAGGCGCTTGCGTACCGACGCGATCTCGCCCTGGAGTGCAGCGATCTGCTGGTCCAGCATGCGAATACGCGGCGAATCGTCATCGAGGTAGCTTGTCAGGGTCGCCTTTTCCGCCTCGCGACTGGCGCGTTCTTGGTCCAGCCTTGCAATCATCTCAGCGGCGATCTCGGCATTCGCTTCCGGGTCGACTTCCTGGGTTTCTTGGCGGTAGGTTAACATCTGCTTGCGGATAGCCTTAAGCCGGGCTTCGGCCCGTGCCACGGCTTCCTCGGCGTAGCGCACGGTCTGGCGGCGATTAGCTTCTGACAGTTTATTGACAAGGATCTCGCTGTGGTCAAGCACAGCTTCCGCGATAACTACTGAGTCTTCCGGCCGAAAGGTTCGAACTTCGACATAAATAACGCTTGAGGTAGAATCAAAACTAACATCCACCATGTCATTCCAATAATTCAACCTATCTTCAATCGGTAGGTCAGAGCCCATGGAAAACAGAAAATCGGAGCTTTCCCGATTGAAGATCGCATCTAGGTCGATCTCCTGCGGCAAATCCTCCAATATCGCCTGGCTCTGTATATAGTCGGTCACAATATAGCTGTTGGAAGTTGTTGATTCTGAGCTACCGCTACCCATGACCATGCCGAGGATATCCGTGGCAGCCACCGGATTTGAACTGCGCACAGCGAAGGCTGTAGTGCTGTGGTATTGGTCGCTCGCCCAGAAGAACATGTAAACGGAAAAGGCCGCCGACGGCAGCGCGACGAACAGTAAAAAGCCCAGTAGAATAAGACGGTGACGGAGCTTTGTAACTGTCTTTGCAGGCCCTGGCAGCGCGAGATCAAGCAGCTTCTGCGGGTCGAGGCCTGACTTGCGGAGACGTGTGACGAGTTTCCCATCCCATTCTGCGGATTTCGCGACCGCCCCACCCTTCTTTGTCGGAAGTGTGAAGACGGTCCCCTCAGAGTCCGGCTTGCCCTCGGTTTCAGGCAAATTGCTGGCAGAAGACATTTTGTTCAAACCTCGAAACGGAGAAGCCCAGCCTAGCGGCGCGCCATATTTTCGTCATGCAACTTGATCGCATCATCAATGTTGGTGAAATACGTTAACGAACCATCTTCTAGCACAATTCCCGTCGTACAATAGTCCTTCAATGAACCATTGGAATGTGAGACCATGATGATGTCGGAATTCTGTAGCTTTTCCTCAAAGACACGCTTACATTTTTTTCTGAAATTCGAATCGCCAACTGCCGTGATTTCGTCGACAAGATAATAGTCAAAGTCTATGCCCATACTGACGCCGAAAGCCAGTCGCGCTTTCATCCCGGAGGAATAGCTTTTTACTGGCATATGGTAAGATTTTCCTAGTTCCGCGAAGTCCTGAACATACTCGACTAGCTCCTCAGTGTCGTGACCATAAATCCGGGCGACGAACCGCACGTTCTGCTCTCCGGTTAGAGATCCGTTGAAACTGCCTTGGAAACCGAGCGGAAAAGACACGTTAGCCATGCGGATGATCCTTCCAGACGTCGGCTTGATAGTGCCTGCGATTAGCTTCAGCAGCGTCGATTTGCCAGCACCGTTGCGGCCTAGAAGGCCGATGCTATCGCCGCGTGGAACGGTGAAAGACACATCCTTTGCGATGTATCGCGTTTCACCCTTGAACCGAAAGCTTTTGGTCAACCGATCCAGTCGTATCATTTCGGCTCCCGCAGTTTTGCATCGAAAAGCCAGACTAGGAAAAACCCGAAAACAATCGAAAAGATGGCAAGGCCGACGGTATATGGCATGTCGACATAAGAAGCACGGTAGGTCGGATAAAATCCGGTCCGGAACAGACCAATGATATGCACTAGTGGGTTCCAGAGCAAGATTTCCCGATACGGATGGGGAATCGTTTCGGGCAGGAAGAACACGCCCGAGACTATGAACGCCGGCCGGTTTATGATGCCCCAAACCTGCTGGTAGGTGCTACTCAGGTGAAACCAGACAATGTTCGCCGACCCCACACCTGCCCCCAATGAAATGGCTAGCGAGGAGGCCAAGAATATTGGAGCTATATCTAGCTTTTCGAAGCCTGTAACCAAATATAAAAATCCAAACAGCAATATATTTACGACAAAAAGTGTAATTACCTGAAGTATAATCCTGCTCATTATCGCATCAAACGGGCTTACCACAGGATAATTTAGAAGCGCTCTATTTGCTTCGACAGCAGACTGAACTTGATCAGACGTTGAACGATACATGTAAAACAAAGCATAACCAGTGGCGAAGAATAGCGTGAAGCTGCGTCCGAGTGGCGGCGTTCTCGCTATAGCCGAAAACACCGTGGTCAGAATTGCAATGGTCAAAACCGGATCCAGAACCGCCCACATGTAACCGCCGAACTTGTTTCCGTAGCGGGTGGTCATTTCGCGAACGATCAAGGCAAAGGTGATCGCGAATTGGCGTTTCAGGCCTTGGTGTAAAGGTTCTGAGTACATACTGTCAATCTGCAGTTATTGATCTCTGTTGACGCGTTCTTCGAATGCCAACTGGTTGTCTTGACTAGACCTTTAGACAGTTCATGTCCATCTTCTGACAGACCGTACCATAACGGAATTTCGCGCAGCAACATAGTGTCACGATGCCACAATGATTTCGAAGGCGGGATGAATTGCACGAACTGGAAGTGCGAATGTCTGCAGCCTGAGACCGCGACCATCTCCGATCGCGACCACGGAACCGATGAAACTCATAGTGTGCGGTCTGTTTATATCGACCTTGTGGCAAGGTCCTGAAGACAAGCTCCAGGCATCATTGCCAAAATTTTCTTTCAGCAATTCGCCTTTCTCCAGATGGTACCCGCGAGCCGAAGATTGGAGCTGCAACGGATGCAGGATCGAATGCGTCAAAGGCAGCCTGTTTCCGCTTGCGTTTTCGTTTGTTCCCGCCTATCCCGCACAGCCATTTCATTTTTGCTGGATTGCCGTATTCGGAGTGCCCCTACGCGCTCCTGCTTCGGTTTCGAATAAGCCAACGCCATTCAATTGCAAAACGGCACGGGTACAAAACGCTGCGACATAAAGGGACTTTGCCATGAAACAGACCATCGGACTTGATTTCGGCACCTCCAATACGGTCGCGGTTTCGGCGCAGGGTGTGGGGGCGACTGCGTCGATCAGCTTTGTTGATGGCAATGACAGTTTCACATCGCTTCCGACCGTCCTCAGTTTTCTAGACCGGGGGCCGGCCAAGGCGCTGAATGCGGAGGTCGGGCCCTGGGCAATCCGGCAGTTTCTGGAGAGCTTTGGAGACGTACGGTTCATCCAGTCGCTGAAGACCTTTGCGGCGAGCCGCGTTTTCAAGGGGACCGGAGTTTTTGGAGTCCGGTTCGAGTTTGAAGATCTGATGGCAACGTTTCTGCAGCGGGCTTTCGAGCGGGCTGGGGCTGCGTATGATCCCGCGGCAACCCGGCTCGTTGTGGGCCGGCCGGTGGAGTTTGCCGGGCACAATCCGGATGAAGACCTGGCGATGGCGCGGTATCGCAAGGCGTTTCAGAAGGTTGGTTTTGAAGACATCCTCTTTGTTATGGAGCCTGTCGGGGCGGCCTTTTCCTATGCGCAATCGCTGGAACAGGATACGACCATCCTGGTTGCCGACCTTGGCGGCGGCACGACCGACTATTCGATCATGCGATTCGAGACCGAAGCCGGGCACCTGAAAGCGACGCCGCTTGGCCGAGGCGGGGTCGGCATTGCCGGTGACACGTTTGACTACCGCATCATCGATAACGTGGTGCTGCCGAAGCTCGGCAAGGGCACCGCCTACCAGAGCATGGGCAAGATCCTGGAGATCCCGCCCAACCTCTTTTCCAACTTCGCCCGCTGGCACATGCTGTCGATTTTCAAGACCTCAGACGATTTCAAGGAAATGAAAAAACTGCTGCGCTACTGCGTGGAACCGGAGAAGATCGAGCTTTTCATCGATCTGGTGGAAGAGGACCAGGGCTACCCGCTTTATAAATCCGTCTCGGAAACCAAAGCCCTGCTGTCGTCTGCAGACGAGGCGGAGCTGACCTTTGCCCCGCTCGGTTCGGACTTCCGGGCAACTGTGAAACGTGCGGACTTCGACGGCTGGATTGCGCCTGATCTGAAGAAGATGGACCTGGCGCTGGATGTCACGCTGGAAAAGGCCGGTTTGAGCGAAGCCGACATCGACCGGGTATTCATGACCGGCGGCACCTCCTTCGTGCCTGCCGTGCGCCGCCAGTTTGCGGAGCGCTTCGGCCTGGAGCGGATTTCCGGCGGCAACGAGCTGACGTCTGTTGCCAACGGCCTTGCCCTGATCGGGGCACGCACGGACGCGGCTGATTGGGCGCTTGCCGCCTGAGTTCGCCTGCCCGGATCCGGCGGAACGAGCCTGACCGACGGAACTCAAAAGCTCAAACAGCCCTCCCCGTCAGAAACCCGGCGGCACCTGAAGCCAAAGCGATACGTCAACGGTGTCTCCGGCTGCGATCTTCTCATTCTTGCGCACGGCCGACTTGACCGGCAACAGGAAGGAGCCGGACGCCTTGTCCGGCCAGATGGTGGTGCTCCATTCGGCCTCGCCGATCCGCGCCTTTACCTTGATCATGCCCCAGACGCTGCCGTTACGGCTTCCTGTAAAAAACCGGATCTGATCGGCGCAGGCCGGCGGTAACGTCACAAAGGTCCAGCCGCCTGGGCCAGCGGACAGCCATAGTTTGCCGGTAAAATCCAGCCGGTCGAGCATGAAGTTGCAGCCTCTGTCCTGCCAGGCCTGTGTCGTGTCGCTTCCCTCTGGCAGGATTGAGCGACGTCAGTCAATCAGATTGATATCCGCCATCAGGTCTCCTGCCGTCTCCTGAAGTGCGTCGCTCAGGCTTGCAGGGTCCAGTCCACTTGGCAGGCGCAGGTCGGCAGATGCCTTGAACAGGGCCTCTCCCTGCATCGAGCCAGAGACGACTTCCGTTTCCAGATGCTCGATGCTGACACCCTTTTCGGAAAGAACTCGGGTTATATCCCGCAAGATGCCCGGGTGGTCCTGGGAGACGAGATCCAGATGAGCGGATGCGCCTTCCGGCAGCTCTGCACCGGTCTGGTCGGAGCGCAGCGTGATATCGATGCCATCGGCAGAAAGAGCTTGCAGCTTTTCCACCAGTTCGTCCGCATGCAGCCCCTCGATCGCAATGCGCACGATGCCTGCAAATTCGCCGCCGAGGCGGGCCATGGAGCTTTCGATCCAGTTGCCGCCGGTGTCGGCGATGATTTCCGCCATCCGCTCGACCAGGCCTGGCCGGTCCTTTGCAATGACCGTGAAAACAAGATGAGTTTGCATGATGCCCCGCTTGCGCATTGGAACTCGACCATCCTACTAGACAGCCTCAACGTGCTGAAAACAAGACTGCAAAATCTCATCTCGAGCTGTGGCCGTTGCGGCAGACAACCGTCATAATGGCGAGATTGATCGGGTTTCCCTTCAGGCTTTCTTGCCGATCCGCATTCCGTTTCAATTCATACTGAAAATCAGGTTTCCCCATGAAGCAGACAGAACCCCGCCGCGTCGACAAATTCTGGCTCACGCTCATCGAACGACCGGCGGTTTTTCTGGTTCTGGTGCTGATCGGGCTTGGCATGTTGCCCGTTGCCGTGTGGATGGACCTGCGCGCCATTTCAGATGCCTCCCTGCGCTCGCAGGCGGTTGACCTGGACCAGGCCATCGGCAAGATCCGGACCTATTACGCGCAAAACGTGATCGCCCGGGTTCAACAGGCGCCGGGCGACATCACCCGACACACGAATATCACGAAACGCCAGGCGGCATTCCGATCCCCGCCACGCTCTCCATCGAGCTTGGGGAAGTGATCGGCGGCAACGACCATAATCTGCAATACCGATTCGTGTCGGATCTGCCGTTCATGGAGCGCGGGTCACATAACCTGACACCTTTCGAGATCAAGGCACTGAACGATTTCCGACAAAGCCGTGATCCTGCAGACCTGGAGATTGCCTACGAAGGATCGATCTTCGACCGAAAGATCCAGATCGCCTCCCCCGTCATGATGGGCGAGGCCTGCGTTTCCTGCCACAACAGCCACCCGGAAAGTCCCAAGACCGACTGGAAGACGGGCGATGTGCGCGGCATTCAGGCGATCACCATCAGCCAACCCATTGCCGCAAACCTCTGGTCGTTCAAATACCTGCTGCTTTACTTCGGCTGTGCAGGGGCGATCGGTGCTGCGGTCACCGCCCTGCAATGGCACCAGGCAACGCGGTTTCACCGGATGAACGTCAATCTGGAGCACGCGAATACGGAAATCGCGCATCTCAACAAGCAGCTGACGTCCGAAAACCTTCGGCTGGGAGCGGAAATTGAAGTTGCAAGGCAGATCCAGATGATGGTGCTGCCGACCAAGGATGAGCTTGGCGGCATTCACGAACTGGAAATCGCGGCCTTCATGGAACCGGCGGACGAAGTTGGCGGCGACTATTACGACGTGCTGCAGCTGGACGACAAGGTGAAGATCGGCATTGGCGACGTGACCGGCCATGGCCTGGAAAGCGGCGTTCTGATGCTGATGGTTCAGTCCATCGCCGTCGCCCTGCAGGAACGCGGGCCGTCAGATCCGCGCCAGTTCCTGGTTGCACTCAACAGCGCCATCTGCCGCAACCTGAAGCGCACCCGGACCGACAAGCACCTGACGCTGTCCTTCCTCGATTTCGAACCGAACAAGGTAACCTTGTCGGGCCAGCACGAGGAACTGATCATTCTCCGCGACAACGGCCAATGCGACATCGTCGATACGGTCGATCTCGGCTTCCCCATCGGCCTCGATGAAGACATCGAACCGTTTATCGAAACCAGGGAACTGGCGTTCGGTCCCGGAGATCTCATCATTCTCTATACGGATGGCGTGACCGAAGCGGAAAATCCTGACGGTGTGCTGTATGGTCTAGACCGCTTGGTCGCAAGTGCCCAGCGCCACGCTGCACCAAAGGCCGGGCGGGTGCTGGAGGGCATCCTGGCGGACCTCAAGGCCCATATCGACACACAAACGGTGCATGACGACATTACGCTGATGGTGATCCGGCACAAGTAAGCCGGCAGCATTGGCCGCAGCTTGCTGCCGCACACTGCGATCAAAATTTTGGAGGCGTGTTACCCCGGATAGACGCAGCGCCTATCCGGGGTAACAGCAATGTTGAGGGCCCGACAGTGGCCTTTTCAGACCCCCTTACCTCGTCATCCGATGGCCTTTCTCAGAACCGGCACGCGTTTGACAACAAGATAGTCCAGCGCCAGCACGCTCAGCAGCGTGATGCCGACAAGCGGAAAGGCCATGGAAACGGCCAGCATCAGGATCATCGCGCCACGCCAATGCGGCAGGTCGTCCGGCGTTTTCGGCGCAAAAACCCGAAGGGCGGAACTTTTCGGCCGTCGCAGCCACCACATGACCAGCCCGCTCAGGCACAGGAAAATCACCGACAGGCAGAATAGGGTGTTGAGCACCACGTTCCAGAGCCCCATGTCGCCTTCGTGAAAGGCAATGCCGATGGCCATGCCCTTGGCCGGCAGGGAATAATCCGCAAAACCGACATCCGCCAGGATCCGCCCGGTGTATTGATCGATATGCACCGTGCGGTCGACCATCGGGTTCTCTGAGTCGTTGCTCATGGAATCCTGGTTGATGGTCCAGACACCGGTTTCATTGCCGGGAAGGTTCACCCGAAACCGCCCTTCAAAGCCGATTTGCCGGCCGAACGCGGCAATACTGTCCAGATCAATAGGCGTTCCGGCAGCAATCGCGTCGGTGCCGGCATCAGAGCCGGACATCGGCATGCTGGTCTGTTCCAGTCCCCAGGGAACATCCTTTATCGAGCCATGGTTCATCGAGGCGTGGGTGTCGTCGGACAGAGGCACGTTCGACCATTTTTCGGCTGGAAAGGTGCTCCAGGCCTGAACGAATTTCTCGCCCCAGACACCGGCCCAGGAGAGACCACTGACCAGGAAGACCAGCAGGATGAGAGAAACATAGGCGCCGATCACCTTGTGCAGGCTCTTCCAGAGCGCACGACCATTTGCGCGAAGATCCGGCACAAAAGCACTTCCACCGCCTGCCCGCGGCCACCACAGATAAAGACCGGTCACGATCAGTACGATGGCAAGGCCGGCTGCGATCTCGATCAGACGGTCACCAAGATCGCCGATCAGCAGCGTACCGTGAATGTCGTTCAGCAAGTCATACCAGCCGTCACGCCGGATCCAGCTTTCAACGACCGAGCCCGAATAAGGGTCAACTGCCACCATGTAATTGGTACCAGCGTCGTTGACGCGGAAGACATTGGCTCCGTCGGCAGTCTTGGCGCCGATCCATTCCACCAGGCTCGCGCCCTGCCCGCGCGTTGCCAGCGCAGCGTCGGCCTGCTGCGACAGCGCCACTGGTTCGCCGGCAATTGCAACCTTGATGTATTCCCCGTCGCGGCCATCAAGAACGGAAATAAACATCATCGAAAGGCCGGTGACGGCCAGCATGATCAGAAACGGCACAACATAAAGACCGGCGTAAAAGTGCCAACGCCAGGCAGCCAGGTAAAATCGGCTGGGGGTAGACGCATTTACAGCGTCCGAAGGGATGTTGCTCATGGGATCTCCACACCCGAGTGCGTACGTTCGGCGAAAGCCGGACAGACCTCGGGTTCAAAACGAATTCAGATAAGGTTCGGAAAGATCACGTGTTGAGCGGCGGTGCGCGGGCAAAGTTGCGGCCGCGCGGTGTGCTGGAAGCCCAGACCTTTGCAGGTAGAGAAACCGGTTGGCGGGAGATCTCTTCCTGCACGAAAAGGAAAGGCACCCTGTCGGGCGCAGCAAACGCACCGACACCGGCAAAGACGCAATGGCGGGAGGCCTTTTCCGCAGGGCTTTCCTCATCGGAACCAGGCGGTATTTCTGCACCGTTCGCATCCAGCGTAACAGTGCGAAGGCCCTCGGTGGTACACAGCGTGACGGTAAAACCGCCATCCGCGCGCACGTCCGGCATGTACCCCTTGGGCACAAGCGCTGTGACCAGAAACGGCAGCAGAAGCAGTAGCCTGGCTGCCGCCATAAGGTCCGGATGTTTTCGCCGGAAGTTTTCCACGCCCCACTTACCCCGAATCGAGACTGATTGATCACTAATCCAAAGGGATGACAAAGACAAACCGGTTCTTTTCAGGGAGCCGCAAGACGCAACGATTGCCGGTTTCAGGCCATGGCTGCCTCGTGCCAATGGATGTCGCTTTCATGCTTGATCCGCTATGGCCACTCCCCTAAGGTGCGCCCACCTGACGGCGTCCCGTGGAGGGACTGAAAGCCATTCCGGATGAGGTTGACCCAAGCAGGGGACCAAGGCCGGAGCTGTCCAAGGCATCTGCAGATCAACCGGCTCCGCCGGCTTTTGCGCGTGTTTGCTTTCATTCTTCCCGACGCCTGTTGCCACGCTGCCGATCCGGCATCAGCCACTGGGGAGAGACATGATCAGACGGACCATCCTTGCAGGCCTTGCTGCCGCGCTGCCTACCTCCGCCTTCGCCCATGGGGGCCATCTTGGCGAACTCGCCGGTCATTCCCACTGGGTCGGTGTCGCAGCCCTTGCCGGTGCCGCGCTCGTCGCCGGCATCATCGCCCTCAAAGACAAGAAGCAGAAAAAAGCCGAAGACGCGCCTGAAGCCCGTCCGGAAGACGACGAGACTGCCGGAGAAGCTGCTCAATGAGCGAAAAACTCGGACTGATGATCTGCGGCCATGGCAGCCGCAACAAGGGTGCCGTAAAGCAATTTGCACAGCTGGCGGAAGGCCTGACGGCCCGCTTCCCCGATTGGCCGGTGGAATACGGATATCTGGAATTCGCCAACCCGGTCATTCATGACGGATTGAACAAGCTGCGCGAGGCCGGCTGCACCCGCGTTCTGGCCGTGCCGGGCATGCTGTTTGCCGCTGGTCACGCCAAGAACGACATTCCCTCGGTCCTCAACACCTATCAGGCCATGCATCCGGAGATGACGATCTCCTATGGCCGCGAACTGGCCGTCGACACGCGCATGGTGAAAGCCGCCGCTGCCCGTGTTCAGGAAGCGATCGACGCTGCCGACAGCGACGTGCCGCTGCACGAGACCCTGCTGATGGTGGTCGGGCGCGGCGCTTCCGATCCGGACGCGAACTCCAACGTCTCCAAGATTACGCGTATGCTTTGGGAAGGCTTCGGTTTCGGCTGGGCGGAAACCTGCTACTCCGGCGTCACCTTCCCTCTGGTCGGACCCGGCCTCGAACATGCGGCAAGGCTTGGCTACAAGCGCGTCATCGTGTTCCCCTATTTCCTGTTCACCGGCGTACTGGTGCAGCGGATCTATTCGACCACGGACGAAGTTGCCGCCAAACATCCGGAAATCGAATTCCTGAAAGCCGGTTATCTGAACGACCACCCGCAGGTGATCGATACGATGGCCGATCGGGTGCAGGAGATCCTGCAGGGCGCCAATCTGATGAACTGCCAGATGTGCAAGTATCGCGAACAGGTCCTTGGCTTCGAAGCCGAAGTGGGTCTGGCCCAGGAAAGCCACCACCATCACGTGGAAGGCCTCGGCGCGGAAGCAGAATGCAAGCTGTGTGACGAGATCTGCACCGGGGCCTGCGAAAAGCAGGTGCAAGCGGGTGGTCATCATCACCACGACAATGGTCATCATCATCACGATCACTCCCATGACCATGGGCATGACCACGCGCATCATCACGGCCATTCTCATGATCATGCGCACGAGCATGGGCATAGCCATGCGCACGGGCACGGGCACGGGCATGATCACGATCACCACCACCCCTACCCGCACGCAGACCATCCGCACGGCCCCCGGTCGTTGAACCGCGGAGACTGAGGCTGCCGTGAGCACCGAAACCATGCCGTCCTACGACTATGAAAAGGACCCGGCGGCGATTTACCGCCAGTCCTTTTCAATCGTGCGGTCGGAAGCAGAACTGTCTCATCTACCCGACGGGCTGAAACCGGTCGCGGTGCGTCTGATCCACGCCTGCGGCATGACAGACCTTCCGCAGGATCTTGCCTGGTCGGAGGATATCCTGTCTGCCGCGCAGGATGCCTTCGCGCGGGCCGCACCCGTCTTTTGCGACGTGGAAATGGTGGTGCATGGCGTCATTCGCTCGCGTCTTCCGGCTGACTGCGACGTGGTTTGCACCTTGAATGACCCCGCGGTTCCGGCCCTTGCCAAAGAGCTCGGCACGACCCGCTCGGCGGCCGCGGTCGAGCTCTGGCGCGACAGGCTGGAGGGAGCCATCGTTGCCGTTGGCAATGCGCCTACGGCCCTCTTCCATCTGCTTGAAATGATTGCTGCAGGCGGACCGAAACCGGCGCTGGTTCTGGGCTTCCCGGTCGGGTTCGTGGGCGCAGCGGAATCCAAGGAAGCTCTGATCTCCAATCCGTTCAAGGTTCCCTCCCTGGCTGTTCGCGGCCGCAGAGGTGGATCGGCCATGGCTGCCGCCGCAGTCAACGCTCTTGCCGCCGGCCTGCCGGAGGAAACGTAGGATGGCCGGAGATCCGCCGAAAGACGACGAGAAACCAATCGGATTGAAATCCGTCGGCAGCAAAAAGCCTTTGCGGTCACGTGGGTTCCTGTCCCAGCCGGGTGGTTCGGTCAAGACGTCTGCGGACGGCAGTGGTGACCAGCCGGTCCATCACCGTTCACGGGGTGCCCGACAGGTATCGCCAAGCAGTAGCGGCGCGCCACGGGACCTGTCGGTAAAACCGGTGATCAAACCTTATCGTCTGGAGGACAAATGACTTCCTCGACAGACAAGCGCCCCTGGTTGACGCTGGTTGGCCTGGGCGAGGACGGCGTTCTGGCTCCGGGTGGCGCAGAAGCCCTGGCAGGTGCAGATATCGTTTATGGCGGCACCCGGCACCTGGAGCTGACGGGCGGGATCACTGCCGAGAAGCGGACATGGCCCAGCCCCTTTGCAACCGTCTTCGAAGATCTGGCAGCGCTCAGGCAGAAGCGCGTCGCGGTGTTGGCGACAGGCGATCCAATGTGGTTCGGCATTGGTTCGTCCTTGCTGAAACATTTCCCTGCACACGAGCTGATGGTGCTGCCCTCGCCGTCCGCCTTCCAGCTGGCTGCCGCACGAATGGGATGGGCCTTGCAGGAAACCGACTGCCTGTCGGTTCATGGTCGACCAGTCGATCTGTTGCGGGCATCGCTTTACCCGGGCGCCAGGATCCTGTGTCTAACCAGCAATGCGGAAACTCCCCGCCAGGTGGCTGACCTCCTGGCCGACGAAGGCTATGGGCGCAGCCGGATGACGGTTCTGGAGCATCTCGGCGGCACCAGGGAAAGGTGCGTCGCAGGTACCGCGGAAGACTGGTCGACCGAGGTTGCCGATTTTCACACACTTGCTCTGGAAGTGATTGCCGACCCCGGTGTGCGGTTCCGTGCGCGGACACCCGGCCTTGCCGACGATGCCTTTCGCCACGACGGCAAGATGACCAAGCAGGACATCCGCGCCATCACCCTGGCGGAGTTGAAGCCTCACCCCGGCGCACTCTTGTGGGACGTGGGTGCAGGCTGCGGTTCGATTGCCATCGAATGGTTGCGTGCAGCCGACCGAACCCGGGCTATCGGCCTGGAACCGCATGTGGAACGACGGCAAATGGCGGCTGAAAACGCTGTCGCGCTCGGCGTCCCACATCTGGAACTGTTGGACGTGACCGCTCCGGAAGGCCTCCACGATCTGCCACAGCCGGACGCGGTATTTATTGGCGGTGGCCTGACAGCCTCCGGTGTGATCGAGGCCTGTCTTGCAGCGCTAGGCCCCCGGGGACGGCTTGTCGCCAATGCAGTGACCCTGGAGAGCGAGGCCATACTTCTCTCCGCCTATCAGTCTCATGGAGGCACTTTGAAGAAAGTTTCCGTTCACCGGGCAAGCGCCGTCGGCGGCTTGACCGGATGGCGTCCCTTGATGCCCGTGACGCAGTGGAGCCTGACGAAATCATGACAGGCACACTCTATGGCATAGGTCTTGGCCCGGGCGATCCGGAGCTGATGACCCTGAAGGCGCACAGGCTGATCGCAAGCGCACGGGTAATTGCCTACCCCGCACCCGATTCCGGCGAAAGCTTTGCCCGGTCAATCGCTGCCGATGTGATCCCGGATGGGGTGCGGGAAATCCCGATTGTCGTGCCGATGCGGGTCGACAGGTTCCCTGCACAGGAGATCTACGACAAGGCCGCCGAAGAGATAGCCGCCGTTTTGGCAAACGGTGAGGATGTCGTGACCTTGTGTGAAGGAGATCCGTTCTTCTTCGGTTCTTTCATGTATCTGTTCGAGCGCCTGTCCGACCGTTTCACGATAGAAATCGTGCCCGGGGTCACCTCGCTGACAGCCTGCGCCGCTCAGTTGAGACGACCGCTGACGGCACGAAACGATGTACTTACCGTCATTCCAGGCCCGCTTCCGGACGCGGACATCCGCCGCAAGATCGAAGAAGCCCAGGCGGTTGCCATCATGAAGGTCGGCCGTCACCTGACACGGCTGAAGACCTTGCTTTCCGACATGGGGCTGCTGGAAAAGGCCGGATACGTGGAACGTGCCAGCCTGCCGGAGCAGAAGGTTCATCGGCTCATCGACCTTGAGACCGACACCGCCCCCTATTTTTCCATGATCCTCATCTACAAGGGAGAAGAAGCGTGGACGCTTCCCCCATCCTACTCGTCCTGAACCAGGCCGGCCTCGCCGCCGCCGAAGTGATCGCCAGACGGTTTTCAACCGCCCGCATACACGGGCTTGCCGGCCGTGTGCCGACGGCGGACACCCAGTTCAACGAAACGATCGACCATATCCGCCTGTTGTTTCAGGCCGGTCATCCGATCGTCGGCTTCTGCGCCAGCGGCATTCTGATCCGGGCCCTTGCACCGGTCCTGTCCGACAAGACAAGCGAACCGCCGGTGATCGCCGTGTCGGAAGACGGCAAGAGTGTCGTGCCGCTGCTCGGTGGTCATCGCGGCGCCAACGAACTGGCCAAGCTTCTGGCCAGCGCTCTCGGTGGGCACGCGGCGATCACGACGGCTGGGGACACCAAGCTTGGTGTTGCGCTCGACGCCCCGCCCCGCGGCTGGCGTCTCGCCAATCCGGAAGATGCAAAACCGGTCATGGCCGAGCTGCTCTCCGGCGCTCCCGTCCGCCTGGAAGGCCGCGCCGACTGGCTGAAAGAGGCCAAGCTGCAGCTGGCAGACGACGCCGCCATCACGCTTTCGGCAACCGAACATCCGGAAGAAGCAGGTCCGACGCGTCTGGTCTACCACCCGCAGCGCTATGCTGTTGGCGTCGGCTGCGCGCGCGGGTGCGATGCGGCCGAACTGATCGAACTGGTCGAGACCGAACTGGCGGGAGCCAACATTGCCAAGGGCGCTGTTGCCTGCATCGCGACCATCGACCTCAAGGCAGATGAGGTCGCTGTCAATGCTCTCGCCGCGCATCTGGATGTGCCGCTTCGGGTCTTTTCCGCAGAAGACCTGCAGCGCGAGACCCCGCGCCTGAAAAACCCGTCGCCCGTCGTCTTCAAGGAAGTCGGCTGTTACGGAGTGTCTGAAGGCGCGGCACTGGCCGCGTCCGGTGCCTTTGGAACGCTGAAGGTCGAAAAGCAGAAAACCGACAACGCAACTTGCGCCATTGCACGGTCGCCGAAGTGGATTGACACTGACACGGTCGGCCGGGCTCGCGGGCATCTGTCCGTTATCGGTATCGGTCCGGGCAAGGACGACTGGCGCACACCGGAGGCCACCAAGCTTCTGGCGGAAGCAACCGACGTTGTCGGCTACTCGCTTTATCTCGACATTGTTGACCAGCACATTACCGGCAAGACCCACCACAACTTCCCGCTTGGCGCGGAAGAGGATCGCGTCCGCTTTGCGCTGGAAGAAGCTGGCAAGGGCAAGAATGTCGCGCTGATTTCCTCAGGTGATGCCGGCATCTACGCCATGGGTTCGCTGGTCTATGAACTGTTGCACAGGAATGAGGAGTATGGCGGTGTATCGGATGCCGCCAAGCGGGTCAGCGTCACAAACGCGCCGGGCATTTCCGCCCTTCAGGCCTGCTCGGCTCGTATCGGCGCGCCGCTTGGCCATGATTTCTGCGCGATCTCGCTGTCCGATCTCCTCACCCCTTGGGAGGTGATCGAAAGGCGTCTGAGGGCAGCAGCCGAGGGCGACTTCGTGATTGCCTTCTACAACCCGGTGTCCAAACGCCGCCGCACGCAGCTTGCAGCCGCAAAGGAAATCCTGCTGGAGCACCGCTCGGCAGCGACACCGGTCATTCTCGGCGTCAATCTTGGCCGGCCGGAGGAAACCATCCGCGTCACCAGTCTGCATGCGCTCAGCGTCGACGATGTCGACATGCTGACCACTGTGCTGGTCGGTTCGACCAACACTCGCACCGTCATGCGCGGTGACGGGAAACCTTTCGTCTATACGCCGCGCGGTTATGCCAAGCGGATCGACGCACCAAAGCCGTTGGAAGCAGCGCCAGTTGCCACTGAAGCCGAGCCTTCGTTCCAGATGGCAGACGTGACGACCGACATTTCCGACATTCTCGAAACGGATGACAAATCATGACCGTTCATTTCATTGGCGCCGGACCTGGCGATCCCGATCTCATCACCGTTCGCGGCCTGAAGCTCATCCAATCCTGCCCGGTCTGCCTTTTCGCAGGCTCGCTGGTGCCTGAACAGATCGTTGCCGCCGCACCGGAAGGTGCACGCGTCATAGACACGGCCCCGATGACGCTTGACGAGATCATCGACGAGATCAAGGCAGCCCATGGAAAGGGCCAGAACGTTGCCCGGGTTCATTCCGGCGACCCTTCCATTTACGGTGCAACGGCGGAGCAGATGCGCCGTCTGGACGCACTCGGCATCGATTACGATGTAACACCGGGCGTGCCGGCCTTCGCGGCCGCGGCCGCTGCACTCAAGACCGAGCTGACCATCCCGGAAGTTGCCCAGACCATCATTGTCACCCGCACGGCAATGAAATCCTCGGCGATGCCGAACAACGAGGACCTGGACACGCTCGGCAAGAGCGGGGCGACCCTGGCAATTCACCTGTCGATCAGGAACCTGCGGGAAGTCGAACGCCAGTTGACGCCGCATTACGGTGCCGATTGCCCGGTGATTGTCGCCTACCGCGTCGGTTGGCCGGATGAGGCCTTCATTCACGGCACATTGTCGACCATTGCCGCAGAAGTGCGTGCCTCCAAGATCACCCGCACCGCGCTGATCTTCGTCGGCCATGCCTTGAAGCCCGCAGCCGACTTCCGCGACAGCGCCCTTTACGACGCCGACCACGTGCATGTGCTGCGCCCGAAGAAGAAGGCGAAAGCCTGAGGAACCGGCGGAACCAAACCACTTCGCGGCCTTCCACTGTCTGTCAACATCGACATGCGGGAGGTCGCGAAACGCTTCGCAGGTTCATCGAGCAGTGATTTGCCTGTCCGAGAGCGCTCATTTGCATATCGCTCCTGCCCTCGCCTAATCTCAACAGGATTAAGACCGGACAGGAGCAATCTCATGACAGATGAAAACCCACTTCTGAAACGGGCGATTTCTCTCAGCGGTGATCCCGATGCCATTCGCAAGTTCTACGCGGACTGGGCGGAGACCTACGATGCCGATCTGCTTCAGACCATAGGGTATGTCGGCCCCAGGATTGCAGCGGAAGCACTGGTCAAACGCCTGCCCAAAACGGCGTTGGTCCTGGACGCAGGCTGTGGGACCGGTCTCGTCGGGAGCGAGTTGATCAGTCGCAATGCAGCGCTGACCATTGACGGCATAGACCTGACACCGGCGATGCTGGCGCATTCGCGCAGTCGGGGGACCTACCGCAATCTTTCCCAAGCCGACATGATGGGCTCGCTCTCAGGCATTGACGACAACATTTATGACGGCATCGTCAGCGCTGGCGTTTTCACGAATGGCCATGTGGGTCCGGAAGGGATCGACGAACTGCTGCGCATCGCCAAACCGGGTGCTCCCATCGTCCTGACAGTACGCGATAGCGCCTGGGAGGCCGACGGCTTCAAGGCCAAGGTCGAACAGCTGGAACAGGACAGCAAAACAAGGACGCTGGAGATCAGCCACTGTCCCTATCACACCAAGGAAGACGTCTATTGCGAGCTGGTCGTGCTTGAGGTGGTTTAGGC
This sequence comes from Roseibium sp. ROS1, assembly GCF_054658215.1. Lineage (NCBI taxonomy): Bacteria > Pseudomonadati > Pseudomonadota > Alphaproteobacteria > Hyphomicrobiales > Stappiaceae > Roseibium > Roseibium sp. ROS1. Next base: position 278,496 of record NZ_BAAGIG010000003.1, read on the forward strand.
GAGAGCAATGACATGGGCAAAGGAGCCCATGACCGATCCGGCGCGCAGCCCCATCTGTGCCAGTTCGTTGCCTTCGGCATCTTCCGCTGAAAACAGCCGCTCCGCCCCGCCTTCCGACATTATGGAGGCATAGTGGAATTCGTGTGCGGATAGCGGCATTTGCCAGGGTAGGTCACGGAGTGGCATGACTTTTCGGTAGCCGAGGTGACGCTTGTGGGTCTGAAACGAGGTTTCCAGCGGCAAAAGCCCCAGCATTTCGTGGCGCGTGCCATCGGCATCGATCATGCCCTTGCCGAGTGTCATGTAGCCACCACACTCGCCATAGATCAGCTTTCCGGTAGCTGCGGCGCTCAAGACCCCAGCCTTGAACCTGTCTGCCGCAGCAAGCTTTCCGGCATGTAGCTCCGGATAACCGCCGGGAAGAAAAATTGCATCGGCATCAGGTGACGGTGCTTCATTCGCGAGTGGCGAGAAGAACTCGAGCCTCGCGCCCTGCCTTCGCCAGAAATCCAGCAGATGCGGATAGGAAAAGGCAAAGGCAACGTCCCGGGCAATGGCAATGCACTGGCCAAGCGACGCGGGCAGGTGTTCCCTGTTATCACCGGCAGGGCTCAGTGGTGCCGCCAATGTTTCCAGGCGGTTCAGGTCTACATTCCGGGTACACAGGTCGCTCGCCTTTTCCAGAAAGGCTTCCAGATCCGGATGCTCCCCCGCCTGGACAAGCCCCAGGTGGCGTTCGGGAAGGCCTAGTTCCTGAACCCGCGGCAAGACACCCAGCACATCCACGGCGAGCGGTGCCAGCGCTGCGCGCAAGATGGCTTCGTGGCGCGGGCTGCCAACCTTGTTGAGAATAACGCCTGCGAGATTGATATCCGGCCGGAAGCTTTGAAACCCATGAACAAGCGCTGCGACCGACTGGGCCTGTTTGCCGCAATCGACGACGAGAATCACGGGTAGATGCAGCGTTGCCGCCAGATCGGCAGCCGAGCCCTTGCCGCTGGCAGCTCCGTCGAATAGCCCCATGGCGCCTTCGACCACGAGAACGTCATGACCGTCGGCCTGACGGTGGGCAAGCATCTGCAGTGTCGCCGGGTCCATAGCCCAGGCGTCCAGGTTGATGCAGGGCGTCCCGCTGGCAGCTTCGTGGAATTTCGGATCGATGTAATCCGGGCCGGACTTGGCGGAAACGACCGAACGCCCGGCGGATTTCAGTGCGCGCAGCAACGCGAGCGTCAGTGTGGTCTTGCCAGCACCTGACGATGGCGCCGCAATCAGAACACCCTTGGCGCCTGCCTTGGCAGTGTCAGCCGGCATCGGCAGAACGGGAGGATATGCGCAGGCCTAGCGGGTCGCTGTCCAGCACCTTGCCCGACAGGGCGCCGAGCCAGTCGAGCCCCTTGCGCAGACGGACAACCTCACCGACACAAACAACTGCCGGTGGTTCGATCCCGGCAGCCTTCGCGTCTTCAGCGCAGCGGCCCAGCGTGGTTTCCAGAACGTCCTGGCCTGCAAGGGACGCATTGCACACGATACCCACAGGTTCATCCTCAGATCGTCCACCGGCAATCAGTTTGCCGGCTATGACGTCCAGGTGCTTCATCGCCATATACATGACAATGACGGGCGACCCCTTGGCGATACCATCCCAGTTGATCGCGTCCGGGGTGAGGCCCGTCTGGTCATGGCCTGTCAGGAAGGTGACTGCCTGATTGCAGTCCCGGTGGGTTGCGGGGATCCCCGCGTAGGCCAGACCACCGATACCGGCGGTGATGCCGGGAATGATACGGAACGGCACACCGGCCTCGACAAGGCCGAGCGCTTCCTCGCCGCCGCGGCCGAAGACGAAAGGATCGCCGCCCTTCAGGCGAAGCACCCTTTTGCCTTCGCGGGCGTAATCGATCAGCTTCAAGGTTATGTCGCGCTGTTTCGGGCTCGGTTTGCCACCGCGCTTGCCCGCGTAGTCAGTCACGGCTCCCGGTTTGACCCAGGCAAGAATGCTCTGATCGACAAGGGCATCAAACACGACGACATCGGCCTGGCGCAGGCCATTGAGCGCATGCAGCGTCAATAGGCCGGGGTCGCCCGGACCTGCACCGGCAAGCCAAACCCAGCCGGGTTCGAACACGGGTAACCCGCCTGGCAGGTCTCCCGGCAAGCCTTCATGCGGTCGGTTGTTGTCGTCTTCTCCAGTCATGGTTCCTGTTTACCCGCGTGGCCCGGTAACGCCAAGCGCTTCGGCGATCAAAAACGATGCGAAAACGACATTTCATCGCGCACATAAACTAATATGCACAAAGCGGAATTTCATCGTCTATAGAAAGAGCATGTCGAAGGAAGAGCCAAAAGAGCTGCGGCGGGGCTGGACGACGGGAGCCTGTGCGACAGCAGCCACCAAGGCGGCGTATCAGGCCCTTTTGACCGGCGATTTCCCGGATCCGGTCGAAATCACTCTGCCCAAGGGTGGCACGGCCTCCTTTGCGCTGACCCGGCATACGCTTTCAGGAAAATCGGCGTCGGCCGCCATCATCAAGGATGCGGGGGACGACCCCGACGTGACCCATGGCGCCTTGGTCAGTGCAACCGTCAACCTGTTGCCTCCTGGTTCTGGAGTAATCTTCAGGGCCGGAGAAGGTGTCGGCACCGTCACAAGGCCTGGCCTGCCGATCCCGCCGGGCGAACCTGCTATCAATCCGGTGCCGCGCCAGATGATGCGGACGGCAATCGATGAGGTTTCCCAACTGAATGGCGGGGCCGGCGATGTCGAGATAACGGTCTCGATCGAAGGCGGCGCAGAGCTCGCCCTCAAGACGATGAATCCCAGGCTTGGTATCCTGGGCGGCTTGTCCGTACTTGGCACAACCGGCATCGTCCGGCCGTTTTCCTGCGCTGCGTGGATTGCGTCCATTCATCGGGGCATCGATGTTGCGCGCGCAGTCGGGCTGTCACATGTGGTTGGCGCAACCGGCGCCAGTTCCGAAGACGCGGTCAAGGCCCGATACGATCTGGATGAAACCGCCTTTCTCGACATGGGGGATTTCGCCGGCGGTTTGCTGAAATACCTGCGCAGTCATCCGGTCGACCGGCTGACCCTCGCAGGCGGATTTGCGAAGTTCACCAAGCTGGCTCAAGGGGCGCTCGATCTGCATTCGGCCCGCAGCTCCGTCGACTTCGAATTCCTGCAGGATCTTCTGCGTCAGGAGAACGCTTCCGCGGATCTGATTGAACAGGCCGCCTCGGCCAACACGGCCAAGGAGGTGCTGGATGCCTCCCTGGTTGCCGGTATCGATCTCAGCGGCCCACTTGCGCGGCGAACGAAGGACGCCGTCCGCCAGATCCTGCGCGATGCGCCGGTGGATGTGGAAGTTCTGATCACCGACCGCCAGGGCAAAGTGCTGGGAGAAACAGGCTTTGACCGCTAAGGCAGATCATATCCTGCTGCTCGCCGGAACAAGCGAAGCCCGGCAATTGGCCGGAACGCTGGCGGAAACATTTCCGGAAAGTCGCCTGACTGCCTCTTTTGCCGGAGCGGTTCGTGACCTGCCTGATCTTGGCGTCCCGACACGCGTCGGCGGTTTTGGCGGCTCCGAAGGTCTGCTTGCCTTCATGCGGCTCGAAGGGATCACCGTCATTGTCGATGCGACCCATCCCTTCGCTGCCCAAATGAGCCGTAATGCGGCCGAGGCTGCCAAGATGCTCAAGGTACCGCTTGTGCGTCTGGAACGGCCATGCTGGCACCCCGGTGAAGGCGACGCATGGACAAATGTCCTGTCCATGGACGATGCGGCCAAGGCCCTGCCTGACGGCGCGCGCGCCTTCCTGGCCATTGGCCGCAAGGAGATCGAGCGCTTCACTCATCGAAACGATATTTTCGGTCTTGTCCGGATGATCGAGCCGCCCAAAACACGATTACCTTCCGCCTGGGAGCTGATCCTCTCCCGCCCCCCTGCATCTGCCGACAAGGAAGTTTCGCTGTTTCTGGAAAAGAACATCACTCATGTGGTGACGAAAAACAGTGGTGGCAGTCGTTCCTACGCCAAGATCGAGGCTGCGCGGACCTTGAAACTTCCCGTCATCATGATCGCCCGGCCAGAACTGCCGGAAGCCGAAACTGCTCCAACGAATTCAGCGCTCGTTGACCGGTTACGGCAGATCCTTGCACGTGGGAGCTAGCGCGAAACGCCGGACCTGGAAAATCTGATTTTCATCAGGGCAAACAGAAAACGCGGTATGCCGATGACATAGCGGCGGAACAGGCGGCGAGGTTCCTGCAACAGGCGGAACAGCCACTCAAGGCCGGCTGCCTGGAATATCTTCGGTGCGCGGACAACGGCCCCCGACATGAAGTCAAACAGCGCCCCGACCCCGATCGCGACAGGTACAGCCAGCGCCGACCGGTTTTCAACGATGAAAGTCTCCTGCCTGGGGTTCCCCATGGCAACAAGCAAAAGGTCCGGCTTTGCCTCGTTGATCCCCTGGCACAAGCTGTCCAGTTCATCGCTTGCGAAATAGCCGTCTCGGTAGCCAACCACCTGGTGCTTCGGATAGGCAGTCTCGATATGCTCCTTGGCAAGGCGAACCTGTTCTTCCTTGGCGCCGAGCAGATAGATCCGCAGCGGAATGCCGATGTTCGCCAGGATCCGGGGAATGAGGTCAGTCCCGTTCAGATTTTCCGGAAACGGCTCTTCCCTGAGCAGCTTGCTGGCAAGGCTAATACCGATGCCGTCGTTCAGAAGCGTCATTTTTTGGAGTGTTGCAGCGTAGCGGGGATCATCCATCGCTGACAGGAGCGTATGGGCGTTGCAGATGGCAATATCGAGGTTCTGCCGCTTTTGAACGGCGGCCTCGACAAGCTGGATGGCATCCCGGGAGCGAAGACGCCCGATGGCAAACGGACCGATAGCGGTTGCTTCGATCCGGCACCCCAGCAGTTCACTCTCGAAATCTCTTGCCAGCATTCCGTTCCCAGTCTCCCCTTTACGTTCGTCCCGGTTACGACGGCGGCGAACGCATTAGAGCAATATCCGATCGGTCTCTAAGCAGTTGTAAACATAGCCGTTAGAAAGTTCGTAGTTACCGATATTTAATGGGCCTGAAGGGCAGACTGAATCGGAGGGAAAATCAGTCGGCGGTTTCCAACGGCTCACGCCATCCCCGCTTCGGCACGTCACTACGCTCAAACCGCGCCCGCTCCTTGAGCGCCTTGGCAGGATTACCTGCATAAACAGTCCATGGAGCCAGGTCTTTCACCGTTACCGCACGCGCTCCCAGAACAGCTCCCTCGCCGACACGAACCCCGGGACCAACAAAGGCTTCAGCGGCAACCCAGCTATAGGCCTCCAGAACAATGGGTTTTGCGATCAGCAGGAACTTGTCGTCGTTGATGTCATGCGTTCCCGCGCAGATGTGCGCACGTTTGGAGACGACACCGTACCGGCCGATCGTGACAGGACCCATGTTGTAGATATCCGCGCCGTCTGCGATCGCGGCGAAATCCTCCAGGATCAGGTTGCCCGGATGCCATATCCTGGCGGATGGAGCCACATAGACCCCCTCCCCCACTGTCGCTCCGAACTGTCGCAAGAGCCAACGGCGCCAACCATGCAACGGCTGCGTCCAGGAGGCCAGAAGGAACCAGACAATACCCCAGAGGATACGGAACAGCCTGTTCTTCAGGCCGAAGCTTTGCGCACCGAGCGCCCTGGCGTCCCTGTCTTCGTCGATCTGGTTCGGCATTCATCGTCCTCCTGCGCAGTTTCCACCAGCAGGTTGTTCGTGAAACGTGTTCCCGGCCAACATGGGGACGCCACTCAACCTTGGGGGCTGCCTGCCGGCAATGTGACGAACTGTCGTTTAAAGTTAGTTATTTTTGTCGATTGTACATTTCCGCTCTCTCGTGACGCTCCAGAATGAGGCCGTTGGTGACGCAAGGTGCGGCATTCACTCTTTATTGAAACGTAATGAGAGAAGTTTGCCCCGAAAATGACGATCAAACAGGCTGATGGAACGACCTGCGGCCTTGTTGCAATCAAAGACCGATGAGCGCGGCGCAACCGTTCTGCCGCCAATATTCGCTGCCGAGGGAAACAATGGACACAAGAGCAGAATTCGGTGAACCGGGTGCAGCAGCACCCCTCATCCTGCATCTGAGCGCCGACTACCCCAACCCGCAGCAATTCCATCGCAGAACCACCGCAATCGAGCGTCTCGTCACCGGCGTGGACTTCGGCAGGCACATCGTCGTGACTATGGACCGGACCAGCTTGCCCTGGCAGGCCAGCTTCAAGGATTGCGGTGAGATAAAAGGCGTGCGGCTATACTCCTACCGCTATTTCGGCCTGCCGATGGGTATAGGTCTCGCATCGGCGATGCGACGTATCGCAAGACATGTGTTTAAGACGCTGAAGACCGAGCGTGAGACACCTGCCCTTGTTCACGCACATAAACTCTCGTTTGAAGGCATCGCGGGATTGTGGCTGGCAGAACGGTTTGGACCGGATACCCGGCTGTTCATTTCCGTTCGCGGTGAATCGGAGCGCAAGATCCTGCTGTTCAAGCCGACGTACCGGAGCCTGATGCGCCGGATCGCGGCACGTGCAGACAAGATCTATCATATCTCTGCCTGGTTCCGGGACACCTACCACAGGTATGTTCCAGCTCAGCCTGAGAAGGAAAGACTGCTTCCAAACATTGTTGGGAACTCCACCAGCAAAGTGCCGGTTAAGGATCCGATCCCCCGGTTCGTCAGCGTATTCGATCTGGACATGCGCCGCCGGAAAGGCATGTCTGACCTGCTGCAGGGATTTGCCGTTTTCCAAAAAACACACCCGGACATCGGACTGGACCTGATCGGCCCCGGCAGTGCGGAGGCCGTGGAAGCGGCGAAAAAGGAAATTGCCGAACTGAGGCTCGGCGACAGCGTACGGATTCTTGGACCGATGAACAGCAAGGACCTGTTCGAGGTTCTGCCGCACTATCTTGCGATGGCATTGGTCAGCTACAACGAGACCTTCGGGATGGTCTACCTGGAAGCGCTGTTTGCCGGTTTGCCGATTATCTACGGCAAGGATACGGGTATCGACGGTTATCTTGATGATATCGATGTCGGTATCGGCGTGAAACCCGGTGATGTCGCTGGAATTGCGGCCGCTTTCAAGGAATTGGCGGAAAAATCAGCTCACTATCGCAGCCAGATTGTGGCAAGCGAGCAAATCTTGCACGACCGGTTCAACCCTGCAATGATCCTTGAAAGTTACCGTCAGGACCTGGAAGCTGTCTTGACCCCCGATCAACAACGGAGCCGCACGTGACCGCAAAAAAGTCGAAGCGCCTATGGTCCTGGCTGACCGCGCTTGCTTTTGGTCTGGCTTTCCTCGTTTTCGTTGGTGGTTTCGTGTATCTGGACGAACGTCAGAACGCTATCGCTGCCGGAACTCAGGCAGCGAAGGAGGAGACGATCTCGATCCCCAAATTCAAACGGGGTATCAATGTTTCCAGACTGCAAAATTTTGCCTATCGGGATCCCGAGCGGCCGGGAAAATATCTCTGGCCACCGTTCCGGGGCGAATTGTCCAAGGTCTCCGACGCCGAACTTGAACGCCTGCGCGCGCTCGGGTTCGACTTCATTCGCTTTCCGATCGACGCCGGCGTCTTTCTGGCCGCGACGGACAGCGAACGCCGTATCTTGCTGGATGATACGAAATCCATAACGGTGCGCTTACTGGACAGCGGCTTTACCGTGATGGTCGATCTGCATCCGGCTGCATATCTCACGGAATGGGCACCTGTCGACATTTTGCGCGATGCACCCGATGGCCCGCGCTTTCAGGCCTACTCCGATCTTGTGGAAGAAGTCGCCAAGCGGATCCGCGATCTGCCGACGGACAAGGTCGCGCTGGAACTGATGAACGAGCCGCAAGGCGTCTGTTTCGAAGAAGACAGCCAAGACTGGTCTGTCTCTCAAAAGCAGCTGTATGACAGGGCGCGCAGTGTTGCGCCAGACCTGCCGATTGTCCTTACCCCGGGCTGCTGGCGGTCCATGGAAGGCCTCGAGTACATGAGTCTCGACGGCTATGACGACAAGATCATCGTCGACTTCCATTTCTACGAGCCCTTCTATTTCACCCATCAATCCCTCCCCTGGGTACTGGACCCTCTCCGCTATATCGCGGGCCTCAGCTATCCCTGGACGGCGGGTGACGTGGAGACTGCCGAAGAGAGGACACGTCAGCATATCGCCGCCCTCAAGGCAGCCGATGTCGACGTTCCCGACTATGCCTTCGACAAGGCGATGGACGGTGTCAGGGACTACTATAAACGTGAAAGGCCCGACCGGAATTTCATTGAAAGCCGCTTTGACACGATCTCGCAGTGGGCGGAAAAACATGACATTTCCCCGGACCAGATCGTGCTTGGCGAATTCAGTGCTATCCGTCCCCCGAAAGGACTTCCGGACGATGGAAGCAGGCTTGCCTGGATCAGGGACGTCCGCACAGTGGTGGAGGAACGCGGCTTTGGCTGGGCCTTGTGGGACTACTACGAAGGCTTCGGTCTGATGACCGACAACGTCAAAAGAACCGTCGAGCCGGCTATGGTCGATACCTTGGGGCTCAACGCAGACGCGCTATGAACCGCGCCATCCAGGCACGACAGTTGATGCGGAATTTGCAGTCGACTGTGCGAAATCGTGACTGATAGATTGAGCTGACAGCTGCGAATCATGCCTAGTGACTGACCTAGCGGTGCGGGCCGGCAGAAAGCTTCTGCAGCTGCAATTGATCTGGAGACTGGGATTTGACAGTTCACCCCGTTGAACAGTCCGGGCCACAGGCCGCCATGCACGGGCAAACGTTGCTGGACAGGATCTTCAACTGGATTCCGGTGCTGCTGCTTGCCTATCCGATGTTGATCAGCCCATTCTTTCTGGTGTCGTCCGGAGGTGAAGACACCGCGGCCAACATCAGCGCGTCAAAGTCCAACGCATTGAACCAGTTGTTCTGGATCTGCCTGTTCATGGTTCTGCTGGTATCGGCGGGGCGGCGCTTGCTCAACGCGTTTACGGTTCTGAAAAGTCCGCTTATCTGGATCCTGATGCTTTATCTGCTGCTCGCTGTCACGAGCGTGCTCTGGTCTCATGCACCCGGAATTGCGTTTCGCCGCGTGGTCTTGCAGATCATCATTGTGATGAGCCTTGTGATTTCGGTTTCTTTTACGGACGACGCCCGCTCACTGCTAAGCCGACTGATGCTGCTGATGAATACCGTTGTTCTGATGAATGCGGTTGCAGTCGTCCTGCTACCGCCGACACCTATCGGTCACGCAGGCATCTACACCCAGAAAAACAATCTGGGCGCGGTCATGGCTTTGGCCATGATGTTCAATATCTACGGGTTTCTGGTTTCGCGCGGTTTTCTGAAACGTTTCGGCATGCTGATCATTTCGGCACTGGCTTTTGGCCTGCTTGTTCTCAGCCAGTCGAAAACTTCCCTCGGGCTTGCCGTCCTCATGCCGGTCATCGCCTATATTGCAGTCGGCATGGCGTTCCTCTTCCGTATCAATGCGGCATTGCTGCTGATTTTCGGAGCGGTTACCGGCGCCGTTCTTCTGTCCTTCCTCTCGCTCCTTACACGGTTCGGGTTCTCGGACCTGTCTCTGTTCCTGTTCAATGACGAGACCTACACCGGCCGGACGTTCATCTGGGCGTTTGTCGTGGATGTGATTTCCAGAGCTCCGGTACTTGGCCAGGGCTATGCGTCTTTCTGGGCCACGGGGTCCGATTCAATTGCCTTCCGTGAGGCGCCGGGTTTCGTCATTTTGCTGATCCAGGCTCATAACGGTTATCTCGATGTCATGCTCGAACTCGGCATTGTCGGAATTTCGCTATTGTTCCTGGTTATCCTGACCGCTCTGTTTTCCGCAGCCCGGGTCGTTTCCCTGGACTACCGGATTGCCTTTCTCTGCTATTCGTTGATCCTCTTCGTCACCTGTCACAACATGCTGGAGAGCGCCTGGTTTCGTTCCTTTTCCCTGAACTGGCTGATTTTCTTGCTTGCCGCGCTGCTGCCGCATGCAGTGGTTCGCACCTGGGACAATCGTTCGCAGAACTAGTGCCCCCCCTCTCTGGCCGCAGGCAAACGACAGCGGGCTTCGTGGTGTCGGAGCACCGTAGTCTTGCCGCAAATTAGCAGTTCACTAACCATAAGTGCTTACAAGCAATAAGACGCATGCCCGCGAGGACATAAGGTGACTTTTTGTGGACCCCAGACAGGTAGAAAACCCGGCTTACGATAAGGCGGCCCTTCAAGGCCGCGATGCCATTGCTCTGGACATCCTGTCCATTTTTCAGGTCTTGCGTCGCCGCATCTTCCTGATCGCGGCAATTGCATTTGTTTTTGCAGCGTTGACTGCCGCCTACTCCCTGACCATCACACCGATCTTCAGAGCCTCCTCGCAAGTCCTGTTTGACCCAACTGTCCGCCAGCCTTTCGATGACCCGAACCGCCCGAGCCGCACGGGACAAGGCTCGGAAGTGATCGACAGTCAGATGTCGGTCATCCATTCCGACACAGTGCTGCGACCCGTCGCCCGGGAAAACAACCTGGCTGAAGACCCTCACTTCGGCGAAGGCAAGCCGGGGTTGATGAGCCAGTTCAAGAGCCTGATCTTCGGGGCAACCAAGAAGGACGCGGCAACGCTTGAAGCGCAGGAGACCGCCGCGGTCGAAGCTCTTGCAGATGCAACCAGCGTCAAGCGCGTTGGTCAGACCTTCGTCATCAATATTGCCGCGGAATCCCCTTCACCGGTCCAGGCTGCCGTTCTGGCGAATTCGATCGCCGAAAGCTATCTGTCCGACCAGAAACGGCAAGTTGACCTGGCCTCGGACGAAGCCGCCGCCCAGATCGATGATCGGCTGGTGGATTTGCGGGAACGCCTGAGGCAAGCCGAAGAAGAAATCCAGAAATTCCGCGCGGCCAACAAGCTGCAGAACTCCGACGAGGGGTCGCTGCTGACGGGACAGGAACTGACCGGACTGAATTCCAGGCTCATCGATGCCCGTGCGGCACTGGCGGAAGCAACCGCCAAATACGATGAGATCCAGCGGGTTCTGCAAAGCGGTGTCGACGCGGAATCCATCGGAGATGTGGTCAATTCCCCCACGATCTCCTCACTTCGCCAGCAATATGCCACGGCTGCACGCACGGAAGCTCAGCTGATGGCCGATCTTCTGCCCTCACATCCGTCTGTCGTGCAGGCAAGATCCCAGCTGGAACGGTTGCGCAATCTCATCCGGGACGAAATCAGGCGGATTGCGGAATCCACACGCATCGATGTCCAGGTCAATCAGGAACGGGTTTCCAGGCTCGAGCAGCAGCTCGATTCCACGCGAAATCTTTCCGACGTCGACCAGGCGGCCTCCATCAGGTTGCGTGAATTGGAAACGGAAGCACAGGCAACTCGGCAGCTTTATGAGATCGCACTGAGCCGGGCCAAGGAAATTTCGCAGCTCGACCAGGTTGTTCTCCCTAATGCCCGCATCATTTCGCCTGCCATTCTGCCGGAAAGCCCGGTCTACCCGAAACGGAAGATCATGGTGGTGCTGGCCGGAATCCTGGGTCTGCTGTTCGGCACCATAATCGCCGTTGGCGGCGAAGCCATTCGCATTGCCAAAAAACACCTGTTGCCGGAGTTCCTGCAGAACCCCGAACCTGCAATGGCCGTCGCCGGCCCTGCACAGTCGCTTGCTCCCGTAACCACGGCTGTCGACACCGCCCACAATGCACGCTCATCAGTGGGGTTGCCGGGAACGCGGACGAGAAGCAAACGCACTCCCTCCAGGCAAGTGCCCCAATCAGAACCCGGGCTGAAAGTTATCAGCCAGCTGCCCTGGCTGACGGAAACCGACGAAAACGGCAGTGTCCGTCCGCTCAGCTCCGACGCCATCTCTGCCGTACAAGATGCGATCGAGCAGTTTTATTCGGACGAAGCCGGACCTGGATGGTCTTTCGGACAAGGCGTTGACCAGATCATTGCATCGATCCAGAGCGCGCCTGCCCAAAACGGCACGCGGATCGTCTTTCTGACCTCTCCTGCCCTTGGCCATGGCCAGACCATTGCTGCCCTTGCCCTCGCCCTCGGGGCGGCCCAGCGCGGATTGCACGTGCTCCTCGCCGATGGTGAACCGAAACAGCGCATGCTCAGCCACGACCTGAGCATCGACGATATGGAAGACATTGGCGGAACGCTTCGCGAAAGGGTTGTCGACTACGACGAGCTGGATATTTCCTTTCTGTCGCTGGTTTCCGGATTGCCGAAGTACAAGCACCACCGGATGAACATCCGCGAAGCTTTCGATTTCGCAGACATCGCGCGTGACTACGATCTTGTAATCATCGATGGCGTTGCCCTGCCGCAACTTGTCGAAGATGATCCGCTCGCAGGCCTTTCGACGCAATTCCTGGTCACGGTTGCCGAGCGTGAAGAAGATCAGATCTCGATGCCGATCCTGTCGCGTGACCTGCTTACGATCGCAGAAGGTCGGCCTTCCGGTCTCGTGCGAACGATGACCGGCACTCCCCCGCCATCACGCCGTAAATACGCGTGAAACGGATCAGCTGACGCATCACTTGCGAGATCTTGAAGCGGAAACTTTCGCAACGAAGTCAGTCAACAGGGCGAACATCTGTTGACGGGCGGCGATAGGTGTCAGGTTGTGATCCGCATCCTGCAGGCCGTGCATCTCGATGTTCGGATAGGCTTTCAATCCATGCCGGTCGACGCCGAACCAGTTGTGCAACTCAAGAAGCCCCCGGTCGTTGTCGCTATAGACGAGAGACACTGGGACATCACGCTGCTCGAGTTTCTGAAGGCGACTGGTCAGGACCTTGAAGAGCCGGTAATGGCGTGACAGATTGCCTAGAACAGGTGCCAGGGTTCGGTCGACCTTCAACTTCACGGGCCGGGTTACCTTTTTCAGAGCGGAAACCAGATTGATTTCCCCTGACAGAACCCGTTTCAGGGTCTCTGCATCGACCGCCTTGCGTCCATAACTGGACAGCGTCTGTATCGGCTCACGGATAGCCTTGTCCACGTTTTCGTCCGGATCCCAGACCAGTTTGCGTGAGTTCACCAGAAAGGCCGCATTGACGCGGTCATCGTCTGCAGCCGCCAGAAGGGCGAGATAGGCACCGCTGCAACGGCCGAACAGGATAACGTTTTTCACCCCGGTCCGTTCCTTGAGGAACCCGACGGCGGCTCTGACATCCTCCAGTTGCCTGTCAGAATAAAGAACCTGGGACGGCTGATCCGGCCAATAACAGCTCTCACCGATACCAGCCAGATCCGTGCGCAGGACCGCGCAGCCGCTTTCCGCAAGAGACCTGGCAAAGCCGACCGACATGCGTGCCCAGCCAATGGAATGGTCATATCCGGAATTGAGCATGATCACCGCCGTTTCCGCACGTTTGCCACGGGGGCTCGCGAGCACACCGAAGAACATTTTGTCGGGCCCGAAACGCAGCGCCTCCTCCTCGACATCTGGCAATGGCTCCGAAACGGCAGAGACTTCGGCAAGAGCTGCAGTCTCCAATTGCCCTGCCGGGAAATTGGCCTTCACCCAGGCTACAATCCGATCCAGGGTTTGAACCGGGGGGACGGACAGGGTCGGGTCGGACACATAGTCGACGTACCCCTCAAACGACAGGCTCTCGAACTGCAAACCGTTTTCGGCGTAGTGATCTGCAAGTTTCTGATCGCCCGGATGGTCGGCCCTTTGAACAAGCAATGTCTTCAATCCGGAGGGCAATTCCGTCTTGTAGAGATTGAGCGATTTGATTTCGTCGGCTGTTGCGGCCGAGAGCACGAAACCGCCTGCCATCAACCCGCCTTCGGGACCATCCGACGCACTGACCAGGAACGTCGGCTGCGTCAACGCAGTCCAGGCTGCGAGTTCCCGCAGATAAGCTCGTCCCTGGGCAACTGGCGCCAGTAGCACTTGTCCTGCAATCTCTCCGTCTGCTGCCAGGTTGCTTGCGAGACTTGCACCTATCCCCTGTCCGACCACGACAACCCGATCCGGGTTTGCCAATCTCTTGAGTTCGGAAAGGGCTGTTCGAACGGAACCCTGCCATGCCGACTTGTCCTGAATGTCCGCGCTGTCCCCGTGTGAATTCGCGGTAGCCGGATAGTCGAACCGCAGACATGGGTACCCGGATGCAGCAAATTTTTCGCCGAGCATCCTGTAGCTTTTCCGGGAACACAGCTCTTCATACCCCCAGGGGCTCAACAGCAGGATTGCTGTGCCTCCCGCAGCTTGATGAAAATAACCAGCAAGCCCATCAAACGAGATCGGCAAGGCCACAGCAGACGTTCCGGCAACAGGTGTAGCAGAGGAGGTATCAAAACCTTGCCGGTTCATATCACGTGCGAGCTCCAGCTTCATGGCGGGTGAAAGGCGGTCCTTCCAAATTCCGGGGCATCTTGCGCCTTTTTTCTAAGCCATTGTTTAATAATGCTGCAGGAACTTCTGGTGCATTAAAAGATCGTCTCACATCCTGTTGATTGCTTCCAACTCTGCTTCGGAGCCCAGTCTGAATGGAAAAAGTTTCCGTCGCCATAGCGAGCATTGGCCGTGAAACCTTGCTCGATACGTTACGTTCCCTGGCAGCGGTGACCAAACCGGTCGGGATGGAGCTCAACGTGCTGGTGGCCGATGATTCCAAATCCGGTGCGGCGACCAAACTCGTTGCCGGTCACCCCATCAAGTCGCTGGACGTGACCTGTCTTGCCGTGGCGAGCGGTAATATCTCTTCAGCCCGCAACGCATTGCTCGATGCTGCTGATGGCGACTGGCTGATATTTGTCGATGACGACGAATGGGTGGAGCGCGATTGGCTGGAAAAACTCTTCGCCTGCCAGAAAGACTTCAACGCAGACGTCGTGATCGGCCCGGTAAAACCACGCTATCCGGACAATACGCCCGAGTGGATGCGGCGCGCGAACCCGCTTTACACCGACTGGGGGTACCGGGGAAAACGGCTTTACACCGGCCGGGGCGGCAACACGCTGGTGCGGGTTGGTTTTGTTCGTGCGCTGGAACTGAGATTTGATGAAGCCTATGGCCGGACAGGCGGCGAAGACACCATCTTCTTTGCTCAAGCAGCTGAACGCGGGGCACGTATCTTTGCCACGGACGATGCGATCGCGCACGAACATGTTCCCCAAGACCGATTGTCGACGAAGTTCATTCTCAGCCGCGCGACACGGTCAGGCCAATCCTATGGCCAGATGCGCCTCGCCCGGCATCCAGACCCTTTCTGGCACGTTTTTTTCGCATTTGGAGCACTGGCAAAATGTGCCGTTGCCGGTGTTTTAGCGCTCGCATTCCGGCTTCTCGACAAAGGACGATCTTTCCGGATGCGGCAAAAACTTGCGCTCAATACAGGCAAGCTGCGCGCTGTATTCAACCTGCCCCTTGCAGAGCTCTACAGAAAACCGGATTGAACCAGTTGGCGCCTACGCCTCGGACATGCCTTCAAATGCGGAATTTCGCGCGCCGTGCGAAGGCATAGAGGGAGCTTTTCAGGCGCTTCTTGGCCGAAAACATCGGCGGGATGTCACGATCCGGGTCAAAGCCATTTGCAGGCGAAAAGCGCGGACAGAACCATGCCGTCTGATAGGCAAGTCCTGGTGTGCTTGTGAAGACCCGTCGATACCCGGCTTCCTTGAGACGATGCAAAACGTTCGCGTCCAGAGCACCGAACGGGATCGCCGCTTCTGTGACAGCAGCCCCTACCGCATCCTCGATTTTCTTTCGTGCGTCGTAAAGTTCCCGTTGAAAGCCGGCAGCATCCAGCTTGCGCCAGTCGACATGATCGTGGCCGTGGCTGCCGATGACCGATCCCGACGAAACAATCTCCCGCATCTGTTCCGCGGTCAGATAGCCCTTTGCCCCGATACGTGCAGCCAGAACGAAAAAACGACCTGGCCGGCCCGCCTCCACAAGGGCTGGCAACCCAACCTCGTAATCAGACAGGTTGCCGTCATCAAAGGTGATTTCCAGCTTCACTCCGTGTTTCTGCTCAAGTGCAGGAAGGCGTTCAATTGTGCGCTGGTAAGTCTCTATCGGAACGAAGTAATGGCTCTCTTCCGGCGAAACAGGCACCGCTGGTACACCAATACCGTGGAAAGTGAGAACCTGCGTTTTTGCCAGCATTTTTTCTCCGCCTTTTCGAACAGGACGCCAGATCCTTGACGCAGGGAAGTTAAAATAGTTTGTGCAGGTTCGCGTTGCCTGCCTATTAACGGCGCAGTCAGGTTTGGCACCTAGTTTCTGTTGTGACTTATCCGGGGGGCAGATACACAAAATCCGCTCCTGCGGTCCAAGGCCAGCGGCCACGGATCCCGCTTTTTTCGATCAACGGCCCACGCCTCGAGGCAATTTCGTGTCAATGAATTCCAGTTCGGCATCGAGAAAATTTCGCGCGCTTTATGACAAGGCCCTTGGCCTCTCACGACGCCCGCTTGTTGCCAATACAATTTCCTACACGATCAATTTTGGTCTCTTGCTCGTCATTCAGCTCGTCTTTTTCCTGTTCATTTCGCGCGCCTTGGGGGCAGCAGACTACGGTCTGTTCATCACCATCGTCAGTGTCTCCATCATGGCCGGTTTCCTGGTCGGTTTGGGCAGTGAATACCTTCTCCTCCAGCGGGTCGCGGTTGAGCCTCAGTCCTTCGGCAGATACCTCGGGCATTCCCTGATCATGATGGGACTTACCTTTCCGTTTGTCCTGCCCGGGACAATCGCTTTGTTGTACGTCCTCATCGGCGATACCGTTCCGCTATCGACTATCGCGATTGTCACTGTTTCGGATCTGCTCCTCACAAAGCTGGTGATCTTGTCCGCGCAATCCTACATGGCCTTCGACCGGGCCAGAAAACAGATTGTCATCAATGTTCTGGCTGCTTCGTTGAAACTCGCTTTCCTATTCGTTGCCACGCTTCTTCCCGGAAGTCTCACGCTCCAGGAATGGGCGTGGTGGTATTTCGCCGCCGGAATTCTGTCTGCTGTTGCGGCTTGCTGGCTTGTTCTGCGTGATCTCGGCCGGCCGACCTTCACCCTGATCCGGGACGACCTGAAACTCAGCCTTCTCTATTGCATCGAGTTTTTTGCCATCGGCGGCATGAAGGATCTGGACAAGCCGGTGGTCGTTCACACTTTGAGCGCAGATGCAGGCGGGCAGTACTCAGCCGGGTTCCGCATCATCGACGCAGCCTCAGCGCCCGTCAGAGCGTTTCTCTATGCAACCTACACCCGCCATTTTCGCCAGGCACAAGATGGGCAGGCAAGCAGCCTTGCTTTCGGCGTCAAGCTGTTGCCGGTGACGGTGTTCCTCGCCCTGCCGGTCGCAGTTTTCCTGTTGCTGATCGCCGGTTTCATTCCCCTTGTTCTGGGTGAAGATTTCGCGGAAACACCGACAGTCGTTATGTGCCTTGCGTTTTATCCGCTCCTGATGGGGCTTTCCGGTGTAGGGGCGGACATCTTGCGAGCCACCGGTCGTCAACGCGTGCGGATGGCGCTGCTCATCAGTACCAGTCTTTTGTTGATACCCGTCGTCAGCCTTGGCGCTGCGTTAGGAGGCCTGGCCGGGGCAGCGCTTTTCCGCTTTGGCGTCCAGATTGCTTTGACCGCGGGCACCTGGTTCTTCATTTTCTGGACAAAGGCACCTGCGCCCGAACCAGACGAAACCGCAGGCTGATCCGTTGCTTCCAGAAAGGCGTCAGAAGGGCACGCGCCCGGCGAAGTTCAAGGCCGTAAGTTGCCCTTTGGGGGCTGCCTGATCATCGCGTTCTTCGTCTGGCGTTTGTTGCAGTTGAATGCACTTTGCCTCGCCCGGAGCCAGATGGAACCAGTTGTCCTCCGCCTCAAATCCGGGAATGGCAACGACGGTCGATTGCAGGAAGCGCTTGGCACGGATCATCAGTGACCAACTGCCGGCCTCGTCCTGTTCCACACTCACCTCGGGCGCATCGAAATGGCGATGCTGTCCTCGGCCGAGAGGGAAATGATGCGCCTCGGAAATGAGTTCTCCGGTTTGCGTATCGAACAGACGTACCACGGTTACATCATGCGAGGGTGGGCCGAAACGATAGGCGTAGGTGACGTCGAAGAAGGCTCCGATCAGGTCCACAGCATTGAGCGTCAGCGCACTGTTCGGCGCCAACAACAGCTCCTTGTCTCCTGAAACCACCGGCACCTGGCTATCCCTCAGGCAGGCAATGCTGATCCTGACCGGCTTTTCCTCTGCCCTTTCGTTAAGGACGTGAATAGCAAGGCCGTTCGTGCCTTCGTCGGTGACACAGGCAATTACCGGCCTGAATGCGCGCTTGAGGGCATACCACGCGGGTTTGGGCCGTCCGGCTGCATCAACAAGTCCCCACCCGGCACCCATCGAGAGGTCGGAAAGGGTCCAGACCAGTGCGCCCTGGCAATTGGACCCGGGCCGTCGCCATTCGGAAAAGGTCTCGGACATGACCTCACCGGTGACCGCCCGTCCGAGGTCGAGGTATCTGTCCGGATCGCCGTAGCGAAGCGCGGACGGATCGACACCGTAGAGCAGCTTCAGATAGTGATCGCGCACATCCTCGAAGTCCCAGCCGGCGCCGCGGTCCCGCGGTACCCGTGCCTTCCAGCGTGGATCATGCCCCGGTTTCACCGGCAATCCTTCTTCCAGGCTTTGCTGGACGGGAATGTTGGAAAACGCGAGGCACTCACCTGCAAAGCGGACGTCAGCCCGTCTTGCGTCTTCCAGAGGCCGCAGATACGCCCCGACGCCGTAATAGTGGGCGATGCCTTCGTTGGGGGAGAACGGCAGGACCCCGCCGCATGGCGAATTTGCTGCATAGGGCACATCCGGCCGCAGCTCTGTGGCAATAGCCGGCAAGATCTCCTCGCACAGCGGCCCCTTCCAGCGATCCTCGGAAAGCCCCATCATGGCACCCTGCTGGTAGATCTCGCTTCCACCGCACAGAACGGCAAGTGAAGGGCTGCCCATGCTTTCATCCAGCTGATCGCGCAGTTCCGCCTCGACCTCCGCTACGAAGGCGGCATCCTTCACGGGATAATCGTAGTTGGCGAACTGAAAGTCCTGCCAGACCAGCAGGCCCAATTCGTCACATAGCTCAAGGAAGGCGCGGCTCTCGTAAAGCATCGTCCCGCCGATGCGCAGCATGTTCATGCCTGCGTCCCGGGCTTTTTCCAACAGCGGGCGATAGGTTTCGCGGCTGGACGACAGGTTCAAGAGATCCGCATTGGTCCAGACGGCGCCCCGGCAGAAGACCGGCACACCGTTGATCTTCAGGCCGAAGCCGCGTCCATCGGCACCGTGGTCCACCTCGATCCGGCGAAAGCCTGTCTTGTCCAGTGAAAGAGTTTTGTCAGCGGCCTGAACGGTTACGTCGTAAAGAGCAGGCTCGCCGTGCGTGTGCGGCATCCAGGGCTTGGCGCCCTCAGGACGGACGGTCGCCGCATAGCAACCGTCGTCCTGAAGGCTCATCTTCGCCGATGCTCCCGCGCAAGTCAGCACCGGAACGGCATCCGTATTTTCGAGCCTGACCGTAACTGACAGCGCGGCAGTGCCATCCGGAGCCAGGTCCGCAAGAATATGCTTTTCAACAATACGCGGTGTCGTCTGGGGTTCGAGCCTGATTGGGCGGTATGGGCCAACCGCATGGATTTCTGGGCACCAACCAGGCATGTGACCGAGAAGCGTCGTCCGCAAGAGCCTCAGCCCCTGGCTGGTTGCCAACTGAGGCTTCCACCGGGCGCGCGGCCCCTTTGCGTTCAAGTGCGGCTCTAGCGCGCGAAAGCAGATTTTCAGAACGTTGCGATCGGCCAGTTCCACGGGAACATTGTATTTGCGGAACATGTTCCGGCTGGACAGCACCTCAAAGTCGTTCAGGTAAACCTCGGCAATGGTCGCCAACCCGTCCAGGTGCAAGCGATATCGGCCCGGCGGGGCGTCGAACCAGGCTTCATACCAGACGTCTTTGCCATGAAGGGGAGCGGGATTTTCCGGGTCGTAAAGTCCTGCAACCGTCAGAGCACCGGCGACGGTTCCCGGAACGTGTGCCGGAACGAAATCCCACTGGTGCCCCGTCGAAAGCGGTGTTTCAAAGGCACCGGGCTCTGTCATTGACAGCGCCCAGGTCACTTCACCCAGGTCGATCATTCAAGCCCCGGCAGCGCGGACTACGGGAGTAAAACGTGCGTCCTGATCACCGTAGTGGGTGTCGAGAAGTTGCATCAGGTTGTCCCAGGCGTTAACCGCCGGCAGCAAGCCTTCGTCCAGCCCCTGAAACTTCTTGCGCATGACGGCGCGTGCCAGTTTGAACTGCACCATCTTGCAGGTGGAGGAAATGGTCTTGGCCATCTGCACACCCTCGGTCAGATCGTCCCTGCCTTCCGCCACCAGCCATTCGAGATAGGACGAAAACAGCTCGAAATTCGCACCGAGCTGGCGCAGCGTGTTGAAGGCATACAAGTGGAAGAAGCCGAACTCGCGTTCGCAGATCTTTTCCACCTGCGCCGGGAAGACCTGTGCAAAGGCAGCAATCGGGTTCTGCTTTGGGCGGCGCTTCAGGTGATGGCGCAGAAGACCTTCCGAAACGTTCAGGATGTGATCCGGCGTTGGCAGTGTGTCCGGAACCTTCACGAATTCCGTGTATGGCAGGAACGGCGTCGGCTTTTCATGTGCGCCGCGCTGAAACACTCCGTCGAAATCGTCACCTTCCAGCCGGTGCAGGCCCAGACCATGGAAATATTCCATTGTCCTGGCTTCAAAATCCATCCAGTTGACTGCGATCGTGGTCTTGCCGTGGGCCTCGTGATAACCGACACCGTGTGTGTCCGGAAGGAAATAGCTGTCGACTTCGACCAGTGACAGGCGGCCCCGTTCGATCTGTTGCCGGACGTGGGCTTCCACCCGGTCGTAGATCGCAAGTTCCGTGACCTTGAGACCAAAAAGCGCTTCCAGATCCTCTAGCGGCACCTTGAAGAAGGTGAACTGGTCCCCTTCAAAATCCTGGGTGACCGAATAGGACAGACAAGCCTCCGCCGGTAGACCAAGCGACGGCAATACCTCGATCCAGACATCAAGATAGCAATTGGTTTCGGGCCAGTCCCGGTCCTGGGAATGGAGCGGGCTACGCACGTAGGTCGCTGCATTGAAGCGGTCAAACACGGCTTGCGTCATGTTGCGTCCCCTCATCCCCAAAGCGTGGCACGGACGCCTTCAGGCCATTTGGACGTGTCGAAACCATGATGGCGGAAGAGCGCCAGCGCCAGTCGTTCCAGACCGAAGCCGACACAGGCGGTGTGGGCAGGCGTTCCATCAGCCTGACGGATGTTCCAGGCCTTGCCGAAATTGTCCATGTGGTAATTGAAGCTCATGCAGGCCGTCGGCTTTTCTTCCGACGTGATCGGCACAAGCATTTCGAACTTCAATTCCTGTTCACGCTGGCCGGACGCCATGATCTTGCCAGCTCGGCCGAAGAAGGGATCGTTGGCGACATCAACGTTATGCGGGAGCTGCAGCCGCTCCATCATGTCCGAGCCGCGCTGTTTCCAGGTCTCGCGAAAATCCATGGTCTGTTCGGCAGAACCGACACGCACGTATTCACGCTGGCGGAACATCTGCATCCGAGCCGGATCCTTGGAAGGCTCATGGCGGAAGCAATAGGACTGCAGCGCTACGTAGGCTCCCTCGGCCGGTAGTGCACCACGGCGCGAGAGGATCGGATAAAGCGGATAGCAGGCAGCAGGTGTCAGCGCCACCTGGGTCGGTTTCTGATCCTTGGACCAGTCGTCGCCAGCCGCCATGCATTGCAACAGCCCCATGTGGTCATGGTCGTTGCCGCAAAAGGCATGCACTGTTCCTGCCAACTGCGGGAAGTTCTTCATGTAACCGCTGGTTTCGAAATCCTGCATGGTCATTCCCGGCGGGAATACCATTGCTTCGGAGATCTCGTCCTGACCGTATGTGAGGGCAAATTTTTCGAAACGGGCAATAACGTCTTCAAATTCACCGCTGCGGGCATAGAGGCCGTCGACGCCGCTGTCATGCAGGACGCCTTTGGCAAAGAGCTGATCCAGAAAAGAGACTTGCGCGTCCATCATTACCCCAAAAGACTGGTGTCTTGTTTGTTGACCAGGAGCATCGTGGACGTGTTGCCCAGAATACGGTCGTTGGAAATCATCAGCTGCGCCGAATGGGCGTCACGCAGGTGGCGTCCGAGGCTGAACGGCGTACCGTTCTTGTAGCCTGCGATCCCGCAGATCAGCATGCAGTGGTTGATGATTGTCAGGATCGTCTGTGACGTGCCGATCTTCACGTTGTTCATGGCAACGGAGAAGCTCATGGCGTTGAGCGCATCGCTGTCGCCCTTGCAGCCTTCGAACTGTTTCAGGCCGGCAACGACGTTGGCCTTGACCAGCTGCAGCAGGCTTGACGCCTCCGCCAGACGCAGTGCTCCCGGAGGAACCTGGCCGGGAGCCTTGCGCGCAGCGTTCTTCACGAATGCCTGCCCACGGGCAACCGCATCAGCAGCGATGCCATACCAGAGCGCGCCCCAAAGAAGATGGGAAACGGCCAGCATGGATTGGGCCGCAATCTCCGCAAACGGGCGCGGCAGGATCTGGTCAGCCGGAGCTTCCGCCTTGAAAATATAGCCGTCGGAGCAGGTTCCACGCATGCCGAGCGTATCCCATTTGCTGGTCTGCTCAAGCGTGTACTGATCCTTCAGGAAAATGGTCGCAACCTGGTCGGAATGAGCCGCGTCGACATGCCGGCGGGAGGTCACCATGATGGCGTCCGCATTGGCGCCGTAGGAAATCACGGTCGCATCCTTGGTCAGGCGCACGGTGTCGCCCTCGACCTCGACCGCACAGATCGAATTGCGCAAGTTGCCGCCGATGCCCGCCTCACTGGTTGCAGAGGCGATCAGAAGCTGCTCATCGCAGATCCGCTTCTGGAAACCTTCGTGCCAGGCACTGCCCACCGCGTAATCCGCCAGGCTGGCAATCTGGATCTGGTGCATGGCATAAGTCATCGCGGTGGCCGCGCAGGCTTGTCCAAGAATTGCGCAAACATCAGCAATCTCGGTCAGCGTTGCGCCTTCCCCGCCGAATTCCGGACGGATCATGACACCCATCAGGCGTTCCGCTTTCAGGGCGTTCATGCCTTCAACAGGAAAGCGGCCTTCCACATCAACCTTGTCGGCAAACTCGGAAGCGACCTTGGCGGCCCGCTTGGCGCGATCTGCCAACCCCATGGCAGTGATCTTGGCTGCGGCGGTCATGGATTACGCAGCCTGCTCTTTCAGGATTTCGGTAAGAGCTGCGTCGATCGCATCAATGGAGGAGAAAGACTTGCGGTTCAGCAAATGCTCCGGAAATTCGATATCGAATTCTTCCTCGAGCGCCAGCATCACCTGGACGGATGCAAACGAAGACAGACCGGCATCGTAGAGGTCAGCACCGTCCGCGACGTCGTCGATAGAAACCGGCAGATTGCCGTGTTTTGCCAGCAGGGTCCGAATGGTCTGTTTCATTTTAGTCCTTACCATTTTCTAACGGTTACACTTGAACCGGTCCTTGGGTTCCGAGACGGAATTTAGGCCAAAAAACGATAAACTGTAATTAAAGGGCATGGTAAAAAATTACAAAACAGGAACTATTAAAGTTTGTTAAGTTAACACTTCCTCAATCATAAAAAATCTTTCAAGACACTCAACATTACCGCAGAGTATTCGTTCCAAAAACTTAAATCATTCTACCGAGAACACCGTCCTTGCGCACAAGACCGTGATAAAGCGCGGCGGCAATGTGCAGCACCACAGCGGCAGTGAAGAGCAGCCCGAGCACAAGATGAATCTGAAAAAGCTGGTCTGCCAACGCACGGTCCTTGGCGACAATGGCCGGCATGGTGAACAGGCCGAAGACCGAGATTGCCGCACCGTAGGCGGAGGTAGCCACCCACCCGATGAAGGGATTGACCAGCAGAAAACCGTACAGAAAGGCATGGGTAGCCTTGGCGGCAAATTGCTGCCAGAGCGGCATGCCTTCCGGCAAGGGGGCGGGTTTGTGGGTCAGCCGAAAACCGAGACGTACCAGGGTCAATATCATCAACACGATGCCGACCGAGCGATGGTAATCAAACAGCTGGTTCTGCAAGGGGCCGCTGTCGATCCGGATCATGACAAGGCCGGCAGGCACCATTGTCAGCACCAGAATGGCGGTCAGCCAATGGATCAGCCGGGCAATCGGGCTATAGCGTTCATCACTTGCGCCCATATCGCACCTCTCCTCTCCTGCCTGCACACAGTTTAGGCAGACCACCCGGTTTCAACAAGTCCCGGAAGGAAGCCGGATACCCGTGTCTTACGGCAAGGCAGTGAAATCGACGTGACCGACGCTGAGAGTGAGTTGACCGGAAGTGATGTGTTCCTGCCGCAGCGACCACCATTGCGCCAGTTCCGTCTCGTCCAGCGCGACTTCCCTGCCGACGTTGCACCAGCCCCCGAGAAGCTCTTTCAGGAAATCCGCTGACGAACTGTCTGCCTGCCAGTCAGACCGGCCCTGCACCACCTTGTAGCCTCGATCCCGAAACAGTTCGATGGCACGCATGGCAGCGGCCGGACCGAGGGCCGGACCGAACCCCTTGTCAGACAGCTGATGCGTGTTGTGGGCGGCCAACAACGCGGCATCAAAGGGAAGTTGCGGGGTGAAAAGCGCGCGGCCATCGTAGGTAAGGCTTGCCAGAAACGGTTTTCGCGCCTTCACGACCTGATCGACCAGCCGGACAAGAAACGGCTCTGCAACCAAGTCCAGAAAAGCGGATGTAGTCACCGCGTCAACCGCGGCAAACGGCAGCTCCTCCAGATCGCTCGCAAGGTCGATCTGCCGCGTTGTTACCCTGTCCTGCCAGCGCTGCCCGGCAACTTCCAACAGAGCCGGATCGTAGTCGGTCAAAAGCCATTCGATCGAAGTGCCTCGATGCCGAGCAAGAGCCGAGACAGTCGAGCCTGCTCCACTTGCGAGATCCATTATGCGCATCGGCTGACTGCCGAGAGCCGTGAAGAATGCGGTTTCAACGTCCTCATTGCGAGCCGCCAGATCGACCGGTTCGCGCAAGGCAAGCCATGCTGGTGAAAAACCACTCATCGGCCATTATCCTGCAACAGGTCTGCAAACTTCCGTGCCGCATCCGTCCAGTCCGGCAATAGTTCAGCGGCCTTTCTGGCTTCAGTGCTCAATCCCGCACGTTTCTCGCGGTCGGAGATGAGTGTTTCGAGCGCGTCACGCAAAGCATCGACATCCTCTACGCCGCAGTAGATGGCAGCCTTCTCCGGAAGCGTTTCCTTCACCGCGCCGCCACCGCTACCGATTACCGGCAAACCGTGGGCAAGCGCTTCGGTATAAGCCATGCCGTAGCCCTCATACCGGCTTGCGAGCACGAATACCTCTGCCGAGCGATAAAAGTCGCCAAGGTCTTGCGCCGAAACAGCCCCGTGAAGGGTAATCCTGTCTAGAAGTTCCAGCTCACGCGCCTGGCCTAAGAGCGCCTGGTAACATTCAGGATCCGCCTCAAGCCCACCGACGATATCCAGATGCCAGCGCAACTCCTTGAGGCTTGCAAGAGCGGTCAGCAAGAGATCGTAGCCCTTGCGTGGCAGCAAGGTGCCAACCGACAGCAGCCTCGCGACGTCGTTCTGTGGGCGTTCATACGGCTCAGGCTTTTCCGTGCCGGGCAGAACGGCGGTGATGCGGTCCGAAGATATGCCGAAAAGCTCTTCAACCTGAGTGCCTGTTGCGGGACTGGTCACGATGATATGACGGGCAAAAGCCAGCACTTTGTTTTCGCTCTGGAAAAGAGCTTCAGCCTGTTCCTTCGACAAACCGTTTTCGACACAGAGCGGGTGGTGCACAAGCGCAATGAGAGTGATCCGATCCTGCAGTCTTTCCATGGCTCCCGCCATTACCCCAAGTGCGAGACCGTCGACGACAACAAGCGACCCTTCCGGCACCGACGACAGCCGGGCTTCGGCTTGCCGAAGCGTTTCTTCGGTGGGAAACGGAAAGCCGTCCCCAAGCGAAACCAGATCAACCTCCCAGCCAAGCGTGCGCAGACCGGCGACGATCCTGCGATCGTAGCCGTAGCCACCGGTCGGTGTGTTGAAATCTCCGGGATAGGCAAAGACAAGCGCGGGCATGAGCTGTCAGATCCCGGCTTCGTACCAGGCGCGCGCGACGTGGGATTCGGAAATCGTCACGCGGATCGCCTTCAGTTCAGATCCCGGACGTCCGAGCTTGTCCGCTCTGGCAGCCTTGGCCAGATGATCATGGATGTGCTTTGTCAGAAACTCGGTCGTGGTGTTGATGCCTGCAAATTCCGGCACCTCGTCGAGGTTCTTGTAATTCAGAGGCTGCAGGACTTCCTTCAACGCATCATGCGCCCGGCCGATGTCGATCACCACGCCATTGGCGTCAAGGCTGTCGGCCAGAAACGCGGCATCGATGACAAACGTGGCACCGTGCAACGCCTGGGCCGGACCGAACAGTTCTCCCTTGAAGGAGTGGGCAATCATGACGTGATCGCGTACTTCAACTGCAAACATCTTATCATCCTGAAATCATGAGGAAAATTGAGAGCTTTTCAAACGACAGCTTGGTTGGTTCCGTCATATACGACGAGGGCGGCAAGCACATCTGACGCCTTGTTCAACAAATCGGGAAGACGATCCGGGAGCTCGGCAAACGCCACCTTGTGGGTGATGAGACGGTCGAGGGCAGGATCGGCCAGGAGGCCAAGAGCCGTTTCCAGCCTGCGGCGGTAAGTCCAGCGGGCCTGCCGATCGATCGGGATCGTTCCAACCTGACTGGAAACAAGCTTCAGGCGGCGGCAGTGAAAGTCTGCTCCGAGCGGAGCCGTGACCGCATGCGCGCCGTACCAGCTCAGCTCGACGATGGACGTGCCGTCGCCGGCACAGGCAAGCGCCGTCGCCAGTCCCGCCGACGTGGCACTTGTGTGAAACACCAGATCCTGGTTAGCCGGCGCATCTTCCGGCAGTGCAAATTCCAGACCCAGCCCGATGGCAACTTCCGCTCGGTCAGGGTTTGTATCCACGACAGTTACTTTTGATCCGGGTAACCGTCCGGCAACGTATGCGGTCAAGAGACCGACGACACCACCGCCGACCACGCAGATGTGATCCCCCGGTGATGGTTTTCCGTCCCATAACGCATTAAGTGCCGTTTCCATGTTGGCCGCCAAAACGGCTCTTTCGGCGGAAACGCCCTGGGGAACCGGCACGCACGACATGGAGGGGAGCGTAAAGACGCTTTGATGAGGGAAGAGAGAAAACACAAGACAGCCGTTGAGATCCGGGTCTCCTGCAATGACCCTGCCGACGTTTGCGTATCCGTATTTAACCGGAAACGGGAAATCTCCCTCTTGATGCGGCGCCCGCATGCGCTGCCATTCACTCGACGGAACGTCGCCGCGAAAGACAAGGCCTTCCGTTCCCCGGCTTATCCCGCTAAAGAGCGTTTCGACCAGCACTTCGCCGGTTTGCATCTCATTCAAGGAAACAGTCTCCAGTCCGCATCGACCGGGCTCGGTGTACCACAGCGCCTGCGGTTTACCTGTGTCGCGCGTCACCGGTACGTCTGCGGTCATCCTTTATCCTCTGCGGTCATCAACCCTTGCCTTTGTCAACGTTAGGACATTTTGACATGCGCACTATTGCGATGATCGCTCCGATTGGAAGTCAAAAAAATGTTTCGGGTCTTTGACATGCCAAAATTCAATGGATCAATTGCTCCTATGACCGCACGGCGTTTGACGTTCGCGGCCCTTATCGGGCTCAGTTTTGCCGGCCTCGCCACCTTGATGACGCTGACGCTTTCTCCTGGTGGATATACGGCGCTCGACCTTTTCATTCTTGTCTGCTTCATGATCACCCTGCCCTGGACCATCATAGGTTTCTGGAATGCGGTGATCGGCCTCCTCATCATGCGGCTTTCCAGAAACCCTGCTGATGCAGTCTGCCCGATCGAGCACGGCGACCCTACTCAGCCGCTGCGAAGCTCGACAGCGCTGCTGTCCTGTGTCCGCAACGAAGATACAGAAAGTCTGGAAACCAATCTGAACGCCATCGTGTCTCACTTGATACGCGCAGGCGAAGCAGACCGGTTCACCCTTTATGTGCTCAGCGACACCAATATGGACGACGTTGCCCTTCTGGAGCAGCAGATGACGTCCCGGCTGAAAGATCGCTTCGAAGGCCAGATGGAGGTGGTCTATCGGCGGCGCACGGACAATCGCGGTTTCAAGGCCGGCAACATCGAAGACTTCTGCGAACGTTGGGGCGATCGACACGAGTTTGCACTGGTGCTGGATGCCGACAGCTACATGTCGGCCGACGCTATTGTCGGACTGGTGCGCCGCATGGAAGCCAATCCCCAGCTCGGCATTCTCCAAAGTCTCGTGGTTGGCCTTCCGACAGACAGCGCATTTGCGCGTGTCTTCCAGTTCGGCATGCGGCTTGGCATGCGTTCCTACACCATCGGCAGTGCCTGGTGGCAGGGTGACTGCGGCCCCTACTGGGGACACAACGCCATCTTGCGGATCAAACCGTTCAAGGAAAGCTGCCGTCTGCCGGAACTGCCCGGGAAGGGCCCGCTCTCGGGAACCATTCTTTCCCATGATCAGGTGGAAGCCGTCCTGATGCGCCGCGCCGGCTACGAAGTGCGCGTACTGCCGCTTGAAACGGGCAGCTATGAAGCCAATCCGCCTCATCTGCTGGAGTTTATCCGCCGTGACCTGCGCTGGTGCCAGGGCAACCTGCAATACCGCCGGCTGATCGGGCTTCCTGGCCTCAAACCCGTTAGCCGGATGCAGCTGGTGCTGGCTATCCTGATGTTCCTCGGCTCTCCTGCGTGGCTGGGCTTCATGACTTCGGCCGCCATCCTCGGCATGGTCACCGACTACATGCCATATCGCCCTGACACTGGCGCCCTGCTCTTCTTCACCGTCCTGACGATGGTGTTCGCGCCGAAACTGGCAACCGTCGCCGACGTGCTTGCCCGTCCGGACCTTCGCAAGGCCTTCGGCGGGCCGATACGTGTCGTCGTGAGCGTTCTTGCGGAAATCGTCTATTCGGCAATGCTGGCACCGATCATGGCCGTGGCGCACTCGCTGTTCATGGGCGGGCTCCTGTTCGGCAAAACCATCGGCTGGGGGGCGCAGGCACGTGGTGTCCAACGACTGCCGGTCTTGCTGGCGGCCCGCAAGCTCTGGCCGCAGACACTCTTCGGACTTGCAGGTCTTGCCTGGCTTTCCACCCAGCCTATCGATCTGGTGTGGCCGGTCATTCCCGTGGCCATCGGGCCACTTCTGGCAGCTGTCATCGCGGTGACAACCTCGACCAGAACACTTGGCCGGATCGCGATCCGTTCAACCCTGTGGCGTATTCCCGAAGAGACCAATCCCCCTGCAGAGCTCGCAGACCTTCATCTGCCGGCGCTTACCAAAGGTGCAGTCGCCGTCCAGCAGCAAGGGCTCGTTCAGGGCGATGCCAATCCGGCGAAGGCGTGACACGGATCAGGCTCGCGCACTGGGACCTGCCAAGTCCATTGAGGGCTGGGTGACACCAGGTGAACCGTCCAAAGCCTCCTTGCTGGCTGAACGCGCCGCATACGAACCAAAAGACCGGCCTCGCAGCCGGTCTTTTTGCATCAGAGACTTTGAAACGGATTAAGCCGCGTTGGAAGAAGCCAACGGCTGGGTCAGAAGATCGTAGATCTCTTGCGCATCATGGGACGCGCGAATGCCCTGGGTGACAGCGCCGTCGCGGAGCTGGCGCGCGATACGGGCCAGAGCCTTCAAATGGTCGGCACCAGCGCCTTCCGGCGCCAGAAGCAGAAACACCAGGTCAACCGGCTCATCATCGAGAGCATCGAAATCGACTGGTTTTTCCAGCTTCGCGAACAGTCCTACCAGACGGTCGAGCCGTGTCAGCTTGCCATGCGGGATCGCAATGCCGTGACCGACACCTGTAGAGCCCAAACGTTCGCGCTGAAGAAGCGTGTCGAAGATTTCCCGTTCGGAAAGACCGGTCAGTTCAGACGCCTTACCGGCGAGTTCCTGAATTGCCTGTTTTTTGCTTTTGGCCTTGAGCCCGGCAATTACCGCGTCTTTACCCAGAAGATCACCAAGATCCATTAGTCCGCCTACAAGTTTCAGAAGCCGGCTTCCCTGAGGAAGCCGACCCCATCCGCATCCTTATTCGGCAGCCTGATTGGCTACCAATGCTGGATCTATCCAGCCAATATTGCCGTCTGGCCTGCGATAGACAACATTGACACCGCCATTTGCCGCGTTTTTGAACAACACGACCGGCGCTTCGGTCAGATCCAGCTCCATTACCGCCATACCGACGGTCATCGTTTTAACTTTCGCGGAAGTTTCGGCAATCACCAGCGGATTGAAATCCACCGGCACTTCCTCGTCTTCCTCGGGCGAAGCCAGCACATAAGATGCTGCTTCCAGAGCCTCCCGGTCGTGGCCGTTGGGGCCATGATGGTCCTTCAGCTTGCGCTTGTAGCGGCGAAGCCGCTTTTCGATCTTTTCCGCAGCCATATCGAAACTGGCGCGCGGGTCCTGATCCTGCGCGGACACTTGAAGTACAATACCGGTGTCCAAATGCAGGCTGCATTCAGACTTGAAGCCTGTGCCCTCCCTGCTGAGCGTAACGTGGCCTGTGAAGCCGCCTGTGAAATATTTTTCCAGAGCGTCTTCGATTCGGTCTGTGACGTGGACGCGCAGTGCATCGCCTACATCGACATTCTTACCCGAAATCCGCAAAGCCATGGGGACCTCTTCTTTTTCTATTGACCGATAGGTCACCGACGTTGCCGCCGGTGTTGAAACGCGAGACGTTTCAAGCTTACAGAATGGACCAGTCAGCGCCGAAGCGCCATCCCCTGTTTACGTCACGAGGGCGGTGCTATAATTGCGCTCGCTCAAAGAGTCAATTGATTATGAATTAAAGAAACAAAGTTGAAAAAGAGCCGTGTAATTGCCTTGTATTGTTTCAGTGGAAATCTCTGAAACATTTTAAATATTGCACCATCGAGCCCTAACGGCAGATCACATCAGGACTTAAAGTCGCACGTTTTTTTCACGCCGGCGCTGAACAGACGAACCGATCTTCATGGCTTCGCGGTATTTGGCGACCGTCCTGCGGGCAATATCGACGCCGTCGTCCTTCAGAATTTTGACAATCGTATCGTCCGACAGGATCGACTTCGGATCTTCGGCATCGATCATCTGCTTGATCCGGTGCCGGACCGACTCCGCCGAATGGGCATCGCCGCCCACCGTTGCGGAGATGGCGGAAGAGAAGAAGTACTTGAGCTCGTAGATGCCGCGCGGGGTCGCCATGAATTTGTTCGAGGTCACCCGGCTGACCGTCGATTCGTGCATGCCGATTGCTTCCGCGACGGTCTTCAGATTGAGCGGACGCAAATGGGCGATGCCGTAGGTGAGAAACCCGTCCTGCTGCCGGACAATTTCTGTCGATACCTTGAGGATCGTACGGGCGCGCTGATCAAGGCTCTTGGCGAGCCAGTTGGCCGTCTGCAACGAGTCGGTGAGATATTCCTTCTCCGTCTCGTTTCGGGCCGTCTTGATGACCTTGGCATAATAGGTCTGATTGACGAGCACTTTCGGCAGGGTGTCCGAATTCAGCTCGATCGCCCAGGTGCCGTCGTTGGCCGGGCGCACGAAGACATCCGGCACCACCGGCTGCACCAGCGCCGATCCGAAGAGACTGCCGGGCTTGGGATCGAGTGCGCGGATTTCCGCAATCATCTCGACCAGATCCTCATCATCGACACCGCAAACCTTGCGAAGTCCCGGCAGATCGCGTCTGGCCAGCAGTTCAATATTGTCGATCAGCGCTTCCATGGCCGGATCGTAGCGGTTTTTGTCGATGAGCTGCAGCTTCAGGCATTCGGCCAGGTTACGCGCAAACACGCCTGCGGGCTCAAAGGTTTGCAAGATGGCCAGAACGCTTTCCAGCCGTTCGGTTTCGACCCCGAGCTGCTCCGCCGTCTCATCGAAATCCAGGTAAAGGTAGCCGTTTTCATCAAGCGAGTTGATCAGGTGGGTCGCGATCAGCTTGTCGGCTTCATCGCCGATCGCCAGATGCATCTGTTCTTCAAGAGACGTGACCAGGGAGGCTTCGTCGGCAACGAAGGCCTCCAGATTGTAATCTTCAGAAGCACCACTGCTGCCGGCGTTCTTGTAACTGTCACCGGCCTTCAGAAGAGCCGGATCCGGCGATGCAGGCACGCCGGGCTCGTCGGGAAAGACGTTGCCCAGGTCGGTATCCATGCGTGAGGCAATGGCCTCCGACCCGGTTTCCAGATCGTTCTGCATCCAGTCGCCTGTATCGGGCTCGTCGCCCTGGCGGGTCTGATTGTCCGCGCCATCGCCGAACGCGTCTGCAGCGGCGTCCCTGCCGCCATCCCCCTCGCCTCCGCCTTCGGCGATGTCGTTCTTTTCCAGAAGCGGATTTCGTTCCAACTCGGCTTCGACATAGGCAACGAGATCGAGATTGGACATTTGCAACAGCTTGATCGCCTGCATCAGTTGCGGCGTCATGATCAGCGACTGACTTTGTCGCATCTCCAGCTTGGTTGAAATGGCCATTGAGTTCCCAGGCAAGCGTTATTTCAAGTTGGTCTGCTTTTTGCTTCTTGATTGCAGACCGAGTGTATAACGTAGCTGGCGGCGTGTCATCAAAGCGTAAACTGTTCACCCAGATAAAGCCGGCGCACATCCGGATTGGTGACAATTTCCTGGGGGAGCCCTTCCGTCAGAACCTCGCCCGAAGCGATGATGTAGGCGCGGTCGATGAGGCCGAGCGTCTCGCGAACATTGTGGTCCGTTATCAGAACGCCAATGCCACGCTGGGTCAGGTGACGCACGAGCTGCTGAATATCCCCTACCGCGATGGGGTCGATACCTGCGAAAGGTTCGTCGAGCAGCATGAAGGACGGACGGCTTGCAAGTGCGCGGGCAATTTCAACGCGGCGGCGTTCACCACCGGAAAGGGCGATACTTGGCGATTTCCGCAAGTGGGTGAGGCCGAATTCAGCCAGCAGCTCATCTAGCTCCTCCCGGCGTTTCTGCCGGTTCGGCTCGATCACTTCCAGAACGGCGCGGATATTCTCTTCCACCGTCAGGCCACGGAAGATGGACGCTTCCTGGGGCAGGTAGCCGATGCCGAGCCGGGCGCGCCGGTACATGGGCATGCGGGTGATGTCGAAGCCTTCCAGCGAGATCTTGCCCTGATCCGGCCGGATCAGCCCGGTGATCATATAGAAGGTCGTGGTCTTGCCGGCACCGTTCGGCCCCAAAAGGCCGACGGCTTCGCCAGGCTTCACGGACAGGCTCACATATTTCACCACCTGGCGGCGGCCATAGGTCTTGCCGATGCCATCGACGACCAGCGCCTGCGACAGTTCTTCGCCATCGTGGCCCGTTTCCGGCATGCTTCCCTGCAATCCGTTATACTCCGAAGACGTTCTCTTCACTGGCGCGCCGTCCATCCGATCATTGCCGCGGCTTCACATAAGGTCTGAGGCCGACACTGTCGAGTCGAACCAGCCGTCAATATCAGTTGCCGTTTTGGTCGTTGTTCACACTGTTGGGCTGAATGCGCACCTTGACGCGGCCGCTGCCCTGGCCGGACACCTTGCCATTGCCGGCGCTCAGATTGGCCTGGCCGGTCTTCAGATTGACGGTCAGCCTGTTCCCGACGACAACATTCGGTCCCTGGCTGAGCACGACTTCCTTGCCGGTCATCACCATGACTTCCTTGTTCATGTCGAAGCTGGCTTCGTCGCCCTTCGCGGTCTGGTCCTTGGAGGTGATGAACACGCCTCCCGCCGCTTCCAGCTTCGAAATCTTCTGCTGGACGGCGCTTTCTTCGGTCTTCTCAGCACCTGAGCCGACGTAGAACACCTTGAGCCGCTGCGTCTTGAGGCTGGTTTCGCCCTGCGTGACCAGCACATCGCCAACGAAGGTTGCGGTGTTGTTGTTGTCTTCGACCCTCAGTTCACTCGCCTCGATCTCGATAGGCTCACCATCGTTCGACCCGAAGCCGGCGAAGGCATCGGAGAAGGTCTGGGCATGGGCCGAACCGGCAAGAAGGGCTGCGGCGGCGGCAATCGTCATGCGTTTCAGAAAAGTCATCTCTTACTGTCCTTGCGAAGCAGGATTGAGGGTCATCTTGATACCGTCGGAAAACCTGACGATTCCCTTGGCTTTATCATAGTCGAGTTTGCCCGCCACGACACGGCCCTGATCGGAACGAATGGACACGACCTGCGAGGTCTTCAGAGCCCCGTTGCTGAGGTCGATTTCCACTTCAGACAGGTCGACCGTGTAGCCTTCACTCCATTCAAGCTGAATGCCTTCATAGAGCCGCAAGCTCTCCGTCGCGTTGTTGTAGGTACCTTTCAGCGCCACAATCTGCGCGCTCTGGTCCTTGCTGAGCGTGATGTCGGCCCGAATGGTCTCAAGATCGATGACGCGCGGGTCACTGAGGCGCTGGATCGCCCTGTAGGCGGTTACCCGGTAGGAGCGGTCACCATCATGACCCGACAGTTCGGGATGATCCATCACCAGCCCCTCGCTGGTCAGCATCATGTTGGTGGCACCAAGCCCGCTGAGCACGTTGAACAAGACCACGAGCCCGACCATGACTGCCAGAATCAACAGCCCGACGCCAGGAAACAGCCAGCGCATGATGCGCACCATCAGGCTGTGTCGGCGCGCGGCTCGTTG
The DNA here is from genome assembly GCF_054658215.1 of Roseibium sp. ROS1. Taxonomy (NCBI): domain Bacteria; kingdom Pseudomonadati; phylum Pseudomonadota; class Alphaproteobacteria; order Hyphomicrobiales; family Stappiaceae; genus Roseibium; species Roseibium sp. ROS1. The sequence goes on from NZ_BAAGIG010000003.1 coordinate 313,406, forward strand.
GGCGCGGGTCAATGGTCGCCTGGCCGCATGTCCGTGCATATGATCGCCAACAGCGCTCAATCCATTCTCCGAAATCGTGTGCCCGATCTCCTGGCACCTAAGCCATTACGAGTGGGCGAAAATATCGTTTTCTTCCCAGCCCTTCAGATCGAGTTCTGCCCGCGTCGGCAGGAAATCGAAACAGGCCCGGGCAATATGACTACGTTCTTCACGCTCCAGCATCATTTCCAGCCGTTCCTTCAAGGCGTGCAGATGAAGCACGTCCGAAGCCGCGTAGGCCAGTTGGGCGTCGCTCAATGTTTCTGCAGCCCAATCCGAGCTCTGCTGCTGCTTGGACAATTCAACCCCGAGAAGTTCGCGCGTGATATCCTTCAGTCCGTGGCGATCCGTATAGGTCCGAACCAGTTTGGAGGCGATTTTCGTACACCAGATCGGCGAGACCTGGATGTTCAAATAGTGCTGAAGCACCGCAACATCAAACCGGGCGAAGTGGAATATTTTCGGTTTGGCCGTATCGGTCATCAGCGCAGCGAGGTTCGGCGCCTCGCTCTGACCGCGTGCGATCTGGACCACATCGGCGCTGCCATCGCCCGGTGAAAGCTGCACAACACAGAGCCGGTCACGATGCGGGTTGAGGCCCAGGGTCTCGGAATCGACCGCCACCGCACTTGCCGTTTCATAGGCTTTCAGATCGGGCAAATCGCCCTTGTGATAGCGGATGGTCATGACGTTTCGTCTCCTCTGGCCTGTCCCGAGCACAATTTCTGTCGATGCTCCTGCCATAATGATCCAGCAGGACACCTGTTTCTTATCTTCAATGACCGCACCTGCATTTATGCCATGACACATGAACACAGGTTGAACGACCGCAAATGTTATTGCCTGCCGACTGCCCGCAACAGGCAAACGACAGGCCGCTTTTTCGAATAAGTTTTCCGTCAGGTAAAACATGCGGCGGGATGAGGCAAGCCGGTTGACCGCAGAACCATGCCGATACGTGAAGAGAATGCTATTTCTTGATACGAATTGCCTGGTGGCAGCTCATTGCAATTCCAGTCCCAAGTCGCAATCAATGCACCAGGCACTCGGCCGCCGGCCATCCCTCTTTCATGACCGGTTCGGAAAGATGGCGCGACAGCCGAGGCCAACAAACACCCCTCAGGTTCAAAGCTCGCGCCCGCCCCTCGAGTTCAGTTGATCCCGTTTGCCCGTTGAAGCGCGCGCACATAGACAACGATCTTTTGTACATCCTCCTGGCTGACACCATCCACGGGCGGCATATCGCCAAATGGCCAGTGGTGCGCACGCACGCCACGGGAGACTGCGAGCAGAAAGGCCCCGTCGGCGTGATGGCCAGGCTCGTAAATCTTGTGTACCAGCGGGGGCGCGATGCCATCGCGCCCGGCAGCGTTGTCGCCATGACAACTCGCGCAGTTTTCGCGAAAAAGAGTTTCGCCAGCCAGGGCCTGTCCTTCCAGGGCCGGGACTTGCACCGACACCAGCGCGGCTCCACTAGCGGCAGGCGGTTGTTCCTTTCCGGACACGAGCCCCCAGAACAGAATGCCCAGCACAATAACGGACAAGATCGCTGAAACTGTCAGAAAGATCCTGCTCATCAAGCCTGCCTGCTATCTTCATCCAGCTGATCGTGGTCATGCTGGCCGGACAGATCGTCGATGATCGGACAGTTGGGCCGATCGTCACCATGGCAGGCGGTCACCAGCTCTGACAGAACCTTCTTGAGTGAGCGCAGCTCCTCGATCTTGCGATCCACTTCCTTGATCTTCGCCCGGGTGATCGCCTTGACGTCGGCACTTGCCCGGTTGCGGTCCTCGTAGAGAGACAGAAGTTCACGGCACTCGTCGATGGAAAACCCAAGGCTGCGCGACCTTTGAAGGAACTTCAGCCGCTGGAGATCCGCGTCGATAAAATCGCGATATCCGTTCTCGCTGCGCAGAGGGCGGACGAGGCCGATATCCTCGTAGTAGCGGATCGTCTTGACCGGCAGTCCGCTCTGTTCGGAGGCTTCACCGATATTCATTTTTCTTTTCCTTAAAGCTTCAGCGTGCGCAGACGCAGCGCGTTGCTGATAACCGAAACCGAAGACAGGCTCATGGCGGCGGCGGCCAGCATCGGCGACAGCAGTATGCCGAAGACCGGATAGAGCACACCGGCCGCCACAGGCACACCGACCGCATTATAGACGAAGGCGAAAAAGAGGTTCTGCCGGATGTTGCGAACCGTCTCGCGGGCGAGCTTCCGGGCGCGCAGGATGCCTTCCAGATCACCCTTGAGCAGCGTCAGTCCGGCGCTTTCCACCGCGACATCGGCCCCCGTGCCCATGGCAAGACCGACATCGGCAGCAGCCAATGCAGGCGCATCGTTGACACCGTCACCAGCCATGGCAACCGTTGCCCCCCTGGACTTCAGGTCTTCAATGAGCTTCTTCTTGCCTTCCGGCAACACACCGGCGTGAACCTCGTCAATCCCCAGCAGCTTGGCTACGGCGTCTGCCGTGCGGGGCGCATCGCCCGTCGCCATAACGATCCTGATACCGTCGTCATGCAGGGCGCTGATGGCTGCCCTGGCATTTGCCTTGACCGGATCCGCAACGGCGATGAGCCCAAGAAGCTGCGCTGTCTCACCAGCCTCTTGCACCAGATACATCACCGTCTTGCCCAGCTCAGCCAGTTCTTCGGCACGATCGCCAAGATCGGACAAATCGGCGCCACTTTCGCTGGCAAAAGCGGCGTTGCCAAAAAGAACGACTGCATCATCGACCCGTGCACGCACGCCTTTCCCCGTGACGGCTTCGAAGTTTTCTGCCCTGGGCAGATCCAGATCCTGGCTTTTGACTGCCCCGAGGATCGCTTCGGCAAGCGGGTGTTCCGAGCCTTTTTCAAGCGCGCCGGCCAGCCGCAGAAGCTCCATTTTGCTTTTGCCGGCGGCCGGAACAAGCTCATCGACAACCGGTTTGCCTTCGGTAAGGGTTCCCGTCTTGTCAACGACGATCGTATCCACCGCTGCTAGCCGTTCCAGACCTTCGGCGGTCTTTACCAGAACGCCGGCCTGCGCGCCTCTGCCCGTTGCCGTCATGATCGACATCGGGGTGGCAAGGCCGAGTGCACACGGACACGCGATAATGAGCACCGAGACGGCCGCGACAACCGCGTGAACGAATGCAGGGCTTGGACCTACGAACAGCCACATCACGAAAGCAAGCACCGCCACACCGAGTACCGCAGGCACGAAGTATCCTGCAACGCGATCGGCCAGCCCCTGGATCGGGGCGCGTGAACGTTGCGCCGAGGCAACCATGTCGACGATCTTGGACAACATGGTGTCCGCACCGACCAGCTTCGCCTTCATGGTGAAGGACCCGGTCTTGTTGAGCGTTCCGCCGGTAACCTTGTCTCCCGGGTTCTTTTCGACCGGAACCGGTTCCCCGGTGACCAGGCTTTCATCGACGGATGACCCACCCTCCTTGACCACGCCATCGACCGGAACAGCCTCGCCTGGTCGAACGCGCAACAGATCCCCTGCGAGGATACTCTCAAGCGGAGCGTCGTATTCGTCACCCTCCGGTGTAATTCGCCGGGCTGTCTTGGGGGCGAGGTCCAGCAGGGCGCGGATCGCGTCGCCCGTGCGTTCGCGGGCGCTCAGTTCCAGTACCTGGCCTACGAAGACCAGCGCGATAATCACCACCGAAGCCTCGAAATAAACCGGCATATGGCCCTCCGGTCCCTTCAGCGCATCCGGGAACAGGAAAGGCAGGAAAGCGGCAATCATGGAATAGAGATAGGCTGCACCGACACCGATCATGATCAGTGTCCACATATTGAAATTGCGAGTGACCAGAGACGCCCAGCCCCGCTGGAAAAAAGGCAAGGCTGCCCAAAGGACTACCGGCGTAGCCAGCAGGACTTCCAGGTAGATCGCAACGCTTTCGCCGATCCAGTCCCGGATCGGCACGCCTACCATCGGCCCCATGGTCAGGATCAGAAGCGGGACAGCCGCCAGGGCACTAACCCAGAGCCTGCGGGTAAAATCGACCAGCTCATGGTTTGGTTCGTCGGAAACGCCGCTCTGCGGCTCCAGTGCCATCCCGCAAATCGGGCAGGTTCCCGGACCTTCCTGGACGATTTGCGGGTGCATGGGGCAGGTATAAAGCGCGCCCTTGGCGGACTGTTCCGCCTCCATCGCCTTTTTCTTCCTGCTATTGCCGGACACATAGAAATAGGGATCAGCCTCGAACTTGTCGTGACACTTCGGACTGCAGAAGTGGAACTCCTCGCCCTTGTATTTCAGGCTCGGCTTGCCTTTTCCAAGAGTAACCGACATGCCGCAGACCGGGTCCGTGACCTTGCCTGCCTCGCCAGTCTGGTTCGGCTGGATCGCTGAATCCTGCATGATGTTCGCCCTGATGGATCTTCGATCTCCTCATCAGATAGGCCCTCCAGTTGCTGGAAGGTCAAGGCGGGCAATTGCTTATTCTTCGGCCCGGTGTTTATCCCGATCCGAGATAGGCTTTCTGTACGGCCGGATCATTGAGCAGGGCAGATGCCGTATCAGCGCCTGTGATCAGGCCGTTTTCAATCAGATACCCCCTGTCCGCGATCGCCAGGCTTCGCTTGGCGTTCTGTTCGACCAGAAGGACGCCGATGCCGGTTTCCCGGATGCGCGACAGGTTCTCGAAGAGTTCGCCCGACAGGAGTGGCGACAGGCCAAGGGACGGCTCGTCCAGCATCAGGATGTCCGGGTTCGACATCATGGCGCGGCCGATGGCCACCATCTGCTGTTCGCCACCCGACATGGTCCGAGCGGTCTGGTTGCGCCGCTGTGCCAGTTTCGGAAAGAGAGCAACCACCTTTTCCAGGTTCTCCTGCCGGCTTGCTCGCGCCCGCTCCGGATAGGCGCCCAGCATCAGGTTTTCCCAGACGCTGAGATCGCCGAATATGCCTCGGCCTTCCGGCACGAAGGCTATTCCAGCCTCGACGATCCTGTCCGCTTTCATCTGGCGAAGGGATTGGCCAGCGAGTGCTGCCTCACCACTGACCGTTCCTGCACTGATCCCGGCGATGGCCCGCAACAGCGAACTCTTGCCGGCCCCGTTTGCGCCCAGAATGACGACGATCTCGCCTTTCGATGCGGTCAGGCTGACACCCTGAAGGGCTGCATGAAGACCATAGGTGACGGTGAGCCCGTTGATATCCAGCATCAGCCATCCCCCAGGTAGGCCCGGATGACTTCCGGGTCGGAAAGCACGTCTTCCGGTGTGCCTTCGGCAATCCGGGCGCCCGAGTTGATCACCAGGCACCGGTCGCATAGCGAGCGGATGGCGTCCATGACATGTTCGACAAGAATGATCGTCCGTCCCTCCTGGCGCAGGCTGGCAATCAGATCGATGCCGACCGTCAGCTCGGAAGGATTGAGACCGGCGAGCCACTCGTCCAGAAGAAGGACTTCCGGTTCACTGGCGAGTGCGCGGGCAAGTTCCAGCCGCTTCTGGTCGATGTAGGTCAGCGCGGAGACCGGCTTGCCACTTTGCCTTTCCAGACCGACCCTTGCCAGAAGCTCCGCCGCGAAAGTTTCCACCTCCTTGCCCCAGCGCCTGGCATGGCCGAAGACGCCGCCGGCGATGACGTTTTCCAGCACGGTCAGCTCCGGCAAAATGCGGACAAGCTGGAAGGTTCTGGAAACGCCAGAGCGGGCAATTTCGTGGGGCTTTTTCCTGGTCAGATCCTGCCCCTTGAGAATGATCGCCCCGGAGCTCGGCTTCAGGGCGCCGGAAATCATGTTCATGGTCGTGGACTTGCCGGATCCGTTCGGCCCGATCAGCCCCATCACCTCATGCTCGAGTACCTGGAAACTGACATTGTTGACTGCAACAAGACCGCCGAAGCGCTTGCTGAGGCTTTCCACGTGAAGGATCGGTTGTCCTGATGTCATGACGACCTCCCTGCCAGAAGCTTGCCGAAAAGACCGGTGACACCATTCGGCAGGAAATAGACGATCAAAAGAAAGGCGAGCCCCAGAACCAGCGTGGTGGCATTGGGGAAAGAGACAGAAATCACCTCCCACAGGAGCGTGAAGGGAAGAACGCCCAGAAGCGGGCCGTAAAGTTTACGCGTGCCACCCAGAAGAGCCATGATGACAACGACGAAACTGAGCTCCGGCGAGAACACGACATTCGGTTCGATGTAGTAGTAGCGCGGTGCGACGATGGCACCGACAAGAGCGGCAACGAAGCCGGTGGTCATGAACATCAGGACCTTGGTGCGCGCGGTGTTGATGCCGACATGGCGCGCCACAGCCTCGTCATTGCCGAGAATGCGCAGCGCGAACCCGAGCCGCGACCGCCCCAGCCACCAGCCGAACACGAACACGGCGGCAAGAACGGCAAGCAGCATCCAGTAGATATGCGTTTCATCCAGGTCGGTGAGCACATAGAGCCCGCGGCTGCCGAGGAAATTGTTCTGCACCCAGCTGACGAGGTTGCGGACCATTTCCGCAAGACCGAGCGTGAAGATGACGAAATAGACGCCGGACAAGCGCAGGGTCGCCCAGCCGATCACCGCGGCGAGCGCTGTCGCGACAACGGGGGCGAGCGCCGCCATCGCCCAGAAGCTCTGGTCGTAGTCGCTCATGCCGAGGCCGACCAGATAACCACCGATGCCGAAAAAGGCGCCCGTCGACAGGGCAATGTAGTGGGTCGGCCCGGAAAACAGCGACCATGAAGTGGCAAGGGCGGCATACATCAAAACGGTTACGGCGATCGACAGCCAGTAGCCGTCTGCAACAAAGGGAACGCATGCGGCGGCGGCCAGAAGCGCTGCGGCGCCGGGCATCGCAAGGGCTGAAATGTTCATGCGGGTCTCCTGCCAAACAGGCCCTGGGGCCGAAACAGGAGAACAAGCAGAAAGATCGTGTAGGCAGCAGCCAGGGTCAGCCCCGGATCGATCAGCGTCGCCACGGCGGTTTCCACCACGCCCAGGATCAGCGCAGCCACAATTGCCCCGCGAATGTCGCCGACCCCGCCCATGATCACGATGATCAACGCCTTCATGGTGAAGATGACACCGAACGACGGATCAAGCGTGACGAAGGTTGAAATCAGCACGCCCCCCATCGCCGTGATCGTGCCGCCGATGGCAAAGGCCAGCGCGCTGATGCGTTCGACGTTGATGCCGACAAGACCGGCTGCCATCGGACTGACGGCAACAGCCCGGACAGCCAATCCGGCGTTGGACCGGTTCAGCCACAGATAAAGCGCCAGACTGATGGCCACGGCCCCGCCGAAGGCAACCAGCCGGTTGGCGGCAACCGTCGTTCCGGCAACGTCCACCGGAACGGCAAGGAAGGAATAGGCAAACAGTTCCGGATAGATCAACACCATGGTGCCCACCAGAATGAATGCCATTCCGAAGGTTGCCAGAATGGAGTCCACCTCTAGCTGGCCTTGCGTTTTCGCCCGCCGGACAAGCGGCAGAAGCAGGACGCGGTAGACCAGCCAGCTGGTTGCGAACGCCAATGGCGCCACGAGGAACACCGTGATCAGCGGACTTATGCTAGCCGCGGTAAAGGCAAGAAATGACGCCAGTGCCCCCATGACCAGAACCTCGCCATTGGCAAGGTTCATGATCCGGGCGACGCCGTATTGCAGATTGAGCCCCATGGCTATGAGCGCATAGGTTCCGCCCAGAAGCAGGCCGGAAATCAGGATGTCCATCTAAACTACCAATTCGCGAGACGATCCGGACCGGCCTGAGCGGCCGGTCCGAAGGTCTTCAGTTCCAGCCTTCCTTGGCGACCGGCTCGACCGCAACCGGGACACCGACGCCGGCGACGGCATTGAACTGGCCGTCGTGCCACTGGCCCACCGTCCAGTAGTGCTTCGATTCATTGTGCTTGTCGAAGCTGATCGTGCCGAGGGCGGTGTCAAAGCTGTTGGCCTTGATGTACTCGGTCACGGCCTCGCGGTCCGTACTGTCAGCCCCTTCGATCGCCTGTTCCAGAACCTGCAAGCTGGCATAGTAGGTGGCTGCGGCCCAATATTCAGGCTGATTGCCATGAAGCGCGTTGAAGGCCGCGCGGTATTCCGTCATCGGCTCCAGATCGAGATTGACGCCCCCTGCCCCGAGATTACCTTCGATCTTGCTGCCGAATTTGCCGGCGTAGGCGGGAAACGCTGTCGCGACCGCCGTGTAGAAGGCGCCGACATCGAGATTTTCAATGATAGCCTGTTCCGTCAACGCAAAGGTATCCGGTGGGTAGGAAAAGGCGATGAACGCATCCGGTTCGGTCGCCTTGGCTCCCTTGACCACCGGAGACAGATCCGCCGTGCCGAGGGGGTAGGACTTGTCGAAGACAATCTCGTAGCCAGCCGCCGGCAGAACTTCACGCGCGACGGCCGCAAGCTCTATGCCGAAGGCATCTGCGACATTGACCATGGCCACCTTGTTGCCGATGGCACCGTTGTCACGAAGCTTGTTCAAGGTGTCGCGCAGGCCCTCGACAAAACCGGTCGTGTTGCCGAGGGTGAAGAACATGTTCGGAAACCGTTCGGAAAGTTCCTCGATCTCGTCGGTGATGTTGGTCACCGAGATTTGCGGATAACCGTATTTTGCGAAGATCGGAGCAGCTGCCGCGTTGAAACCGGTGCCCCAGGGCGTCAGCAGAAAATCGACTTCATCCTGCGTGGCGAGACGCTGCACCGCCTTGATCATCTCGGCCGGATTGGATTTGTCGTCATATTCGACCAGCTCCACAGGACGACGCTCGCCACCGACCATCAGGCCGCCGCGTCCGTTCACCTGGCTAACCCAGAGCTCCACATTCGGGCTGTGGCTGGCAGCATCACCTCCTGCCGCCGGACCGGTCATATGCACCACGCGGCCGATCTTGATCGGGTCCGCGGCAAAGGCCGTGGAGGCCAGCAGCGCCGCGGCAAGCGCAGTCGCTCCAAAAACTATTCTACGCATCAGAACTCCTCCCAGTCGCGCAGATCATGCGTTTGATCGCGCCTCAACTTTGTATCCATAAATTTTCAACTTTGCAACATATTGCATCCAATAATGGTGATTTCAGAAATTTTGTAATGACAATGCGATATTTTTGGATACATAAATATGAAAATGCTCATGATAAGGTCCATGCCTTCGAACAGGTATGGATCCGAAAATGGCAAGGACAGATGACGACCAAGGCAAATGAAACAGCCCCGTCCGACAAGCGCGTGCTGGCAGTTCTTCATCGCATGATCATGGACGGCTCGCTGGCACCGGGCTCGAAGATCAGCGAAGTGAGCGTTGCCGACATGTTCGACGTGTCGCGAACACCTGCACGGCTGGCATTGCGCGCGCTGGAGGTGGAAGGTCTCATCAAGAAGCGTGACGGTCGCGGCTTCACGGTGCAGGAATTCAATCTGGGCGACATCAAGCACGCCTACGAGGTGCGCGGTGTACTGGAAGGCCTGGCTGCCGGCACGCTTGCCAAGAGCGGCATGAGCAAGGACGTCGAGGCGACGCTGAAATCCGTCATCAAGGACATGGACATCGCGCTAACCGACACATCGGCGGATGGTGACAAGATCTCGCGCTATCAGGACGGCAATGTCGCCTTTCACGAGACGATCATGCGCCAGTGCGGCAACGACTACATCGGCTATGCGTTCGATCGCATGGAAAGCCTCCCGATGCTCAAGCTGGGCACGGTGGTGTTCAGCGCCGACAAGGCCGAAGAAGACATGATGCGCCTGCGCCTGGGCAACATGCAGCACCGCCTCATCTTCGACGCGATCTCGAAACGCGACCCACAGCGCGCTGAATCGATCATGCGCGAACACGCCAACCAGACACTCGTCTACTCCGCCCTGTTCGCAGGCCCGGACGACTGACGGGACCAAACAAGACCAACACAACGGAGGATCCCATGGACTACGGCCTTTTCATCGACAACGAGGACCAGGCAGCCAGCAACGCGGCTGTCTTCGAACGCAAGAACCCGGTCAGCGGCGAACGCGCCAGCGTGGCGGCAGCCGCGGTGGCGGCCGACGTCGACAAGGCTGTGCAGTCCGCGCAGGCTGCCTTTGCCGCGTGGTCGAAGACTGGCCCGAGTGAACGGCGCAAGATCCTCAACAAGGCTGCCGATCTCATGGAAGAACGCACGCCGCAGTTCGTCGAGGTCGGCATTCGCGAGACAGGGGCGACCGCGCCATGGCTCGGTTTCAACAACATGTTCGCCGCCAAGATCCTGCGTGAAGCGGCCGCTTCCACCACTCAGATCAAGGGCGAGATCATCCCCTCCGACAAGCCCGGATCCTTTTCCATGGGTTACCGCCAGCCCGTTGGCGTTCTGGTCGGCATGGCGCCGTGGAACGCTCCGACCATTCTGGGTGTCCGCTGTTTCGCACTGCCGATTGCCTGCGGCAACACAGTGGTGATGAAGGCCTCCGAGAAATGCCCTGGCCTGCACAGGCTTCTGGGTAACGTCATGGCTGATGCGGGCTTGCCCAAGGGCGTCCTGAACATCCTGACCCACGATGCAGCTGACGCTCCAGAAGTGGTCAACGCGCTGGTCGACCACCCACTGACGCGCCGGATCAACTTTACCGGATCGACCCGCGTTGGCCGGATCATCGCAGAGCGTGCTGCCAAGCACCTGAAACCCTGCCTTCTGGAACTCGGCGGCAAGGCTTCACTGGTGGTGCTCGACGATGCCGATCTCGACGGTGCGGTCAATGCCGCCCGGTTCGGCGCTTTCATGAACCAGGGACAGATCTGCATGTCCACGGAAAAAGTTGTTGTTGATCAGTCCATTGCAGACGTCTTTGCGGAGAAATTCGCGGCCAGCGCCAGCGCGCTTAAAGTGGGCGCGCCAACCGAACAGGTTCATATCGGCTCGGTTGTCGATCGCGACACTGTCGACCATGTCAAAGCCCTGATTGACGACGCCGTTGCGAAAGGCGCAAAGGTTCTGTGCGGCGGCGTGCCGGAGGAAGGCACCGTGATGGCCCCGACCATCGTCGATCTGGTTACTCCGGAGATGCGCATATACGGCGAAGAAAGCTTCGGTCCTGTCACCACGATGATCCGCGCCCGCGACACCGCCCATGCCATCGAGATCGCCAACGACACGGACTACGGCCTTTCGGCTGCCGTCTTCGGGCAGGATACCCGCAGGGCTCTGGAAGTTGCCAAGGACATCCAGTCCGGCATCTGCCACATCAATGGCCCGACTGTCTTTGACGAAGCGCAGATGCCTTTTGGCGGTGTGAAATCCTCCGGCTATGGCCGCTTCGGCGGTACGGCAGGCATCAACGAGTTCACGGAACTGCGCTGGATCACCATCGAAGACCCCGGTCAGGGCTATCCGATCTGATCCATCACCGGTAGCTCGCCGCCTCCCCCCGAAAGTTTGCGGGAGGCGGTTGAGCCAAATCAACTTCACCAGAGGCCCCGCAGCAAGGCTTGCCGGGGCCGTGCTGGGGCTGTGCCGGGGCTTGCCTCCTTTGCAAGGCCCGCCGGGCGGGACGCTGCGTCACCTGGCTTAAACAGGTGTGCCTTCACGCACTGTTAACCATAAATTGCAATATCTGACACACCAATAGCGCGCATTCCCGCGTAATCAGACAAGCGGTGTTTCAGCCATGAAAAGACTATTGCAGTCCCTTCCGATTGCGGCCTTCCTTGCGCTTTCTTCGGCGCCCCTTGCCTCCGCTGCGGATGTCTACTCAGGGCCCGGCGAACTCTATCAGCCATCGACACTGCGCGGCAGCATCGGTCTGCGATACTGGTACAGCCAGTCGCGCTCCGATCTGGACAACAGCGGCTTCGACATTTCCAGCACGGATAATGTGACCTCTCACACCGCGGAACTGGTCGGAACGCTCGAGGACACGACGTCCAACACCTTCTTCAGGGGCTATGTCGGCCTCGGCAGGAGCGACGGTGGCGATGTGCATTTCTCTGGCTACGAGATGGACGAAACCGATGAGACCTCGCTCGGATATGTTGTTCTCGACGGCGGCTGGGGCTTTGCGCAATTTGCAAACAACCAGGTGCGGCTGAAAGGGTTCGTCGGCTACCAGTACCTGTCCGACGACGTTTCGGCGAAATACGGAAATCTGACCGTCGAACAGTCCCGCGACTGGCATGCGATCCGCCTGGGCATGACTGCTGAAGGCGACATCGGCCAACGCGCCGGCTGGTCCGTTGACGTCGCAGGTGTGCCCTGGAGCTACAACAAGATAGAAACCTGGGAAAGCGACTGGACCTATGGTCTGGAAGCAGATGCGATGCTGAATGTCGACCTGACCAAGAACTGGCAACTGGGCGTCGGTGGCCGTTACTGGTGGCTCCACTCGAATTTCGACCGCAGATATGTCGTCACTGGCGAGAAAGTGGTTCTCGACCAGAACTATCACCGCTACGGCCTGCTGCTGGAAAGCAAATACACCTTCTAGAACGTATCGCGTTCAACCAGAAGGATCGTGCATCGCGATTTGCGCCAGACAGCCGCCCGCAAATACAGCCCCAGCCTTCAGAAAGGTCCGCGCACGCGGGCCTTTTTCGTATAAACAGACGAAACGGAAACCACTCGCTCCCTGGAAGGCCTGCGTACCTTCATCCGGGGCTCCCTCACCGCCTTAAAGAGCCAGAGATGCCGAACAGCCTCGCCGCCACCTATCTTTTCCTCGTCGCGGCCATCGTCGCCGAGGTCATCGCAACTTCCGCTCTGGCAAAAACCGAAAATTTCACCCGCCTGCTGCCTTCGATCATCACCGTGGCCGGTTATGCGATCTCGTTCTGGCTGCTGTCCTATCCGATTCGCGTTTTGCCGACGGGAATCGTCTACGCAATCTGGTCCGGAGCGGGCATCGTTCTCATCACCATGGTCGCCTGGCTGGTGTTCGACCAGAAACTCGACCTGCCGGCCCTGATCGGCCTTGGACTGATCCTTAGCGGGGTGGTGATCATCAATGTTTTCTCGAAATCGGTAGGCCATTAGGCCAAAACGCCGAAGCAGCCCCAGAAACGAAAAAAGCTCCGGAAAACCGGAGCTTTTTTAGATTGTTCTGGACCTTGGTAGTGTGTCCAAAACCAAAATTTGGTGCCCAGGAGAGGACTCGAACCTCCACGCCCTTGCGAGCGCTAGCACCTGAAGCTAGTGCGTCTACCAATTCCGCCACCTGGGCTGTGAGGGGGGCTTGTAAGGGTGGTTCCGGGGCTTGTCAATCACTCTGTGCGACTTTTTTTATTCATTCACAGCGAGCCCTTCACAGACCCGCGGCAAAGGGCTAAGAAACTCCCAGACTGAGCCGGCCAAATTCCAGGCCGCCTCTCCTTTTGGACGCGACAGAAGGCATTTTCAGGATGTCCACAGCACTTAACGGCAAACTCGTCACGGTTTTCGGCGGATCGGGATTCCTTGGCCGTCATATCGTTCAGGCGCTCGCCAAGCGCGGTTACCGCGTGCGCGCAGCCGTCCGCCGTCCCGATCTGGCGACTCATCTTCAGCCGCTTGGCGCCGTTGGCCAGATCATGCCGGTACAGGCCAACCTGCGCTATCGCTGGTCGGTCGACCGGGCCGTGATCGGCGCGGATGCGGTGGTCAACGCCGTCGGCATCCTGGCCCCCAGCGGCAAACAGTCCTTCGACGCGGTGCAGAGTTTCGGTCCGCGAGCAATCGCGGAAGCCGCGCGTGCTGCAGGCCTTGATCGGATCACGCATATCTCTGCCATCGGTGCGGACGCGCAGAGCAGCTCCGCCTACGCCCGTTCCAAGGCGGTCGGCGAAGCCGGTGTTCTGGAAACCCTGCCCGGCAGCGTCATCCTGCGGCCATCCATCGTGTTCGGTCCGGAAGACAAGTTCTTCAACAAGTTTGCCGACATGGCCCGCTTCTCGCCTGTGCTGCCGCTGCTTGGTGGCGGCGAGTCCAAGTTCCAGCCGGTTTATGTCTGCGACGTTGCCGAAGCCGTTGCCCGTGCCGTCGATGGCCAGCTTGCCGGTGGCACCACGTATGAACTCGGCGGCCCTGAAGTGAAAAGCTTCAAGTCTTGCCTGGAAGACGTTCTGGAAGTCACCCGCCGCAACCGCGTTCTGTTGCCGCTGCCCTTCCCGGTCGCATCTGCCATGGGCAAGGTTCTGCAGCTCTTCCCCTACGCGCCGTTCACCGCCGATCAGGTCGAGCTGCTGAAAACCGACAACGTGGTGTCTGACAAGGCCAAAGCGGAAGGCCGCACCCTGGAAGGCATCGGCATTCCCCCGGCAACGCTGGCAGCCGTTTTGCCGACCTACCTGGAACGCTACCGCGAACACGGCCAGTACGACGCGCACCGGCCGGCGTAAGGCCTGCTTGCACCTGACTTCTTCGACGGGCCCTTTGGGGCCCGTTTTCTGTTGAAAGAAACTTGCCCGGTGCCGGGCGGGTATGCGCACTCCAGCAGTTCGTCTGCAAGCAGCACCGTTCATCTGCCGCCCCTACCCGGCACAGCTTTTCGTTGCCGCATCCCGCTCCTTCGCCTACCGTCAAAATTGACGGGAGGCGCAGATGTCATTTCTTGCCAAGGTCACGTTACTTTTTGTTGTCTTTGTCGACCTGCTCGGCCAGGGGCTGGTGTTTCCGATCATCAATTCCCTGGTGATGGAACCGTCGACGTCGATGTTGCCGCAGTCCACCAGCGACGCGATGCGCCATTTCGATTACGGCCTCATCATCGGCGTCTTCTTCTTGTGCTGGTTCTTCGGTGCGCCCTACATCTCCAAACTGTCGGATGTCATCGGCCGCAAGAATGCGATCCTGATCTGCCTGTTCGGCGCGCTCGGCGGCTATGCGCTCACCATAGCAGCGCTCTATCTCAACAGCTTCCTGCTCCTGGTCCTGGGCCGCGCGATCACCGGGCTGACTGCGGGCAACCAGCCGATCGCGCAGGCCGCGATGATCGATGGCAGCACGGATGACGAGGACCGCAACCGGAACATGGGCTATATCATCACCGGCGTCAGCTTCGGGCTGGTCGGCGGCCCGCTGCTCGGCGGTCTTTTGTCGGACCCGGTCCTGCTTGGCGACCTGGCGAGCATCAAACTGCCGTTCTATGCCTGTTTCGTACTGGTGCTGATTGCCATCCTGCTGGTGGTGTTCTCATTCAAGGATGCACACGACGCCGAGGCGGAACGGCAGAAATTCGTGTTCAGGCCTTCGGAAATCCTCGAGCTTCTATGGCGTATCCGGAAATATCCGACAGTGATGCGGCTGACGGTGGTGTTCTTCTTCTTTCACGTCGCCAACCTGTCTTTCTACATCTTCGTCGACAACTACCTGACCAGCCGCTTCGGTTACGGCACGCTCGGCGGTTCGATGGTGATGCTGACGATCGGCATTGCCCTCGCCTTTTCCAGCACGTTTCTGGTTGTGCCGGCGCAAAAGCGGTTCAGCAAGGAAGCTATTCTGGGCATGACCTTCACGGTCTGGGCAGTGTCGGCGGCAGCTTTCATAGCCTCGCCCAACGCAATTCTGACCTATGTGCCGGTCTTCTGTTTCTACTTCGCCTTCGGCATCGCCTATCCGACGTTTCTCGGGCTTTATTCGGCAGCCGTCAGCGACAAGGAACAGGGATGGGTGATGGGTGTGACCATCGCCGTCTTCACTTTGGTGGCGGGCGTGATCTCGTTGCTGGGCGGGGAACTGATCGGGCTTGATCTGGATCTGCCGTTCTACGGTGTGATCATCGCGGCCCTTACCGCTCTTGTGGTGATGTTCTTTGCCTGGAACAAGCCGGAGATAAAGGCATTGATGCGCGGATCCGGCGGCTGACAGGAGAACTTGCCAGCCGCCGGAAAAGTTTATCCACGCCCAGGCCCCAACTTGAAGCGGTCGTCGTGCAGCTCGCTGTAGCCGAGCTCTGTGCGTTGCAGGCCGATATCCTTCAGCTCACTCTCGTTCAGGCGAGAAAGTGCTCGGTTAGTTTCCCGGCGGCGAAGATAATTCCGGAACTCTGCGACACAAACACGAAGGGCAGAAAACAGAACACTGCGGCTGTTTGCGCGGCTGCGGAAAATGGTGTCGATCTCAAGGCTCATCTCTCTTCTCCTAAGGGCTGAACGCCCGTTCCTTTCTGGGGACGAGATGAGAATGACAAATCAATCCTGACAGCAGTGAGTCATGTTTGATCCCGTTCTGTTCTCAGGTTATGATTTTTTTTGTTCCGACCTCACAGAGCCCGATTTTCCATGAACCCGATTGAACGCGCACTCGGCATCCTGCTTCTGCTGACCGGCGGCAAACTTGTCCCGGCAACCGTACTTGCCGAACGGTTTCACGTTTCCCATCGCACGATCTATCGCGACATCGACAGGCTGATCGCGCTTGGCGTTCCGGTGGATGCGGAGCGTGGTGCGGAAGGCGGCTACCGGCTTGCCAGCGGTTATCTTCAGCCACCTGTGGCGCTGACCCGCAATGAGACCGCCGCCCTGCTGGCAGCAATGGCACTGGTGCGCTCCAGCCGCACGGTACCGCTGGCAGACGATCTTGCAGCCGCGGAAAAGAAGCTGCTGGCGTCCCTGCCCAAAACGGTTCACGGGCTCTTGAAAGAGGCCGACAGGATCGTGGGCATCGAACCAATCCCGCCCGACATCTTTCATTCCGGCACAAAGGCGGAACCGACGGGCGACTGGCAGAAGGCCCTCGACGGATTCATGGCCGGTATCCTGGATGGCAAACGGGTCCGCTTCGAACACGTCAACCCCACAAGGCGGACCGTGAAAGCCCATGACGTCGAACCCTATGGGGTCATGTTCGACCGGGACCTTTGGTATCTGGCCGGACGCTGCGTCGATACGGACACGCTCAAGGTCTATCGGGCGGACCGGGTGCGGGATCTGGAAATCAGCGGGCTCTTTTTCCGGCCCGACAAGACCTTCTCCATCAAGAGCCTTCTCGGCGGGGCATGGCTTTCGCAGGCGATGCGTCGCTGGGAGCAGGAAGAAGCGATTGCCGAGATCCTGATCACTGCCGCACAGGCCAAGAAGCTGAGCGCCGACTGGTATTACCGTCACGCTGTCTTCACACCGGCTGAAGAAGGCCGGATCCTCGTCAGCATCCCCTCCACCGAGCGGGCCCGCATATTGCCGCTCGTCCGCTGGCTCGGGCCGGGGGCGGAACTGCTTGGCCCGGAGGACCTTCGTCAGGAGCTTGCAAGCGAACTGGAGGCACTGGCGGGGACCTATACGGCCAAGAGACAGCTCAACCGTTCAGCCTGAGCCAAGCCCCGTCACACTCGCTCCATCGGTCCGGACAAGCGCAGCTAAATATGCACGCTGATCCGGACATTGGTAAAGCGGCCTCAGCCCAGGAAATAAAGTCCGGCGAAACCGGCAATGCCCACGAAAATGCGCCACCAGGCAAAGGGCGCGAAGCCGTGTTTGGAGACGAAGTCGAGCAGCCCCTTGACCACAAACACACCGGCGATGAAAGACGCGACAAAGCCGATACCAATGAGCATGGCATCGTCCATCGAGAGCACGTTGCGGTTCTTGTAGAGATCGTAGGCAAAGGCGCCGGCCATTGTCGGCATGGCCAGAAAGAACGAGAATTCGGCCGCCGAGCGCTTGTCGGTGCCCATCAGCAATGCACCGGCAATGGTCGCACCGGAGCGTGAAACGCCGGGCACCATGGCAAGGCACTGGCAAAAGCCGATCTTCAGGCAGAGCGACAGCGGGTAATCCATCACGTTGGTGTAGCGCGGCTTCAGTGGCAGGCGGTCGATCCACAGAAGGACGATGCCACCGAGCAGCAACGTCGTGCAGATAAGCGCGGGCGTTTCGAAAAGCACTTCCTTGATGAAACCATGCAGCAGCACGCCGATGACGGCGGCCGGCAGGAAGGCAATCAGGATACCGGCCACGAAGCGCCGGCTGGAGGGATCGCTTGGCAGCGTAACCAGAAGCGTCCACAAACGGCCGAAATAAACCGACAGGATCGCCAGAATGGCGCCGAGCTGGATCAGAACCTCGAAAGTTTTGCCTGTGCTGTCGAAGCCGAGAAAATGCCCCAGCAGCAGGATGTGACCGGTTGACGAGACGGGAATGAACTCGGTCAGACCTTCGACAATCCCCAAAATGAGAGCATTAACAATCGTTTGGCCGTCCATTGTGTATCTTGTCTCCAAATGGCTTGATGAAAACCAGCCTGACCAAGTATGTCTCGCGACTCAGGGCGTCTCCCAAGTCGCCGCTTATTTGACGAAGCGAAGTCACGCCGTCAAACCCTTGATAACCATATTCGGGGCAAACTCTCCGTTAAGGCGATTGCAGCATTCGGCATTCGCTTTGACGTAGTCTTGCCACAGTTCAGGCTCTTAACCCCTTCATGCTGACGCTCTACCATCATCCGTTCTCGCCATCTTCAAGGTTCATCCGGCTCATCCTGAGCGAATACGGAGCCGCCTTCGAGGAGCATCACGTGAACCCATGGGAGCGGCCTCAGGCGCTCCTGGTGCTGAACGCGGCAGGCACCGTGCCGGTTATCGTGGAAAACGAAGGCCCTGCCATTTGCGGCGCCGGACCAATCATGGAGTATCTGGACGAAACCCGGGGCTATGCGGTTGCCGACCGTCGCTTGATGCCGGATCATCCCGATGCCCGCGCAGAAACGAGACGCCTGGTCGAGTGGAGCCTCGGCAAGTTCGATCAGGAAGTGATCGGCCATCTTGTGCGCGAACGCATCTACAAGCAGATCATGCCGAAGTCCGCCGGCGGCGGCGAACCGGATTCGGCTGCCCTGCGCGTTGCCCGGGCAAACATCCATCACCACCTGAAATACTTCGGCTATCTGGTCGCCTCCCGCCGCTGGGTTGCCGGCGACCGGCTGACCTTCGCCGACTTCGCCCTTGCGGCCTCCCTGTCGTGTGCCGACTATCTGGGCGAAGTGCCCTGGAGCGATCAGGAAGACATCAAGAGCTGGTATGCGCGGGTCAAGTCGCGGCCGTCGATGCGCCCGCTCCTGGGCGAGAAGGTGCTGGGCATGCCGGCCGCACAGACCTATGCGGATCTCGATTTCTGACGCATTCTTCGTGCGTTCAACCGGTTCCGGTTGAACTGAACGTTGTTCCAGCGAGCAGCCGAAGGCCTTGGACCGAAAGACCCAAAAGCTTCTGATCGCCTTTGAGGAGAAGGCCCGCGCCCTCGGTTTCGACGGCGTGAAGATTGCCGCTGCCGACAGCATTCCGGAGGCGGGCGAACGCCTGCGGCACTTCCTGGACAAGGGCTATGAAGGCAGCATGGCCTGGATGGCGGAAACCGCCGACCGCCGATCCTCACCTCAAGCGCTATGGCCGGAGGTTCGCTCTGTCATCATGCTGGCGATGAACTATGGCCCCGGCAGCGCACCGCACGAACATCCCCTCGCCCATCTGGCCGACAAGACCACCGGCGGCATTTCCGTCTATGCGCGACACCGCGACTATCACGATGTCATCAAGGGGCGCTTGAAGGAACTGGCCAGCTTCCTGGTTTCCCGGTCCGGTGGAGACGTGAAGGTATTCGTCGATACCGCACCGGTGATGGAAAAACCGCTCGGGGAGGCTGCCGGGCTTGGCTGGCAGGGCAAGCACACGAACCTTGTGTCACGTGATCTCGGGTCCTGGTTTTTCCTCGGCTCGATCTTCACCACACTGGATCTGCTGCCGAGCGGTGCGGAACGCGATCATTGCGGCTCCTGCCGCGCCTGCCTCGACAGTTGCCCGACGAACGCATTTCCCGCGCCCTACCAGCTCGATGCGAGGCGATGCATTTCCTACCTCACCATCGAACACCCCGGCCCCATTCCGGAAGCGTTTCGCAAAGCCATCGGCAACCGAATTTACGGCTGTGACGATTGCCTGGCTGCCTGTCCCTGGAACAAGTTTGCCGAAGCTGCCAGGGAGGCCAAGTTGATAGCCCGGGAGGAGATGATTACCCCGAAGCTTGCAGACCTCCTGTCGCTGGACGACGCAGCTTTCCGCCAGCTCTTTTCCGGATCGCCGGTGAAACGGATCGGACGGGGAAAGTTTCTGCGCAACGTTTTGATTGCCGCCGGCAATTCCGGAGAAATTGCACTGCTCGGCAAAATCGAAGCGCTGCTGGACGATGCAGACGCCCTTGTTCGCGGCACCGCCGTCTGGGCACTCGGCCAACTTTCTGCACAGGAAGATTTTCAGGCCCGCAAAACCGCGGCGTTGCGCGTCGAAACCGACGAGACCGTGCGTTCTGAATGGCTCCTCGCGCAATCCTGATCCGGCATTTCCCGATTCGACCTTGTCATGTGATTGGTACATAGTCATGGAATGGCCTAGGTCTTGATGAGGACTTGGACGTCCAACCCTATCGGGACCGATCTCGTTCAAACCGCTCGATTCCGATCATTTTATTGGAGCCACGACATTGAATTTTCAGCCCGCCTCCGTTTTCTCGTCCAAACCAGCCAGGGCCCGCGTCCGGCTCCTCATGCTCGGCACCGCGCTTGCGCTGGTTTCCGGCTCCGCCCTTGCGCAGGACACCGGCGAGACCGCCTATGAAGCTTATGTAGAAGGCTTGAAGAGCCTGGGTCTCGAGGTCGAAAACGGTAGCGTCGCTTACGACGAAGGTACCGATACTCTGACCCTGACCGACAGCACGATCTCCTTGAGCGGAACCATCGAGGATATTCCGGCCGAGGAAACGGATGTCACAGGCAATGACGGCGCCACGGATATCGAACCGGAAAAGCTGACCGACCTGACCTATTCGCTTTCATTCAGCAGCGGCACGGTCACCATTACAGGTCTCAGCCATGAAGACGGCGACTTTGACGCCGCAAGCTGGGTCTATTCCGACGATTCAGAAATGGTTCTTTCCGCCAGCGCCGAAGGCAAGGGCCGGTTGAAGATCGACGGCCGGTTGAGCGGAGTTTCCGCGACCAACTACAGCTTCACCATGCCGGAAGTGCCGGCAGAAGACGAGGCGCATCAGGTCAGCCGCTGGCTGCCGTTCGTGAAGGCCGCCCTCCTGACTTCCTACGACGAAGTCAAGGCCGACAACACGGCGATGACCATCGAGGCGCATGAGACCGAAGACGGCAAGGACACTCTTGTTCTGTCAGGCACCATGCAGATTGCCGGCTACCGCATGGCCGACGCTGTGGATGGCCGGATCGGGGAATACACGATCGACAGCATGAGCCAGTCGATGCAGACCCTGGACACGACCTCGGGCCAGATGCTGAACCAGACCACCAGCCAGGGCAAGACCGTTTACACGGACATGGACGCGGCCGCGTTCTTCGATCTGTTCGACCCCGATGTTCCCGAAACCGGCGATGAAGTGGTCATGCTCGGCTCGGCTTCGGCGATCGACTACAAGTCCAAACAGGACATCGCCGACGGGCTGGCGATTGAAATTGCCGTCGACAAGACCTCGATTTCAGAAGTCACCGTTCTGAAGCGTGAAAACAACATCCTTGCCCTGTTCGACAGTCTGTTTGCCAAGCAGGTTCCAGCCCCTGAAGAACTGATCACCGGCGTTTTCCAATTCTACCGGTCGTTCGGCGTCACCGATGCCCGCATCAGCGGTATCAACGTGACCGTGCCGACGCCTGGCCCAGAAAAGCCGATGGAAATCGCCATCAAGGAAATGTCCATGTCGGAGATCAACTCCGACGGTATCGGCGAAATGATGATGGTCGGTCTCGATGCCCCGGACCTGCCGGAAGGAGCATCGGTCAAGATCGACTGGGCGGCGATCGGCGATATCGAATTCGCCGAATATACGCCCATGCGTGCCATGATCAGCACATTGATGGCGGACCCAAGCTTCGGCGAGGATCATCCGATGGAGGTGGCCCGCGCGTTCATGCCGCGCTCTTTCGGTTATGAACTGGAAGGACTGGACGTTGCCGTGCCCGACCTCGGTCGGACCGAAATCGGCAGAGCCGAGATGACGCTGTCCACCACGGTGCCGCCAATCCCGACCAGCTTTCACGCCAGGACCGAAGGGCTGAAAGTGCCTGTCGCGGCCATCGATGACCCGGAAGCCCAGGCATTGCTGGAAGCTCTCGGTCTGGAAACGGTCGTCTGGTCCGACGAAACCCGGCTCTACTGGGACGAGGCAACGCTGGAACTGCGCCTGGAGCGCATGATGGTGGATGTCGAAGGGCTCGGCCGCGCCGAATTGTCCGCACGTCTTGCAAACGTACCGAAGTCCTTGTTCGAGGATCCCGAGAACCAGGGACAAATGGCCCTTGTGGTTGCCCAGTTCGTCGACGCGTCCCTGACCTTCAAGGATGCCGGCCTCACCAAGAAGGGCTTGGCCCACATTGCCGAGGCTCAGAACATCCCCGAAAATGTCTTCCGGGAAGCCCTGGTGGCACAGGCGACGCAAATGACCGCGCCGATCCAGAATGCGGCTTTCACGCAGATGGTTACTGAAGCAGCGTCCAAGTTCCTCGACAATCCGGGGGAACTGAAGGTCACCCTGACACCGCCGAACCCGGTTCCGCTGGCACAGATCCTGGGTTCGATGGCAGCACCGCAAACCCTGCCGGATCTGCTTGCAGTCAAGATTGTTGCCAATTGATTGCTCTGACCACGTGAATGCGAATACCAAAAGGGCGGCCAGTGGCCGCCCTTTTTTACCTTAAGGCAGTTAGCTCGTTCCTTGAGTTGTGGCGAGACCCGGCGTCACTCTGCCGCCTGCTGCTGTCCGACCGTTCCGATCCGCGCTGCACAGAATTTGAACTCCGGGATCTTGCCGAAGGGGTCCAGCTGCGGGTTGGTCAGGAAGTTGGCCGGGGCTTCGCTGAAGCAGAACGGGATGAAGAGCATGCCTGTCGACACGTCCCGGTCTGCGCGCAGGGTCAACGTGATTGCGCCGCGCCGTGTTTCCACCCTCACCTGCTGGCCGATATCCAGACCCGAGCGCTCGATATCGCGCGGGTTCATGGAAACGACTGGCTCCGGTTCGATGGCATTGAGCACTTCCGCACGCCGCGTCATGGCACCGGTGTGCCAATGCTCCAGCATGCGCCCCGTGGTCAGCACCAACGGGAAATCATCGTCTGGAAGTTCATCCGGCGGCACCAGATCCGTCGGCACGATGCGTCCGCGGCCATCTGCCGTCGGGAAGGACTGGCCGAACAGGATCTCGTTGCCAGGCTTGTCCGGGGCATCCGCCGGATAGGTGACCGTCCCGTCGCGCTCCAGCCTTTCCCAGGAAATGTTGCTCAGCGAATTCATGTGCGACCGCATTTCCTCATAGATCGCCGGGACGCCGTCATAGGTCCAGTTCAGGCCCAGGCGGTTGGCGATATCGATGAGGATCTGCCAGTCGGCGCGTGCTTCACCGGGCATCGGCACGCAAGGACGGCCGATCTGAACCTG
Organism: Roseibium sp. ROS1; assembly: GCF_054658215.1. NCBI lineage: Bacteria > Pseudomonadati > Pseudomonadota > Alphaproteobacteria > Hyphomicrobiales > Stappiaceae > Roseibium > Roseibium sp. ROS1. Next base: position 336,795 of record NZ_BAAGIG010000003.1, read on the forward strand.
GCGGTTGGTGTTCGTGAACGTGCCGAGCTTTTCCGCATGGGCGGAGGCAGGCAGGATCACGTCCGCATGCCAGGCGGTTTCTGTCAGGAAGATATCCTGAACCACAAGATGTTTCAGACTGGCCAGTGCTTTGCGGGCATGGGCCTGGTCCGGATCGGACATGGCCGGGTTTTCACCCTGAACGAACATCGCCTCGATGCCACCATCCAGGATATCGTCCATGATCTCCACCACGGTCAAACCGCGCGCGGGGTCGAGCGTGCGGCCCCAGGCGTCTTCGAATTCGGCGCGGATGTCCGGGTTTTCAACTGAACGATAGTCCGGGAACACCATCGGAATGAGCCCGGCGTCGGATGCCCCTTGCACGTTGTTCTGACCGCGCAGGGGATGCAGGCCCGTGCCCGGGCGGCCTATCTGGCCGGTTGTCAGCGCCATGGCGATCAGGCAGCGGACGTTGTCGGTGCCGTGGACATGCTGCGAAACGCCCATGCCCCAGAAGATGATCGACTTGGCACTGGTGGCATAAAGCCTTGCGACTTCCCGCAGGGTTTGTGCGTCGATGCCGCAGACCGGCTCCATCGCTTCCGGCGTGAAGTCGACGATCTTTTCCTTCAGTGCCTCGAAGCCGTCCACGTGAGCGGCAATATACTGGCTGTCGTAGAGGCCTTCGGTGATGATGACGTTGAGGATTGCGTTCAACATCGCCACATCGGTTCCCGGCTTGAACTTCAAGCCGTAGTCGGCAAAGCGCATCAGCCCCTGGCCGCGCGGGTCCATGACGATCAGCTTTGTGCCGTTCTTGGCCGCCTGCTTGATGTAGGTCGCGGCAACCGGGTGGTTCTGCTCAGGACGAGCGCCGATCACGATCATGCAGTCAGCATCGCCGGCCGCATTGAACGGGGCTGTCACTGCGCCCGAACCGATGCCCTCCATGAGTGCAGCCACGGAAGAAGCGTGGCAGAGACGCGTGCAGTGGTCGACATTGTTGGTCTGGAAACCCTGGCGGATCAGCTTCTGGAAGAGATAAGCCTCTTCGTTGGAGCCCTTGGCCGAGCCGAAGCCCGCGATGCCACGGCCGCCCTTGGCGTCATAAACCGCTTTAAGACCACCAACGGCTCGCTCGAGCGCTTCGTCCCAGGTTGCCTCACGGAAATAGTCGAGATGGTTCTCCAGCGTCATGGCAATGTCACCGCGCTTGGGCGCATCGTCCCGGCGGATTAGCGGCTTGGTCAGGCGCTCGGGGCTGGAAACATAATCGAAGCCGAAGCGGCCCTTGACGCAGAGCCGGTTCTCGTTGGCCGGGCCGTCGCGGCCCTCGACGCTGACGATCTTGCCGTCCTTCACCGAGACAGACGTCAGGCAGCCCACACCACAGAAAGGACAGACGCTGTCGACGGTTTCTTCGGCAAAGATCTCGCGCTTGCTGGCACTGGCATCCAGAAGGCTCTTTTCCATCAGGGCCCCGGTCGGACAGGCCGACACGCATTCGCCGCAGGCAACGCAGGTGGAAAGACCCATCGGGTCTGCCAGATCGAACACCGGCACCGTGTGCGAACCGCGATCCGCCATGCCGATAACGTCGTTGACCTGCACTTCCCGGCAGGCTCGCTCGCACAGATTACACGCGATGCAGGCGTCCAGATTGACCGCGATGGCCGGATGGGAAATGTCCTGGGCCGGTTTGGCGCATGGGGCAAAGCGGCTGGTGGAGACACCGACACGGTCGGACCATTTCCAGAAATCACTTTCCGGGTCTGGGTGGTGGTCGCGCGAGGGCTGGTCGGCTGCCAGAAGTTCGAACACCATCTCGCGAGCCTTGGACGCACGTTCGCTGGCGGTCTTCACCACCATGCCTTCGGCTGGGGTGCGAATACAGGAAGCGGCAAGCACGCGCTCGCCCTCGATGTCGACCATACAGGCACGGCAATTGCCGTCGGAGCGATAACCCGGTGCGTCCTTGTGGCAGAGATGCGGAATGGCGACGCCTTCACGCTTGGCAACTTGCCAGATGGTTTCGCCGTCTTCCGCGGTGACCATCCGACCGTCGAGGGAGAAAGTGACCTGGCTCATTTCTCGAACTCCTCCGGGAAAAATTTCAGCACCGACGTGACCGGATTGCTGGCTGCCTGCCCAAGGCCGCAAATGGATGCCGAGCGCATGACTTCATCGAGATCCGTGATCTTCGTCTTGTCCCAATCGCCTGCTGCCAGCAGATGTTCCATCTTCTCCGTTCCGGACCGGCAGGGCGTGCACTGACCGCAACTCTCATGCTTGAAGAAGCGCATCAGGTTCAATGCCACATCGCGCATGTCATCCTGATCGGAGAAAACGACGATCGCGTGGCTGCCGATGAAACAGCCGTATTTGTCGAGCGTACCGAAATCCAGCGGCTCGTCGGCAAGAGATGCGGGCAGGATGCCCCCGGAGGCACCACCGGGCAGGTAGCCCTTGAAGACGTGCCCCTCTTCCATGCCTCCGCAGTATTCTGCCAGAAGCTCGTTCATGGTGATCCCCGCCGGAGCCATCTTGACGCCTGGGTCCCTCACACGGCCGGAAACCGAGAAGGAGCGGTAGCCCTTGTGACCACGGCGGCCGTGGCTGGCGAACCACTCCGAACCCTTCTCGACGATATCCCTGATCCAGAACAGGGTTTCTATGTTGTGATTGAGCGTCGGCCGACCAAACAGGCCGACCTGGGCAATGTACGGTGGGCGGTGGCGTGGCAGGCCGCGCTTGCCTTCGATCGATTCGATCATCGCGCTTTCCTCGCCGCAGATATAGGCTCCCGCCCCGCGGCGCAGTTCGATGTCGATGGTCGTGATGATACCCGCTTCGCGCAGGGCCTCGATTTCCGTCTTCAGGATCCGGAGTACCGCCGGATATTCGTCGCGCATATAGAGATAGATGCGCGCGGCGGAAATCGCATGGGCGGCAATCAGCGCGCCCTCGAGCATCCGGTGCGGGTCGCGTTCCAGGTGAACGCGGTCCTTGAACGTGCCTGGTTCGCCTTCATCGCCATTGATGGTGAGGTATTTCGGGGCCGGCAGGTCGTGGACGATCTTCCATTTCGTGCCGGTCGGGAAGCCTGCACCGCCCAGGCCACGAAGGCCTGCTTCCAGCGCCTTGTCCGCAATTGCCGCTGCATCCAGTTCACCTGCGCGCACACGCTCCAGCAACTTGTAACCACCAGCTTCGCGGTAGGCATCCAGCTTGATGTAATCGGGAACCACCGGATCGGAAGTTCCTTCGAACAAGGCAGCGCGTACGGACACTTCGCTCGCGTTGTCGATGGCCCGCTTGCCGACCTGCACGGCCGGGGCACCGGCACAGCGACCGATGCACGGAACTTTCTGGATGCGGACTTTTGCCGGATCAACCCCGGTTTCAAGCGCAGCAGCCAGAGCGTCCGCCCCCTTGAGCGCGCAGGCAACGCTGTCGCAAACACGAACGGTCAGAGGTGCAGGCTTTGCATTCCCTTCCCGTACAATGTCGAAATGGTGGTAAAAGCTCGCGACCTCATAGACCTCTGCCTGCGACAGGCGCATTTCGTCGGCCAATGCGCGCAGGTGCCGAGCCTCAAGACAGCCAAATGCGTCCTGGATCTTGTGCAGATGTTCAATGAGCAGGTCGCGCCGGCGCGGCTCATCACCCAGCAAATTCCGGACTTCGTCCAGGGCCGCATCTTCCAACTGACGCCCTTTTGGCTGGGACGGCTTGCGTGAAAGCCCCTTGCCGAAAGACATTGGCGTACCTCCCGTATTGCTGGAGCGCATCTGGATTTCGCGTCCGCGCTCCTCTCTCGATCTTCGCGGGTGCGGCTGATGGTTCGAACAGGCGAACCCAGGACCTACCCCGCATTTTGGTCCGGATGTTAGCCGCGCCGAGTCAGCCTGTCTGTTTGAAAAACGACAAGCGGGACTCCAATGCTGACGCTTTGGAGCACCTCACGGACAAAAAGCACCGCGAACCCAGCAGGTTCCAGGGGGCTTTTCAGCCGGTGTTGGATGAGCTTCGTTTTACGAGGTCAGATGTGAAAACGCGGCAACCACGCGCTCATAGACCGGGCGCTTGAACGGCACGATCAAACCGGGCAGCCGGTCGGCATCTTCCCAGCGCCACTCGCTGAATTCCGCGGTGTGGCCGTCCGGTGGCGTGAGGATATCAATTTCGTCTTCCGAGCCGTCGAAGCGGTAGGCGATCCAGCGCTGAGCCTGACCGCGATACTTGCCCTTGCGCGATGCGCGGACGACGTCTTCTGGATAGTCGTAGGCGAACCACTCCGGGGCTTCTTCCAGAAGGGAAACGGACTTGATCGAGGTTTCCTCGTAAAGTTCGCGCCGGGCAGCCGGTTCGGGTGCTTCGCCCTTGTCGATCCCGCCTTGCGGCATCTGCCAGCAATATTCGTAGTTGGAGGAACTGCCTCCATCATCGCGGCTGCCGATCCAGACCTTGCCCGCCTTGTTGATCAGCATGATACCGACGCAGGGCCGATAGGGAAGACCGTCGACGGGTTCCGGAAATCCCGGTCCGAGTGCCAGCTTCGTCACGAATACCTCTTGGTGTTCAATTTCTCAGAATTATCGATCGATGGTCGCGCTGACGGGGACCAGCTGCAGACCGCGCTCTTCAAGATCCTGCACCCACTTTTCCAGCTGGCGCACGGTCACAGGCAATGCGGATGCGGTCGCCACCGCGACACCGCGGGCACGGGCGACGCTTTCCAGCTGCAGCAGCTTGGCGTTAATGTCGTCTTCACGCGGCACTTCGTCCAGCACCACGTCCACCCCACTGAAGGGAACGCGCATTTCCTTGGAGACATCATCGGCGATGGACCGGGAAGATGTGCCGTTGTCGGCGAACATCAGGCCACGCGCCTTCAGTTTTTCCAGAAGGAACTCCATGGAGGGTTTCGTCGCCGTGAAACGCGCGCCCATTTCAGGAATGACGCCGACATAGTTGGTCGCCCGCGTGAGCAGGAACCCAAGCCGATCCATCATTTCATTGGGGCGCAGGCTGACCAGCAGCGTGTGCGGGCCCGGGTCATTGTCGGGAAAATCGAACGGCTCCAGCGGCAATTGCAGCAGCAGTTCATGGCCCTTGGTGCGGGCCTGCTGCATCCACAGGTCCAGGTCTTCACCATAAGGGGCAAGCGCAAAGGTCGTATCGGCCGGCAACCGGGTAATGGCGTTCTGGGTACCGGTTTCACTCAGGCCGAGCCCGGTCACGATGACGGCAATTTTCGGGATCGAGGTGAACTCGCGAACGATGGGCCGGGAATAGGCATCCAGCGGACGAATACCGGCATCGCTGACCTTCGGCAGGAACCCGAAATCGGACCGTTCGCTGACACGGCTGTCCGGATTGATCGACAGGCCGGTTACCGGAGCTTCCGGGCCCAGTCCGTCCGGTCGCATGACCATGTCGTAGCGCGGGCCAAGCAGATCCTTGCTGCTTTCCGGTCGCAGGTTCGGGCCCAAGTCACCGTTGATGCCCGGGCGGATCTCGACCACTTCGATGTCCTGGGAGGTCACGCCTTCGACAATGGCGTCGAGCGGCAGAACGGCAACGGGTTCTCCGCCAAGCGGGTCGTCGACAACAGTGATCCAGACGAGCGTAGAAGTGAGGATCACGCTCAGAATACCGACCCCGATAAGACCGAACGGCAGCCTGACCAGCCGCCGCTTGCCCATGCCTAAAGGAGCTGTGAGATCTTCGCTCGACATATCGTCCTGAGCCTATTGCCCGGTTTCAGGATGTCCCCGAACCGGAAAGTTTGTTTTTGATATACGCAGAACGAGAACGACAAGTCGCGCGCCGGCGGACCGGCGCGCGTTTTTTGATTTAGTTTTTGACAGCCGCGCTGTCGGAGACCGGCGGGAAGGCGCTGTTCACCTGATTACCGCGCAGAAGGTCGAGTGCCAGGTTCAGCTGGGTGTCATCCTTCGGATCGGACGGCACATAGGCCTGGCTACCGGATTCTTCCTCACCTTCGGAAGCTTCCAGGTGGCCACGAAGCCCGGCTTCGCCCTTGGTATCGACACGGCCGACCAGATCGTCCGGCAGATCCTGCAGGGACTCAATGTCCGGCACGATGCCCTTGGCCTGGATCGATGTGCCAGACGGGGTGTAGTACCGAGCCGTGGTCAGGCGGATGGCGCCGTTGGCACCAAGCGGGATGATCGTCTGAACCGAGCCCTTGCCGAAGGACCGCGTGCCGAGGATGGTTGCCCGGCGATGATCCTGCAGCGCACCTGCAACGATTTCCGAAGCGGAGGCCGAGCCGCCGTTGACCAGCACGATTACCGGCTTGCCGGTTGTCAGGTCGCCAGCCCGTGCGTTGTAGCGCTGGGTTTCGTCGGCTTCACGGCCACGTGTCGAAACAATCTCGCCACGGTCCAGGAAGGCGTCGGAAACGGCAATTGCCTGATCCAGCAGACCACCCGGGTTGTTGCGCAGATCGATGACGAAGCCCTTGAGCTTGTCTTCACCGATGTTCGCGGTCATTTCCTCGATGCCTTCCTTCAGGCCGTCGAAGGTCTGTTCGTTGAACTGGGTGACGCGAACATATCCGACGTCATCCTCTTCCCGCCAGCGAACCGAACGGATGCGGATGATGTCGCGGGTGATGGTGATGTCGAACGGCTCGGCGCGGCCCTTGCGGCGCACCGTCACCACGATGTCCGTCTTGACCGGACCGCGCATCTTTTCGACCGCTTCGTTGAGGGTCAGTCCCTGGACCTGTTCGCCGTCGATGTAGGTGATGTAGTCACCTGCCAGGACACCGGCCTTGGCGGCGGGCGTATCGTCGATCGGCGACACGACCTTCACGAGGCCTTCTTCCATGGTGACTTCAATGCCGAGACCACCGAATTCGCCGCGGGTCTGCACCTGCATGTCCCGGAAGCTCTTCGGAGACATGTAGCTGGAGTGCGGGTCGAGGGAGGTCAACATGCCGTTGATGGCGCTCTCGATGAGCTGGGCGTCATCAGGGACTTCCACGTAGTCTGACCGCACGCGTTCGAACACGTCGCCAAACAGGTTAAGCTGCCGGTACGTATCCGTTGCCGCCGCATTGGCCGCTACCGAGACATTGATCGGCATCTGGGACAGTGTCGTGATTGCTGCTGCTCCCATGAGAGCACCCACAAGCAGCAAGGAAGCTTTCCGTATCATCCGCGAGCCTTTTCTTCTTCAGTGCGTGCCCACCAGGGTGTGGGATCGATCGCACGACCGTCTTTCCGGAATTCAACATAAAGGATCGGCTGGGTCGAGCCCAAACCGAACGTCGAAGCGCTTGCCCACTGGGTTGCGCCCATCACTCCGACCGGTTCCCCGGTCAAAACAAATTGCCCCAACTCCGCATCGATCCGGTCCATTCCGGCCAGCAACACATGGTAGCCGTCGCCGGTATTCAGGATCAAGAGCTGTCCGAACGAACGAAACGGTCCGGAGTAGACCACCCATCCGTCGGCAGGTGACGTAATATTGGACCCAGGCCGTGTGGCGATAGATTGACCCTCCGTCACACCGCCGAAATCGTCTTCCTGGCCATAGTCCTTCAAAAGCGTACCGGCAACAGGCTGAGGCAGCTTGCCCTTGGCTTCCTGGAACGAAATGGCCGGTGCCAGACGCCCAGGATCTGCAAAGGGATCATACGAGCGCGACGGATTTTTCCTGGCCTCGAGTGCTGCCTGACGCGACTTTTCCGCCGCCTCCCGGGCGCTCTCGATTTCCACTTCCAGGGTCGCGATCAATTCTTGGAGAGATCCCGCCTTGTCCGCAAGTTCCGCTGCACGCTCCTTCTCTTCCTGAAGGTCCTGTACCGATCTTTGATGTTCCTGCCTTTTCGCGCTCAGAAGAAGCTCCAGCCGGGACTTTTCCTCAGCCAATCGCATCGCGTCGCCGCGCAGGCGGTTTTTTTCCTCAGCAATCACCGTCTTCAGGCGGTGCAATTCCTCAAGATCTGCTGCCAGTGCCTCGGTTTCCACCTTCAGCTCCGGCATGACCGCGTTCAGGAGAATCGCACTGCGCACAGCCGACAGCGCGTCGCTCGGGCGCACGGCAAGCGCCGGTGGCGGACGGCGTCCGATTCGCTGCAGGGCAGCCAGAACTTCTGCCAGCACGTCGCGGCGAGCAATCAGCGACAAGCGCACCGCGTCCTCATTCTCCCCCAGCGCGCGCAGCCGCCGCTCGGTATCGGTCAGTTCGCCTTCCAGGCCCTTGATCGTGTCGGACGTGCTGATGATCTTGGCATTCAACGTGTCCCGGTCGCGATCAAGTGCGCGGATTTCGCGTGCGATGGTCGCCTGCCGGTCCGTCGATACCTCGATATCGCGCGACAGCGCGGCAAGTTCCTCTTCGCGTTGTTTCTTGCGTTCCAGTGCAGCAGTCACCTCAGCAGGCGGAGCCGCCTGTTCCTGGGTGGTGGTCTCATCGACACTTTCCGTCGATCCGGCTGGCAGGGGCAGAACGAGCAAGGCCGCAGTCAGGCCACTCAAGAGCGGGCGGAATTTCTTCCGTCTCTCGAGTTCCGAACGCGCCGCTGTCATGCGATCCGCTATCAACCTGCCTAAGCTCCCAAAGGGTTATCTTCCAATGCGATACACAGTCTGCGTTAACGAACCGTTTACCCTAGTGACCGGCCAATTAACTTCTGCTCCCACCGAGGATCGCATTCCCTCTTCTGTCTGATCGATGACCGTTACGTGGCGAATGCGGCGAGATACAGGCATTCTCGCCTTTTTCCGCCGTTTCAATCGTTAATTTTTGGTCATAGTGCCGTTACGACAACAGGTTTGCCGGCGAAAACCCCATCTCCTGTCCTTCACGATCAGTAATGTCTGTAGACAATATCCTTGGGGTCCGGGCGCGCAGCATCGACATCGAGATGCGCTCCAAGCCTTTCGGCAAGGCGCGCCGAGCGGGTGTTTTCCTGATCCATATAACTGACGAGCGACGGTAGGCTGCGGTCCTGCCGTGCCCAGTCACGAAAGGCCCCGGCCGCCTCGAAAGCGTAGCCCCTACCCTCCGCATGCTCATAGACGAACCAGCCGAGTTCATGTTCCGGAAAAAGCGGACCATGATTGATACCGACCTGACCGAAGACCTCGCCGGAGCCGCGCGCCTCCATCATCAGGGCCCCATGCCCCATCAACTGCCATTGCGCAATGTCGTGGCAGAACAGGCCCCAGGCTGCAAACCGCGATAGCGGGCCTCCCATATACCGGGATCGATCCGAGGCCATCAATGCCTCGTACGCCGGCCAGTCCGACATGGTCATCGGCCGCAGGATCAGTCTTTCAGTCTCAAGTGCCGGTATCACCGGTTCTCTCCCAGGGCTCTTTCAGAAGTCTCACACACGGTGATAAGGGTGACCGGACTGGATCGTCATGGCACGGTAGACCTGCTCCGCCAAAAGAATGCGGGCGATCTGATGCGGCCAGGTCATGGCACCAAGAGCGAGTTTAAGGTCGGCGCGGCTCAGAACTTCCTGGCCGTGACCATCCGCTCCGCCAATGGCAAAGACCACGTCGGGAACACCTTCATCCTTCCAGGCTTCCAGTTTCTGGCTGAAGGCCGGGCTGGTCAGGTTCTTGCCGTTCTCGTCCAGCACCACCAGCCGCGCACCGGCGTTGAGCGCGGCAAGAATTCCCCGCGCTTCTTCCGCCTTGCGGTCATCGGCGCGCTGCGCACGGCTTTCCGGCATTTCGTTGAGGATGACTTCGGTAACGCCGAGACCGCGGCCTGTCTTGCGGGCGCGGTCGATATATCGGTCGAAAAGTTCTTTGTCCGCACCGGCTTTCATTTTGCCAATGCAGAAGAGCGTAAAGCGCATAAGTCCCTGCCGGAGATCGATCCGGTGATAAATCTGCCCGGCAGCAGACGGAGGCCCTGCTTCAGGGCCTCAATGCCGGCTCAGCCGATGTAATGCGGTGCCGCATCCTCTTCCGGTGCCCACATCTTCTCAAGATTGTAGAAGCCGCGAACCTCCGGACGGAAGATGTGTACGATCACATCACCCGCATCGATCAGCACCCAATCGCAAATGTTCAGACCCTCAACCGTTGCCGATCCGGCGCCGGCCGATTTGAGGTCTTTCAGCAAGTGCTCGGCAATCGCGCCCACGTGACGATGGGAACGACCGGACACGATTACCATGTAATCGGCCAGTGAACTCTTGCCTGCGATGTCGAGGGTAACAGCGTCCTCAGCTTTGGAGTCGTCAAGACTGGTGAGGACCGTATCGAGGAGGTCTGCCGCAAGTTCTTTACCTACGGAAGCCTGCAGAGGAGAGGACATGTCTGTCCGCCCACTTTCAAAGGTCATGGTCAGGTGTTGTGCCTTTCGCCGTTTATGCCGTCCCGCGCCCAACGTCGTCACGAACTGAAACGTCCGACTTCGTACGTCACCCGTTTTGGATGCAGGACCGGTTGACCGTACCTCGGCCGCGCTCATCGCGACCGTCCCTATAATACCGCTTCCCGTTTGGCATTTTCAAGACACGCGGGAATTCTTGGCAAATCTGCTGTTTACCGCCTTTGCCCAAGGCGCAGATCGGTGGACGATGTCCGGTCCAATGGCGTGTGCAGGAAAGTCCAGATCGGCGCCTCCATTTCCGGCAGAAGTGCTGCATCTTCTTCAGGAAGCCTATATTTTTCATAGGCTTTTGCCATGGGAGACGACATCACTGACAAGGAGGCTCCCGGCCGGTCGACAATGGCGATCGGCACCGAGCCGACGATGTCGCGCCAGTCCTGCCAGCGATGGAAGCCGGCTAAATTGTCAGCCCCCATGACCCAAACGAATCGAACAGATGGACGCATCTGGCGCAGGGCAACCAGCGTTCTGGCCGTATAGGGTGTTCCCAGAACCTGCTCGAAGGCGGTAACCTTCATGCGTGGATGGTCGGCGAGGTCCGCCGTCAGGCGCAGCCGCCGCTCCAGCGGCGCCAGGTCCGCGTGGCTCTTGAGCGGGTTGCCAGGTGTCACCAGCCACCAGACCTGATCCAGGCCCAGCCGCTTCAACACGGTCGAAGCCACCAGCCGGTGACCTGAATGAGGAGGATTGAAGGATCCGCCGAAAATGCCGATGCGGTTGCCCGGCTCGGCATGGGGCAGTTTCATCCAGTCACGGTCCAGTCCCGCGCCAAGACTCAAGGGGCTCATTCAGGCGAACTCACGATTGGTCATTACGGGCGGGCATTCCTGGCGGTCCTCAAGGGCTGTCGTCACGGGCGGGTCTGGCCGGTGCCATGCACCTTGTACTTGAAGCTGGTCAGCTGCTCCACGCCGACTGGTCCGCGTGCATGCATGCGCCCAGTGGCAATGCCGATCTCCGCGCCCATGCCGAATTCACCACCGTCGGCAAACTGGGTTGAAGCATTGTGCAGCACGATGGCTGAATCCACTTCCCGCTGGAACCGGTCGGCAGTCGCCTGATCTTCGGTCAGGATGCAATCGGTATGGTTGGAACCGTAGCGCGCGATATGCTCCATGGCAGCGTCGAGATCCGCGACCACCTTCACCGAAAGGATCTTGTCCAGATACTCCGTCGACCAGTCGTCTTCGCTTGCCGGCACGATGTTTTCGCAAATGTCGCGCACGATCGCACCGCCCCGGATCTCGCAGCCCTTTTCCTGAAGTGCCTTCACGATCACCGGCAAGTGGCTGTGGGCCACGTCTTCATGCACCAGCAATGTTTCCAGCGCACCGCAGATGCCGGTCCGGCGCAGCTTGGAATTGACGATCACCTCGACGGATTTCTCAAGATCGGCCGCCTTGTCGACGAAGATATGCACCAGGCCTTCCAGATGGGCAAAGACCGGCACGCGAGCTTCGGTCTGCACACGCTCGACAAGGCTGCGGCCACCACGCGGGACGATGACATCGAGGTTGCCTTGAAGACCGCGCAGCATTTCGCCAACAGCGGCCCTGTCGGTCACCGGAACGATCTGGATCGCATCTTCCGGCAGACCGGCGGCGACGAGGCCTTTCTGCAGGGCCGCATGGATCGCCCGGTTGGAATTGATGGTGTCGGATCCGCCACGCAGAACAACGGCGTTGCCGGCTTTCAGGCACAGCGCGCCTGCATCCGCGGTCACGTTCGGGCGGCTTTCGTAAATGACACCGATAACACCCAGGGGCGTGCGCACACGTTCGATCTTCAGGCCGTTCGGCCGATCCCAGGCGGCGATCACGCTGCCGACGGGATCGTCCAGCGCGACAATGTCCTCAAGGGCTTTGGCAATCGCCTCGATCCGCTCTTCCGTAAGCGTGCCACGATCCAGGAACGCTGCCGTCTGGCCGCCTGCCTTCATCGCTTCAAGATCGAGACGGTTGCCTGCAAGAATATCCGGTGTTGCAGCCCGAACGGCGGCTGCCATTTCGGCCAGGGCCTTGTTCTTCTGGTCTGCTGGAGCGATGGCAAGGATCCGGCCGGCAGCACGGGCGCGCTGCCCGATCTCTGCCATCAAGTCCTCGGTCGTCTTTGCCTCGACTACTTCCAGCATACTCACTTGCTCCCGTTTTGCGGCGCTCACCGCCGCCAGTCTTTCCGCGTTTTAGCGCGTTCTGCCTCAAAAGGCATCCATCGGTTCGCTCACACTCACTCGAGCGCGGGCAGTTCCAGAACCAGATCGTCCCGGTGGATCATTTCCGCCCGGCCCGGATAGCCGACGATGGCTTCAATCTCGCGGCTGTTGCGGCCTGCAATCAACTGCGCCTCGTCCGCGTCATATGCAATCAGCCCCCGGCCGATGATCCGGCCTTCCGGGTTGAGCAATGTCACGGCGTCGCCGCGCGAAAAACTTCCCGATACAGATGTCACTCCGGCAGGCAGGAGGCTCTTGCCGGACGTCATCGCCTTGACCGCACCTGCATCCAGCCGGATTTCGCCGCGCGGCTCCAGATGGCCGCCAATCCAGGCCTTGCGGGCGCTGGCAGGTGAACTGAGCGCCGGGAACCAGGTGCCGCGGGCGCCCTGATCCAGCCGCTGAAGCGGGTTGAGTTCCTTGCCGGAGGTGATCACCATCGACGTTCCGGCCGCGGTCGCGATCTTGCCGGCATCGATTTTCGTCTTCATGCCGCCGCGCGAAAGCTCCGACCCGGCGCTGCCGGCCATGGATTCGATTTCATGGGTAATGCGCGGCACTTCCGGCAGGAACACTGCATCGGGGTTCTGCTGGGGCGGTGCGGTATAAAGCCCGTCAATATCCGACAGCAGCACAAGGCAGTCGGCGCTGGCCATGGTGGCAACACGCGCTGCCAGCCGGTCGTTGTCGCCATAACGAATTTCGGAAGTCGCCACGGAATCGTTTTCGTTGATGATCGGTACCGCACCAAGCTTCAACAGAGTGCCGATAGTGGCGCGCGCATTGAGATAGCGCCGCCTTTCTTCCGTGTCGCCAAGGGTCAGCAGGATCTGACCAGCCTTCTTGCCATGCGCGCCGAGGGCATCCGCATAGGCCTGGGCCAGCGCGATCTGACCGGCTGCGGCCGCCGCCTGGCTTTCCTCCAGCTTCAGCGGTCCACCCGGCAGCCCAAGAATACCGCGGCCAAGCGCAATCGATCCGGAGGAGACAAGCAGCACCTCCGCACCGGCATCGGACAGCTTGACCACATCGGCGATCAGCGCGTTGAGCCAGCTACGCTTGAGTTCGCCCTGCTCGACAAGCAGGGCGGAGCCGATCTTGACGACGATGCGGCTGAAGTCTCTCAGACTGCGGGACATCAGGGATGCCAGCCCTCTTGTTCGGGTGCAGGCACCTGGTTGGCTTCTTCTTCCTTGTCCCTGTCAATCGCGCGCACGATCATGCGTAGCGCCCGGTCGACATTGAGGCCGCTGGCCGAGGACAGGATCAGCGGTTTCTGGCCACAGGCTTCCTCGAGGCTCGCCGCCTTTTCGGCAATCAGGTCTTCATTGAGAGCGTCGCACTTGCTGAGCGCCACGATCTCGGGTTTCTCCGTAAGCCCGGCGCCATAGGCATCCAACTCGCCGCGCACGATCCGATAGGCTTCGCCCGGGTCTTCCTGGCCGGAGCCGTCAACCAGATGAAGCAGAACGCGGGTGCGTTCGACATGCCCAAGGAAGCGGTCGCCAAGACCCGTGCCTTCGTGCGCCCCCTCGATCAGGCCGGGAATATCGGCCATTGCAAAGCTGCGACCGTCGATCTGCACGATGCCAAGATTGGGGTGAATGGTCGTGAACGGATAGTCGGCAATTTTCGGCTTTGCAGCCGATACCGTCGCAAGGAAGGTGGACTTGCCCGCATTGGGGAGGCCGACCAGGCCGGCATCGGCGATCAGCTTCAGCCGCAGCCAGATCCATTTTTCCTCGCCTTCAAGGCCAGGGTTGGCCCTGCGCGGCGCCTGATTGACCGACGACTTGAAATGGGCGTTGCCGAAGCCGCCGTTGCCCCCTTTCAGAAGCATCACCTTCTGGCCAAGCTCGGTCAGGTCGGCAATCAGCGTCTCGTTGTCTTCCTCGAAGATCTGGGTACCGACAGGAACCTTCAGCACAACGTCGCCGCCGTGCGCGCCGGTGCGGTTGCGGCCCATGCCGTGAATGCCGGTTTCCGCCTTGAAGTGCTGCTTGTAGCGATAGTCGATAAGCGTGTTCAGGCCGTCGACACATTCGATGATGACATCACCACCCTTGCCGCCGTCACCACCGTCCGGTCCGCCATATTCGATGTATTTCTCGCGCCGGAACGATACGCAGCCCGCTCCGCCATTGCCAGAGCGCACATAGATCTTGGCCTGATCTAGGAATTTCATTTTCTTTTTCTCTTTTCGTCCTGTTTCAGGCCGGATCCCGATCGGATCAATGGCCGTTCAGAAAGTCTGTTCGTGTCATCTCGGTGCGAATGGCGGGCATCGTACAGCCTCGCGACACGCTGGCACAGCCCACTTCACCAACTTCCCGGAAACCCAATTTCCGGGCAACGCCGAGCGAAGCCGGGTTATCTGTCATGGCTTCGCAGGCGACCAACGTGTGATCCGTATTGCCGAACAGCCAGGCGACCGCCGCCTGCACTGCTTCGCTCATATATCCCTTGCCCCAATAGGCGCGCCCCAGCCAATAGCCGATCTCCGGGGTCTCCCGCAACTTTTTGAAGCCGATGCCACCGATCATCAGGCCGTCGCAGTCGATCTGGAAACCGAGTTCCTCCGCCTCCTGCCATGTCGACCAGCGCTCGACAGACAGCGCCAGATAAGCTCGGCCCTGCTCCAGATCGTAAGGGTAGGTAACCCGCGACAGCATCTTGGCAACTTCGTAGTCCCCCAGAAGCTCGGC
The DNA here is from genome assembly GCF_054658215.1 of Roseibium sp. ROS1. Taxonomy (NCBI): domain Bacteria; kingdom Pseudomonadati; phylum Pseudomonadota; class Alphaproteobacteria; order Hyphomicrobiales; family Stappiaceae; genus Roseibium; species Roseibium sp. ROS1. The sequence goes on from NZ_BAAGIG010000003.1 coordinate 352,089, forward strand.
ACAGCGATCCAGATCCTCCGGGCGCGGGGCTCGAAGGACCAGACGCTCGGTCTTCAGAACGGGCGGCATCAGGCTGCTTCCTTGCGGGCATCGAAATCGGTGCGCGCCAGGCGGACGATCACGTTGGAAACCCTGCGGTCCAGTGCCTTCGAAAAACGTTCCGTCATGGAGTAGGGCTTGAAACCCATTTTCCGCAGCAGACCGCGGGAGCGGAAGTTGTCCTCAAAGGCGCGCGCGGCTATGGCGTCCGTCTCGAAGGCTTCAAACGCCCAGGCGAGAGCAGCCTCTACAGCCTCGCTGGCATAGCCATGCCCCTGAAACGCCCGGCCGAGCCAATAGCCGAGTGTCGGCAGGTTCGGCAGATCATCCAGATCACCCGGCGGTTCGATGGCAACCACCCCGATGAACACCCCGCCGAGCGTAATGGCAAACAGCGCTTCGGTTTCGAACGGATCCTTGCCGACCACCGTCTTCAGGAAGGCTTCCGCAGCTCCGTCCTCATAAGGCCAGGTGAACGACGTCATCCAGCGGGCGACCTCGAAATCCTTGCCCGCCAGCGCAACCATGGCTTCGGCGTCCGACATCTCGATCGGCCGCAGGATCAGGCGTCTTGTTTTCAGCTCAGGCAACATGCTCATCGTCCCTGCCCCCATCTTTTCAATGACTTCCAGACAGCCCGCTCCAGCGTATAGCGCTCGATGGGCACCGAGCCACCCGCCCCCAGAGAGCGGATCATGGCCTGGTCGCGATACTGAAATCCGGATTTGACGAGCACCCGGCGCGATGCCGGGTTGGTGACCCTGCAGGATCCCTGCAGCTCGCCGATGTCATGATAGGTGAAGGCATGGTCGACCAGTGCATGCACCGCCTCTGTCGCCAGACCCTGGCCCCAGAAGGGTTCACCCAGCCAATAGCCGACATGCACCGGACCGCCGGGCTCGACATTGGCATACCGCGCGATACCGATCAGCCGACCGGTTAACTTCAGGCGGATGGCAAAGCTTGCAGAACGGGGCTGGTTGATCGCGGCCTTGGCGACCAGCGCCCGGGCATCGTCCAATGCGAAGGGATGCGGCATGGTAGAAAGGTTTGCCGCCACTTTCTTGTTGTTGGCCAGAAACACCATATCGGCCAAATCGTCCATACGCGGCTTGTCGAGCCGCACACGAACCGCTTCCTGCGGCAATGGGGCCGCAGCCAGACTGCTTTCGTCTAATAAACCGTCACTTTCAACAACCATCTTTTCCTCCAGCCAAAACAAATCAAGGGAGAGATGGCGCCCCATCTCCCCCTTGGATCTTGACTGGTCGGATTGCTGACCTGTCTCGAATTGCCGGGGTCTTACGGGACGCCGGCGTTTCGAAACTTCACGTCGGCTTTACTCCGCTGCTTCCGCTACCGGGAGCACGTTAATGTAGGTTCGCTTGTTGGCTTTCGCCTGGAACTCTACCTTGCCTTCCACGGTTGCGAAGATGGTATGGTCCTTGCCCATACCAACGCCGGTGCCCGGGTGCCAGGTAGTGCCGCGCTGACGCGCGATGATGTTGCCGGGAATCACAGCTTCCCCGCCGAATTTCTTGATGCCGAGACGGCGGCCAGCTGAGTCGCGGCCGTTGCGGGACGAGCCGCCTGCCTTTTTATGTGCCATCGTTAGAACTCCTCGTTCTTCGAATACTTTTTAGGTTCGGGAGCGGCGGCTTAGTTGCCAGCCAGTTCCTTGGCCTGCTCAACCCAATTACCGCGTTCGAACTTGCCTTTCAGGCCAGTTTCTTCTTCAACGCGTGCGACGTCGTCAGCCGACATTGCTGCGATCTGAGCGAAGGTGGTGATCCCTGCTTCGTTCAGCTTCTTCACAGCTGCCGGACCGGCGCCATCGAGTTTCTTCAGGTCGTCGGCGCCTTCTGCTGCAGCCGGTGCGGCTTCAGCGGTTTCTTCAGCCTTCGGCGCTGCCTTCTTCGGCGCTGCCTTCTTGGCCGGCTTTGCACCACCGGTCAGGATATCGGTCACCTTCACGAGGGTGAAAGCCTGACGATGGCCGTTGCGGCGGCGGGAATTCTGACGCCGGCGCTTCTTGAAAATGATAACCTTGCGGTTACGGCCCTGTTCGACCACTTCGGCAACCACGGTTGCGCCTTCGACAAGCGGAGCGCCAACGGTGGTGTCGGTGCCATTGCCGACCATCAGAACCTCTTCAAAGGTGACGGTGCTGCCGGCTTCGGCATCGAGCTTTTCGACCTTCAGGAGGTCATCGGCGGCAACAGTGTACTGCTTGCCACCCGTCTTGATCACTGCGAACATGTCTCGCACGTCCTTCTTTTCGTTTTTGACACACCGGAACGGGCTGTTAAACCATCGAACCGGCTGCTTTTCAGGTCGAACCGAGGCGCCTGTCTCTCCAGGTCTTGACCCTGGCTGACAAGTCTTTGTGTCGGGTTGAGCGTGAAGCTTTTAAAGCCCGGCAGGCCTTGAACGACAAACATAACTCGAAAAAGCGAACCTTTTCGAGCCCGCGCAATATAGTCGGCCGGTTCTCGTTGTCAAACGGAAATCTGGCCTTTCTGCCGCAAAACCGCTTGTTTTCGTTTCCCTGGCGCCCCCGCATTCGCGGCGGTTTCTCTCGTGGTCACCACGATTCCCGCAAACAGGGATACGCCAATCGGCGTTGACGGCCGTTATCGGGGCAAGCCGACATCCGGTCAATCCGAATCTCCATGGTGCTCCCTCCTCCCCTTCCCCGAGCTCCCTGCAGACCGCTTTTCGCGTCGTGCAAATACGTCTGCAGGCGGTAAATTCGCGCCCAGGAAGCAGACAAACCGGGCAAAAACAGCCCCAATCCACAAACTGAAAAAAGAACTCATTTCCGGGCTTGCAGGGCGCGCAGAGTGTGTCTATGTTCCGCGCCACTTGAGACCCGTACATCGCAAGTACCGCGGAGAGGTGCCGGAGTGGTTGAACGGGACGGTCTCGAAAACCGTTGTGCGGGTAACCGTACCGAGGGTTCGAATCCCTCTCTCTCCGCCATATTTATCCTTGCGCTACCGCCTTCGGCTACTTGAGCGCATGGCTCCGGGTCGGGACCTTGTCCTCGCTGCTCCGCCATATCTATTCCTGCGCTATCGCCTTCGGCTACTTGAGGCCCGGGTCGTCATCGGTGTCACGTGTAGGGACCGTCGGGTCAGCTCTATCACCTGCCGCCATCGATGAAGAGTTCCAGACCGCTCAGCGCGCCGCCGAGTTCCATCAGCCTCCCGCCTGTCGCCAGCGAGCCGAGGTACACCGGGTGCAGATGGATGTCTGAAACAAGATTCTGTGCGATGGCGACAGCGTCTTCGTCGTCACCGGCCACGAACAGGACTCGCCGCAAACGTTCTTCCAGTAACGGCGCGATCATTGTGGCGACAGGAAGAGTGTTGAACGCCTTCGCGACACGAGCGCCGGGGGCCAGACGGGCGACAATCTCGCTGCCGGACTCTTCCCCCAGATCATCGATCTCGAACGACGGTGCATAGCTGGTGAAGATATTTGTCGCGTCGATCAGGACGCGGTTGTCCCAGTCGATATCAGGCGCAAGCACGTCACTGAGTTTCGTCCATGGCATGGCCAGGACAACGACCGGTTTGTTCATGGCCTCCGCCGCATGGCCGGCGGTAATCCCTTTCCCAAGTCGCGTGATGACATCACGCAGACTTTCCGGCCCGCGGCTGTTGGCCAGGACTATGTTGTGACCGGCAGCGGCCAGCCGGCTGGCGAGGGTCTGCCCGAGCGACGCTGCGCCCAGAATTCCGATTTCCATCGAAGAGACTCCTTGAGAGCGTATCGAAGTGAGCGCGTGGGCCAGACGGCCAGGCCGGTTGTCGGCCCGGACCGTCTGGTCAACCGCGAACTTAAATCTGGTTCATGCCGCCATCGACGAACAGTTCGATGCCGTTGACGAAGCTCGACGCCTCTGAAGCAAGAAAGAGCACTGCGTTGCTGATGTCTTCCGGTCGGCCGATCCGACCCGAGGGAATATTGCCGAGGATGTGGTTCTTGACACCTTCGGCCTGCTCACCGCCGCCGAAGAGATCATTGAGGCCGGCGGTCTCGGTCAGCCCTGGGCTGATGGCATTCACCCGGATATTGCGGTCCTTCAGGTCGAGGATCCAGCTGCGGGCGAAATTGCGCACTGCCGCCTTGGTTGCCGAATAGACACTGAAGTTCGGTGTCCCCGCGGTGCCCGTGGTCGAAGACGTCAGGATGATCGAGGCTCCGTCCCGCAGCAACGGCAGCGCCTTTTGCACGGTGAAAAGAACACCTTTCACATTGGTATCGAATGTCTTTTGATAGTGCTCTTCGCTGATCTCGCCGAGCGGGGCAAATTCACCTCCACCGGCATTGGCGAAGAGTACATCAATCTGGCTGTGCTGCTGTTGGACCGCGTCGTACAGCCGGTCGATATCTGCAAGCACGGACATGTCTCCCTGCACGCCGGTCGTTCGCCCGCCAATGGACTTGACGGCTTCGTCAAGAGTTGCCTGGCGGCGACCGGTGATGAAGACCGATGCCCCCGCAGATGCGAATGCTTTTGCCGTCGCGAGACCGATGCCACTGGTTCCGCCGGTGACAACCACAACCTTGTTCTCGAAGTTCTGTGTCATTTCATTCTCCTGTCTGACGGCACGATTGCCGTTGACATGAAGATGCAAATGGAACGATCGTTTCTGTAGTGGGCAATTTCAACACTTAGCGTTCCATAGAAAGAACGATAGATGCAGCAAGACCTGAATGACCTGGCTTATTTCGCCGAGGTGGTGGCGCATCGCGGATTTGCGCCGGCGGGCCGGGCGATCGGCGTTCCCAAGTCAAAGCTCAGCCGGCGAATAGCGGCTCTGGAAGAGCGTCTCGGCGTAAGGCTGATCGAAAGATCAAGCCGGCGGTTTCGGGTCACCGACATCGGGGAGCAATTCTATGAGCGGTGCCGCAGCATGCAGTCGGAAGCTGAACACGCCCATGCCCTGGTTGCGGAATCCAGGGCTGAACCGCACGGGCTGATCCGCTTCGGATGCCCAACCGGCCTCGTTGAGGTTGTTGCCCCGCTGATAAGCGAGTTCCTGTCTCGTCACCCCAAGGTACGGCTGCAACTGGTAGCTGCCGATCGGGCGCTGGACCTGATCTCGGAACGCATTGACCTCGCCTTGCGTGTGCGTACGGCGTTGACCAGCGATGCCTCGCTGACAATGCGTACGATCGGTACTTCAATCAGAATTCTGGTTGCAAATCCAGGCCTGGCGCAGACCGTTCATCAGGTCGATGACCTGGACAAAGTTCCCTTGCTATCGACAAGTGATAGCGCGGATGAAATCGAATGGCACATCGAAACCGACATCGGCGAAACCCGCGCGTTTCGAAAGCAGGCCAGGATGGGCTGCGCGGATTTTTCGGCAACACGAACGGCCGTGAAGAAGGGTCTCGGTGTAGCGCTATTGCCCGACCACGTCTGCAGCGCGGAACTGGCTACCGGGGATCTTGTACGTGTCCTACCGCAATGGCGAAGTCAGAAAGGGATCGTGCATCTGGTCTTCACGACGCGGCGCGGGTTGCCGCCAGCTGTCCGATCATTCATCGACCATCTTGCCCGCTGTTTTCCAAAGGATGCACTGAGCTACGAATAGCAGTCGAAACCTAACTATGTTGCGGCTCCGCCAGTCCTCCGAAAGGTACGTGTGGCGTATCAACGAGAAACCACAGCAAACGGATCTCACGGAAAGGAATGGAACCGGCAGAAAACCCCGATGCGAACTCATCGCTCTGCACCGGGGTCCTGAATTTTCAGGCAAGTTTCCCGTCAAACACTCAAGGTCTTGTCAGCTGGTAGCCTCTTCCCTTTTGGCGGCCTGAAACCGCCGCTTGATCATCGGCCCGACGACAACCGCGACCGTCAGGGCGACCAGAACCAGGCTGGTCGTATTCGAGAACAGGACCAGCCAGTCGCCGCGTCCGATCCGCAAGGCAAGACGAAGGTTTTCCTCGGCAAACCCACCCAGGATAAGACCCAGGACAACCGGTGGCAGAGGGAACTTGAGTTTGTCCATTACCCAGCCGATCGCACCGAAGCCGAGCATCAGATAGACATCGAACATCCGTCCGTGGATCGAATAAACCCCGATCAGCATCAAGACGATGATGACCGACCCCAGGAGAGGACGCGGGAGATTCAAAAGGCGCGCAAAACTGTTCGTAGCCAGAGCCCCGCCAAGCAGCACCAGAAGGATCGCGCCGAACAGGAACTGCCACATGAAACCGAATACCACGTCCGGATTGTCCCGGAACAGCATGGGCCCCGGCTGCAGACCATGCACCAGCAACCCACCCAGCATGACCGCAGCGACAGCAGTTCCCGGGATGCCAAGTGTCAGGGCCGGGATCAGCGCAGAAGCGGTGTCGGCATTATTTGCTGTTTCCGCGGCCGCAACGCCTTCAGGTTCACCATTGCCCCAGGTATCCGGTGTCTTCGAGGCCCGGCGAGCTTCGTTGTAGGACATGAAAGCAGCCATCGAACCGCCGGCTCCCGGAAGAATTCCGATCCAGATCCCGATGATCGATGAACGGATCCATGTCTTCCAGAAGCGGTACATGCGAGGCAGAGCACGCCAGATCGGCTCCGTTCCCAGTTTGGAACTGTTGACGCCGTCCGTTTTCAAAGGCGTTTCGAGCAGATCGATGACCGGAGGCAGCGCGTAGAGGCCGACCAGCAGAATGACGATATTGACGCCGTCCAGAAGCTCCAGCTGTCCGAAAGTGTAGCGATCATTTCCATAGATCGGGTCCGATCCCACCACTGAGACGAAGACACCGAAACAGGCGCTGATCAGCCCTTTTACCGGGTTGCCTCCCAGCAGGAAGATGATGCTGGCAAGGCCGAACACGGCAACCCAGAACACTTCCGAAGGGCCAAACAGGAGCGTGACCTTGGAGAGCGGAGGCGCGAGCAGCATCAGGGCAAAGGCACTTGCGATGCCGCCGATCGAAGATGAGACGACGGCCACTTGCAGCGCAAATCCGCCCTCGCCCTTTTGCGCCATCGGATAACCGTCGAACGTTGTGGCAACGGCTGCGGGGGTTCCAGGAATGCGCAGAAGAACAGCGGGGATGGCACCGCCATACATTGCACCGTTGTAGATGCCGGCCATCAGACCGAGCGCGACCAGAGGTTCGAGACCGAACGTGAATGGCACAAGCACGGAGATGGCCATTGTGGCGCTCAGACCGGGCATTGCACCGACAACGATGCCCGCAATCACGCCTATGACGACAGCGGCAAAGTTGGCCAGCCCGAAAACTTCGGGAAGTGCGCTGAGAAGATCGGAGTACATTGAGATCACTCCTGCCAGAGGCGTCCTGCCGGAAAGTCTTGCGACATTCCGTAATCGAAGATCAGCCAGATGGCTCCGACGACGACCAGGGTTGCCACTGCAAGTCCAAGTGGGTTGCGATAGCCGAAGAGCCAGGCAACGAGCGGAATGGTTATGGCTGTGCTCGGATAAAAGCCGATCAGGTCGGTGGCCAATGCGTAGCCAAGGATCAGCAGAAAGGCACCTGCGACCCGGCTGGGTGACTTGCTCATGGGCTCGGTTTCTTCACCAGCCGACGCCTTGCGTTGATCGGCGATCAGAAGCAGTAGCGAGAGGATGATCAGCCCGACCAGCATCACGGCTAGCAGCAGGGCAGATATCGGCCTCAATGTCGAGGTCGGGTAGAGAAAAGCAAACGCGGCCGCGGCGATGCCAAGAGCGGTCAGTGTCTCGGGCCGGAGAAGGCGGTGTGTACGATGGTCGGACATGGCACTGGCTTTATCTGAGTAAGAGAGGCCGCGCGGGGGCGTGCCCCGCGCAACGCGCATCAGTTCCAGGGAGTCGTATCCCAGACCTGCTTTGCAAGGGTATGCAGATCCTCGGTCAATGCCTTGAAATCGTCCCCGGTTACCACTTCGACCGGATTTGCGGTTTCCTTCATGGCTTTGAGGAACTCCGGGTCAGAGGCAAGCTGTTCGAATGCGGCCAGAAGCTTAGCCTGTACATCCTCAGGCAGGCCGGCAGGCGCGACGAACCCCCGCATGGAACCGTTTATCAGGTCCAGTCCCTGCTCCTTGAAGGTTGGCAGGTCTGGCGCAAAGTCAGAGCGCTCCGGCGTCGCAACGCCAAGTACATTCAGTTCTTCCTGAAACTCGGCCACCTCGGAAATGTTGAGGATCCCCATTGCCACGTGTCCGCCCATGAGTGCGGTTCGCGCCGGGGCGGAGCCCTTGAACGGTACGATGGTGAACTCGGTTTCGGTCAGGCCTTCAAGCTTGATCAGCGCGAAGTGATCATCGCCTCCGAGGCTGGACATCCCGACGGTGATGGCCCCGGGATTGGCCTTGGCTTCCGCGATCAGCTTGTCGAGCGTGTCGAGACCGCTCGCCTTGGAGGTGACGATCACGTTGGGATCGTTCACCACATTGGCGAGATAGGTGAAGCTGTCGGCATCATATTCCGCTTCACGATCAATCGTGCGCGCCATCATGCCCGGAAGGTTGAAGGTGCCGAGCGTGTAGCCATCCGGAGAAGATCTCGCCGTTTCCGTAATGCCGATCTGCCCACTTGCACCCGGCATGTTCTTGACGACGAGGCTTGCCCCTTCGCCCAGATATTTTTCGATGAACGGTGCAGCGGTGCGAGCCATAACGTCCGTGCCGCCGCCTGCGGAATATCCGACAATGACCTCAATGGGTTTTTCGGGATAGTCGGCCATGGCAGTCCCAGCGACCATAACCAGCGCACCTGCAATTGCAGAAGCCTTCAGGTAAGTAAGCATTTGTCTCCTCCCTTTGTTGAGACTGTTCAGTAATCCGGAAATTCGCAACCACGTTCCTTGAGGGCTGCGTCCACCCAGCTGCGATCGTTCTTGCCTTCAGCGATGGCCTTCATCTGCCGTTCTTCGGCATCCTGTTTCGCCAGGGTCTGACGAAGAATTTTCTCGGCCCCATCCAGGGGAACCGCGAGCACGCCATCGGAATCGCCCAGCACGATGTCACCTGGCTCGATCACCATTCCGTCCAGACTGATCGGAACATTGATTTCACCCGGGCCGTCCTTGTAAGGACCGCGATGGGTTACCCCCGCTGCGAAGGTCGGCAGGTTGGTCTTGAGAAAGGCATCGACATCGCGGATTGCGCCATTCAAGACGAAGCCCGCAACCCCTCGCTTGACGGCGTAGGCAAGCATCAGCTCACCCATGAGGGCATTGGAAAGATCCCCTCCGGCATCGACAACGATCACATCACCGGGTTTGGCCAGGTCGATCGCCTTGTGCAGCATCAGGTTGTCACCCGGACGGCTCTTGACGGTCAGCGCCACGCCGGCCAGGCCGCCGGAGGCATGCATCGGTCGCAGGCGCGGACCGGCGGCTGCGAGGCGCCCCATGCAGTCGGAGACATTGGCAACCGGAAGCTTGGCAAATTCAGCAACGAGTTCCAGCGGCGCAGCTTGTTTTCGGCTGCAAATACGAAAGCCAACCGACATGTTCATTCTCCTGCTTTGGCGTACATGGCACCGGCGTCGGCCAGAAGTGCACGATTTGCTATGCGTTCGCGGGCGACAGGCTGGCCATCCAGAACCTGGAAGATGCCGCGCACGGCTTGCACTCCGACACGTGCACCGGCTTCGCGCGTGACGCCGCCGATATGCGGAGTGACAATGATGCGGTTTTCACTGAAGAACGGATGGTTCGCCTGGGGTGGTTCCACGGCAAAGGTGTCAAGTCCCGCGCCTGCAAGATGACCTGATTGAATTGCAGCGAGCAGCGCGTCTTCGTCAATCAGCCCACCACGCGCCGTGTTGATCACGTAGCTGCCTTCCGGCATGCGCGCGATGGCTTCGGCGTTCAGGATCTGGCGTGTCTGATCGGTCAGCGGACAATGAAGGCTGAGGACATCGGATTGTTCCAGCAGCTCTTCGAGCGAGCTGCAGCGTTTTACGCCCAGTCTTTCGAATACGTCGTTGTCGGCATAGGGATCGTAGCCGATCAGGTTCAGGCCAATGCCCTTGGCAATTCGGCCTGTCGCCTGTGCAATAGACCCCATCCCCAACAGGCCCAGTCGGCTTCCTGCCAGCTCGCGGCCGAGAAAACCTGCCTTTTCCCAGCGGCCGGCACGAAGCCCTGCGTCAAGCGGCAGGATGCGCTTCACGGTGGCAAGCATGAGTGCGATCGCATGTTCGGCGACTGAAACTGCATTCGCGCCCGTTGCAACAAGCACCGGAATGCCGCGGGATGCGGCTGCCTGGAGATCGATGTTGTCGACGCCAACACCATGCTTTGAAATGACGCGCAGCTTTGGAGCCTTTTCAAGGACGTCGGCATCCAGCCGGCCCATCCGCGAGACGATCCCTTCCGCCCCGGTCTCGACCAGAAGCCTGGAGATCACATCGCTGTCTGCATAGGCCGGGGTATGAACGGTTTCGTATCCGTGGTCTTTCACAAGCGCGACAGCACTTGGGTCGAGGTCGGGGCCGGTCACAAGGATTTTCTTGCTCATGCGTACGTCTCTCTGCTCTCCGCAAGCGGAAAGTGATTGTTCTTTGATAGGGGATGAGTGACCGCGTCCGCCTCCCAGCTTGCACGGTTGAATTCCTCCGCCATCTTGGGTAACGGATAGAATGACTTAACAAAAGCGAATTAATCTGGTTCTTATATTAAGAAAAACTGGATGAAGGTATGGACACCCGTCAACTCAAGACCCTGGTCGCTATCGCAACCCATGGCACCTTCACCAAGGCGGCGGAGATCGTAAACCTGACGCCATCGGCAGTCAGTCAACAGATCCAGGCGCTGGAAGTCGAACTGAACATCATCCTGTTCGAACGGTCGTCCCGTCCTCCAAAGTTGACCTCGCAGGGACTTCAAGTCCTTGAAATGGCTCAGGAGATGTTACGTCTCGAAGACGATACCAAGGCAAATCTGCGGGCAGACAAGCTCGCCGGCACCCTCATGCTGGGCTCTGTTCGTTCCAGTGCACTCAATCTGCTGCCGAGAGCCATTGTCCAGATGCGAAACCAGTATCCCGATCTGAAAACCAATCTGAGAGTTTCGCTGTCTTCAACCCTGATTGCCGATGTGGCTTCCGGACGGCTCGATGCTGCAGTGGTCGCGGAGCATGTCGGCATTCCGCCCGCCTTGCGCTGGAGCCCCTTCCTTCGTGAGCCGCTCTGGCTGATCGCACCGGAAGACACAAAATCCGCCGACCCCGCCGACCTGCTTGCCACCTGTCCGTTCATTCGATTTCGCAGCGCCGTGCCGCTTGCCAACCTTATCGACACGGAGATCTCTCGCATGGGGATCGCAACCAACGACGTTGCCGAGATCGACACGATCGGGTCCATCGTCACATGTGTCCGGCAAGGCATGGGAGTTTCCGTTGTACCGCATGTCGCCTTGCAGGAACCGGATCACCAGCGGCTGACAAAACTCCCTTTCGGCAATCCGCAAGTGACAAGGCAAATCGGCATCGTTGAGCGGATCGTATCGCCGCGGGCTGAAATCATCGCGCGTATCCACACGGTACTTGCCGAACTTTGCGCCCCGCATGGCGTAAGCAGAATAGAGGACGTGTCTTGACCATCCTCCGGAGGATCACCAGCCGGTAGGCTGCACCGCCTCATCAATGTGTCTTGTCAAAAAGGCTGTCACCAACGAGGTCGTTCGGTTTCAGGGCCGAGAAAGAAGGCGCTGCCTGGACAAACGGAAGATCCTCGCATTGTTTTTTGCATCACAAGAACAAGGTGGCAATGCCTGGCAGAAGAATAACGAGCAGCAAAACCAGCAGCATGACCGCGATGAATGGCATCGTGCCCGCGAAAATCTGTTCGACGGAAACGTCCGGATCGTTGAGCGTATTGTGCACCGTGAAGACCGAGATGCCGAAGGGCGGCGTCAGGAGGCCGATTTCAACGGCGATCACGATGACGATGCCGAACTGGCTGAGGTCTATACCCATGTGCTGCGCGATGGGCGCTGCGATAGGCACCATGATCAGGAGGATCGACGTGCTGTCGAGGATCATGCCCATGACGAGAATGAGCGCCGAGCACAGAACCATGAAGCCCATCGGGCCGAGGCCGGTTTCGTTGACGAGGCTTGCGATGGCGTTGGGAAGGCCGGCGATCGACAACATGCGCGAATAGTAACTGGCAGCGACAAGCAGCAGCAGGATCGATACCGAGATCACGCCGGTCTGCTTCATCACCCGCCACAGGTTATGGCGGTTGAGGGAACGGCGTGAAAGCGCAACCAGCAGCGCACCGAAGGCGCCGACACCGCCAGCCTCTGTTGGTGTGAAATATCCCGAATAAAGTCCGCCGAGCACCAGAACCACGAGCAGGATGATCGGCACCAGCTTGGCGATCATCCGGCCAAGCGGCATCGGTTCGATCGCGCTGTCGCGCCGGCGCTCCTTCGCAGCAGCCGGATCGGTGAGAACGAAACCCGGGAACAGGACGGTCACGGCAACGAGCATTGTCACGAAGCCACCGGCAAGCATCAGCCCCGGCACGATGCCGGCGATGAACATGCCACCGATGGAGACTTCTGCCAGAACCCCGTAAATAATGAGGAGCAAGCTCGGCGGGATCAGCATACCGAGTACCGACGAGCCCGCGACGGTGCCGGCAGCAAAGGCCGGGCGATACCCGTGACGCTCCATTTCAGGGACTGCGACGCGCGTGAATACCGCCGCCGAGGCAATGGAAACGCCGGTGACCGCAGCGAAGATCGTGTTGGCCGCGACAGTCGCGACCCCGAGCCCGCAGATGACCCGGCGCAGCAGTTCCTCTGCAACTTCGAAGGTGTCCCGCCCGACGTTGGAAACGCTCACCAGCAGCCCCATCAGGACGAAGAGGGGAATGGTCGCAAACAGATAATCGGCAATGCCGCTGTAGACGGTCAGCTCCAGCATCCTGAAGGCAAGGTCGATGTTATTGCGGATGATCCATATCCCGGCAAAGGCCACCAGGAACAGCGCATAGGCTATTTGCATGCCGAGCAGAACCAGAACGATCAACGCGCCGACAAGCAGGAAGCCAATGGTCAACGTCGTCATGAAAAGCTCCGGAACATGCGAATTTCTGTGTGAGCCCGGTAAAACGCGGCCAGAACAGCCACCGCCGAGCCCAGGACCGTTATGCCCCGGAAGGGCCAGGTCGGAATGGTGAAGACGCCCTGGACGCCGAAAAATTCGGACGTCGCCCAGGCACTGGCGAATTTCGGCCAGGAAGCCCAGAGAATGAGACCGAACACGATGACGCCGCAAAGGGAGAACAGGGCCTCGATCAGGCAGACACCTTTCGGCGACACGCTTTCAAGACGCCGGACGAGAAAATCGGCCCGGGTCAGGCGCTTTTGCAGGATGGCAGCGGCAACCTGCAGGAAGACGATGGCAACAACGGTGCGCGCAGCAATTTCCGCAACGCCGGTAATCGGCGCGTTGAAGAAGTTTCGACCAAGGACATCAGCGACGATCAGTATCATGAGCGCGCCGATGGAAAGTGTACCGACCGATGACATGATGGCGGCCGTGCCGCCGAGCATTGCGCCGAAAGGCGCTTCCGAGAATGCCGGGACATAGGCGTCGTCGGCCTCGGTTCTGGTCTCATCCGTCATCGTTACGTCCAGTTCGCTCTCAATAAACCCGCCCGGACAAGATGCCGGGCGGGAGAGGTGTGAGGCAAGGCCGCTCTCAGAGCCCTTCGTCCCAGGACCTCAGCGGTTCCGCACCGCGTGCGCGCAGGGCGTCGAAATAGGCCTTCAGCACGACACGGCCGGCATCGCCGGTCTGTTCCAGCCACGGTTCCACGATATTCGGCAGTCCGTTCACCCAGGCGGTTTTTTCTGCTTCCGGCAGTTCGTGGATCGTCAGACCCGCTTCCTGCATTTCCTTGAGTGCTCGCGTGGCAAGATCCTCGACATATTGACCGTGTGCCGCGGAAGTTGCCTTCGCAGCTTCCCGGAAGGCGGCCTGGACTGGTTCCGGCAGACCGTCGAAGAAGTCCTTGTTGGCCGCGATGCCGCCGAAATACATCGAGCCGATGCCCACGCGGGTGAGTTCAGGCGCGACTTCATAGACGCGGGTCGGCAGAATGCCCGACGCGAAGGACAGCGTACCTTCGGTCACGCCGGTCTGGATGTTGGTGTAATAGGTCGTCAGTGCACCATCGACCGGCGTTGCTCCCGTCCCGCGCAACCAGTTGGCCGAGGTTCCCGGGGCGTTGAGCTTGCGGTTTTCAAGATCCTTCATGGAGTTTACCGGGAAGGTGGCATAGATGTCGTAGCTGTCGGTAATGAGCGACGACAGATGAACCATGCCGTTTTCCGCCCAGCTGTCACGCAGCTCCGGCAGGTTTGCCGAAAGATCATCGAAGATCTCGATGATCATCTTGTGGTCTTCCGTGGCAAACGGCGTGAAATAGGTCACGTTCTGGAGCGGCATGTTCGCACCTTCCCAGACGGTGCCGACCATGCCCACATCGACGATGCCGTCCATGACGGCCTCACGCGTGTCGGTGAATTTGTAGAGCGTGCCGGCGTAGGACTCCACCCAGTCGACCTTGTATTCGCCGGCGGCTTCCAGGATCCGGTTCACTTCCGGCTGGAAGGTGTTCTTCATCGCATAGACCCAGATGTTCTGTTCCGGATGCGACGAACCGATGTTGACCGTGATCGCCTGTTGCGCGGCGGCGAGGCCGGCAGAACTGGCCAGCATGGCCGTTGCGGTTGCCAATGTTACGAACTTCATGATTTTCCTCCCTGCATTCGGAGCCTTATCCTCCCAGGCTCCTCTGGTTCAGTCATTCAAGGTTCCAAGTGCTCTCACGATCCGTTCAGGGGTGAACGGCATTTCTGTCACTTGCGCGCCCATGGGCCGCAGGGCGTCGTTGATCGCATTCATGACGGCGGCCGGAGACCCGGCAGTGCCCGCCTCGCCCGCGCCCTTGGCCCCGAGCAAACTCTCCCCCGTCGGCGTTTCAACGTGCCCGATGATCATGTCGGGCATTTCAGCTGCCATCGGCACGAGGTAGTCTGCCATCGAGCCGTTCAGGAGCTGGCCTTCCGCGTCATAGTGGATTTCCTCAAAGAGCGCTCCGCCCAGTCCCTGAACGATGCCACCCCGGATCTGCTCGTCCACGAGAAGCGGATTGATCACCCGCCCGCAATCCTCGACGCACCAATGCTTCAGCAGCTTCACGATGCCGGTCTCCGTATCGACCTCGAGGTAGGAGGCCTGGACGCCGTTGGTGAAGGCAAAGGGATATTCGGACGTGATGAAGTGCCGTGTCTGGACGAGTTCCCGCGGCAGGCCCTTTGGCAATGTGTCGCCGCGGAAGTAGACGATCCTGCCGAGCTCCTCGAGCGGCATGCGGGCTTCGCCCGAGGTGCTGTCGACCACAGCGCCGTCGCGGATGTCGAGCTGCGCCTGATCGGCCTGGAGCATGGAAGCGGCCACCTCAAGGATGGAATCGCGAAGCGCCCGCGCCGCCTGCAGCGCAGCCTCGCCGCCGATACCGGCCCCGCGCGACGCCCAGGTGCCGCCACCATAGGGCGTCACTTGTGTATCACCGGTAATGACGCGCACACGCGCAGGGGACACGCCAAGACCCTCGGCAACCACCTGGCTCAGCATTGCCTCGGTGCCCTGCCCCTGTTCGGTTACGCCGGACAGCGCAACGATCGATCCGTCCGGATCCATCCGCACCGTGCAACCGTCTTGTGCCGAAATACGCGCGCCGCCGATACCGTACATGAAGGGCGAGGGATTGGTCAGCTCGATGAAGCTTGCAATACCGATGCCCCTGTAGATGCCCTTCTTGCGGAGCTCTGCCTGTTCGGCTCGCAAGCCGTCGTAATCCATCAGCTCCAGAAGCTTGTCCATGGAGGCATGATGCGACAGCCCCTCGAAACGCATGTTCGCGGGAGACGTCACCGGATAGGCATCATCCCTGAACATGTTGCGCCGGCGGATCTCGACCGGGTCCATGCCGATTTCGGCGGCCGCCATATCCACCAGGCCTTCGGTGATCGCGACCGCGATCGGATGGCCGACTGCCCGGTACTGGCAGGTCGGCGTCTTGTTCTGGAAGACGACCGTGGTCCTGGCCCGGTAATTCTGGAAGTCATAGGGGCCACCGCAGAGGTTCACCACCTGGTTGCCTTCGATGGCGGAGGTCCGCGGATAGACCGAATATGGGCCGATCGCCGTCCAGTCATCGACATCCATGGCGAGGATCCGGCCGTCTTCTCCAACTGCAATCTTCGCCTCGATCTGATGATCGCGGGCGTGGATGTCGCTGGAGAAACTTTCCAGCCGGTCGGCAATGAATTTCACCGGCCGTTTCATGATCTTGGCGATTGCCGCGGTCGCCATTTCATCCGGATAGACATGCACCTTGATGCCGTAGGAGCCGCCGACGTCCTCGCAGATGACCCGGACCCGGCTTTCCGGCAGGTCGAGATGAGTGGCCAGAACTGTCTGGATCATGTGGGGCGCCTGCGTCGCATGCCAGGCGGTCATCTGTTCCTCGGCCGGGTTCCAGTCGACCAGCATCGAGCGCGGTTCCAGCGTCACGCCAGTGTGCCGTCCGGTGACGAACCGCGCCGAGACGACCTTGTGCGCGGTCCGGAAGGTTTCGTCCACGTCCCCCTGTTCGTGCAGGCGCCGGAAGGCGAGGTTGTCGCCCATATCCGGATGCAGCACCGGCGTTTCAGGATCGAGCGCGCTCATCATGTCGGTGACGACGTCCAGTTGCTCGTAGTCAACATCGACAAGAGCCGCGCCATCCTCGGCAGCAGCGCGAGAGGTCGCGACAACGGCTGCCACCGGTTCGCCGACCCAGCAGGCTCGGTCAACGGCAATCGCGTGTTCCGGCGGCGATTTCAGGCCTTTCAGATGGGCGAGCACAGCAACCCATGGCTTGCAGACCTCGGCGATGTCCTTGCCCGTGAAGACCCGGAGCACACCCTTCACCGATTTTGCATCCTCGGCGTCGATACGGTTGATCTTCGCGTGCGCGAAGGGCGAGCGCACAAAAGCGACATGGACCATGCGCGGCAGCACGATGTCGTCCACATAGACGCCGCGCCCCTGGACCAGACGCCGGGCATTGGGCCGCGGGACCGTCTTGCCGATATAGGAATTGGGCCGGTCCGGATTACCGAATTGAATGGTCATGCGGCCCCCTTCTGTGCGCGGACACGCGCTACCGATTCAACTGCATCCACGATGGCTTCGTAGCCGGTGCAGCGGCAGTAATTGCCCGACAGATGTTCGCGGATCTGATCGCGTGACGGCATGCCGCCGGCCTCCAGCAGCTCGTTAATGGCAACCAGCATACCGGGCGTGCAGAAGCCGCACTGGAGCGCATTGCGCTCGACAAAGACGTCCTGAAGATCCTTTATCGCGCCCAGGTCCGACAGGCCTTCCACTGTCCAGACGTCGGCACCGTCCGCCTGGGCGGCCAGCATCAGGCAGCCGCGCAAGGCTTTGCCATCGACCTTCAGTGTACAGGCACCGCAGACACCGTGTTCGCAGCTTGCATGGGCGCCGGTAAGGCCAAGCTCGCCGCGCAGGAAATCAACGAGATGCTGACCTGCCGGAACACGCGCCTCGACGGGCTCCCCGTTAACGGTCAGGCTGATGTCGATCTTGTCGCGGAACATCTCCGTCATGCGTTTCCTCCCTCGATCCTGGCGGCGGCGCGGCGTAAGAGGACACCGGCAAGGTGGCGGCGGTAAGCGGCACTTGCCTGGGTGTCCGACGGTGGGTCGATTTCCGCCTGCAGAGCCTGAACGGCGCCATCAATGTTGCCCTGGTCGAGAGCGGCCATAGCCCCTTCGGCAAGGACCGGCTTGGGCCCGACGGAAAAAAGCGACAGCCGGTGTCCATCGGCGCGCTTGACGAGGCACACTCCGGCAAGGGCATAGTCGCCGGATCTCCTGGCAACCTCTACGATGACCTGCGTTTCGCCGGGCTCTGCCTTCGGGACCGAGAGGCCGGTCAGGATTTCCCCCTCCTCGATGGCCGTTTCGAAAATGTCCTGAAAGAAATATTCCACCGGTATGTCCCGCGAGCCGTTGAGGCCCTCCACATGTAGCGTGGCGCCAAGGGCCAGAACGCAGGCTGGAAACTCCGCAGCCGGATCGGCATGAGCCAGCGCACCACCTATCGTGCCGCGGTTGCGGATCGCAGCATGGGCGATGAATTCCACCGCCTGTGAAAGAAGCGGAGCAGACTGTCGGATCAGCGGGTTACGACCAATCTCCGCATGCGAAGTCAGCGCGCCGATCCGCAGACCATCCTGCGTTTCGGTTACCCCGGAAAGCTCGCTCAGGCGGGAAATGTCGATCAGGACGTCGCCTGCGGAGAGACGCAGGTTCAAGGCCGCAACCAGGCTCTGGCCACCTGCAAGCACGCGGCCGTTGCCGTCGCTCGCGGCCAGCATTTCCAGCGCGTTGCGCAAACTGGATGCCCGGGCATAACCGCCCGCCGATGCCTTCATGGCGTCTCCCTCCCGATTTCATCGCGACGCCCTCCAGCATCGCTTATTGAGCATCTGCTCAACTTTATTGATCAGATGATCTATAAAAATCGGAAGATTGCAAGTAGATTATTGCGTGCCGTATGAGGGAGGCAGGAAAAGGAACATGAATGGAATGACCGATGTCGCCGAAACGGGGGACACTTCCAGCCGTCGCAGGCTGCCCCCTTCCGAACGCCGCCAGCAGATCGTTGAAGGTGCCGTCGCCTTCTTCGCCGAGGTCGGCCTTGACGGCAACACACGCGATCTCGCCAAGCGTATTGGCGTCACGCAATCGCTGCTTTTCAACTATTTCGCCACCAAGGACGACCTCATAGAGGCGGTCTACGAAAAGGTGTACCTCGGTCGACTTTCTCCCGACTGGCCGGAGCGGCTGACCGACCGGGAAGTGCCGCTGCGTCGGCGCCTGCTCGATTTCTACACTGAATACAGCACACTCATCTTCCAGTACGCGTGGATGCGGATTTTCATGTTTTCCGGCCTTTATGGCGCAGAACTCAACCGACGCTATCTCAAACATCTGGGTGACGTCATCCTGCTGCCGCTCCTGGGCGAGATCGAGCATGAGGTCAGTTCCGGCGTCACACCGGTCATGGAAGATATCTGGAACCTGCACGGCGGCATCGTCTACATCGGCATCCGACAGCACATCTACCGAACCCCCTGCCCGGACGATCCGTCCGAGGCCATATCAAGAGCGATCGACCGTTTCCTGCTGTCGTTCGGAATCAGTCCCTGCCCTTGAGCTGGTGCTGAAGAGGTTGTCCGCTGTTCAAGCGGCTCATTCACCACCCCCGGAGAGGTACACGCGGGACAAGGCTCCAATCCTGTTCGAAGCGCAGCTGGACAGTCGGAAACGCGATTTCGGTAACTTCGTGGAGAACAGAGATAACGTCGATCCGGCTATCCTCCAGGTTTTTCAAGGACCGCATAGCATCCACAAGCTCCCAGGCAGCTACACACATTCCGGGAACCTCAATCTTGCAGTGAGGTGAATCCAGCAAACAGCCCGTCAGATCAACATCCGCCGAGGCTCTTTCAAAAGACCCGCGTAATAGCTCAGGAAGCGCGCGGCGTCGGCGCCGTTGATGACCCTGTGGTCGTAACTGAGGTCGAGGGGCACCATCTGGACGGGTTGGAAAGCCTCCCCGTCCCAGACGGGGGACATTTCGGTGCGAGTGATGCCGAGAATGGCGACTTCGGGCGGATTGACGATTGGGGTGAAGGCGGTGCCGCCGATGCCGCCGAGGTTGGTGATGGTCATGGACGCACCGCCCATTTCATCAGGGCGCACCTTGCGCTCTTGTGCTCTGGAGGCAAGGTCGGCGATTTCCGCCGCGATCTGCCAGAGGCCTTTCCGGTCAACGTCCCGGATCACCGGCACCATAAGGCCGTGGGCGGTGTCGACCGCGATGCCAAGGTGCACGTAGTCCTTCAGGAACAGCGTCTTGCCGTCCGGACTGAGAGAAGCGTTGAACTTCGGGAACTCCCGCAAGGCCTTCGACAAGGCTTTGGCATGGAAAGCTAGCGCCGTCAGCTTCACGCCGCGCTCGCCGGCTTCCGTCCGCAATTCCTTGCGCAGGGCTTCAATGGCGGTCATCTCCGCGCGGTCGTGATGGGTGACGGCGGGAATGAGCCGCTGGGCGGCGGCCATGTTCTGCGCGGCAACCTGCGCGAACCGTGAGACGGGCTCTTCCGTTACGGAGCCGAAAAGCGCGTGGTCGACGTCCCAGTACCCGCGGTCTCCTGTTTCAACTGGAGAAGCTGAGACCGAAGGCGACATCCCAGTATCGCCTTCGCCTTCCACATCCTCCCGGGCGATGGACGTACGTCCGATGTCGCGCGCGAGTTTCTCTATGTCTATGCCCTTCTGCCGGGCCAGCGCCCTGACTGAAGGCGGTGCGATCACGTCGGACATTTCCACCTCCTACCAGCTTGCCGAAATATACTGGGTTTCCATGAACTCCAGCATGCCTTCATGACCGCCTTCACGGCCAAGGCCGGACTGCTTGGCGCCGCCGAAGGGAGCCGCCGGATCGGAGACGAGGCCGCGGTTGAAGCCGACCATGCCGTAGTCCAGCTTCTCGCAGACCTGCAGGCCGCGTTTCATGTCCTTCGTGAAGACATAGGCAACCAGACCATATTCCGTGTCGTTGGCCCTGCGGATCACGTCGTCCTGATCGGTGAAGGTCTGGAGGGCGGCGACGGGCCCGAAGATTTCGTCATGCACGCAGTCGGCCGTCTCGGGCACACCCGACAGAACCGTGGGCGGATAGAAAAAGCCCGTTCCGCCCGGCAGGTCGCCACCGACTTCGATCTTCGCCCCCTTCTCAACGGCATCACGAACGAAATCCGCAACCTTGTCGCGGGTTTCCGCATTGACCAGCGGGCCGACATCCACGTCCGGGTCAGATCCGTCACCGACCTTCAGTTTTTTCATGGCCTCGACAAGTCGGCGGGTAAAGTCGTCGGCAACGGCTTCGTGTACATAGATCCGATTGGCCGCCGTGCAGGCTTCACCGAGGTTGCGCATCTTGGCCAGCATCGTGCCCTGCACCGCCTCATCAAGGTCGGCATCGTCAAAGACGATCAGCGGTGCGTTGCCGCCAAGTTCCATCGCCGGTTTGAGAACCTGATCGGCCGCAGAATGCAGCAGCTTGCGGCCAACCGCCGTGGAACCGGTGAAGGAGACGACGCGCACGCGCGGGTCGTGCAGCATGTGATCGACAAGCGCGCCGGTGCGCTTGGAAGGCAGCACGTTGACAAGGCCAGCCGGAACGCCGGCTTCTTCCAGGAGGGGCATGAGCGCCAGCATGGTCAGCGGTGTTTCGGAAGCCGGTTTGATGATCACCCCGCAGCCAGCGGCCAGAGCCGGAGCGATCTTGCGGGTGCCCATCGCCGCAGGATAGTTCCAGGGCGTGACAAGAACCGCAAGGCCGGCAGGCTTGTGCTGCACGATGATGCGCGCGCCTGAAGCCGGCGCGTGGGTGATGAGGCCGTCGGCGCGTACGGCTTCTTCGGCAAACCAGCGGAAGAATTCGGCGGCATAGGTCGCCTCGCCCATGGCGTCACTGCGCGCCTTGCCGTTTTCAAGTGTGATCATGCGGGCAAAGTCTTCCAGCCGCGCCGTCATCAATTCCCACGCCTTGCGCAGAACTTCCGAACGTTCGCGCGGCGTTTTGGCGGCCCATTTTGCCATCGCGGCTTCCGCTGCATCCAGCGCGGCATCCGCGTCGTTGATGTCTGCGGAGGCGACGGAGGCAAGCACCTCTTCGGTTGCCGGGTTCAGAACGTCGAACCTTTCGCCGCTCGCTCCCGCGCGCCAGGCGCCGTTAATGTAAAGATCGGTATGGTCCATAATGGTCCCCATCGGTTCAAAGCAGGTGGCGAAGCGGTTGCTCCATCCGACCCGCGAAATTGGAAAGCAGGTCGATCGCCCGAGGTGCAGTCAGTCGGTCACCGGTCCATTCCAGCACGAGAGCGAGATCCTCCCCCTGGCGAAGGATGCTGATGACAGGGCATTTGCCTGCATCAAGCTGAAGCGCCGAGATGCGGCTTGCTCTCAGGTCACGCACCAGCAGATCCACTTCTTGATCATCGTCCGCCGGTTTGACCTGACCAAGCCATAGCGAAGCAGCGGAGTAGGCTTGCGACTGCCACATATTCTCAACGCGGACTTTGGCGGGAAAGTTCCCGAAACTGGCAGCCGCAAATCCGGCTAGCAGAGCTGCCTGATCGGTTTGCCCGCCGTTGTCCTTCGCCCAGGCCACGAAGTCTGCAAATCCGGTACCCGATACCTCTGCCCTGAGTTCGAAGCGCTGCGCCGTGGCACTTGCCGCCGGCGTTTCCGCGCGCAGGGTCTTGAGGGTCTCCAGATCCTTGACGTGAAACGGCTGGGAGTGGCCGGCACCGGCCAGACGCTGCAGGTCCAGCCCTTGTTCCTGCGCAAGCCGCCGTGCCTTGGGGGACGCAAGAACTCTCCCGGCCACCCCGGGCGCTGTCTTGGCCGTCACCCGTTTTTCAGGAGAAGGTGCAGGCGTGTTGGCAGGTTCCGTCTTTTCCTGCCGCTCCGGCGCAGATTCACCAGCTGCAGAGGTTGGTGCTCCAGCCGCCTTGCGCGACACTGCCTTGTCCGGTTTTTGCTCCGAAATCACCGCGATCGCCTGGCCGACAGGCACTTCATCTCCCGCTTCCGCCAGAAGCGCGGCCACGAAACCGTCGCGGCCGGCATTGACCTCAACCGTGCTCTTGTCCGTTTCCACTTCGAAGAGAATGTCGTCAGCCGCAACGGCTTCTCCGGGCTGTTTGCACCAGGCAACCAAAAGGCCCGTGTCCTGAGCCATGCCGAGTGTCGGCATGATCACCTGATGTCCGTCTGGAAGCTCATCCTCCCCGGCCTCCATGCCGCCCGGTGCAGGTTCTGCCGTATCGGCGGCCTTCTCCGGTGAAGGCGCATTGCCTGCCTCTACAGCCCCTTCCGGGGTTTCAGAGATCATCGCGATCACCTGTCCAACCGGAACATCGCTGCCTGCTTCCACGGAGACGTCGGTCAGATAGCCTTCCTTCTGCGCCTCCACTTCCATGGCGGCCTTGTCGGTTTCCACCTCGAAAAGCACATCGCCAGCGGCGACCGCCTCTCCCGGTTTCTTGTGCCAGGCCAGCAATTGGCCGCTGTCCTGGGCCATGCCGAGCGCGGGCATGATCACCTCATGCGGCATGGACCAGCTCCCCGCGACAGATCTTGCGCGCGTTGTCGGCAACTCCTGCGGCATTCGGCACGGTGATGTCTTCAAGGGCGGGCGAAAACGGCACCGGCACGTCCATGGCGCCCATGCGGATGACCGGCGCGTCGAGGTGGTAGAAAGCTTTCTCGCTGATCCGCGCTGCGATTTCCGCCGTCACGCCGTAGCTCTGGTGACCTTCGTCGATGACGATGGCGCGCGACGTCTTGCGGACTGAACGCAGGATGGTTTCCTCATCCAGCGGCACGATCGTGCGCGGGTCGATGATCTCCGCGCTGATGCCCTCGCGAGACAACGTTTCCGCTGCTTCCTCGGCCACCTGCACCATGGAAGAGGTCGCCACCAGCGTGACGTCCCGACCCTCGCGCTTGATGTGCGCCTGACCGAAGGGGATCAGGTATTCTTCCTCCGGCACCGAGGCCTTGTCGTTGTACATCAGCTTGTCTTCGAAGATGACCACCGGATTGTTGTCCCGGATTGCCGTCTTCATCAGGCCCTTGGCCTCGTAAGCCGAAGAAGGCATGGCGACCTTCAGTCCCGGAATGTGGGCGACAAGCGCCTGCAGGGACTGGCTGTGCTGGGCGGCGGAGCGCCGGGTCGCGCCCATGTTGGTGCGCAGGACCAGCGGCACGTTCAGCTTGCCGCCGGACATATAGTGGGTCTTGGCGGCCTGATTGCAGAGCTGATCCATGACCAGATAGAGAAAGTCGCCGAACATCAGATCGACGATCGGCCTCAGTCCGGTCATCGCCGCACCAACGGCAATGCCCATGAAGCCGGGTTCGGATATCGGCGTGTCGATGATCCTATCCGTTCCGAACTCCTCCACCAGGCCGGACAGCACCTTGAACGGCGTTCCGGCCTCCGCGACGTCTTCGCCCAGGAGAATGATCGACGGATCCCGGCGCATTTCTTCCGCGATGGCTTCGTTGACGGCCCTGGACAGGGTGATTTCACGTGTCATGGCATCCCTCCTCAGGCGGCCGTGCCGGCGTAGACATGCATGTCCACTTCCCGCACATCCGGATATTTCGCGTCGAGCGCATATTTGACGGCAGCTTCCGCATCGGCGGCGATTTCATTGTCGATGGCCACCAGTTCGTCGGCGGTCATGATCTTCTGGTCGATCAGCCACTTGCCGAAGTTGGTGATCGGGTCGCGCGCAGACTTCCACTCCGTCTCTTCATCCTTGGTGCGGTAGTAGTCGCGGTTGATATCGCCGACGTGGTGGCCGTGATAGCGATAGGTGTCGAGTTCGATGAAGAACGGGCCTTCGCCCTTTCGGCATCTGGCGGCGAGCTCTCCCGCCAGCTTGTTCACGGCCAGCACATCCTGGCCATCGACCTTGAAACTCTCGATGCCGAAGGCTTCCGCCCGGGCGGTGAGCGAACCGGCCGCGATTTCCTCGGTCTTGGTGTATTCGCTGTAGCCGTTGTTCTCGCAGGCGTAGATGACAGGGAGCTTCCAGAGCGCGGCCATGTTCATGACCTCGTACCAGAGCCCCTGTGCCGTCGCGCCATCTCCGAAGAAACACACGGTGACGTGCCCGGTGCCCAGACGCTTGGCGGTGAGTGCCGATCCGGTGGCAATGCCCATGGAGCCGCCGACAATGGCGTTGGCGCCAAGGTTGCCGTTGGCCTGATCGGCGATATGCATCGACCCGCCCTTGCCCCGGCAATAGCCCTCTTCCTTGCCCAGAAGCTCGCAGAACATTTCCTTGAAATGCGCCCCCTTGGCGACACAGTGACCGTGCCCCCTGTGCGTCGACGTGATCTTGTCTTCGGGCGTCAGCGCTTCGCAGATGCCGACGGCCACGGCTTCCTGACCGGAATACATGTGGGTCAGGCCCGGCATCTTCGCCGACAGGTAAAGCTGGTTGGCGTTGTCCTCGAAGGCACGGATGCGCACCATCTGCGTGTACATGCGCAGATACTCTTCCGTGTTGTGTTTCTTTTTCTTCGCAGCGCTCATCTTGTTGTCCCTTGACTGGGCCCGGCCGCGGCGCGGCCGGGCACGATGGGCAGGTCAGTACCGGTTGGCGATCGGAAGTTCTTCGGCCGGGAACAGGCTGATGACCTCAACGCCCGTGTCCGTCACCACGACTTCCTCCTCGATCCGGGCGGCGGAATAGCCGTCGGCGGCCGGGCAGTAGGTTTCCAGCGCGAACACCATGCCCGTCTTGATTTCCATCGGATGGTCGAGCGAGACCGCACGCGAGATGATCGGCCGTTCGTGCAGGGCCAGACCCAGGCCGTGGCCGAATTGCAGACCGAAGGCTGTCTCCTCGTTGGGGAAGCCGAACTCCTCCGCCTTGGGCCAGACTTCCGCCACCTTGTCGGTGGAGACGCCGGGTTTGATCATGGCGATGGAGGCATCGATCCATTCGCGCGCCTTGACGTAGGCATCACGCTGCGCCGGGGTTGCCCGGCCGATGTTGAAGGTGCGGTAGTAACAGGTCCGATAGCCCTGATAGGACTGCAGGATGTCGAAGAACGCCTGATCGCCCGGACGGAAATAGCGGTCGGTGAAATTGTGCGGATGCGGATTGCAGCGCTCGCCGGAAATGGCGTTGATCGCCTCGACATCATCCGATCCCATCTCGTAGAGCATCTTGTTGGACAGGGCGACAATGTCGTTCTCGCGCACGCCCGGCTTCAGTTCCTCGTAGATCATGTGATAGACGCCATCGACCATGGAAGCCGCCTGCGTCAGAAGCTGGATCTCGTCCCAGTTCTTGATCTCGCGCGCCGCCAGCATGATCTGCTGTCCGTCCACCACGTTAAGTCCCTCTGCCTGCAGCGCATGGAACATGGCGGTTTCGGCATAGTCGACACCGACGGGCATGTCCGCCATGCCGGCGTCCCGGATCAGCCCGGCAATTTCGCGGGCATATTTGCGCATCAGACCGAATTCCGGCGGGATGGTGCCGCGCATGCCGACCACACCTGCCCGGCAATGATCCGGCACCAGCCAGTCGGAGAACTTCTTGTGGTGGACGGCGGCTGAACCGAAGTCCCACACGTAAGGGGCATCATCGCCCGTCAGCAGGCAGAAGCGGCACATCTTGTCCCGCTCCCATTCGCCGATCTTGGTGGCCGAGACGTAGCGGATGTTGTTGACGTCAAACAGCAGCAGCGTACCGGCGGGAGAGGCCTTCAGCGCCTCCCGTGTTCTGGCAAGGCGATACCGGCGCAGCCGATCATGGTCGATACGGCGTTCGAAATCGACGGATGTGTGCCCCCAGGCAGGCAAACGCCCCTCCCAGCGCCAATGCGGTTCGAGATCCTGCGGCGTCAGGAGGTTGGGTAACAGTGCGCGAGACATGGCTCTCTCCTTCGGATGCACCTGCGCACATCCGTCATGTAAAAAAAGAATATTGTTTTTCAGAGTGTTACTGGATGCACCAGCCGCCATCGATGTGGATCATCTGGCCAGTCATGTAATCGCTGTCGGGGCTGGCGAGAAACGACGCGGTGCCTTTGATGTCATCCGGATAGGACACACGCTTGATCACCAGTTCGTTGTTGGCGATGTCTTCGTAAGCCTGTCCGGCCCGTTCCTTGAACCCGATTTCGACAAGGTCCTTGTCGAGCTGTTCCCAAAGCGGTGTCACCACCACGCCGGGGGCATAGCCGTTGACGGTGATGTTGTGTTCGCCGAGCGCAACGGCCCCGCAATGGGTCAACGCCAGGCAGCCGTATTTGGACGTGCAATAGACGGTCACATCCACCAGCGGCTTGCGCGAAGCGATGGAGCCGACATTGATCAGCTTGTAGGGAAAATCCTTTGGCCCTTGCGCAATCATCTGCCGGGCGGTTTCCTGCATGCCCAGCCACATCGCCTTGGTGTTGACGCCCATGATGAGATCCCAGTTGTCCTCATCGATATCCATGAAGAAACGGGGCTTGTTGAGGCCGGCGTTGAAGAGGCCCACATTGATGCTGCCGAAGGCTTCGACAGTTGCCGCCACCGCCGCGGCATTGTCCTCGCGGCGGGTCACGTCCATCTTGACCGCAACCGCCTTGCCGTTACCGGCCGCATTGATCCGCTCCGCGACGGCCTGGGCTTCGTCGAGGTCCAGATCACCAAGACAGATGTTGGCGCCCTGAGCTGCAAAATGCTCGGCGTTGGTTGCGCCCATGCCGCGTGCGGCACCGGTAATCAGAACGTTTTTTCCCTTGAGCCGATTGGGGTCCATGAATTCCTCCCATTAAAGTTTTCCAGCCTCCCGCAGAAGTCGGTCGGCACGATCTTGAGCCATCTGCAACGCGGCTTTTGGCGTCTTCACGCCACGCAACATGTCGTGGCATTCCTCCCCGCAGATGCGGATGATGTCGTTGATTTCCGGGATCGGCGGTCGTGGCCAGAACTGCAATTCGTCCCGCCAGGACATGGCGTCCACCGCTTCAAAGATCGGAGACAGGCGCCGGACTTCCGGGTCCGCGCCAACCGAATAGCGCGGATTAGTGCGGCTGCCGTGTTCGACGTAGAGCTTTTGCGCTTCGGGCGACGTAAAGACGATCAGCGCTTCGGCTGCCGCCTCCAGCCGTTCCGGCGCGATATTGGCCGGAATGCCGAGCAGATAGCCGCCGACTGGGGCGATATTCTGCGCATTCGGGCCGGAAGGATGCGGCAGGAAACCAACCTTGCCGTGAGCCGCACAGGCCGGATTCTGTTCGAAGTAAGGAGCGAGCAAAGTATAGCCGTAGGCCATCGCCACACGTCCGCTGGCGAACGGACGGACGCGCTCGTACCAGGACATCGACAGGATATCTGGCGGCGAATATTGCAACAGCGCCATCAGGTATTCGGCAGCATCGAGTGCACGTTCGGAATAGATGACAGGCCGGTAGCCGCCATCTGCCAGTCGTGAGGCGTCATAACCACCGGCCTGTTTGGGCAAATCCAGAATAGGCTGACCGAAGTCCGCACAAGTCATCATGAATGTATGGCCAAGCGCTGTCCCGCGTGCCGCGTTCCAGGCAATTCCGTATCTGCCCTGAACCGGGTCGTTGAGCCGGGCGGCGGCCTTGAGCAGCGCGTCCGTCGTGAGGGGCGGTTCAAGCCCTGCTTCCGCCAGCAGATCCTTCCGGTAAAACAGCAGTTCCGGCGTGGTCTGCGAAGGCACACCGTATGGCTTGCCTCCCCAGTGAGCTGCCTGCCAGCCGGCGGTGTGAAAATCGCTCGGCTGAAGCCGCTCGACATCCAGCACTTCGTCCAGCGGCAGGAGATACCCGTTCTCGGCAAACTCGCCCAGCCACGGCAGGTCCAGGGCAATCAGGTCATAGCGGCTTGTCGCCCTGTGGGCGTTCTTGACCGCTTCTTCGTGAAGCCGGTCGATGGAAAAGGCCCGCTGCTGAATGGAACACCCGACCACCTGCTCGAACTGGCGTTTCAGACCATGCATCACCATGAAGGTGGGATCGCCATGGACCAGGACACGAAGATCGCCGGACAGTTTCAAGGGTTCAAGCAGGACCTGGGGCGGCTGGATTGTCTGGGCTTCCAGATAGGACCCGCCGAAATAATAGTCCTGTGTGCCGGAGCGCAGATCGGCAGACCCGAACGATTGTGCCGCCATCCTGCGGACCCGGCTGCTGAATTGGGTCCATGCCTCCAGCATGTCGGCGCTCGGATGGAGGGAGTAGCTTCTGCCAGAAGACGTCCTCGGCCTTTGCTCGATCAGGCCGTTGTCGATCATCTCGCGCATGCGGCGGCTGGCTGTCGCGTAGGGAACGCCCGACGCGCCAATGAGCGAGGTCGGGGTCACCGCCTTCGCTTCCAGATGCCTTTTCACCAGATAGGTCGACATTTTGACATAGGGGTTCGGAGCAGATATCTCCAACAGACCATCCATCTCTTCTTCAAAGTTCTCCAGAAAGCTGAGAACCTGGAGGATTTCCGTCTTGGCCTGTTGCGTCAGATAAGTCTTTTCGCGAACCAACTCTCCCTCTTGCTGGTTCATCGCTCGGCTCCAGTTTTCCGGACGGGATGAACCACTGCTGCGTTTCCTCGTTTTGGATATTTTTTGGATCGACATTGAATGTCCTCCTAAGCGTGAGCGACGTGGCCGATTAGAAAAACGGCCAAAAAATCCATTTTGGATATAAGAACATCCATTTTGGATATTTTCGAGGGGGCGTCGTTCTGCCGAGGCGTGCAGGCTTTTGAGTGACGCTCACGGTGGGCGCATATCCGTGTCAGGAGGAGGCACGGTTCAGAATTCAGACCATTCGAAATGGTCTCTCAGGGAGGAAATGAAACAATGAACACTTTCCGTTCGCTGCTTGTCGCCACGACGGCCGTCGCAGGTCTGACCTTGTCTGGTGCAGCCGGTGCAGAAACGATGAAGATCGGCATCACGCAGAACAACGTCGGCGTCGACAGTTACCAGACCACCTATGAAAAGGCCTTCATCGCGGCAGCCGACGCCAATGCGGATGTCGAAACCGTCGTTCTGGACGCCGGCGGCGACGTCGCCCGGCAAATCGCCCAGATGGAAGACCTGATCCAGCAGGAAGTGGACGCGATCATCATCTGGCCGACGAACGGTGAAGCCGTCATCCCGGCCGTCCGCAAGGCCTTCAAGGCTGACATTCCGGTGATTGTGACCAACTCGAACATCGCTGAACAGGGCTTCGAGTTCGTGAAGTCCTTCTCCGGTCCGGACAACATCACCCAGGGCTCCCGTTCCGCCGAGATCATGTGCGACAAGTTCAAGGCCATGGGCATCGAGAACGAGGCCCAGATCGTTCAGATTTCCGGCCAGCCGGGCTACACGACGGCGATCGAACGCGCCAAGGGCTTCGAAGACCGCCTGCCGGAAGTCTGCCCGAATGTGACCCTGGTGGAGACCCAGCCGGGCGACTGGAACCGCGAAAAGTCCCAGAAGGTCATGGAAGCGTTCCTGGTCAAGTATGACGACATCGACGGTGTCTACGCCGGAGACGACAACATGGGTGTCGGCGCGCTGAATGCCGCCAAGGCCGCTGGACGTGAGGGCATCATCTTCGTCGGCGCGACCAATTTCTCCGTCGGTTACGAGGCGATGGAGCGCGGCGAATACTGGGGTTCGATCTACCAGTCGCCCGTTGACGATGCCGAAGCTGCCCTGCAGACGGCAATCGATATCCTGTCCGGCAAGGATATTCCGTTCCTGAACTACTTCGACACACCGAAGATCACCCAGGACAACATGGCCGAATTCGACAAGCCTGTCTTCTGAGCCTGAAGGTCAAGCCCGACTGGGGCGCGAGCCAAGCCTTGCGCCCCATTTTTTCCCAATACATTGACCGGGAGGAAACCATGGGCCGAGTGTCCGGGCGTTCCTGTATCGTCACCGGTGCTGCCCGAGGGATCGGACGTGCCATTGGCGAAGCCCTTATCAACGAGGGAGCGGATGTCTGCTTTGCGGACATCAACGGCGAACAGGCAAGTGCCGTTGCCGAAGCCAACCGCGACCGTGCTGCCGAAACCGGCGCCGGGGTGACATGGGCCCAGGTCGATGTGACCGATCGTGATCAGGTTCGTGCCATGATCGCGAAAACCGTCGCGGCTTTCGGCAAGCTGGACGTCAAGTTCAACAATGCCGGCGTCAACAAGCCCATGAACTTTCTCGATGTCACTGAGGACAACTGGAACTTCATCATGAGAGTGAACGGCCTTGGGTGCCTCATCGGCATGCAGGAGGCTGCCCGTCAGATGATTGGCCAGGGCACCGGCGGCAAGATCATCAACACCGCGTCGATCGCCAGTCGACAGGGGTTCGACAATGTCGCGCCCTATTGCGCCTCGAAATGGGCCGTGGTCTCGCTGACGCAATCCGGCGCAAGAGACCTTGCCAGACACAACATCACCGTCACAGGCTTCGCACCGGGTGTCGTGGCTACCGAAATGTGGGAACAGGTGGACAGGGATCTTCTGGATATCGGCGCCGCCGAACGGCCCGGACAGGCGATGGAGGAATTCTCCTCCGAGATCCTGCGCGGCCGGGTGGCGACACCGTCCGACATCACGGGAACGACCACGTTCCTGGCGTCACCAGAAAGCGATTACATGACCGGTCAGGTGGTGATGATCGATGGTGGCATGACGCTCGTTTGAAACTTTACAACAGGATGAGGGAGGGTCTGTTGTCCGACATATCAACCAAGGCTGCCAGCCGTCCCGGCAGTTCCAAGGAAAAATCCATGAAGCCCTTCAGTCTGTCGGGCGTTGGGGGATTTCTGGCGAAACAGGGCATTCTGATCGCCTTCGCCGTCTTCATGATCGGCTTCACGATCGCCAACCAGCGCTTTCTCGACCCAGACAACATCATGGGCGTTGTCCGCTCCTCTGCAATCCTGGGCGTGATGGCCCTCGGCGTCACCTTTGTCGTCATCAGCGGCAATCTCGACCTGTCCGTCGGGTCGATGATGTCGTTTGCCACCATCGTCGTCCTTGATCTGCACGACAAGCTGGGGCCTTTGCTCGCCATCCCGTCCATGTACGCCATGGTACTGTGCCTGGGCGCCTTCATCGGCTTCCTCGTCGGATATCTGAAGCTGAATTCCCTGATCGTGACCCTTGGCATGTTGTCGGCAATCCACGGACTGACCCTCACCTATTCCGGCGGCAAGAACATGGATATTGCCGACAAGGAAGGCACCTGGTTCAGCGTGTTCGGCCAGTCGACCGTCCTCGGCATTCCGGTACCGATCCTGCTGTTTGCCCTTGTCGCTTCGGTTCTGGGGATCGTCCTTGCCAAGACACCGTTCGGTCGCAAGGTCTACGCGGTTGGAGGCAACGGCACCGCGGCAACCTTCTCGGGCATTCGCAGAGCCCGTGTCGTCTTCACCTGCTACCTCATGTCCGCTTTTTGCGTCGGTACTGCCGGTCTCATCCAGGCCAGCCGGTCACTGGGAAGCCAGAACACGGTTGGTCAGGGGCTTGAGCTTGAAGTCCTGGCTGCAGTCATCCTCGGCGGAGCATCGCTGATGGGCGGCTCCGGCACGATCTTCAAGACCGTTATCGGTGTCCTGATCCTCGGCTTTATCCAGAACGGCCTCTTGCTCGTCGGACTGCAGTTCTATGTCCAGTATGTGGTGACCTGGATCATCATCATTCTTGCCGTGTGGCTGGATATTGCCGCCAAACGCGGCAAGCTCTGGTCGCCGATCGCGTGAGGGAGGGATTGATGGAACCGGGAACCTTGAGCACTTTTCTGAAACGTGGCGCGATCTGGGGCTTCATTCTCGTCGAGCTGGTCTTCTTCTCGGTCGCGGGCGAATTCCTGTCGCTCAGTGACAAGGCCTTCATGGACGTGGACAACATGCTGCTTTTGTTCAAGCAGTCAGCCCCCATCGGGATCATCGCCGTCGGCATGACGATCATCATGATCAATGGCAATATCGACCTCAGTGTCGGCGCCACCTTTGCCCTGAGCGCCGTCGTCCTGCTCGACAGCATGACCTGGCCGGTTTTCGCCGGCCTCGGCGACGGCGTCATTCCCATTGCCTGGGGACTGGCGTTGCTGACAGGGATCGTTCTGGGCGCTCTGAACGGGTTGATCGTCTGGAAGACCGGTGTCGATGCCTTCATCGTCACGCTCGGTTCCATGCTCGGCTATCGCGGCCTTGTGTTCATGTACAATGGCGAACAGCCCACATCTCATCTCAACTGGACGCTGGTTGATTTCGCTGAAGCCCATTTCCTGGGACTGCACACCGCCACCTGGTTCCTGATCGTCGTGACCGCCGTGATCTGGTTCGTGATGAACCGCACGATCCACGGGCGCAACGCCTATGCCATCGGCGACAACCGGTCTGCGGCCATCAATGCGGGTATTCGGGTCGGGCCGCACATGATGATCAACTTCATGATCATCGGCTTTCTCGCCTCCCTGTCTGCCGTGGTGTTTTATTCGGAATCCGGCTCGGTCAATCCCAACGACGGCGAACTCTATGAGCTGTGGGTCATCACCGCCGTGGTTCTGGGTGGCACCAAACTTACCGGAGGCGCGGGATCCGTACTTTCGACGCTCGGCGGCGTTCTGGCCATCCAGCTTCTGCGAAAAGGCCTGGGACACATCGGCGCCGACACGGAAACAGTCAATCTGGTGATCGGCTTGATCCTGATTGCCGTCCTGTTCCTCGACCGCCAATTGAACCTGAAAGGCAAACAGGAGCTGAAAATATGACCGGCACCACCCCAGCCTTGCGCCTGGAAGGCATCGTCAAGACCTTCCCCGGCGTGCGCGCGCTCGACGGTGTGTCCTTTTCCGTCCTGCCCGGCGAAGTGCATGCCCTGATGGGCGAAAACGGCGCCGGAAAGTCGACCCTCATGAAAGTGCTTGGCGGCATCTATCAGCCTGATGAAGGCAAGATCATCGTCAGCGAGCAACCGGTTGTCATGACGTCGCCGCTACAGGCGAAAAGCAAGGGCATCGTCTTCATCCATCAGGAACTGAGCCTCGCCGAGGAACTGACGGTTGCCGAAAACATCTATCTCGGCGAACTGCCGCGAAAGAGCTTCGGCCGGGTCGACTGGCAAAAGCTGCATGAACAGACCAACCGCATTCTGGAGATGCTCAAAGTCGGCTTCGACGCCCGCACGCGTGTCGGCGATCTCTCCATCGCCAACCAGCAGATGGTGGAAATTGCACGTGCCCTGACAGTGGAAGCCAAGGCGGTCATCTTTGATGAGCCAACCGCCTCGCTGACCGATGCGGAAAAGGTGGTTCTGTTCGATGTCATCGACAACCTGAAAGCCGAAGGCGTCGGCATCATCTACATCTCGCACCGGATGGAAGAGATCTTCAGGATCACCGACCGCATCAGCGTGCTGCGGGACGGGCAGTATCGCGGCACACTGAACACAGCCGAAACCAGCGAGGACGAGATCACGCAGCTCATGATCGGCCGCAAGCTCGACCTGTCACGCAACGCCGTCCACCACGAACTGGGTGATGTGGCGCTGGAGGTGCGAGGGCTCTCCTGTGGTTCGCTTTTCCGTGACATCAGCTTCGAAGTGCGCAAGGGCGAGGTTGTCGGCTTTTATGGCCTGGTCGGGGCCGGCCGCACGGAAATCGCCGAAACGCTGTTCGGTCTCAGAGAACCCAGCAGCGGCGCTATTTTCCTGAACGGAGAAGAAACTGCCATTCACTCACCGGCCGATGCCATCGCCAAGGGAATCTCGCTGGTGCCTGAGGACCGCAAGACGCAGGGCCTCGTTCTGGGCATGAACTGCCGGGATAACATGACCCTGCCTCAAGTAGACGACTTGAAAGCCGGCCCATTCGTTGCCGAAGGCGCGGAGATCTCGATTTTCGACCAGTACCGGGACCGGCTCGACATTCGCACGCCCGGCTGGAAGCAGCTTGCCGGCAACCTTTCCGGCGGTAACCAGCAGAAGATCGTGATCGGCAAATGGCTTTCGATGCAC
This sequence comes from Roseibium sp. ROS1, assembly GCF_054658215.1. Lineage (NCBI taxonomy): Bacteria > Pseudomonadati > Pseudomonadota > Alphaproteobacteria > Hyphomicrobiales > Stappiaceae > Roseibium > Roseibium sp. ROS1. The sequence continues at coordinate 386,851 of NZ_BAAGIG010000003.1, forward strand.
CCGAGCGTTCTGATCGTCGATGAACCGACACGCGGGATCGATGTCGGCAGCAAGTCCGAGATCCACAACCTCATCCGTGAACTGGCAAGCCAGGGCTATGCGGTCATCGTGATCAGTTCGGAAATGCCGGAAGTCCTGCATGTAAGTGACCGGATCGTCGCCATGTACAGCGGCGAGATCATCCGGACTTTCACCTCCGAGGAAGTCACCGAAGACAATCTCATCCAGGCCATTTCCGGCATTCGGCCGGACAAGGCCGCCTGATGCAGGTCGGAATTGCAGGGCTTGGCCGGATGGGCGTGCGCATGGCTGCCAATCTGGCTGCTGCCGGTCTGAATGTGAGCGTCTGGAACCGGACAGCAGGAACTGCACAGGCCTTCGCCGCCGCCCACAACGCCTTTTCGGCAGCCAACCCAAAAGACCTGGCGGAGCGGTCGGATGTGGTGATCACCATGCTCGCCGACGATGCTGCTGCTGAGGCAGTCTATCTCGGGCCGCATGGCTTGCTCGAAGCGTCAGGGGGCAGTCGGGTTCTGGCCGAAATGGGTACCATTTCCGTACCCATGGCAGAACGTCTGGCGCTATCGGCACGGGAGAAAGGCCGACGCTTCGTCGATGCGCCGGTTTCCGGTGCCACACAAGCGGCGGCGGATGCCAAGCTGCTCATCATGGCAGGAGCAGAAGCAACTGATGTGCCTGATCTGGCCCGCCTCTTCGAGGTTCTTGGCCGGAAAACCGTCTGGCTTGGCAAATCCGGCGCAGGCGCTGCCATGAAACTCGGCGTCAACATGCTCATTCATGGCCTCAACCAGACATTGTCAGAAGCCCTTACCCTGACCACTGCAGCCGGCATCCCAAAAGAACAAGCCTATGAGGTCGTGGAAAACTCGGCGGCTGCCGCTCCGGTTCTCGCCTATCGCAAGGGGCTTTATCTGGATGAGACTGCGCACGACGTCAGCTTCACGGTCGCACTTGCCCGCAAGGATGTCGGGCTGGCGCTGGAGCTTGCATCCACTTGCGGTGTGATCATGCCGCAGGCGGAACTCAATCATGCGGTTCTGAAGGCCGCCGGATCAGCCGGATATGACGACCGCGACATGGCTTCCATTCTTTCTTTCGTGAACAAGGGTCTGAAATGAAAGCAGTTCTGTTTGTCGGTGGCTGGGAAGGCCACACACCAACCCATTTCAGCGACTGGTATGAGGCCTTGCTTCGCGACAATGGTTTCAGCGTTACCGTCTACGATACGATGGAACCGCTGGAACGCCCGGAGGACCTTGCCGATGTCGACCTTATCACGCCTATCTGGTCTTCGGCCCGGTCGGGTCACCAGCAGGAATTCGGCAACATGACCAAGCCGCAGGAGGACGGGCTGCTGAAGCTCGTCGCCAACGGTTGCGGCATTGCCGGGTGGCACGGACATATGGGAGATGCCTTCCGCGACCGGCCGACCTACCACTTCCTGATTGGAGGCCAATTCGTCGCCCATCCTCCCGGTTGGCCGGACAACCTGCAGCCCAGGGACGACTACATCGACTACGACGTGACGATCTGCAAACCGGACGATCCGATCGTCAAGGGCATCAGGAGTTTCCGCCTCAGGTCCGAGCAATACTACATGCTGGTCGATCCCTCCAACGACGTGCTGGCCACCACGACCTTCTCAGGCGACCATCTGTGGTGGATCGAGGGCACCGTCATTCCCGTTGTCTGGAAACGGCGCTGGGACAAGGGCCGAGTGTTCTACTGCTCCATCGGACACGAACTGGATGACCTGAAGATTCCCCAGGTGACGGAAATTATCCGTCGCGGTGCACTATGGGCAGCAGAAGGCAAATCCGCTTAGTGCCCCGCAAAGAACGCACCCTTCAAGAACCATCAGCTTTGCAATAGGATATTCAAACTTTCACGATCGTCTGGCGCACCTGTGACTGCGCTGATCTGCGCGAATGCGGTTAATACACTGCAGGAACAGGGAGACGTTTTTGAAGTTTGATAGAAAGATCTTCTTCTGCCATATCCCGAAAACAGCCGGCACGTCGTTGCGCCTATCTCTGGAACAGGCTGTCGGAGACGCAGCCGTTGTTCCCTCTCAGGCGCAGATTTCCCATCATGGTGGCCGCTATCCGCCGCTTCACGAGGCCCTGCAGGAGCTTCAGGAGAAACCGGACTATCGCCTGTTTCGGGGACACTACGGCTTCTGGGTCCGGAAATATCTTCCAAAAGATACGCTGACGATCGTAATTCTGCGTGATCCGTTAGAGCGTGTCCTTTCCCACATTCGACATTTTCTTGCAGATGGACGAATTACAGAGGCAGATGCGTTCGAAAGCCTTGATCAGGGAAGATTACCAATTCCCGACAATTCAATATGCAGATATCTCGGTGGAACGCCAATAAAAGCAGTAGGACAAGAGCTGTCAGACCGCTTCCTTGCCTCCAGATTTGATCCGATCGACGATCACGACAGCCTTTTCAAACGTGCTGTTTCGACAGGTCGCTCGGTGGATATCATGGGATTTACCGATGAAATGCCGGATCTCTATGAGAAGATCTCGCAAGAAACCGACCTGCCCCTGACAATGCGGCAGGACAATCCAAGCCGCTATCCTGCGCTTTCGCTTTCAGACCGTCAGCTCGACACCGTCAGGAGACACAATCAACTCGACCTGCAGCTCTATGAGACGATGCGAGCAGAGCGCAATTCCAACAAGTTGACACGGCTCCTAAAAAGAACAGGACTGTACCGAACCTGATCCGCTGCTACGCCCCTGTCAGCCGGAGCCCCCACTTGAGACCGTCGGCTTGCGGGAGTGGAAATCAACTGCACGAACAATCCAGTTGCAGGCAAATAGGCCGGAGGCGCTAAACTCTGGTGCCCAGCTTGACCTGAACGTTGAGACGGGACGCAGCGCCCTGAACATGAGCCGCCATGGCTTCCCGGGCGCCTGTCCTGTCACCTGCCTCAATGGCCTCAAGAACCCTGCAATGCTCACCCAAAGTGATCTCCACCAGATCGTCCTTGGCGTAGATGTCGGATGTCACCCGCGTGGTTTCCTTCAGCCTGGAGGAGATGTAGCAGATGATGCCGAAGAGATAGGAATTGCCGGCGGCCTTGCCGATTGCGCGGTGAAACACGGCGTCGGCTTCCAGCCGCTGTTCGTCGAACCGCTTGTGCCCTTCCAGAATGGCGACTGCCGCCCGCATCTCCCTGAGATCTGCCCCTGTCCGACGCATCGCGGCAAGTCCCGCAGCTTCGATTTCCAGGAGGCCACGCAACTCGAACAGGTCCGCAAGGTTGCCGGACTTGTCGAGTGAGCGGATATCGACCCGGAAGGTTTCGCGCTCCGAAACAGGTTTGACGATGGCCCCGCGCCCTTGGCGCGATTCAATGACGCCATCAGACCGCAGCCTGGCAATGGCTTCGCGCACCACATTGCGGCTGACGCCAAAGGTTCCCGCGAGTGCATGTTCGGTCGGCAACGTATCGCCGGGGTTCAGTTCACCATCCTGAATTTTCGCCATGATGTCTGCTGCGATGCGGTCCGGTAACAGCGATGACCGACGCACTTCCCGAAACTCAGCCATGCCGGGCTCCTCTTCGCATTGCCGGAGGTTATTCGTGTTCTTCAACGGCTTAATGCATCCATAGGCCAAGCTCGGGTGCTTGTCGAGCCGGTCGGCACCTCGACATCAGATGGCCGAAACCCGCCATTCTCACGGATCGAACGCGACTATGGAAGCAGATTGCAGATCGAGCCGAGGAACCCGTTTCCCATGAAGCCCTAAAGCGCGTAGATCACCTCTGCAGCGCGAACGGCAGCGGAGGCCCTGTTCTCAACACCAAGTTTGACGAAGATCTGTTCCAGATGCTTGTTCACGGTGCGTGGCGACAGACCCAGAATTTCGCCGATATCCTTGTTGGACTTGCCCTTGGCGATCCAGATCAGGACTTCCGCTTCGCGCTGTGTCAGTTCAAAGCTGCCCTGCAGCGCCTGGACCTGCCCGGCCTCGTCTTCTGCAGTGACGCGGAACAGGTTTTCATCCGGGCCGACACGGCCAAGCGGGTGAAGTTGCACTGCCAGGTTTTCAGATAAGCCGAGCATGAAACTCTTGCGACGCTCGCCCGAGGAATTCGGCCCGTCCAACCAGTCCCCCAGTGCTCGGCCCAGCCGGAAAAGACTGGTTTCGGCAGCCCCTGTCTTTGCCAGCAGGTTGTGGATCTGCGGTGTCGACCACAGCACTGTCCCCTCCTGCGACACAGCCACCAGATGGCGCCCGGCTGCATCCAGCGCCACATGCGCGCTTTGAACCGACCGGGCATTCTTCAGATGCACCTTGATCCGCGCCTTCAGTTCGTCGACGTCAATCGGCTTGGTGAGGAAATCGACCCCACCGGATTCCAGCGCCTTTACCACATGTTCCGTTTCGGACAGCCCGGTCATGAAAATCACCGGTACGTGCTGGAGCGCCGGATTTTCCTTGATCTGCCGGCAGGTCTCAAAACCGTCGAGGCCGGGCATGATCGCATCCATCAGGATCGTATCCGGTGTAACCTTGTTGCAGATGTTGAGAGCGGTTTCGCCGCTGGTCGCCACCAGAACGGCTACGCCGGTCTTTTTCAGGGCTTCGGTGACGAAGCCGAGCGTTTCCGGGCTGTCGTCGACCACAAGGACCGTATCGCGACGATCATCCGTCATGTGTTTCCAATTCACTCAAGACGTTTTTGTAGGCATCGAAATCGAACCGGGCGAGATGGACATTCAATGCATCGATCAGGGGCAGATTTTCCGGCGTTTTCGCCAGTTCGTTCAATTTGGCCTCGATGCCTTCCACATAACCGATCTCCGCAAGCGAGATGAGATCGGCGACGTGATCGGCACCGGGTGATTTCAAGGGATCCTTTCGGGCAGGTTCCTGGTTTCGCTCGACCGGCTGTTCGGTCCAGACAACACCCATGTGTTTTTGCAGCAGGTCGTAAAGCTGGCCGATGCCGAAGGGCTTTGCAAGGGTTGCCGAATGGTGAGCCGGACCGTCCGGCCGCAAAGCCTTGTCACCGATGTTGGCCGACAGCATGATGATCGGCGCGCTGACGCCTCTGTCCCTCAGGTCCTCGGCCAGTTCCCAACCGTTCATTCCCGGCATCAGGATATCGATCAGGTAGAGATCCGGCCGCAGCGGCTCGACCGTCTCCAGGCAGGCCCTGCCCGTATCCGCCTCGATGACGGCAAATCCGATCGGTTTCAGGATATCGCAGACAAGCGCACGGTGATCCGGATTGTCATCGATCACGGCAACCGTCTTCCGCTCGCCTTCGTAGCCTCGCACCTGTCTTTCCAGACGGATGGTATCGACAGGCCGGTCGACAGCCGCCAGCATCAGCCGCACTTCAAAGGAAGCGCCCTTCCCCGGTTCGCTGGACAGCGCGATGGCTCCACCCATGGTTTCCGTCAGAAGCTTGGTGATGGTCAGCCCGAGCCCCAACCCCGGTGTCTTCGCCCCGTCCGCGGTCTTGCTGCGGCCGAATGGTTCGAAAATCTTGACCTGTTCGTCAAGCGCGATGCCCGGCCGGCTGTCCGAAACGACAAAGCTGGCCACCTGTGACCGGTAACTGACCGAAAACGAAACAATGCCCTCGGAGGTGAACTTGATCGCATTCGACAGAAGGTTCACCAGGATCTGCCGCAGGCGCTTTTCATCGGTTCGGACAAACACCGGCAGGTTGGGAGCGCGCGCATAGTTGAAGCCAAGCCCCTTGGCAGCCGCCTGCATGCGGAACATGTCGACGATCTGATCCAGAAACTCGTGAATGTTGATCTCGTTCGAATAGATCTGCAGCCTTCCCGCCTCGATCCGCGAAATATCCAGGAGGCCGTCGATCAGCCCTGACAGATGCTCGGCACTGCGCCGGATTGTGCTGATCGCAGGCCTGCGGGCTGTCGGCACGCTGTCGTCCCGCTCCAGCACCTGGGCATAGCCCATGACCGCGTTCAAGGGTGTTCTGAGTTCGTGACTGAGGCCGACAACGTAGCGGCTCTTGGCAAGGTTGGCGGCCTCGGCCTCTTCCTTGGCCTTCTGCAGAGCAGCGTCGGTAACACCGTGAGCGTCGATTTCCTTCTGAAGCAGCGCGTTCTGGCGCATGGATTCCTCTTCGGCGACCCGCCGGGTGTCATGAGCAAGCACCAAGAACCAGCAGGCAATACCGACGACGATGGCAAAAACAAAGAAAATCAACAGCACCGTCTGGCCGATGATGCCGGTCGGATCTCCCAGACGGTTTTCCGCCTGGGCATAAATGATCCAAAGCACCAGGCCGATTGCAGCATTCGACAGAACAGAGATGAACGCATAGCGCCCCAGCCGGGACTGCAGGAACGCCATCGCGTTTTCCGGCAGAATGCGGCCCGCGACGGTGCCGACCTGATAGGACAAACGTGCCTTAGGCTTGCAGCTGTCGTGGCAGCGGGCATCGAGTGAGCAGCACAGCGAACAGATCGGCGACTGATAGGCCGGACAATAGGCCATGTCTTCCGGCTCGAACGGGTTTTCGCAGATCGAACAGGCGATGTGCTCTTTCGTCTGCCAGCTCTGGCGCGGCTTGCGAGCCAGGTAGAACCGCCCCCTGGTCGCATAAGCGATCAGGGGCGCGGCAACAAAGGCAATGGCCATGGCCAGAAATGTGGCCAGTGCCTCGGCCGTCTTGCCGAACTCGCCGAAGTGCGCGGCCAATGCGAGACCGGCGGCCAGAAGCATTGCGCCGGTACCAACCGGATTGATGTCGTAAAGATGCGCGCGTTTGAATTCGATTCCCGGAGGCGACAGCCCGAGCGGCTTGTTGATGAAGAGGTCAGCCGAAATGGCGGAAAGCCAGGCCATCGCAATGATGGAAAAGACGCCAAGAGTTTCTTCCAGCAACCGATAGATGCCGAGTTCCATCAACAGCAGAGCGATGCCGACATTGAAGACGAGCCAGACGACCCGGCCGGGATGGGAGTGTGTGAGGCGCGAGAAGAAATTCGACCAGGCAAGCGACCCGGCGTAGGCATTCATGACGTTGATCTTGAGCTGCGCCACCACCACGAATGCCGCCATCAGCAAGAGGACGACGGTTTCGTTCGGGATCATGTAGCCGAAAGCGACCGCATACATGCGCGAGGGTTCGTCGGCATGATCAACCGGAACACCGTGCGACAAAACGAGGACTGCCAGGAAAGAGCCTGCAATCATCTTGGGGGCACCGAGAACAACCCAGCCGGGCCCGGCCAGAAACAATGCAAGCCGGTGCCGGCGGCGGGCATAGTCCTGCGCCGGAAGAAACCGCAGAAAGTCCACCTGTTCACCGATCTGTGCCATCAGCGCCAGAATGACTGCGGAGGCTGCGCCGAAGCTGACCAGGTTGATGCTGTCCCAGCCGCCAGCAGTCGTACGCGGCGCCTGTGTGACCGGGTCGATGCCGGAAAACGTCAACCACTCGCCGACGGCCTGCCAGTCGGTGAAGGCAATGAAGACGAACGGCAGGATGTTCAGGATGATCCAGAAGGGTTGGGTTGCGAGCTGAAAGCGGCTGATCCAGGTAATGCCGTGGGTCACCAGCGGAATGACCGCAACCGCGCTGATAACATACCCCAGCCAGAGCGGCACACCGAACGCGAATTCCAGCGCGCTCGACATGATGGAGGCTTCAATCGCAAAAAGAATGAAGGTGAAGCTGGCATAGATCAGCGAAGTGACCGTCGAACCGATGTAGCCGAACCCGGCGCCACGCGTGAGCAGGTCTATGTCGACGCCGTAGCGCATGGCATATCGGCTGATCGGCAGACCGACGACCAACAGCACCAGGCTGCCGACCAGTATGGCGAGAAACGCGTTGGCGGTTCCGTGGGACAGGGTGATCGCACCACCGATCGCCTCCAGAGCCAGAAAGGAAATGGCCCCGATCGCCGTCTGGGAAATCGCACGTGAGGAAAAGCGGCGTGCGCTCTTGGCGGTGAACCTGAGCGCATAGTCTTCCAGGGTCTGGTTGTTGACCCATTTGTTGTACTGGCGCCGAACAGGCAGAATGCGTTGGCGCGCCCTCACGCGCTCGCCTCCACACCAGCACCGAATGCCCAATAACTGGACATATGACTATTTATTCGGCAAATGCCGTTCTTCATCGCCCGCTTTCCGCCCCGTTTTTTTATTCAGCTCTTCTCTTCAGCACATTTCATGCCGTCTTTGCTTCTGGAATGCCGTGGCAGGCTTTCAAGCCGGTTACGTCAATTGACGTATGTTGCGGTGCAGTGGTGCCAGTGCACGATCCCTTCCTGACAGCGGCACACCTTCCAGCCGCCAATCGCCGGCGTGGGAACCGGTGACGTCAAGCAAAGGGGAACATCCATGAAAAACACATTCACCAAACTCGCATTGGCAGGCCTGATGGCCTCCACGATGATCGGCGGCGCATCCGCCCAGGAAGACACGATCAAGGTCGGCATCCTGCACTCGCTTTCCGGCACCATGGCCATTTCGGAAACCACTCTGAAAGACGCCATGCTGATGCTCATCGAAGAGCAGAACAAGAAGGGTGGCCTGCTTGGCAAGAAACTGGAAGCGGTCGTCGTCGACCCGGCTTCCGACTGGCCGCTGTTTGCTGAAAAGGCGCGTGAGCTGATCGAAGTCAACGGCGTCGACGCCGTGTTCGGCTGCTGGACGTCCGTTTCGCGCAAGTCCGTTCTGCCGGTCTTCGAAGAACTCAACTCGCTGCTGTTCTATCCGGTTCAGTACGAAGGTGAAGAATCCCAGCGCAATGTCTTCTACACGGGCGCTGCACCGAACCAGCAGGCCATTCCGGCCGTCGATTACCTGATGAACGAGGAAGGCGTCGAGCGCTGGGTTCTGGCCGGTACCGACTATGTCTACCCGCGCACGACCAACAAGATCCTTGAAGCCTACCTGAAGTCCAAGGGCGTGGCTGAAGAAGACATCATGATCAACTACACGCCGTTCGGTCATTCCGACTGGCAGACGATCGTGTCCGACATCAAGACCTTCGGCTCCGCCGGCAAGAAAACCGCTGTGGTTTCCACTATCAACGGCGATGCCAACGTGCCGTTCTACAAGGAACTGGGCAACGCGGGCATCAAGGCTGAAGACATTCCGGTTGTCGCCTTCTCCGTTGGTGAAGAAGAGCTCGCCGGTCTCGACACCGCTCCGCTCGTCGGCCACCTGGCTGCCTGGAACTACTTCCAGTCCGCAGATACCGAAGCCAACGCCGAGTTCATCGATGCCTGGCACGCCTACATCGGCGACGACAAGCGCGTGACCAACGACCCGATGGAAGCGCACTTCATCGGCTTCAACATGTGGGTTGAAGCAGTCAAGAAGGCGGGCAGCACCGAGCCGGATGCCGTGATCGACGCCATCGTCGGTGTCAGCGTTCCGAACCTGACCGGCGGCTACTCGGCAATGATGCCGAACCACCACATCACCAAGCCGGTGCTGATCGGTGAAATCCAGGAAGACGGCCAGTTCGAAACCGTCTGGGAAACCTCCGGCCTCGTCGTCGGCGACGCATGGTCCGACTATCTGGACGGCTCCAAGGACCTGATCTCCGATTGGCGCGCACCGCTTTCCTGCGGCAACTTCAACACTGCCACCGGCAAGTGCGGCGGCTCCGGGTCTTAAGGGAGGAGACGGAGCTCGGGCGGGTCTTACGAGACCCGTCCTCTTTCCCCGGTTTTCCAACCGGAAAGGTTTGCCTGGAGAGACGCTCTTAGCTCTCCCCTCATCCTGAGGAGGACCACAAGGTCCGTCTCGATGGATGGGCGGCAATCCCGGAAGCAAGTGACCCATCCTTCGAGACGCCGCAATGCGGCTCCCCAGGATGAGGTCGTCAGGTGAAAGTTCCAAACACCGGTGGACACGATGTCCTTGATGAGATCCTTCCTACTCCTCCTTAGCCTCGCTGCCAGCCTCCTTGCCGCACCGGCACTGGCCCAAAGCGATCCAGAGGCACTCCGTCCGCTGATCAACGACCTGGCCAAGGGCAAATATTCCGAAACCGAAAAGCAGATCGGTGCCCTTGTCGCGACCGGTGACCCGCAGGTGGCCCCTGCCCTCGAGGCCCTGAGCGATGGCGACCTCTACGTGCGCAAGGCCGATGGCGAAGTCTTCATCACCAGGAAGGCCGGCAAGAACTTTGCCCTGATCGACCCGCTGACCATGGAAACGACCGGCGAAGCGGCCAAGGGCGAAATCGACAAGATCAAGGTCAACAACAAGCTGCGCCGGGTGATCCGGTCAGCGCTCGGGTCGCTGACCCTGATGGCGCCCGATCCGAAGGTGCGGATGGCGGCTGCCGAAGCCGTGTTCAAGGCGAAGGATCCGGACAGTATCGAAGCCCTGGATGCCGCCATTGCCGCTGAAACGGACGATGGCGTGCGCAAGGTGATGGAAGAAGCCCGGGCCGCAGCCGTTCTGAACTCAGATATGGACGAGGCAGCGAAACTCCAGGCGGTTTCGACGCTCGGCACGATGGGCAACCGTGATGCTCTGTCGCTTCTGATCGCCGTGCAATCTTCCTCCGAAGGCGCCTTGCGCGAAGCGGCAACCACGGAAATCACCAAGATCGAGAAATCCATCGCCGCCTGGGATGCTGCACAGAATGTCTGGTACGGCCTGTCGCTTGGATCCGTGCTGCTGCTCGCTGCCATTGGTCTTGCCATCACCTTCGGTGTCATGGGCGTCATCAACATGGCGCATGGAGAGATGGTGATGATCGGGGCTTACGTCACATTCGTGGTTCAGGAATTCATTCGCTCCTCCGCACCTGGTCTTTTCGATTATTCCCTGTTCATCGCCCTGCCACTTGCCTTCCTCACCTCAGGACTGGTGGGCGTTGCCATCGAGCGTGGCGTGATCCGCTGGCTGTATGGGCGCCCCCTGGAGACGCTGCTTGCGACCTGGGGCATCTCGCTGGTGCTGCAGCAGGCAGTGCGCTCGATCTTCGGCCCGACCAACCGTGAGGTTGGCAACCCGGACTGGATGTCCGGCGCCTTCGAAATCGGCCAGATGACGATCACCTATAACCGCATGTGGATCATCGTCTTCGCGATGCTGGTCTTCGCCGGACTGATGCTTGTCCTAAAGAAGACCCCGTTCGGGCTCTATACCCGGGCCGTGACCCAGAACCGGCGCATGGCCGCCTCGATGGGCATCCGCACTCCCTGGATCGACGCCCTCACCTTCGGGCTCGGCTCTGGCATTGCCGGGATCGCGGGCGTCGCACTCAGCCAGATCGACAACGTTTCGCCGAACCTTGGCCAGGGCTACATCATCGACAGTTTCATGGTCGTGGTCTTCGGCGGGGTCGGCAATTTGTGGGGCACGCTGGTAGGCGCCATGACCCTCGGTGTCGTGAACAAGTTCCTGGAGCCCTATGCCGGCGCCGTGCTCGGCAAGATCTTCGTGCTCATCTTTATCATTCTCTTTATCCAGAAGCGTCCAAGGGGCCTGTTCGCCCTCAAGGGCCGGGCAGTTGAAGCATGATGACCTCCTTCCTCTTCCGCGCCATGGACGCCCGAGCAGGGATCTTCCTCGCCATCATGGCGGCCGTGATTGTCCTGGTTCCTGCCGGCAACCTGCTTGTCCCGGAAGGCTCTGCCTTCCATGTGCCGACCTACGCGGTCACGCTGATGGGCAAATACCTGACCTACGCGTTGTTGGCGTTGGCGGTAGATCTGGTCTGGGGCTATTGCGGCATTCTCTCGCTCGGTCATGCGGCCTTCTTCGCGCTCGGCGGCTATGCCATGGGCATGTACCTGATGCGTCAGATCGGAACCCGCGGCGTTTATGGCGACCCGATCCTGCCGGATTTCATGGTGTTCCTGAACTGGGGAGAACTGCCCTGGTACTGGTACGGCTTCGACATGTTCTGGTTTGCGGCGCTCATGGTGCTGCTGGTGCCGGGCGTGCTGGCCTTCGTCTTCGGCTGGTTCGCCTTCCGCTCACGCGTCACCGGCGTTTACCTGTCAATCATCACGCAGGCCCTCACCTACGCGCTGCTGCTTGCCTTCTTCCGGAACGACATGGGTTTTGGCGGCAACAACGGCCTGACCGACTTCAAGGACATTCTCGGCTTTGATATTCAAGCCGACACGACCCGCGCGGGCCTGTTTGCAGCCTCAGGCCTGGCGCTGGTCCTGTGTTTCCTCATCTGCCGGGCGATCACCCGATCGAAACTCGGCAAGGTGCTGGTGGCCGTGCGCGACGCGGAGAGCCGGACACGCTTCCTGGGCTACCGTGTTGAACACTACAAGCTGTTCGTCTGGACCCTGTCGGCCATGATGGCCGGTATCGCCGGTGCCCTTTATGTGCCGCAGGTCGGCATCATCAACCCGGGTGAATTTGCACCCGCCAACTCCATCGAGGTGGTGATCTGGGTTGCCGTCGGCGGGCGCGGAACGCTGGTTGGGGCCGTTCTCGGCGCCGTTCTGGTCAACTTCGCCAAGACATGGTTCACCGCCGCCCTGCCCGACATCTGGCTCTTTGCGCTCGGTGGCCTCTTCGTGGTCGTGACCCTGTTCCTGCCGAAGGGCATCGTCGGCACCATTTCCCAGGGCTGGACGGCCTTGCGGCAACGGAAAGTCTCCAAAGACTTCGAAGCCGGGTCGGACCAACCTCCGAGCCAGGCGCCGCAGTCGCCCGCTTCCCCGGCCAACGTCAGCCCGAAAAAATCTGCCTCGACCGTTCCGGCGGATGCCGAAGCCCAGCCCGCGGAGTAAAGCCATGGCACGATCTTCCAGTCTTCTTTATCTCGACGGCGTGTCGGTTTCCTTCGACGGCTTCAAGGCACTGAACGAATTGTCGCTGACGATTGCCCCGGGTGAAATGCGGGCCATCATCGGTCCCAACGGGGCAGGCAAGACCACGATGATGGACGTCATTACCGGCAAGACCCGACCGGACAGTGGCGAGGTTTTTTTCAACGGCACCGTGGACCTTACCGGCGAGGACGAAGCTTCGATCGCCGAACTCGGGATCGGCCGCAAGTTTCAAAAGCCGACCGTTTTTGAGAGCCATACCGTCTGGGACAACCTGGAACTGGCGCTCAAGGCACCGCGTGGCCCATTTGCGACCCTGTTTCATGTCATTTCGGGTGGTGAGAAGAAGCGGGTTGAATATCTGCTCGATCTGATCCGGCTTGGTTCGAAGAGAAGCGAGCTCGCAGCCAACCTCAGCCACGGCCAGAAGCAGTGGCTGGAGATCGGCATGCTGTTGGCCCAGGATCCGAAGCTGCTTCTCGTGGACGAGCCTGCTGCCGGCATGACGGATGCCGAAACCGCCGAAACCGCTGAACTTCTGAAGGATATCGCCAATGATCACTCGGTCGTCGTGGTCGAGCACGACATGGTGTTTGTGCGCTCCCTGGGTGTCAAAGTCACCGTTCTCCACGAAGGCTCGGTCCTGGCTGAAGGCTCACTCGACCATGTCTCAGCCGACGAACGTGTCGTGGAAGTTTATCTCGGACGATGAGGAGTAGGCTTTGTCTTTCGCGTCTCGTCGCTCGTGGAAGTGATACGGCGGTACCGAAAACGAACGAACCAACGGCCACAAGGCGCATCGCGATCAGCCAAGGGAAGTCAGCTCATGCTGCAAGTTGAAAACATCGATCTTCATTATGGCGCCGCCCAGGCGCTGAAGAAGGTTTCGCTGAAGGCCGAGACCGGCAAGGTAACCTGTCTGATGGGGCGCAATGGTGTCGGCAAGACGTCCACCTTGCGTGCCGTGGCCGGTCAGCACGGCATCAGCGCCGGCAAGATCCTGTGGGACGGCGATGACATATCCTCGCTGGCAGCCCACGCCCGCGCCAAGAAAGGCATCGCAATTGTGCCGCAGGGACGCGAGATCTTCCCTCTTCTATCGGTAAAGGAAAATCTTGAGACCGGCTATGCACCGATCCCGCGCAAGGAACGGTTCATTCCCGACACGATCTTCGAACTTTTCCCGGTGCTCAAGGACATGCTGTCCCGCCGTGGCGGTGATCTGTCCGGCGGACAGCAGCAGCAGCTCGCGATTGCACGAGCCCTGGTCACCCGTCCGAAACTTCTGGTGCTTGATGAACCGACGGAAGGCATCCAGCCTTCAATCATCAAGGACATTGGCCGGGCAATCTCGTGGCTGCGCGACCAGGGCACGATGGCCATCGTGCTGGTGGAACAATATTTCGAGTTCGCCCGTGATCTGGCCGACGATTATGCCGTCATGGACCGCGGCGAAGTGGTGCTCTCGGGCACGGGGGCCGACCTTTCTGAAACGGAAGTCCGTCGGTATCTGACTGTTTAGGCCAGGGGCACGTCTCCCAAAGCTCACTTTTCCGCCTCATCGTGGGGAGCCGCTTCGGAGGCGCCGCGAAGGATGATGGGGTTAGGTGTGCTGTTACCCGCATTTGACGCAGGCAGTGCAGTTGATAGGGTGCAGGCAAATCGCCCACCTCATCGTCCTTCCCAGCCGGATCGTCATGTCAGAACCACTTTCCAACGAAGCCATTTCCGCAATCACCGCTGCCGTTGACGCCGCATTCGAGGACGAGATCGCTTTCCTGCAGGAGATCGTGCGGGCAAGATCCCTTCGCGGTGAGGAAGCCGGTGTCCAGAAGATCATTGCAGACGCTCTCCGTGACCGTGCCTATGACGTCGAGACCTATGGACTTGATGTGGCGCAACTGCAGTCTCATCCGGCCTATTCTCCAGCCACTATCGACTACACCGACACGTTCAACGTCAGTGGTCGCAAGAAGTCTGCCCATGGCGGACGTTCGTTGATCCTGAATGCCCACGTCGATGTCGTGCCCACTGCCAATCCGGCAAACTGGACCCATCCGCCGTTTGCAGCCGTGCGCGAGGGCGATTGGCTTTTCGGACGGGGCGCGGGGGACATGAAGGCAGGCCTCGCAGCCAATCTCTTTGCAGTCGATGCCATCGAGGCTGCCGGGTTCAGCTTGAAAGGACCGCTCGAGTTCCAGTCCGTCATCGACGAAGAGGTGACGGGCAATGGCACCGCAGCTGCGATCATGAATGGTGCGACAGCGGACGCGGTTCTCATTCCCGAGCCGACAGACGAAGAGGTCACCTATGCAAATTCCGGTGTCATCAAGTTCCGGATCTCCGTCCAGGGCGTGCCGGCTCACCCACGTGAGCCGGAGTCAGGCCTCAGCGCAATCGAGGCGGCGTTCCTCGTCATCAATGAGTTGAAGGTTCTGGAAGCTCGCTGGAATGAGGAAAAGACCAGCCATCCCGGCTTCGACGACCTGCGCAATCCTGCAAGCCTCAACATTGGCACCATCAACGGCGGCGAATGGCCGGCGTCCATCCCGTTTGAATGCCGTTTCGAAGGCCGGATCGGGTTCTATCCGGGTGACGCCCCGCAAGACCGGATGGCAAGCCTGGAACAGATGCTGAAAACGCTTGGTACGAAGGATCCCCGGCTTGAAAAAGCCAATCCAAAGCTCGAATGGATCGGGACATGTCAGGCTGGATATCTTCTTCCCGAAGGCAGCGATGCGGAAAATGCGCTCGCCGCCGCACACAAGATCACGTCCGAAACTGCGCTCAAACGGTCGATCATGGCCTGCTATCTGGATGCGGCTCTTTACGTGAACCATTGCGGCATTCCCGCCCTGACCTATGGCCCGCTGACAAAGAACATTCACGGCATAGACGAATGCGTGAACCTGCCGTCACTGAAAAGAGTGACGAAGACGATCGCCCTGTTTACCGCTGCCTGGTGCGGCATCGCACCGACGTAGGCCAGTTCAGCTGCACCGAAATGAGGAGGCCCTTCTTCGCACAGGGGCCTTCCTTCCGGCGGAGCACATCCCCTCTTTAGCCAGAAAAATGCTCCCGTTTTTTGTGTCGTTCCGTTAGTCTTCATGACCGGGACGCGTTCAGGCAATTGCAGACGCCTCATCCTGTCCCTTTTCAGAGTAGTGTACGGAGCAGAATTTCAAAATTTCAAACAATACGGTTTCAACGAACTGGTCTTTTGCTGCCGGTCCATGTAATTCGGGCAGCACCTAGCGGGCTTATGGTGATTGACTAGCGCCTGAAGACCACCCAGAAGCAGGAAAATTTAAAATGCGTGTTGCAATGATTGGGACCGGCTATGTCGGTCTGGTGTCCGGAACCTGTTTTGCCGATTTCGGACATGTCGTGACCTGCATCGACAAGGATGCAAGCAAGATCGACGCCCTGAACAACGGACAGATCCCGATCTATGAACCTGGCTTGCAGGAACTCGTTGCAAAGAACGTTGCCGAAGAACGCCTCTTCTTTACCACTGCTCCTGAAGAAGCGATCCGCAAAGCGGATGCCGTTTTCATTGCCGTCGGCACGCCGACACGCCGAGGCGATGGCCATGCCGATCTGTCCTATGTTTATGCCGCGGCAGAGGAAATCGCACGACTGATCGAGGGCTTCACCGTGATCGTCACCAAATCGACCGTTCCGGTCGGCACGGGAGACGAAGTGGAAGCGATCATCCGCAAGACCAACCCTGACGCAGAATTCGCCGTCGTTTCAAATCCGGAATTCCTGCGCGAAGGCGCCGCCATCAGCGACTTCAAACGCCCCGACCGGGTGGTGGTCGGGACCGATGACGAGCGCGCGGTCGAAGTGATGCGTGAGCTTTACCGCCCGCTGTATCTCAACGAAACCCCGATCATCGTGACCCGCCGCCGCACATCGGAACTCACCAAATACGCGGCCAATGCGTTTCTCGCGGTCAAGATCACCTTCATCAACGAAATTGCCGACCTGTGTGAGAAAGTCGGTGCAAACGTCCAGGAAGTCTCGCGCGGTATCGGCCTCGACAACCGCATTGGCGGCAAGTTCCTGCATGCCGGCCCTGGCTACGGCGGCTCCTGCTTTCCGAAGGACACTCTTGCCCTCTCGCGGATCGCCGCGGATGCACAGTCCGATCTGAAGATCGTCGATTCCGTCATCGAGGTGAACGCAGCCCGCAAGAAGAAGATGGCCGACAAGGTGATCGAATTCATGGGCGGCGATGTGAGCGGCAAGACGATCGCGCTGCTTGGCCTCGCCTTCAAGCCCAATACGGACGACATGCGCGAAGCTCCGAGCATCGACATCGTGGAAAAACTGCAGGCTGCTGGTGCCAAGATCCGTGCCTACGACCCGGCCAGCATGGAAGAAGCCGAGAAGGTCATGTCGGGTGTGATGTTCTGCGATGGCCCCTATCATGCCATCGAGAACGCAGATGTGGTTGTAATCGTTACAGAGTGGGATCAGTTCCGCGCGCTTGACCTCGACCGCGTCAAAACTCTGGTCTCTGCACCCAAGGTTGTCGACCTGCGAAATATCTACAAGCCGGACTACATGGAAGCCCGTGGCTTCGAGTACACCAGCGTCGGCCGCAGCTACTAAGCGGCCGGTTCCCACTCCAGAATTTAATATCCTATGCGAACGTCGGGCTAACCCTAGCCCGGCGTTCAATTTTTTAAAAATTAATTAAATTTCACATCACTTTTGACGCCGGAACATTGCTCCCGTCGCGTCACTATGGTAACCAAACCCTTAATGGATAACAATTTTCCCGATCTTGTTACCCAAATATTAACGATACGATCGTGATTGCGACCGCCTCCAGACAGGATGCTGGCGCACATCAAGTGGTCTCGTAAATCGGGTTGAGGCTGGCATATCTTGGCAGACGAAACAGTATCTTACGAAGCAGATGATCACGGACGCGAAGCGATGAATATTGCCGGCTTCGCGACGTGGGGCTATCCGCACCCCGACTTGCTCGATGCAACAAACCGTGCCTCCCGCGACCTCCGGCCGGCACGCGGAGTGATTCAATCCGGACTGAAGAAATGTATTGACCTGACCGGTGCAAGTGCCGGCCTTCTACTGCTTTTTCCCTTATTTGTTGCACTTGCGGTTGCAATAAAACTGACAAGCCGCGGACCGGTATTTTTCCGTCAGTGGCGCTACGGTTTGAATGGCAAGAAGTTTGCCGTTCTCAAGTTCCGGACGATGTACGCCAACCAGTGCGACAGCACCGGGATTTCGCAAACCGTTGCCAACGATCCGCGTGTCACATTGATCGGCGCCTTCCTGCGCAAGAGCAATTTCGATGAATTGCCGCAGCTCATTAACGTGTTGCGAGGAGAGATGTCCCTGGTAGGTCCCCGACCGCATGTGCCCGGCATGCTGGCCGCCGGAATGCCTTATGAGGACTTCCACCCCAGGTATATGGACCGCCACAAGGTGCTTCCGGGCATCACAGGCCTGGCACAGGTCAACGGCTTTCGCGGGGAAACCAAAAACCCTCATGCGGCCCGTATGCGGCTGGCCTATGATCTTGCCTACATCGAGCGTCAGTCGGTTATCCTTGATGTCAAAATCCTCGCGACGACGGTCGCCAGGGAATTCTTCAACGGCAACGGCTACTGAACCGCCGGAAAATCCTCAAGCAGTGTCATGGGCAGAGACGCGGGATCATGCGTCTGCGCACAAAGTTGCCATGCGCTGCAGGGCAAGCAGGTAACCCTCCACACCGCAGCCAGCAATCACCGCATCCGCCCGGGCTGAAACGTAGGAATGGTGCCGGAAGCTTTCCCGTTTGTGGATGTTGGAGACATGAACCTCGATCACCGGGCAGGTGCAGGTATTCAATGCGTCCAGAATTGCGATCGACGTGTGCGTATAGGCCGCCGGGTTGATGATGATACCCGCGGCCGCTTCTCTCGCCTCATGGATCCAATCGATCAGCACGTGTTCGGCATTGCTCTGATGGAATGCGATCTCCAGCCCCTTGGGCGCAGCGGCGGCCTCACACATCGCACGGACGTCATCCAGGGTCTGAGCCCCGTAGATCTCCGGTTCCCGCTTGCCGAGCAGATTGAGATTCGGACCGTTCAGAACATAGATGATTTTTGCCATTGAATTTTCCCTAGACCTTCGTCGACAACTTGCCCCGCACTGGCGATTTTTACCAAGAAATTCGAAGATTTCCGGCAAAAGTTTGTGGACGATTGTTATCGGAGGTGATACCGCGGTCCCGCATCCTTGCGACGCTCGGTTTTACGCATTATTAACTATAAAACTCCAGTGTGAGAAAAAATCGGCTCATCGGGTAACCATGATTAAACTCCGCGAACGGTTGGACACACTTGAAGCTTTGATGGCCGCCATCGAAGGCTACCATCATCTCCCTATCGATGTTCTTTCCCAGTTCCTGCTCGACCACTACACGGTTGATCTTGACGTTCTGGCGCAGTTTGCCGAAGCGGCAGAAAGTGCCCAAGCTCAAGGCGCATCGTCTTATGCGGCAGCGGAAAATCGCGCGGCAGCACAGTCGGCCGCCTGACGCGTCCACATCACATTCAGCTGAATTTTACGCTTAACCGATCGCGGTGAGGTTACCGTCGCCTTCGCCGCCCTGCTGTTGCGGCTGGCCGGGGCCACCTTGCCAGATCTTCTGGCGGTTCCGGATTTCGCGCGGAGCAGGGCCGAAATAGGTGGCCGTCTTGATGAAATCGCGCGGGTGCAGGATCACGCTGGAAACGCGCTGATACAGTGCCTTTGCCGAGATCGGCTTGGACAGCAGCTCGTGTACGCCGAGCCGGCGCGCTTCTACGATCCGGCTACGCTCGGTGTGAGCGGTCACCATGATAATCGGGATATAGGCGAAGGGATTGTTCGGGCTGCGGATCATGCGCACCATGTCCGCCCCGTCCAGGATCGGCATGACCCAATCCAGAATAAGGATGTCAGGGTTCGCCCGGTCCATGGCTTCAAGGCCGGACGCGCCGTCTTCAGCCTCGACAATGCGCCGCGCACCGAACCCCTGCAGCATGGTGCGCAGGATGGTCCGCATGTAAGCACTGTCTTCGACCAGCAAGAATGTCAGAGAGGCAAGATCCAGGCTCACCTAGTCCTCCTTGTTTGACTTAACCTTTGCCATGAAAGTCTGAACAATGAGTTAGTCTCCGGCCGCGAGGAGCCCACAATCATCCGCCGACGCGGCATCGACTTTGAATAGTTTCGGAAAGGCTGAGAAATTACTCGCAATACACTGAGGGATTTCACCTATTGGTAATATTGCGCTCAATTAATCTTTTGGCTGGTTCGATATTAACGGGACTTTCAATTGTACGCCCCCATCTTTCAGGCAAGAAATCGAACTGAATGAGCAGCCTTTTGCAAACGATTGTAAGAACCATGTCCCGGGATCCTGAAACGTTCGGGGAAGACGACCCACTCCCTATGGAGCATGAACCGTCCGACCTCGGCACAAATGCAAGACTGAGAGACAATCTCCTTCTGCTTGCCGGCATAGGGCTCGTCCTGCTTGCCACAGGCATGGCCCTGTCCAACGTCCTCTCCTAAGCTGCCCGTTGTGCCTTGCCGCGGCAGGGCTCAGGCAAGGCGCGGCTTCCGGGCACTGAAGAGTGCCACGCACCCGATCCTTTCAATCGTCACCTCGGCAAAGCGTTTTTCAAGTTCCGCTCGCAAAGTGTCCTGCGTGTCGGCTTCGTTTGAAAAGACACCCTTGCGGTTATAGATCTGCATCAGCTTGCGGGCGGCACCGGACCGCGGCGCATCGCCTTGCAGGATGGTGGAGCCAAAGACCGTTGCCCCTTCATCGAGATGCGGTACCGCATGATCGAAAACCACTGCCTTTTCAGTCATGGTGCCCGGAAGGCAATGAAGCACGTAGTTGAGGCCGATTGTCTTGAAACTGCCGATATCTTTTGGCCACGGCACGAGTGCATCTGCCTGAACGGTGACGGGGTTCAAGCGGGCAATCCTGGCAGCAGCCTTGTCGAGGCACTCCCGGTTGGGATCGAGCAACGTCACCCTTGGATCTGAAACGGGAAACCTGGTCTTGTCCAGGAAGTAACCGGTGCCCACGCCGATATCCAGGTGATTGGCGGAAACATGGTGGTCATAGAGCGCGACCAGGTGAGAGCTCGGACAACGCCAGATCCAGCGGTTCGACAAACCCAGCACCAGGGCATCGTAGATGGCCAGCGACGTTCTGGAATAAACGGCGTAGCCCGGTTTGTGCGCGTCCGGAAACGAATCCATGCATAGCTCCAGTTACCTAAAGGAATGCATGGGGCTAGGCGCACGGGAACACAAAGTCAAGATTGCCGGCAACTACTTGTCTGGCAGGTCGTCGTCGTCAAGGATGCGCCATTTGGCACCTTCGAGATCGTCATACTGGCCGCTTTTCAAGGACCAGAGGAAAGCCCCAAGCCCCAGCGCTCCCAGGAGCAGTGCAATCGGTATCAGATAGATCAGAACGTCCATGTTGATCTCATTCAGCAGCCTGTTGCTGTCGCACTGCGGGTGCGTTCGCCCCTGCGTTCCTGCCGTCCTCTCCCCAGCGCAGCTTGAGTGCGTTTGCGGTAACTGCCAGCGACGATGCGGACATCGCTGCTGCCGCCATCAAAGGTGTGACGAAACCGGCCACGGCAATGGGCACGGCAATGATGTTGTAGACGACCGAAATCCAGAGGTTCTGCTCGATTGCCGCCCTTGCCCGTTTCGACAGCCTGAGCGCATCGGCCACCGGCTGCAATTTGTCACCGAGAAAAACGGCGTCTGCAGCGGCCTGACTGAGATGCACGGCCGAGACAGGCGACAATGAGACATGCGCCCCGGCCAGCGCCGGCGCATCATTCAGGCCATCGCCAACCATCAGGACCTTGCGGCCACTGGCCTGGAGTTCTTCGAGACGTGCAATTTTCTGGGCGGGCTTCATGCCCGAGCGCCAGTCCGATACACCCAGCACAGCCGCGCAATCGGCCACAGCAGGTTTCGTATCCCCGGAGACAATTTCAAGCGCGTAGCCGGCTGATTTCAACTGATCGATCACCGCCCTGGCATCCGGCCGCAGCCGTTGCCGGAAGGCCAACAGGCGGGCAGGATCCGCGCCAAAGCGGATAGCAAGCAGAGAGGCACCCGGGTTCGACTGCAGTGCGGCCTCGACCTGTTCGTCGGATGCTTCGCAGAACAGCGGGCTGCCAAGCCGCAGACGCTGTCCGGCAACCAGGGTTTCAAGACCCGCCCCGGATATCTCGCTGACATCCGGCAGAGGCTGCAGCGCTCCTGTTGCCTTGACCAGGGCTGCCGACAAGGGATGCCGACTGGCCAGGGCAAGGCGTCCGGCCAGCGCAAGCGTTTCGTCATCTGGATCGATGGAACCGCACAGGTCCGGCTCGGTAAGCGTCAGCGTACCGGTCTTGTCGAACAGGATGGTGTCGATATCCGACAATCGTTCGATGGCATCGCCCGAATTGAGCAGGATTCCACACCGGAAGAGCTGCCCGGATGCCACCACTTGCACAGCAGGAACCGCCAAACCGAGCGCGCAGGGACAGGTGATGATCAAGACGGAAATGGCGATTATCAGGGCTGGCTGCCAGTCGAGCCCGGCCAGCAACCAGCCAAGAAATGTCAGCGCAGCCGCGCCATGCACCAGGGGCGCATAAAGGCGGGCGGCTCGGTCTGCAATGCGCACGTATTTGGATTTGGCCTGGGATGCAGCTTCCAGCAGGCGGTTGACCTCATCCAGCAACGTCGCGCCGGAAGCAGCCTGAACCCGGACCTGCAACACCCCTGCTCCGTTTAAGGTACCGGCATAGACCCGCTGACCGGCCGCAACCGGCACCAGCACGCTTTCACCGGTTACAAGGCTCTGGTCAATCTCGGAAACACCGGTTTCAACCACACCATCCACCGGCACCCGCTCGCCGCCCGATACCAGAACCAGGTCGCTTGCGGCGATTTTTGAAAGCGGTACTTCACGGACTGCGCCGTCGGGATGGATCAGCGCGGCAACTTCCGCCTTCAGCGCGGCGATGTTCTCTGCAAAGGATCGCGTTCGCCCTCGCATGTTGTGGTCGAGATACCGCCCGACCAGCAGGAAGAACAACAGCATAACGGCGGATTCGAAATAGGCGTGATGCTGGTGCTGGATGGTCTGGACGACCGACAGGGCAACCGCCAGTGTCACGCCGATCACGATCGGCACATCCATGTTCAACCGGCCGGCAGCCAGGGCGTTGAAGGCGCTACGAAAGAACGGCCGCCCGGAGTAGGCAACCGTCGGCAAGGCAATCAGCGCAGACAGCCAGTGGAAGAAATCCCGGGTTTCCGGGGTGATGTCGGTGGCATTGCCCGACCACACGGAAACGGACAGCAGCATGATGTTCATACCGGCAAAGCCGGAAACCGCCAGGCAGCGCAGCAATTGTTTGCCGGTCTTGTCCTGACGCTCCTTCTGGCTTGCCGGATCAAACGGGTGGGCCTTGTATCCGAGACGTTCCAGCTCGGCGACGATCTCGTCAGCCCCGGTCTGGTCTTCCGACCAGTCGACGGCGAGCCGCTGGCTGGTCAGGTTGACGCGTGCCGTCCGGATGCCCGGAAGCCGTTTCAGACCTCGCTCGATGTCTCCCATGCAGGCAGCGCAGGTGATGCCGTCGACGGCAAGGTCCATGTGGACCGCACCGTCTTCGCCCGGCGTCACGAATGCCTGCCAATCACGCTGATGGACCGTCACGGTACGTGCCTCAGTTCTTGACGAAGATCCGGTTCTCGGACCGGAATTTCCGTTCGCCATCCTGTTCGATTTCCAGGATGAGTGTCCAGTTGCCGTCGGCAAGGTTCTCGACTGTGCCGACATAGCGCCCACCGCCGTCAGCCGTGAAATCGACCTTCACGTCGGCGTCGTCATGAACCGGATTGCGCAAAAGGGCATGAAGGACCACCCCGTAAAGCGGCGTTCCCTGCGCATCGTTGGCCGTGACGACCAGCTTGCCATCCGCACTGCTGGTGCGGGTAAATTCGGTTGAAACCTGCCAGTTCAGGTCTGCCTGAGCCTTGGCGGCCGCGATTTCCTGGTTGTAGGCCTGTCCGGCTTCATAGGAACTTTCCACCACCACGCCCGGGAAAGACCCGAGCGCGAGATAGATGAACACGGCGTTGGCGGTAAAGATCACGCCAAAGAAGGCAAGAAGCCAGACCAGGACCGTCTTTCCGGTGATCGCCTTGGGATCTTTCATGTTCGATTGAACCATCGTCATTCTTTGCTCCTCAAGGTTTTTCCGGTGCCTTGAACGTGTCTTTGGCTGTGACCACTTCGCCCATGACGCTTTCGGTGATCCGGAAGGTAACCGGCGTCGAATGTGGCATCTTTGCCCAGGGCGGCGATGTCACGAGAATACGGACTTCCCGAGTCGTGTCAGGACCGACAGAGATGATCGGACGGCCGGCGAAGGTGTCCTCCGTACCAACAGCTTCCACCATCGTGTTGGCCGGCATGCCTTCCACATGCAGCATGAAATGGCGCTCGTGGCGGCGTTTGTTCGACAGACGCACGGTATAGCCGTTGCGCACGGACCCGTCAGACTGCTCGACGAACACCGGGTTTCTGTCATGCAGAACGCTGATATCGGCGAAATCACGATTGAGCAGTGCGAACAGCATGATACCGCAGACCACGGCGATGATGCCGACATAAATGACCGTTCGGACGCGGACGATCTCGTAGACCGATTCCTTGCCTTCCAGGCGGCGCTGGATGTTTTCGTCCGTATCGTAGCCGATCAGTCCCTTCGGCTTGCCGATCTTTTCCATGACGTTGTCGCAGGCATCGATGCACAGGCCGCACTGGATGCAGTCGAGCTGCATTCCCTTGCGGATGTCGACACCGGTCGGGCAGACCTGGAAGCACTGGTAGCAGTCCACGCAATCGCCAGCAGGCATGCCCTGGTCGGCAAGTTTCTTGTTTTGCTTCAGGGAACCGCGCGGCTCGCCCCTGTCCCAGCGATAGGTGACGTTGAGGGCCTTCTCGTCGGTCATGGCCGCCTGGATGCGCGGCCACGGGCACATGTAGATGCACACCTGCTCCCGCATGAAGCCTGCGAGGAGATAGGTCGTCGTGGTCAGGATGGCGATCCAGACATAGGCAATCATCGGTGCCTGGAAGGTCAGGAGTTCCCATACCAGGGTCGGTGCGTCGTTGAAGTAAAGCACCCACGCACCGCCCGTCCACCAGGCGATCATCAGCCACAGGAAATGCTTTGTCACGCGTTTGCGGACCTTGTCGAAGGTCCAGGGGTCCTTGTCCAGTACGATGCGCTCGCGCCGGTCGCCTTCCACCTTGCGCTCGACCCAGAGGAACAGGTCCGTCCAGACCGTCTGCGGGCACAGATAGCCGCACCAGACGCGTCCAGCGACCGCGTTCATCAGGAACAGTACCAGCGCTGCAAGAATCAGGAGACCGGTGAGGTAGTAAACTTCCTGCGGCCAGATCTCGATGAAAAAGAAATAGGCCCTGCTGCCTTCCATATCGACAAGAACAGCCTGGCTTGGAGCATCCGGGCCGCGGTCATACCGGATGAAAGGCAGGAAATAATAGATGCCCAGCGTGATGAACAGCAGCGCCCACTTGATCCTGCGGAACAGGCCGTGCGTCGCCATGGGATAGATCTTTTTGGCTGATGCAAACCATTCATCGGATTGCGCGCCCTCATGCGTCTCGGTGTCCGTAGACATACCGTCCGTCCTCTTCAACGCGATCCTGCCCCAATAGGATCTTTGGAAAATCATTCGCCACCCACCATTAGCAGCGAGTGCTCAAAATAAACCGGCGCAAAGCGTCACACTTTGCGCCGGATCAAATCGTTCAGGCTATCTGGCGCATTTGTCGCACCAGATCCGCAGGAATTACTGCCCGCCCCCGAAGGAGTGGACGTAGACCGTCAGCGACTTGATGGTCGCCGGATCGAGACGATCGACCCAGGCCGGCATCACGCCGTTGCGCGGATTGTTGATCTGCGCCTTGATGGCGTCCAGCGACTTGCCATAGAGGTAATTGGCAGACAGCAGGCTCGGCGCACCGACATCCTGAATGCCCTTCAGGTCTTCGCCGTGGCAGGCTGCGCAGTTGTCGTCATAGACGGTCTGCCCCGCTGCCAGATCGACGCCTTCGTCGGTCTCAAGTCCCGCGCGGGATGCGACGAAGTTGGCAACCTGATTGATCTCCTCGCGGCTCAACAGCTCATCACGGCCGAAGGCTGGCATTTCGCCGATGCGTGCTTCGTCATGACCGGACCTGATACCGAATTCCAGCGTGGTGTGGATGTTATCCAGCGTGCCACCCCAGATCCAGGTGTCGTCCTGCAGGTTCGGATAACCTTCCGCACCCGTGCCGCCGGAACCGTGGCACGGTGCACAGTTGTCACCGAAAGCTGCCTGGCCGTTGGCCCGGGCAAATTGCAGCAGCTCCTGATCAGTGGAGATGTCCTCAAGCGAGGCTGCCACGATCTTGTCGGCAAAGACCGACCGGTCGGAGATCCCCTTGTCGTAGGCAGCAATCGCCTCGGTCCGCTGGTTGGCACCCAGTACACCGGTGGTGTAGCTGGAGACCAGCGGCCAGGACGGGTAGAGAACCCAGTAGATCACCGCCCAGACAATGCAGGCGTAGAACAGATACAGCCACCATTTCGGCAGAGGATTGTTCAGTTCTTTCAGACCGTCCCATTCGTGGCCGGTGGTTTCGACCCCGGAGATCTGGTCGACTTCCTTGTTATGTGTGTCTGCCATGGATCAGTCCTCCCGAAACGGGATTTGAGCAGCGTCGTCGAACTTTTTCCGGTTCTTCGGCCACAATGCGTAGGCCAGAACGACGCCAAACAGGATCATGAAGTAGAGTAGGCCCCAGGTTTGTGCGAAGCCTGCGAATGCTGAGTATGTCTCGTTCATCGCCCTTACCTCGCGTTTGCCTTGTCGTCATAGATCGAGAAATCGACCATGGTACCCAGCAACTGGAGATAGGCGACAAGCGCGTCCATCTCGGTCACTTCCCTCGGGTTGCCGTCGAAATCGCGGATCGTGGCATTCGGCCAGCGTTCCTCGAAGCCATCAGCCGCTTCCGTGTCCGGTCTCGCCTGACCGAGGATGTCAGATGCGGCATTTGCGATCTGCTCTTCGGTATACGGCACACCGATCACGGTGTTGACCGTCAGGTGAGACTCGATGTCCCGGGTGTTGAGGCGGTTTTCAGCCAGGAACGGATAGCCGGGCATGATGGACGCTGGAACCAGCGCGCGCGGGTCCTTCAGGTGCTCTACATGCCAGTCGTCGGAGTATTTGCCACCGACGCGGGCCAGATCCGGACCGGTACGCTTGGAACCCCACTGGAACGGATGATCGTACATCGATTCCGCAGCCAGCGAGAAATGACCGTAGCGTTCCATTTCATCGCGCATCGGACGCACCATCTGCGAGTGGCACAGATAGCAGCCTTCGCGGATGTAGATATTGCGTCCGGCCAGTTCGAGCGGCGTATAGGGCCGCACGCCTTCGGTCTTTTCGATCGTGCTCTTCAGATAGAAGAGCGGAGCGATCTCGACCAGGCCGCCGATGGCGACCATGACCAGAATGCCGATCAAGAGAACGAAGGAGTTCTTTTCAAAGACTTCGTGTTTTTTCCATGCAGACATAGTCTGTCCCTCCCTTATTCGGCCGGAGCCAGGGAGCCAGCCGGCGTGGCATCGGCTTCTTCAGCCTCGCCGTGACGGACGGTCATCCAGAGATTGTAGGCCATGATCACGGCGCCGAGCACGAAGAGCGCACCGCCAAGAGCACGGATGATGTAGAAGGGATGCATCGCCTCGACGGTTTCCACGAAGGAGTACTCCAGGAAGCCGAGCTGGTCGTAGGCGCGCCACATCAGGCCCTGCATGATACCGGACACCCACATCGCGGTGATGTAGAGAACGATACCGATCGTGGACAGCCAGAAGTGCAGGTTCACGAGCTTCAGCGAATACAGCTGACGCTTGTTCCAGAGCCACGGGATCAGGCAGTAGATCGCGCCGAACGAGATGTAGCCAACCCAGCCCAGGGCACCGGAGTGCACGTGACCGATGGTCCAGTCGGTGTAGTGCGACAAGGAGTTGACCGAGCGCAGCGACATCAGCGGACCTTCAAAGGTGGACATGCCGTAGAAGGCGACCGAAACCACCATCATGCGCAGAACCGGGTCGGTCCGCAGCTTGTCCCATGCACCCGAAAGCGTCATCAGGCCGTTGATCATGCCACCCCAGGACGGCATCCACAGGATGATGGAGAAGGTTGCACCCAGCGTAGACGCCCACTGCGGCAGAGCCGTGTAGTGAAGGTGGTGCGGACCCGCCCAGATGTAGATGAAGATCAGCGCCCAGAAGTGCACGATGGAAAGACGGTAGGAATAGACCGGCCGCTCCGCGCGCTTCGGGATGAAGTAGTACATGATGGCAAGGAAGCCGGCGGTCAGGAAGAAGCCCACCGCGTTATGGCCGTACCACCACTGTACCATGGCATCCTGAACGCCCGACCAGACGATGTAGGATTTGGTCGAGTAGATCGAGACCGGAATGGTCAGGTTGTTGGTGATGTGCAGCATGGCAATCGTGACGATGAACGCCAGATAAAACCAGTTGGCCACGTAGATATGCGGTTCCTTGCGCTTCCAGAGCGTTCCCAGGAACAGCAGCAGGTAGGCCACCCAGACGATGGTCAGCCACAGGTCGGCATACCATTCCGGCTCGGCATATTCCTTGCTCTGTGTCGCGCCGAGCAGATAACCCGTTCCCGCGATCACGATGAAGGCGTTGTAACCCAGGATCACGAACCAGGGCAGGACCTTGCCGGGCATGCGCACGCGGCAGGTGCGCTGGACAACATACATGGACGTTGCCAGCAGCACGTTGCCGCCGAAGGCGAAAATCACCGCGGAGGTGTGCAGCGGGCGCAGGCGCCCGAAATTGGTCCACGGCAAATCAAAGTTCAGCGCAGGCCAAGCCAGCTGAAGAGCGATGATCAAACCGACCGTGAAACCGGCAATGCCCCAGAACATTGCCGCGACCGCACCGAATTTGATCGGTCCGATGTTGTAGTTTGGTTTGCCGTCGATTTCGGCCGGAATCACTTCCCCGCCGTCATCGAAGTAGTTCTTGAAAATCAGAAACACGCTGACGGCGGCGAACAATGCGCCTATGCCAGCGTGGAATGCCATGACCTGATCGAATGTCTTGCCTGCCACGATGATGCAGGCAAACGCAAGCAGCACAAGGAAGATGGCGAAGCCGCCTTCCTCGAGCGAGATCATTTTGGCCTTGTTTTGTGCCATTTTAGCGCCCCAGTCTTGAAATCGTTACAAGGTGCCAACGATGGCACGACCATGCACACGACTCTGAAAATGCCGCGTTGATTCATATCAACATGCCAGCAATTGGCGATGTCGGAACAGCCTCCAAAGGTCAGATTGCATTGCGTAAATTGTCGCGGGCAAGATGAAGGCACGCCGTGAAAGGGATGTGACGCCCGCCTGAAGGACGTAGGCCGGTTTGCGGCAACGTCCTGGCACCCTTGCTCATCCGCCGGCCTTGCGGTTTTCCGAAGCCAAGGACCGGGAAACGTGTTACGCCGTTCTTCCCTCCGCTGAAGGGCGATGCTTTCTGGCGCGTCCGATGGCCCCTGATCTGCCGCTGAAGACCTTCCACCTCGACACGGGACCCCTCCCTTGAACGCTGCATCTCAAAATGGCGCAAGCCTCCATCCCAATATCATCGGCAGCCTCTGGATGGTGGCTGCGATGGCCGCCTTCGCATTGGAAGATGCCTTCGTGAAGCAGGCTGCGGCACAGTTGCCCGTGGCGGAAATCCTGGTGCTGTTCGGCGTCGGCGGAACTATTGCCTTCTTCGGCCTTGCCACAGTCACGGGCGAAAAAGTTCTCAACCGGGACGTTTTCTCGCCTGTCATGCGAGTTCGCTTCGCCTTCGAACTGGTCGGCCGGTTGTTCTATGTTCTGGCGTTGGCCCTGACGCCGCTCTCCTCGACCACTGCCATTCTCCAGGCAACACCGATATTCGTTGTGCTGGGCGCTTCCCTGTTCTTTGGCGAAAAGGTCGGCTGGCGCAGGTGGACAGCAATCTTTATCGGCCTTGTGGGCGTCCTGATCGTGCTCCGACCGACCAGCGACAGCTTTTCTTTGCTTTCGGTCCTGGCCGTCATCGGCATGCTTGGCTTCTCCGGCCGCGACCTTGCCAGCCGCGCTGCTCCAGCGACCCTCAGCACCAATATCCTCGGGTTCTACGGTTTCCTGACGATCATAATCGCCGGTCTTGTCTATGGTCTTTGGGACAGGTCCGCCTTCGTGGTGCCTGAAACAACCGCCCTTCTCGCCCTTGGAACCGCAGTCTTCTGTGGTGTCTTTGCCTATAGCGCCCTGATGAAGGCCATGCGCACCGGAGAAATCGCCACCGTCACACCGTTCCGCTATTCGCGGCTGCTGTTCGGCGTCCTGCTCGGTGCTGTCTGGTTCAACGAGCGGATCGACGCGCAGATGCTGGTTGGCTGCACCGTCATCGTCGGATCGGGACTGTTCATCCTGTGGCGCGGCAACAAGGCGAAGACCCGGCGCACTTGAAACAGGAACAGCCTTTCAGGCACCTAGCCCATCTGACGCAAGGCCTGCAGCACCTGACCGGCCGCACCTTTGCCCCGGCTTGCCGGAAGGGCCCACAGGCAGATCTGATGCTGTAGCGGGACAACTGCTGCAAGAGGCGCCACCAGGGTGCCGGCGGCAAGCTGATCTGCGACAAGTGAGCGGTGCGCCATCAGAACGCCTGCGCCGTTCAGTGCTTCTTCGACCGCAAGAGCATAAAGCGAGAAGACAGGTCCGCGTGGCGCAAACCCCTCGCCCGGCATAGCTTCATCCGCCCATATCCGCCAATCGTCTGCCCAGGCCGTGTCCGTCAAACAAACCGCCTCTTTCAGATCACCAGGCCGTTTGAGCGCCTTTGCAAGGGCCGGTGTGCAGACGGGCAGCAATTCGTCTCCCGAAAACGCGATCCCGTTGTCCGGAACGCTGTCGCAGTAGAAAAGGCAGAGATCGAATGGCACCCGCTTCAGGTTCGGCGGTGTTTCAAGGGCTGTGACCGAAATGTCGATCTCCGGCAACTTCTCGCGTAGCTGCGGCAGTCTGGGGGCCAGCCAAAGCTGCGCCAGCGCCGGCAGGGCCGCGATGTGTATCCTGCCGGGCGCAGCATCACGCCTCAGGTCGCGCACCGCAGTTCCAAGCTGGTCGAATGCGGCGACAAAACCCGGCAGTGCCCGCTGACCAGTGGCCGTCAGGCGGACCCCCTTGGCATGCCGCACGAACAGCGCCGCGCCGATCTCCTGCTCCAGCGCCTTGATCTGCGCTGCGACGGCTCCGGGTGTAACCTGCAGTTCCGCCGCGGCCTGTGCAAACCCACCGAGGCGCGCGGACGCTTCGAACGCTCTCAGTGCGTTCAGCGAAGGCAGTCTGGGGACGGGAGGAGCTACCGACATCTGCAAGACCTATTTTTTCTAGCCCTTGAATTTCTAAAATCTGATTTGCGCGAACACAAGCGGAGATGGACACTTTGTCCAAATAGAACCGGAGTTCCGACATGACCGCGCAAGACAAATGCCCCTGGCTCCCCGCTGTGGCTGCCACCCGTATCGACGAGATCACCCAGGCAACTTCGCCTCTCGGATCCGAAGCAATTGCCGCGCGCATCGAAGCGCTGGCCGAGGCCAACAGGACCATCCACGAGAAAGACTGCTTCAATCTCAACCCCGCGACCAACGTGATGAACCCGCGCGCCGAAGCCTTGCTGGCAAGCGGCATGGGGTCCCGTCCCTCGCTCGGCTACCCGGGTGACAAATATGAGATGGGCCTCGAAGCCATCGAGGAAATCGAGGTGATCGCAGCGAACCTTGCCTGCGAAATCTTCCGGTCGGCTTATGCGGAAATCCGGGTCGCCTCGGGCGCGCTGGCAAATCTTTATGCATTCATGGCAACCACAAAGCCGGGCGACGCCATCATCGCACCGCCTGCGTCCGTCGGTGGCCACGTCACTCACCATGCGCCAGGCTGTGCCGGTCTTTATGGCCTGGATATCCACGAAGCACCCGTCGATGCCGACGGCTACACAATCGATCTGGAAGGTCTGCGCGCCCTGGCCCTGAAGGTCCGGCCGAAGCTGATTACCATCGGCATGAGCCTCAACCTGTTCCCGCACCCGGTAAAAGAAATTCGGGCCATCGCCGATGAGGTCGGCGCCTTTGTCCTGTTCGATGCAGCCCATCAGTGCGGCATGATTGCCGGTGGCGTCTTTTCCGATCCGCTGTCGGAAGGCGCACATCTCATGACCATGAGCACTTACAAGAGCCTGGGTGGTCCCGCTGGCGGGCTGATCGTCAGCAATGACCAGGATCTTGCCCGCAAGCTCGACAAGATTGCCTTTCCAGGGCTGACAGCCAACTTTGACGTTGCAAAGTCTGCCGCGCTCGCCATCACCCTTCTGGATTGGCGCGATTTCGGCAAGGCCTACGCAGCCGAAATGGCCGCCAGCGCCGGTGCGCTCGCCGCTGCTCTCGAAGCAGAGGGAATGCCGGTGTTTTCAACCCCTAAGGGGACAACCGCTTCACATCAGTTTGCCCTGGAAGCGGCAGCCTTCGGCGGCGGTCAGGCAGCTTCGAAGAAGCTTCGCCAGGCAGGATTTCTGGCGTGCGGAATCGGACTGCCGATACCGCCCGTCGCCGGTGACATGAACGGCCTGAGGTTCGGAACACCGGAACTGGTCCGTTGGGGCATGACGACGGTCGACATGCCAGAGCTGGCCAAACTGATAGCCGAAGCGCTGCGATCGAACGATCCGTCAGCGATGGCAGGACGCGTGGCCAAATGGCGCCGGAGTTTCAACACGCTCCACTTCATCCACCCTTGAGAAGCGTCACTCAACCTGCAGATCGGCGGTTCTTTGTTCCGCACTCAGGACCGCCAAGCAGGATCAGTTGCTTCGACGCCCCAGAACAAGTCCGGTGATGAAAGGCAGCAGCAGCACCATTCCGGTAAAGCGGGCGATCTGGTGCGCAGCCACAAAGGCCGGGTCGAGATCCAGCATGAAGGCGAGCAGCGTCATCACCTCAAGTCCGCCCGGCGCATAGGCAAGCAGGGCCTGGCCAAAGGGAATGTCCACCAGTTCGGCAACGATCCACGCCCCGGCAAGCGAGGTCAGGAACGCTGCCGCAAAGGCGGCCATGGATGCGCCGAGCACGCTGAGAAACTGGCGCAGTGTCATGGACGCAAAGCGGCAACCGATGTGAGCGCCCATCATGACAAAACACGGCAGCACGATGTAGCCCGGCAGCACAAGGACCAAGAGGCCGGACGCATTGAGGCCCGCACTCATGAAAAACGCACCCGTCAGACCGCCCCCCGGAACTCTGGCCTTGATGGCAAGCCAGCTTGCCGCGAGGCAGAGCGGTATCCCGATCAGGAAGTCCTTGAGACCGGAAACATAAATCGTGCCGCTACCACCGCCCGCCGGTTCTGCGGAGGACACAACGGCGAAAGGCAGCACGGCCACCAGAACGAACAGACGCAAGGACTGGCTGGAGGCGATACGCGGAAGGTCCGCCCCTCGTTCGGTGGCAAGGGCTATGACATAGGAAAGTGCACCGGGAATGGCGCCGAAATAGGCCGTTTCCCTGGACCATTTTGCCCCGTAGTGCAGAACCGCGTAGCCCGCGAACGTGACCGCCACCATGACAGCGATCAGCATGGCCATTGACACCGGCCACTCCGCCACCCGGTCAACGATATCGGGATGAACACCTGCCCCCATGGAGATGCCGATCATGACGAAGAGCGCGTCTCGCAGCGGGACCGGCATGAGCGTCGGCACTTGCGCAAGCGTCGCGATGGCAACGAAGACCATGGCGCCCGACAGCCAGGCCGCGGGAAGCCCGAACAGGTTGAATGTTGCTCCTCCGGCAGCGGCAATGAGAAGTGTGACCGCAAGTCTTCCGGCGGCAGATTGAAACGAATTGGCAGGCATCGGGAACCGTTGAGCTTGGAATGGCTCCTTGAGCTATAAATGGATTGATCGGCCAGCGCATGGTTGATTGCATGGATCAACATGTACGGCCTGTATTTTATCAGGCGGTTGTCCCCGGCAACTGTACAGGACGGGGCTCTGTGAAAGGTTTACCCTCAATTCCTTCCAGTTCACAGGCCCTGTGTATCGCCGGGCGCATTTCCAGCCGTTCGCACAGGGCGCGCAGGTGCGGCGTCGCCGCCAGGGACCACTTGCCTTCATTACGATAGATCTGCGCCCACCTGGCACAGGCAGCAAGATAGTGGTCGAGGATGGAAAGGTCCTGCCCCAGGAGAAATGGTCCGCTCCAAGTGGCAAGTTCAGTTTCCAGATGTGCGAAACTGCCCGCAATCCGCTGGGTCAGCCCGGCGTGAAGGCTCAAAGCTGCCTCCGGTTCGCGAACATATCTTTCCGGCTTGAAGGAGATCCGAAGATCGGAATGCAGGGTGTTTGAGAGAAAAAACAGCCATTTCAGAAATCGGCCGCGCTGTGGAGAGGCCGGCGCCGGGGCCAGACAGCCTTGCGCATCTGCCAGATGCAGGGCGATCGCGGCGGTTTCGAACATGGGGGCATCCTGACCCGGCACTTCCAGAACCGGGATCAAACCTTGGGGATTGAGCTGCCGATATGCTTCCGAATTCTGTTCGGAGATCAACCTGTCAACAGCCACGTAGTCATAGGGCAGGCCCAGTTCTTCCAGTATCATCCTGACAATGAAATTGGCGCTGTCAGGCGAACCGTGCAGGCGATAGCGCTCCAGACCCTCAGGTTTCCGGGTCGGTTTATTTGCGACAAGCAAATCGGTCACCCCAAAGCTCTCCATCGAATTGCGTGTCTTTCAAACGGCTGGACTTGAGCGATATCAAGGCACGACCGGGCGAAGGACGGATAGATCGACACATGATGAAAGATCCGCTCTCCTACGCCATGCGCAACGTACCGCGCTATACAAGTTATCCGACAGCACCGCATTTTCATGACGGCGTAACGGCCGGCGTTTATGCGGACTGGCTCAAGGCGCTTTCGCCGCAGGACTCGCTTTCGCTGTACCTGCATGTCCCCTATTGCCGTGAGCTCTGCCATTATTGCGGCTGTCATACCAAGGCGACCCGTCAGGATGCGCCGCTCAAGGCCTATGCAGCGACACTCGGCCAGGAAATCAATCTGGTTGCCGGGCACATGCCGAATGCCGGTCCTGTCCGGCACATTCACTGGGGCGGCGGCACACCCAGCCTTCTGCCACGGCAGAGCCTGATCGACCTCACCGGCCTGATGCGTGTCAATTTCGACCTTGCACCGGACCTGGAACATGCCATCGAACTCGATCCGAGGCTTGTTACAGAACAGCTCGCCGAGACGCTGGCCATCATCGGAGTGAACCGTGCCAGCCTTGGCGTTCAGGACTTTGATCCCGACGTTCAAAAGGCCATCGGCCGTCTTCAGCCCTACAGGGTCGTCAAACAGGCCGTAGAGTTTCTGACAGCAGCCGGTGTCACCGCACTCAATTTCGACCTGATGTACGGATTGCCCGGCCAGTCGCCGGAAACGATACTCGATACGGTGGAAAAGACGCTCTCGCTGGCACCCGGGCGCATTGCCCTGTTCGGCTATGCCCATGTGCCCTGGATGCGCAAGCACCAGCGCCTGATTGACGAAAGCACCTTGCCGAATGCCGCCGAACGGCTGGCCCTTGCGGACCTCGCCCGCGCAGAACTGCTCAAGGCCGGTTATGTCGCAATCGGGCTTGATCATTTTGCCCGGCCGGACGACAGCATGGCCATCGCCCTTTCGGACGGCTCCTTGAAGCGCAATTTCCAGGGCTATACGACGGACCAGGGCGAACAACTCGTTGGCTTCGGCGTCTCCTCCATCGGACGTCTGTCTGCCGGTTATGTTCAGAACATGTCTGATGTCGGCAACTGGCGCCGGGCAATCATGGCGAGCGAATTGCCGGTATCCAAGGGTTTGGCGCTTTCTGCCGACGACCGTTTGCGGGCGCGGATCATCGAAGAGCTGATGACCAACTATGCCT
Source organism: Roseibium sp. ROS1 (assembly GCF_054658215.1). NCBI lineage: Bacteria > Pseudomonadati > Pseudomonadota > Alphaproteobacteria > Hyphomicrobiales > Stappiaceae > Roseibium > Roseibium sp. ROS1. The sequence continues at coordinate 422,853 of NZ_BAAGIG010000003.1, forward strand.
GCGATCTCGTGCCGGCCTGCCGCGCATTCGGCCTGCCGACAAGCCACTTGAACGATGCTTTCGATGCCTTGCAGGACCTGGCCGCCGACGGCTTGGTCCGTCTGGAAGTAGGCAATGAAACTGCCAGAGTTGAGGTAACTGAGGCCGGACGGCCTTACGTACGTCTCGCAGCCGCCGCCTTTGATGCCTACCTGGCGGCGAGCCAGGCAAGTGGCAAGGCTCGGCATTCTGCCGCGGTTTGAAGAAAATGGCCCCAAGGTGAGACCTCGGGGCCGAATACCGAACTTGCCAGCTTACGGATCGCCGAAGATCGACAACAAAAAAGGGCCGCGAAAATCGCAGCCCTTTCCAGGTCGACTATAAAGCAACGGATCAGTGCATACCTGTCATCTGACAGAGGCTGCAGACCTTGTTGAGATGGATCTGATCGGCGCGGTCGACGCGGATAACGCCCCGGCGTTTCAGATCGGACACAACGCGGCTGACAGTCTCGATGGTCAGACCCAGATAGTCGGCGATTTCCTGCCGGGTCATGTGCAGTCTCAGGTCGAACCCGTCGTCGCTGTCCTCAATCGGCCCAACGCAGCCGACACCACCGCGATCCGGAACGAGATGCATCAGAAAGCTTGCAACCCGTTCGACAGCGGACTTGCGGCCAAGCAGAACCGCATGCTCGTGCAGCACGCGCATCTGGTTGGTCAGGCATCTGGTGAGCGTGCGCTGAAGCGCATCGGAACGTTCGACCTGCTTCAGATCGATTTCCTGAATTTCGGCATTGGTGAGTGTTTCGGCGGTGCAGTCGTTCTCGTCACTGCCGGCTAGACCGAAAATGTCACCGGGACGAAGGACTTCGACAACCTGGCGGCGTCCGTCCGGCAGCAGCTTGTAAAGCATCACCGAGCCCTTCACCAACTCATAGAGCCGCTTTGCGGGATCGCCTTCGTAATAGATCACCGCATGGGTGTCGTATTGGACAGCCTTGCCGCCAAATTCCGAAAACGATGTCTTGCTGGGTGTGCAGATGGGAGCACCTGTCATTCTTGGTGCTGCGCCCTGGCCGGGGGTACCCGCGTCGAAATAAGCCATATGTCCCTCCTTCGTGCCTGTGGCACGGCCTTCATTTGCTACGTCAGCGGGTGATCTCCATTCCTTGGTGCTTCCATTTCCGCACCGCTCGAAAAATCGACCACTGCTTGCAGGTGTCCCGTCCGACACCCCGCAGCTTGCAGGATGCACTCTAAAACGCGGAATGCACACAACGTAATTCGGTCGACTGCGTAAGATAAACTACATATGAGCCGTAACGACGCAGCCGACTAAGGTCTAATCAGGCCGGGACCGCCTGCGCGTTTTGGGCGCGTGAAGCCAACGGCCGCCAAAATCGGCGGCGCTCAATCTCGAACACTCAATTTTCTGAAATTGCTTCAAGCAGGAGGAGAGATCAGATGATCGCCTTCTGAGCCATGGCCGCCGTCAGCATGTCTATCGACAGCGGTTTCCTCAGAATCTTGAGCCCCGGAAGCTCACGAATTTGCTGCAACAGGTTCACTCTCGACTTGCCGGAAATGGCAAGGATGCTCGGAGGTGTTGGCAGGCCCATGAGTTCACGAACGACATCCGTGCCGCATCTGTCGGGAAGGCCGATGTCCACGATCACCCAATCGTCCGACGAAGGAATTCCGCCGGCGAAAAAACTCTCCGCATCTTTGTAAGTTATCGGATGATGATCGAGATCTTCGAGCGCAATCGCCAATGCATCGGCGACTGCTTCATCATCTTCAACAATGTGAACAACCACGAATGTAGATCCTCAAGGCCAGCCCCCAACGCAGACGATCAATCATACATACGCGATATTTTGCTTGCCGGATGTACGCAGAAATACGTTTCGGCATGCCGGTCATTCGGAAATGCATTCCAGCCGTTCACCTGAACCCGGCTTATCCCGAGGCGGAGTGGCCCAAAACAATGCGAACGAGATCCGCCGCATTGCGTGCGCCCAGTTTTTCCATGATCCGCGCCCGGTGCACTTCCACCGTTCTCGGACTGATTCCAAGGGTGCGGCCGGCTTCCTTGTTGGAAGCTCCGTCGGTGATTTCCTTCAGGACTTCCAGCTCACGGCGGGTCAGCAGATCCGCTCCCTGGAAAGAGGCCGTGACGACCTCGTCCTGACGCTGCTTGGTGATGGCGATGCTTTCCTTCACCCGCTCCAGCACGGTTTCAGCGGAAAACGGTTTCTCCACGAAGTCAAAGGCACCGTTGCGGATGGCTTCAACAGCCATCGGAATGTCGCCCTGGCCGGAAATGATGAAGATCGGCGCCGGATAGTGTTCGGCATTCAGCGCCTTGAGAATCTCGATGCCGGAGCGCCCAGGCATGTGGACATCCAGCATGACACAGGCAGGAACAGCCTTGCTTGCAGACTGCACGAAAGTGTCGCCATCCGAGAAGGTTTCGACCACATAGCCTTCCATATTGAAAAGCACCGACAGGGCGTCGCGCACCGCCGGATCATCATCAACGATGTATATGGCCTCCGCGTCAGCTTTCATGTCCATCACTTCCTCAGCTCATTTCTTTCGAACCGTTCGTTTCGGCTCTTTCTGCAACATCTTCTTCGGGCGGGTCTATTGGCAAAGACAACACGAAGGAGGCTCCTCGTCCGTTTGCCCCCTTCTCCAGGCGCAAATCACCACCATGGTTTTGAGCAATCGAACGGGATATCGCCAAGCCCAAACCAACCCCCTTGTGCTTGGCACCCGTAAAGGCCCGGAACAGGTTGTCAACCAGCTCTTCGGGAACGCCCGGGCCGTTGTCCGTAACCCGAAATTCCAGGCGATCTCCATTCCGGCATACGGCCAGCACTACCTTGCGGTCGGCCTGATCGCAGACCGCTTCGCGCGCATTGCGCAGCAGGTTGATGAGAATCTGCCGAATCTGCACCGGGTCGGCCATCAGTGGCGGCAGTCCTCTTGCGATCTCGGCCTTCATGATCGATCTGCCATTGCCGCTGCCGAGTTCCGCCATTTCCAGGCAGCTGGTGACAAAGTCCCGCACTTCGATCGACTGGCGATTGGGCGTTTTCTTTTCCACCAGTTGACGCATGCGCTGGATGATTTCTCCCGCCCGCTCGGCTTCGCGTACCGCCTTGTCGATAACCTCGATGATGAAGGGATCCAGGGATTTGTCGGCACGGGTCTTGCGCGATACGGATTGCAGGTAGAGCAGTACAGCGGTCAGCGGCTGGTTGAGCTCATGCGCAATCGCCGCGCCCATTTCGTCCAGTGCGCTGATCCGGGTCATGTGGAGAAGCTGTGCCTGGGTCTTGGCCAACCGGTCTTCCATCTGTCGGCGCGAGCGCAGGTCGCGCAGGATGCCGATGAATTGTCGTCCGGCCGGTGTCCATGCCTCACCGACAGACAGCTCGATGGGAAAGACCGTGCCGTCCTTGTGACGGGCCTGGACCTCGCGGCCGATACCGATGATCTTCTTATGACCGGTGGTGAGATAGTTGTTCACGTAGTGATCATGCGCGTTGGCATATTCTGCAGGCATGATCCTGTTGACATTGCGCCCCAGAAGGTCGGCGGCTTCATAGCCGAAAAGCCGTTCGCAGGCCTTGTTGAAGGCCAGCACCTGCGCACGATCATTGATCACGACAATGCCGTCGGCCGCGGTATCGAAAACACTGGCAAGACGCGCTTCCGTTACGGCTGCATTGTCATCATCGTGATCTAAAACGTCGTCGCCCACCGTCCCCGCACCCAAATGGAATTCTCGTCCCGTCTAGGTTTAAGGGTTTTCCCGTAGGCCAGCAACCCGTCAGGGCTCTAAATCTCTGGTATCCAAGTGCTAATTCGACGCACTGCTTCCTCCAGGTGATCCTCGCGCCGGGCATAACATAACCTAAGGTGATGTTCACCGCCCTTGCCAAACGCAGTGCCCGGTGCAAGACCCACACCTGTCTGGCGAACAAGGTCCAGCGCAAAGTTGCGCGTGTCCGTGACGCCCTCAATGGAAAAGAAGAGATAGAACGCGCCGTCGGGCGGCAGCACCTTCACGCGGTTAAGGCCCTGCAATCCCTTGAGAACACAGTCACGCCCCTTGCGAGCACGTGCGACCTGCTCCTGCAGGAACGTGCGCCCTTCGGTCAGGGCGGCAACGGCGCCCCACTGCGAAAAGGACGGAACACCCGACGTGGAATACTGGATCAGGTTTTCAAAGACCTGGCCGAGTTCCGGCGGCGCCGAGATCCAGCCAACCCGCCACCCGGTCATTGCCCAGTTCTTGGACATGGAATTCACGAAGATGATGCGGTCGTCTTCTTCGGCGACATCGTAGAAGGAGGGCGAGCGCTCCCCTTCCCCGTAATAGAACAGCGCATAGATTTCGTCCGCGATGATCCAAAGGTCATGCTTTCGCGCGAGATCCAGAAAAGCCTTCAAGAGGTCTTCGCTTGCAACCCATCCGGTCGGGTTGCAGGGCGAGTTCAGGAAGAGCGCGGTCGTGTGCGGCGTGATCGCTGCTTCGACGTCCTCGATGGCCAGCCGCCAGCCGTCATCTTCCTCCCGCATCGGCACACTGACCGAACGCGCCCCGTGAATTTCGATGGCAGCCGATATGTTCGGCCAGGACGGTGTCGGCACGATCACTTCGCGCCCGGCTCCTGCAACCGCCTGCACGGCGAGCTGAATGGACTGCATGCCCGATCCGGTCACATAGAATCGTTCCGGCGAGAAAGGCTTGCCGTAAAGATCCTGATGATAGGTCGCCAGTGCCTCGCGCAGCTGCGGGATGCCGCGCTGGTATGTGTAGAACGTCTCGCCCCGGTCGAGCGACGCTTTTGCGGCTGCGCGGATGAACTCGGGCGTCGGCAGATCGCCTTCGCCTGCCCAGAGCGGGATCAGATCTTTCCGGTCACGTCCGGCATTGAAAACTTCGACGATACCGCTTTCAGGTGCGGTTCTGGCTTCCGGGCTCAATCGCTCGATCAGGCTGGTCACGTGGCAGATCCTTCATTGTCAATTGGCGCCACCTTATCGGGTTTGCTTGCCAATGTTCCATGAAAGGATGTGAAGAAGACTTCACCGAAGGTGATCAATTCACATACCTTGGGAAAGCCTTGAAAGCAGATCAGTCGCAAGGCGAATAGACAGATCGATTTGGCTGTGGTCGGATCGGACAAGGCAGCGTAAGGGGTTGCCGGGAAACAGGTTCGAGCCGGCCCGACAAGAGGCCGACGGACCCCATGCCGCTCGGGAGGACGGTTACCAGATCATGCTGCATGGATGGCTCGTGATACTGGCCGCAACGGCCTACATCCTGTGCTTGTTCGCCATCGCCAGCTTCGGCGACCGGATGCCGCGCCGGTATTCGTCGCGTACGGGCGGCCGCCCCTTCATCTACGCCCTGTCGCTTTCGGTCTATTGTACCTCCTGGACCTTCTACGGCTCAGTCGGCAACGCCAGCCGGACGGGCATCGAATTCCTGACCATCTATATCGGCCCCTTGATTGTTTTCGCGCTCGGTTATCCGCTGCTGCAGCGGATCATCCAGATCTCCAAGACAGAAAGCATCACGTCGATCGCCGATTTCATCGGTGCGCGATACGGCAAGAGCCAGTCGGTCGCAGCACTTGCCACACTGATTGCGGTCATTGGCGTCATTCCCTACATCGCCCTGCAGCTGAAAGCCGTGTCGCTGTCGATCACCACCATGATCGGCCCGCTGATTTCCCCCGGTGACATCTTCACGCCGGTGTTCGATGACGTCACCCTGCTGATCGCCCTCGGCATGGCCATCTTCAGCTGGGCGTTCGGGACAAGACACATTGACGCGACGGAGCACCAGGAAGGGCTGATGCTGGCGATCGCAGCCGAGGCGGTGGTCAAGCTCATTGCCTTTCTCGCGGTCGGCTTCTGGGTCACCTACTCGCTTTTCGACGGCCCGGTCGACCTGATCCGTTCCATCTCGGAAGCGCCTGAAGTCGCGCAGATTTTCGAAAAACCGCTGAACATCGGCAACTGGCTCGTCATGTCGTGCCTGTCGGCCTTTGCGGTGCTCCTGTTGCCGCGCCAGTTCCACGTCACGGTGACGGAGAACAATTCAGACGCCGAGCTGCGCCGCGCGACCTGGATGTTTCCGCTCTATCTGGTGCTGATCAACCTGTTCGTGATCCCGATTGCGGCTGCCGGCCTGCTGCGCTTCGGACAGGACGTCAATCCGGATACCTTCGTTCTGGCCCTGCCCATAGACGCCGGACATCCGTGGCTTGCCCTGTTTGCCTTCATAGGAGGCCTTTCGGCGGCAACGGCCATGGTCATCGTGGCGACGGTTGCGCTGGCCATCATGATTTCCAACGACATCGTTGTGCCGCTCCTGCTGCGCCGGCACAGCGAGGACGACATCGTCAACATCGGCGGCCAGGACATGAGCGACCGGCTGCTGACGATCCGCCGCCTCGCCATCTTCGGCATCCTTCTGCTGGCCTATGCCTACTACAAGGCGGCCGGCAATACCGCGGCGCTCGTTTCCATCGGGCTTCTGTCCTTCGCCGCCATCGCCCAGTTCGCTCCCGCTTTCGTCGGCGCCCTCTTCTGGCGCCGGGCCACGTCTCTGGGGGCCATCGCCGGGCTGAGCGGCGGGTTTGTCTTCTGGGCCTATACGCTGCTGCTACCGACCTTCGCCAAATCCGGCCTGATTTCCGACGGCTTCCTGGAAACCGGCCCGTTCGGCATTAGCGAACTGAACCCGCAAGCCCTGCTCGGGATCACCATGGATCCGTTTATCCATGGCACCCTGTGGAGCCTTTTCGTCAACATTGTCCTGTTTGTTGGCGGCTCCTTCCTGAGAAAGCCTTTGCCTGCGGAAACCCTTCAGGCAAACGTCTTCGTACCGGCCGAGTTCGCGCCCTCCCCCAGCCTGCGTTACTGGCGTACGTCCGTTACCGCCGGAGACTTGCAGGCAACCGTCGCGCGCTATCTCGGCGAAGAGCGGACGGCCCGTTCGTTCCGGCGGTTTGCGAGCGAACGAGGTATCGAACTCGATCCGAAAACTTTGGCGGACGCCAACCTGCTGCGCTTTTCCGAGCAGCTTCTGGCAAGTGCCATTGGCGCGGCCTCGTCGCGCCTTGTGCTGACCTTGATGCTCAAGCGGCACGACCCGTCGACCAAGGGCGCAGTTAAGCTGCTCGACGACGCCTCCATCGCCATTCAGTACAACCGCGACCTGCTGCAGACGGCACTCGATCAGGTGCGCCAGGGCATCGGAGTGTTCGACCGGGATCTGCGTCTCATCTGCTGGAACAGGCAGTTCCGCGACCTGCTGGGACTGCCTGCCGAATATGGTCAGGTCGGCACCACACTGGATGCGATCCTGCGTTTCAACGCGGAACGGGGCGAGCATGGCCCCGGGCCTGTGGAGGCGATCGTCGCCGACCGGATCGAGAAGCTGGTGCTGATCCAGGAAACCTTTCAGGAAAAACTGGAATCAAGCGGAGCGGTGTTCGAAGTCCGCATCAGTCCGATGCCCGACGGCGGCATTGTGACCACCTATACAGACATCACCGAACGGGTTCTGGCGGAAGAAGCGCTCGCCCGCGCCAACGAGACGCTGGAACGCCGGGTCAGGGAACGCACGGAAGAACTCACCCACGTCAACGAGCGCCTGGTGGAGGCCACCCACGCCGCGGAAGAAGCCAATATCGGCAAGACCCGTTTCCTGGCAGCGGCCGGACATGACATCCTGCAGCCTCTGAATGCCGCTCGTCTTTACGCCTCGGTTCTGGTCGACAAGCTTAAGGACGGCGACGACGGCTCGCTGGTCCGCAATGTGGAAATGGCACTGGAATCGGTCGAGGACATTCTCGGCGCCGTCCTCGATATTTCCAGGCTCGACACCGGCGCCCTGAAACCGGAACCAACGGTCTTCCGGCTGGACGAACTGCTGCGCGGAATCGATCTTGATTTCCAGCCTGTCGCCAAGGAAAAGGGGTTGGAACTGCGGATCGTGCCGACGTCCCTTTCGGTGCGGACAGACAGACGCCTTATGCGGCGCCTGCTGCAGAACCTCGTTTCGAACGCCTTGAAATACACTCAGTCAGGCCGGGTCCTTGTGGGGTGCCGCCGACGCGGCAATCGGGTGATCGTGGAAATTCACGACACCGGCATGGGCATCCCGAAAAGCAAGCAGAAGGCGATTTTCCAGGAGTTTCACCGGCTGGATGACGGCATGCGCGTTGCCAAGGGGCTGGGGCTAGGCTTGTCCATTGTCGAGCGCATCAGCCACGTTCTTAACCACCCGGTTGAACTCCGCTCGGAAGCCAACAAGGGCTCGTGCTTCTCGGTCGAACTGCCTCGTTCCGCGGACATGCCCGATCTCGTTCCCATTCCGCAGGCCCCAACCATGGCTGGCCAGCTTGATGGTCTTTGCGTTGTGGCCATCGACAACGAGCCGGACATCCTGAGCGGCATGCGCCACCTGCTGACGAACTGGAACTGCAAGGTGATTGCAGCTGCCGATGACGTGGAGGCGGCAAACGAGCTCAGCAAAGCCGGCCTGACGCCGGACGTCATACTGGCGGACTATCACCTCGACAATGGCACCGGTATCGAGGCGATCTTGAAACTGAGATGGAAATTCGGTCGCCAGATCCCCGCGATCCTGATCACCGCGGACCGGAGCCGCCCTGTGCGCACGGAAGCCGAGGAAAAGGACATCGCCTTCTTCAACAAGCCGTTGAAACCAGCTGCCCTGCGTGCCCATCTGGCCCGCTGCCAGGCAGGCCAGGCGGCGGAATAAGCCGGGTTGGAGCCCGGGAGCCGGACGCTGTCAGCACCAATGCATCAGGACGCTGAGCGGCGCGCTCCAGGGTTCTTCGGCGCGGTGCTCGGCGAACGATCCTGCCAGTCTTCCCTGCGAATCTGGGCGACCCGCATCGGATTGGGATCCGGCTTGCCGAAGTAATAGCCTTGCATGGTGTCGCAGCCGAGCGTGCGCAAAGCATCCACCTGAAACTGGCGCTCCACGCCTTCTGCCGTGACTTCCAGACCAAGGTTATGCGCAAGCGCAATGACTGCAGAGATGATCGCCAGACCGTCGCTGCGTTCGCCGATCTCATCGACGAAGGATTTGTCGATCTTGATCTTGTCGAACTTGTAGTGCCGCAGATACGAAAGAGACGAATAGCCCGTACCAAAGTCGTCCAGCGCGATGCGGATACCAAGGTCACGCAGTTTCTGCAGCTTGATCGATGCTGTGCCGAAGTCGCGCAGGAACACGGATTCGGTGATTTCCAGGACAAGGCGTTCCGGCGGGAACCCCGTTTCCTGCAGCACTGTCAGGATCTGTTCCACCAGATTTGGATCCATGAACTGGACCGGCGACAGGTTGACCGCAACGCTCTCCAGCTCGGGACATTGGGCTGCTGCTGCACAGGCTTTCCTCAGAACCCAACTGCCGAGCGGCAGTATCAGACCGGCGTGTTCGGCAATCGGAATGAACACGTCCGGCGGCACCTCACCACGCTCGGGATGCAGCCAGCGGAGCAGGACCTCGCTGGACACCACCTTGCCGGACCGGGCGTCCACGATCGGCTGAAAATCGACATTGAGCTTGCCGTATTCGAATGCTTCGCGCAGATCCGATTCCAGTTCGCGGCGCTCGCGGACCTCGCGCTCCATGTCCTGCTCGAAGGCGAGCGACCGTCCCCGGCCGCCTTCCTTTGCCTTGTAAAGCGCAATGTCAGCCTTGCGCATCAGATCGTCGACAGTGTCCTTGCTGTCGCACAGACGGGTGAACCCGACGGTGGCACCAATCGCGAAGTCGCGACGGCCAATCCGGAAAGGTTTGCGTGTGACGGCAACCAGTTCCTCGGCAAATGCAAGAGCCGCCTGATCGCTGACGAAACGGCCGAGCGCGGCGAATTCGTCGCCACCGAAACGCGCGAGCATCGTTCTGCCTTCGCCAAGGGCGGTAAACCGGCTTGCGACCTGCCGCAGAAGTTCATCCCCTGCCGGGTGGCCGCTGGTGTCGTTCACGACCTTGAAATTGTCGAGGTCAATGAGGAAGAGAGTCAGTGTGTTCTGGCCATTCTGGTTTTGCTCTTCCAGTTGCGCCTCGGCCTGTTTCAGGAACCAGCTCCGATTGCCGATCCCCGTAAGGGAATCGTGCTCGGCCAGGTGAGAAACAAGGGCGCTTGCCCTGCGGGCTTCGGTGATGTCGGAAGCAACACCGCGGTAACCGGTAAAGGAACCATGGTCGTCGTAGACCGGACGTGCTGCCAGAGACCACCAGCGCTCCTCGCCGTTCACGTCCACCCCGATGACGATTTCGCGGAAGGCCTGCTGACGCTTCATGGCATTTTCCAGCCTGGTCACGGCTGAACGCGCATCGTTCTCGTCCAGGGAATAGGCCAGATCGACCATGCGCATGGTTTCCAGTTCCGCCCGGTCCCGGCCACTGGCATGTAAAAACCGGTCGGAAATGGAATGCAGATTACCGTGGCTATCCGATTTCCAGAGCCAGTCGCTGGACTTTTCCTCGAACTCGTTCAGCAGCAGGGCGATCAGTTCACCGCGTTGTTCCAGCTCGGCTTCAGCAAGGAAATGGGAGGCAAACAGCCAGCCTGCCGAAGCAACGCTGCCGACCACCACCAGCGTGTAGCTGCTCAACAGGAAGACCAGCGGCCACAGCTCCGCGCTGCGTCCGATTGCGAACGATACAAGCGATGCAAGGAAAAGGATCGCAACCCAGCGAAAGGCTGCCTGCGGCACGGTTGCCAGAGTAAAACCGCCACCACACAGCATGCCGGTGGTGACGCAGGAGGCAATCCAGATGCCGTCCGGATCGCCATAGCCGAATGCGGCAATTGGAACGACCGCCCAAAGACCACTGAAAATCGTCGCGTGCAAGACCGCCTTGTTCAGCGATCGCCGCGAGGCAAGATGAATAGGCGATCTGTTCGCTTTCAGCCACTTGTACAGGGTGTAGGCAAGAAAAGCTCCAATGGCCGCAATCCAGACCGCAATGAAACTGAACGGCATGAAGTGCTGAAACGCGAGCGTAATGACGATTACGTTGACGACGTTTGCCAGCACGATAAAGGGTGTCAGGCGCGCGATACTTGCGATCTGCGCTGCACGTACCTTGCGGGCGAGGAGTTCGTCGACCACCGGGTGACCGAACGCGAGCATGAAGGCGCGAACAGGATTGCTTTCCTGCTGTCCGGTCTGCGTGTCCGCGTCAGACTGGAAGTCCACCTTGAGCTGACGACCGGGCAACACGAAGGCCATGCCGATCGTCTTGAAGATCAGTCGCCAATTGAAGCTGGACCGCATTTTCTCTCCGGGTGGCTACTCGCACTCTGCGTGGCAGCGCCCCGCAGCAATGACGGTTACAGCCATTCCCTGAAATTACGGTAAAAACGGTGGTCTGGATTCCGCTATGTTTTTGCAATCCTGACTGGAAAGCTCGACCTCAAGGCCTACAGAAATTGCATCCAGGCAGTTCTCTCTCAGCACGCAAAGCAGAAAACGGTCTCACGCATTGGAGACCGTTTCCAGGTGGAGCCGCCGGAAAGCAACGTGGCGCGTGTGCCTGGCCTCACTGGGCCTGGGCAGCCTCGGCGGTTTCGCCGCCAACCTGCCACTGCCCGGCCTCGATCTTGGACGCTGCAATAACGGCCTGGGTTCTGCTTTCCACGCCAAGCTTTTGCAGGATCGCGGATACATGGGCCTTTACGGTCGCTTCCGAAACGGACAGTTCGTAGGCAATCTGCTTGTTCAGAAGACCTTCGGACAGCATCATCAGAACACGAACCTGCTGGGGGGTAAGCGTTGCAAGGCGCTGGACCAGATCGCCGCTGCCATCGTCGGCGGCAAGGTCGACATCCGGCGGGGTCCACATGTTGCCGGACATGACCTCCGAAATCGCCTCACGGATGACATCGATCCCGTGAGACTTCGGAATGAAGCCGGAAGCTCCGAATTCAACCGCGCGCCGGATGGCCTGCGGATCTTCATTGGCCGAGACCACCACCACAGGAACGCCAGAATATTGGGCCCGCAAGTACATAAGCCCGGAAAAACCGCGCATGCCGGGCATGGACAGATCAAGCAGGATGAGATCGACTTCGCCATCCTGTTCCAGCTTGGCCGTAACGTCCTCCAACGCACCGGCTTCCTCGATCACAGCATCGGGGTATTGTGTTTCGAGCGTTTGACGCAGAGCACCCCGAAACAGGGGATGATCATCCGCGATGATGAACCGATACGATGTCGCCGACACGTTGTTATTCCTCCCTCAACGGTCCGTTTGGCCCGCAGGTTCCGCCAGAGCCATGCGTCGCAGTCATCCTGCACCCGCTCGCTTCTTGATTTTATGGCGAAGCCCCGTTGTTGCGGCCATTGTGAAGTATGTTTGCAACATGGGTTACGCGCAAGTCAAACCATGCTTTTGACCAACACTCCATGTTCACGCGCTGCGCATTCGCTGTTGGCACGGCAAATAGGCTGCCTTTAGGCGCAAGAAAAATAGTTAAGTTAGAACCACCAACAAAAACAACCTAAAGTTTAAATCACGACGCCGCAGTTGATCTTTTCATTTTACCCACTTCCTCAACGTTGCCTGAACTAATTTTCCAGAATCTACATTTCTTGTTGATAATCAATGCAAAGACAGCAACAAATGACCTGTCCAATACACATCACATAATCAAAAATCACTGAGTGCACGAAGCAATTATGACAATTCAGGCAACGCTGTTTTCATTTGTGAACCGTTGGGAATGTGACGAAAACGATCATCTGAACGTCCAGTTCTACTTCAGCCGCTTCGAGGAAGCAGATCGCCAGTTCCGGCTGATGACCGGCTTGAGCGAAACCGTCGTGGGGGCTCGCCGGGTGCGCCACGTGCGCTACCACAAGGAGATGCGTACGGGGGACCTGATCACGGTGCACTCCAGCATCGCCTTCGACGGCCCGCATATGCTCACTGTCATTCACGAAATGCGCGACGCCGCCACGGGAACACTTTCGGCAACAGCTCTCGACGGATATGAGCCGAGCGCCAGCGCCGCGAAGACCTTGCGCCAGCGCTTCCGCGACTTCCAGACGCCAATGATTGCAGAGGCTGGACCAAGGGGGATTTCCGCCGGACCGGCAAATGCACGCGCGACGCTTGCGGCCCTGCAGTCGAAAGGTGCCCAGATCGTCTACCGGGGAACCGTTTTGCCCCGCGATATCGGTCCGGACGGCAAGGCCGACGACAGATTTGCGCTGTCCTGCTGCACGGACGGCGTAGCCCATGTCTGGCAGCGTACGCCGATGACACACGCCTATCTGACGGAAAACGGTTTCGGCCGGGTGGCCGTTGAAATGAAGCTGACCTGGATCACACCGCTGAAGACCGGCGACGCAATGCTGGTGGTTTCCGGCTTTACCGGCGTCAATCCAAAGACCTTCTCGATGCGCCATCACCTGTTTGAAACACGGACGAACCGTCTCGCCGCCGTCCTGGATGTTGTCGCGCTGACGATGGATCTGACCAGGCGTGTTGCCGTGGAACAGCCGGATGAAGCCTATCAGAGCATCAACAAGATGCTGATCGACTGACGTCTCCCGGCCAAGGAACTATGCCGGACACAGCGTGCCCCTGGCAGTGACACGCTGTTTTTTTATCCTGACTTCAGGCGATCAGTTGGCTTCGCCTTCGAAGTCCTTCTGCAGATCGCGAACCATGCCAAAGAAACGACGCATGGCGCTTTCTGTGAAAGTCAGAACCTTTTCCAGTTCCTCATCTTCCTCGGTTGTCGATGGGCTGCGTCCACCCTGACTGGAGCCGGGTGCTTTTGGGCGATCAAGTGCGGAACCGGGTGGCAATTGCTTGTCGGACTTTACGCCATTGCCTTCCAGCTCCTCCACACGGGCTGTCAAGCGATCCACTTCACCGGCCAGCTCGTTGATTTCAGCAAGATAGGCATCTTCTGCCAGCGGCACCGGATTGCAGCGCCAAGCGTCGCTCTGCTCCTTGCAAATGGAGACGGTCCCGTTCTGCCGGTCCACCCTGAGGATATCCTCATCCACCCTGACCAGGGAAAAGCGGTCCGCTTGTCCCTTTGTCACTGCGTCTGCGGTTTCAGGGGAGACGCTGTCCTGGGCGACAGCTGCCGGGGCCAGAAGAACGGCCAAGGCCAGCCCGCGGACCACGGGAGCCAGATATTTGTTGCGGATCGTCATATTGCCTCTCCGGTTGCCGGCCTCGCGCTTTCGCACCCCAGGCATTTCAGTTGAAACAGGGGCACAAGCGTCTGGCCGTTTGTATCTTGCCATGGGTGCCATATTTCCATGGCCAAAGCACGACTTAAGGGCGGGTTTTCAAAAGCGAGTTGTCGAACACCGAATTACCCTTCTTCGCCTGGCAACATTGCCTGAAGCGTTTCCAGCCTGTCGGCCTCTGCCGCCGGCTTGTCCCAACGCAGCCTGGAAATGCGAGGAAAACGCATGGCAACGCCGGACTTGTGCCGGCTGGACCGGTTGAGCCCTTCAAAGGCGACCTCCAGCACAAGCCCCTTTTCAGCGCTATGAACGACTTCCCTCACCGGTCCGAACCGGTTGATGGTGTTGTTGCGCACATAGCGGTCGATTTCACGCAATTCCTCATCGGTAAAGCCGAAATATGCCTTGCCGACCGGAACCAGCTCGGCTCCCGCGTCCCCGTCACGCCAGACACCGAAGGTATAGTCGGAATAAAAGGATGAGCGTTTGCCGTGGCCGCGCTGCGCATACATCAGCACGGCATCGATCAGGTAGGGTTCTCGTTTCCACTTGAACCACAATCCCTTCGGCCGGCCGGTGACATAGGGCGCATCCCACCGCTTCAGCATCAAGCCTTCAACGGCATCGGCGTCGGCAGGAGGCAGATGGGCATGGGGATCGGCGCGCGCGGAGGTGATTTCCTCCCATCCGGTTACCTTCACCATGGGCGACAGATCGATGCTTCCCTCCGGCAATCCGGTGATAAAGGTTTCAAGCGCCTTGCGCCGTTCTGCAAACGGCAGCTCCCTCAAATCGGTTCCGCCGACACTGAGCAGGTCGTAGGCACGGATCGCTGCCGGGAATTCGCGGATCAGCTTTGGCCCGGCGGTCTTGCGGTTGAGGCGTTTTTGCAGATCTGCAAAAGGACGCACCTGACCGTCCGACACGACAAGCAATTCGCCATCAATGCAGGCATCGAATGTCAGCAAATCGAGAATATCGGGAAAGGCCCTGGATATGTCTTCACCGGTCCGGCTGAACAGGCGGCGTACGCGGTCGCCACGCTCTGTCAGACCGGCTGCCGCCTGAACGCGAATGCCGTCCCATTTCCACTCGACCGCAAAGTCTTCCGCGTTCAGCAGCTCCGTGTCCCTGTCCTCGTCCAGGGGGTGCGCCAGCATCACCGGCCGGAAAGGCGCAGGATCGGACGTTTGCGGTTGTCCGCTCAGTCCTTCCGCCCAGGCGAACAGTGCTTCATAGGGTGGCTCCAGCCCGTGCCAGACCTCCTCTACGGAAGCAACGTCCAGTCCACCGAGCTTTGCCACGGCCGTTTTCGCAAGGCGCGCAGATACCCCAACGCGCAAACCTCCCGTCACCAGTTTCAAAAGGGCCCATCTGCCGGTCTCATCCAGCGTGTCCAGCCAGTCGGTCAGCAAACCGGGCACTTCGCTCTTTCCGGCCCCTTCCAGCCGCTTGACCACTTCGGACAGGCTGGGAGCAGCTTCTTTCGGGGCAACCTCTCCGTTTGCAGCCTGCGGCCACATCAGCGCAATGGTCTCGGACAGGTCACCAACAAAATCATAGGAAAGCGCGAACAGCTCCGGGTCCGTCCGCTCGCCGATCAAAGCCCTGAGCAGGGCCGGTTTGGCGTGTTTGAAACTCAACCCACCTGTCAGTGCGGCCAGGGCAAAGCCCCGGTCCGGATCCGCGACCTCCTGGAAATAACGGATCAGGAGCGCTTCCTTGGCGAGGCGCCTGGGTTCCAGCGAAAGCCGGTCGAGCAGATGGGAAAAAGCCAGCATAAGCGCTATACGAACCGCGAAAGCGCCCGGACTGCAAGCTCTTACGTCATAGACAAAAAAAATCAGCTTACCATCTCAAGGCGGGCTGAAAGCTAACACCGGCTCTAGGCCGAGTTCAATTTAGCAACGGCATAAGATAATTGGTCAATGCCTCACAAGATGACCGGTTAAGAGAAACAATAACGCGCTTGTGTCATCTCTCGGCACCTGGCGCACTGAGTAGAAACGCTGCTGTTTTTGCCAGTGCACCACTTTCACGCCTGAAAAATGCGGGATGGACGGCAAGGAAAAATGCCTGTATAAGCCGCGGCCATCCATGGGCCGATAACTGGATGGCCCTATCCGGTAGACTGCTGACTGGCATGCAGAAGATCCGGAGCAGTTGAAAGATTTCTATGACCGATTTGACTTCTCTCGCCCCGGCGCTGAAGGCCGCGCTGGCGAAACGTGGCTATGAAAACCTCACCTCCGTGCAGGAAAGCGTTCTAAGCGACGCTCCGCCGGAAGCCGACCTTCTGGTGTCTGCGCAGACCGGGTCCGGCAAGACCGTTGCCTTTGGCCTCGCACTTGCCCCGACGCTGCTTGACGGCCAGGACAGTCTCGGCCAGGCAGGCGCTCCCATTGCGCTGGCCATTGCCCCGACCCGCGAACTTGCCCTTCAGGTGAAGGAAGAACTGACCTGGCTTTATAATGAAGCCGGCGCCGTAACCGCCTCTTGTGTCGGCGGCATGGATCCGCGCACCGAACGGCGGACGCTGGAACGCGGTGTTCATATTGTCGTGGGAACGCCTGGCCGCCTGCGCGATCATATCGAACGTGGCGCACTGGACCTGTCGGAAATCAAGGCTGTCGTGCTCGACGAAGCCGACGAGATGCTCGACATGGGCTTCCGCGAAGATCTGGAATTCATTCTGGATACCGCGCCGCAGGACCGGCGCACGCTGATGTTCTCAGCAACGGTTCCAAAGCCGATTGCAGAACTCGCCAAGCGCTTCCAGAAAGATGCCGTTCGCCTGTCGACCATCAACGCTCGCGAACAGCACGGCGATATTGACTACGTCGCGCATCCGGTTGCCCCGAACGAGCGCGAAAACGCCATCATCAACGTGCTGCGCCAGCATGAAGCGGAAAAGGCAATCGTCTTCTGCTCGACGCGTGAAGCTGTCAGCCGGCTGACATCGCGCCTTGCGAACCGCGGTTTCTCCATCGTGTCCCTTTCCGGAGAACTCAGCCAGGAGCAGCGCTCCAGCGCACTGGCCGCGATGAAGGACGGCCGCGCCCGTGTGTGTGTGGCAACCGACGTTGCCGCACGCGGTATCGACCTGCCGAACCTCGATCTGGTGATCCACGCCGACCTGCCGACAGGCAAGGCCGCCCTGCTGCACCGCTCCGGCCGGACGGGCCGTGCCGGCCGCAAGGGCACCTGTGTGCTCATGGTTCCCTTCCCGCGCCGCCGCCAGGCAGAGCGCGTGCTGCATTTTGCCGGCATCACGGCGACCTGGAAGGGTGCTCCAACCGCCGACGACATTCGTGCCAAGGACAAGGAACGGCTTCTGGCCGATCCCGCACTCAAGGTGGAACTGGAAGAAGAAGAACTGGCGATCGCGAACGAGCTGCTTGCGCTTCACAGCCCGGAACAGCTTGCTGCCGCCTTCGTCAAGCTGCGTCAGTCGCGTCTGCCCGCTCCGGAAGAAGTTTCCGATCTCGATGAGACCTCGCTCCGAGGCAGGGATGCCGGTTCGCGCGGTGGCCGCAATGCGGAAATCACCGGCAAGTTCGAAGACGGCATTTGGTTCTCGCTGTCGCTTGGCCACCGCCAGCGCGCAGAACCGCGCTGGATCCTTCCGATGATCTGCCGTGCCGGTCACGTCACCAAGAAGGAAGTCGGCGCGATCAAGATCTTCCAGAACGAGCTGTACTTCGAAATCGCCGGCAGTCATGGCCAGCGCTTCGCCGATGTGGTCAAGCGCGAAGGTACTGGCGAGGAAAATGCCACCATCACACTGCTTGATGCACGTGGCGGCAAGATCCCTGCCCCGCCGAAGGAAGACGGCTTCCGCCGTGATCGGTCCGACCGTTCCGGCCCGCCCAAGCGCCGTCCGCGTGGTGCAGATGCACCGGATTATGAAAGCCTCGGTGCCGAAGACAGCATGAAATCCGGCCGGCCGAAGCGCGAGGGCAGAGGCAAGTTCGACGGTCCCAAAGGCAAATTCGACGGGCCGCGCGGCAAGTTTGACGGACCTCGTGGCAAATCCCGCCGCCGGTCCGGTGACGACGATTTCGTGCCGCACCACCCTGCCTACGAGCCTCTGAACACCAAGGAACTGGCGCGCGACCTCGACGGCGGCGACCGCGCTCCCAAGCGCAAGGAACGTGCCGCGGATGGCCCGGACGGCGACCGTCGTAAGCCGCGGACCCGGTCGGCTGCCAACTCCGCGCCGCCCAAGAAAAAGGCCGCAAAGAAAAACAAGCCGTCGCGCGCCGAGCGCAAGGCCTCGAAAACAAAGCCCTGACAGAAAGCCGGTGACCCGTGTCACCGGCAAAGACGATGAACCAGACTTGCCTCGCCTGTCGTCATCCCGGCCAAGCGTAGCGCGAGCCGGGACCGGGGAGGCGCAAGCCTTTCTGTTTTCAGGTTTTTCTTAAAATCATCGGTACCCCGATCCCGGATCCTCGCTTCGCTGCGTCCGGGATGACAAACAGAAGGGCCTGTGAACAACAACAGCCGGTGACCAGCGTCACCGGCTTTTTTCATTTGAACCGGTCTAGGTCTGTCCCGTCTTGCAGGTATCCGGCGCAGGCACGGATGAACCAGCATCGGGCTGGACGATGACAGTGTCCCTGTGCTCGTCATCGGCCAGAAAGCTGTTCTGCAGGAAGCTTCGCGACGAGGGCGAGGCATTCTTGTTGCCTTCTATCACTGTTCCCTCTATCGGCCGGTTCAGCATTTTTGCCCGGAACGGACTGCCGAGATAAAGGTATTCGAAGTCTCCCACAAACAGATTGTCCCGGACCGTGTTGCCGTCGTCCTCGATCCGGATGCCCGTGACAAGGTTCTCGAAGCAGTTGTCCTGATACGTGTTGTCTTCGGCGAAATCCTCGTAAAGGCGCAGCTCCATCGGAAACGGCCATCTGGGAGCAAGCGCGTTCTTGTCGACAAAACCGGCGATGAGTTCCGGGTTGAAGTGATACCCCAGAAAAGTGTCGGACTTCCCCCATGGGCGGTCACCCATCATCGGGGCCAGTGAAACCGGACTGTCGTAAGGGCTCTTGTCGCCGCAGTCCCACATCACCAGATCGCGCGCCTGGCGCGAGGCAACCCAGATGCCGATGTCCATGTTCCGAAAGACATTGCCGCGGATGACGTTGCCGTCCGATCCTTGCAGGCGCGGTCGGCTTTCCGGGTTGGTGGTGTGGAACTCCCAACAGTTCTTGTAGTGAAAGATGCCGCCGAAAGCGTTGCTGTCGAAGATGTTGTTTTCGATCAGGTTATACGCGGATCCATCCACGGACAGGCCTTCTCGGCGGGTCGGGCCGATGCGCCGGATACCCTTGTTGGTGAAGAGGCCATTGTTGCGGATCAGATTGCCGGAAACGACGTTCTTCTGCGACCCATGCTCCAGATAGATGCCAACATGATGACCATCGGCAACGATGGAATTACGGATCGTCGCGCCGACGACGTAGTGATCGACAAAGACGCCTGTCATGTAGGACTTGGTGATGGTCAGATGGTCGAGCACAACCCCTTGGGACGAATTTGCCCGCGCCTCGTCCCGCGCCGCCGCATCATCCGACGGCGTTTGACCTTCAATCAGGATGCCGCCGGTATCGTCGAGGCGACAATCGCGAATGGTGATGTTTTTCAGGCCTGGCCGAATGGTAATGCCGCGCCGGTGCATGCCCGTGATAGTGCCACCGCGGCAATCCAGCAGGATGTTGTCGGCAGAGATGACGACCGGTTCCGTATAACGGCAATCGGTCTCCAGTAACACCTTGCCAGGCGTCATCTCCGGAAGTGTGCAGGCTCGCAAGGTTTCCGGTGCTGGCGTCAATGCCCCATAGATAGCCCGCGTTTCGCCCGCTGCGGTTCCCGACAGAACCGAAAGCAGGCAAAGGATCGGCAGCAGGGCAAGGCACCCTGCCCTCCGGCCTGTCGTTCTATTCATTGACGATGCAGGCAATAACCCAATCCGGTCCGTCCTGGATAAGCTGATAATGGCAGGTGAACTCGAACACGGCTTCGCCGTCCGCCGTTTCCTGGCTCCAATCGAGGGTCACCAGTGCGACCGAGCCGCTCACGTGGCTGGATACGACGTGAAAGTCCGAATGGGACACGCCTTCCTTCTCCAAGGCCTGAAGGAGCGCTTCGATGTTCTCGATCAACTCTTCGTCGTCGTTGAAGACATGCCCCTTCTCGTGCTGCCAGATGATGGTCGGCAGGGCGAAGCAGTCGCAGATCCTGTCGATGTCATAATCGTTGAAGCCGGCCTGATAGTCGTCAAAGAGCTGTGCAATCGCCTCTTCGGCTTCGCCGTTGGCACCAGCCCCGGCGCCGTTTGTCTGGCCGTTGCCGGCACCTGCAAATTCACCGTCGTCCGCCATGACTGCCTCTCCCCCAAAAGGAAATAAATGCCGCAATTTCGCGTGGACCGGATCAGCCTTGTGCGGCCCGCGCAACGTCGGCGTCCTCGCCGTCGTCATAGCCTATCATATTGAGCGGGCGGGCGTTTCGTCCATTCAATTCGCACCAGTGGACAAGTGCCTCCTCCGCGCCATGGGTCACCCAGATCTGCTCGGCACCCGTTTCCAGAATGGTGCGGCAAAGGTCGTCCCAGTCGGCATGGTCGGACAGGATCAGAGGCAACTCTGCCCCTCTTTGACGCGCCCGCGCCCGAACACGCATCCACCCCGAGGCCATTGCCGCGACCGGGTCGCCGAACCGGCGGGACCAACGGTCCGAGAGCTGGCCGGGCGGACACATGACGATTTCACCGGCAAGCTCCTTGCCGCGCTGGCCGACAGGTTCGACATCGCCAAGTTCGATCCCCTGGCTTCGGTAATAGGCCGTCAGCTTCTCCAATGCGCCGTGAAGGTAGACCGTCTTTTGGTAACCGGCCGCCCGCAATTCTGCGAGAACACGTTGCGCCTTGCCGAGCGCATAGGCACCGACCAGATGGGTCTGCTCCGGAAACAGCTCCAGCGACGACAGCAGCTTGGCGATCTCCTCTCGCGCCAGGGGATGACGAAACACCGGCAGACCGAAGGTCGCCTCGGTAACGAAGGTATCGCAGGGTACCACTTCGAAAGGCGCGCAGGTCGGGTCTGCCTGCCGTTTGTAGTCTCCCGATACGACGGTTCGCCGCCCGGCAGATGACAGCAGAACCTGTGCAGAGCCAAGTACATGACCTGCCGGGTGCAGCGAGATCTCGACATCCCGAAGCTTCAACGTCTCGCCATATCCGATCGCCTGCACCGATCCGCAGAAGTTCTCGCCATAGCGGATTGCCATGATGTCGAGGGTCTGGCCCGTTGCCAAAACCGCGCCATGGCCCGAACGTGCATGATCTGCGTGGCCATGCGTGATGACCGCCCTTTCGACCGGGCGGACGGGATCGATATGGACACCTGCTTCAGGACAATAGAGGCCTTCGGGTGTCAGCGTCAGTAGATCGGACATCCGTCGCTAGATAGGTCTGATTTGCGGATCTGCCATGGCCATTCGGCGAAAAGGTCGCATGGCCATGGCGTCGTGGTTCACTGGCAAGTGGCTCACTGACAATAGGAATACTCGATACGGCAGCCGCTTGCGCCGCTGTTCGAGCACCAGCCCATGGCAAAGTTCATCGCTGCCTGCTCGCTGTCGCCAGCGCCAATACCGTTGCTGGAAGGCGAAACGGCCAATGCATGGCACCTTGCCTGGGTGGCGTCCGCAATCCGGCATTGATTGTTGCCGCAATATTGCATGGCGAATTGTTCCGCGGCTGCCCTGGTGGGGGCAGCGCCATGACCAAAGGCTCCGCCAGGTGCCAGAGCAAACGCCATCCAGCCACCACCGAGTTGCTGAGCCACTTTCGTGGCCGGCTGCGCAGACGCCTGCGCACCACAAGCTTGATAGACACCGGCAATCTTCGAGCCGTTGGAGCACATGATTCCGCCCCACTGGAAACCGCGCAATCCGCTGTCGGCCACAACTTCAAACCAGTCGTAGCCGTCCATTCGAACACCACTGTTTTTCAGGATGGTGACCCAGGTCCCCTCCGAAAGGCTGCCGACCTGCGCGAAATTCGTTCCCGGACCTGCGCGCAACTTGCCCCCTCGAGATTGGCCCTGGAGATTCAATTGCGTTTCATTTTTTCCAACAGCGTTGCTTGCCTGGCTCTGACCGATGGAATCTGGCGCCGCTATTTCGCAGTTATGCGACACATCGCCAAGCCAGAGTTCAGGAACGGCTTTAGCCCGCTCAAAAGAGATTTCCTCGTCATCGTTGAAGTAACCACCTCGCCCGTCCGGTACCAGGATTGTCTTGCCGTTGATATCCTCGAGAATTGCGCGCCCTTCTTCCGGGATCGTTTCAATGAAGACGAACTCATTGCCGAGTTTGCAACGGTAATTGAGGCTTTCCGAAGCATTTGCGCTTCCGCCTGCCCAAAGAACGATTACCGACAAAAGTCCCATAAATACCAATGTTTTCAAAAGAACCTCCCCTAGGTCATATTCGCGCAGAATTGACCAAAGGTCACCTGAACACAAGCTGAACAATCAAGGAACATTCCCCCTCGCCTTTCACCCATCCCTGGCCTAAAACCAAAGCCATGGACGTGCAGTTGCTACCAAACAGATTCCAAAGCTGGTTTGCCTCGCGGGGATGGGCTCCAAGGCCCCATCAGCTGCAACTGATCGATCATCTGCAACAGGGCCATTCCACCCTGCTGATTGCGCCTACGGGTGCCGGGAAGACCCTGGCAGGCTTTCTGCCCAGCCTGGTGGAACTGGAAGCGCGGGGAAAGCGCAAACCCGGTTCCGCGGGCAATGGCATCCACACACTTTACATCTCGCCGCTGAAGGCACTTGCGGTCGATATTGCCCGCAACCTGGAGGCTCCGGTTTCGGAAATGGATCTTGCCGTCCGGCTGGAAACCCGCACCGGTGACACGCCCTCTCACAAGCGCCAGCGGCAAAAGCTCAATCCACCGGACATTCTGCTGACCACGCCGGAACAGATTGCCCTGCTTCTGTCGGATCCGGCCTCGGCACGGATGTTTGCCTCGCTTCGAACCGTCATTCTGGACGAGTTGCACGCGCTGGTGACTTCCAAGCGTGGCGACCTCTTGGCACTTGGCCTGGCACGGCTAAGACGTCTTGCCCCGAACCTCAGGACCATAGGCCTGTCGGCGACTGTCGCCGAACCGGATGACCTGCGCGCCTATCTTGTCGATCAGCCCGACCCGGACGGCCGGGCGCTGTCTCATGTCGTTGAGGTCGCCGGTGGTGCCAAGCCCGACATCTCGATCCTGGAGAGCGAAGAACGCGTTCCCTGGTCCGGTCACTCGTCGCGCTATGCCATTGCCGACATCTACAAGCTGATCAAGGCGCACAACGTATCGCTGCTGTTCGTCAACACGCGCAGCCAGGCCGAAATGGTGTTTCAGGAACTCTGGCGCATAAACGACGACACGCTGCCGATCGCGCTGCATCATGGCTCGCTTGATGTCGGCCAGCGGCGTAAGGTCGAAACGGCCATGGCCTCCGGTGCGCTGAAGGCAGTGGTCGCGACATCTTCGCTGGATATGGGCATCGACTGGGGCGATATCGATCTGGTGGTCAACATCGGTGCGCCGAAAGGGGCCAGCCGCCTTGCCCAGCGGATCGGCCGTGCCAACCACCGCATGGACGAACCTTCCAAGGCGGTTCTCATTCCTTCCAACCGGTTCGAGGTGCTCGAGTGTCAGGCGGCCCTTGCCGCGTCGATGCGCGGTGATCAGGACACGCCGCCGCTGCGCCAGGGCGCGCTGGACGTGCTTGCCCAGCATCTGCTCGGCCTTGCCTGCGCAGACCCGTTGGATGCAGTAGATGTCTTTAATGAAATACGGTCCTCTGAAACCTACAGGCATCTCGACTGGGAGACGTTCGAGCGGGTTCTCGATTTCGTCGCCACCGGCGGCTACGCACTGAAGAGCTACGATCAATATGCCAAGCTGCGGAAAGGCCAGGACGGGCTTTGGCGGATTTCCCACCCGAAGATCGCGCAGCAATACAGGCTGAATGTCGGCACCATCGTCGAAGCACCGATGCTGAAGGTGCGGCTGGTGCGCTCCAAGGCCGCCGGGCGAAGAACACCCGTCGGCCGCGGCGGGCGTGTTCTGGGTGAGATGGAAGAGTATTTTCTGGAGCAGATGGCACCGGGCGACACGTTTCTTTTCGGTGGCGAGGTCGTGCGTTTCGAGGGCATCCGCGAAAACGAGGCCTATGTCTCGCGCACCACATCGGACAATCCGATGATCCCGTCCTACATGGGCGGAAAGTTTCCGCTCTCCACCTATCTCGCTGAAGGCGTCCGCACGATGCTGGCGACACCCGAGAGCTGGAAGGCGCTGCCCGAACAGGTGCGCGACTGGCTGAACATCCAGAGGGAGAAATCCGTCCTGCCTGCAAGGGACGGCTTGCTGGTGGAGACGTTTCCGCGCGCCAACAAGCACTACATGGTCTGTTATCCGTTCGAGGGACGATTGGCGCACCAGACACTTGGCATGCTGCTGACCAAGCGTCTGGAGCGGCTGGGTGCGAACCCGCTCGGCTTCGTCGCCAACGACTATGCGCTTGCCATATGGGGCCTCGGAGACCTGTCTCTGCTGTTTTCTTCTGGCAGAATTCTTCTCGACCGATTGTTCGAGGAAGACATCCTCGGCGACGATCTGGATGCCTGGCTCGCCGAATCCAGCCTCATGAAACGTACGTTTCGTAATTGTGCCGTCATTGCCGGTCTGATCGAACGCCGCCATCCGGGGCTGGAGAAGTCAGGCCGGCAGGTAACCGTATCCTCGGACCTGATCTATGACGTGCTGCGAGCCCATGAACCAGACCACATATTACTCAAGGCAACCTGGAACGACGCCGCCGAAGGACTTTTGGATATCTCGCGTTTGGGGGAACTTCTTGCCCGGATCCGCGGACGAATCACGCATACTGAACTTCCGCACGTCTCTCCCCTTGCCGTGCCAATTCTCCTGGAAATAGGGAAGGAACCGGTCTACGGGGAGGCCATGGACACGCTGTTGGCAGAGGCAGCCGAAGAACTCGTACTGGAGGCTATGGAATGAGTGCCCTGACATCCCATTTGCGCAAATATGCTGCTGCGCCGGTATGTCATGACATTCAGATCAATGGCCAGCTGGTCGGTCTGCACGACAGCGGGATCTTGTGGTGGCCGGACGAGTCCACCCTGATCGTCGCGGATCTCCATCTTGAAAAAGGGTCCAGCTACGCCCGGCGCGGCGTGATGCTGCCGCCCTATGACACCGGAGCAACGCTGGAGAAACTTGCCGGCGTAATCGATGCCTTCGATCCGGCTTGCGTCATTTGCCTTGGCGACAGTTTCCACGATCCCGACGGCTCCGACCGGTTGCCAGCCCCCTACCGCGCGATGCTGACGACCCTTCAGCTCGGCCGTGAATGGATCTGGGTGACGGGAAACCATGATCCGATTGCACCGGTGCGCCTGTGCGGTGTAACGGTCGACGAAATCACCATCGGCCCGCTGACCTTCCGGCACGAACCAATCGAGAAGGTCGGTTCCACGTCGACCGCAGGAGAAATCTGCGGACATCTGCATCCGGCCGCCCGCGTGCGCCGCTTCGGCCGCTCGATCCGGCGGGCCTGCTTCGTTACCGACGGCACCCGTCTTGTCCTGCCCGCCTTTGGCGCGTTGACCGGTGGGCTCAATGTCACCGATGAAGCCTATGGCATGCTCTTCCGGCGGCGGCAGTTTTCCGTTTTCATGCTCGGTAATGACCGCCTGTTCCCCTTCACTGCCAGCCGTCTGGTCGGGGACTGACACTTCATCTGCCGCTTGTGCTCATGGCTGCCGTTGGCTAAGCCAGAGCTATGCTGACGAATTCTCCCGTACAAGCTTGCCACTCCGTCCAGACCGACAGTGCTTCGCCGGCAATCGCTGCACTGAGTGATGCCGTTCGGAAGTTTGCGAAAACGGAAGGGGTCACTCCGTCCCCACTCGGCTCCGTCTGGGCTCTGAAACTGTCGGAATGCCTTCCCTATCACCGAGGCCGGAACAAGGGACTTTCCGTCGCCGTTGCCGTCTCCGGGCTGAAACGCGTTTGCCTGGGTGACAAGCAGATCGTCAATGACCCCGGCCACGTGATCGCGTTTCATGGTGACGCTTCTTACAGCGCAGTTGTCGAGGGCACACCTGCAAAGCCCTATCTGGCCCTCAAACTGCAATTGTCACCTGAGCTGATTGCTCAAACACTGGTTCGCCTTGCAGAAACCGATGCCCATGCGTCTTCCCCGGCCAAAGGTGCGCTTATCTCCTGTGAACCACTGGACGATGAACTCGCCGGTTCGCTGCTGCGCCTCGTGACCTCTTTTCGGGATCCAGCCGACTGCAATGTTCTGGCACCGCTATGCCTGCAGGAAATCTGTTACCGGATCCTGCGGTCCGACGCCTTTGGCGTCTTGAGGACCCTGGTCAGTGCAAGGGACGAAAGGCTGGTCAAGGCCTTGCGCTATATCGAGACCCATGCGGCACGACCGGACCTGACGATTGCCGAAATCGCAGCCGAAGTTGCCATGAGCCCCTCCCATTTCGCACATGGTTTCACTGCTCTGTTCGGTCAGTCCCCGCTTCAATACCGCAAGCAGGTACGTCTCGACCGCGCCCGGCAACACCTACTGACGTCAAACGCCAGCGTGGCCCGTGCAGCCGAGGCTGCCGGCTATGCAAGCACGTCCCACTTCACGCGTGATTTCAAATCCGCTTTCGGTTTGGCTCCGCGCCAATATGCCGAAACTCTGGACCCGCCTCGCCAGAACGATACTTGAGGAAAGTTCCGCAGGATCGGGCAGCCGTTCAGCAGGAATGGACCTGTCGCCAGCTGCCTTGGCTGTTTATCCCATGCCGACAACATACAGCCGACGCGGAAAGGATCCCCCATGGCCATCAAAGTTGTCGTTCAATTCAACGCTCTCAAGGACCGGCAAGAGGCGTTTGAAACCATCATGCACTCGGTTTCGGCCGATCTTCAGGGCGTGTCCGGATGTCAGGGTGTCGAGGTTCTGAAGGACCTGGATGATGCATGCCGCTTCACGCTTGTCGAAAGCTGGGAAAACGAAGCAATCCACAAGGCACATATCGAAGGACTGATTGCTGATGGAACCTGGGCCATGATTTCCGGCCATCTCGCCGAAGATCCGGTAAGTGGCTATTTTCAGACGCTCTAGCGATCGGGCAAGGTCGTCACTTCAGGCGGCCTTTTCTCGCCCGCCTTCACCCAAGCAATGATCAGTTCGTAGAACACCGCCAGGATGACGGGCCCGAGGAAGAGACCGATCAAGCCATAGGCAATGGTGCCGCCGAGAACGCCGATCAGGATCACCAGCATCGGCACATCCAGGCCACGGGACATCAGGATTGGCCGCAGGACATTGTCAATGAGCATCACCGGAACCATCAGCACAGTGAACAGGAGTGCCGGCACCAGTTCCCAGGAGCTCCAGGCCCAGATGATCGTGGGAATTATCACCAGTGCCGGACCAATCTGGATGATGCACAGGATCAGCGCCACGAAGGTCAGGACGCCGGCAAGCGGCACGGAAAACGCTATCAGCACGATCCCCGTCAGCCGCCCCTGGACGACAGCAACACCGATGACACCGCGCGAGACGTTGCGGATGGTGGCACCGGCCAGATCGACAAATTCCGATCCGCGCGGCGCGATGATGCGGTCGGCAAACAGCTTGCTGCCCTTTGCCAGAGACGGGGCCGGCACAAACAGGCAACCTGCGAGTATGATGGAAACGATGAAGAACAGCACGCTACCACTGAGCGAAGCCAGAACACCGAGGATGCGGCTGCCGGCCGGCACCAGCGTCGGCCCGACCTTGGCCAGGAGTTGTTCCAGCCCCTGACCGGCGAGTTGCCAGAATTCGGAAATCTTGGCACCGACGACCGGCAACCCGGCGAGTTTCTCAGGCAGGGGCGGCAGCTTGAGGACGCCGTTCGCCATGCCGTGGTACCAGCCCTGAAGCGTGTCCACGAGACTGACGATCAACACGGCAACGGGACCGATCACGATTGCAAGACAGCAGAGCGTTATCAGGACTGCTGCCAGAACCTTTCGTCCACCAAGCCTGGCGGCGAGCCAGTCAAACACCGGATAGAGTGCGACCGTCAGCACCACCGCCCAGACCAGGAACAGAAAGAACGGCGCGACGAGCTGAAGTGAAAAATAGGCAAAGAGCCCCAGAACGCCGAGGCGGATGGCGATATCGATGACCTTTGCATCCAGTGTCGGGTCAGGTTTCACAACTGTTTCCACCCGTGGTGTGGATGAGGGTTCTTCTGTCATGTCCGCCTGCCCCAACAGCCTGAAAAATCTTTGGACTCGAGAATAGCCGCGGCGGCGGCAAGCGCCAGCGGAAAGTGCGCAAACATGCGGTTTCCGACGATAACATTCGACGGTCAGTCAGATGGGTAAGACCGGTAGGACACAATCGGCTCGAGAAGGCAAACTCAGGCAGGCCGAGATCGGGCGGGCCGAGATCGGGTCTGCCTAGTCCTTGCGGAAGATCACACCGGCGAGCCAGCCTGTGAAAATGGCCAGTGACACCGCGAGGAGGCCATAGAAGAACGGATAGGACTGCGCCAGTTCAAAGGTGACCTGTTCGAAACCGCTTTTGGCAACAGCCAGCGTCTGCTCCGTCTGGGCTACCACCTCGCCATGGAGGAAGAGGAAGCTTTTGACCTTGTAGTCGCCCACCGGGATGTTGGCTGGCAGGGGAATATTGGTTCGGAACATTGTGTCGGTCAGAAAGGTGATCGAGGTTTGTTGTTCCGAGTAAAGACCCATCTGCTCCCGCAGCCGGACGAAGGCGCGGCGAAAATCATCCCTGTCTGACAGAGCGACATTGGAAACGCCCGAGACAGCCAGGTTGATGTGGTTGAGGCCGATACCAAGGTCGTCAAGAACCGTGCGGTTCGCAAGGTTGCCGATATTGATGGTGCTGGCGACCGCGTAGTAGGAAGGAACGTTCTGGAACCGCTCGGCCTCCCGGTTCACCCAAACGCCCAGAAAACGGCCCTTGCGCCGCGTGGTGATGTCCTGCGGTGGTCCCTCCACGACGATGGCCAGTTCATAGCCGCTCGGATCGTTGGGTTGGCGCTCGATGTTGCTGGCTTGCCCGAAGATGACGATTTCCGTGCCCGTGAAATTGGACTGGATCGAGATCAGATCCGAGGACAGGGACGTCACCAGTTCCTGGTTCGGCCGGCTCTGGGCTGCAGCGCCGGTTACCAGGCCAACGACAATCGACAGAAGCAGGATCAGCCGGCTCATGCCCCTGCCCCCTTCCGGATCGCGATGGAATAGAAATCGTCCGGCGTCAGCAGCAGGTCGACCGCAAAGCGCAAGCCGACAGCCAGGACCAGAAGCGCAAGCAGCAGACGCAATTGATCGCCGCGCAGGTTCTGGCCCATGCGAGCCCCGAACTGGGCTCCGATCACACCGCCGACCATCAGCGTCATGGCCAGAACGATGTCGACAGTCTTCGTGCCCATGGCATGGAACACGGTCGCGGCTGCCATTGTGAAAAGGATCTGGAACAGGGATGTGCCGATGACGATGCTGGTGGGCACGCGCAGCAGGTAAATCAGCGCAGGCACCATCATGAAGCCGCCGCCGATCCCCAGGATCGTGCCGAGAAAGCCGATGATCGCGCCAAGGCCGACAACCGGGATGATGCTCACATAAAGCTTGGAGCGCCGGAAACGGACCTTCAGCGGCAGCCCGTGGATCCAGTTATGCTGTCCGGGTTTGCGGGCTTTGGGCGCAACGCCGGACTTGCGCCGACGGATGGCACGGATGGATTCGAACAGCATCAGGCCGCCAATGGCGCCCAGGAACGTCACATAGGACAGCGAAATCACGACATCCAGCTGACCGATGGACTGCAGAACCTCAAACAATATGACGCCGATAAACGACCCTATAACACCGCCGCAGAGCAGGATTGTGCCGAGTTTCAGGTCGATGGCCTTTCGTCGCCAATAGGTGACGACAGCCGATGACGAAGAGGCAACCACCTGCGTGGTGACAGTGGCAACGGAAACCGCTGGCGGGATACCGGAGAAGATCAAAAGCGGTGTCAGCAGGAAGCCACCGCCAATACCGAACAGCCCCGACAGAAAACCCACGGCGCCGCCCATGCCGAATATCACGAAGATATTCACCGGAATCTCGGCTATGGGCAGGTATAATTGCACGGGATCAACCGGAAATCTGCAGAAATGACTGCGTAAAGATTACGATGAAATGGTTAAAGACCTGTAGAGTCCAGCATGTCAACCGGCCAGCAGGTCTGTTTGGTTCGGTTCGCCGATTTTAGACAAGTGCCAGGCGGAATTCGACCATTGCGTTGCGCAAATATCCCGCGTTCCGGTCTGTTTTTGAAACCACGCCCATAGGGCTTCACGTTCGAATATCTGACTGGATTCAGGCTCTGCCTTTTCCATCGGCAAATTGCCTGTAGCGCCGTTACCGAAGAAAACTCCATTTCGTGTCACCTGGAAAAAACAATGCGGGCCGCAATGTGAAAACACCCAGCCGGGCATCTGGCCTGGCTGGGTGCTTGTTTCATCAGGTCGCCGTTTGTCGCGCCCACCCCGGATACACCAAGGGATGGTCTAGATCGCCTGGCTCTTCAACTCTTCCAGCAGACGGTTGTCGACTTCTCCGGTTTCCGGCATTCCGATGCTCCGCTGGAAGGCGCGGATCGCGCTGCGGGTGCGCGGACCCATCTGGCCGTCCGGGGTACCGGTGTCAAAACCAAGGTAGTTGAGCTTGTCCTGGGCTTCCTTGACCATGGCCGTGTTGTCGGGCGCCTGGATCGACACCTTTTCCGCCGGCAATGTAGCGCTGTCCACCCAACCCGGCTCCATCGTCACCTTGTTGGCCGCCGCGTTCGGTGTCTTCAGCTTGAAGTTTTCGACCGCGAGCCGGGCATTGGCCAGGGTTTCCTGATCCATCATGTTGGCGACATCGTCGCGGCGCTTGGCTGCTTCCGGATCGCCCTGATCGGCCGCTATCGCGAACCATTTGTAGCTGGCTACCAGGTCCTTATCGACGCCTATGCCTCCGGCATAGAGGATACCCAGGTTGAACAGGCTGTCCTTGACACCGAAATTGGCGGCTTCTTCGAACCACTTGGCAGCAGCTGCATAGTCGGGCTGTTCACCACCTCCCTCGGCATAAAGAACCGCGAGGTTATGCATGGCCTTCGCATTACCGGCTTCGGCTGCCTTGGAATACCAGGCCTTTGCCTTCGGCAGGTCCTTGTCGACACCACGGCCTTTTTCGTAGAGGCTTGCGAGCCTGTACTGGGCAGGCGCAAGTCCCTTGTCGGCCGCTTTCTGATACCAGACTGCTGCCTTGGACAGATCCGCCGATACACCGCTGCCTTCGGTGAATTTCACACCCACCAGGAATTCTGCAGCCGCATTGCCACTGGCAGCAGCGCTACGCAGCGCCATCGGGCCAACGCCTTCCGGCGGCAGGTTTGCAAGGAGGCTTGCCGGGGCGCCGGCTTCGCTTGCCGGTTGGAACCCGGACACAGTGCTTTCACCTGCTTCGCCGAAGCTGCTTGCAACGCCTGCGGGCGGCGCGAACGCCAGTTCGGTTTCAGGGGCAAGCGGACCGGACGCGGAAGCAGCCTCAACATTGCTGCTTTCTGTGACCGGTGTCGTATGCGGCGGCGCGGACTGCGCTGATGCAACAGCCGGGGCCTGTTCTGACATCGTGTCGGCTGTCTCGTCCGGCATCGCGCTGACAGCCCCGGTTTCTGCGCCTTCGGCCGCAGATCCGACGCCGCGGCTTTCTGCCAGAGCGACCTCGCTAGTAACCTCAACGTCCGGCTGCACGTCGGCTTGTGCCGGAGCAGCGTCTGCCATTTCCGGCGCAGGAATCGCTTCAACGGTTTCCGGCGTGTTCGCGGCAAGCTGATCGGCCTCTTCCGGGCCACCGGTTGCCAGGCGGAACACCTGCAGTGTTCCGATCAACAGGACAACGGCGGCAGCTGTATAGAGAATGGCCCGACGACGGCCGCTGGAGGCCTGCGGAGCTTCCGGTGCCGGGCGATCACCCGGCAGAACGGCAGAATCCTGGGTTTCAAACGCCTGATCGGCAACGTCCTCGGCATTCAGCTCCAGATCTCCGACCGGTTCGGCCTTGTCTTCCTTCGCAGCGGACTTGTCGCGCTTGAGAACGTTGCGCAGCCAGCCGACACGGGCCTTGCCGCGTTCCTCGTCGGCAGCTTCAGGTTCTTCCGTTACCTTCTGCCGCTTTTCCAGCTGGGCAGCTTCCGCCGAAGCTGCCTGTGCTGCACGGCGGGCAGCTGCGATGAAGTCTGCCTTGCGATCACGGGTCCGGTCATCGGCTCGCGGTGCCTGCGGTGCATCAGCGGACTGCTGCTCGCCTTCCGTCTTCCTGGCCTGTGGGGCCTTGGAGAACAACGGGGCCGGTTCATCAACCTTGATAGGGGAGAAGCTGGAGGACGGCGTTTCACCGAAGTGGTCGGCACGTTCCAGGTTGTCCAGGCGCTCGGTCAGAGAGCCCAGCACGGACTTGACCCCGTCAAAGGTGTTCCGCGTCCGTTCGTCAGTACCTTCAGCAGCGTCAAGCAACCGCTTCAGATCGGACTGAAGCTCCGTGATGGCCTGATCGTACTGGCCGTTTCTCGGTGCCGGTGCGCTTTCGATCGCTTCCCTTGCCGCTTCGCGGGCGATGCCCACAACGTCCGAGCGGGTTTTTTCCAGGCCCTTCTCGATCCGCTCCAGGAACGGTGAGAACTGCTCCATGCTGAACGCCTGAGTGGACGTGCTTTCGATCTGTTCCGCGAGCGCGGCAACCTTGGCTCCAAGCTGTTCGAAGCGGCTGTCGTCGGTAACTTCGGCCCCCTTCGACACGATCTGTGCCAGATCGGCAATCCGCTGCTCGAGCGCTTCTGTCGATGCCGGTGCCGACACGCTGGCACGCATGGATCCGATCTCCGCGCGCAGCTTGTCGAGGTCCGATGTCGTGACCGTGTCTTTCGGCTGATCCAGACGAGCAGTCAGATCGTTCAACCGCTCCTGAAGCTGGGCCATGAACTTGGTGTCCGGCGCATTGCCGCCGGACCGCATCGCGGCTGCATCCAGAACCGGCACGGGGCGCGCAGACTTCTTTTCGATCGCGTCGATCTTGCCGGAGATCGTTTCCAGACGCTGTTCCAGCGCTGCAAAGGCGCCCGTGTCGGTCGACGGAAGCGGACCTGCCTGCTCCATCCTCTCGAGACGGTCAACGATTTCGTCGAGGCGCCGGTCAACCTGACCCAGATGCTGAGTGTCCACCGGAGCTGCACGGTCGTCGGCCATCATGCCGACGATGTCTTCCAGGCGGCCCTGCAGCCTGGAGATCGTTTCCGGCTCGGGCATGCGCTGTTCCATGGCGGACAGACGGCTGTCCAGGCCGCGCTGTTCCCGGGCCAGGACTTCCAGATCGTCAAGGCGGCCGGACACGAATTTCATCCGGTCATCGATACCCTCGACAAGACCCTTGATATCGATCTGTTCGACAAAGCCGCGCACTTCACGCAGTTCCGCGCGAAGCGGTTCGATATCGGCATGGCCCTTGCGCTGCAGGAGCTCTTCCATACGTTCGGCAATGCTGACGACCCGGTCTTCCAGCACCATCATGTGCTCGGACCGCGGCAGCGCGGCAAAGGCGTCCTCGATTTCATTGAGGCGCGCGGTCACACCGCGCAGGACGCGGGGATCTACAGACGCACGGGACAATTCATCAAGGCGCTGCAGGATATGGGCATACCCGTGCTCCAGGGTCTGGAGTGCCCCTTCCACGTTCGTGCGGCCGACCATGTCCTTCAGGTCGGCGACTTCCTTGCGGATCTCGCGGGCCAGCTGGTCGTTCTTCTTGTCGGCACGCAGACGCTCGACCATGTCGGACAGGCGACGCAGTTCCGCATTCTGCCGGCTCACGGTTTCGTTGGTGCCGCGCGACAGGCCGCCAAGTGCCTCGCGCAGCGAACCAAGCTCATCGCGAACCTGATTGAAGGCCTGTTCCTGCGGCGCTCTCAATGCGTCAATTCGGCGGCCAAGGTCCTTGTAGATATGCATGGACGCTTCGCTTCTGGAGCGTACGTCCCGGTCGCGCTGGCGAGAGGGCTGCGGCGCATATTGCGCTTCGTAGGCATCATCCTCGTCATAATAGGGTTCGTCAGCCGGCAGATTGTCGATGGCATAGCTTCCCGGGCGAGGACGTGGCTTCGGCGCCGGCCGAAGCGGCTCATCCCGGTAGTCCGCGCGATGCTCCTGACGATAGTCTTCCCGCGGGTCCGGGCTCGCAAGCCCCTGCACCTGTTCGTCCAATCGGTCGAGCGCACCCATGACTTCATCAATGCCCGGCTCGCGGCGAGACACCCTGCGGCGCGGCGCAGACTGGTGAGGCTCCGGCCGACGCACTTCGGGCCGGCGTGGTTCCGCCTGGTCGGCCAGAAGCCGGTCCAGCTCGTCTGCCACGGCGTCGAGATCCTCGTCACGTTCCTCGGAGGGATAACGGTCATTTTTGCCAAGCGCCGTTGCAGTGCGCGTCAACCGTTCTATGCGGTTTCGCGCCGGCTCGCGGCGTGGTGCATCGTAAAAGTCGTCGCCTTCATACGCATCACGGCCGCGGCGTCCTGCCTCGTTTTTCTTCCAAGCCGGCATCTCTTGACCCTGGGCTGACGGTCATTCAGACCGCTGATGAAACAGGCTGCGCCATGATTCCGTCGAGGACGGGACAGGCACAGCGTTTTGAAAGACTTTGTCGTTTTAGGGTAAACAGGCCGTTAATTGGCCTTGCTAAATGCGAAAACAGACCGTTTTCGAATGAAAATCCGATGTTCACGCGATCAGGGTGACGCGAATCGGCAAACGCTGCGTTAACGAATTTTTCCCCTGCGACCTTCCGTGACTGGACCTTAACGCAAACGTAAGCTAAACAGTGCGCAAGAAACCGGCTGAGCCACTGTGCACACAACCGCATCGCCTGAGAACGCACTGGAGATCATGTCTTCGGAGCGGGTTTCGAAAACTGCAAAACATCAACGATGAGCCGGACAACGGCTGCAAAACGAGAACAAACTGCTATGAGCGAAGCGCTTTCGATCCTCAATGAAGACGATCTTGTGGACGTTGTGTCCGCAAACGACGACAGCACAAAGAAAACCCAGTTCACAATCGGCGACCTGGCGAAAGAATTCGACTGCACCCTGCGCACGCTGCGCTTTTACGAAGACAAGGGGTTGCTCAACCCCAAGCGCGACGGCCTGAACCGCGTCTATAACCGCCGCGACCGTGCCCGCCTGAAACTGGTACTGATGGGCAAACGCGTTGGCTTCTCCCTGTCCGAGATCCGCGACATGCTCGACCTTTACGACCTGCGCGACGGTCAGGTGACGCAGCTCCGCGTCGCGCTGTCCAAGTTCAACGAGCAGATCGCCGTTCTGGAAGATCAGCGCAAGGACATCGAACAGGCCATCGAGGAATTGTCGCGCACTGTCGAGATCGTTTCCGGCATGCTGAAGCACAAGGAAGCGGAAGAGGCATAAGTCCCTTTCCTTTCGACCTCAGAGTTTTGAAACCGCTGGCGGCAACGCCGGCGGTTTTTGTTGGTGCGTCCGCCAACTTGCAATTTTTGCGAGAATTGACACCCTTTTTCCAAATACTGTGAAATTCCCCAAAAACGACACGTCGCAACACGATTTCGCGTACGGGACCTTCGGAAATCATTCCCATCAGCATGTTTTAGGCGTATTTTTTTGACAACCCTTCCGTTGGGACACCACTTGCCGGGCAATAACAACACGCGTATATAGGTCTCAAGGTGACGTTTACGGAAACGTAAGGTCGAGACATAAACGGCAGATCTGGGAGGATTTCCATGCCGAGCTATACCGCTCCCGTCGATGACACGCTTTTCCTGTTGAAGGACGTGTTCGGCTATGACCGATATTCCAACCTGCCAGGTTTTTCCGATGCACCTCTCGACCTTGTGGAAGCGATCTTGCGCGAAGGTGGCAAGTTCGCGGAAGAAGTTCTCCAGCCGTTGAACCAGACCGGCGACAGCGAAGGCTGCACGCGCAACGACGACGGCACGGTCACGACACCAAAAGGCTTTCTGAAAGCCTACAAGGCGTTTTGCGAAAACGGCTGGGGTACCTTGTCGGCGGACGCGAATTACGGCGGACAGGGCCTGCCGCATACTCTGACCACCGTCTTCAATGAATTTGCCTCTTCGGCAAACATGGCCTTTTCCATGTACCCGGGCCTGACTGCAGGGGCCGTTGCGGCCCTGACGATCCACGGCACGGATAATCAGAAGCAGACATACCTTCCCAACATGATCGCCGGAACCTGGACCGGCACCATGAACCTGACCGAACCGCACTGCGGAACGGATCTAGGCCTCATTCGCACCAAGGCGGTGCCGCAAGCCGACGGTTCCTACAAGATTACCGGTACCAAGATCTTTATCTCAGCCGGTCAGCACGACATGGCGGAAAACATCATCCACCTGGTGCTGGCCCGCATCGAGGGCGCCCCGGAAGGCACCAAGGGCATTTCGCTGTTTGTCGTGCCCCGCAACGCGATCGGCGACGATGGCTCGGTGGGAGACAACAATGGCGTTTCCTGCGGCTCGATCGAGCACAAGATGGGCATTCACGGCAACGCCACCTGCGTGATGAACTACGACGATGCCACCGGCTGGCTGGTCGGCGAAGAGAACAAGGGCCTGCGCGCCATGTTCACCATGATGAACGAGGCCCGCCTCGGCGTTGCGGTTCAGGGGCTCTCCCAGTCGGAGGTCGCCTATCAGAATGCCGTCATCTACGCCAAGGATCGCATCCAGGGCCGCGCCCTCACCGGACCGAAAAACCCGGACAAGCCCGCCGACCCGATCATCGTGCATCCGGACGTACGCCGCACCCTGATGCAAATCCGCTCGTTCAACGAAGCGGCCCGTGCTCTCGTCATCTGGACCGCGCTTCATGGCGATGTCTCGCACAGGTCCGACGACGAAAAGTCCAAGCAGTTCTCCGACGACATGATGGGGCTGATGACACCTGTGCTCAAAGGCGTTCTGACCGACACCGGATTTGCAAATGCGGTCAATGCCCAGCAGCTTTACGGTGGCCATGGCTACATCAGCGAGTGGGGCATGGAGCAGTTCGTTCGCGATGCCCGTATTGCCATGATCTACGAAGGTGCCAACGGCATCCAGGCACTGGACCTCGTCGGCCGCAAGCTGCCCGCGAACGGCGGTCGGGCTGTCATGAGCTTCTTCAACGAGGTCAATACATTCCTGAAGGAGAACAAGGACAACGAAGCCCTTGCCGCCTTCACCGGGCCATTGAAGAAAGGCATGGACGATCTTCAGGCCGCGACCATGTGGTTCATGAACAACGCCATGAAGAATCCGGACAACGCCGGCGCCGGCTCCGTCGACTACATGCATCTCTTCGGGCTTGTTGCCCTTGGCTACATGTGGGCGAAGATCGCAAAGGCCATTCAGGAAAAGGTCGCGGAAGGCGCAGGCGAAAAGGCCGAATGGCTGGAAACCAAGCTGACCTTCGGGCGTTTCTTCATGGAACGCACCTTGCCGGAAACGGGCGCGCATCTTGCCCGAATCTCGTCCGGGTCCGAAACCATGATGTCGGTTGCCGCGGACGCTTTTTAAAGCGTCCGGGGGCCAGCTCGCTGATGGCGGAAATTTGAGCCCGCAAATCGAAACCGGCGGCTATAGTCGCGTTCCAATTTGATTTGCGAGGGGAATTTCAAGTTATGGCTGAATACGTTCTTCACTGCATGGCCCAGTCGGGACACTCCTACAAGGTGGCCCTGATGCTGGAGCTGTGCGGCGCCGACTGGAAGCCGGAGTGGGTCGACTTCTTCAACGGGGCCACCCGAACCGAAGAATTCCGGGACACGCTGAACGAGATGGGTGAAGTACCGGTGCTTGTGCATGGTGACGACATCCTGACCCAGTCCGCCGTCATCATGGACGACCTGTCCGAGAAGTTCGGCGCCTTTGGCTGGGAAAACGATGAAGAGCGGCGGGAAATCCTGCGCTGGACGATTTTCGACAACCAGAAGGTTTCCGGCTTGCTCGGTCCGTTGCGCTTCCTGCGCACACTGATGAAGACCGGCGAGACGGACGTGGTCAAATGGCTCGACGGGCGGTCGAAATCCGCCCTTGCCATCCTGGACAAGCATTTCGCGAAGAATGACTTCGCCATCGGCAAGAAGCCGACAAGCGCGGATTTCTCGCTGTGCAGCTACCTCTTTTACGAAGGTGAGCTCGGGATCGATCTCGAGGCTTATCCGAATGTCACCAAGTGGCTGGGGCGGATCAAGGCTCTGCCCGGCTGGAAACATCCTTACGACCTCATGCCCGGCCATCCCTTGCCGGATAAGACCTGAGGCCAATCCGATCTAGAGGAGGATCTGATGCCCGAAGCCTATATCTACGACCACGTGCGCACGCCGCGCGGACGCGGCAAGAAGGACGGTTCGCTGCACGAAGTGCCCGCCGTCCGGCTTGCAGCCACCGCGCTGGAAGCGATCCGCGACCGGAACGGTCTCGACACGACCCGGGTGGACGACGTCGTCCTGGGCTGTGTCGACCCGGTCGGGGAAGCCGGAGGCGACATTGCCCGTGCGGCGGTGTTTGCGGCCGGTTACGACAAGTCGGTTCCGGGCATGCAGATCAATCGCTTCTGCGCCTCCGGTCTCGACGCGGTCAACATGGCTTCGGCCCAGGTCATGGCAGGCCAGCACAAGCTGGTAATCGCCGGCGGCGTGGAAAGCATGAGCCGTGTCGGCCTTGGCGCTTCCGGCGGTGCCTGGCCGATCGAGCCGCAGGTGGCCATCCCCTCCTATTTCATGCCCCAGGGCGTCTCGGCTGATCTGATTGCCACCAAATACGGTTTTTCGCGCGATGACTGCGATGCATATGCGGTGGAAAGCCAGAAGCGCGCCGGCAAGTCCTGGGAAGATGGCCGGTTCTCCGGATCCGTCGTGCCGGTGAAGGACGTCAACGGCATCACCATTCTTGACCGGGACGAGCACATGCGGCCGGAAACCGACATGCAGTCGCTCGCCTCGCTCAACCCCTCCTTCGAAATGATGGGCAACATGGGCGGTTTCGATGCGGTCGGCATCCAGGCGCATCCGGAAATCGAAAAGATCACCCATGTGCACCACGCCGGTAACTCCTCCGGCATTGTCGATGGAGCTGCCGCCGTTCTGATCGGTTCCAGCACCGCAGGCCGTTCCTCCGGCCTGAAGCCGCGTGCCCGCATCAAGGCTTTCGCCAATATCGGTTCCGAACCGGCCCTGATGTTGACCGGCCCGGTGGATGTTACCGAAAAGCTACTGAAAAACGCCAAGATGGACATCAAGGACATTGATCTCATCGAGATCAACGAAGCCTTTGCCTCCGTCGTCCTGCGTTACCAGCAAGCCTTCGATCTTGATCCGGCAACGGTCAACGTCAACGGCGGTGCGATTGCCATGGGCCATCCTCTCGGAGCCACCGGCGCCATGATCCTTGGCACCGTGCTCGACGAACTGGAACGCCGCGATCTCAACACCGCCCTCGTCACGCTGTGTATCGGCGCGGGCATGGGAACAGCGACCATCATCGAGCGGGTCTGATCATGATCAGCAACATCGACAGGGAATTCGCCCAGATCACTGACTACTGGTCGCCGCGTGTGGTGGCCGACGTCAACGACCAGAGCGTCAAGCTTGCGAAGCTGAAAGGCGAGTTCGCCTGGCACGACCACCAGGACGAGGACGAGCTCTTCTTCATCATCAAGGGCAGCCTCACCATCCGCTACCGCGACCGGGACGATGTCGTCCTGAACGCCGGCGACATGCACGTCGTGCCCAAGGGCGTCGAGCACAATCCGCTCGCAGAAGACGAATGCTGGGTGATGCTGTTCGAACCCGCAGAGACCAAACACACCGGCGACGTTGTCGTCGACGGCACGAAGACGGCTGCGCAACAGCGCGCCCATCTGCAGTCGACCGGCGCCTGACCCGAGGAGGACCATCAAATGAGCTACAAGAATTTCACCGTTGAAACCGATGAGGACGGTTTTGCCCTGATCACCTGGGACATGCCGGAAAAATCGATGAACGTCATCGATCTGTCGGTCATGGACGAGCTGGATGCGATTGTCGACCAGGTGGCAAGTGACAACGCCATCAAGGGGGCCGTGATCACGTCCGGCAAGTCCGCCTTTTCCGGTGGTGCCGACCTGACCATGCTGGAAGGGCTTCTGAAGGACTTCCACATCAAGCGCGGTAACGACGCGGAAGCTGCGGCCAAGGCTCTGTTCGAAGGATCGCGCAAGCTTTCTCAGGTCTACCGCAAGCTGGAAACCTGCGGCAAACCCTTCGTCGCCGCCGTTGCCGGCACCTGCATGGGCGGCGGTACCGAGCTGGCACTGGCCTGTCATGGCCGCGTCGTTGACGAAGGCCTGAAGATGGGTCTGCCGGAAGTCAAGGTAGGCCTCTTTCCGGGCGCCGGTGGCACCCAGCGTGTCATGCGCATGACGGACGGACAGCAGGGCATGCAGTTCCTGCTCCAGGGCCGCACCCTGCGGGCACCCCAGGCCAAACAGATGAAACTGGTGGATGAAGTCGCCCCGACCAAGAAACTGGTCGCCGCCGCCAAGAAGATGCTGAAGGCAGGCCTCGACCCGGTCAAGGACTGGGACAAGAAGGGTTACAAGCTGCCAAACGGCAAGGTCTATTCCCCTGCCGGTTTCCAGTTCTGGCCGGCCGCCAATGCGATCTACCGCCGCGAGACCTATGACAACTATCCGGGTGCCCGCTACCTGCTGCGCTCCGTCGTCGAAGGTCTGCAGCTGCCGATGGATCTCGCGCTTCAGGTGGAAAGCCGCTACTTCGCCAAGGTGCTGCAGGCCCCGGAAGCCGCCAACATGATCCGCTCGCTGTTCGTCTCCATGCAGGAGCTGAACAAGCTGGCCCGCCGCCCGGTGGATCAGCGTCCAAACAAGATCCGCAAGATCGGCATTCTCGGCGCAGGCTTCATGGGTGCAGGCATTGCCTATGTCACGGCACAGGCGGGCATCGACGTCGTGCTGATCGACCGCGACCAGGAAGCTGCCGACAAGGGCAAGGCTCATTCAGAAGAGCTGATCACCAAGGCGATCAAGCGTGGCCGGGCGAGCGAGGAGCAGAAGGAAAAGCTGCTGTCGAAGATCACCGCCACCGTCGATTATGAAGCCCTGGCAGATTGCGATCTGGTGATCGAAGCCGTCTTCGAAGATCGTGAGATCAAGAAGACGGTGACGGAGCGCGCCGAGGCGGTGATGAAGTCTCGTGCCATCTATGCTTCCAACACCTCGACCCTGCCGATCACCTCGCTGGCGCAGGCGTCCAAGCGACCAAAGAACTTCATCGGCATTCACTTCTTCTCGCCTGTCGACAAGATGATGCTGGTGGAAGTGATCCTCGGCAAACGCACCTCCGACCGCGCACTTGCCATGGCGCTCGACTATATCAAGGCCATCAAGAAGACCCCGATCGTCGTCAATGACAGCCGCGGCTTCTATACCTCGCGTGTCGTCATGACCTATATTCGCGAAGGTCTGATGATGCTTGCGGACGGCGTTCCGGCGGCCATGATCGAGAATGCGGGCAAGATGGCCGGCATGCCGGTCGGACCGCTGTCGCTTGGCGATGAAGTGGCGCTGGATCTTGCCTGGAAGATTGTTTCCGCCACCCGCAAGGACCTCGGCGTCAAATATGTCGAAGGCCCGCTCGACAACATCCTGGAAGAGATGGTGGTGAAGCAGGAGCGTTTCGGCCGCAAGAACGGCAAGGGCTTTTACGACTACAAGGGCAAGGACAAGAGCCTGTGGCCCGGCATTCCGGAAGTCACCGGTCAGCCGAAACCCGCAGAGAGCTTCAACATCGAAGAACTCAAGCAGCGTCTCCTGGTGATGCAGGCGCTCGAAACCGCCCGCATCTTCGAGGAAAAGTGCCTGACGGACGTGCGTGAAGCCGATGTCGGCTCCATCCTTGGCTTCGGCTTCGCGCCCTATACCGGCGGTACGCTCAGCTATATCGACATGATGGGCACGCCGACTTTTGTCGACTTGTGCAAGAAGTTCACCCGCAAGTGGGGACCGCGCTTCAAGCCGAACAAGCTGCTGAAGGACATGGCCAAGGAAAACGAGACGTTCTACGGCAAATTCCCGCCGAAAGCCGAAGCGAAGGTCAAGGACGCAGCCTGATCGACAACCGATGCCGCTTCCGAACGGGAGCGGCATCGCCCTATCGCATTCGCCAGCAATTGTTAGCATTTTACGACAAAACTTGATCCGGCGTGACTTGTCATGCACAGTTCTGCTTGGAATTAAGCATGGGCAGGCTGGAGATACGAATGCCGCTAGATGGCGAATGGGCGCGCTCGGATGTCTTCCGCGTTCTGCGCGACATCTGTTCGAACGCCAATCTGGACTGGCCTCAAATGGCCAGGGACTATGAATTCGATCTCGCCAGCCTGGACGACCCGCAAGGTACCGTGCCGATAGCCGCCTGGCATGCCGTTTTTGAACATATCGCCGATGTCCTGGGCGATGACGCCGTCATGTTCGATCTGTTCAACACGATCGACATCGGCTGCTTTTCAATCTTCGACTATCTGTTTGCCTGCGCTCCGTCACTTCGGGAGGCCTGTCAGGCCTGGGCGAAGTTCAGTCCGATCAGAACCAATGCCTATCGGGTGATTTTCGAGGAAGACGAGACCGGCGGCTTCGTGGAATGGCCTATCCTTGAAGGACGCGGTGAATGGCGACAGAACGTGTTCGGACGCATCGGCTGGGCGACCCAGCAGATTGAACATGCACTCGACATGAAAGCGCCGCCAATCCTTATCGAGCTCGCGACCTCACAACCAAATTGCACGTCCAATTTTCAGAAGAAATATCAGGGCCGGATCAAGTTCGGCGCGACCCGCAACAGGATTTCGTTTCCGAAAACGTTGCTCTCCCGCCCGCTCCGGCGCCACGACGCCCACCTTTACGAGATCATCCTGACGTCTGCGAATTCGGAACTGGAAAGGTTCGGCCAGTTTGAATCTCCGCTGTCGCGCATTGCCAATGAAGTTTCCGCCAGTCTGTCGACCGGGACATGCACCCTGCCGCTCATTTCAGCGAAACTTGGCATGTCGCAGAGGGCGGTGCAGAGGCTTCTGGAAAAGGAAGGCACCAGCTTCCGTCAGCTAAGCGAGGAAGTACGACGTTCCGCAGCCGAACGATATCTTCTGGGAACGGACCTTCCCATGAAGGAGATCGCCTATCTCCTCGGCTTTTCGGAACTGAGCACCTTTTCGCGCGCCGTGAAGACATGGTTTGGCGTCTCCCCCAAGAAGGTTCGGGATGCCCCCCGCTCCAGATCTCCTGCTGCTGCTAATTCCACGACGGGGCGCAAGCAACCGATGCAGCGCTCCAGGGTCACGGTGGCGACACCCTCCGCTGTTCGGCAATCCGCTGCCACAAAATGATTTCGTCTCCAGCCTCTGACAGGGCTTGGTCACCGCGAAGCTGTGATGGCTTGAGAATTGCGGCACGGCGGTTACGGGCTTGTCACCACCGTGCCAGAGATCATTCTTGTTGCCGGCGGTTCCGTCGAGAACACTCGACTGAACCCGCCAATACCGCTTTCGGCTGCTCTTTCATTTGCATGAAGAACAGGACGGGTCGATGGCGGCTGGCCCATCCTGCAGTGTGCGCGCCTTTTTTGCCGGTTCAGCACTTGTGCCGGTCCGGCGGCTGTCTTTCACCGCAGGTAGAGGAAGGCAGACCGTCGCGGTTGTGGGTGGCCGCAAACAATCTAGATGCACATTCCTGAAAGTTTAATACGCCAGCAGGGCCGCTGCGTCTTTGGCAGGAAGCGAACAGAACTTTACGAATTACGACACCAAACTTAATTAATAAGAAATTTTACAAACGGCCTTCGCACGAACTGGAGTTGCCGCCGTGCTTGCCAGGCCTCATTGTAATCGACACCGAATATTCCTAACTTCTGGCCAGGAATGGTAAGCAACGTCATGCAGGAGACACATATGTCCGACACCGGCCTGAGCCGTTTTCTGGGAGGTTCACCAGCCCAGGTGCTTTTGCGGCTTGTGTTCCTGTCCTTCGTTGTCGGCATTATCCTGTCCGCGCTGAACCTCGACCCGCTCGACCTGATCACCATGTCGATCGATTTTGTCGAACGCCTGTGGAACATGGGTTTCAACGCCCTTGGACGCCTGGGCAAGTATCTGGTTATCGGTGCAATGGTGGTTGTCCCGATCTGGCTGGTTACTCGCATTCTGGCCATGGGTCGAAACCGCTAGTCCCGGCAGAGGACTGCGTTTGTCACTTAAGGCAAGCACGCAACCCTTGCGGGAAATTAACCCTTTCTTAATCATAATTAACTGAAACTGGCGGAACCTCCCCGAGCCTTAAGGGGCCCTTGCATGTCCGCCATCGCAACATCGAAATTTGCCACCTCCTACCAGGCCTACGCCCGC
Source organism: Roseibium sp. ROS1 (assembly GCF_054658215.1). Lineage (NCBI taxonomy): Bacteria > Pseudomonadati > Pseudomonadota > Alphaproteobacteria > Hyphomicrobiales > Stappiaceae > Roseibium > Roseibium sp. ROS1. Next base: position 467,787 of record NZ_BAAGIG010000003.1, read on the forward strand.
GCGGGTTCTGGTGCGGGCAATCGCTCAGGTTCGCTTGCTGCCGCACAAACGCTCACCACGTTTCTGGGGGCCAACGGTTCGGCCGACGACGAGGACAAGGCAAAATCCCTCTTCGAAACCTACAAGGATTCTGTTGAGCTCAGCGACGGCCTCGCCCGCTCGGTAGAGAACAACAAGGATGCGATGCGCAGGCAAAAGATCGAGATGGTCCAGAAGCGCATCGAACGGCTCAAGGAAATGCTGCGGTTCGCAACGCCGGAGCAGGCCAAGCGTCTGCTCAAGGAGCTGAAACAGATCTCCAAGGAGTTCAAGTCCGCCTCCCAGGACCTCAAGTCGGCAGGTCAGGGCTTGAGCGGTGGAGGCGTCGGCACGGGTGTTCTTTCAGGTGCTTCAAACATCGCCGCCACAGCAGATATCATAACCGGTGCCGGGACGCAGGTTAATGCAACCTCCGCATTGGTCGAGACTGTGTCTGCGGCAGCGAGCAGTCCCGAGACACAAATTCCGGTATCCGGATCTGAAACGAGTGCTGCGACTTCGGGACCGGAGAGCCAGGCGACGGGTCAGGCTCAGACCGGAGTGGAGCAGGATGGTTCTTCCGCAGGCGCACAGGAACCGGACAGCTGGCGGGAAGACCTGAAAGCGGCTGTCCTGACCTACACAGAACAGCAACAGGAAACGAACAAGGCACTCGCCGCAAGCCGCAGGTCCGGGCTGCAGGGCGACAAGGAAGCCCTCGCCAAGATGGCTGAGGACATCAAATCTCTTGCCCAACAGATAGAACGCCTGCTCAAGCGCGATGAGCGCGACACAAAAAAAGATCTGAAAGACGTCCGTGCCGATCTCAAGGACGGCGTCAAGGCACTGAGGGCCTCAAATTTCAGCGCGCAGTCAGACCCAGCTTCCACCGCGAACCCTGCGGGTACGGACGGGGTTTCGACCGCAACCGGTTCGACATCGGTCTCCCTGCAGGTGTCCGATATCCTGGTGTGAACCGGCTGGCTTTAGCCGGCCACCTGTTCATTGGCGGCGACCATAGTGAAATCTTCAGCCATAACGGCCTTGGCTGTTCGATGCAGTGTCACATGGCGATCGGCCAATTCGTCGATATCCGTCGAATAGCCTCCACCCAGAACACCCGCCAGCGGCACGTCCGCCTTTCGCACCGTTTCGATGACATAGCGGTCACGCCTGCAAAGACCGTCGCGTGAAAGCGACAGTCTTCCGAGACGATCACCGGCATAGGGATCGACGCCGGCATTGAAGAAAACGATGTCCCAGGGCCCCTGGCGCAGCAGGTCAGGCAGAACCTCTTCCAGAACAGCAAGATAGACTTCGTCACTCGTCCCATCTGCAAGACCTATATCGAGATGGGAAGGGACCTTGCGCACGGGGTAGTTCTTTTCCGAATGAAGCGAGAAAGTGAAGATATCCGGGTCGCCCTGAAAGATGTCCGCGGTGCCGTCTCCCTGATGCACGTCCAGGTCGACCACCAGCGCCTTGCGGATGGCGCCGTCCGCCTGCAACACCTTGATGGCAACTGCGACGTCGTTGAAGACGCAGAACCCGGCTCCGTGTGCTCGCCGGGCATGATGACTGCCGCCGGCGGTGTTGCAGGCAATGCCGTGTTCCAGCGCCAGATATCCCGTCAACACAGTCCCGCCCGTTGCACAGCGCGCCCGCAGGGCGATGTCCTCGCGCATCGGAAAACCGATTTCCCGCGCCACCTTTTCCGGCACCCGGGCATTGAAGACCTGATCCACATAGGCAGGATCATGCGCGAGTGCGACCCACTCGAAGGGAGCGGGACGAGGCCTGAAAAAGGCGCTGTCGCCGAGAAGCCCTTCCTGCCGTATCAACTCGGCGACGGCACGGAACTTGTCCATCGGAAACCGGTGATTGGCGGGAAGGTCGGCGCAGTAGGCCGGATGGTGAACGATAGGCAGGGTCATCTGTGCGCAATATAAGGCGCGCCGGCGCCACGGGCACCCCTTTGAACGACACCGCAGATCCGAATTTTACGGCTCAGTGCAAATTCGGCAGCCATGTCCGTGAATACCCGGTATGTGCCGAAATGAATTGACGTGCCGAGGCAAGGCAGACATGAAGGTCTTCCTCTCGAAGCGAGCCATCGATGTCCCAACTTTCAGCAACCGGCGAGCGGCCGAAACTGGCGTTTGCGGTTACCCACCGCACTGTTCTTGCCATCGCCATTCCGATGACGCTCGCCTATCTGTCGACGCCCCTGCTCGGCATCGTCGACATGGCCGTGATCGGCCGCCTTGGCGACCCGGCTCTGCTTGGCGGGATTGCCATAGGCGGGATCATCTTCGACCTGGTGTTCACGACCTTCAACTTCTTGAGGTCCGGGACGACAGGCCTGACAGCCCAGGCTTTCGGTGCCCAGAACGAAGAAGAAGTCAGGGCAACACTGCTGCGCGCCTTCGTGATTGCGGCCATCGGCGGTCTCCTGGTCATCCTCTTGCAAGCACCCTTGCGGGAAATCGGGCTCTGGTTCCTGGGAGGCAGTGCGGATGTGCAGGCCGCAACGAGCCGCTACTTTGACATCCGCGTCTACAGTGCCCCTTTTCTCCTTGCCAACTATGCCATGCTCGGTTGGTTCATCGGCCTCGGGCGCGCAGGAACAGGGCTGGTGCTTCAGCTCGTTCTGAACGGGCTCAACATCGGCCTCAGTGTCTGGTTCGTCATCGGTTTCGGCTGGAGCGTGGAAGGTGTCGCGCTGGCAACTGTCCTGAGTGAAATCGCGGCAACGGCACTGGGTGTCTGCCTGGTCGTCTTCACCACCGGCAAGACGTCCTGGCCGGTTTTTCAGGTGATTTTCGACCGCCGCCTGCTGGTGCGGATGATGGCCGTCAACAGGGACATCATGATCCGCTCCTTCACCCTTCTCTTCGCCTTCGCGTTTTTCACGGCGCGTTCGGCAGACCAGGGTGACACCGTATTGGCCGCAAACGCTTTGCTTGAGAAGTTCATCATGCTGGCTGCATTCTTTCTGGATGGCCTGGCAACTGCGGCGGAACAGCTTGCGGGCCGCGCGGTCGGGGCAAGATACCGGCCCGCCTTCGACCGCGCATTGAAACTGACAGCACTGTGGAGCTTCGCCCTGGCGGGGATCCTGTCGACGCTGTTCTGGTTTTTCGGGCAGTACATGATCGATTTCATGACGACGGCAGAAGATGTCCGTCAGGTAACGTCGACCTATCTTGTGTGGGCGATACTGACCCCAGTCTTCGGCGTGCTGGCATTCCAGATGGACGGGGTCTTTATCGGCGCTACGTGGTCATCGACCATGCGCAACATGATGCTGTTGTCGCTCGTCGTTTACCTGGCTGCCTATTACCTTCTGTTTCCTATCCTGGGGAACCACGGTCTTTGGCTCGCCTTCCTGCTGTTCTTCGGAACGCGTGGCCTGACATTGCTGGCCGCCTGCAGAAAGCGGGCAGCCGAGACGTTCGGCAAAACATAAGAACAGCTGTATCTAAGCCGTTTCCGATGCCCAGGCATCGACATTGGCATCCCGCGCGTCGCGCAGCGATGCAATCCCGTGCTGGTCCAGTTTTGCAGAAAGGCCGCTCAGGATCTCGTCAATCAGCCCCGCACCCTTGAACACAAGGGCAGAATAGAGCTGCAACAGGTCTGCCCCCGCCGTGATCTTGGTCCAGGCGGTTTCCGCACTGTCGATACCGCCGACACCGATGATCGGCAGGTCCGGTCCGGCCAGTTTACGTGCGCGCGCCAGCATGATGGTCGATTTCCGGAACAGGGGCTTGCCCGACAAGCCTCCGGTTTCCTGTGCCGGCCCCTTGCCGCTCAGGCCGTCTCGTCCGATCGTCGTGTTGGAGACGATCAGGCCGTCGACGCTCTTGGCGAGCACTTCCTCGACAATATCCTGCAGGTCCTCATCAGCAACGTCCGGCGCGATCTTCAAGAGCACAGGAACCTTGCGCCCAAACGTCTGCGTGCACTCGTCCCGCGCCGTGATCACGGCGGTCAGCAGATCGGCAAGTGCGGACCGGGCCTGCAAGTCGCGCAGTCCCGGTGTGTTGGGTGAAGAAATGTTGACGGTGAAATAAGACGCCATATCGGCGAATGCGGTGATACCGGCGACGTAGTCGGCAATCCGGTCGGTTGCTTCCTTGTTGGCGCCAACATTGATGCCGACGATTCCTGTCAACCGCCGGCGGGCTTCAAGCCGCTGGCGCAAGGCTGCGTGGCCTTCGTTGTTGAATCCATAGCGGTTGATCACGCCTTCGTCTGCGGGCAAGCGGAACACCCTCGGCCGCGGATTGCCGGGCTGCGGCTTCGGGGTGACCGACCCTGCCTCGGTATATCCGAACCCCAACTTCAGCAGCGCATCGGGCACTTCGCCGTTCTTGTCGAACCCTGCAGCCATTCCGAGCGGATTGGGAAAGGTCAGATCCCAGAGCTTCACTGCAAGGCGCGGGTCAGACACTTTCCGGCGCGGCGGCAACAGACCGGATTTCAAAGCCACAACAGTCGCACGGTGCGCAGTCTCGGCGTCCAGGCACTGCAGGCCTCTCAGTGCAACGTTTTCAAGGAAAGGCGGTATCATTGATCCAGCTCCGGAAAGTCATGTAACCCGTCCGGTGAAAGCGGCAGTTCCTTCACCCAGAGTGCGACCTTCGGGTCCAGCGAGCCATAGACATGGGGAAACAGGGCCCCGCCCCGGGAAGTTTCCCATTTCAACAAGTCGCCAAACCCATCAGCATCAAAGGCGGCCAGCAACAGATGCTGCTGGCCTGCGAAATGCTTTGCAGCGGTTTCCCGGACCTGATCCTCGGCGGAAAAATGAATGAAGCCGTCCTGAAGGTCCACCGGCGCGCCCTTGAAAACGCCTTGGTCGGTTGCCTCCTGCCACATGGATTTCGGGACGATCTTGAAAATCAGGGTCATCTGTCTGCCTTGCCTCTTGCCGGGGATGGCATGGCAGGCAAAGGCCCGGCGCATGCTCAGCCGGTCGGGACACTACTCATCCGAACCGTAGCGAACAAGCCGCACAAGTGGCTCCAGCCTGTTTCTTTTGAATTTTGGTCGGGAAAACCCATATGAGCGAAAGGTATTTATTCCTGTCGCGCCAATACGGAGAAACGGCAGCCGTGCTCTCACATGAAAAGGTCTGGGCGGCCATTGATGCCCTCGCCTCGCAGAACGGGCTTTCGCCGTCCGGCCTGGCTCGGCGTGCCGGACTGGATCCGACCGCTTTCAACCCGTCGAAACGCGTTGCGGGCGACGGACGCCCACGGTGGCCATCGACAGAGTCGCTTGCCAAGGTGCTGGCCGCAACCGGCGAAGCCTTGAACACGTTTGCCGCCAGGGTCGAAACCCCGGGCGGGCCAACCGACGCTGCGCCAGCTTTGGTGCCCCTTGCAGGGTTTGATGCTGCCTCGGACCGAAATGCCTTCGACAGTGCCGGCCGGCCAGCCGGCGCGACGTGGCAAAGTCTCAGCTTTCCCCAAATCGGCGCTGCGTTTGCGCTGCAGGTCAGCACCGAAGACTTCCATCCCCTTTACAGGAACGGCGATATCGTCGTGGTTGCTCCCGGCGCGCCCCTTCGCACCGGTGACAGGCTTGCCATCAAGCTCAACAGTGGCCGGTTGTCGCTTTACACGTTGCAGGAGACAGGCGACGAAGACCTGGCGGTTTGCACAATCGGGGACAATTCACAGTCAGTGCGCTTTCAGCACTCGGCAATCGAGTGGACTGCCCGTATTATCTGGGCGAGCCAATAACCTGCGAGCACACATTTGATGAAGCTTCGGCCTCTCATAACGCCAGCAATCGTGCTGACCACCGCAGGTGGTCTGCTCGCCTGGCTGCTCCTGGCAGACCCGCCGTCCGTACAGGACGAGCCGGTAGCGGCAGGCAGCATCACCAGCGCCGCCGAAGAAACAAGCGAGCCGGCAAAGACGCCCGAGCCCGCACCGCAATCGTCCCCTCCCCAAGCTCAGACGCAGAAACCGGCACAGACACCAAGTGAACCCGTCGTCGTCGCCACTGCGCCGTTGCCGAACGACATTCGCAACGTTTCGCCGGAGGGGGTATCGGCACCGCAGGTACAGGGTGACCTCAAACGTATCGAACCTTCCAAACGCTACCTGGAACTGAAGGATCCGCCGATTGAACCGGTTCCGGACGGCCCACTGGAGCTGATGCGCGTGCAGGTTCTTGACGGCGGACGCATCAAGTCGGACCGGTTGACAGTAACGCTTGCCCATATCGTTCCGCTGAAATCGGACGAAACCTGTGTTTCCCGTCTCGGTGGCACCTGGCCCTGCGGTGCCAGGGCGCGCACTTTCCTGAGAGGACTGGTGCGGCAGTTGAAGGTGGTATGCGAAAAGATCGAGGAGACCGGACCGCAACAGATTCTGGCAACCTGCACCCGCGGATCGATGGACCTCAGCAAGCGTCTTGTCCGCTATGGCTGGGCGGATCCGGCGCCGGACGCACCTGCCGATTTCATGGAACTTGCCGAAAAGGCCAGAGACAGAAAAGTCGGCAAGTGGCAATCGGAATGGCTGAACGAGTTGCCGACGAGCGAACTGGAAACAGAAGTGCCGTCTGCCTTGCCAGGCCTTGAGGAACTTGCCCCGGAAATCGTCGAATGGAGCCTGAGGACCGAACCGGAACAGCCGGGGGACGGTCAACTGGCAATCGAGGATTATCCGCAAGTAGACCGCCCCCTGCGCTAAAGCTGAATTCACGGACTGCTTGTCGGCACATTATGCATGTCCCTGGTGCGCTCATACCTTTGGCGAATAGGGTAAATACATAGATTTTCGGGTACCTACGATTAGAACTATATTTACGCCCATAAGGGAAAGTGGCTCAAACATTATCAGTCCGTGACGAGGACCAAAGAAATATGAGCACACCTGCCCCCAAGAACACTGTCGAAACTGACAATATCGCAAAATATATCAAGTTCATGTCCAGTTCCGGAAGCAATACAGCTTCTGCGCAGACGGCTTGGAACACCCTTCAAAAACACCTTCCGGCCATTCTGGATCGCTTCTACGTAGAGCTCCTTTCGCAAGAAGAGCTGCGCCAGAAAATGGGAACGCATGAGAAGAACACCGTTCCTCTCAAAAACGCGCAAACCAAACACTGGGAATACATCTTCAATCACGACCCGGACCTGGAGTTCATCGGACAGGCTGCGCGTATCGGTCAGGCTCACGTAAAGATCGGGCTGAAGGCCGAATGGCTGATGTCCGCGTTTGGACGGCTGTTGAACGAAATCCTTCCCGTCATCGTCAAGAAGCACCGGTTCTCGCAAAAGGCCATGGTTTCCGAGATGCAGGCTGTGGTGACACGGTTCTTTCTGGACATGATCCTTGCACAACGCGCGTTCGAAACGGAACAGCGCCGCATTGAAGACGCTGAAATGCGCGATACGATCGGGCTGGAAAACCTGCGCACGACCGCAAACACCATCAGCGAGCTGAATGAAATTGTGATGTCGATGGCGTTGTTGTCGCGCAATACCCAGGAAGCCAACGCGAACGGCCAGTCGATTTCCGCCGCGGCGGACCAGCTTGTCGCCTCCATCGGCCAGATTTCCGAAAACAGCGAAGGCGCGGCCAACGAAGCCGTTCAAACAAACAACGCCGCCAAGGATGGCCTGGACAAGATGTCGGCCGTGTCGAGTGCTATCGGCGATATTTCCTCAACGTCCCGGCAAACTGCAAAAAGCCTTTCAGACCTCAGCGAAGCTGCATCGCAGATCGGCGAATTCCTGTCGGTCATTCAATCCATCGCCGACCAGACCAATCTTCTGGCACTGAATGCTACCATTGAGGCCGCCCGCGCAGGAGAAGCCGGCAAAGGCTTTGCAGTTGTTGCTTCGGAAGTCAAAACCCTCGCCTCGCAGACCGGCAAGGCGACGGAAGACATCGCACAGCGGATCGAAGCACTGACCGCAGGCATGGAAACGATCCAGACAGCCATCCAGAGCTCCGAAGGTGCCATCCAGAATGGCGAGGATGCCATCTCGGCTGCCAATGAACTCATGCAATCCATCGACGGGATGGTTGGCAATGTTTCCGAACGGGTCACCCAGATTACGGATATCCTTCATCAGCAGAAAGAAGCCAGCCACGAAATCGCTCGCAACGTCGCCAATGTCGCTGAATCGAACCGGAATACGGATCAGCAGCTTGGCGCCATGCAGCGTGTTCTGAAACAGAGCAACGACAGTTTCAGCGGCTCGGCCAAAAACTTCTTCGACGCCAATTCCGACAAGTCGCTGCTGGAGATGGCAAAGATTGATCATGTCCTGTTCAAGAAGCGTGTCGTCGACACGGTGACCGGACACGACGATTGGGCATCCTCCGGCATGCCGGACCATCATCACTGCCGGCTTGGCAAGTGGTATGACGCCATCAAGAACGAGAAAATCAAGGCACACCCTGTCTTCCGCAACCTGGTCACTCCGCACAAGGCAGTTCATGATGCAGGCCACAGAGCCCTGCATGCCGCCGAGCAAGGCAATTCCACGGAAGCCTTCGCTGCTCTCGTCGATCTGGACAAGGCCAGCAAGGAAGTCCTGAAAGGCCTGACGGAACTTGCCGTTGCCATGGAAACCGACCTGAAAGACGCAGAACCTCGCAAGTCGCCCAGACAGGACGTCGGCAAGAAAGCTGAAGTGCTGCTGGACGGCACCATCCAGACCGTGGAGCTTGAAAACGTGTCCGTAACGGGTGTCGGCCTGAAGGGCGTAAAAGATGCAAAGGCGGGCAAGACCGTTTGCATCCGTTGCGACGGAAAGGAACGGCTTGGCCATATCATCTGGGTGGACGACACCAGGGCGGGCGTCCAGTTCTTCGACGAAGACAAATAAACTTCGCGGGAAACGCCTGCTGACACCCTTGATAAGGTGCCCGCTTGGGCACCTTATCCAGCTTTATCGCCATGCACGTTTGAATGAACGGCTGCTACAGCCATTCACACCACTGGACGCAGGCAGACTTGCTGACAAACCTCTGCTCAATTGCGATCCGTCGGTTTCTTATTTTTCCTGATTGGTATTAGGCTCCGGCCTTCGGAAGTCCCGGATCTGGAGTATTCATGACTGAAGAAATCAAGGTCGGCATCATCGGTGGAACCGGGCAACTCGGCAGCGCCATCGCAACGGCTTGGCTGGAAAGCGGCTGTGTCAAACCTCGTCAGCTCTGGATATCCAATCGATCCGGAACCGCCGCAGGCTTCGAAAGCTGGCCGGAGATCACCTTCACCGCATCCAATCAGCTTCTGGCTGGCGCCTGTGATGTCATCCTTCTGTCGGTTCCGCCAGCGCTTGTCGAAACGGTCAGCATTTCGGCGCCCGGAAAACTGGTGCTCTCGGTCATGGCGGGTGTCTCACGTGAGAGGCTCAAAACCCTCACAGGCTCGGAAAAGGTCGTTCGTGCCATGTCGAGCCCAGCGGCAGGCAAGCAGCTGGCCTACTCCCCCTGGTGTGCGGCTTCGCCGCTTTCGCAGGAAGACAGGGACCTCGTCCAGTCGCTGTTGTCAGCCTGCGGCCCGAGTGATGAAGTCCAGGATGAACAGCAGATCGAGGTCTTCACCGCCATAACCGGTCCGGTACCGGGATTTGCGGCCTTCTTCGCCGACTGCATTGTTGACTATGCAAGTTCAAACGGTGTCGACAGGCATATTGCCGAACGCGCCGCAAAACAGCTGATCCTGTCGGCTGGGGAAATCATGGCCGGTGACACCAGATCTCCGGCGGAACATGTTCAGGAGATGGTCGACTATGCAGGAACGACTGCCGCCGGTCTCGTCAAGCTGAAGGAACTGGGTGTTTCGGATCTGATCAGTGAAGGGCTGGACGCCAGTACGGAGCGCGTCAGAACGATTGCCGGCAAAGACTGATACCGCGTTTCTTCCGCCGGAGAGCACAGCTGATAACAAAAAAGCGGCGCTGGTGCGCCGCTTTTTCCTGAAGTCTGATAATCAGGCTGTCAGTTCGCCAGCAAGTGCCTTGCGGATCATCTCACGCGTTTCGGCAATGCCGTAAAGAGCAACGAAAGACCCGAAGCGCGGTCCCTTTTCCTGCCCGAGCAGAAGCTGGTAAAGCGCAGAGAACCAGACGACGGACACGCCAGGACCACCATCGGGACCCTTTTTGGACGGGTCCTGATAACGCTCGATGGACCGGGCGACGTCCAGCACCGCATCCTGGATGGCACCGCCATCCGCACCGGCCGGCAGGGCGGCCAGCGTTTCGTCCAGTTTTTCCAGTGCAGTGCGCTCGACATCGTCCGGCACCTTGAACGACTTGGTCGGTTTGACGAAATCGTCGAAGTAGCGGATCGCATAGCCGACAAGCGCATCCAGTTCCGGATGGGTCGACGCCGTCACGCCCGGAGCGTAGCGGGAGATGAATGCCCACAGCACGTCCTTGTTTTCCGCGTTGGAGGCGGACACAAGGTTCAGCAGCATGGCGAAGGGCACCGGCATGTCGATCTTCGGAATGTTGCCCGAATGGATGTGCCAGACCGGGTTCTGAAGCTTCTGCTCGACCGGCATCTGCTCGTACTTCTGGACGAAGGTATAATATTCGTCGACCGCCTTCGGAATGACGTCGAAATAGAGCTTCTTGGCCGTCTTCGGCTTCTGGAAATTGTAGAGCGCAAGGCTCTCCGGTGCAGCGTAGGTCAACCACTCGTCAATGGTCAGACCGTTGCCCTTGGACTTGGAGATCTTCTCGCCCTTTTCGTCCAGGAACAGTTCGTAGACGAAGTGTTCCGGAGCGGTCCCGCCCAGGATGTTGCAGATCTTGTCGTAGATCGGCGCATTGGTCATATGATCCTTGCCGAACATCTCGAAATCGACGTCAAGCGCAGCCCAACGCATGCCGAAGTCGGGCTTCCACTGCAGCTTCACCTTGCCGCCGGTGACCGGCAGCGTGATGTCCTCGCCCGTCTCGTCCGCAAAGGTGATGGTGCCGTCCTTCGAATTGACGTCTTTCATGGGCACATAGAGCACGCGGCCGGACGTCGGCGAGATCGGCAGGAAGGGCGAATAGGTCGCCTGACGTTCCGCGCCGAGCGTCGGCAGCATCACGTCCATGATCTTCTGGTACTTCTCGGTCGCCCGGATCAGCACGTCATCGAACTTGCCGGCCTTGTAGTATTCGGTCGCACTGGCGAATTCATAATCGAAACCGAAGGTATCCAGGAACCGGCGCAGCATGGCGTTGTTGTGCTCGGCAAAGCTTTCATAGTCGCCGCCGAAGGGGTTCGGCACCGCCGTCAGAGGCATCTGCAGATATGGCTCAAGCGCTGCGCGGTCCGGCACGTTTTCCGGGATCTTGCGCATGCCGTCCATGTCGTCGGAGAAGCACAGCAACCGCGTCGGGATCTTGTCTTCGGTCAGCAGCCGAAACGCCGTGCGCACCATGGTGGTGCGCAGAACTTCGCCGAAGGTGCCGATGTGCGGCAGGCCGGACGGGCCATAGCCCGTTTCGAACAGAACCGGTTTGTCCGTTCCCCGTTTCTCGATCCGTTTGACCAGTTTTCGCGCTTCTTCGAACGGCCACGCTTTCGATTTCGTGGCCGCCTCGACAAACTCTTGCGAAAGGTCAAGCGGAGGCAGGGATTGATCGGTCATTTTTCAAGTCGTTCTGTTCATGAGAATGGATGGAATGCAACCCGGTCGGTTTTTTGGCTTTTCGGCCGGTTGCTGCGGCGCGACACTAGATCAACGCGCCTCTATGTGCAATCACATGAACACAGCTAAGTTGACCGAAATCTCGGGCTTTGCGCACTCTTTCCGCCCGCGGACATATCGTGCCGGAAAAAAGCGGATAACTCCGGTCAATCGATTGTCTCATACCGGTGACTTGAAGCTTGTCTTCCAACCCGTTACATCGGGCGCACGATCAAGAAGAAATTTTCCGTCTTTTGGCGCTACGGGAGAATGAATAGTGTCTATGAACGAGCCGATCAGCGTACAGGAAGCCCTTATCTACGTGATGGTTATCGTCTCGGCGTCGGACAACCAGATGACCGACAACGAACTGGCCACCATCGGCGACATGATCAAGATGCTGCCCGTTTTCAATGGCTATGACGGCAACCGGATCATCCCCGCAGCCCAGCGCTGCGGCGACATCCTGCAGGAAGACAACGGCTTGCAGCTGGTGCTGGAGCTGGTTGGCGACGTCCTGCCGGCAAAGCTTTACGACACCGCATATGCGCTTGGGGTTGAAGTCGCGGCTGCCGATCTCCACGTCGAGAAGGAAGAATTGCGCATCCTTCAGCTTCTGCGCGACCGCTTCAAACTCGACAAACTGACCGTTGCCGCAATCGAGCGCGGTGCGATTGCCCGTCACCGGACCATCTGATCCTCTCGGAGCAGGTATTTGAAAGCAACGAAGGCCCTCGCCTGGGCCGGGGCGGTATCGATAGCCGTCCTGGCAGGTGTTTTCCTGATCTTCCAGGGCCTTCAGGATTTCGATCTTTCTGAATACGAAAGCCGGCCGATTGCCTTTTCCTTCGACGGACATTCCGTCGCCGGAACGTTGCATCTGCCCCACCTGCAAGATCCTGGGCACGCAAACCCGCCTCTGGTCCTGATCGTTCACGGGGACGGGCCAGCGGACCGCTATTCCGGCGGTGGGTACATGCCTCTCATCAGCCGTCTTCTGGACAGCGGTCTTGCCGTCTATTCCTGGGACAAGCCTGGCGTCGGCGAAAGCCAGGGCAACTGGCTTTCCTTTTCCATGGATGAGCGAGCCCGCCTCGCGGCAACGGCCCTTGCGGCCGCCAAAGAACAGCCCGAATTGAAGACGTCTCCAGCCGGATTTCTCGGCTTTTCGCAGGCGGGGTGGGTTTTGCCCATTCTGGCGGAAGAGCCAGCACAGGGCGATTTCTTCGTGATTGTCGGCGGAGCTGTCAACTGGTTGCGGCAGGCTGGGTATTATACCCGGCGCAGGCTGGAGCTTGCAGGTGCAGACAGCAAGGCGATCGACAAGACACTCGCGCAGGACGCAAAAGACGGACAAAAGTTTCTAGACCGGGATTTTTCCTATCAGGACTATCTCGACAGCGGCATGGACAGGGTTCCGATGCCGGAAGATCGCTTCACCTTCGCGCGCCGGAATGCGGCTTCCGACTCCACCACCTCCCTTGCCCGTATTTCCTCGCCCGTTCTGACACTGCACGGCACAGAGGACCTCAATGTCGATCCTCATTTCAATTCCGGCATCTATCGAAAGATGCTGACGGACAACAATCCCGCCAACCGCTTCGTGATCGTCCCGGAAGCAACCCATGCGCTGTTGCGGGCGGAAGCCTTCAACTACCAGCTCGAAGGGCAAATGCCTTCCTGGTCGAAGGCCTTGTTCATGGTCCTGGGGCGCCGTGCCTACGCACCGGGCGCACTGGACACCATAACAATCTGGATCAAGGAACAGGCCTCAACAGCAAACAGCCTTTCAACTTCACCAGATCGATCAAATTGAACCCTTTTTGTTTTCGGTCCTTCAATCCGCCGCACCTTATCACCGGTGCGGGGACAGCACGCTTGTGGGCTGCCGGGACCTGTAGGTCCTTCAGTGCGGAGACAGGGACATGAGCAATCAGGCAATCGGAGAGCGGACAAGTGTGCGCTATCCACTGAGGCGACGCCGCCAGAGGCTGCGCGTACAGCGCCCCATGCCTTATGCTGTCCGGTACGTGCAGGTTCGCACCGCTCCAAAGCAGGCGAACTGGGGCACGCGAATGATGATTGCCTTTGCAGGCTTCGTCTGCGGCCTTGCAGCCGACGCGCTGGTGATGTTTGCCGAAGACCATTTCCATCTGGCAAAGAACCGGGATCCGGATCTTTTCGCATGGGTGCTCGGCACCGGCTTTGCCGGCCATATCCTCTATCTGATCTTCGGAATACTAGCGGTCACGTTGCTGACGGCCTTCAACCGCCGCAAGTGGATCTTGTGGCTGCTGATCGGCTTTGTCGGCGGACTGCTGAGTATCTGATCGGCTGATAGCCTCAATTCAGGCTGTGGATCGCATCCGGCAGATCGAGTGAAAACGCCGGAATGACGACGTCGAACATGGAGCCGTCCGGACGTTCCATCGAGTAGGACCCGGCCATGATGCCGCTGTCGGTCGAAAGCGGGCAGTGCGACGAATACTCATAGGTCTCGCCAGGCTCTATCACCGGCTGTTCGCCGACCACGCCCTCGCCGCTGACTTCTTCCTGGCGCCCTCTGGCATCGGTTATCTGCCAGTAACGCGTCTTCAGCTGCACCGGTTCGCTGCCACCGTTGTGGATCTCGACCATATACGCCCAGATATACTCGCTCTCTTCCGGACGCGATTCATCGTCCAGATAAAACGGCTCGACGGAGACTTCGATCCCTTGGGTGATGGCGGTGTAACTGCCAGACACGGCTTTTCCTTAATTTCAGAACTGCGAACCTTGAAATAGACCGGTCCCAAGCGACTTCCACGGGTGGTGCCCGCTCGTTCAGGAGGGGCTTATAGGGCGAATGACGCAAGCGTGAAAGAGGGTTGTGACATATGAGGCCGGAATTGCTTGAGATTTGAGGCCGGATTTTGCAAGAACACCATCTGTCAGACCCAAAACAGTGATCTCTTCATGTTCGATGCCCACCTGCGCCCGCTGATCGATCCGCCGTTGAACCGGCTGGGCCTGATCCTTGCCGGCACGGGGCTTACCGCCAACAGCGTGACGCTGGCGGGCTTTGCTGCCGGTATGGGGGCAGCCATCGCTATCGCAACTGGTCATACCCTGATCGGCTTGTTCCTGATCGCGGTCAACCGATTTGCAGACGGTCTCGATGGCGCGTTGGCCCGGGCAACGGCCAAGACGGATCTCGGCGGCTACCTCGACATCACACTGGATTTCTTCTTCTACAGCGCAATCCCTCTGGCCTTTGCCATACAGGACCCGGCCCGCAACGCTTTGCCGGCGGTGGCACTTCTTGCCAGCTTCTACGCCAACGGCTCGGCCTTTCTGGCCTTTGCCATCATGGCGGAGAAGAACAAGCTGACCACCGACGCTCAGGGCTCCAAATCGCTCTATTACATAGGCGGGCTGGCCGAAGGTACCGAGACCATCGCGCTATTCCTGCTGATGGCCCTGGTTCCCGCCTGGTTTCCTGCGCTTGCCTACGGTTTTGCCGCGATATGCGTCGTGTCCGCCGGCGCCCGGGTGCTCATTGGCGTGAAGGCGCTGCGGCAGACAGGCCGTTAGATCGCCTGGAGCGCCTTCTCGATATCTTCCAGCAGATCCTGCGGATCCTCCAGACCGATTGAAAGCCGCAGGATACCATCGGTGATACCGAGTTCCGCGCGCGCTTCCTCGCCAATCGACTGGTGCGTGGTCGTCGCCGGATGGGTGATCAGGCTCTTGGCGTCGCCCAGGTTGTTGGAGATCTTGACGATTTCCAGCGCGTTTGTGAAACGGAACGCGGCTTCCTTGCCGCCCTCGATTTCCATCGCCAACATGGTGGATCCGCCGCTCATCTGGCGTTTGGCAACATCGGCCTGCGGGTGGTCGTCCCGGCCCGGATAGATCAGCCGCGCGACCCTGGACTGGCTTGCCAGATAGTCGGCAATCCTGCCCGCCGTTTCCGTCTGGCGCGCAACGCGCAGCGGCAGCGTTTCCAGGCCCTTCAACAGGACCCAGGCACTGAACGGGCTCATGTGCGGACCGGTATGCTTGATGAAAGGCATGACCTCGTCGTTGATCCATTCCTCGTCCGACAGGATCACACCACCGAGGCACCGGCCCTGGCCATCGATGTGCTTGGTGGCCGAATAGACGACCACATCGGCACCGAGCTGAAACGGCGACTGATACAGCGGGGTCGCAAACACGTTGTCGACGATCAGACGGGCACCGGCTTCCTTGGCGATCTGTGCCACGGCCTCGATGTCGATGACTTCCAGCGTCGGGTTGGTCGGGCTTTCCAGGAACAGGGCCTTGGTGTTCGGCCGAACAGCCGCCTTCCACTGCTCGATGTCCGTTCCGTCTACCAGCGTGCTTTCAACGCCGAAACGCGGCAACAGTGTTTCGCAAATATAGCGGCAGGAGCCGAACAGGGCCTTGGCGGCAATCACGTGATCGCCTGCCCTTACCGCTGCCATCAGCGCCAGATTGACGGCCGCCATGCCGCTGGCGGTTGCCCGCGCGGCCTCGGCCCCTTCCAGTGCCTTGATACGGTCCTCGAACATGGTAACGGTCGGGTTGGCATAGCGCGAATAGACATAACCCGGGTCCTCGCCATTGAACCTGGCCTCGGCAGCTTCGGCACCGCTGTAGGTGAAGCCCTGGGTCAGGTAGATGGTCTCCGAGGTCTCACCAAACGGTGACCGCATGGTGCCGCCATGAACCAGAGTGGTTGCAGGGCGCCAGTTCTTGTTTCCGGTCTTGGTGGTCTCAGTCATGTCTTTCATTCGCTCCAAACGCAAAAAACCCCAGCCTCAAGACCGGGGTTCTCACCTCCGGCCTTTTTAGCAACTTGTTTAACGTGGCTGCAAGCCGGCCGGCCCAAATCACCACGAAGTGAGCCTGTCCTACGGGAAAAGCGGGCACAGGTCAATTGTCTTGCGCACGATCCCTTCAAAAGCCCCGTTCTGCCAGAATGCCTGTTGGCGCGGGCGGCCCGATCCTTTAATGACCATAGACCAGCATAATGCGGAACATCTTCATGAACGTCACAGCGGGTCAGGTCTTGAACGGAAGCGCACTTCTCACAGCAAACGGCATTTTGCCGGAACGGGTAATCCAGGCCATGTTCGCCGCCGGAGAGATTTCAGCGGACGCGCCGCCTGTCACCGGTCAGATACAGCCTGCCAGCCTCGACCTGCGTCTGGGCAAGGAAGCCTACCGGGTGCGTGCCAGCTTCCTGCCGGGCCCCGACATCCAGGTAGCAGCTCGGCTTGAGCAGATGAAACTGCACACGGTCGACCTGAGCGAAGGTGCCGTCCTTGAAACAGGCTGCGTCTATATCGTGCCGCTGCAGGAAAGCCTCGCCCTGGCTCCCGATATTTCGGCAACTGCCAACCCGAAAAGCTCGACCGGCCGCCTGGACGTCTTCACCCGCGTCATCACAGACAACGGCCTTGCCTTCGACACCATTCCGGCCGGCTACACCGGTCCGCTTTATGCCGAAATCTCGCCGCTGACCTTTCCGATCCTCGTGCGGTCCGGGTCCCGCCTCAGCCAGATCCGCTTCCGGCGCGGTCAATCGCTCATTCCCGATGCGGAGCTGGAAGAGGTGCACAAGGCCCACACGCTGATGAGCGGTGGCAACGAGCGCATCGGCAACGGTGTGCAGCTTTCCATCGATCTGGAAGGGACCGGACCCAACAGCCTGATCGGATATCGCGCCAAGCAACACTCCGGACTGATCGATGTCGATGTCGTCGGCGCGCAGGACGTCCTGGATTTCTGGGAACCTATCTATCGCCGCCAACGGGCGGAACTTATCCTCGATCCGGATGCATTCTATATTCTGGTCAGCCAGGAAGCTGTGCATGTGCCGCCGGACTATGCGGCCGAAATGGTGCCGTTCGATCCACTCGTCGGCGAATTCCGCGTCCATTATGCAGGCTTCTTCGATCCCGGTTTTGGCCACGCCAGTGCCGGTGGTGTCGGCTCGCGCGCGGTTCTTGAAGTCCGCTCACATGATGTCCCGTTCATCGTGGAACACGGCCAGACCATCGGGCGTCTGGTCTATGAACACATGGCGGAGCGCCCGGCGACACTCTACGGTGAAGGCATCGGCTCCAACTATCAGGGCCAGGCACTCAAGCTGTCCAAGCACTTCAAGGCACCCGCCTGACCGCCGATGGCCCTGAAAACCGTCACCCGTGAGTTTGAAGGATTTCTGGAAGACCGGAAGTCCCGCTTTCTGGCGCATCTGGTGCCGGTGGACATGTTCGACCAGCGGATGGAAGAGCTGCGCAAGGAGCACAAAAAGGCCAATCACATCGTCACGGCGCACCGGAGACTTCTGGAAGACGACCGGATTGAGGAGAGCGGCAAGGACGACGGTGAACCGGCTGGCACCTCCGGCATGCCGACATTGCGCGTGCTGCAAGGCGCCGAACTGATCAACTGCGCTGTTCTGATCGTGCGTTATTTCGGCGGTACGAAACTCGGCGGTGGGGGCCTCGCCCGGGCCTATTCCGGCGCAGCGCAGGATGCGATCTACAACGCCGACCTGGTACCGTTTCAAAAGATACTGTCGAAAACAGTTCGCGCAGATTTTGCGTCCGGATCGGAACTGGAACGGCGGGTCGAGACCCTCGGCCTCACCGTCATGGCGCGCGACTACACCGAAGACGGAGTGACGCTGACCGTCGAAGGGCCGGAAGAGGTTCTGGCTGAACTTTAGGGAGCGTCGACGTCCCGTCACTCCTTCCAAGCACTAGGGCCGGCCCCTCCCCCAGTCGTCATTGCCGAACTTGATCCGGCAATCCATACCTGGATCTCAGTCACAAAGAGACAATTGGCTCAGGAAACGGAGCGTCCTGGTTCCCACGGTTCAGCCATGGGACGACGCCTCAGATCGTGAGTAGCTCTTGGTGCATCCGCTGACGCCACTGTTTCAGTCCGCCGCGCCGCCTTACGTCCGCGTCTTGCCGGCTTCCGCCTTCAGCTCTTTCAGTTCTGCTCGAAGCGCCCTGACCTCTTCCAGGATCAGACCTGTGTCGTCGTGGATGGCCTGGCGGTTGGCGTCGGCTTCAGCCTCGTGTTCCTCCTGCATGGCGGAGACGATGATACCGATAAAGAGGTTCAGCACCGTGAAGGCCGTGCACAGGATGAAGGGGACAAAGAACAGCCAGGAATAGGGATAGACATCCATGACCGGACGCACGATGCCCATGGACCAGCTTTCCAGGGTCATGACCTGGAACAGCGTGTAGAGCGATGCGCCGAGATTGCCGAACCATTCCGGAAAGGCTTCTCCATAGAGCTTGGTTGCCATGACGGCGAAGACGTAAAAGACCAGCGCCATCAACACGACGATGGAGCCCATGCCCGGCAGGGCGGCCACCAGCCCGCCGATAACACGGCGCAGGGACGGTACGACGGAAATAAGGCGCAGAGCCCTCAGGATTCGCAGCGACCGC
Source organism: Roseibium sp. ROS1 (assembly GCF_054658215.1). Classification (NCBI taxonomy): domain Bacteria; kingdom Pseudomonadati; phylum Pseudomonadota; class Alphaproteobacteria; order Hyphomicrobiales; family Stappiaceae; genus Roseibium; species Roseibium sp. ROS1. The sequence continues at coordinate 486,941 of NZ_BAAGIG010000003.1, forward strand.
AGAACGGACAGGTTGCCTGTTGCCGGCATCAGCGAGATTGCAACGATGCTGAAGTCGAAGAGGCTCCAGGGGTCCTTGAAGAACTTCAGGCCATGGGCATAGAGCCGCAAAGCCAGTTCAACGACGAATATGCCCAGGATCACCTGATCGACCAGCCTGAGGAAACTGCCTACCTCTGCCATGACAGCAGAACTGGTCTCCAGACCGAGCGTCACCGCATTCAAAACGATAACGCCAATGATGCAGACTTCCCAGTTGCGTGAGGTGACCAGCGCCCTGACCTGATTTCGCATATATATGACCCGGTTTGATGTCTTTTCGTGCGTACCGCACTGCCCGGGCCGGAACATGGCGATTTCAGCGTCGCAGCGCAAGATCGCAGCGCTTTGGAAAAGCATCTCCCCATCAGACAAGCGTGCTTGACAGGTCGGGCAAGTCGGCGCAGAAAGCTCATCAGGTTCGGCGGGTGTAGCTCAATGGTAGAGCAGAAGCTTCCCAAGCTTAAGACGGGGGTTCGATTCCCCTCACCCGCTCCAAACAACCAATCCAATTCCCGAATTTCCCAGTGGCTTTTCTTCAGCGCAGCGTTTCGCCGACCTGTGGGGTTTTCCGGACATCAGCGCGGCTGAGGCCAACATCCTTCAAGAGATAGTCGGGCAGATCCGCCAGGTGGGCCATGTCGCGCCGACGGCGCAGGCACTTCAGCGCAAAATGCAAGACGGCAGCACCGAGACCGGCTCTACGGACGCGTGCCAGGTGCAGGGGTACAAGGTGATCGGTCATCTGTTTTGCTCCTTTCCGACGGGACAGGAGCAAGTTTAGAAAAAGCCTCTACGGACAGTGCGCAAAATTCTCAGTTTTGAGCGATAAATTCGCAAAAATTCCGATTTTGAGATAAACTACCGCACAATTACGCCAAACAGGACTTTTCATCATGGATCTGGACGATTTCGATCATCAGCTGCTGCATCTCCTCAGTCTCGATGCCCGGCAAACCGGCAAGGAACTTTCCGAGAAGGTTGGCCTGTCTTCTGCCGCCTGCCTGCGCAGGGTGCAACGCCTGAGAGAAGTCGGGGCGATCGAGCGGGAAGTGGCCATCGTGTCACCGGAGGCAACTGGCGCCTCCGTTACCTTGCTCGTGATGCTGATGCTGTCGCGTGGACAGCCGGAACGCATGGCGAAGTTGCGACAGAAGTTGCTGAAGCTTCGGGAAGTGAAAAAGATCTACCACGTCACGGGTCCGGCCGATCTGGTACTCACCGTGCAGTGCTCTTCCATGGAAGCCTATGCAACTTTCACCGAGGCGCATTTCTATGAAGACGACATCAAGGGCTTCGATACGATCGTCGTCCTGCGCTCATACGATCCGGAACCGGAGACCTGACTGCACTCCGCGGAATTCAGCCGACGCTGTGCGTATCAGAGTACACGTGTTTGTTTTCGGAATGCCTCATGACATCTTCGACGGAGCGGGCTGACAAGCGCTGCCGGTTCGCGATATTCTGTCTGTTCGATTCCCGGCGCGTATTGCCGACCATGACTTGATACGGAACGAGACGTCCGCGTGCCAGCTTCACTGCCACTTCTCAAGACTATCTGCCGCGTCGCAGCCGGGCTGCTGACGCTTGGCACTTTGGCGCTTGGTACTTTGGCGCTCGGCGTCCTGTCGGTTTCAGCCCAGGAAGCTTCGGTCCGCGTTCCCAATTTCTGGGATCCGAAAGCCGTCCACGACCGGCCAAATGCCATTCCGGACAAGATCCAGTTTCTGGCAACCGACGGATATCCACCCTTCGTGTTCCGTGACCAGCATGGCCGTCTTACCGGCTTCAATGTCGATCTCGCACGGGCTCTCTGCCAGGAGCTTGGAAGTTCCTGCGCCCTGCGCATCAAGGACTTCGAGGTTCTTCTGCCTGCACTGGACGAAGAAGAAGGTGACGCGATCATCTCCGGCCTGTCGCGCAGCCTCCCCTCCACGCGCCGCCTCAACTTCACCGAGGACTATCTGAAGCTGCCGGCGCGGTTTGTGGTTCGGGCGTATAACGCGTCCGATTTCAACGAGCAGGCGCTCACTGGCAAGCGGATAGCCGTTGAAGCCGGGTCCCGCTACGAGGCGTTTGCCAAGCGCTTCTTTCCCGATGCCGAGATCATCAGTCTGGAAACCGCAGAGGCGACACGCGAGGCGGTCAAGGGCGGTTCGGCCGATGCTCTGTTCGGCGACGGCCTGAACCTGTCCTTCTGGCTGCCGAGCGAAGCTGCAGATGGCTGCTGTGCCTTTGCCGGCGGCCCGTGGCTGGAGCCGGGCTATTTTGATGAAGGCATGGCCATTGCGACCCGCCAGGACGATCCGGAACGGGCTGCGGCCCTTACATATGCCTTGCGCCAGCTTCACCAGAAGGGCATCTACCGCGAGCTTTACCTGCGCTATTTTCCCATGAGCTTCTTCTGACCTTTCCCGCCATTCCCGACAAAGAACCAGGTCAGCTTTTGCCTTTCGCGTCCTCGACACGCGCCTCCTTCCGGCGGTCCGGATTTTTCAGGAACGGGATCGCCAGGCTGAAGGGAAACGAATGCGCACGCGGCGTGAGCGCGGCACCGAGCCCGATTTCCATTGTCTCCTGTCCCTGCTCGGGATCTTCCACGTAGGTTCCGAACAGACGGTCCCAGACTGAAAGATAGAACCCGTAGTTGGAATCCGTCTCGTGCGGCAGCACCGAGTGATGAATGCGGTGCATGTCTGGAGTCACGATCAGAAACCGCAAGGGGCGGTCCAGCCAAAGCGGCAAGCGGACATTGGCGTGGCTGAAAACCGCAGAGCCGTTGAGAACGATCTCGAAGATCAGCACGGCTTCAACAGGACCGCCGAGGGCGATGATGACCAGCCCCTTCCAGAGGAAGGACAGCAGAATTTCGATCGGGTGGAACCTGAGCGCGGTTGTTGCGTCCACCTCACTATCTGCGTGGTGCATGCGGTGAATGCGCCAGAACAGCGGAACCTTGTGTGACACCAGGTGCTGAAACCACACCGCAAGATCGAGCACGACGAAGGTGATCAGACCGGCCACAACACCCGACCAGCCGAGCAATGCAAAGAGGCCCCAACCCTTTTCCTGTGCCAGCATTGCAAGGCCGACGCCGCCGATGGGGAAGATCAGCCGCACCAGAAGGGCATCGAGCAGAACAATGCCCCAGTTGGTCGGCCAGCGCTTCAAGCGGCTGCTCATCAGGCGCCGCCGTGGCAAGCCCGCCTCCAACAGCGCCATTATCAGAAAGATGCCGCCGAAACAGGCCATGCGAACCTGGTTGATGTCGATCTGGTCAAACATGGGGTCTTTTGAAACGTCCTGACTAATGCTGCTTGCCACGGTCCCGATCGCACGATAGGGCGATACGACAATACTCCTGATATCATTCCTTGCCGCTGCGACAGATCACATCATCATGACCGACTTTCTCTGGAACCGCCCCGAAACGCCACCTGTGGCAACACTGCTGCTGGCCCATGGCGCTGGCGCAGCCATGGACTCAACCTTCATGAACAAGCTCGCGGCAGCCCTCGCGAGCCAAGGCATTGCGGCCGCACGTTTTGAATTTGCCTATATGGCCGGCCGCCGGACGGGAGGCCCGAAAAAGCCGCCGCCCCGGGCCGACAAGCTGATTGCCGAGTTCCAGACCGCCCTGCAATCTGTCCTCAGCCAGAGCGACAGCCCTCTGCTGATCGGCGGCAAATCGATGGGTGGTAGGGTCGCCGCGATGCTGGCAGGCGGCGGCTCGCTGCCCGGGCGCGCCAAGGGCGTTGCCTGTTTCGGCTACCCTTTCCACCCGACCGGCAAGGCCGATGCCGAGTGGCGGCTCCAGCCGCTGCAGGACGCCAAACGGCCGGTTCTGGTTCTCCAGGGCGACAGGGATCCGTTCGGCTCGAAGGCGGAACTCGATGAAGTGACCTTGCCAGCTCATGTCAGCCTTACTTATCTGGAAGACGGCAACCACGACTTCGGACCGCGCGGCAAGTCGCCGGCGACACTCGACGGCAACATCAAGCTGGCAGCCGAAGCAGTCAGGGCATTCGTGGATCGGCTCACGGGTTAGGGCCCACTACGTACCCGGACAAGCGCAGCGCAAGTCCAGGGCTTACGCGCAAGGCAGCAAGGAAAAAGCCCGGACCGTTTCCGATCCGGGCTTTTTGAATTTCACGACAGTCCGGCTTACTGGCCGGGCTTGCCGTCGAATTCGTAGCTGGTGCTGCAGAACTCGCAGGTGACGATGATCTTGCCGTCGACAGTCATGTGGTCGACATCGTCGTCGCTGAACCCGGCGAGAACATTCTCGATCTTCTCGCGAGAACAGCTGCACTTGTCGACCAGAGGCTGCGGTTCGAAAAGGCGGACGCCGCGTTCGTGAAACAGCCGGAAGAGCAGCATTTCCACGCTGACTTCCGGATCAGTCAGTTCGACATCCTTGACCGTCTCGACCAGTACCTTGGCTTCCACCCAGGCATCATCCTCGTCAATCTCGTGCGGGCTCGTGCCTTCTGGGGCATTGCCCGGATCAATGTCAGCCTGGCGCATGCGTTCCGGCGCTTCGGGCAAGAACTGGATCAGGATCCCGCCGGCGGTCCAGGTTTTCACGTGCCCCTCGCCTTCCTGGCGGGTGAACAGTTCACCGACACCAAGACGAACTTCTGTCGGGATCTGCTCGGATCGCTCGAAGTACCGGCGTGCGACTTCTTCCAGCGACACACCATCCAGCTCCACCAGTCCCTGGTAGCGCTGCATGTGCATTCCCTGGTCGATGGTCATCGCCAGATGTCCGTGCCCGAGAAGGGCCTCCTGCGTTGCCTTGCCATCAGCCATCAGCGCTGCGACTTCAGCAGCATCCAAGGTTGCGCAGGCGCGGATTGCGTCGGGTGACTTGAAGTCGACGACCAGCATGGACACCGGCCCCTTCGTCTGCGTCTGCAGCGTGAAGCGGCCGTCGAATTTCAGCGACGTGCCCAAGAGGCTGGTCAGAACGATCGCTTCCGCCAGCAGGCGCGAGACCGGTTCCGGATAGGCATGCCGGTCAAGAATTTTTTCCAGGACAGGACCAAGCGCGACCGCACGGCCGCGCACGTCGAGCCCTTCCACGGCAAAGGGCCGGACAGCGTCCAGCCCTGCAGGCGTAATGCCCAGTTCATCAAGATTAAGTGCCACTTGGCTTGCCTTATGCTGCGCCGAAGCACCAGGCCAGAATGCCCTTTTGGGCATGGAGCCGGTTTTCGGCTTCGTCAAACACAACGGAGTTGGGACCGTCCATGACGTCCGAGGTGACTTCCTCACCCCGGTGGGCCGGCAGGCAATGCATGAACAGGGCGTCCTGGTTTGCCTCAGCCATCAGGCGTTTATTGACCTGATAGGCGCTGAGGAGGTTGTGACGCGATTCCGCATCGTCATCACCCATGGACACCCAGCAGTCGGTCACGACACAGTCGGTCCCCTTGACTGCCTCATATGGGTCCGTCGTGACCTGAATGGAACCACCCTTGGCACGAGCAGTTTCAATCAGGTCCATCGGCGGCGCCAGTTCGCCCGGCGTCGCGATGCGCAATTCGAAATCGAAGCGCGGCGCGGCATGAATCCAGGAAGCCAGCACGTTGTTGCTGTCACCGGTCCAGGCAACGCTCTTGCCCTTGATCGAACCGCGATGCTCTTCAAAGGTCAACAGATCCGCCATGATCTGACAGGGATGCGAGAGCTTGGTCAGGCCGTTGATCACCGGCACTGTCGCATTTTCTGCAAGTTCACGCAGGTCGTTGTGATCGAGGATGCGGATCATGATCGCGTCGACGAAACGCGACAGAACCTGCGCCGTATCGGCGATTGTCTCTCCGCGGCCGAGCTGCATTTCCGCACCGGTCAGCATCAAGGTCTCGCCGCCAAGCTCGCGCATGCCGACATCGAAGGAAATGCGCGTACGGGTCGATGGTTGTTCGAAGATCATGGCCAGCACTTTGCCGGCCAGAGGGCCCTGGCCGCGATGCACACCGTTGCGGCTCGACTTGATCTTCCGGCTGGTGTCCAGGATGGCGCGCAGTTCGTCGCCTTCGAAGTCCGTCAGATCCAGAAAGTTCCGGTAGGTTCCGTTTGCGGTCATCAGGCCGCTCCTTCCGCCAATTTCGCTTCCATGGCGACAGCAGCCTGTTCCAGGCGCTCGACAGCAATGGAAATTTCCTCTTCGCTCATGGTCAGCGGCGGCATGATGCGCACCACGTTATCGCCGGCAGGAACTGCCAGCAGACCGGCTTCACGGGCTGCAAGCACATAATCTGCCACCGGCACCACGCATTTCAGACCGAGCATCAGGCCGTTGCCGCGCACTTCGGCCAGAACGTCCGGATGGCCGTCCACCAGTCCGGCCAGCTTCTGCTTGAAGCTGAGCCCCTTCTGACGGACACCTTCCAGGAACCCGTCTTCCAGAACGACATCCAGAACGGCATTGCCGACTGCCATGGCCAGCGGATTGCCGCCAAAGGTGGTGCCGTGGGTCCCGGGGGACAGCGCCGCTGCCGTTTCTGCCGTTGCAAGACATGCGCCCATCGGGAACCCGCCGCCGATACCCTTGGCGATTGCCATCAGGTCCGGTTCCACGCCCGTCCACTGGTGAGCGAACAGCTTGCCGGTCCGTCCGACACCGGTCTGGATCTCGTCGAAGATCAGCAGAATGCCGTTGTCATCACAGATCTTGCGCAGCGCACGCAGGAAATCGGTCGGAATTTCGCGGATACCGCCCTCGCCCTGCACGGGCTCGATCGCGATTGCGGCCGTTTGCGGACCGATGGCATCTTTCAGCGCATCCAGGTCTCCTGCCGGCACCTGATCGAAACCGGGAGCCTTCGGGCCGAAGCCCTCAAGATATTTCGCCTGGCCGCCAGCCGCGATGGTCGCGATGGTCCGGCCATGGAAAGCGCCTTCGAAGGTCACGATGTGGAACCGCTCGGGGTTGCCGTTGTCATAATGATAACGGCGCGCGCATTTGATGGCAGCTTCCATCGCTTCCGCGCCGGAATTCACGAACAGCACCTTGTCGGCAAAGGTTTCCGCGCACAGGCGCTGCGCCAGCCGTTCGCCATCCGGGATCTGGTGCAGGTTGGAGGTATGCCACAGCTTGGCTGCCTGATCCTGCAACGCCTTGACCAAATGCGGATGGGCATGACCGAGTGCGTTGACCGCGATGCCGGAACCGCAATCGAGGAATCGTCGGCCATCGGTGGTAACCAGCCAGACGCCTTCCCCATGATCGAAAGACAGGTTCGATCTTGCGTAATTTCCGAATAGTGCAGTCGCGGACATAACCTCGTTTGTCTCCTTTAAACGCCCCTGCTGTCCCTGCGTCGCCCCGACGCCGGGCCGTCACCTTGAAAAGATGCCGAAGGGCCAAAACGCAACGTGCCGCCCCGATGAGGCGGCACGCAGCGGCTTTCTTATACACTGCCGGTACCATGCACTGTCAATGGAAATGGCGCACAAGACATTTCATGTGCCGCAGAGGGCGGATTTCATAAAATTCTCAATGACCTCGCCATAATTGGGGAAAAGTCGTTTCATCCCCAACTGGTTTGGGTCGAGTGGTTGCCTGACAAATTAACGTTATTGTAACCTCTCAGCAATCAGACACGAGATCTCGTGAGGCAAATCACCAAGAGGCACTAGATCTGCCAGCATTAAGCGTGCTTGCGCATGCTTAACACGGGGTTAATGGCCGCAGGACGGTCAAACTAAAGGGTGCGGCAATGAGTTGGACAAACGAACGAGTTGAGCTTCTCAAAAAGCTTTGGGGCGACGGCTTGAGCGCAAGCCAGATCGCAGGCGAACTGGGTGGTGTTACCCGTAACGCCGTGATCGGCAAGGTGCACCGCCTTGGCCTGTCCGGCCGCGCCAAGTCCACCTCTTCAAGCGCCAAGCCGCGCCGGCCGCGCACCGCAGCTCCTGCAACGGGTGCAGCGCCGAAGAAACCGACGACGTCACATCCGCAGTCGATCGGCGCGACGGCCCTTAAAGCAGACATCTCGCCTGCACCAGTGGTGGCCGCCAAGCCGCGCGTAGAGCCGATTGCAGAGCTCGTTCCGATCTCGCAGCGCGCAACCATCCTGACGCTGACCGAGCGGACCTGCAAATGGCCGATTGGCGACCCGGCGACCGACGACTTCTACTTCTGCGGCCGCCAGTCCGATGCCGGCGTCCCCTACTGCGCTCATCACTGCAAGATCGCGTATCAGCCGGTCGCCGACCGCCGCCGCGATCGCAAGACGATGGCTCAGGCAGGCTGATAGCCTCGCACCTAACCAATTCATGAGAAAGCCCGCCATCTGGCGGGCTTTTTTTTGTTTGGGCCTTCCATTGACCAGATGCCCGACCCCGACCAGTGACCTCCCACGGCTTGTTCTTGGCACCGATCCATGTCGTTTCCGTTCCATCAAATCAAACCTTGTTTGACCGCTCCGCCACGACAGGGACCGCAGGATCAGCCCCGACACCGACACATCTGATGGGGTGGTCGCAGAAGAGAACCTTGTTCCGCGAAAGGCACATAACCGCTGAGAAACAAAAAGCCCGCTTGAAAGCGGGCTCCTTAATTCCATTCTGCAAGTTGCGCTCAGGCAGTGGCAGAGGTGAACTGGTCATTGAAGGCGTATCCGGCACCACGGACGGTACGGATAGGATCCTTCGCCTTGCCCTTGTTCAGAGCCTTGCGCAAGCGACCGACGTGAACATCGACAGTGCGTTCGTCCACGTAGACATCGTGACCCCAGACCCCATCCAGCAGTTGTTCGCGGGAGAAGACACGGCCAGGCGATGTCATCAGGAATTCCAGCAGGCGGAATTCCGTCGGCCCCAGGTGTATTTCCTTGGTGTTGCGGCGAACGCGGTGCGTTTCGCGATCCAGTTCGATATCGCCGGATCGCAACATGCTGGACACCACTTCCGGACTTGCCCGGCGCAGGATGGCGCGCACGCGGGCCATCAATTCCGGTACCGAGAAGGGCTTGACCACGTAGTCGTCGGCACCGGTCGACAGGCCGCGGATGCGCTCTGCTTCCTCACCGCGTGCCGTCAGCATGATGACCGGCAGGCGCTCGGTGTCTTCGCGCGCCCGCAGGCGGCGGCACAGTTCAATTCCGGACAGGCCCGGCAGCATCCAGTCGAGCAGCAACAGATCCGGCAGGCTTTCCCGCAGGCGGATTTCCGCCTCGTCACCCCGGACACAGGACTCGACCGAGTACCCTTCCGCTTCCAAATTGTATCTCAATAGAAGGCTGAGCGGTTCTTCGTCTTCAACGATGAGCACCTTCGGCATACATCTCGCTCCAATTACCGCAACCGGCGCCGAAGCGCCGGCCGTTAAGATCTTCTGCAAATCCGACGATTACCGGCGGGTCAGACCGCGCCTGTTTCGTCGACCTTTGCCCGGTCTTCCGGCAAACGCTCGCCAGTGACCATGTAGTAGACGTTCTCGGCGATGTTCGTCGCGTGATCGCCGATGCGCTCGATGTTCTTTGCGCAGAACAAGAGATGGACGCACTGGGTAATGACCCGCGGGTCTTCCATCATGTAGGTCAGGAGCTCGCGGAAGATCGATGTGTAGATCGCGTCGACTTCGGCGTCAGCTTCCTGAACCCGGCGGGCGGCTTCCGCATCCTTGCGGGCGTAGGCATCCAGCACCTGCTTGAGCTGCGAAAGAGCGAGTTCCGTCATGTGCTCCACACCGATCGCGAGCTTCTTGGACTGCAAGTCGCTGTCGATGGCGATGACGCGCTTGGCAACGTTCTTGGCAAGATCGCCAACACGCTCCAAGTCATTGGCAATGCGCGTTGCGGCAGTGATTTCACGCAGGTCCTGCCCCATCGGCTGGCGGCGGACGATCAGCTCGATCAGCTTCACTTCAAGTTCGTTGTAAAGGCTGTCCAGACGGACATCGCCCTTGATCGTCGCCTTGGCAAGCTCCAGATCCTGCGACACCAGCGCGGACACCGCATCGGCGAAAGCCTTTTCGGCAATACCACCCATTTCGGCAACCTTGCCGGCCATGGCCGTCAGTTCGTCATCGTAAGCCGAGACTGTATGTTCAGACATCCTGTGTCCCCTTCAGAAACCTAAAAAATGCTTAGCCGAAGCGGCCCGTAATATAGTCCTGCGTACGCTTGTCCTTCGGATTGGTAAAGATGTCCTCCGTCAGACCTTCTTCAACCAAAATACCCAGGTGGAAGAACGCGGTACGCTGAGACACACGGGCAGCCTGCTGCATCGAGTGGGTCACGATCACGATGGTGAAGTTTTCCCGCAGTTCGTCGATCAGCTCTTCCACCTTCGCGGTCGCGATGGGGTCGAGCGCCGAGCACGGTTCGTCCATCAGGATCACTTCCGGGCTGACGGCAATCGCACGGGCAATGCACAGACGCTGCTGCTGACCGCCCGACATGCCGGTGCCCGGCTCGTCCAGACGGTTCTTGACTTCTTCCCAAAGCCCGGCCTTCTGCAGGCTGGAGGCAACGATTTCATCAAGCTCGGACTTGTTGCGGGCCAGACCATGGATCCGCGGACCGTACGCAATGTTGTCGTAGATCGACTTGGGAAACGGGTTCGGCTTCTGGAAAACCATGCCAACCTTGGCGCGCAGCTGTACGGGATCGACCTTGGGATCGTAGATGTCCTCACCGTCGATCTTGATCGACCCTTCCACACGGCAGATATCGATGGTGTCGTTCATGCGGTTGATCGTCCGCAGGAACGTCGACTTGCCACATCCGGAGGGACCGATGAAGGCAGTCACGGACCGCGGCTGGATCTCGATGTCCACGTCCTTGATGGCGTGGGTATCGCCATAATAGACCTGCACCTTGTTCGCGGAAATTTTGCTGTCGGTCATGGTTTTCGCCTGTTCAAAATTCGGCATCTCGTTCATCGGAGCAATCCTTACCAGCGGCGTTCAAACCTGCGGCGCAGGATGATAGCGATAATGTTCATGGTCATGAGGAAGACCAGCAGCACGATGATCCCGCCCCAAGCGCGTTCATAGAAGGCCGGGTCAGCACGTTTCGCCCACTCGTAGATCTGGGCCGGCATGGCCGAGTTCGGAGAGAAGAAACCGGCAGCCACACCGTCCGGGAAATTGGAGGCGATGAAACCGACCATCCCGATCAGGAGCAGCGGAGCGGTTTCCCCAAGCGCCTGTGCCAGACCGATGATCGTGCCGGTCAGAATGCCCGGCATGGCCAGCGGCAGGACATGGTGGAAGATCGACTGCATCTTGGAGGCGCCAATGCCAAGGGCCGCATCGCGGATGCTCGGCGGAACGGCCTTCAAGGAGGCGCGGGTGGAGATGATGATCGTCGGAAGTGTCATCAGCGTCAGCACCAGGCCACCGACCAGCGGTGCGGATTGCGGCAGATGCATGAACTGGATGAACACCGCCAGACCGAGAATACCGAACACGATGGACGGAACGGCGGCCAGGTTGGAGATATTCACCTCGATCAGATCTGTGAACTTGTTCTGCGGAGCGAACTCTTCCAGGTAGATGGAAGCGGCCACGCCGATCGGCAGCGACAGGAACAGCACCACCAGCATCATGAACAGCGACCCGATCATGGACGCCCCGATGCCGGCCTGCTCCGGACGGCTGTCGGAAGCATCGGTTCCGGTGATGAAGGCCCAGTTGAAGCGCTTCTCCAGAATGCCGGCGGACTGCATCTGGTCAGCCAGATCCAGGTGTGCGGCATCCAGGTTCTTGTCTTCGGCAAGATCCTCGCGCTTGACGCGGCCCTTCAGGTAGCCGTCGACACGGGATGAGGCGATCAGCTCGAAGGTTACCGTCGTGCCGATCTTGTCCGGGTTGGCAAGTGCATAGTCACGAACCGTTGCGGCAGCCCCTGAGGAGAACAGCTTCTGCAGGTCCTTTGCCGACATGTCGGTGGTGATGTTGAGACCGGCAAGTTCCTTGGCAAAGGCGTCGTCAATGATGGCCCGGTACTTGGAGGTCTTGACCACCGACTTTTCCGCTTCGGCAATCTGCTCCTGATTGAGCGGGACATCCACCTTCAGGAACGTCTGGCTGAAGGCGCCAAGGCCGTTGGAAAGGATTGCCCACAACAGCGCAACGAGGAAGAACAGGCCGATGCCGATGGCAATGATGCCGTAGAGCTTGAAGCGCGCTTCAGCGGCGTTGCGCTTTCTGGTCAGCGGATCGAGTTCGAGGATCGACGTGGTCTTGTGCGGGGTCGGAGCACTGGTCTTGCCCGACGGTGGCGTAAGGGTCGTGTCGGTCATTAGTCGTACTGCTCCCGATATTTGCGCACGATGTAGAGCGCGACGATGTTGAGCCCCAGGGTCACGACGAACAGGGTCATGCCGAGTGCGAAGGCGACAAGGGCTTCCGGGGAGGCAAAGTCGGCGTCGCCGGTGAGCTGGCTGACGATCTTCGCGGTTACGGTGGTCATCGCTTCGAGCGGGTTCATGCTGAGCCGGGCCGCAGCGCCGGCCCCCAGCACAACGATCATGGTTTCACCGATGGCGCGAGAGGCCGCCAGCAGGATAGCCCCGACGATCCCCGGCAGGGCCGCCGGCAGAATGACCTGCTTCACGGTTTCCGAATGGGTGGCACCAAGTCCGAGCGATCCGTCACGCATGGCCTGCGGCACAGCGTTGATGATGTCGTCGGAAAGCGAGCTCACGAAAGGGATCAGCATGATGCCCATGACAGCGCCCGCGGTGAACACCGAGGAAGCACCGGACATCCAGCTTACGCCAAGCGCACCGCCGGAGCCGAAGACGTTCATCAGAAGCGGGCCGACTGTGAGCAGCGCGAAGAGACCGTAAACGATGGTTGGAATACCGGCCAGGATCTCAAGCAGCGGCTTGGCGACGGCGCGTACGTGCGGCGTTGCATACTCAGACAGGTAGATGGCAGCGAACAGACCGATCGGTACGGCAACGGCAAGTGCGATCAGGGAGATATACATGGTCGCCCAGATCAGCGGCACGATCCCCAGCTCCGATCCACCGCCGAAGCTCGGCGCCCAGGTCAGGCCGAAGAAGAAATCAGCAGCCGGATAGAGCCGGAAGAACTCGACCGTGTTGAAGATCAGCGACAGCACGATGCCGACAGTTGTCAGGATGGCGATCGAGGCTGCTGCAATCAGGATATAGCGGACGACCGTTTCCACGACGTTGCGGGCACGGAAATCCTTGTTGGTGCGCAGAACACCGACAGCGAAACCGATCAGGCCGACCGCCAGAACGCCGATTGTCCGCAACAGCAGGCCTGTACCCGAGATGCTGCGGTATGTCTGCGCGGCCCGCAACGTTTCGGCGGTCACTTCTGAACCGAGCGCGACACCTATCTCGCCGAGACGGCTGCGCACGTCGGTCAGATCGGTGCGGATGGAAGACGCCATGTCGGCCGACATGGCGCCCTGAGAAACGGCAAGGTCGAGACCCTCGGCAACACGTACGACGTCGCTCATGACGAGGTCGAGCGAACTTGCGGCAATGGTCTCTTCGGAAATCTTGGAGGAAACCTGACTGTCAAGAATGATGGGCTGGAAGATCAGCCACGCAATGAGCAGCAGGAGGGCAGGAACCAGTATCGAAACAACGACGTTCCAGCCGTAATAACCAGGCAGGGAATGGAGCTCACGCACATCCCCTCCGGCAGAACTTAAGGCTTTTCCGCGGCCGACTATGTATCCGGCGACAGCCAGAACCAGCAGCGCAATAAGAATGTATGGAAGTGACATAGGGCGACCCAACCGGCAAAGAAGAAAGAAAGGGCGGCCGAAGCCGCCCTTCCGGAAAGATGTGCTTAGTTGCCCATCGTTTCTTCGGCTTCGATAGAAGCCTGCGTAGCTGCAAGCTCCGGATCGGAAACCAGGCCATACTGAGCCAGCGGGCCGTCCGGGCCAGCGATTTCGTCAGAAACGAAGAACTGAGCGTATTCTTTCAGGCCCGGGATAACGCCGATGTGTGCCTTCTTGATGTAGAAGAACAGCGGACGGGAAACCGGGTACTCACCCTTGGCGATGGTTTCGGTGGACGGAGCGATACCGGCCATCGTTGCCACTTTGAGTTTGTCGGTGTTGTTCTCGTAGAACGCCAGGCCAAAAACGCCAACGCCGTTCGGGTTGGAGTCGATGCGAGCCAGGGTCTCGGTGTAGTCGCCGTCGATGTCGACCGACTTGCCGTCCGTGCGAACTGCGATGCAGGCGTCTTCAGCGTCGTCTTCGGACATGCCGCCGTCGATCATGGCTTTCAGAGCGCCGGATTCTTCACAGCCAACAGCCAGAACTTTTTCTTCAAACACTTCACGGGTGCCGTGCTTGGTGCCCGGGATGAAAGCAGCGATTTCCGCGTCCGGCAGGGAAGCGTCAACTTCGGACCACTTGGTGTACGGGTTGTCGACGATCTGACCGTCCTTCAGGACTTTCGGGGACAGAGCGTTGAACCACTGAACCTGGGTGAATTCGTTGAAAGCCGGGCCGTCTTTCTGGGAAGCGAAGACGATGCCATCGTAGCCGATGCGGACTTCGATGATGTCTTTCACGCCAGCTTCGGCACAAGCCTTGATTTCCTTCTCGCGGATAGCGCGGGAAGCGTTTGCGATATCGATGGTGTTTTCGCCAACGCCGGTGCAGAACTTCTTCAGACCAGCAGAGGAGCCACCGGATTCAACGACCGGTGTCGGGAAATCGGTGTTTTCGCCGAATGCTTCAGCAACGATGGAAGCATAAGGAAGAACCGTGGAGGAACCAGCAATCTGCACCTGGTCGCGAGCCTGAGCCGAACCAACGAATGCAGTGGAAGCAACGGCAAGAGCAGTTGCGCTAACGAGGGTCGTAAATTTCACTTGACCACTCCCTTTGAATGTCAAGGTTTCTAGATGATCACCGCGCTTGGATGTGCACGAGCGATGCGGGGAACCTAGGCTCCACGGATGAGAGTTCTATGACAGTTCCTTTTCAGTTTTGTGACAATTTAAGATGCTGAAATTACTCAAGAAAACCTGTTCCTTGACGGTTTTATGTCGCAAAGGGTCACAAAAACCCGTCTCGAGGTGCACATGGTGCAGCTCTCACTTGCCTCGGCAAAGCTGACAGGCATCCCTTTTATCCATCTGGCGAGCGTTATGCCTGATCAGGGAGGCTTTCAGGCACCTGCCGCAGCGGCCGAACGGGGTTTTGCATTGCCCGGCTCGGCTCGATCAGAGTTGCAAGGCCGGCAACGCCATTGCGTCGGTCGCCTCTTGCCTGCGTTTTTCGGCAGACAGGGGAATCAGTCCCTTGCTCGCCAGATACCCATCGTCGCCCCAGGCCTCTTCGCTGGTGAAGGCAGCCACATACTCCTCCATGCCAGGAATAAGGCCGACGTGTTCCTTCTTGATGTAGAAAAACAGCGGGCGGGACACCGGGTATTCCCCTGAGGCAATCTTTTCGAACGTCGGCTCGACCCCGTTGACGCCGACGCTCTGGATCTTGTCCCGGTTCTGCATCAGGAAGGAATAGCCGAAGATGCCGACCGTCACGGGATTGGCCTCCAGAGCACCGACGATCAGGTCGTCGTTCTCGCCCGCTTCGACAAAGCTGCCGTCCCGGCGAATGCGCGTGCAACCGTCCTTTTCCAGATCCTTGACCGTCTTGCAGCCTTCTTCCATGACAAGTTCCTCGAACGCGTCACGGGTGCCGGAGGTCGGAGGCGGTCCAAGCACCTCGATTTCCTCATTCGGCAAGTCCGCATCAATGTCAGACCAGGCGAGGTTGCCGTTGTCGACAAGCTGTCCGTCCTTCGGAAGTTTCTCGGCCAGCGCCTCGAAAATCTGCTCCACGGTCAGGGTGAATTTCGGGCCATTGCGCGAATTGGCCAGCACGATGCCGTCATAACCGATTTCCACTTCGACCGGCGTGACGCCGTTTGCGAGACAGGTGTCCAGTTCCGAAGGCTTCATGCGCCTGGATGCATTGGTGATGTCCGGCGTGTGTTCACCAACGCCCTTGCAGAACAGGTTGAAACCGGCGCCTGAGCCCGTGGATTCGACAATCGGGAACTTTACGCCGTTGCTGCCGACTGCTTCTGCGACCGCGGTCGCAAACGGAAATACCGTTGACGAGCCGACGATAAGCAACCGGTCACGCGCTTCGGCGGTCAGGGATGCCAAACAAAAAACGCCACACAACACAGCGCGGGCTGAAAAATACATCGGCACGTTAAAACTCCTGGACAAAAATGCTGGCGCGACCCGGCAAGACAGGCCTTCCTTTAGGTGGATCGCCTGACCGGTCACAAAAGACTTTTCCGATCTTGCAGTGGCAAGTCTCTAGCAGACTCGCGTCTCAGGAATACGACAGTCGCCAATCCGGCATCAGGCGGAGATCTTCTCTGGCAGACCTTCAACGTTCTCCATGGCAGGCAAACTGACCTTGAACGTCGCCCCCTGCCCCGGCTCGCTCTCCACCTCCAGCCGGCCCCTGTGGCGTGTCAGGATGTGCTTCACGATGGCAAGCCCGAGGCCCGTCCCCTTCATTGCCCGGCTCGATTCGACATCGACCCGGTAGAACCTCTCTGTCAGGCGCGGCAGATGCTCACGCGGGATGCCCTCGCCGTAGTCGCGTACCGAAAGTTGCCAGGTCAGTGCATCCTGCGGCGCCTGCGGTCTTTCAAGACCGACGTCGACGAACTTGCCGTCATGGCCGTATTTCAGCGCGTTCTCGATCAGGTTTTCCGTTACCTGGATGAGCTCGTCCCTGTCGCCCCTGATCCGCACGGGAGTGTCCGGAAGCTGAAGCCGGATCTCGACGCCCATGTCGGAGGCCAGTGGAGACAGCGCATCGGTCGTATGCCGGACGATTTCTGACAGATCGACAGCATTTGCGGGACGGACGTGCGCCTTCAGCTCGATCCGCGACAGCGACAGGATATCATCGATCAACCGGCGCATACGCCCCGCCTGATCCAGCATGATCGACAGAAACCTGTCTCTCGCCTCCGGATCGTTGCGCGCAGGTCCTTGCAGGGTCTCGATAAATCCGGTGAGCGAGGCCAGAGGCGTGCGCAGTTCATGGCTGGCATTGGCGACGAAATCCGTGCGCATGCGTTCAAGCCGGCGATTTTCTGTCAGGTCCTGAATGACCACCAGAATGAAGTCCGGCAAGCTCGGCATCTTTTCCTGGCCTGCGCTTCCGGGCATGTAGATCGGCGAGATATGAGCTTCGTACCAGGTTTCTGTCGGCACCTTCTCGATCCAGCTGATCTTCTCGGCTTCACCCGTTGTGCAGACACGGTCGAACGCTTCCAGCAGCGAAGGAGCCCGGAGCGAGAAGGACAGAGGATCCCCCGGTTTCACGCCTTCATAAATCGACAGCGCCTGCTTGTTGACATAGCGGGTAATGCCCCGCCCGTCGGCAACGAAGCAGGGTGTCGGCAACGCATCAACAGTGACCTTCATGCCCGTACCCGGCCACATCCTGCGGATTTCCCGCTGGGCATTCAGCTTCACCCTGCGGCTCGAAGACTTGCGCGGCACGAAACAGGCCACGACAACAATTGCCGCCATGGCGAGCAGCGCCGTCGTCAACGGCACTTCATGGACGATGACCGCGCCTGCGGCAGCAGCAAACGCGAACAGCAGAATCCAGCGGGCCTCGCCAAGTCGGGTCAGCGGCGATGCGGCCTGCCGGTCTTCAGCAGGTTCTTCGATTGGCGAAGGCGGTTGGGTCATGGACGGTCGAGCGAATTCGTTTCAGCAGTTAGGTGTCCCGAGTGCAGACACTATTTCGACGTCTCAGTAAATGTGCAAGGCCGGAATAGGGAGATCGGGGCAGCATCGGACCACTCCCCTAACACGGAAAGCATGTCAGCCAAGCGACAATCAAATACCCCCCTGAAAATGGGCTCCGACCCACCAACGCTGTTCGCGTCAGGTGAACCGAAACTTCCGAACCGGCGCGAAATACCCGCACCAATCACCGATTTTGAGGCAAGGGATGTCTGGCGGCGGATTTCAGGTTGTCCAGAATACGCGGCCAGCCATCAGGCTGGCGCATGCGTTCCAGATATTCCGCTCCCGCTTCGCCATGTCTCAGAAACTCACTGTGAACGATTTCAAGGCGCGTGCTGTCCCCTGCCTCGCGGAAGTTCACCATGACACGACTTGCCGTCGCAGGATCCGCAACTTCCTCGCCATCCCGGGTGACCTGCCAGGCCAGACGAATGTAAAGCGGCGGTTCCAGTGAGAGGACGGTTCCCCAGACCCTGTGCTGGCCTTCACTGTCGATCTCATAACAGCTACCGCCCGCATAGGGATCGATACCCGCCTGAACCTTGCCCTCGCCCGCATCCTTGAAAGGCGATGTCCACCACAGATCAAGCCGGTCGACAAACAGTGAAAACGCCTGGCTCCGCGGCAGATTCAACATGCCTTCAACCCGGCACTCGGTGTCATGTGTCATGATTTTCCGTCAAATTCGTTCTTTCCAACCCCAAACGCACTGTTTCACATTTGGACCCGGCTTGGCAAAGTACCGCTTCCCTAGCCGATTCAAACGTCAGATACATGACGTACAGACCGAGGCAGAACCTGCCGAAACTGTCGCCCCTGGCGGAACCAACTGGAGACATCATGAAGCACGATCGCACGTTCGATCCGCAATATGGAACTGCCGTCGAGCTGATGCCGGGCGTGCGCCGGCTCACGGTAAACAACCCGGGGCCTTTCACCTTTCATGGCACCAACAGCTATCTGCTGGGGACCAATCGGCTGATCTGCGTTGACCCCGGGCCTGCCCTGGAAGGCCAGGTCGACACCATCTTGAAGGCTGCACAAGGCGCAGTCATCGAGGCGATCCTGATCACCCACACGCATGTGGATCATTCGCCGGGCGCACGGCTCTTGAAAGAAAGAACCGGTGCCGAGATCATCGGGTGCGGGCCGCACCGGCCGGCACGAGCGCTTCTTGAAAACGAGGTCAATCCAATCGACGCCAGCGGCGACAAGGACTACGTGCCCGACAGGTTGCTGGAAGACGGCGAGATGTTCGAGGCCGCAGGCATTTCGCTTGAAGCCGTCGCCACCCCCGGCCACACGTCCAACCATCTGTGTTTTGCCCTTGCCGGGGAACCGGTTCTGCTGTCCGCCGATCACGTCATGGGCTGGTCGACATCGGTCGTCGCCCCACCCGACGGCAGCATGCGGGACTACATGGCCTCGATCGACAAACTGCTGGCCCGTTCCGAATCCGTCTATCTGCCCGGACACGGCGGTATTGTTCGCAATGCCATCGACTACGTCCGCGACCTGAAGCGGCACAGGCTCGACCGGGAAGCCTCGATCCTTCACGAACTGGCAAAAGGCGAAAGATCGATTCCGGAAATCGTATCGGTGCTCTATGCAGCGGTTGATCCGGCGCTGCACCCGGCAGCAGGTCTGTCCGTATTCGCGCACCTGGAGGACCTCGCGGACAGAGGCCGCGTCGAGGCCAGTCCGGAGCTGTCTCTTGCCGCCCGCTATCGCCTCACCGGCTGAGCCTGCAAGCGATCAGCCTTCCAGATCGACCGCATCCAGACCTTCGGCAACCGGCGCATCCTCGTCCTCGAAATACGGTTTGAAGCTCGGCAACGGAATGGTTTCGCGTAAGTCTTCAACCGGTTCGGCCGGCAGGTCTTCTTCCAGCTCTGTCTCGTCGACCGAAAGCCGCGCCAGATCGCCGTATGTTTCCAGAAGCACACGGTCGATCTCGCTGAAGACAAGACGGATGCGGTCCGCATTGTCGGTCAGGTCCTTCAGCGGTGTGCGCGAACGCGAACGAACGTCAAGCAGGGCCCCCACCGAATCCGGCCGGACGCGCAGTACGATATCGTGTTTCAATCCCAGGATCTGCGAAGTGCCCTCGGCCTGCAGATAGGTCGGTGCATCGAGGAGATCGGGCGGCAATTCATCAACGACCTGCCAGTTCAGACCTTCAAGCGCCTTGACACTCGCCGCATGCAGTTGAGCGGTAGAAATGCGGTATCGGCGCGGAACGATATCGGGGTAAAGACGGTCTTCCGCCGAATTGGCCATAGCAGTCATGCCCGGCGCGGCACCCGTATAAGCGGCAACGGCCGGCCAGACGTCTTCAACAAGCGCGGTGTTCAGCCAGTCGAGAAAAGGCTGTTCGCTTGAAGCCACATTCGTTTCAAGTTCGGGTGGATCGGTTCGGTTGGTGGCCAGGTCGCTCGCTCCCGCGTGCATGACCAGCATTCCGACCACAAGCACAGGCGTCGCAAGCGCCAGCAGCCCCAGGAACAAACCTGTGAGCGCCGCCGGCACGCCGGGTCCGCCATAGGTCCAGATCCGGTGGAAGCCGAACAGGGCAAGCAGGATGGCGGCGAGCGCAATCGTAGCCGCTGCAATCAGAGACAGGACAAACACATCCGCGTCGATCAGGCCGAACCGCTTTGCCAGAAAGGCAATTGCCGCGAGCGCCAGCGCCACGGAGCCGGTCGTGCGACTGGCCGGTGCCGAAGCTGTTTTATAGACGGCGTAGCGCTTCATGAGATCCTATCTCGCCTGGCTTGCCGCATCTGCGCGGCAAGGTGTCCACCTGATTGTTTCTTCGTTTACAGCCAATTTGTCAAAAATGAACTTCACTTCGACAGCGAACACATCATACATTCCTTCTGGGCAAACGATAAACGTGCAAGCAAGACACGCCGGAAATACAGTTGCAAATCGGGGTAAGGCATGACCGGATTGCGGTCCCGTCATACGGCGAGCGAACAGGAACACCGCGCTGCCGGTGACGGAAAACAAAAGGCGTTTTCACCTTTTGGCTTGTTTCGGCCAGGCTCTGCCAATATCTGCCTGTGCCACCTGCTGGTTCTGACGATACTCCTGTCGCCCATCGCCCTGGCATTTGCGATCCTCTATGCCGAACCGGGCGGACGCTGGCTGCAAGCCCACTACCATTACCTGCGGACAACCATTGCCCTCTTGGTCATAGGCCTCGGCACAGGAGGCCTGATGATCCTTCTGGGAGCTTCGCTCTCTTCTGCATTGATGCTGGCCGGACTGGGCCTTTGTGCCACGACGGTACTGCTCAGCTACGCGCGGTCGCTGCTAGGATTCTGTAGTGCCTTGCGGGGCTCTCCACTACGGAATCACAGAAGCTATTTCATATGAATGGGCAGTCATATACTTGCCCGAATGACTGGCAGGCCTAATTCGTAAATAAATCCTTACCGTATTACTTCAAACCCGGCCGGGATTCGTTACATCTTGTTATTGTTTTTGACTGGCCGATTTCCGCCAATAAGCGCATGCTTTTTCACATCCATTGCGAAAACCGGCTGAAAGGCGTGTTTTCTGCCTTCCGTTTGCCGCAATTGGATACGACATGCACACCGCCCGCGAGCCATGAAAACTTTAACCCAGAGAGCGGGCACTGGAAAAGACAACGGACGAGACAAATGTCTGAGCAATCTGCCCGCCCTGCCCCGAAGCAAAGCGCCGATGCGAAACTGGTGAACCTCTACAAGCCCGTCGGCATCGCAGCCCTCAATGCAGCTGCCCTTTGCAAGAATTCGGGCACGGTGGCCAAAAAGAAGAACTGAGCCGCTGCGCCATAGCGTCCGAAGACGCGGCAAGCCGCTGCTGACGGCCAGCTTGCCATGTTGTTTCGAGACGCTGTTTGACGGCCGGCGTGACCGGTCCAGGATAGCGTTCGGACATACAATCGGTGACGATTGAATGTCCGCCATCCTGAAGCGGCCAAGCCCTGTCGGGGTGCCGCAAAATCACTTTATTCAGACGGTTGCCGTCTTCCGATCTGTTGGGCAAACTGCCGCCGAACAGGGCACACTCCGTGTCCTTCGGCGGAGATTGCCTGCATGATCATTGCCTACTGCCCGACCGTCAAAGGTCTGGAGCGTCTTGAGCTTGCCTCCGGCGCCCCCCTTCCGACCACGTCTGTATGGATCGACCTGATCGCCCCGACGCAGGAAGAGCAAAAGGCAGCAGAAAAGCTGATGGGCGCGGAAATCCCGACACGGGACGAGATCGCCTCCATCGAAACCTCCGAACGCCTTTACCTGGAGCCCGGCGCCGTGGTGATGACCGCGCAGCTTCCGATCGCCACGCAGATGATCGACCCGGCGCTTTCGTCTGTCACATTTGTCGTCAATGCCAAGCGGCTGGTGACTGTGCGCTATGGCGAACCGAAATCCATCGCCCTTCTGTCGCGCAAGGTTCAGGCCGATTCGACTATCGCCCACAAGGGGCCGGCTGTTCTCTTCACGATGCTCGACATCATCGTCGACCGGTGTGCCGATGAAATGGAAAGCGCGTCAGCGCGGTATGACAAGCTGGCAGTGCAGGTGTTCGGCGACGGTCTCAACATGCGCAAGACCGCAAGCTATCAGATCGCCATCAAGCAACTGGGGCAGATAGGACTGCATGTGTCCAAGATGCACGATGTCTGCACCAGCCTGTCGCGGATGATGCTTTACCTCAGCACACATGCCAAACGTCTGAACCTGAATGAGGAGCAGGAAGCCGACTGCAAGATGTTCGGCAGGGACATCCATTCCATCAAGGAACACGGCGACGCACTGGACAACAAGCTGTCCTTCCTGCTGGACGCAACGGTCGGCCTTGTCACGCTGGAGCAGAACCAGATCTCGAAGATCTTTACGGTCGTCAGCGTGATCTTCCTGCCACCGACCTTGATCGCATCGATCTACGGCATGAACTTTGCCAACATGCCCGAGCTGAACTGGCAGCTCGGGTTCCTGTTCTCGTTGGGCCTGATGGTGTCGTCAGTCGGGCTGACGTTCCTGTTCTTCCGCTGGAAACGCCTTCTATAACCGGTCCGGCATCTTGAAACTTTCAGCTTCATCGCAGACGCGTTACGGATACAGGCGCGCCTTGGACCATGGCTGATCCGCGCCAGTTCGGGTGAACTGCACGCGGTCATGAAGCCGGAACGGCCGGTCGTGCCAGAATTCGATGGAAACCGGCACCAGGCGCATGCCTGACCAGTGGTCGGGCCGCGGAATGTCGCCGATACCGAACTTGGCGGTATATTTCGCCACTTCCTTTTCCAGCGCGAAACGGCTTTCCAGCGGCCGCGATTGCCTGGACGCCCAGGCACCGATCCGGCTGCCGCGCGGCCGGGAGCGGTAGTACTCGTCCGCTTCCTCGTTCGAAACCTGTTCGACAAGGCCACGAATGCGAACCTGCCGGCGCAAGGACTTCCAGTGGAAGCACATGGCAGCCTTGCCGGCGGAGAGCAGCTCCTGCCCCTTGGCGCTTTCGAAATTTGTGTAAAAAACAAAGCCGCGTTCGTCGAAGTCCTTCAGCAGAACCATCCGCACATTCGGCAGGCCGTCTGCGTCGACGGTCGACAGCGCCAGTGCGTTGGGATCGTTGGGCTCCGAAGCCCTGGCGTCCTCAAGCCATTCTGCAAAAAGCTCAAATGGCTTCACTACCTCTGTAAAGTCACCTTTTGTTAACTCTTCAGGGGGATCTTTAAGGTCTGTCATCGGTAACCTGTCGAAGGAAACGACAGCCTTTAAAGCGGCTCGAAAAGCCGGACCGGGGGGCTGCCTGAAAAATGTATCGTATGCGTTCATATACTGCCGGGCACATAAAGATCCAACCCTTAGCCGCACTTTGCATGGCCGTTGCAACCGCACTTGGCGGCTGTAGCCAGTTGTCCGTTCCGGTGGGCAGCAACAACATCGATTCCCCGACAGTCCTGACCGGCTCCATTCCGTCCGCATCCGACGTCGCCTATGCCGATATCAACGAGGACGACCGGTCTGTGATCGCGCAGAACCTCGACACTATCAGCCAGGACCTTGCCGCCGGAAAGCCGACGCAGGCCTTGTCGCTGACTTGGCTCAACGCGATCAGCGGCAATTCCGGCACATTGTCGAACATCAATGCCTCCACCTACAGCGAGACAGGCTGTCTCGGCTTTCAGACGACGGCAAATACCATCGTCGGCATCAAGCTGTACTCCGGCACGGCCTGCCGGGACATCACGCAAAAATTCGCGGTCACCAGCCTGACTGTCGCCGAAGCTTGAACCCCGTCAAAAAACCGCTAAAACCGGAAGGTCCTCAAGACGAATTCGGGGTCTGGAATTTTTTCCTATCCATCCCGATATAGAGGACAAGTCCGGTCAAGCATGACCTGCTAAACTTGCACGCTTGTGTTCGGCTCGCCGAACGGAGCAGTGCGCGGGGCAGCCTGCCGGAAAATCTTAGGAACCTGGTGAGACGAATGCGTGATCCCTATAGCGTTCTCGGGGTGGCAAAATCTGCCAGCGAGAGCGAAATCAAGAAGGCCTTTCGGAAGCTGGCCAAAAAATACCATCCGGATCAGAACAAGGATGATCCGACGGCCGCACAGCGTTTTTCCGAAGCAAATCAGGCCTATGAAATTGTCGGCGACAAGGAAAAACGTGCCAAGTTCGACCGCGGAGAAATCGATGCGGAGGGCAAGCAGCGCTATCAGGCGCATGGTTTTGACGGCTTTTCCGGATATGAAGACTTCGGCGGTGCACGCACCCAGAAGACATCTGGTGGCGGCGGCAGTTTCGACGATATTCTGAACGACATTTTCGGCAGCTTCGGCGGTGGCCGTGCACGCGCCGGCGCAGGTGCAGGCGCTGGACCCGGTGCAGGTTTCGGCGGCGGCGCCCGCGCGAAGGCGCCGCCCAAGACAAAAGGCGCCAACGCGGAAATCGTCGCCCGCGCCTCGCTGGAAGACATCGTCAACTCCGGCAAGACCCAGGTAACGCTTCCAAGCGGCAAGACGGTGAATGTTACCCTGCCCAAGGGGGTGGTCGAAGGCGAAAAGATCCGGCTCAAGGGCCAGGGGCACCCCGGGGAAAACGGCGGTCCTGCAGGCGACGCCCTGGTCGAGATCCGTTTCAAGCCTCACAAGCTTTTCGAAGTGAAGGGATCCGACCTCCACCTCGACCTGCCTCTGACACTTTATGAAGCTGTTCTGGGCGCAAAGGTGCGTACGCCGACCCTGTCCGGTGCTGTCAACCTGACCATTCCGGCCAACGCCTCCAGCGGCAAATCCATGCGGCTGAAGGGCAAAGGCCTGCCGACCAAGACCGGTGGTCATGGCGACCTTCTGGTCAAGCTGCAGATCGTAATGCCGCCGCACGGCGACGACGAGTTGGACACGCTGATGCGGGCCTGGAAGGAAATCACTCCGTACCGTGCACGCGGACCGGAATTCGACTAGGCGGCCCCCTCGTCAACTGTTGACCGTCACCTCGCCCCGCCAGTGCCACTGGTGGGGCGACGTTTTTCGATCTTCCACATCTCCGCCTCAGGTCAGTCTCCAATTTCTCAACAACTAGATCTTGTGAATTTACATAACTAGTTATATATCAAGTTATGTAAATGGAGTGACCCATGAGCGAAGATGTCGTCCGCGCGCTTGGCTATGCCACCCTGGGCAGCCGGCTGAAACGGATCGGGGAAATGCTGCAGGCACAAACGCAGATCGTAGCGGCCGAGCTTGCCGACACCAGTCTGCCTACGCCGCACAACCCTGTTCTTGCCGCACTCGACCGGCAAGGCCCGCTGAGTATCGGCGATCTGGCGAAGACCCTTGGCCAGAGCCAACCGGGCGTTACCAGAACGATCAACAAGATGAAGTCGGATGGACTGGTTGAATCCGTTCCCTCGCAACAGGACCGTCGCGTGACGACAATCGGCCTGACCGACAAGGGAGTAGCCCTCGTCGCCCATCTGAAAGAAACGCTCTGGCCCGCGATCACACTGGCCGTTGCCGATGCCTGCAACAGTCTGGAAGGTCCTTTGCTTGACCAGCTTGCAGGTCTGGAGGATGCCCTTTGCACGAGGCCGCTTTCCGTCCGCTGCAAGGACAGGCCCTTGCAGGACTGGAACTCTCTGCAAACGCCCCCGGAGATTGAACGATGATCAAGCGCATCTGGCACGGCTGGACGGATCCCGGCATGGCCGACACCTATGCCCATGTTCTCACGACACAGGTCATTCCGGGCATCGAGGCGAAAGCCATTCCCGGCTATCTCGGCATTGAGGTGCTTCGTAGGAACCTGGAAACCGAGGTGGAGTTCATCACCATCATGAGTTTCCGCTCGCTTGACGACATCATCGCGTTTCAAGGCCCGGATTACGAGCGCTGTTATGTGCCCGATGCCGCCCGGGACGTGTTGAAGCGATGGGATCTGATTTCACAACACTATGAGCTCGAAGATGCACGCAGTTATGAATGAACCGAGCCGGGACAGCCTTCTGAAGCGGGTTGTCTGGTCAGCCCTGACTTCCCGGCATGCGCAATTCAGCCAGGGAGGCGACCTTGCCCGCCGTTTCGATCCGGCCATCTCCCCCTTTGCGGCAGCGGCGAACAACTCGCCCGAAGCTCTGGCCGCGCTGGCGGAGCTGATTCAACCGGGTGACGACCGGGCGTTCATACTGCAGGCGGATGACATCGCCCTGCCTCATGAACTTGAGGCAGAGATCACCGCGCTGGGTGTCCTCATGGTGGAAGTTTCCCCGTCAGAAGGCCCATCCCGATCGACTTCAATCGTGCAGCTGGACGAAACCGATGTCCCGGAGATGGTCGAGCTTGCAGCGCTTACAAAACCGGGTCCGTTCACCGCGCGCACGCCGGAGCTGGGCACTTTCTTCGGCATCAGGCTGGACGGCCGTCTGGCTGCAATGGCGGGTAGCAGGATCAACCTCGACGGCTATACGGAAGTCAGCGGGATCTGCACTCATCCCGATTTCCGAGGCAGAGGCCTGGCATCCGAGCTCTCTCTTCATGTGACTGAAGTCATCAGGAACCGCGGCGACACTCCGTTCCTTCACGCCTATGCGGACAATCACGGAGCAATTGCCCTCTACCGCAAGCTGGGTTTTGAGATATGGCGGGAGGTCAACGTAGCCGTTGTCAGACGCAAGGCTCAGATCGACCCGGACTGATCCCTCACATCGAAATTGCGCCGGTCTCTTTCCTCCTGAAACTGAGAAAGACGTTGGCGAAGATATTTCGAAGCCGACCGGTAATGGCTTGGACCGGCGGCTTCCGCCCAGCGTCCCGTCGTCCACTTGTTGTTGGAGCCTTTCATCGGTTCGCCGTAGAGTTCGTCATTCTCCAGACTTTCCACGAGGGCGAGCAGTTCGGCATGGTTTCCCTCCAGAAGGGATCGCACCGATCGCCAGGAAAGACCGGATTGCTTTTGCCGCAAGTCGGCATTGTATCTGGGTGTCTCGTTCCACTTGTAGCCTTTGGCCGGAAACCAGACCGGTCTGCCGGCCTGGCCGTCCCGGTACCAGCCCAGAAACAGGTCTATCCAGTGGGCCCGGTGACCGACGATATCCTTTGGCGATATGCCGTCCGCATCCTTTTCAAGGCGCAGCATCGCGGGCAGGTCATCGAGGAGCGTTTGCAGCTTTGAAAACTCGCTCTCGCTTGCGGCGAGCAATTCCGTTTTCGTGGTTGCAGGCATTCCGCTCTCCCGTGACCACAACATTCAGTGCAAACTATGCGGAGCTAAGGCCTTGTTGGCCCGTGGCGACTACAGGCTTCGCCCGCACCAGATAGTGCCATGAGATCCGCTGTTGCTGACTGTCAGAACCGGATGGAACTCCCGTGCTGTCCAGAAAGCGAGCCCGGCTTCGTTGGCAGCGCTTACCCCGGCATGAACAGCCGATACACCCTTCAGTTTGGCAGCGGCAATCCAGGCGTCCAGCAGCCTGGTGCCAACTCCTCTCCCGCGCGCACGCGGCAAGAGGTTCATGTGAATATGCGCCGGATATTCATCGATGACGGCCTGTGGCACGGGCGACGGATTGTGGATCGTGCGGATCCGCTGATCATCTGCTGACTGCTCGGTTTCCTGCTGCACCGGTTTCGGGTAACGTTCCCGCAAAGCCGGCCACCATTCCCGCTCCAGTTCGTGCTCGAAAGCCCGTGTATCGCTCACGCCGACGGCATAGCCGAACACGCCGAGATCATCTTCAGCGACAAAGCTGATCGGACCTTTCAAGGCCACATAGGGCCCTGCATAGATATGGCCGATCAATGCGGGGTCAGAATAAAGATCCGTGGCGTCGCGCCCGGCATGGCCGGTTTTCAGGCAGATATCGTAAACGGCTTCCAGGTCTCGAAGCTCGGCCCGCCGAACGATCATGGTATCAGTCATAAGCATCCGATTTCTGTCTTCAATGGTCCCGGATCATGGCGAATGCAGATCTGCGGTTTACCTGTCCTGCCAGCCGTACCACCAGTAAGCGCCCTGAAGATAGAGTTTGCGCAGTGACGGTAGGGGAAACCTTGCAAAAGGCCGGCGCAGGGCAACCGGCAGATCTTCCGGCTGAAGCTTGCCCAGGATCAGTCCGGCGACCTTCTCCCCCGAGATCGATGCCATTGCTATGCCGCTGCCATGCCACCCCATTGCGGCATAGACGCCGCCGAGACCGGGCACTTCCCCAACAAAGGGGGTCAGATTTCGCGCCAGGCACACATGTCCATACCAGCTGTGTTCGGCCTCAATGCCCGCCCAGGCAGGAAACATCTCGTCGAAATCCGACCTTGCACGCTTGTACATCGCCGTGAGCGACTGGGCATTTTCGAAAATGCCGCCGCGCGTTCCGAACAGGAACCGCCGGTCAGGCAACAGGCGGAAATAATGCAACAGGTAACGAGTGTCGGCAGCCATGGTGTCGGAGGTCCAGCCCTGTGCGGCGAGTTCACCCTCGCTCAGGGGGCGGGTCACCAGGATTGACGACATGACCGGCAGCGTACGCCCGTGCAGCCATTTGGGTGCATCCTCGCGTGCATAGCCATTACCCGCCAGGACAACCTTCCGGGCCCGGATGAAGCCGTGTTCGGTCTCCAGTTGCCAGCGGTCATTGTCCCGGGTCATCCCTGTCACCGGCGACTTGCCGAAGATCTTGCCACCGGCTCGGCGCACCTGATCCGCCAGAGCCTGGACATAGGCCATAGGATTGAGTGCAAAGCCGTAGGGTACTTGCAGTCCGCCGTGGAATGTTGGCCCACCATAGCCTTCCGCGTCCAGGTCCGTCTTGGAAAGCACCCGGGCCTTGATACCGAAGTTCTCCTTCAGGAACGCTGCTTCCGCCTGAAAGCCGGCGAAATCCTTCTGCCGGTGGGCAAGATAGATTTCCCCATTGGAATGGCGGTCGGCGTCAACACCCCAGCTGTCGAGCCTCTGGGCAACCAGATTGACGCCCGCGACCTGATAGGCAACGAAACGGCGCGCTTCCTCGAGGCCGAATTTCTTGATGAGGCGGCGCTCGTCGAGCTTGGTACCACCCAGGCAACAAAATCCGCCGTTGCGGCCCGAGGCGCCGTAACCAACGTGTTCCGCTTCCAGAACGCACACGGAAACGCCTGCCTGCGCGAGCCGTAGCGCAGCGCTCAGCCCGGCGAACCCAGCGCCGATAATCGCCACGTCGAAAAGCGCGTTGCCGATGAGCTGCCGGTCCTGCTTGACCTGCGGAACACTGGCTTCCCAGTAACTGCCGATCGTCCGGCGCGCTTCTGTGCGGCTCTGCGGCATCTCAGAACCCGAGCCTGTCCCGCAGAGAGAACCACGTCATGGCAAGTACCAGAAGCGGGAAGCGGAGCCGGTCTCCACCGGGGAATGCCGGTACGTTCAGTTTTTCAAAGACATCGAAGCGACCCGCAGTTCCCGTTACGGCTTCCGCCAGCACCTGACCACCGAGGGTTGCCATGGCAACGCCGTGGCCGGAGTACCCACCTGCGGTCAGCATGTTGGGCGCAATCCTTGCGAAATAGGGCATGCGCTTGGGCGTAATCGCCAACGTACCGCCCCAGCCGTAATCGATGGCCACGTCGCT
Source organism: Roseibium sp. ROS1 (assembly GCF_054658215.1). Classification (NCBI taxonomy): domain Bacteria; kingdom Pseudomonadati; phylum Pseudomonadota; class Alphaproteobacteria; order Hyphomicrobiales; family Stappiaceae; genus Roseibium; species Roseibium sp. ROS1. Next base: position 516,838 of record NZ_BAAGIG010000003.1, read on the forward strand.
GAGCTGGGGGAAGATTTCCAGCATCGGTTCGCGCACGAAGGCCTTGATGTCTTCCGGAAAGCGATAGCCGTAGTTCTCACCGCCACCGAAAAGCAGCCGGCGGTCTGCCGACAGACGGAAGTAGTTGATGACGAACTTGCTGTCGGCCACGGCAACGTTGTTGCGGATGATCTTTTGCGCCTCGTCTTCCGAAAAGGGCTCCGTTGCGACAATGAAATTGTTGATCGGCATGACGTGCGCGGCGGTCTGCCGGTCAAGGCGGCCGAGATAACCGTTGCACGCCAGAATGACGTGCTCTGCACGAACGTCGCCCTGCCCCGTCCTCACGGTGATCCGTCCCGTGCCCTGGCCGTCAATGCCGGTGACTTTGGTTTCCTCGAAAATCCTGGCCCCTGCAGCTTCGGCTGCCTGCCCGAGACCCAGTGCGAAATTGAGCGGATGCAGATGGCCTGCGCCCGTGTCCAGAGAGCCGCCGTAGTACCGGGGACTGCCGACCTGCTCGCCGATTTCATCCGGACCGACAAAGCGAATGTCCTCATAGCCGTAGACGAGCCTGAGATGCTCGACATAGTCCCGGCTTTCCTCGACAAAACTCTTGCGGTGATCGGCATGCAGTATCCCCGGCGTGTAGTCGCAGGCGATCTGGTGCTTGATGATCAGGTCCTTGACCAGTGCCTTGGAATCCTCGGCAAGGTCCCACAGCAATCTGGCGTGAGACTTGCCGTGGCGTTCTTCCAGAACCGTCTGGTCCATGCGCTGGCCGGAACCGACCTGGCCGCCATTGCGGCCCGAGGCGCCCCACCCGATCCGGTTGGCTTCCAGGAGGATGACGTCAACACCCCGTTCAGCCAGATGCAATGCAGCCGATAGCCCCGTATAACCGCCACCGATGACGCAGACCGTGCAGGTGTGTGAGCCATCGAGAACCGGGTGAGCCGTTTGCCTGTTGGCAGTTGCAGCGTAATAGGAAGGTGGGTGTTGACCTGGCGTGTCATTAGCTGTCAGGAGATCAAGCGCAGTCAGCATGTCGGAAGCCAGGCTCCTCTTATCAACATGAAATTCCGTGGCCGGGAGTGGTACGCCACATTCCCTTGTTCAGCAGCCAGTTTCAAGGTGTAATCAGGTGATGGCAGGCAAGTTTTGCCTGATTTTGCAAGCTCTTGAGGCTCCCGCTACGTCAGCAAGCCCGGGCAGCTCGGCTCAGATGACGCAAAAGGAAGGCAAAACTGTGTTTGGTCCCGTAGAACATCCCTGGTTTGATGCGCTTTGGCGCAGAATTGTTCTGGTCGCTTTTTGCGCCGGCTGGACCGGAGTGGAATATGCATTCGGCAATATCACCTGGGTCTACATCATGGCGGCAATCACCGCCTATGCCGCCTGGGCGTACCTGTTCAACTACAAGGGGCCTGACGACCCGAGCCGGGTGACCCGTCCACGGATGGAAGACGATGAAGGTTGATGCCTCTGGCATGAGTGCGGCCGGCCGCCTTCAGGCTCTCTGGTCCCGGATCCTGAAACAGGCGTTTCGCGCCATACTTCTGATTTGCTGTGCCGGTGCTGCATCGGCGCAGGAGGATACGTCAGCTCTCGATGTCCTCAACAAGCGCTGCGTCGTCTGCCACGGCTGCTATGACGCGCCCTGTCAGCTCAAGCTGTCATCCGCCGCGGGCTGGATGCGCGGAGCAAGCAAGCAGAAAGTCTACGATTCCTCGCGTCTGGAAGATGCTCCGATGACACGCCTGGGGATCGACGCAAAGTCTGTTCCGGGCTGGCGCGCCAAGGGTTTCTTCGACGTTGTCGGTGCACAGGACGGGCCATCCGTTCTGGAACAACTGCTGCTGGCCGGCCGCAAGAATTCGTTCAAGCTCGGAGCGCCGCTTCCTGACGACATCGACATTTCGACGCTGCGTGCAAACACCTGCGCCATGCCCGGCAAGGTGAAGGACTATCTCAAGGAACACCCGCAGGGCGGCATGCCGTTTGCCATGGCGCCGCTTGCAGATGGCGACTACGAGACCCTGCTGTCCTGGGCCAGGGATGGGGCACCTGCACCGGACGCCGGCAAAGGATTGCCACAGAGTGTCGAACAGTCGGTGCACACCGTCGAAACGTTCTTCAACCGCGGCGACAAACGGTCGAAACTTGTCGCGCGCTATATCTATGAACATCTGTTCCTGGCCCATCTGCACCTGGAAAGCGATGACCCGAACCGCTTCTTCCGCGTAATCCGTTCCAGAACCGCGACCGGCTCGCCTCCAGATGAGATTGCCTCGCGCCGCCCCTTTGACGATCCAGGTGGCCCCTTTCATTACAGGCTCATCCCGATTGACGGCACCATCCTGCACAAGGAGCACATGGTCTATGAGATCGGCCCCAAACGCCTGAACCGCTATGAAGACCTGTTCCTGAAAAGCGACTGGGAGATTGCGAGCCTGCCGCCCTATTCAACGGCTGCAGGCGGCAACCCGCTGTCGACCTTCCGCGCCATTCCTGCGCGCAGCCGCTACCAGTTCCTGCTGGACGAAGCGCTTTATTTTGTCCGCTCTTTCATTCGTGGTCCGGTCTGCTACGGCCAGGTCGCGGTGAACGTGATCGAGGACCGTTTCTGGGTCTCCTTCCTGACACCCGACGCCGATCTCTCCGTCACCGACCCGAGCTTCCTGGAAGCCGCGACCCCGATCCTCGAACTGCCGGTTGCCCAGTCAAAGGGAAAACTGTCCAAGCGTCTGGAAGGCTTCCTGTCGCTCGGACCGGTCAAGTATCAGGAGTTTCGCAAGGGGCGGTATGAACGCAAGTTCCTGGCGGAAGGCGGCCCCGACTACGGTGACATCTGGCAAGGTGATGGCTCCGAAGTCGATGCCCGTCTGACCGTCTACCGTAATTTCTCTTCCGCCTCGGTGGTGACAGGCTTCGTCGGCGCGGTGCCCGAAACCGCCTGGGTAATCGATTTCCCGCTGTTCGAGCGGATCTACTACAATCTCGTTGCCGGGTTCGATGTCTTCGGCAACGTGGAACACCAGCTCACGACACGCCTTTACATGGACAGCCTGCGCCGTGAAGGAGAGCGAACCTTCCTGTCGTTCCTGCCGCCACAAGTGCGCAAACCCATGCACGAAAGCTGGTATCAGGGTCCGCTAGTCAGCATGGTCGATCTCTGGAAGGAAAGCGCGCTCGACACCAGGTCTCCGACGGGTATCGCCTTTTCCACCAGCGATCCCAAGGAGGAGTTCCTCACCGAGCTGCTGCGCGAACCTGCTGGCCTGTGGGCTGAACAAGACCCTATAAACCGCTGCACCGGCAATGCCTGTGCGTCCAGTGACACGCCTGCCGGGCAACTACGCCCGCTTGCCCAGAAACCTGCGCCATATGCAAAGTTCCTGCCTGATATCTCTGTTCTGCTCGTGGAAACGGAACGGGACACGCAGGTCTTTACCCTGGTGCATGACATGGCCCACAGCAACGTTGCCTTCATCTTCAACGAGGATCTGCGCCGCGAACCCCAGAACGACAGCGTGACGGTCGTGCCCGGCCAGTTCAGCAGCTATCCGAATTTCATGTTCAAGGTGAAACAGGATCACCTGCCGGCCTTCGTGGAAACGGTTCGGGAGATCAGGTCACAAGATGATTTCCTCAAGCTCGTCGACCGTTTTGGCGTCCGCAGAACCGACCCGGAATTCTGGACCGACTTCGACCGGATCCAGACCGCCCTGAAAGACCAGGATGAACTTCAGGCAGGCCTGCTAGACCTCAATCGATACCGCGATCCCAAACCGCTCGACCCGATTGACCGGTTGTTCGAGTTCACCTTCTCGCTGGATTAATCTTGCAGCTTGAGCGGGTGAGCTTTTGCTCAGCCAAACTCACTTCCTTATCCTGAGTGTCTGATCCGAAAGTGGTTCCCGCGGCGACTGCCACAACCACACTTGTCATTCCCGCGAAGGCGGGAATCCAGTACACCGTGAGGTGAGAATTATATTTCCAAAGCAAATTCATGTTGTTACTGGATCCCCGCCTTCGCGGGGATGACAACTGAGGAGGGCGGAAGTTCGTTACACGAACCACGTCAACTGCGCCCTCTGACACTTTCAGTCCAGACGTCCAGTTTGAACCGGAGTTTGTCGTGGTCAGTCCGACAAACTTCTCATATCCTTGATCCTCCCTTCCCCCGCTTCGCCGCCAAGTTCCCGGAACATCCAGTCGCAAAAGATCTGGGCGTCGGGGCCGAGTGCCTGACGCGAGCCGTCGGTGACGAGATAGTAGCTGTGCCGGCTCTTTATCTTCTTGTCCGATGAACGGATCAGCCGGCCGCTGTCGAGATACGGTTGGGCCAGCGTTTCCAGAACCAGAGCGTGTCCATGGCCGAGAGCAGCCAGTTCCAGGGCAGAGAGGGTCTGGTCGACCTGCAGGCCGTTGCGTTTTGGAACCGCATGACCGTGGCTGCGGAAGAAGCTCTCCCAGGTGTCGATCACGCCCATGATGTCGAGCCGGGTTGCTTCCGCCAGCGCCTCGATTTCACGCTTGCCAGGGTCAAGCGCCAGATCCGGATGACAGACCGGGATGATCGGGTCGTTCAACAGAAACGCCACCATTCCGTCAGTCCAGCTGCCGTCGCCGAAGCGGATATCTATGTCGAACAGTTCCGGGCTGAGAGTTTCCGCCCAGGAGGCCGAGATCATCTGCAGGTCGATGCCCGGATGTGCCTCCTGAAAAGAGCGCAGACGCGGGATCATCCAGAGCTGGCCGAAGCTGTTGAGGCAGCGAAAACGAACCGGCTGCCTGTCCCGCTCGCCAAACACCGAGACGGTGGCGATGGAAAGATCCGAAAACGCCTTCTCGACCGTCGGCAGGTAAGTCTGCCCCAGTCTGGTCAGGGCCAGTTCCCTGTGAACACGGTCGAACAGCGGGTAGCCGAGGAGCTGTTCCAGCTGGCGAACCTGGTAGCTGACAGCAGCCGGAGTGATCAGCAGCTCCTCCGCCGCCCGGGTGAAGTTCCCCAGGCGCGCAGCCGCCTCGAAGGCGCGCAGCCATGTGAGCGGTGGCAGGCTGTAGGCCATTTCGTCTTCCTTCCATCATCAGGTGCGGAAGCTGTTTGCATTTTCTGAAACGAATTCGCACCTGTGCAACAAGCGTCTCCTTCAAATTTTTTCAAAGTTATACCAAATATTTTTTCGTTTCAGGAATTTTCGATCCTCGCAGACACTTCTCCGAAACAGCGGTCAACCGGCAGCGCATCATGGACAAGGTCGATTACATCATCGTGGGAGCCGGCTCGGCCGGATGTATCCTGGCGGAACGCCTGAGCGCAGATCCGCAGACGCGTGTTCTGCTGCTGGAGGCCGGTGGGTCCGATGCCTCACCCTGGGTGTCGCTGCCACTCGGCTATGGCAAGCTGAATTCCGACCCAAAACGCACGTGGCGCTTCATGACCGAACCAGACGAAGGCCTCGGCGGGCGCAGTGTCTACTGGCCCCGCGGTCGATTGCTGGGTGGCTCCGGCTCGATCAACGCCATGGTCTATTGCCGAGGTCTGCCTGGCGATTTCGAAGACTGGGAGGCCTCCGGCGCGGCAGGTTGGGGCTGGGCGAATGTAAAGGCAACTTACGAGCGCCTTGAAACCCGGGTGACCTGCGAGGGTGTGAAGCAAGGCGAGGGACCGATCCATATCCAGAATGTGTCCGACCAGATCCACAGGGTGAACCGGCACTTCTTTGCCGCGATCCGCGAAGTGGGCCTGCCCTGGAGTGACGACTTCAACGGTGATGCTCCTGAAGGTGGCGGCATTTACCAGATCAACACGCAAGATGGCCGCCGGTGCTCGTCCGCACGCGCCTATCTCCATCCTGCCCTTGCCCGCAAGAACCTAAGCGTCCGGACACAGGCCCAGGTTGCCCGCATCCTGTTTGAAGGAAGAACGGCTGTCGGCGTCGAACTCCTGAGCGGGGAAACCCTGCTTGCCAGCCGAGAGGTCATCCTGGCGGCAGGCGCAATCGGTTCGCCGCAACTGCTTCAGGTTTCCGGCATCGGCCCGGGAAGGTTGCTGAATGAGCTCGGCATTCCGGTGATCCAGGCCAATGACAATGTCGGCGGCAATCTGCAGGATCATCTGGCTGCGAATTTCACCTTCCGCGCCAAGGAACCGACACTCAATGCGATCCTGCGCCCCTTGCTGGGCCAGGCCCTGTCCGCCATGCAATACGCAGCAACCCGCAAGGGTCCTCTGGCTTTATCCGTCAACCAGTGCGGCGGGTTCCTGCGCTCGCGTCCCGAGCTGAGCCGGCCGGACCAGCAGCTCTATTTCAATCCGATCAGCTATCGCCTGAGGCCTTACAAGGACAAGACACGGCTGAGCATCGATCCGTTCAACGGCTTCATCATCTGCGCACAGCCGGCCCGCCCGACAAGCCGCGGCCGCATCGACATCAAAAGTGCCAATGCCAGTGCAGCGCCTTCGATCCAGCCCAATTCGCTGGCGACCGAGGAAGACCGCCAGACCGTGATCGACGGCGGCAAGCTCTGCCAGAAGCTGATGGCAAGCCAGGCCTTGAGCGCACTTGTCGAAAACCCCATCGCTCCGAACCTCGGAGACCTTGACGGCGACGGCATCCTGGCGGACTTCCGCGCCCGGGCCAGCACCGTCTTCCATCCGGTATCGACTTGCCGCATGGGCGAGAACCGCGAGACAACCGTCGTCAACAGCCGGCTGCAGGTGCACGGAATTGAAGGGCTTCGCGTTGCCGACGCCTCCGCCTTTCCGAACATAACCTCCGGCAACACCAACGCCCCGACCATGATGCTGGCTCTCAAGGGAGCCGATCTCATTCTAGAAGACCAGAAGCGAGCCCTCTCATGACCGTTCAGGACATCGCCCAAGACTATCTGACAACCGGCAAGCTGGATGCCTTGCCCGACGGGCATTTCATAGCCGGCAAACGCACTCCGGCCTCGAACAAGAAGATGGAAAGCTTCGATCCGGGCCGGGCGGAAGCCTTTGCCGAATTTTCTCTCGGGTCCGACACCGATATGGATAACGCCATCGACGCTGCCGAGAAAGCAGCCCTGCATTGGCGGCAAGTCTCAACGGCAGAGCGCTGCCGTATCCTCAACAATGTTGCCCGGGTCTTCCGAGACAACGCAGACCGGCTGGCCGTGATAGAGGTGGTCGACAGCGGCAAGACGCTGGCGGAGGCCCAGGGTGACGTTCAGTCCTCCGCGCGCCTTTTCGAATATTACGCCGGCGCTGCCGACAAGCTCGATGGCCGATCGGTCAATCTTGGTCCGGCCTATACCGCCTTCACCGTGCGCGAACCGGTCGGCGTTACAGGACACATCATTCCCTGGAACTATCCCACCTCGACCTTCGCGCGCGGTGTCGCCCCTGCCCTTGCCGCGGGCTGTTCCGTTGTTGCCAAGCCGGCCGAGACCACGCCCTTTACCGCGCTGGTCATGGCGGAACTGCTTTGCGAGGCCGGGGTGCCGGAAGGGCTGGTGAATGTGGTCACCGGCCTGGGCAGTGATGTCGGCGCGCAGATGGCGCGCGATCCACGCATCAAGCAGCTGACCTTCACTGGCTCCGTCACCACCGGTATCAATGTTGCCCAGATGGCTGCCCCGAATGTGACCCGCCTGACGCTGGAACTTGGCGGCAAGTCACCGCTGATCGCCTTTGCCGACGCCGATCCGGAAAAGGTCGCCGACGGAGCCTACTGGGCAATCTTCTCGAACGCCGGTCAGATCTGTTCGGCCGGATCCCGGCTGATCCTGCATAAATCGATCCGCGACGAAGTGCTTTCCATGCTTGCCGAACGAGCCGCCAAGATCAGGACCGGTCACGGACTGACGGCTCCGGACATGGGGGCCATCAATTCCGAGCTGCACCTGTCCCGCATCAAGGCCCATGTGGATGCCGCAAAGGCGCGCGGTGCCAACATCCTGACCGGCGGCGACGCTACCGGCGACGCGGAGACGGGCAAAGGCTGGTTCTTCCAGCCAACGGTAATTGCGGACCTTGCACCGAACGATCCGGCGGTTCAGGAAGAGATTTTCGGCCCGGTCCTGTCGGTGCAACTGTTCGAAAGCGAAGAAGAAGCCGTCGCCCTTGCCAACGGCACAGACTTCGGCCTGATTGCCAGCGTCTATACCAATGATGTCGGGCGGGCGATGCGGGTTGCCGGCGCAATGGATTGCGGCCAGGTGTCGGTCAACGATTACTGGGCCGGGGGGCTTGAGCTGCCTTTCGGCGGCAACAAGAAATCAGGTTACGGCCGCGAAAAAGGCTGGGAAGGCCTCGATGCCTATACCAAGGTAAAGTCCATCACGATCAGCAACGCGAGCTAAGCGGACCACCATGAAACTCGACCAAATCGAGACCTTCGTCGTCGAAAACGCCCCGCCGCGCCATGGCGGGCGCTACTTCATCTTCGTCAAGCTGGTGACCGCTTGCGGCATCACAGGCTATGGCGAGATCTACAACGCCACCTTCGGCCCGCACCTGGTGGCCGAGATGGCGAAGGACGTGTTCCAGCGCCAGTTCGAGGGCGAAGATCCGCATCATATCGAGAAGCTGTGGAACAAGACCTATGGTGCCGGATATACGCAACGTCCTGATGTGACCGTGATGGGCGTTTTGTCAGGTCTGGAAATGGCTTGCTGGGACATCATCGGCAAAGCTGCCGGCAAGCCGGCGTATCAGCTTCTGGGCGGCAAGGTGCATGAGCGCCTGCGCTCCTACACCTACCTTTATCCCTCCGATGGCGATGTCTATCCGGACCCGTCGAAACCCAATGTCTACAACGATCCGGACATGGCGGCCGAAGCGGCGGTCAAGGCCGTCAGCCAGGGTTTCACGGCGGTGAAGTTCGATCCGGCTGGTGCCTATACGATCTACGATGGCCACCAGCCGAGCCTTGACGATCTGGAACGCTCGGAAGCCTTCTGTCGGCAGATCCGCAATGCCGTCGGCACGAGGGCCGACCTTCTTTTCGGTACCCACGGACAGTTCACCGTTTCCGGGGCCAAGCGGCTTGCACGCCGGATCGAAGGATATGATCCGCTCTGGTTTGAAGAACCGATTCCGCCCGAAAAGCCGGAAGACATGGCCGAGGTTGCGCGGTTTACATCCATGCCAATTGCGACGGGTGAGCGTCTGTGCACCAAGTATGAATTCGCCCGCGTGCTTGAATCCGGTGCGGCCAGTATCCTGCAGATGAACCTTGGTCGCGTCGGCGGCCTTCTGGAAGCCAAGAAGATTGCCGCCATGGCGGAATGCCGATCAGCGCAGATCGCCCCTCACCTTTATTGCGGTCCGCTGGTGGCGCTCGCAAACATCCAGCTGGCAACCTGCAGCCCGAATTTCCTGGTGCTGGAATCGATCCGGACCTTCGACGGTTTTTATGCCGACCTCTTGAAGACGCCTATTCGATGGGAAGACGGCTATGTCATTCCTTCAAGCGAACCGGGCCTCGGGCATGATCTGAACGAAGACGTCGCGCGGGCCCATCCCTATACCGGCAACGAATTGCACCTCGGGTTTCAGGAAAGCCCGGCTTTGCCGCTATAAAGGGATCAGGGTCGGCAAGGCGGTTTTCTTTACCCGGCCCATGCCCTTGTCATCTCATGGTCAAGCCATGGGATGACGGGAATGAAGGTTGCCTCAGGCCACCTTGCTGATCAGCGTCATGTCCTGCGCGGGCTCAGCGGGCGGAACCGGTTCTTCGACCCGGATGGCGGTTGATGCCATCAAGGCACGGCGGACGTCGGCCACCGGCATGGGCCTGCCAAACAGGAAGCCCTGAACCTCGTTGCACCCTTGCGAAGCAAGAAAGCCGAGATGGTCTTCCGTTTCCACACCTTCGGCCAGCACCGGAATATTGAGACTTTCACCCAGAATGATCGTTGCCTTGATGATCGCTTCTGACTGCTTGTTGCCCCCGAGATCCTTGACGAACTCCCGGTCGATCTTGATCTTGTCGAACGGAAAGGCCTGCAGTGTGGCAAGCGACGAATAGCCGGTGCCGAAGTCGTCCATGGCGATGCGAATGCCGAGACGTTTCAGCTGGTGGATGATCTGAAGCGCATGCGATGTGTCGGCGATGATGCCGGTCTCGGTGATCTCCAGTTCGAGACGCTCCGGCGACAGGCCGCTTTCCTTCAAGGCGTGGGCAACGATATCCGGAAAGCTGCTGTCAGCAAGTTGCACTGGCGCCACATTGACCGCGATCTTGACCCGGTTGTCCCAGGAAGCCGCCTCACGGCAGGCGGTACGAATGATCCAGGCGCCGATTTCGCGGATCTGGCCGGTCTCTTCCGCAATCGGGATGAACTCGAACGGCGGGATCATGCCGCGCTGCGGGTGGTTCCAGCGCAGCAGAACTTCCGTGCCGGTGACTTCCCGGGTCATGACATCGTTCTGAAGCTGATAATAAAGCTCGAACTCTCCGTTCTTCAGGGCATTGCGCAGGTCCATGGCAAGGGCGCTGCGCTCGCGGGTCTGTTGATCCAGCTCGACGTCATAACAAAGCGCGGCATTGCCGCCGGCCGCCTTGGCACGATGCATGGCCCGCTCCGCGGCTTCGATCAGCTGCGCCCCCGACGATGCGTGATCAGGATAGTTCGCGTAGCCGACACTGCAACTGACGCGGATTTCTTCGCCCTGCCATAGCAGTGGCCGAGCGACCAGCTTCTGGATGCGCTTGCAAAGGTCAAGGATGTAGCCCCGGTAGTAGACCGGCTTGCCGACGATCACGAATTCGACACCGCCGTTCCTGGCGATGTATTCATCGGCCTCCAGGTTCTCCGACAGATGCTTGGCAACGTGCCGCAGCAGAGCATCTCCGCACGCATGGCCATGAACTTCGTTGACTTCCTTGAACCGGCTCAGACTGCAGTTGAGCACGACGACCCGGGCATTGTCGGCAGCATACCTTGTCAGGAAACTATCGAGATGGCGGTCGAGTGCCCGGCGGTTCGGCAGACCGGTCAGCGGGTCGTGATGGGTAATGTGGTTGACCCTGCTTTCGGCAACCTGGGAGTTCGCACTGTCGATCGAATAGGTGATCATCGCCGACAGCAACAGGACGCTCATGGTGAAGACCACCGAGATGCCGATCAACTGGTTGGAGACAAGGTCCTTGACGCTGCCATCCAGTCGCAGGGGCAGAATTTCGACACCAGCCATCGCAACAAAGTGCAGGCTGGCCACAGCCAGGATCAGGCTGAGTACAGCACCGTATTTGCAGTAGCGCGTCACCGGGCGGGCGACACGGCTGGTGGCAATGAGGCAGAAGACGCAGGCCAAAACGACGGAAACCACCACGAAAGGCGTCGACAGCATCATGATGCCGGATATCTGAAGCGCCTTGATTCCGATGAAATGCATCGCCGCAATAGAAGCGCCAAAGATGACACCCCCAACCTCGATAAGTGCCGAACGCTGGGAGATGCTACTGACGAGAAGTCCTGCTGTCGTCCCGGCAATGGCGATAACCAGCGAGAAGGCCGTCAGTTTGAGATCGTAACCCAGAATGAACGGGCTCTTGTAGGCGATCATGGCAACGAAGTGCGTGCTCCAGATCGTACCGCCGGCAATCAGGCCGGACAACAGCAGCCAGAGATACTTGAGATCGCCCTGCGTCCGCCGGACACGGGCGAACAGCCGCATAGTCAAAACGGCACCGACCGTCAGGATTATTACCGCCAGGGCAACAAACAACGGGTCATGCTCGAAAGCTATGCAAGACAGGACGGTTAGCATCATCAACTCCAGATGATGCAAGATAGCGTTTTTCTGCTCTAAAGTAGTAAAAACACCTATATCCCATGCAATATGGATAACAGTTGGTAAATTGTTTTAACTGATTGTAAATGCGAGAGTATTTTCCGGAAACTGTACGCTTTCGATCCAAGACAGTTTGCTTCGATTTTTACCCGTTTACCATTCCCGTATTGCGCAGCACAAAACGAAGAAACACGCCCTGCGGGAACAGGGGATCATAACGATTTCGGCCGCCGGGATCGCTCCCGGCGGCCGAAACTTCAAGACCTGGTGACAAATGTCAGGCTGCGGTTTTCGCCTTGAACTCGATCCTGCGGCGATGCAGCACCGGCTCGGTGTAACCATTTGGCTGGCTGGTGCCTTCGAACACCAGTTCGCAAGCTGCCTGGAAAGCGACCGAACCGTCGAAATCCGCCGCCATCGGCCGATAGAGCGGGTCGCCTTCATTCTGGCCGTCAACGACAGCGGCCATGCGTTTCATGGTTTCCAGAACCTGCTCACGGCCGACAACGCCATGGTGCAACCAGTTGGCGATGTGCTGCGAGGAAATGCGCAGCGTTGCGCGATCTTCCATCAGGCCGACATCGTTGATGTCCGGCACCTTCGAACAGCCAACGCCCTGTTCAACCCAGCGGACGACGTAGCCCAGAATGCCCTGGGCGTTGTTGTCGAGTTCTGCCTGAATGTCTTCCGGAGCCCAGTTGGGACGTTCGGCGACAGGAATGGAGAGAATGTCTTCCAGCTTGGCGGAAGCGCGGCTCTTCAGCTCGTTCTGACGATCCTTCACGGCGACCTTGTGATAATGCAGCGCGTGGAGCGTTGCAGCGGTCGGTGACGGAACCCAGGCCGTGTTCGCTCCGGACATCGGATGACCGATCTTCTGCTCCAGCATGGCATGCATCAGGTCCGGCATCGCCCACATGCCCTTGCCGATCTGCGCGTGGCCCGGCAGGCCGCAGGCAAGTCCGACATCGACGTTGTTGTTCTCGTAGGCGCTAATCCAGGTCGCGGCCTTCATGTCGCCCTTGCGGATCATCGGGCCAGCTTCCATGGACGTGTGCATTTCATCGCCGGTCCGGTCGAGGAAGCCGGTGTTGATGAAGAACACCCTGTCCTTGGCCTGGCGGATACACTCCTTCAGGTTCACCGTGGTGCGGCGTTCCTCGTCCATGATGCCCATCTTGAGCGTGTTGCGCTCGAGGCCCAGCGCATCTTCAACGCGGTTGAAGATCTCGCAGGCGAATGCCACTTCTTCCGGTCCGTGCATCTTCGGCTTGACGATATAGACCGAACCCGCGCGGCTGTTGAGCTCCCGGCCGTTCGGGCCAATGTCGTGCAGCGCGATCAGAGAAGTGATCATGCCGTCGAGGAGGCCTTCCGGCACTTCGTTGCCGTCCTTGTCGAGCACGGCATCATTGGTCATCAGATGGCCGACGTTGCGGATCAGCAGCAGCGAGCGACCGTGCAGCGACAGCGCGGAGCCGTCGGGAGCGGTGTAATTGCGATCGCCATTCATGCGGCGGGTAACGGTTTCGCCGCCTTTGACGAAGGTTTCTTCCAGGTCGCCCTTCATCAGGCCAAGCCAGTTGGTGTAGACGACGACCTTGTCTTCCGCATCGACAGCGGCAACGGAATCCTCGCAGTCCATGATCGTCGACATGGCCGATTCCAGGATCACGTCGGCGATGTGGGCGGCATCGGTCTTGCCGATCGGATGCTGCGCATCAATGTCGATTTCAAGGTGCAGACCGTTTCTGACCAGCAGGACCTTGTAGGGAGCCGCGTTGTCCCCGGAATAGCCGGCAAACTGCGAACCGTCGGCAAGGCTCGTTGAGCCCGTCTTGGTGGAAAGAACCAGAGCTTCGCCTTCAACGGCAAATCCGGTCACGTCGGACCAGCTCCCATCAGCCAGCGGTGCAGCCTCATCCAGGACCTTGCGTGCATAGGCGATCACCTCGGCACCGCGTGCAGGATCAAATCCCTTGCCTGCCGGCAAAGAGCCCATCGCATCGGTGCCGTAAAGCGCATCGTAAAGAGAACCCCAGCGGGCGTTGGCGGCATTCAGCGCATAGCGCGCGTTCATCACCGGAACGACAAGCTGCGGGCCCGCGACAGAGCCGATTTCCGGATCGATGTTGGCGGTACCAACAGCAAAGTCTGCACCTTCCGGCACCAGGTAACCGATTTCCGTCAGGAAGGTCTTGTAGCCGTCCATGTCCGGAGTACCGGGGTTGGCCTTGTGCCAGATATCGATCTTTTCCTGCAGGCTGTCGCGCTTTGCCAGCAGTGCCCGGTTCTTCGGTGCCAGATCGTGGATCAGGCTGGACAGGCTTTTCCAGAAATGGTCCTGATCGACGCCGGTATCCGGAAGGGCCTTTTCATTGACGAAGTCATAAAGAACCCTGGCAACTTGCAATCCATGGGCATCGACGCGGCCTGTCATCTGTCAGCTCCCCTAAACGAACTTGAATGTCTGATATTAGCCCGTGTTTTGGGGTCTTAACACGCAATCGTCAATTGCCGGGTCGATTGGATGACTTTTTCCATTTTGGAAAAGATCCAGATCATTATCTCCAACAGTATAAGTCGGTATACAAAAAGATAGCCCTTTGCCTGCGCCCGCCAATCCGTTACCGATGGGTTTCCACTCCATCTTCCACGCAACGGTTTTCATGTTTTCGCTGGTTAAACGTGTAGGCGACCTGACCTACGGCAACGCCCTGTTGATGCTGGCCCTGACCACACTGTTCTGGGGCGGCAACACCGTCGCTGGCCGCCTTGCGGTGGGGGAAGTGTCTCCGATGGTGGTGGTGTTCCTGCGTTGGGTGATCGTTGCCGGCATCCTGGTCCCGCTGCAATGGCGGCACATACGTGCGGAGTGGCCCCTGATGCGGCCCTATTCCTTCCGCATGGTGCTGATGGCCGTCTTCGGGTTCATCGGGTTCAACACCCTTTTCTACATCGCTGCGACGGAAACCACGGCCGTCAACCTTGGCATTATCCAGGGGTCCGTCCCAATTCTCGTTCTGATCGGTTCCATGATTGCCTTCGGCAGCAGGATCCGAGCCCTGCAGGTGATCGGCATTCTGCTGACGCTTGCCGGGGTGACGCTGATTGCAGCCCAGGGCAGCCTGGACGTGCTGCTGGCGCTTGCCGTCAATCCGGGCGATGGCGTCATGCTGATCGCCTGTGTGCTCTATTCCGGCTATACACTTGCCCTGCGTGACCGGCCCCAGGTCTCACCGCTGGCCTTCTTTGCGGTTCTGTCCGGCATTGCGGCCATCACATCTCTGCCCGGACTTGCATACGACATCGCTGCCGGCACCGTTCAGTGGCCGTCACTCCAGGGCTGGCTCGTGGTCCTTTATATCGCGCTGTTTCCCTCCTGCCTCGCGCAGATTTTCTTCATGCGAGGTGTCGAACTGATCGGGCCGGCGCGCGCGGGGGTCTTTATCAACCTCGTGCCGATCTTTGCCGCCATACTGGCGGTCTCCATCCTCGGAGAACCGTTCAAATGGTACCACGGCACCGCTCTGGCGCTGGTAATCGGCGGCATCTGGCTGTCGGAGCGCAAGGCAGGTTAAGCGGATCGGCACAGTGCCGCTCCAGTTGCAACCGGGTCGTAGCCCATTATCCTTGCTGCCGTTTTGAGTTTTTTGGAAACACCTTTTCTATCTGACCGGGATTTCAGGCGTGTTGCGCAGTTTCAAAGGTTCTCTCCGCGTGTTTGCCCTCGTGGCAGCCACCTTGTGTGTTGTCTCGACCGCCCACGCCGGGCTGTTGTCGCGGCTTGCGCGGGAAGCAGGCGATGCGGCGGGGTCCGCAGGCAAGCATATCGACACGCCCAAGCATCTTCTCGATGAAGGCGCTTCCCTTGCAAAGCGGTTGCCCAAGGTCACTGGTGCTGCATCCCTTGCCCGGATGCCGGCACCAGGCAACGCCTGGCAGCTTGTCACGCCTGACGGAAAAAGCCTTCAGCTCGCCTCCCTGCACGACTTGCCGAATGCCCTGGATGATGCCGCCAGACAGACCCACCGGCCACTGGCGGGTGATCTCCCGGGCAAGGCTCCTGTGCCCGACGCCCTGCAACTTGCGCTTCGGGAAACCGATTTTTTCAAACTTCGGGACCAACTGGATAACCTCCCCCCCAAAGCCCGGGCGGTGATGGTGAGGCCAAATGGCAAGACCTACGACCTGAAACCGATCAGCACTTCAAATGGCACACGGCTTGCGGTTGCGCTTTCTCCAGGCGTCCTGATCAACCCGGCAACCGCAAGGGCGCTCGACGGAAACATCAGGTTCCTGTCCCGGCCGGTTAAACGCGCGGATCTCAAGATGGCGCGGTTCAACAGTTCCGAAGCAGCCAATGCATCAGGTCCCGGAGACATGATTGCCGATCTGAATGCCGACATTCTGGCCTCCAGCCTGGCGAAGTACAAAAACAGGACGCTGGTTGTCACCGGCCGCATCACCCCGCACCCGCAAACCGGTCGGCCTCAGCTCAGCGTGCGTGACGGCAAGTCCATGCGGGAAATCGACCTCGACGCATTTCAGAAGGCGGCTGAAAGCCAGCGGGTCAACCTGATGCTTGTGGAAAGCAAGTCACTGGTGCAGCCCGGCAAAAGCTGGTTTTCAAGAACAGCGCTCGAAAAACGCTTCGAGGCCGCGCAGTCGGCAATGACCCAGGCGGAGCTGCTCAAGGCACTTTCGCCTCCGAACAGCACGACACTGATCCACGCTGCCGATGAACGAAACTTCCGCCTTGTTACCGCAAGCCGTTTCAGCGCGGAGGCGCCCCCCGTAACGACCTCGCCTCAGGTGTCTGCCACTGCCGGAGACGACTATACGCTCGCAGGCTGGTTGCTGGACGCAAGCTTGCGCACAAGTGTCAGGACCATTCACCGCAATGGCGAGGACCCCGAGCACACGGAAGAAGTGGAAAGCCGCTGGATACCCTGGATATCAAATTTCGACCTGATCCTGCTCTCGGTCCTTTCCGTCATGACACTGTTCATAAGCTGGTATCTTTGGCGCTGGTGGAACCGCTTCTGGCGCTTCGTGCTGGGGAACCGTGCTGCCGCCAATGCTCCCTCTTTGCCGCTCAAGCTCGTGAAGATCGTCTTCTTCCTACCGTTTGCACTGATCATGCTGGTTCCGGCAATGATCTGGCTCTTTATCGGCGACTGGGTGAGATTTCTTACATGGCCGTTCCGAAAAGCATTCGGACGTTAACGCATTTGCGCGTAATCCTGTGCCCTATTGCCCGTGGCGGCAATAATTTTGGAAGGCCAATTTGAAATTGCCGCAATCGCGGTGCACCATAACGACATGGAAACTCCATTAATTACAGGCGCTTTCGCGCTGCTCCTGATTACGATTTCCCTGCTGCAGCCCCTTGCCAGACGGCTTGGGCTGGCGCCCAGCGTTTTGCTGGCAACGGTCGGCACCATGATCGGCATTCTGGCGATCTATCTGCGCTACACTGCCGAAACGAATGCCTTCAACGCTATTGCGGACGTCTTCATCAATCCCCCGCTGGATTCGGAGATGATCCTCTACATTTTTCTGCCCATCCTTCTGTTTCAAACCGCCCTCACCCTGGAAGTTCGACGGATCGTCGAGGACATTGCCCCGATCCTGCTGATGGCGGTTGTCGCCGTCTTCGTCGCAACAGCCTTCATCGGCTTTGCCCTTTATCCGCTGGCAACGCTGTTTTCGCTCACCGACATCACGTTGATCGCCTGCCTGCTGCTGGGCTCGATTGTCGCCACGACGGACCCGGTTGCCGTTGTCGCCATCTTCCGGGACATTGGCGCGCCCGCGCGGCTCGGCCGAATCGTGGAAGGCGAGAGCCTGCTGAACGATGCTGCCGCCATCGTAATCTTCGTCATCCTGCTGCACATGCTGGCCGGTCACGAGACCATGACCGTCGGCGAAGCCGCCATTGCCTTCTGCCGCTCTTTCGCCGGTGGCATCATCGTGGGTGCGCTGCTTGGCCGGATCGCGGTTTCCCTTCTGCCGATCATGCGCGACATTCCGCTGGCACAGGTGACCCTGAGCCTGGCACTGCCCTATGGCACCTATGTGCTCAGCGACCAGTTCGTTGATGTTTCCGCCGTTGTTGCCGTCGTCTGTGCGGGCACTGTGTTCAACCTTTACGGCCCGGCCCGCATTCAGCCGGCCAGCTGGCAATTTCTCCATGCGGTCTGGGAGCAGATCTCCTTCTGGGCTGCTTCGCTCATCTTCCTCCTGTCCGCCATCCTGATCCCGCGTTTCGTGGAAGGCTTCACGCCTGTCGACATCCTGTTGCTGTTCGTCGTCATCGTCGCCGCATTGGCCGCCCGTGCGGTCGTCATCTTCGGACTGCTGCCGGTGCTCAGCGTTTTCCGGATGGGACAGGCGGTCAACGACCGATACAAGACGGTGATCCTGTGGGGCGGCATGCGCGGCGCCGTCACGCTGACACTGGCGCTCAGCGTGTCCGAGCATGCGATGCTCTCGGACGAAGTGTCGGTCTTCGTCACCAAACTGGCGACGGGCTTCGTCCTGTTTACGCTGCTGGTTTACGGCACCAGTCTGAAGCCGCTGATCCGGCTGCTCGGTCTCGACAAGCTGAATGCCCGCGACGAGGCCTTGCGAACACAATTCCTGGCCCTGGCTTTGTCAGACGTCCGGCACGAACTGGAAACCGCCGCCCGCAACTATCACATTGCACCGCGCGTCACGGACGATGTGCTGAAAGACTACGAGAGCCGTGCGGAAGCCGCAGCTGCGGAAACCAACAAGCTGGAAGAACTGAAGGACTGGGACCGCGTCCGCATTGGCCTGATCGCCCTGGCCGACCGGGAACAGCAGCTCGTGCTGGAGCATTTCCACGAAAAGACCATCTCCGGACGGTCTGTTTCGCGGTTCCTGGCCCTGACCGGACGTACCGGCGACCTGACACGAAGCGACGGCCGGTCCGGCTATAATCAGGCTGCGCGTCAGCCGTTGAAATTCGGCCTCGGCTTCCGCCTCGCCCAGACACTGCAGCGGCGGCTCAGGATTGCCCGGCCACTGGCCATCCGGCTTGCCGACCGGTTCGAATTCCTGCTGGTTTACCGGATCCTTGCCGACGAGCTGGTCGACTTCAACAACAAGCGGATACGCCCCCTGCTCGGTGACCGTGTTGCCGACATTCTGCAAGACACCCTGGCGATCCGGCAGGACGAGACCCTTGCAGCCATCGATGCCCTGCGCCTGCAGTATCCGGATTACGCCGACGCCCTGGAAGGACAGTTCCTGCGCAAGGCCGGCGTCCGGCTGGAAGAAACCGCCTATGACGAAGCCAAGGAGCAGATGCTGATCGGCACCGAACTGCATCGCGACCTTCTGCGGGATGTCGAGCGGACCCGAAAAGCCTGTCACACGCGGCCTAAACTCGATCTTGGCCTGAAGACCCGCGAACTCGTCAGCGCGCATCCGCTGTTTGCGGACCTCACCCGCAAGCAGCAAAAGGCCATTCGCCGGATGATGCGGCCGCAATTCGCGACCCCGGGCGAGAAACTGATCCGCAAGGGTGACCGCGGTGATGCTGCCTATTTCATTGCGTCCGGCGCGGTGGAAGTGCGTGCACCCAGCCACAACATCCGTCTTGGTCGCGGCGACGTGTTTGGTGAAATCGCGCTGATGACCGGCGGCCGCCGCAGCGCGGATGTCGTCGCACTCGGGTATTGCCAGTTGCTCAGCCTCAGGGCGCAGGACTTCAAGGCGCTGCTGGCCGAAAACGAGGACTTGCGCAACCACGTTGCCATGCTGACCAAACGGCGTCAGCTGATGAACCTGGACGACGGCGAAACGGAAATGGAAGACCCTGTCTTTCCCATTTTCACCGAGATCAGAACCAGCAACCAGACCGGTGAGGAGCTGTCCCCGGAGACCGTTCTTGCGGAGCCTGATGCAGGAGAAACAGAAACCGAAATTCTCACCTTCGATGAGGCGGACGCACAGAATGACCCGTCGCTCATGGAGAAGTTGAGCGCGGCGGATACCGTCACTGCAACACCTGAAGAGCCGTCTCAGTTGGAGAAGGACAAAGACAGCCACGCCGAAGAAGACGAAGAAGTACAGGAAGTCGCCAAGAGCGACGCCGGCTCTTCCGATGCGGAACCGGAACAGGGTGGCGCTGAAGGCACGCAGCCACACTCGAAAGGCTTCGAAGCTTCTGCAGCGGACGCATCAACGCCGGACCAGGGCAAGTCGGAAGCAACTGAAGAGGCCACCGCCACGAGCGAGCCTGATGAAACTCGAAAGCCGAAGACCAAGACCCGCGAGACGGCATAGGCCTCTGATCGGAATACAATCGCCGCAGCGGACGTTCCCCTGCGGCGATGGTACGCCGTATTATCCAGCTTTCTGAATTTCGACCGAATGCGGATAGGGAATGGAGATGCCACCGGCATCAAACGCTTCCTTGACCGACTTCAGCATGTGGAACTTCAGTTCCCAGTAGTTTGCGGCATCACACCACAGCCTGACGCCAAGATCGACCGAACTGTCTCCCAGATTGGTCAACCGGACCCAGGGCTCCGGATCCTTGTGAACGCGTTCGTCCGTGTTGGCGACATCGAGAATGATCTGCACCGCCTTGTCGATATCGTCGCCATAGTCGATGCCGAAGGTCAGATCGAGACGCCGGGTGGAATGAGCCGAGAAATTGGTGATGACCGTGCCCCAGGCCTTGCCGTTCGGCATGATGATCTGAACGTTGTCCGGCGTCACAAGCTCGGTGACGAAGATGTTGAGATCCTTCACCGTTCCGGACGTTCCGCCGATATCGACATATTGGCCCATCTTGTAGGGCCGGAAGATGATCAGCATCACGCCTGCGGCGATGTCGCTCAATGTTCCCTGCAACGCCAGGCCGATGGCCAGTGTACCGGCGCCCAGCACGGCAACGAGACTGGTGGCCTGAATGCCGAAGAGCTGCAGAACCGCGATAACCGTGATGAGCAGGATGAGCCAGCGAACGATGGATGCGGCAAAGCTGCCGATCGTGTCGTCGATGCGCGGGTGAGCCACGATCCTGCTCTTGACGATGCTCGACAGGAAACCGGCCAGAAACCAGCCGATCACCAGAACGATGATGGCTTTCACTGCGTTGATGATCAGTGGCGTATAGACACTCACCTGGTCGATTGCGCTTTCCATGAAGTCCCTCCGTTCCCGTACAATCACTTGAATACGTGGAAGTACTAACAGCAGATTTGGGCACTGGCCAGCAATGCACCCTGAGATTGCTGTAACTTACCGGAATATTGCCGGGGAGCCGGCTTCATCGGCTGAACCGGCAAGCCAGTCCTCGAGAAACTGTGCCATTTCCTCGTTGCCGCATCCGCTGATGTAGCGCGGATCAAGCAAGCTGCCGGCTTCAAGCAGCAGACGTGCACAGGCAATATGATCGGCTTCACGGCGTTTCGGGGCAAATTCCGAACCGTGGACGACAGTGTCGAGAGCATCGCCGCCAAAGCGGTTCTTGCGGGTAAGATCCGGTCCAAGCGAGAGGAAATAGGCCATTTCATCCGCAAGGCCGTTCCAGCCTGCCACCTGCAATGGTGGCAGCCCCATGTCGTCGGGCTCATTCGGGTCCAGTCCGGCCGCAATCAGCGCCTTCATGTGTTCCAGCTTGCCTGGAATGAAGGCGAGCCGCGTCAGCAGGCTTTTGTCTTCCTTGCTCAGACGCGCAATATCGAGACTACCCGGATTTGCCTTTCCCTCGGCGCAGGCGGCCAGAACCTGTTCGTTCCGGTCCAGCTTGTGCGCATGACCTTTCTCCACCAGGTATTTGGCGACCGGCAGATTGCCGTAAATCAACGCCATGGCGTATCCGGTATGGCCGTCCCAGACCGTGTCCGGATCAGCGCCATGGGCAAGCAATAGCTCGACAATCTTCACCGAGCCACCGCGCCGGGCTGCCTGATGCAGGGAAGGAATCGTGTTCATGGGCTGGCCGCTCGGATGGTCCGGTACGGTGATGTTCGGATCGGCTCCGGCTTCCAGAAGCAGACGGACCTTGATTTCATCGTCAAAGTCGAGTGCGCGCGGCAAGGCATTGGTCCCATCCGGCTGCGCGCCATGCTTCAGGAGGAGTTCGAGCGCACGCGGATGCTCAAGCTCGGTGGCGTGATAGAGGCTTTCGTTGTCGTTGGGACTGGCTCCCTGTTCCAGCAACCAACGGCCAAGTTCGAAATTATCCGCGTGACACAACGCGCCGTAGAGTGCGGACAGCATGTGTTTGTCGCCCGGCCTTTCCGGGTAACCGTCATTCACGTCCGCTCCGTTGGCGACCAACAGTTCGGCAATGGCGATCATGTCTGCCGCCCGTTCCGGACGCCGATGTATTTCCTTCGAAAATGCCAGATGCAGGATCGGCGAGCGCACACCGACCAGGCGCGTGGCGGCTGCAGCGTCCGCTGCCACCACCCCGCGAACGGCGTCGAGGTCGTACAGGGCAACCTGAAGACCGAAATTGTCGTCTTTCAGCGTCGGGTCATCGGCAAGCAGTTTTTCCGTAACCCAATGCTGGCCGAAATAGAGCGCCTGTTTCAAACGCTCTGCCCGCTCTTCCCTGCTCAGGGATGCTGCTTCGAAAGTGAATTTCAGCTTCGGCCAGCTGTCATGACCGGCTTCACGGGCAATGACATGAAGAAAATCCGCGTGGCGAAGGGGCTTTGCCGGGTCTACGTGGGCGGATACACGGTCAGTGGCTCCCGCCTCGCCTTTCAGAAAGGCTTTTCTGAGACGGCGTGCGGATTTCTTGAAGTCGTCGAGGGAAGTTGCAGGTCCTGCGGACATGGCTTTTCTCCTGTGTCGAAAGCCCGGGCGATCCGCTGGTGTCGGGCGCAGGTGAAAAACCGGCATATGTCGTCAGAAGTCAGGGTGCTTTCGCTTTCCGCGGATCCGGCAGCCGCCCTCGTCGGCGACGCCAAATTGCATGAGGACACAACGGATTGCAACCCCGGAGGTCAGTCCGGACCGTTCTCCCGCTCGAACCGTTCGCGAGCCGAGGAGACAGCGGCTTCGTTCTCGATCGCCCAGTTGGTGAGCGCTTTCAGCGGCACCAGAAGCGTCCGGCCGAGCGGCGTCAGCGAATAGTCGACACGCGGGGGAATGCTGGGGGTCACGACGCGGTTGACCAGGCCGTCCTTTTCAAGTTCACGCAAGGTCGCTGTCAGGGATTTCTGGGTCACGCCACCAATCGACCGCTTGAGATCGGAAAACCGGCGCGGCTCATATTCAAGATGGGCAACCACCAGGCTGCACCATTTGCTGCCGACAGTTTGCAGCAGTCTTCGTACCGGCACGCAGCGCGGATCCTCGTGGTGCGGCAGCTGTTCGCGCGGCAGCTCTTCGACGGGTTTCGCCAGCGGTTTCATCAAGGATACCTCGGTTTCCAAAAAGTGCCGTCTTGCGGCCGGCTCAGTCTTACATCATTTCATACCAGTATCCAACGTATACCGAGGTATCGTCTGGATACTCCTCCCAAGCTTTTGTTTCTCAAGGAATTCATCATGTCGCTGAAACTGAAGATCATCTCCGGGTCGACCCGGCCTGGCCGGGTCGGGCCGACGATCGCGAAATGGGCAGCCAGTGCCGCCGAAGCGCATGGCGGCTTCGAGGTGGAAAGCATCGATCTCGCCGACATCAACCTGCCGCTTCTGGACGAGCCGGCGCATCCAGCCGCCCAGCAATACACCCACGACCACACCAAGCGCTGGAGCAGTATTGTCGCCGACGCAGACGCGTTCCTGTTCCTGACCCCGGAATACGACTATTTCACGCCGGCATCGCTGGTGAATGCCGTTCAGGTGCTTTACCGCGAATGGAACTACAAACCGGCCGGCATCATCAGCTACGGCGGCATTTCCGGTGGCCTGCGCGCGTCGCAGACGCTGCGCGAGCTGCTTGGCAACGTCAACGTAATGGCTCTGCCGCAGGTGGTTCCTGTTCCCTTCTTCCCGGAATTCATCAACGACGAAAGCGTTTTCACGCCGAACGACAAGATGAGCGAAGGCGCCACGCAGCTTCTGGGCGAGCTGACCAAATGGGCGACCGCCCTGAAGACCATGCGCGGTTAAATGACAAGGCCGCCGGATGTCTATCCGGCGGCCCCTAGATCTTCTGAACAGTCTGGAAGACCAGATTCTACTTCTTGACCGGCCCCAGGTCGCACGGCGCCTTGCTCTCGTCAGGGACGAAGAAATCAGGTGCCAGTGCCAGACTCGGGTCCACCCGATACTTGTCGAAATCGGTGACACCGCGACTGGCCAGAAACGTATCGTCAATGACGAACTGTCCGGTAAATTCCTTCGACGATGTGGTGAAGATCTCATAGGCTGCATCGGCCAGAATGTCCGGCGTCCGGCTCTGCTGCATCATCTTGTCACCACCGATGATGTTCTTGATTGCCGCCGTCGCGATGGTCGTACGTGGCCATAGCGCGTTTACCGCAATTCCCTTGGAACGCAGCTCGCCTGCCAGCCCCAGCACCACCAGGCTCATTCCGTATTTGGCGATCGAATAGGGTGTGAAGGGCGCGAACCATTTCTCCTGCATGTCCAGAGGGGGCGACAGCATCAGGATATGCGGGTTGTCGGACTGTTTCAGATGTTCGATGGCATGCTTGGAACAGGCAAGCGTTCCACGGGTGTTGATCTGGTGCATCAGATCGAACCGCTTCATGTCGGTCTGCTGCAGCGGGGTCAGTTGAATGGCACTGGCGTTGTTGACCAGAATGTCGAGCCCGCCGAAATGCGCCGCGGTCTTGTCCATTGCTTCCTTGACCGCTTCGTCGTCGCGCACGTCGAGCAGCACCGGCAGTGCCTTGCCACCTGCCGCCTCGATCTCCTCGGCAGCGGAATAGATCGTGCCTTCCAGTTTGGGATGTGGCTCGGCGGTTTTGGCGGCAACCGCAACGTTGGCTCCGTCACGCGCGGCCCGCAGCGCAATAGCCTTGCCGATCCCGCGCGACGCGCCAGTGATGAAAAGTGTCTTGCCCTTCAGGGACATGGTCGTTCCTCCGTATGCCGCTCTCCGGCGACAACCTTGCGGTCTGAAATTTTCTCACCCGAGCAAACGTGGCTCAGGCCTTCTTTTTCGTCATGAAAGCCTGGAAGGCAGCTATCGTTTCCGGCGCACTCAGCCGGCTGGCGAAGATCCTGATTTCTTCCTCTACGCGCTCGGACAGCTGAGACGTGTCGCCGCGCAGAAGCTTCCTGGAAAGCGCCATTGCTTCGGGCGGCTTTGCGGCGATTTCCTTCGCGCAGGCAAGTGCTGCCGCGTCGACGTCACCTTCGACAACCTCGTTTACCAGTCCGGCCTGTGCCGCCTTTTCGGCCGAAAAGGCGTTGCCGAGGCAGAGCAGCTCAAAGGCCCGGGCCGGCCCCATGATCTGTGGTCCGAGCAGGCTGGACCCTGCCTCCGGAACAAGCCCAAGATCGACGAAGGGGGAACGGATGAGGGCGCGCGGGCTGGCAAACACCATGTCGCAATGCATCAGCAAGGTGGTGCCGACACCGATGGCGATACCGTCTATCGAGGCAACCAACGGCTTTTCGTTGCGAACCAGAGCCCTCAGGAACCGGACGACCGGTGTTTCACCAAGCCCGGTCTTGCCAGCGTATTGCAGGAAGTCGCCAATATCGTTGCCGGCGGTAAAAACTTCCGGCAGGCCGCAGATCAGATGACAGCGAATATCCGCATCCGTATTGCCTGTTTCCAGAGCTTCGGCGAGATCACTGTACATCTGCCCGGTCAGGGCGTTCTTCTTTTCCGGCCGGTCCAGACGCAGGGTCTGGACACCGTCTTCAAGGGACTTGCGGATCATCATCTACTCCGATCAGGCGGTTCAGGACGCCAGGGCTTCGGCGTCGAACGCCTGAATGGCTTCGGCGGACAGAAGAATATCCGACTTCAAACCGGCGGTTTCCCCCATTGTGGTTTCACAGAAACTGCGGGCAAGCAGCGTACGTTCTGAAAGCCGCTGTGCCGGTTCACCTGTCGAGGCAAGCGCACCCTTGGCAAGCAAGGCGCCGCCCAGGGTCAGCCCGGCCAGTCGCAGATAGGGCGTCGCCCCGGCCAGGGCATCGCCGACCCTGCCGTCCGCCTGCGCGCTCAGCATGAAGCTTGTTGCGTCCTCAAGATCCCGGATACTGGCCGAGAGCCGATCTGCGGCGGCACCGAATTCCGGGCGGTTGGAGGCAGCAACCTCGTCGGCCACGGTTTGCAGTTCCGCGATAAAGCCCTTGATGTGCTCACCGCCGGACAGCGGCAACTTGCGCATGACCAGGTCGATGGACTGGATTCCGTTGGTGCCTTCATAAATCGGGGCGATGCGGGCGTCGCGCAGATGTTGTGCGGCGCCGGTTTCCTCGATGAAGCCCATGCCGCCGTGTATCTGAATACCCAGCGAAGCGACCTCGACGCCGAAGTCGGTCGGCAGCGCCTTGGCGATCGGCGTCAGCAGGCTTGCACGCTCGTTCCAGAAGGTCTTGCCAGCTTCGTCTTCGGCAATCTTCGACATGTCGATGGCGTGGGCGCAGGCGTAACAGATGGCGCGGGCAACCTGCGTGCGCGCCTTCATGCCCAGCAGCATGCGTTTGATATCCGGATGGCGGGCAATCGGGCTCATGCCTTCGCCGGTCTCGCCGGGAGCCCTGCCCTGCTTGCGCTCCAGCGCATAGGCAAGCGCATGCTGATAGGCGCGCTCGGCCACGCCAAGCCCCTGAATACCGACTGCAAGGCGAGCGTTGTTCATCATCGTGAACATGCAGGCCAGACCGCGATTTTCCTCACCGACCAGCCAGCCGATGGCACCGCCCTCGTCGCCATAGACCATGGTGCAGGTGGGCGAACCGTGAATGCCCATCTTGTGTTCGACACCGGCCACCTTTACGTCGTTTCGCTCGCCCAAGGAACCGTCGTCGTTGACCAGGAACTTCGGCACAAGGAACAGCGAAATACCCTTGGTGCCTGCGGGCGCATCCGGCAGGCGCGCCAGCACCATGTGGACGATGTTGTCGGTAAGATCGTGGTCGCCGTAGGTAATGAAAATCTTCTGGCCGAAGATGCGGTAGGTGCCGTCGTCCCGACGCTCGGCCTTTGCCTTGAGCGCGTTCAGATCCGAACCTGCCTGCGGTTCGGTGAGGTTCATGGTGCCCATCCACTCGCCGGAAACCAGCTTCTCCAGGTATTTTTCCTTGAGCTCTTCCGAAGCGTGTTTTTCCATCGCCTCGATAGCGCCGATGGTCAGGGTCGGTCCGATGGCGAATGCCATTGAGCCGGAATTCCACATTTCCAGAGCCGCCGCCGACATCATGACCGGCAGGCCCTGACCGCCGGACTCCGGATCGGCAGTCAGGCTGTTCCAGCCTCCCTCGATCCATGCATGATAAGCCTCGCGCCACCCCGGAGGAGTAGACACCTTGCCATCGGAAAGCGGTGTGCCGTGCTTGTCGGCAACTGCATTGAGAGGCGCGATTTCCTCGGCGGCGAACCGGCCCGCCTCGGTCAGGATGGCATCGACAAGATCGTCGCCGAGTTCGGCATGACGGGCACTCTTTTGCAGGTCGGACAGACCGCAGACATGTTTCAGAGTGAAGGCAATCTCATCGACGGGTGCGCGATACATTCAGGTCCTCCCAAAACCAATTGGCTTTCGATTCTTGCCGCCGGATGGCGGTTTTCGCTGTTCCGAGCTTGACGGCGGCAAGGCTACTCCGCAAAAGGCGCTATCGACAGCGGTTTGAAAGGACAATAGACCCGTTGACGTTAACGTCAACCCGTATCGCAGCGGCAGGTCATCGTCTTTTTGGTCAATTGCGGAAATGACATGTCCGGTCGGCTCGAGCCCTTCCGGAACTCATTGTACCGTCACTGTCGGAATCGAAATCTTCGCACATCCGGGCAGCTCTCGGCTGCCGGGTACGCAAGCGAGTGAGGCACATGCGGACTTGGACGCTCGACATCGCGGCACCTGACTGGAAGGAAGCGCCTGAAGCAGATGCGGTGTGCGCTGCGCTGATGGCGGGTGACCTTGTGGCGGTGCCGACCGAAACCGTTTACGGCCTTGCCGCCGATGCCACCAACGGCACGGCCTGTGCGAAGATTTTTGCCGCCAAGGGCAGGCCCCAGTTCAATCCGCTCATCTCCCACGTCCAGACGCTGGATGTAGCACTGGAACATGGTGTTTTCGACGAACGCGCACTTGCACTGGCTGAAGCCTTCTGGCCCGGCCCCTTGACGCTGGTCGTGCCCAAACGCCCGGCCTCCCCGATTTCCGATCTGGCCACTGCCGGACTTCAGACTGTTGCGCTTCGGGTGCCGGTCGGTCCGGTGATGCGATTTCTGGCGGAAAAGACCGGCAGGCCTCTCGCCGCGCCTAGTGCAAACCGCTCAGGCAAGATCAGTCCGACGCGCGCAGAAGACGTCGTTGCCGATCTCGGCCCTTCGCTCAGCTTCGTCATTGATGCGGGCGCTTGTGCCGTCGGTATAGAATCCACCATTGTCGGCCTGGTTGACGGCACACCGCGCCTGTTGCGGCCAGGCGGCCTTGCTCGCGAGAACATCGAACGCGTACTTGGCCAATCGCTGCAAGGCGCCAGCCCCGACATGCGGCCGGACGCTCCCGCGGCCCCCGGTATGTTGACGTCTCACTATGCCCCCGACGCTGCGATGATACTGAACGCCAGCGAGGTGAACGCCGCAGACGGACTGCTCTCATTCGGAGCTGATCGTTTGCCAGGGGCTGATCGTGCACAGGCTGAATTCAACCTGAGCCCGGCAGGTGACCTTGCCGAAGCTGCCGCAAATCTGTTTCGCGCGATGCGATTTCTGGACGCCAAGGGTGTCCGCGTCATCAAGGTGCAGTTTATCCCCAGCTTTGGATTGGGCGAAGCGATCAACGATCGGCTGCGCCGTGCGGCAGCACCACGCGACTGACCCCGACCAACGCTTGCGATGGAATGAGCCGGCTAAATTCATCCGGCAATGTTTTGGCGCATTCTTCGGCACCAAAACAAAAGGCCTTAAAAAACAGCAACTCGGAAGCAGGCGCTAAAATTCAAGCTGAATCCGGATCGCCTTAAGTTAACCGAAAAGAGACGCAAGTTTCCGCTTTAACGGACAAGCAACCGTCGCCGTCGCAACTCGATTTTGGTTAAGCAAATCATACAATATCTATCGAGATACGACCCTCTACTGCAAACTTATCAACACCATGCCCCAAATGGATTACGGTAAAAAGCTCGCATTCCCTTACTGGAATCACGTAGTTTAAGAATCAGATTTGAGATGCAGCGGACCTCCCCTCGGGCATTGCGGTGCTCGCACCTCGGTAAGGGCCGGCAAAGAGCCGGCCCCTTTTTTTGACCCTCCCTTTCATGACCCAAGTCCGATCAGACGAAGCTGAAGCCGGTACACCGGGACGCGTGCGACACTCGCCCAGTCAGCTGCCTCATGTACGACACCTGCCTCAAACGCACTCAACGCGGTGGCGAAAGTTTTCAAGCGAAGTTCAAGCGAATTCCCAGATCAGACTTAAGCCACCTCTCCCGCGATGCGGGACAAGCCCCATGTGGAACCGGTATCGGGGTCCGAGTTCAGCCTGACCTGACTTTCTAAAATGCCCCCCCCGAACTCCCGGCTTTCCTTTCCGCGGTTCACCAATTTTGCCGCAGTCGTTATTCCAATGCGGGAATTGACAGCCTGTCCGGCAACCGTTCTGATGCAGAGCCGACAAAAGATAACAATCGACCTTCCGGAAACGCCCCTTGTCTACCTTGCTTCTGCATCATTCGTCCTATCTCGACCACCTGACACCCGTGGGGCATCCGGAGCGACCGGACCGAATCCGGGCGATCGACAGGATCCTGGAGCACGAAAAATTCCAGTCCGTGGAACGCGACCTCGCGCCCATGGGAACCGTTGAGGACATCGCCCGCGCCCACCCGATGAGCTACGTCGACCAGATCCACCGGCTCGCGCCGGCGGAAGGAACAGCCCGGGTTGATGCGGACACCACCATGTCGCCCGGCACCTGGGAAGCAGCGCTTCGCGGCGTTGGCGGTGCATGCCGTGCCGTCGACGAGGTCTTGACGAAAAAAGTCAACAACGCCTTTTCCGCCTCGCGCCCACCTGGCCACCACGCGGAAAAAGACCGCGCCATGGGCTTCTGCTTTTTCAACAACGCAGCGGTGGCCGCGCGTTATGCGCAGGCAAAGTTCGGACTGGAGCGGGTGGCCATCGTCGATTTCGACGTTCACCACGGCAACGGCACGCAGGACATTTTCTGGGACGATCCCACGGTAATGTATTGCTCCACCCACCAGATGCCGCTCTATCCGGGCTCTGGAGCCGCCTCGGAGACCGGAGAAGCCAACACGATCGTAAATGCACCTCTGGCCCCGGGGGAGGATGGAACCGGCTTCAAGGAAGCGTTCGAAGTCCTGTTGCTGCCTCGCCTCAATCACTTCGCGCCGGAGCTGGTCATCATTTCCGCAGGTTTCGATGCGCACATGCGCGACCCGCTTGGGGGCCTTAATCTGGTCGAAGCCGACTTTGCCTGGGCAACACGGGCGCTGTTGGACGTTGCCGATGCCCACAGCAACGGTCACCTGATCTCCGTCCTTGAAGGCGGATACGATCTCGAGGGCCTGGCGCGATCGGTCGCAGCCCATGTCATGACGTTGATGACGGGTTAAACGATCCCGCTTCGGCGTAGCAAGACCGAAAAGCACGGGGATGACCGTCTGAAGGCCCAAATGAAACCTTGACCTTCGGCCCTCAGACCGCAAGTTTCCCTCAAGACCAGATGCCATCCAGACAAACGGGATCCGACCGATGACCGATGCTGCCAACGATATTGCCGGCCTTTCCTTTGAAGAAGCGCTGAAGCAGTTGGAAACCATTGTGCGGGAACTCGAGCAGGGGAACGTACCGCTGGAGCGAAGCATCGACATGTACGAGCGCGGTGATGCGCTGCGCAAACATTGCGACACACTCCTGAAATCGGCGGAAGCCAAGGTCGAGAAGATCCAACTGGGTCAAAATGGCGAAGCCAGCGGTACCGAAGCACTCGACCCGCAGTAATCCGACAAGGTTATTTTCCAGTCCGGCCAGACGCCATACAGTCAGATTGCAGTCAGAACAGCCTTGAAACGTGGCCTGTTCAACCGGCAGACGCTTTTAGCTTACGTCATCCCTCATCGTTTTGACCGGCTTGCGGCTGCCCCACCACCATCCGGAGCAACGCAGACTTTACGAGCGCGTCACCTCGTTGAAGTGTCGACCACCTTTATCCAGACGACGGCGTCAACTACGTCCAATTTAGCTGTACAAGCCGACATTCACTTTGTTCATTTTAAAGTAAGTTCAAGTTCCGCCCTGATCCTGACACAATAAATTTCATACTGTTCAACGATCATTCTGTCATTCGTACGCTAGGTTATCGTTGGTGTATTTATTGCCATTTATTCGATAATTTGATAAATATATTGTCAAATAGAACCCTGACAATGTAATCATTAATAGACGCAGCAGAGCATGCCGGCACTCAGCCAACGCGACCACATAGAACTACTTATGCAGATGCTCAAGCGCCCGCTACAACCTGAAGGTTGGCCCCCGGTACTGAACTTCATCGACGGCAAACTGAACTGCAGAACCTTTCTTGCTGAATACGATGGAGACGGGACGCCGTTAAGGTCCCTGGGCGGTGAAGAGCAGGCCAGAGAGCTCGCGACCCTTTTGAGCCGCATTGAAACGGTGAACGGCAACACCGCATTTCAGTTCCTGCTCACCGAAGCCTCCCCGCTTTACCCCTATTCAAAGACATCCTTGGCGAACCATCGACAGACGGCATCCGACCCCGCCACCGGATCGCAGGAAACTTCGCACCCAGATGCGAATATGGCAGGCAACTGGCCGGAAAATGCTCCCGGGCTGGTTACCCCAGTCAGGCGCACTGCACACTCTTTCGTCCTGTTTGGCTGCCTTTTCAGAGGATACAGCACCGAAAGGATTGACGCGGACCGGGCCAGCGCGACCTTTCACATCCTCGTCAGTGCGCTGCTGCCCGCACTCGATCTGCATTTCCAACTGGAAAAACAACGGCTCGAAAACCAGCTCCAGGAATTGATGCTTTTGGAACAGGAGAGCGCTGCGGTTCTTGTCGACGCCAACCGGGTGATACTTGCCGAAACGTCAGAGGGGTTGGAAAGGTTGAACGAACTGGATATCGCCGTCCGTCGGCAGCGACACCTGGCGATCAACAGCAGACGCCTTGAGATTGCCCTCCAGGAACAACTGGCGACAATCGAAGAAGGTGGCATCGCAGACCCGACAAGCGTCCTTTTTTGTCCCGCACCGGAGAGCGGGCTTGTCTGCCGGGTATCGCTGGAGACCGTTTCGTGCCCGGGCCTGCCGCCGGACGCCTGCGCACAACCTTTGTTTTTGATCCGCACGACAACATCAAAAGACCCTCCGGAAGAGGTCGAAATTTGCCTTCAGGATCACTACGAACTTTCACATTCCGAAGCACGTCTGGCATGGCATCTGACCATGACCGGCGCACTGAGCACCACGATCCAGGATCTCGGCATCACGCAGAACACTGCAAAAACACATCTGCGACGGATATACGAAAAGACCGGAGCGCACACACAACTTCAACTCGCACGGCTCGTCCACCGGATCGCCCGCCTGTTTTGAAAGTACTCAGGAACGCAGAATTTTGTGTTGAAGCGAGTTGCTATCACTATTGTTTAAGCAACCGGAAAGCGGCCAACGCACAAAAAAATGGAGCCGTGGATTACGACTCCCAGTTGATCACTGTGCACGTGGCCCCATCGACCACACCCATTCCCTAGGCCAGTTCCAAATGCTTTGCATCACCCAATGGGGTGATTGCGCGTATTTTCACTAAAAATTGCACGGTTTCTGCCAAACACCATCTTAAGTCTTTTGATGCAAAGGCGCGGTAAATTTTCGACCGAAATCATGAGGCCAATTTGGCGCATACCCCCTGCCCGATTTGCGCCCTATATCCGGTTGGTGTATGCCTGCCCGCCATGTTTCAAATCGTGGAGCTATCTCCAGAGTGACTTCCAAGCTCGATACCCCGCTTCTTGACAAGGTCAAGTCCCCGGCCGATCTGCGCCTGCTCGATGAAAGCGAACTCAAGCAGCTCGCCGAAGAGTTGCGTGCGGAAACGATTGACGCCGTGTCGATTACTGGCGGACACTTGGGCGCCGGGCTTGGCGTCGTGGAACTTACTGTCGCGCTGCACTACGTGTTCAACACGCCGGAAGACAAGCTCATCTGGGACGTCGGCCACCAGTGCTATCCGCACAAGATCCTGACGGAACGCCGCGACCGCATTCGCACGCTTCGCCAAGGCGATGGCCTGTCCGGCTTCACGAAACGCGCCGAAAGCGACTTTGATCCGTTTGGTGCAGCGCATTCCTCGACGTCGATCTCGGCAGGCCTCGGCATGGCCGCCGGACGGGATCTGAAGGGCGGAAACAATAACGTCATAGCGGTGATCGGTGACGGCGCCATGTCCGCCGGCATGGCCTACGAGGCGATGAACAACGCCGGCCATCTCGGCTCTCGCCTTATCGTCATCCTGAACGACAACGACATGTCCATTGCGCCGCCGGTCGGCGCCATGTCCGCCTATCTGGCCAGGCTCGTTTCAGGCCCGACCTACCAGACCCTGCGCGATGCGGCCAAGAACCTGGTGAAGAACCTGCCCAAGCCCATGTTCGAAAAGGCGGCTCGGGCTGAAGAATATGCCCGCGGGTTCTGGACGGGCGGCACGCTCTTCGAGGAACTCGGCTTCTACTATGTCGGTCCGGTGGACGGTCATAACCTGGAACACCTGCTGCCTGTTCTGAAGAATGTCCGCGACACCCACCATGGCCCGATCCTGATCCATGCGGTCACGCAGAAGGGCAAGGGTTATGCTCCTGCCGAAGGGGCCAAGGACAAGTATCACGGCGTTGCCAAGTTTGATGTCGTCACCGGCAAGCAGTCCAAGCCGAAGGCCAATGCGCCCAGCTACACCAACGTCTTTGCAACTTCCTTGATCAAGGAAGCGGAAACGGACGACAAGGTGGTCGCGATTACAGCTGCCATGCCGGACGGCACAGGCCTTGATCTGTTCGGCGAAGCCTATCCGAAACGCACCTTCGACGTTGGTATCGCCGAACAGCACGCGGTCACTTTTGCTGCGGGTCTCGCGACCGAAGGCTTCAAGCCCTTCTGCGCGATTTACTCCACGTTCCTGCAGCGCGCCTATGATCAGGTTGTCCACGATGTGGCGATCCAGGGTCTGCCGGTGCGTTTCCCGATTGACCGTGCAGGCCTCGTTGGTGCGGATGGCCCGACCCATGCCGGCGCTTTCGACACCGCTTTCCTGACCTGCCTTCCCGGCTTTGTCGTCATGGCGGCTTCGGACGAAGTGGAGCTGCGCCACATGGTGGCAACTGCCGTTGCCTATGACGAAGGCCCGATCTCCTTCCGCTATCCGCGCGGCGAAGGTGTCGGCCTGGAGATGCCGGAACGCGGCAGCGTACTTGAAATCGGCAAGGGGGTCATCCGCAGGGAGGGCACCAAGGTTGCCCTTCTCAACTTCGGTGGCCGCATGAGCGAATGCCTCAAGGCTGCGGACGAACTGGATGCGGCCGGTCTTTCGACCACAGTCGCTGATGCCCGCTTCGCAAAGCCGCTCGACATGGACATGATCCGCCGCCTTGCCCGCGAGCATGAAGTTCTCGTGATGATCGAAGAAGGCTCCGCCGGTGGTTTCGGCAGCCATGTGCTGACCCGGCTTGCCGAGGAAGGTTTGCTGGACAACGGACTGAAAGTGCGAGCCCTTGCCTTGCCGGATGCCTATCTCGACCACGACAAGCCGGACCTGATGTATGCCCGGGCAGGCCTCACCTGCGACGGCATCCTGAAGACCGTCTTCACCGCACTCGGAACGGCCTCCGTCAGCGCGCCGCAACGCGCCTGACCGGTCTTCAGGCTACCGGCTCCAGCACGCGACATGCTGCAATGGACAAAGTCGATTGGGGAGCGGGTTTCAAACCTGATTGACACAGGCCGCCATACCTGAAAAGGCTGGTCGAAAGAAACAGACGCGTCGGATCAATCCGGCGCTTTTGTTTTATTTCTGGAGCACGATACCGGCCGCGACGCTTCTGTTGGAGCTGCGGCGATCCATCGTCAGGATGCAGCCATGGCTCAGACCCTTCTTTCCGTGTCCGCTCTCTTGTTGTCCGTTGCCCTGCTCATATTCGGGCACGGTCTGCAGACGACACTGCTGCCGCTGGCCGCCGAACGGTTTTACTTCACCGACTTCGAAATCGGTCTGGTCTCTTCGGCCTATTTCTTCGGCATGGTGCTTGGCTGTCTCGGCGCGCCTCTGGTGATCATGCGGGCCGGGCACATTCGCGCCTTTGCCGCACTTGTTTCGCTGATGTCGGCCGCCGCAATCCTGCATCCCGTGCTCATCGATCCCTATGCCTGGATGATCATCCGCATGATCTCCGGTTTCAGCCTTGCCGGCTTCTACATGATCGTCGAAAGCTGGCTAAACGAAAGCGCATCCAACGAGAACCGCGGCACGGTGATGTCGTTCTACATCGTCATCCTGTTCGGCGCCCTGATGCTGGGCCAGATCTCGATCGCGTCGATGAATATTGCCGATTTCATCCCCTTCGCGATCGCCTCGGTGATGGTGTCCCTTGCGGTGATGCCCGTATCGCTGACCACCTCGACCCAACCTGCGCCGATCACGCTGGTGCGGTTCCAGCCCGTCAAGCTCTACAAGAACTCCCCTGCCGCCTTCATCGGCGTGCTGTTTATCGGCAGTTCGCAAGGAGCCCTGCTGACGCTGTCTTCGCTCTATGGGTCCCAGATCGGCCTCTCGACCAAGGAAGCCGCCTTTTATGCGGCAGCCATCGTCGGCGGCGGGCTTATCGCACAGTGGCCGGTTGGGCGTTTGTCCGACCGCATTGACCGGCGACTTGTGATCGCAGGGCTGGGGATCGCGACCGCTGCCGTCTCGGCTGCTATCGTGTTCTTCTCGCCGAAGGACTTCACGGTTGCCATACTGAGCGCCGTGGCCATGGGCATGGTCGTCCAACCGCTTTATGCAATCGCGGTTGCGCACGCCTTCGACCACGCGGCAGCGGAAGATTTTGTCGCCACGTCGTCCGGCATGCTGCTGTCGTTCGGTATCGGATCGATCATCGGGCCGCTGGCCGCCTCGATGATCATGAGCAACACCGGCCCGTCCGGGCTCTACATCATGATCATCGGTTCGAATATCCTGATGGTGATCTTCATCCTTGCCCGCGTCCTGACCCGTCAGGCACCGACAGCGGAAGAAAAGACCGACTTCGAATACGCCTCCACGGCACAGGTCGGTTCGGTTATCTCGGCTGAACCGCTGGATGCAGCAGCAGAAGAATACGTCATCGCGCCTGAAGATTTCCCCGCCTACGAAGACGACATCTACAATTTCGAATCGTCATCCGATGCAGAGGCAGAGGAAAACAACGCGTCCGCTGAAGGCGCCGGAACGGAAGAAGCGCCGGATGCGACTGCAGACAAGACATCGCCAAAGAGCTGACACCGCCACGTGGCGGGTGACAGGCCTCAGCCCATGCACCTGCGCGGTTTCGCCCCTCGACACGGCATTGCAACCGGCTTATAGCCGCTAGCATGAATGCGCGCGTCACAAAGCTGCAACAGCTGAGGCAGGAGCGCCACCCTCTGGTGGCGCTGGCAACCCTTGCCTTTGCAATGCGGCTTGTTCTGCTGGTTCTCGCCAGCGCACTGACGCCGGACGCAGCTGTTGCTGCAGGCCTTACCAGTCTCTGCCAGCCCTCCGGGCAGGAACAAAGTCTTCCTGGGCCACACAACCCGCTGACATGCCAATGCGGCCCGGTCTGTGCTCATGGCTGCGCTGTCGCACCCTGCCTTGCGAGTGCTTTCGCCCCTCTGAACCTGTCACCCGAGATTTCCGCCACTGACCGTGTTCCGGCAGGGCAACAGGCTGTTCTGGCCGTTCCTCATCGAGCCACCGCCATCAGGGCTCCTCCTTCCTTGATCTGAAAGAATATCCAACTTCTCAGACCTCAAGGAATAGCATTATGAAACTCTGGAAATCCGTTGCGGCTGCAGCCGCCCTTTCGCTTGTCTCCCTGTCCGCCCTTGCCAGTGACTACAAGGTTGGTGATCTGACGCTGACCCAACCGTGGACCCGCGCGACACCGCCCAAAGCAAAGGCCGGTGGCGGTTTCGTCGAGATCGTCAACAACGGTACCGACGCAGACCGCCTTGTCGCGGTCAGTTCAGATGTTGCCGCCAAGGTGGAAATCCACGAGATGGCAGTCACCGACGGCGTGATGAAAATGCGCAAGATGGAAAATGGCATCGACATCCCGGCTGGCGAAACGGTTGCACTTCAACCGGGCGGCTTCCACATCATGTTCATGGGCCTGAACCAATCCTTCGAAGAAGGCACCAGCATTCCGGTCGTCCTGACCTTCGAAAAGGCCGGGGACGTTGCCATCGAACTTCCTGTTGCCAAGATGGGCGCCAAGGCACCTGATGGCGAAGCTGCGCATGGTGCGATGGACCATAGCAAGATGGATCACGGCAAGAACTAAGCCCAGTCAGCGGGCGCTGTCTCGGTGAAGAGACAACGCCCGGCAATTTCTTTTTCAAGCGTCAGAGCCGCCAGCCCGTCTCGAAGCCGGCACTGAAGGCTCTGGCCAAAGCAGGACGAAACCGATGTCTGGTTTGAAACTCTTCCGGTATGTGGCCTGGGCTGCTGTTGCCGTGCTCGCTGTCGTGTCCGGTGTTCTGGTCTATCAGCAGACTGCCGGCAACAAGGGCACCGGAGCCTTGATCGAGCCGCTTGCGGCCATTGGCGGCCCGTTCGAACTTGTCAGCGGCACCGGCGAAACGGTGACCGACGAGACCTTCTCCACCAAGCCGACAGTGATGTTCTTCGGCTTCACCTTCTGTCCGGACGTCTGCCCGACCACCCTTTCCGAACTTCAGGGCTGGATGGCCGAACTCGGACCGGATGCGGACAAGCTGAACTATGCTTTCGTCACTGTGGATCCGGAACGCGATACGCCCGAAGTCATGCGTGACTATGTCTGGGCATTCGACAAGCGCATCGTTCCGCTGACCGGTTCGCGGGAACAGATCGATGCGATGCTGAAGGCCTATCGGGTCTATTCCAAGAAGGTGCCACTTGACGATGGCGACTATACGATGGACCATTCCGCTGCCGTCTACCTGATGAGCGCCGACAACAAGTTCGTCGGGACCATTGCCTATGGCGAGGCGGAAGAAAATGCCCTGAAGAAGCTGCGCAGGCTGATCGACAACGCGCCTGCCTCTTCCTGAGGCGATAGCTGGAGCACGCCGGACACGATGCGCATGCCGCTGTTCATGGGACTGACCGCCGGCGCGACGGGCCTCGTCGCGCTTTCGGCGTTTCTGTGGCTGTATGCCGGTGAGCGGGTTTATGCCGACCGCCTGATCTCGGCGATCGCCGGCTGCTTCTGAAGGCTGCATGTCCAAACAACGCCTCGACCAGCATCTTGTCGATACGGGTGTCTTTCCGAGCCGCGCACGGGCGCGTGACGCAATCCTGCGCGGAACGGTGAGCGTCGATGGTCATCTATGCACCAAACCGGCGCAGAAGACTTCGGCGGACGCCAGCATCACGGTTGAAGATCCCGCTTCCGGTTATGTCAGCCGGGCCGCGCTGAAGCTGATCGAAGGCCTCGACCGGTTCACGGTCGACCCCGCAGGCCGGATCTGCCTCGATATCGGCGCGTCCACAGGCGGATTTACACAGGTTCTGCTGGAACGTGAGGCCAACAAGGTTCACGCCATCGATGTCGGGCATGGTCAGTTGCACGACAGTCTGCGATCAGACCCGAAGGTGGCCGCGCGCGACGGCCTCAACGCCCGGGACCTGACCTCACAGGACCTTGGAGGAGACGCCCCGGCGCTGCTTGTCTCGGATGTCAGCTTCATCTCGCTAAAGCTTGCCCTTCCTCCCGCTCTTGCGCTGGCTGCACCGGGTGCTGAAGGCGTCTTTCTGGTGAAGCCGCAATTCGAGGCGGGCAAGGACAAAATCGGCAAAGGCGGTCTGGTCGATCCGGCAATTGCCGAAGAGACCGCAAAATCCCTGCAAGCTTGGCTGGGCACCATTCCCGGCTGGCAGGCAGGCGACCTCGTCCCCTCGCCCGTCAAGGGTGGTGACGGCAATGCGGAATGGCTGCTCTACGGAAAGAAAGCCGACTGAGGGCTGTCGCCTTTCATCTCCTTCGACGTCTGGTGAAAGCGCAAAAGCCTGTTTCCATCAAGGGAGCGGAAAGCACGTACCATGATCAAGACTTGCCCAAACCCCTACTTGGCGTTATCGCTCGCCCATGAGCGAGAGAGAGATTGAAATCACCACGCTCGGTCACCGCGGCGACGGCGTTGCCGAGACGGAGACCGGGCCGATCTACGTGGCCGGGGCCCTGCCCGGGGAAATCGTCCGGGCGAAAGTCGTGGACGGGCGCGCCCAAAAGCCTGTGATCGAAAAGCCGTCGCCGGACCGGATCGAACCCGTGTGCCGTCATTACTCCGCCTGCGGCGGCTGTTCCGTACAGCACCTTGCGGAAGAGCCATACCTTGTCTGGAAAAGCGGGCTGGTCGAAAAGGCCTTGCGCGACCGTGGCATCGAGACCGAAGTTTCCGGGACGGTAGCTGCGACCATGGGGGGGCGCCGCCGGGCTGTACTGACGGCCACCCGCGCCGGACGCCACACCTTGCTCGGTTACCATGAAAAGGCCAGCCACAGGCTGGTCGATATCGCCGAATGCCCGGTGCTGGACCCGGTCATCGTTGAAGCGCTGCCCGGCCTCAAGTCCCTTGCCTCGGAAGTGCTTCCGAAAAAGGGTGAACTGCGGATGACCGTTCTGGTAACGACCACCGGTCTGGATGTGGCTCTCGACAAGGCCGACAAAGGATACGAGCGCAAGATTCCAGCCCTGTCGCAAAAGGTCGTCGATCAGAACCTTGCGCGGCTTTCGGTCAACGGTGAAGTCATTCTGGAGTTGCGCCCGCCGCTGCTCGACATGGGCGGCATCGGCATTGTTGCCGCGCCCGGCGGGTTTGCCCAGGCGACACTGGCGGCGGAACATGCGCTTTCCAAGCTGGTAATTGACGGTGTCGGCAAGGCCAGGACAATTGCAGATCTCTTTTCCGGCGTCGGCACATTCGCGCTCAGGCTCGGCCGACAGGCAAATGTGCATGCGGTCGAAGGCGATGCTGCGGCACTGGCCGCCTTTGACAAGGCCCTGCGCAAACCCCAAGGCCTGAAGAAGGTGACGTTTGAACGGCGAGACCTGTCACGCAGGCCGCTGGTGAAGGAAGAGCTGGAGCCTTACGACGCCGTGGTTTTCGACCCGCCGCGCGCAGGCGCTCAAGCCCAGGCAGAGCAACTGGCGCTTTCCAGGGTCAAGACGATTGTTGCCGTCTCCTGCAATCCGGCGACGCTTGCCCGGGATCTGCGCATCCTGCTCGACGGCGGCTACGTGCTGCAAAGCGTCACACCAGTGGACCAGTTCCACTATTCGCCCCATATTGAAGCAGTGGCGGTGTTGACCAGACCTTGATCAGGGAGTGAGCCATGAGCGCGGCGGATGAGGAATTCGGACCTGTCAAAGGAACCCGCAGCCTGCCGCCGCTCCTGAGCCTTGCCCGGCGAACGCGCTATGCGCTTTATCAGGGCAGCCGGGTCGCGCTCTACACCCTTCATTCCGAAGCCATGCGGCGGATGAACCGGGATCTCCAGAAACAGCTTCCGGAAACGCCGAAGGTGGTGCCGACCGGCCCGGTGCCGAGCCAAAGGCGCATGCTGTCGGACATCGTCAAGCTGTTTGCGGATGATCTGAAGTCCGTCGAGGACGGGATTTATCCGCTGCCTTCCGATGGCACCATGACGCCGGGCGAGCTGATCGCGACCAGCCGTGCCTTCTTCAAGGACGTGCCGGAGGTGGCACGCCGTCGTGCAAGCGGTGCGCATCAGGAAGTCAATTCCACCGAGGGATTTGCCGCTGCACTGCCGCGCTATTACCGGCAGAACTTTCACTTTCAGACCGATGGCTGGCTGTCGGAGGAAAGTGCCAGGCTCTATGACTTCCAGGTGGATGTGCTTTTTTCAGGTGCCACTGCCGCCATGCGTCGACGGGCCCTGGTACCTTTCGCCAGGATCTTGCGCCGCAAGGACCAACGCCACGTTTCGTATCTTGATATCGCCTGCGGCACCGGAGGTCTCTTGCGGCCTGCCCTGGCCGCATTTCCGCGCCTCAAGGGCACGGGGCTCGATCTGTCGGAACCCTATCTGAACGTTGCCCGTGAGCGCCTGCCGTCGCGCCGTGCCGGCTATATCTGCGGCCTGGCCGAAACCCTGCCGTTTGCGGACAATTCTCTCAACGTCGTATCCTGCGTCTTCCTGTTCCATGAACTGCCGCCGAAAATCCGGCGTCAGGTCATCTCGGAGGTCGCACGCGTTCTGAAACCCGGCGGCTCCTTTCTTTTCGTCGACAGCCTGCAAACCGGAGACGTGCCGGAATATGACGGCCTTCTGTCGGTCTTTCCGCAGCTTTTCCACGAGCCCTATTTTACCTCTTATCTCAGCGAAGACCTGACGGGTATCGCCAAGGCCGCAGGGCTTGAAGAGAGCTGGATGGTGCCTGCCTTTGTCTCCCGCGTCGCGGAGTTTATCAAAAGCGACTGATCTTTCAGTAATACTGAAAAATCTCATTCCTTCTCTTGAGGCTGAAAACAATCAGGCGTATATCGAACGCCATGAGATTGGATCTATGGCTCTTGCAGACAGGGGAAAGCCGCAGCGCCTTTGCGCGCCGCGCCAACCTGTCGCCTGCCTCCGTAACCGCCCTATGCAATGACCCCAATGTCTGGGTCTCGCGGGATATGGCCCGCAAGATCGCCATTGCCACCAATGGCGCCGTAACCCCCAACGACTTTCTCGGACTGTCTACAACCAAGGAGCATCCCGTGTCCCAGGCCCGTGTCGCAGAAGCAATCCGCGCATTCGAACGTGGAGAAATGGTGGTCGTGACTGACGATGACGACCGCGAGAACGAAGGCGATCTGATTGTTGCCGCCGCCAAGGTCACGCCGGAACAGATGGCCTTCATGGTGCGTCACACCTCAGGCATCATCTGTGCGCCGATGACGGTTGCCCATGCACGGCGCCTGCGTCTTGACCCTATGGTTGCCGAAAATGATGCTCCGCTTGCGACCGCTTTCACCATTTCCGTGGACTACCGCCAGGGACTGACCACCGGCATTTCGGCCGAAGAGCGCTGCTCTACCGTACGCGCACTTGCAAACCCCAATGTCGGCGCTGACGACTTCGTCCGCCCCGGGCACATCTTCCCGCTGGTGGCCAAGGAAGGCGGTGTCATGATCCGCTCCGGCCATACGGAAGCTGCCGTCGACCTGTGCCGTCTCGCCGGACTGGAGCAGGTTGGCGTCATCAGTGAGCTGGTCAACGACGATGGCACCGTGAAACGCGGCCAGCAGGTTGCCGAGTTTGCAGCAGAGCACGACCTGAAGATGGTTTCTGTTTCCGACCTGATCGCCTGGCGCCAGCGTACCGAGAAACTGGTGGAACGGGTCAACGAACAGCCCGTCGACACGGTTTTCGGCCCGGCCTATGCCACCACCTATTCCACCCCGTATGACCCGATGCACCATCTGGCCATCGTCTACGGCGACATTCTGGACGGCCGCAGCGTCCCGGTGCGCCTGCAACTGGAATCCGTGCTCGATGATGTCTTCGGAGACGTCCAGCCACTCGACCAGATCATGAAACACTTTGCGGATCGAGGCCGGGGTGTCATCGTCTATCTCCGCGAAGGGTCGGTGGGCGTTGCCCGTCAGTCCAAGCGGCCGAGATCCGACTTTGAAGCCGCTGATTCCGAGGAACACAGCTCCGCACAAGCTAGACAGGAACAATGGCGTGAGGTCGGGCTTGGTGCACAGATCCTGAAGGACCTGGGCGTCAGTTCAATTCGCCTGCTGGCCTCCCGTGAGCGTCATTACGTTGGGCTGGAAGGCTTCGACATCAAGATTGACGAAACAGAGATCCTCGACACCTGAGGATCCTTCGGAAGGGGCCTTTCATGGCGGCGAACAAAGAGGCAGTCAAACAAGAGGAAAACGTGAAGCCGACACCGGTGCCCTTCACCGTCGGCTTCAACCGCAGTCAGAGCGAAAGCATTGTCTACGGCAGCCTCATCCTCGGCATTCTGTTCGCCGTGATCGGGATTGTCGGCAATCTTCCCTTGCTGGCCCTCGCCGCCCTCGCCCCGCTCGCAATTGCCTTCTGGCACTATCCGATGATCGAAAAAGGCAAGCCACAGCTCGGCGCCAACGAAGACGGGCTTTATGTGGAACGCATCGGTTTCATCGACTGGGCCGCAATCCGGATGACGGACGTCAAACGGACGTCCGTCCGCAACATCGAGCTGGTCCGGCTGGACGTCCTCCTGACCCGTTCACTGGATGACGCCGTCACCAAGGCACAGACCTTTCCGGTCTGGAAAAAGTTCATGATGCGCAACTGGAAGCGCACGCCGCGCGAGCATGGCCGGGAGCTGATTGCGATCAACCTGCACACGCTTGCAGCCGACCCGGAAGAAATCCTGAGCCGCATCCGCGCCTTCAAGTTTGTCTGAGATATCGCAGCCCCGGCACCAAGCCGGGCCGCAATTTATTGGAAGACGACCAAACCAAGCCTGCTCATCATGATCATCCCGGCCGGGCAAAGCCGGAACCGGGATGAGGTGAGACGAGCAGACCCAGGCAACCCTACATCAGGTTTTCCTTGAAGAAGTCGACGGTTCTCTGCTCTGCGAGCTTTGCAGCCTCTTCGTCGTAGCGCGGTGTCGTATCGTTATGGAAGCCGTGGTTCACGCCCGGATATATATGCGCCACGTAGGTCTTGCCGTTGGCCTTCAGAGCTTCCTCATAGGCCGGCCAGCCCGCATTGATGCGCTCGTCCAGCTCGGCATATTGCAGCATCAGGGGCGCTTCGATCTTGGAGACATCCGCAGGATCCGGCTGACGTCCATAGAAAGGAACGCCCGCGGCAAGCTCCGGATAGGCGACCGCAATTGCATTGACCACACCGCCGCCGTAGCAGAAACCAACCGCCCCAACCTTGCCGGTGCTGTC
Source organism: Roseibium sp. ROS1 (assembly GCF_054658215.1). Lineage (NCBI taxonomy): Bacteria > Pseudomonadati > Pseudomonadota > Alphaproteobacteria > Hyphomicrobiales > Stappiaceae > Roseibium > Roseibium sp. ROS1. The sequence goes on from NZ_BAAGIG010000003.1 coordinate 560,939, forward strand.
GTCACTGTTGAGGAGATACTCGAAGCCGGCGAAGAAATCGTTCATCAGCTTGGTGCCATCGACCGTACGCTGCAATTCGCGGCCCTGATCGTCACTACCCGGATAACCGCCGACCGAGGTCAGTCCGTCCGGCGCCAGCGCCATGAACCCGGCCTTGCCGAGGCGGCGCGCGACATCCTCGATATATGGATTGAGACCGCGGTTCTCATGCACGACCAGCACCGCCGGAAGCTTGCCGGTCGCACCTGCGGGCTTCACCAGATAACCGTTGACCTCGCCATGGCCGTTTGGTGACGGGTATGTGATGCGTTCGGTGACGATCCCCGCATCATCGGGAGCAACCTGTTGTGCCAGCGCATAATTGGGCGAAAGCTGATCCAGCAGCATGGCCGCCGTCAGTCCACCAACCGCGAATTTTGCTGCCCCGTTCATGAACTCGCGCTTGGTAATCTTTCCATGCGCGTAGAAATCATAAAGATCCAGAAGCTCCTGAGGAAAGTCCTTTGCCGTCATACGGCGCACAGGCGTCATTTCATTCATGTCATTACTCCCTGAAATGCATGAGACGTCATGCTGGAGTTAAAACTAGAGAGATGACGGGCAAGGTCCATGGCCCTTGCCTTCCGGAATTGTAACGAGTTGTAACGCTGCGAAGCTGCCCGTCAGCCGATCTGGCCGCGATGACGCAGGAAATGGTCCGCCAGAACGCAAGCCATCATCGCTTCGCCGACCGGCACCGCGCGAATGCCGACGCAAGGGTCATGCCGGCCCTTCGTCATGACGTTGACCTCTTCACCCTTGCTGGTGATTGACTTGCGCTCGGTGAGGATCGAAGACGTCGGCTTGACCGCGAACCGGACGACCAAGGGATCGCCGTTGGAGATCCCGCCCAGAATGCCGCCTGAATTGTTGCTCAGGAAGACGGGCCGGCCGACATCATCAAGGCGGATCTCGTCTGCATTGTCTTCACCTGTCAGGCTTGCGGCATCAAACCCGTTGCCGACCTCGACCCCCTTGACCGCATTGATCGACATCATCGCAGCAGCAAGGTCCGTGTCCAGCTTGCCGTAGATCGGCGCACCCCAACCGGCGGGGACACCTTCGGCAACGACTTCGATGACGGCACCGACGGAAGACCCGGCCTTGCGGATGCCGTCCAGGTAGTCCGCCCAGAATGCGGCTGCCTTTGCGTCCGGAGAAAAGAAGGCGTTGTTATCGACTTCCGCCCAGTCCCAGTTGGCCCGGTCGATCTTGTGCGGTCCAACCTGCACCAAAGCGCCGCGAACGGTTACGCCCTGCAATACCTTGCGTGCGACGGCCCCGGCGGCAACGCGCATGGCGGTTTCGCGCGCCGAGGACCGTCCACCGCCACGATAGTCGCGGATGCCGTATTTGGCGTCATAGGTGAAATCGGCATGGCCGGGACGGAACCGGTCCTTGATCTCCGAATAGTCCTTGGAGCGCTGGTCGGTGTTTTCGACAAACAGTGAAATCGGCGTCCCGGTCGTTTTCTGGATACCGTCCTCGTCAACCATGACGCCAGACAGGATTTTCACTTCATCCGGCTCGCGCCGCTGCGTGGTGAAGCGGGACTGGCCCGGCTTGCGCTTGTTCATGAAGCCCTGAATATCAGTCTCCGTCAGGGGAATGAGCGGCGGGCAGCCGTCCACCACGCAACCGATAGCGGGACCGTGGCTTTCGCCCCAGGTGGTGACCCGGAAAAGATGACCAAAACTGTTATGCGACATGAACGGTGACCGAGGCTTGCAATTGAACTGTCAGGCGCCGAGCGATACGCCATCGCGCCCGCAAGCTCAAGCCCGCAGCCGGGAATACAGGTATTTTTGGCAAGTCCATTCGTCCACCACCCCTGTCAAAATTAAAGACAAGTAGATTTCGAATGGAAGCTGGCGTCCTTGGTACGCGTTTCACGATGCCTTGAATTAACGACCTAGGAAATCGCGCGAACCGTTCGCAAAAATTCGACCCTTGATTTGCTAATCCTTAAATCTCTACCGTTATTACACGTTGGGATCTAATAAACACCAAGAGGCAAAACGTTGCGGATCAGGGGCTGGCTGACTGGACTGATCGTATTTCTGCTGGCACCCAGCCTGCTCTTTGCCTCACTCTGGTTTCATAATAAATTCGAGAAGGTCAACTCGATCGACCACAGCCTGGCCGGGCTGCACCTGATCGAGGCACTCGGGCCGCTGATGCAGGAGAAAGCGCTCACCGGCAAGATCAGGGAGACGCCGGTCCAACTGCGCGAACGCCTGGAAACACTCGGCGGAGATGAGCTTTCCGCCGACCTCGTTGAGCCGCTCGACACCTTCCTGAACGAAGGCAACATTCCGCTCGCGCTTCGGCAGGCCCGTATCCTCGCCTCGATGATCTCCCAGGTCACCAGGCTGAGTTCGACTTCATCCTTCGAGACCGCAAAACTTCCGCATCTGATCACCGACACCATGCCGACCGTCGTGATCGAATCCGCGATCATGGCAAGCAATGCAAAAAGCATTTCCAGCCGGGGCGAGATCAATGTCTGGGACAAGATGCTGATCCCCGTGCAGGGAGGCCAGTACAAGATTGCCGCCGACGGGGCGTCGAGGGACACGGTTGATTACTTTAACGACCTGACCGGTGAGCAAGCCGATCTGCTGCAAAAACAGGCGAGAGCCTTCCGGACAACGAACGTCGCCTTTCAGACCGCAGGTTCGAAACTGCTCTCTTCCACAATCACCGCCTCAAAGGGGGCGGATGTCATCGCCCTGCCCGTGGTGGAGATGCAGCCTGCCCTGGTCAGTGCCGCTTTCGACCTTTGGCAGTCCACCGTCGACTATCTCCTGATGGACCTGCAGAGGCAGCGATCCGAGACACTGTTTGCCGTAACACTTGCCGGTCTTGTCGGCGGACTGGTCATTGTTGCGGCCTTTGCAATTGCCATCGCCCTGTCGCGCGCACTTGCCGACAGGACGCAGCAGGAATTCGAAAATCTCGGATTTCACGATCCCCTGACCGGACTGCCGAACCGCCGCGCCCTTCTGAATACGATACGCAACCTGCCACCGGCAGAGCCGGGAACGCGCACGGGTGCAATCCTGATCGACCTGCGCCAGTTCAAGAAGGTGAACGACCGGTTCGGGGACCACAACGGCGATTCACTTCTGCGCCAGGTCGCCGAACAGCTGACCCAGCACGCGGAACCGGAAGACTTCCTGTGCCGGACTGGCGGAACGGAGTTCCTGTTTCTGCGTCCGCGCCTCAAGAAGGCGGCGCAGTTCGAGCAACTGGCTTTCACACTTCTCCAGGAAATTGCAACCGACCGGATCATCGGCAACAACAGATCGGCGATCGAGGCGAATGCGGGCATTTTCATCAGCAGTCCGGGCGAGCAGGTCTTCGATCATTTGCTGACCGATGCGGCTCTGGCCCTGAGGGCGGCCAAGCAAAAGGGGCCGCGCAAGTTCGATCGCTTCACCCCGGCAATGCGCGCTGCCTTCGAGGAAAGCGACGAGATTGCCAAAGAGCTGCAGAATGCGCTCAAGAACGGCAATATCGTTGCCTGGTTCCAACCGCAGGTGAATATTCACACGGGCGAAGTTGTCGGCGCAGAAGCCCTCGCCCGGTGGATTGATGACGACGAGATCCGGTATCCAGGCTCTTTCCTGCCCGCCGCAATGGAAGTCGGGTATCTGGAGGAGATCGAGGAGGCCGTGCGCAGCCGGGCGCTGAAGTTTGCCGCCAGCCTGAGCGGCAAGACAAGGCCAGCCATACATCTGGGCCTGAACGTGACCGCCAGTCTGCTGACAAGCGCCAAGGCGGTGGATGCGCTCCACAGGCAGGTGCTTGACCTGGGACTTCAGCCTGCAGATGTCAGCCTGGAAATCCTGGAAGCGGTGATGATCGACGAAATCACGGCTACCCCAATCAAGCAGAATATCGCCCGCCTGTCGGAACTGGGGTTCTTCATCGAACTGGACGACTTTGGAACCGGCCATTCAAGCATTTCGAGCCTGCGAGATCTGAAGGTTGACCGGGTCAAGATCGACAGGAGCTTCATTTCCGGCGTCGATGCCGATCCCGCCCTGCAGAAATTCACCAGTGCGCTGATCAATCTTGCCAAGAGCCTCGACATCAGTGTCCTTGCCGAAGGTGTGGAAACCGAAGCCGAGCGTGACTGGCTGAAACGCCACGGGTGCGACGTCATCCAGGGGTTCCTCATATCAAAGGCCGTTCCCGACAGCGACCTTGCGATGATGATCCTGAAACAGAATTTTGCACACCCGATGCCCGCCCTGGAACGACACGGTCCCCTGCGCAGTCAGGCCTGACCGACCGCCTTCGGCACCATGTTCGCCTGCCGTTTCTTGAATTCGGCAGCTGCCAGAGAAAACCCGCCGTCAGCCCCGTCGACGAAATGGATATGCCGGCTTTTGCCGATATCCTCGACAAAGCAGGTCATCAGGGCGGACGTGGACACATGCAGCCCGAACACCAGATCCCCGGCGGCATAGCCAGCTTTCAGATAGTCTTCGACCCCTGCAAACTGCTCCGGTGTCAGATCCAGCACGAGCTGCAGGCTGTCGCCGACCTTGCGATGGTCAGTGTTGAGGCCAAGTTCGGGAAAGTATCGTTTCGGGTCAAAAGGGCCGATGCGCCAGCCCGTGTGATAGCTGATGACGAAGACCATCGCCTCCAGCAACGCCTTTGCCCATCCGCGGAAGTCTTTTCCCGGAGAACCGAGGCGCACCTCATGACGCGTACCGGTTGGCGGAAAGCGAAAACGAAGACGCGTCTTGTCCGCCAGTCTCATCCGGCTGTCATCCCTCGAGGGATCATAGCCGAGTTTATCGGCCAGCCCCCGCAGGACATCCTGCATTGGAATACGTCCGGTCGGCTTGACGATCAGGGAAACGATGTGTCCGTTTCGTGAAGGAAGCGGTTCCCATCTGCAGGAAAGCCCGTCGAGCGGCGGTAACGCGGCATCGGGGAGAGAGATCTCAAACGGCCGTGCTTTTTCCGGATCTTTCAGAATATTGTCCGCGACGGCCAGGCCCTCCCCCAGGATCATGGCCAGGTGATTGCCCGGGCTGAGCTGGTACTTGCGCACACGGACGTCGCCTCCAAGATCCCGCAGATGAGCGACCGGAATCGCAGCGGCGCGCAGCTCCAGTTCCATGACCTGGCGCGCCAGACCGACAACGCCGGCCAGCGCGTCGCTGGCTGCCTCGACATCGTGTTCGGACACGACCAGCATCGCGCCATCTCCGCCGAAGACAAACGGTACACGGTCGCTGCCGATCCGGTTCAACACAGCGGCGATCACCGCGGCGCCAACCATGTTGACTTCCTTGTACCGGCCCTGTGCGACCGCATCGCTGGAGCGGACTATGTCGGCAGCAAGAACGTACCAGTCGTCCGGCACCGGCCGGTAATCGGCCAGATCCCCGACCGTGCTGAAATCTGAAAAGCTTGGCAGTTCGCTATAAAATTCATTGGCGGACACGGCACCTGACCCGGATTGTCTCCAGGTTCCCTCGCAATCGCTGTAAACATCTACGCCGCAGCTGCTTCGCCCGATCACCGTCACTGGACAAGCCCGAGGCACGGATGGTCGGGGGCTCCTTTGCAGTGCCCAAGGTCACACGTAAAGCGGCCTTCACATGCGTACATTTCGAACAGCAAACGCTCATGGCCCGTTGTACCAGAGGAAACCGAAATGACGTATTCAAGAACCGCTTTCGATCAGGATCTACTGACACTTTCCTACAATCACTATGAGCTGAACGAGCTGAGGCAGAACCCCTGGGAGACCAACCGGACCCAATTTGAATCACCTGGAGATGCAAACAGCAAGATCAGCCTGTCACACATATCAAGACACACCGCGTGGGCCGTCTACGACAAGGTCGCCCGTTCCGGTGGCGAGATGTATGTCGGGAGACTGGCGCAGACCCAACAGCTTTACCGGCGCTTCAACCTGGAAGATCCGACGCATTTCAACCTGACCCCTGGTCTTCCGATCAATGTCCAGAAGCTTGCCCGCTGGTCGGTGTGCATCAACGACTGCTGGATCCTGGGGGCGATTCACACCCACAAGAAATTCTGTCTCGTTACCAAGATCCGCAATCCGGGTGAAATTTACGATTACGGACGCGGCTTCTTCATCGTGACAGGGCGTGAGCTTTATGGCCTGAGCAAGTTCGGCTACGAGCCGGAACGGGAATGGGGAAGCGTGATGACCTTTGTCTGCACCAACAAGCAGAAGGCCGACCGTGCGACGCTCACGAATTACGCCAACCTAATGGGACAAGCTGCCAATAGCGTTGTCGCAAAAGCGAAGATTTCCCTGTATGCCCAGGGTATCTACTGAGCCAATGGAGGAATGCCGCAGATCCTTGATATGGCGGATTGGTTCCGGCTTATTCTATGGATTGATTGGTGATTTCCGCAGACGGAACTCTCCCTCACGCAGACCTGCAACAGGCTGTCGCAAACTACGACCGAACGCCGATAAGGGGGCTGTCAAACGATCTCGAAAGCGCCCTTACGCCAGACAAAGACCTTGTCCTGCGGCACATCCAGCTTGGGAACGGAAACCGAGTCCAGCCCTTCCAGCAAGCCGCGCAGAACGCGGAAGACACCGCCATGCGACACGACGACCGAAGGCCGATCAACGGTCACCAGCCAGCGCCCGATGCGTTCGGCCAACATCTTGTAGCTTTCGCCCTTGGGGGGAACGAAGCCCCACTTGTCGGCGCGGCGCTGCAGGATCAGATCCTGCTCTTCCTCTGCCAGTTCTTCCAGCGTGAAGCCTTCCCAGTCGCCGAAGGTGATCTCCTTGAGCTGGTCCTCAAGGCGGTAGGCCTCCACCGGAAGATCCATGGAATGGCGTAGCAACTCCATTGTCGAGCGCGTGCGGTGGAGCGGTGAGGATACGAAATCCAGACCGGTGGGATCGATCATCTCCTGCTCCAGAAACGCTTTGAGACGCTTGCCATTGCCGCTGGCCTGGCCGCGCCCCGTGTCGTTCAGCGGAATGTCCCTTTGCCCCTGCATGCGCCCTTCGAAGTTCCAGTCCGTCTGGCCATGGCGGACAAAGATCAGGAACTCCGGATCGTGCAGCCTGGGCAGCAGGTCGGATTTCGGAGCACTCAGCACAGATGTCATTTCAGTTTCCGGAATGCGGGATCACCCCTGGCGGGCGGGGCCGGACAATATGAAAATGGCCGGTGTGAAACCGGCCATTCGAAACGGTCAATCCTTGACGACGGAAATGTCCGGGGCGTCCACCGCCTTCATGCCGACAATGTTGTAGCCGCAGTCAACGTGCTGGATCTCGCCGGTAACACCACGGCCGAGGTCTGACACCAGGAACAACGCGCTGTCGCCGACTTCCTCGATCGTCACCGTGCGGCGCAGAGGCGAGTTGTATTCGTTCCACTTCAGAATGTAGCGGAAGTCGCCGATACCGGAGGCAGCCAGCGTCTTGATCGGTCCGGCGGAAATCGCGTTGACGCGAATGTTCTGCGGGCCGAGGTCCATCGCCAGATACTTTACGCTGGTTTCCAGCGCGGCCTTGGCAACGCCCATGACATTATAATGCGGCATAACCTTCTCGGCGCCGTAATAGGTCAGCGTCAGAATGGAGCCGCCGTCGGGCATCAGCTTCTCGGCGCGCTGGGTGACAGCCGTCAGCGAGTAGCAGGAAATGTCCATGGTGCGGGCGAAGTTATCGGAAGACGTATCGACGAAACGGCCGGTCAATTCGGATTTGTCGGAGAAGGCAACGGCATGGACGAGAAAATCGATCTTGCCCCATTTGTCTTCCAGCGTCTTGAAGACCGCATCGATGGAGGCGCCATCGGTCACGTCGCAATGGCCGACAACAATGGCGTTCAACTGGTCTGCCAGTGGCTCCACGCGCTTCTTCAACGCATCACCCTGGTAGGTCAGAGCCAGTTCAGCTCCCGCGTCGGCCAGTGCTTTGGCAATGCCCCAGGCAATTGACTTGTTGTTCGCCACACCCATGATCAGGCCGCGTTTGCCATTCATCAGTCCGCGCGTTTCCGCCATCGTCGTCTCCGAAAGAATTCCAATACCACCCCAGCGGGCTGGCTTCCTATGGCACAAGGGGTTTGTTCCTTCAAGAGACACGGTGACGGAATGAACCGTCGACGCCAGCGCTTTCAGACACTATGTTGGCGCCCGAATTTTACTGTCAAACTTCACGAGGACCCCGCTCATGGAGCGTACTGCCCATGCCGACCGCTTCGCCGAGATGATCGGCGCAGCCAACGTTCTGACAAGTCCGGACGATCAGGCTCCCTACCTCACCGAATGGCGCGACCTGTATCAGGGCGTCACTCCCATGGTGCTGCGCCCGGGCAGCACCGAAGAGGTGAGCGCCGTCATGACCTATGCGTATCAGAACGATCTCAAGGTCGTGCCGCAAGGCGGCAACACTGGCCTTGTCGGTGGCCAGATTCCGCAGGAAACCGGGGATGAAATCGTCCTTTCGCTGTCACGCCTCAACAAGGTTCGTGCGGTAGATCCGGCCGGCTTCACCATTACGGCCGAGGCCGGTGTGGTGCTGGAGACGCTTCAGAATGAAGCTGAAAACGTCGACCGGCTGTTCCCGCTTGCGCTCGGGGCTCAGGGCTCCTGCCAGATCGGCGGCAACATTTCCACGAACGCGGGCGGCACCGCCGTTCTGGCCTATGGCAACACGCGCGATCTGGTTCTGGGCCTCGAGGTGGTGCTGCCGACAGGGGAGATCTGGAACGGTCTCAGAACCCTGCGCAAGGACAATACCGGTTATGATTTGAAACAATTATTTATCGGTGGTGAAGGTACTCTGGGCATCATTACAGCCGCAGCGCTGAAACTTTTCCCCAGGCCCAAGAAGCTGGAGGCCGCTTTTGTCGGCCTGCCGGACCCGCACGCCGCCCTCAAGCTGTTCACCCTTGCCAAGGCACAGGCCGGACCGGTTCTGACCGGCTTTGAAATCATGCCGCGCGTTGGCGTCGAATTCTGCCTGCGCCACCTGGAAGGCGCACGAGACCCGCTCGAGGGAGAACATGCCTGGTACGTGCTGATGGAGCTGTCCAGTGGTTCTGAAGCCTTTCCGGTGCGGGACCTGATGGAGAGCATTCTCGGCGAAGCATTTGAAGAAGGCCTGGTGGAAGACGCCGCCTTTGCCCAGAACCTGACCCAGGTTCAGGATTTCTGGCACATCCGCCACGGGATGTCGGAAGTGCAGAAGCCCGAGGGAGGCTCGATCAAGCATGACGTTTCCGTGCCGGTTGCCTCGATCCCGGACTTCCTGGACAAGGCCATGGCCGCGGTAGAGAACTTCGTGCCCGGATGCCGGCCTGTTCCGTTCGGTCATATCGGCGACGGCAACATCCACTTCAATGTCAGCCAGCCGGTGGGCGCCGACAAGGAAGACTACCTGGCGAAATGGGATGAGATGAACACCATTGTTCATGGCATCGTCGGCGAGTTCGGCGGCAGCATCTCCGCAGAGCACGGCATCGGCCGCCTCAAGCGCGATCTCCTGAAGGACGTCAAGCAGGGGATAGAGCTGGATCTCATGAAGCGGATCAAGGACGCATTCGACCCCAAGGGACTGTTGAACCCGGGCCGCGTCCTCTAGGGCGCTTCGCCTGCTCTTGAAGGCAGACATTACGTCCGCACGTTTGAAAGCCGGTCATCGGCAGATTTCGACAAACAGGAAGTGCCGGTGCCAAAAGCGCCGGCATTTTTTTGCGCTGTCCGAACCTCTCTTGTCAAAGCGGCTTTGCCAGCGTGGCCTGCATTCCAAACCCGCTTCAATGAGGGATGTATTCTTAAAGCTTTATTCAGCACTCTTTGGTTGCATTATTGTGAGATTGCACGAAAAAGTATCTCATTTCTGAGCGCAAGACTTCCGCAAAAACCCTTTGTTTCAGGCGACCCACCATGACGACAACCAAATGGACATGTTCCGTCGACAGCAATGGAACCGCAAATCTTTACTGCGAACTCACCGAAGACGGACGACAGCCCACGACCGAGAAGGTCAAATTGAAAGGGGTCTGCTATTCCCCGGCCCCGATCAACGGTTCCAACTCCTATGCCCCTGCCCTGGGGGACTGGTATTGGGACGACTTCGAAGCAGGCTCCACTTTCATTTCCAGCTGGTCACCCATGCTGTCCCGCGACTTCCCCAATTTCAGGAACCTCCACAACAATGCACTGCGGGTCTACTGCATGCTGTCACGGCAACTGGAAGGCAACGGAACCTTCCCTTCCCCCTGGGACAACGGCCACTATTTCACGCATAAGAACTTTCTGGACCTGGCCTGGGACAAGTCTGCTCCGCCAGAAGCAAAGATGCGCCGGTCCGTCCTGGTCGGCATCCCCCTGCCTGCCACGATGTTCTGGAAGACCCAATACGACCAGGCCTCACAGGTAGAGATCGACTACTGGACGAATGTCCTGCGGGAAACCGTCAGGTCCGTAGCAGATCATCCGGCGGTGATGGGGTTCACCATTCAGAACGAACAGGACGGCGCCGACGTTTGCTACAACAATCCGGAATGGGCCACTTTCTGGTGGGGCCAGGTGGAGAAAATGGCCGCCATCGTCAAGGAAGAAGCTCCTGGCAAGCTGGCCGGCATGGCCACCCACGACGACCCGAACATTCCCCTAAAGGCGTCCTCCTACATGGAGAACTGCCCGAGCATCGACTTCTGGGGCGTCAACACCTACCAGACCGAGACCTTTGAAAGCATCTTCAAGGACTACGGCAGCCTGCCGCCAAAGGCGTTGAAACCCGTTCTCTTCACCGAGTGGGGCATGCCGGCAACCAGTCACCGGGACCCGAACAACCCAGGAACCATTTATGCAGACGATCAGACCTGCAGCAAGGCGGCGCAAGTTGCGCAGAAAATGCTGCCTCAGGCCTTTGCTCATCCGCTTTGTATCGGGCTTTACTACTTCGAATATTGCGATGAACTGTGGAACCAGCCTGAAGCCCCCAACATCTACACCTGGTGGGGCGGTCCGCCTGCACCCGGTTTTCCCAACGGGTACTGGGACAACGACGGCTTTGGCCTCGTTTCGGTGCAACGGGGTCCTGGCCTGCCCAACGACGCGCCCATCTGGGCGAACACCGGCCCAAAGTTTCCGATAGATGTGCACACGAACAGAAACAATCTGTTCTCGACTGTTGCGAATGTTTTCAAGACGACAACTTGAGCTGACAAGCTGCGGAGCCGGCGCACCCCAAGCCGGTTTCGCCACGTCGGCGTAGCCGAACTTCGTGATTTACTGATCTCTACTTGGAAAGCGCCAGGTATCGGCTATGTAAAAGCACCTAGTGCCGGGAAGGCCTGCTCCGCCCGCAACAGCCTCAAGGGATCAATTGTCAAAACTGGCAGGTTGCCGAAGTTTCCCAGGTGCTGGGGATAAGGTTCGTTCGATCTGCCAAATACGAATGCCCCATCAACGTATGCATTGATACGGCCAGGATCCTGATCTGTCAGCAATTTACGGATACGGCAACCAGGCCCGGGTTCTGGTTTTGCCGGTCATAAAGCCTGTTTTCAGGCACCCCATTTTCCCCAGCTTCCACCACCATACAGACGTGCCAGACCGGTTGGGTGGAACGTTAGCCGATTCAGTGACCATGTGACGGGTGAACCGGCGCGTACGCACCCCTGTCATAAACGACATTATCTTTCGATTTAAGCCGGCTTTTTCCTTGGCTAAACTTCTTAATTTGACAGCGTCCGTTTGAAAACTCGCAGAAAAAATCCTGAAAAGTTAAATTTCTCCTAAAATCGTCTTCAAGCTCACAGGCAGAGCGGAAACAGCGACAGGAGAACAACTGGGTCGGGACTTGCCGCATGTCCTGACGATGACGAAACGCAAGATTCGCTATGTAAAATTTACATGCGCAGCGCCCGTCATCTACAAAAATTACAATATGAAACGTCTATGACCTCATAAAAATAAGCTATTTGTAAATATGGTAAGCAAAAGGTTAATGGTGTTTCATAGGCGCTAATAAGCCATCCGGTCTGGAGACCCAAAATGGGCAAAAGACCTAACGAAAGAAACGGGCAGCGAGGCGGAACGTCGTTGCTCATAGACAGTGCACGGGGGGGAGCGGTTCCAAACGGTCCCTCCAATGGAGGCCACAATGCAGGTTCAGAACTTAGCTGGTTCGGATCAATGGGATCGTGTGAAAAAGGAACTGAGAAACGAGCTCGGTGACGATGTATTTTCCAACTGGTTCGGCAGAGTAAACCACGAAGAAACCACGGGCGATGCAGTCCGCCTGTCGGTGCCCACCCGCTTCCTGAAAAACTGGATCCAGAACAACTACGAGAAGCAGCTCGTCGGGCTCTGGAAACGTGAGCAGGACGATATCAACCGTATCGAGCTGACCGTTCGCGGTGCTCTGCGTCCTCGTCAACTCAATGTCGGCCTTGCCCCCAAGGCGATCTCCGCCCGGCGGATCAGCGGCCGTCCCGGCCCCTTCAGCAGCACGCCTCAATTCGGCGCGGCCCATGGCATGTCGGTCATTCCGTGCCTTGCGGACAGCAACGAGGATGCGGCGGCGGATTTCCTGAACGGTGCGTCTCTCAATCCAAAGCTGACCTTCGACACCTTTGCCGAAGGCGCCTCGAACAGCCTTGCCTGTGCCGCCGTGCGCCAGATGGCTGCCGGCCACCAGGGCACACTGGACCTGCTCTATATCCATTCGTCCACCGGCATCGGCAAGACCCACCTGCTGCAGGCAGCGGCGGCCGAAGCTCGTAAGACGGGACGGCAGGTTGCCTATCTGTCGGCTGAATTCTTCATGTACCACCTGGTGCCTGCTCTCAGAACGCCGGCCTTCCCGGTGCTGCGCCAGGCAATGCGCTCCATCGACCTGCTCCTGGTTGACGATCTCCAGTTCCTGCATGGCAAGCAGGCCGCGGACGAGTTCAGCAAGACGCTGGAACTGCTCATGGAGTCGCCGACCCAGATCATCATGGCAGCCGACCGCTCGCCTGAAGACCTCGATACACTTGGCGATGCATTGCGCTACCGGATCCAGAAAGGTGAAGTCGTCGGCATCCAGTCAACCGATTATGCGCTGCGCCACGATATCCTGAAGAAGCGGATCACCGCGGCGCGTCGCACACATCCGGGCTTCTCCGTTCCCGAAGATGTAGCCGACTACATTGCCCGCTACGTGATCGCTTCGGCCCGCGATCTGGAAGGCGCTCTCAATCGCCTGTTCGCTCACAACCAGCTGACGAAACAGCCGGTGACGATGGACCTGGCGGAAAAGACCCTGCACGACCTGGTGCGGATCGGCGAGCCGCGCTCCATCAAGGTGGAAGAGATCCAGCAGGTGGTGTGCAAGCATTTCAGCGTTACCAAGGCGGACCTCCTGTCGTCGTGCCGGGCGCGTACATTGGTCCGTCCGCGCCAGATCGCGATGTATATCGCCAAGGTGATGACCGGACGCTCGCTGCCGGAAATCGGCCGGCGGTTCGGCAACCGTGATCACACCACCGTGTTGCATGCGGTCCGCAAGATCGAGGACATGGTGTCCAAGGACAAGGCCCTTGCACAGGAAGTCGAACTCCTGAAGCGGCTGGTCCACGCCTGATCTGTTTCCGGGGACACCCCTCCCTCGGAAAACCTGCGGCGGCGGGCTTGCCCGTCTCCGCGATTGCCCTGCCCCCAATTCAGGGCAATCACCCTTCTGCGTCCGACGGGGCGCGGTCGAACTCAGGCGGTAAGAACCGCCGGGTGTTTCATCTTAACCTCCCTCTCCTTGAAGCCGCGCCAGCGGCTTTCTTTTTGCCGCGTTGACAGACCTCGAACCGGGGCGTATGCCTTGCGCCGGTTTGAGGGAACCGGCCGCCCGCAGGCTTCGGCCATGGTGAATTCCCTTGCGCAAGACATCTTGCAGCTTTGATCGACCTTCACGAGACAGTGCAGGCTGATGGCAACGCGGGCCCCATGACGGGTCGCCGCCAATTGGCGAACACCTTACCGCCTGCCTTTCTTGGAAAGGTAATCCCATGACGCTGCCCAGCGTTGCCAATCTCAAAGCACAGGCCAAGCGCCTGCGCGCCGCGCTAGCTGCCAAGGGGCAGGATATCTCCCACAGCCAGGCGCTCGAACTCCTGTCCGCCCAATACGGCTTCAAGGACTGGAACACCGTATCCGCGACAGCCGCCAGACCAAACCAGATGCAGTTTGCCGTCGGCAACCGTGTCTCGGGCACCTACATGAAGCAGCCTTTCGAAGGAGAGGTGCTGTCGCTGACACGGGTTGGTCCGGCAGGTCAATACCGGGTGACCATCAAGTTCGACACGCCCGTGGATGTGGTCACCTTCGACAGTTTTTCTGCTTTTCGCAGCCAGGTCGTCGTTCTGATCAACGGTGACGGTGTTGCCGTCAAGCGAACGTCCGACGGTGAACCCTATCTGCGCATGCAAAGGGCTGACTGACGGAAAGGCGATAGTCTGCCGTGCCATCGGCCATGATGGAACGGCAGATGATCCTTGGCCTTCCCGTTGAATGTCGAGCCGAAGAGATGCTCTTCAGCGCATGGGCTCTAGCGCAGCCGCGCAATCACAAGGTGCCCGGGGACTGGGTCTCCGTCCTCGAGACGAACGGTGATGGGGTCCATCGCGAGAATGTCGAAGCCCGCAGCATCCAGAGATGAGCGAATATAGCCTTCCCCCTGCGCAAACCGGCTTTTCGGCCCGACCATGTAGGGACGCCCTTCAAGTGCTTCGTCAGACAGGGTTTCGGTGGAGAAAGCCAGGTAACCGCCCGGTTTCAGACGGTCAACTGCACCGGCAAGAAATGGTTCAACCGCCCCCAGATAGGGAAACACGTCGGTTGCCGCGATCATGTCCCAGCCGGGACGAGAGCCATCGTCTTCCTCGAACTCCTCAAGGAATGCGACGGCCTCGCCCACATAAAGGTCGTCATAGACTTCCCGGTCATAGGCAAGTTCAACGATCCGCTCGGAGAGATCTACGCCGGTCCGGTGGCCCGTGCAATCGGCAAGAGCCATACCTGTAAGACCCGTGCCGCAGCCGAGGTCGAGCAATCGATCGAATGGGCCAATCTCAAGCTTCTGGACGAGATCGCGAACCAGCAGAGGCACGCAGTAACCAAGCTCATCGACCAGAATGTCGTCGAACACATCAGCGTGCTGATCGAATAGGGTCGCGACATAGGCATCCGGCATTTTCTGAGGGGCGGCTTCCGCGCCGATTGCCGCCAGACGAATGCTGACGCCGCCCGGGTCGTCCGGATCCAGCGCAAGGGCTTCGCGATAGGCCTGCGCGGCACCTGCCAGATCGCCCGATTTCTGCAGGGCGAGACCTCGATTATAGGCTTCGGCCAACGCTTCGTTCTCCGAAGCGTCCTCTTCCAAGGCCTCGTCTAGTTCAAATTCAGGCGTGTCGTCGTTGCTCATGATCCATCCTTGCGGCTGAGCCCCTGCCCTACAGCCATGAGCCGACTTTTGCACGGCAATTCTGATGCCTGCGACGGTTCAGAACAGATCGAGCTGGTTCTTGTCCTCCTGCGATTTCTCCGCAGCTGACGGCCTGGCAACCTTTTTCAAGGGCACCGACATTTCCTCCGGCGATATCTCGCGCTGCACATCAGCATCGTCATTGGCGACCTTGTTCACCCGGTTGGAAACCGGCGTCGCGACCAGAAAATCGTCTTCTACCGGCTGCAGCAGCTTTTCGGCTTCACGCCTGTCGACGTTGGCAACATCCAGCCACGTTCCGAAATCTTCCCGTTTCAGGATCACCGGCATGCGGTGATGGATCTCAGACATCATCCGGTTGGACTGGATCGTCAGGATTGCACCCGTGTCGATGTCACCGCCATCGGGATCCGACCAGGTTTCCCAAAGGCCGGCAAAGCCCATAACGTCGCCCTCCGCCGGACGGATCCAGAAAGGCTGCTTGCCTTCCGGCGTGCGACGCCACTCGTAAAAGCCGGACGCTGGCACGAGGCACCTGTGATGACGCATGGCATTGCGGAACGACGGTTTTTGCGACGCTGTTTCCGCCCGGGCATTGATCAGAAGTGTGAAGCTTGCCGGGTCCTTGACCCAGGGCGGCATCAAGCCCCAACGCACAAGATGAAAGCGGCGTGTGCCGTCGAGCGTCTGCCGCACAATGGCCAGCGGCTGGGTTGGCGCAATGTTGAATCGCGGCGGAAAATTGGGCTGATCGACATAGTCGAAGAAGCTGCGCACAGCATCCGGTGGTGTCGTCAGAGCCAGGCGGCCGCACATCGTTTTTCTCCGGTTGGGGCCCCTGAAGCGGGGCAAACAGGGTTCCGCCAAGTTAGGCAATTGGAAATAAAAAAGAAGTACCGTAGGCCCCAAGTCAATAACAGGGGGACCGGTATGGAATGTTTGCATCCAGTTTTGGGCGCCGGGGAGCTGGCAGCCGAAAGGCTGGAACAGGCAAACATTAATCCCCAAACCGGTTTGGCGACCGATTATCTCAATCATTTCAATGAAGTCATGATGCTTCTGGAAATGCTGCCGGATATGCCGGATTGCGCCGAAGATGTCCTGGAGTGGGAGCCGCTCGACTATGAGGGCCACTTCGAGAACTCGAGTTTCAAGGACAAGAACCTGGCCATCATGGCCTATCATGCCGCCCCTAACTTCTTGCGCGAACACCTGGAAAAACAGGTTGCCGGCATAAACAGGCTCGTGGGCAAGATTCAAGACCAGCTGCGCGAGACACCGGATCCCGCAATGATTGCGACTGACATTGCCGACCGGGCCACGAACGAAATCAAGCCGCTGATAGCCGTTGCCGGCGCCGTCATCCACGGCCATGTGGAACCCGAAGCGACGCAGCACGAAGGCGAAGGCGCACAGGCGGAAATCGACGCTCTGTTCGCATAACGCCTTGGGGCTTATTGTGCCCGGACAGAATCAGCCGTCTTTCCGTCCGCCGAGGTTCCATGTCCAGGTTTTATCCGGAAGCGCCACGCGCCAGTGTCAGTGTCCTGTGCCATCGTGATGGCCGGGCCCTGCTGGTGAAGCGCGGCAGGCCTCCTTTCAAGGATCACTGGAGTTTGCCTGGTGGAGTGATCGAGCTTGGGGAGACCCTTCAGGAAGCGGCCGCGCGTGAACTGCTGGAGGAAACCGGTGTCACTGCCGCGATCAGCGAGCCTGTCGAGACCTTCGATTCCATCCAGAGAGATGATGACGGCCGTGTCGTCACTCACTTCATCCTGACTGTCTTTTGTGGGCCTTATCTATCGGGAACTGCAGTTGCCGCCGATGATGCCGCGGCGCTCGACTGGGTCGGCCTGGAAGATCTCGACGGGCTGCTGACCACACCCGGTACGCCGGACCGCATTCGGCGGCACCTGGCTATCCGTTCAGCCAAGCAACCAGACCTCTAATCTTTGGATCAACTTGCCATAGTGCTTGCGGTGCGGCGCCGGGTTCAGCATGATCCGCCCATGATCAAACGCCGAATGCACGTTTTCCTGTCCCGGACTGCTGTTGTTCTGGCCCTTGCGGCCATGTGCCCGGTGCAGGTTGTATCGGCGCAGGAAACCGCGATCGACGCGCCCCCTTACGAACAGCAACTCATGCGTCTGTCGGAGATATTCGGAGCGCTGCATTTCCTGCGACCACTGTGCAAGGAAAGCGATAACCCGAGCTGGCGTGACCGCATGGAAGATTTCCTGGACGCTGAAACGCTGGACGAGAATCGCCGCCGAAGGTTCATTGAGCGATTTAACCAGGGTTATCGTGGTTTCTCAGTTGCTTACCGAGAGTGCACAGAGGCTGCCCGTCTCGCAATGGGACAGTACTTGAGCGAAGGCGAGGTCATCATCAGCGACGTCACCAGTCGCTATGGTCGGTAATTTTCGCAGAAATCTTCAAATCGTTACGAGTTGGTTAACCTTTTGAATCAAATTTGTGGGTGGCCGTTAAGTTTGCGTTCACGGTTACTTATCAGCGCGGTTCGCCGTGCTAGGATCATTACTCAAGATTCGGGGCAGGAACACGCGGGAGTTGTCCCTCTTGCGTTCGGGAAGGACCGGTAAGGAAGCGAATGATAAACGACGATTACGCCGACGCGGCAATGGAAGCCGAATTTGCTGAAGACGAAGACATCAGACGTGCTGCACTCGGCTTCATTTCCGACGCCTGGGCCGAAGCCATCGCCAATGGTGTAGATGCGGACGCCGTCGCTCACGCGGCGATGTTCACTGCACTTGCGGATCTGGTTGCTGCCTATGGTGAAGATGCCGTGGCCAAATTGGCTGAAGGCCTGCCGGATCGTATCCTGCAGGGCGACTACACCGTGAACCGCGTACTTCAGTAAAACGCACGCTCACGACACGCATTCTGAAGAGGCCGGTCGCCCGGCCTTTTTGATTCAGGTGTATTTACGCCAGGCCCGTGCTACGTGATCAGCCCAACGCCTGCCGCTTCGAGCGCCAGCTTGAGATAGATCAGCGCGCCGAACACGACCAGCAGAAATCCGGCAATATGGTTGGCACGATCCAGCCAGAGATCGTCGATACGCGACTTGAAGTGTGAAACGGACGCCGAGACGAGCACCCACCAGGTGGTCGCTCCTGCCGTGACACCGGCAACCATCACCAATGCGCCGAAATGATCCCCCGTCTGGGGGCGATAATCTCCGAGACCACCAAATATCGCCACGAAGGCAAGCACTGCACCCGGATTGGTGATCGCCATGAAAAAGGCTGCGGTGGCATCGGCCAAAAATCCATGTTCTCTCGGATTGCCGTTCCGGGTCAGATGCGGATGGGTGTTCCAGATCTTGATGCCGAAAATGATCAGCAGAGCTCCGCCGACGATCTCGATGAGGTCGAACTGGCCTTCAATGAAATTGGTGACCGCGGAGATGCCGAAAATCGCAGCAGCCGCAAAGATGGTGTCGGCAACGACAGCCCCCAGCCCCACGAAGACACCCTGTCGAAACCCGCCATGCACGGCGTGTTGAATGGCCATGATGTTTACAGGACCAACCGGGGCTGTTGTGATAATGCCAACAAAAAACCCGATCAGTGCATATTCGAAAAACGACACGGCCGGTCCTTTTCTAGACCCTTGATATTACTTTTAAAGCGAACGGACCTCTCGATAGCGGCCCCGCGGCGTCGTGACAAGACAAGAGGAAATTCCAGTCCCGATGTTTTCAGTCTCGCATGAATTGTTTAAGGAAAGGCGCGGGGCGATGCCTGCTTGTGCCAGTGTTATACGACGGGGACCGGCAGGTGCGGATAAACGAGGAACTTTCATGAGTCGGATTTATCAGGCTGCGGTTATTGCCGCCGGTCTTCTGGCGGGCACAGCGCTCGCAGCCCCGGGTTTCGCCAAGACTGTCCAGGTGGAAACAATTCCGGTTGCGCCGTCCGAGCCTGAAAATGCACCCGCAATTCCGGCGGAAGATCTCGCAGCGCCCGAAGCTGGAGAGCCGGCAGCCGCAGAAGGTTCCAAAGCACCTGCGCCGGCCAGCGCCGAGTTGCCTCAGGTGCTCTACAGCACGTCCTATCTGCCGAAGCCTGTGCAGCGCATGCAGGCCCAGCTGAAGGAAGCAGCGCTTTCGGGCAACATGGAACGGCTGCGCATGGTGTTCGAAAGCAACGAACTGCCGCCTACGGTCTCTTTCGGGCAAATCGACGACCCGATAGACTTTCTGAAGGAAATCTCCGGTGACGGCGAAGGCTTCGAGATCCTGGCCATTCTCGCCGACATCATGGATGCAGGGTTCTTGCATGTAGATGCAGGTACACCCCAGGAAATGTATCTCTGGCCGTATTTTGCCCGTTACCCGCTTCACGATCTGACACCCGATCAGAAAGTGGAGTTGTTCCGGATCGTTACCGCAGGCGACTTTGCTGAAATGCAGGATTTCGGTGCCTGGACGTTTTATCGCGTCGGCATCGGTCCTGACGGCACGCTTCATTACTTCGTGGCCGGTGACTGACAAAAGCCCCCCTCAGAACGCAAACCACCAGATAAATCGGGCGCCTGTACCGATGGGGCTATTGCAGCAAAACAAAAAATCGTGACAATCAATACGAGCGCAAGAAGTTCATTACGCGAAAAGCACGTACTTGCGCCCCGCCTTCCAACTCCCGCCATCTG
This sequence comes from Roseibium sp. ROS1, assembly GCF_054658215.1. Taxonomy (NCBI): domain Bacteria; kingdom Pseudomonadati; phylum Pseudomonadota; class Alphaproteobacteria; order Hyphomicrobiales; family Stappiaceae; genus Roseibium; species Roseibium sp. ROS1. The sequence goes on from NZ_BAAGIG010000003.1 coordinate 581,130, forward strand.
CGGCGCATGCGAGTGACCAATATGATTGTAAGATTTTTCTCTGCTGCCTTTCTGATTTCGCTTCTGGCCCTGGGCGGCTGCCAATCCAGCAACCAGTCCGGCGACGGCCTGGAGAACGGTAGCGCGGCGCCTCCGATCGGCGGCCTGAGTTCAGTAGACCAGGGCCCGGATGGCGACCCGGACGCTTGCGCAGGCGAAATGTCCGAAGGCACTTCGATGACACCGGGCTGCTAAGCGCCCGGAACCTGATCAAAACCCGCTTTCCGGAACGCCTGCCGCAAACAGCACAAACGTTCCGGAAAGCTTCCAAGCTGCTTCGCCGGTGGGTGACCGTGACTGATTTCAAAAAATCGCCGGACCTCACTGTCCGGCAGGAGTGGTCCAGCCTGCTTCTTTCAGTCCTGCCATCAGGGAAGTGACAATCCGCTCGCTCGCCTGATGGTAGCGCAGGAAGGTACCTGGGTCACGGCCCAGGCCGGGAGAAACTTCCGCCATCTTTTCCAGCGCAGCACGAGCTGCTGCCTTGTTGCCGAGCTTCGATTGGGCAATCGCGACGAGACACCAGCTGACCCCGGATCCATCCAGGACGCCCTTTTTCGCGGCTGTCAGCATCTCGGCGTAGCGGCTATTCAGCAGATGATTGATGGCGATCAGATGGAAATACCAGCCCGGCGCGTTCCGCGTGCGCTCGATCGCCTTTTCCAGATAGGGAATGCCTTCCTCGAACTTGCCCACCACAGCCAGTCGCCAGCCCAGTTGTGCCAGGGTGTCCGGATCGTTTGGATTGAGATCGAGCGCCTTCTTGGCGAGCCTTTCCCCTTCCTCGATGTTTCCCATGTAGTGATTGATCGACGAAAGCGCCTTGAGCGCCAGAATGTTGTTGCCATCGAGGCTCAGGGCATGTGACGCGGCGTTCAGGGCGCTGTCGAAGGCAAGTTCCTTGTCTCCCTCTGCAGCCAGACCGAAGCGTCCAGAATCCAGATAGAGCCAGCCCAGCATCGCCCAGGCCTCTACATAACCCGGATCCCGTTTGACCGCACTGTTCAGGCACTCCTCGACTGTTGCATGCAGTTGCCTTGAAAAGTTCCTCCGGTACACGTAGCCGCGCAGTACGCATTCGAAACTGTCGTTGCTCGGTTCACTTCCAACGGACAGGTTACCGGCGAGTTCCGACTTGATGACGCCGTAGGGCTGACCGGCGACCGTCGCAATTTCCGAAGCGATGCTTTTCTCGATTTCCAGCAAGGTTGTTCGGCTGCGCTTGCGATCGTAGCTGCCAGACCAGAGCACACGCTTGCTGGGGCTGTGCACCAGCTTCGCACCGACGCGGACGATCTCGCCTTCCGAGGCGACAGACCCGGAGATCAGGAAGGCGACATTTTCCTGCCGGCCGATTTCAACCGGGTCAAAGGTTTCGCCAACCTTTTTGCCGGATGGAGGCCAAAAGATCCGGAAGTCCGGAAACCGGCTCAATGCAGTCATGATCTGCTCGGCAATACCCGCCGCCAGGATCTGTTGTTCCGGATCCGTCGACGTCACGCTGAATGGAAGAACCATCACGGAAGGTTGGGAGGCCTCGAGCCGCACCTGTTGTGCCGGCTGAAAGAGCATCACGACTGCTGCCCCCAGCACCAGAAGCGCGAACAGGACAGCTCCCCCGGCAACCAACCAGGGCAACCTGGTTGAGGTTCGCACAGGTCTTGGTGACGCATTGACCTCTTCCGGCACATGAGAATCTGCCGTCTCATCGTTGCCGGTAGTCGAGTCGTCCCGTGCAGTCACACTGGCCAGATTGTCATGAAACTTCGGCGCATACTGGCCTTTGGGAATGGAAATGCGGATCGGGTTCCGCGCGCCTTCGGCAATGTAGTAACTGTCCAGATCATGCCGCAGGCGGCGGGCCTCCAGACGAACGATCGGGTCTGATTGCGGGTCAAAGTTCTCGTCACGACCGAAGACGGCCAATCCGATAGCGTAGCCCTTCAGCGTGTCCGCGCGCCCGGCCAACGCTTCCTCTATCAGGAACGTCAGCATGGCGCGGCGCTTGGGCGTTGCGTGAAAATGATCGCTTTGCAGGACACGGGAAAGTTCTTCCCGAACGCGGGCCGGACAATCGAACTCCTCCACGTCACCCGTTGCAACCAATTGTTGCCTGCCTGACCGCATCTTTCCCCCTGAAAGTGCCGGAAAATAACTTCAGCCAAACGATAGTCCAATGCCTTGGCCTTTGCCATCCGTAACAAGCGCCCCAGTCCGGAAAGACGACGATCAGATCGCAGCAGACTCCTGTTCGTACCTGTTCATACCTTGTAACCGGCTTGAATCCCGTAGGTAATCCTGGAGGAATTTTCCTGGAGCCATCGACAACGGGGCATTGTCGTCATGCCGACAGCAGCTCTCATCATGCGTCGTTTCAACGTGGACGAACTCGCTGTCCGCCGCCTCTGCAACACTCACCCTGCCTTCTTGTCACTGTGCGAGGACTACGCAACCGCATGTTGTGCCCTCGAACGCTGGCAGAACGATGAAGCCAAGGCTGCTGACTATCGCTCCGTGATTGAAGAACTTGAACGGGAAATTTCAAGCTTCCTGACTGGAAGTGCACCTATCGACGGGCCGTCCCCGGCCTACTCCACAAATGGTCCAAATGGGAGCCATTAGGTATGTTCACCAAACTAGTAACCGGACTGGCGGTCGCAGGCATGGCCTTCACAGCGCTGTCAGGCGTGGCCTTCGCGCAAGACGCGAAGAAGCCAAACATCCTCTTCATCGTTTCGGACGACACCGGCTACGGCGACACGGGCCCGTATCTTGGTGGTGAAGCCCGCGGCATGCCGACGCCGAACATCGACAAACTGGCCGACGACGGCATGATGTTCACGCATTTCTACGCCCAGCCCAGCTGTACACCAGGCCGCGCCGCCATGCAGACCGGCCGTATTCCCAACCGCTCGGGCATGACGACAGTGGCCTTCCAGGGTCAGGGAGGCGGACTTCCCGCAGCCGAGTGGACGTTGGCGTCGGTTCTGAAAACCGGTGGCTACGACACCTATTTCACCGGCAAGTGGCACCTTGGTGAAGCGGACTACGCGCTGCCAAATGCGCAGGGCTATGACGTGATGAAATACGTCGGTCTCTATCACCTCAACGCCTACACCTATGCCGATCCGACCTGGTTCCCGGACATGCCGAAGGACCTGCGCGAGATGTTCGAGAAGGTCACAAAGGGGTCGCTCTCCGGCAAGGCCGGTGAAAAGCCGACAGAGGACTTCAAGATCAACGGCCAATACGTCGATACGCCGGACAAGGGTGTGGTCGGCATTCCCTATTTCGATGGCTACGTCGAAAAAGCGGGGCTCGAGTTTCTGGAAGAAGCCGCCAAGAAGCCGGACACGCCGTTCTTCATCAACGTCAACTTCATGAAGGTGCACCAGCCGAACATGCCGGCGCCGGAGTTTGAAGGAAAATCAATCTCCAAGACCAAATATGCAGACTCCGTCGTCGAGCTGGACAGCCGCATCGGCAATCTGGTCAATAAACTCGATGAGCTCGGCCTCTCCGACAATACGATCGTCTTCTGGACCACGGACAATGGCGCCTGGCAGGACGTTTATCCGGACGCCGGTTACACCCCGTTCCGCGGCACCAAGGGCACCGTGCGTGAAGGCGGCAACCGCGTTCCGGCAATCGTCCGCTGGCCCGGTCACGTCAAACCGGACACGAAAAGTGCCGCTGTCGTCGGCGGTCTCGATTTGATGGCCACTTTCGCTTCTGCCGCCGGCATTACACTGCCGACCGAAGACCGCGAAGGCCAGCCGATCATCTTCGACAGCTACGACATGACACCTGTGTGGGAAGGTTCCGGAGACTCCGGCCGCAAAGCCTGGTTCTATTTCACCGAGAATGAACTTTCCCCTGGGGCAGCGCGCGTCGGCAACTACAAGGCCGTGTTCAACCTGCGCGGCGACGATGGCGCAACCACCGGCGGCTTGGCAGTCGACAGCAACCTTGGCTGGAAGGGTCCCGGCAGCTATGTTGCTACTGTTCCGCAGGTGTTCAACCTGCTGGACGATCCGCAGGAGCGCTACGACATGTTCATGAACAACTTCACCGAACGCACCTGGTACTTGCCGGTGATCAACAACGAAGTGACGGAGCTCATGAAGTCCTACGTCAAATATCCGCCACGCAAGCTGCAGTCGGAAACCTATACCGGTCCGATCACGCTCAGCCAGTATCAGCGGTTCAAATATGTCCAGGAGGCTCTTGCCAAGGACGGCTTCTCGATCGGCCTGCCGACCGGCAACTGATTTTCGAAGCTGAATAGCGTCCACCCCGGCCTGGTCCGGGGCGGACATCGCTTTGAACAACACATAAGTGGAAGGGTGCAGCTATGAAGGTCAAATTCCTCTTCGGCGCAATGATCTCCAGCCTGTTGGGAGCGAGTGTCTGGATATCGGGTGCCCTTGCACAAACCGACCCGCTGCCATCGTGGAACGACGGTGCAAACAAGCAGGCGATCGTTGAGTTCGTCGAAGCCGTAACGAGCGAAGGTGGCGCGGATTTTGTCGCACCGGGAGAGCGGATCGCAACCTTCGACAATGATGGCACCTTGTGGGTCGAGCATCCCATGTACACCCAGCTTGCCTTCGCATTTGACCGGGTGAAGGCATTGGCGCCGAACCACCCGGAATGGAAGACGACCCAGCCTTTCCAGGCCGTTCTGGAAAACGACATGGAAGCCCTCGGCAAGGCCGGTGAAAAGGGATTGATGGAGATCCTCGCCGTCACTCATGCCAGCATGAGCACGGATGAGTTCGAAAAGACGGTCACCGACTGGATCGCAACTGCCAAGCACCCGAAATTCGACAAGCCTTATACCGAGCTTGTCTATCAGCCGATGCTGGAACTTCTCGCCTATCTGCGTGCCAACGACTTCAAGACCTTCATCATCTCCGGTGGCGGCATCGAATTCATGCGTCCTTGGACCGAAGAGATCTACGGTATACCGCCTGAGCAGGTGGTCGGCTCATCGATTGTCACTGAATACGAGGTCGTCGACGGCGTTCCCACCTTGATGCGGACACCCAAGATTGCCTTTGTCGACGACAAGGCTGGCAAGCCCGTCGGCATCCTGACCCACATCGGCAAGCGTCCGTTGGCGGCCTTCGGCAATTCCGACGGCGATTATCAGATGCTGCAATACACGACTGCCGGTTCCGGCAAGCGCCTCGGCATGTTTGTCCATCATGATGATGCAGATAGAGAATATGCTTATGATCGGGATACCCATTTCGGGTCGCTGAACAAGGGGCTGGACGACGCCCCGAAGGAAGGTTGGCATATCATCAGCATGAAAGACGATTGGAAGCAGATCTTTCCGGAATAGATTAACCGGAAAAGACACATGAATTGAACAGCAACTGGAGTGCACCGCGCCCGGCTCGGAGACCTGAAGGGACAGACCGAGGGCGATGCAAGCTGCAAGGATAGATCATGAAAAGAATTTTTTGCCTCGCCCTCATGACAGGACTGGCATTTGCCGGCCCGGCGCTGGCGCACGATCCCCAAAAGATACAAAAACGCATGGAAGAGCGCATGCGGACACTCGGACTGGATGTCGGCAATGCCTACGCCTGCACGCCGGACGACCAGAAAAAGGCGTTCCGTGACCAGGCCCGCCACCTGTTTGTGCACGTCCTTTACGACCACGGTGAAGATGCCGCCTACGACTACGCGGCCTCCGTCGGCTTTGGCTCTGCTCGCGATCTGGAAAGCATCAACTGTGAAGAGCGGCTCGCCTATTGGGAAGACGTCAAGGAAACGCTGGAACTGGAGGAAAAGGAATGAGGCTTCGCACGATCAGACTTCTTGGTGTTGGCGCTGCCCTGCTCCTCGGCAGCAGCGGGATCGCAATGTCCCATGACGTTGTCCGCGGCGGATACCATGGCGGTTACCACGGGGGATATCACGGCGGGTATCATGGTGGCCACAACGTGGTCGTGGAAAACAACAGCAGCCATGGCTACTACGGCCGCCCCTATTACGGCCCGACTGGCGGCTACCTGGCCGGTGCGGCCGTTGGCGCAGCAACCGGTGCGCTGGTCGGATCTGCAATCGCCAGTTCGAACAGCGACAATGGTTGCCAGGTAACGGATGCTGCCGGCCAGAAACACGTCGTTCCCTGTTCAGACCTCGACTAGGCATCGGCGAGACGAAGCCGTGCGGAGAAGCAGCCGGTAGGCAGCAGCTTCTCCGCATTGAGCCTGCACAAGCACCAGGCAGTACCGGCAGAAACAGACGTCTCGTTTTACCCAACGGCTTTGACGGAGAAGTTTGAGCGCACAGAATGTTGTTCACCCGATTGCTCGTCGCGCTCCTTGCCGTGCTCTGGTTCCAGAGCGCCCATGCAGCCGAAAACCTTTCTGCCGCTGTTCCGGACTATGCCGGCACAGCAACATGTACCGGTTGCCACGAGGCGGAAGCCGGCGCCTGGCGCGCTTCACACCATTCCAAGGCATGGATGGAGCCCGGACCGGATACGGTCGACGCGGACTTCGACAATTCGCAGTTCACGCACAAGGGGCGCACCAGCCGCTTCTTCACACGCGACGGCGACTATTTCATCGAGACGAGCGACGTTCCGGGAAAGACGCAAACATTCAAGGTGATCGGTGTCGACGGAATTGCTCCGCTGCAACAGTATCTTGTCGAAACGGAACCGGGGAGGGTTCAGTCTTTCGACGTGGTCTGGGACCAGCAGAACAAGCGCTGGTATCACCTTTACGGAAACGATGCTCCACCGCCTGAAGACGGGCTGCATTGGACCGGACCTTACAAGAACTGGAACGCCCGCTGCGCCGAGTGCCACGCCACCGGCTTTGAAAAGAATTATGACCCCGCCACCAGGACCTACTCCAGCCGGCAGGCGGAAATCGGGGTCGGATGCGAAGCCTGCCACGGACCGGGGGCCGCCCATCTTGCCTGGGCGAAAGACCCGGAGACCTACGGCAAAAGCCCCTTCCCGGGAACCGGGCCGACCGGTCTTCTGCCGGTGTTTGCAAAAGGCCAGCCGGAAGCGGAAATCCAGCAATGCGCAGGTTGTCATTCGCGCCGCGAAGCCTTTCAGGACGGCAACCCGGTGCCTGGCACACCGTTCCATGACGCGTACCGGCTGTCGCCACTACGCGAAGGCCTTTATCACGCCGACGGGCAGATCCTTGACGAGGTCTATGTCTACGGTTCGTTCCTGCAGTCAAAGATGTATGCCAAGGGCGTGAGCTGCAGCAATTGCCACGAGCCTCACAGCGGGGAATTGCGCGCGGAAGGCAACGCCGTTTGCACACAGTGCCACAGTCCCGCGGGCAACGAGGCGTTTCCGTCGCTGACGGGCAAGCTCTATGACGACCCTTCCCATCATTTCCATCAACCGGAGACGCCGGGCGCCGAGTGCAAATCCTGCCACATGATCGAGCGCGTCTATATGGGCATCGACGGGCGAAGAGATCATTCCTTCCGCGTTCCACGGCCGGATCTTTCGGAAAAGCTCGGCACGCCGAATGCCTGCAACGACTGCCACACCGACAAGTCTGCCGCCTGGGCGGCCGGAGAACTTGAAAAGCGGTTTCCGGACAGTCGTCACCGTGGGCCGCATTTTGCGGAGATCTTTTCGGCGGCACGGCAGAACCCGGGCGTGAACGCTGCGGACCTTCTGGCAGTCGCCCATCAGGCGAGCTACCCGGGCATCGTTCGGGCGAGCGCGCTGGACCTGCTGCTGCCTGTTGCGACTCCGGAGATCGCCGAGGCCGTCACCGACCTTTTGGCAGATCCGGAGCCAATCGTCCGCGCCGGAGCGCTGGCGTTACAGCAACCGGTTCCGCCAACCCAGCGGCTTCCGCGGATCATTCCTGCCTTGAGTGATCCGGTCAAAGCCGTCCGGATTGCCGCGGCCCGTCTCATGATCGGCGCTCCCATCGCCCATATGCCGGACCAAATGGCCGAGGCTGCGTCCAGAGCCACAACCGAATGGCAGCAGTCACTCGCGAACAAGGCGGATTTTCCGGAGACCCAGCTCGTGCTTGGTGGAACTGCGCTCGTTCTTCGCAATATCCCGGCAGCCATAGCAGCCTTTGAGGAAGTCACGCTGCTGGATCCGCAAATGATCAATGCCTGGGTAATGCAGGTACGCATCAAGATGGCAGTCGGTGACATGGCGGGAGCGCAGCTCAGTCTGCAAAAGGCCCTGGTTGCCAATCCTTCGGACCCGACGTTGCAATCCTACAGGCAACAGCTTTCACAGCAATAAGACGAAAAGGCGTGCTATACTCCTGATTGCCATTTCCAGAAGTACATCCACAAAACCCGGAAGGAGCTTCTGGGTCACATAGATGATCAGTCCCCTGCAAGGGCAGTTCTCTTGAGCATGGAAGGCATGAGGCCATGAAGCAATTGGTTACCTTGGGCGCTTTGGCGCTTTTCTTCCAGATGACACCGGCAGGTGCTCAGGATTCCGAACTTGCCAAGAAGCTCTCCAACCCCGTGGCGTCTCTCATCAGCGTTCCGTTTCAATGGAACTACGATCACGGATTTGGCCCTGCCGACGGCAACAAGGTCACGCTCAACATACAGCCCGTGGTGCCGTTCTCGCTCAACGAGGACTGGAACCTGATCTCTCGAACGATCCTGCCCGTTGTCTGGCAGGATGACATTGCCGGAAATTCAGGCACGCAGTTCGGTCTCAGCGACACGACGCAGAGCTTCTTCTTTTCGCCAAAGGAGCCAACGTCCGGCGGGATCATCTGGGGCCTTGGTCCGGTGTTGCTGCTGCCCACAGGTACCGACGACCTGTTGAGCACCCGCAAATGGGGCGCCGGTCCGACGGGCGTTGTGCTGCGTCAATCCGGCCCGTGGACCTATGGCGGGCTAGTCAACCACGTCTGGTCATACGCAGGTGACGATAATCGTAGCGACGTCAATTCGACCTTCCTGCAGCCGTTTCTGTCCTACACGACCGACGACGCCTGGACCTTCACGCTGAACTCGGAAAGCACCTATGACTGGACGTCGGACGAATGGTCCGTGCCGATCAACGCCATGGTTGCCAAACTTGTGACCATCGACAAGCAACCCATCAGCTTTCAGGCAGGTGTTCGGTATTATGCGGCAAGTTCCGACAACGGCCCGGAGGGCTTCGGCGCACGGGCTGCAGTGACCTTTCTTTTCCCGAAATAGGGACCCAACAGGGGCGGGGTAATATGAAAAGAGCTGCATTTCTTCCGATTTTGGTCAGCCTGCTGTCCGGGGGTGCTCAGGCTGCCGATCTGGCCCAAGCGCCTGCTCCGGTTGAAACACCGGATGTGCGTGTCGACCGAGCGTGGAAATTCGTCATCGCGCCTTACCTGCTTGCCCCGACCATTCAGGGAAACAGCCGTATCGGCCGATTGCCCAACACGTCGCTCGATGTTTCCCCCGGAACCATTTTCGAGAACCTACAATTCGGGGCGATGGGTCATTTCGAGGCGCTTTACGACAATCGTTTCGGCGCAACACTGGACGTGGCCTACATGGACCTTGGCAAGGGCCGGAGTTTCCCACGTGTCGGCGGCACTATTGATGCTGGCGTCAAGCAATTGGTGACCGAAGCCTTCTTCGGCTACCGCTTCTGGCATCAGGACCGGAACTGGGCCGAAGCCTATGCCGGGGGGCGCTGGTGGTACAATCAGCTGAAGGTCAGTGCCAACACGCCGGCCAACACCTTTACCCGAACAATCACTGAACAATGGATCGATCCGGTGATCGGCGTTCGCGGGCAGGTTTTCGTGGCACCCAAATGGTCGCTGTTCGGCAGCGGTAACGTCGGTGGTTTTGGCCTGGTGTCTGACTTCACCTGGGGTCTGCAAGGCGGTGTCGGCTATCACTTCAACGATCGTGTCGCGCTGCATCTGCAATACAAGGCAACCGGCGTCGATTATGACAACGGCAAGTCCGGCCGATCCGCCTTCAGCTATGACACGGTCACACACGGCCCATTGATGGGAGTTGCCATCAGCTTCTAGGACGCAGGCAAGGACAACAAGTCAAAAGGCCGGTTCCTCATCGGGACCGGCCTTTCCTTTTCGTGCTGCGACTTCGTCGGAAGATCACGAAAGCACATCCGTTGCCTTGTGATCCGCGTCGACACCTTCGATCAGGAACACCTCGCCCACCGCCTTGTTCAGGCGCAGCGGCAGGATCGTCCGGTAGGCCGGCGATGCATACCAGGCCTCGGCCCGTACCCGGTCAGGAAAGGCAATCACGATGAGGTCCCCCTGGAACGCGCCTTCCAGCTGATGTTTCTGGCCACCATGGATGATGAAGCGGCCGTCAAAGGGGGCCAGCGTTGCGTCGATCCCTTCCAGATAGGCCACGATGTCGGGCCCCATTTCGATTTCGCGCAGATGGCCGATGGCGTAACAGGTCATGGTCCGGCCTCTTCAAGCTAGCGGTTGCGCAATGACGGACTGCGGCCTTGCGGCTTTCCACTCCAGCCAGGTGAAGCAGAGCACGACGACGGCCTGCGCCAAGAGGAACGCCCAGCCCAGCACGTTGGGCGCAAACAGGCCCGTCAACGGCAGCAGCAAACTGGCTAGCACCCAAAGAAGATTGCCGGCAACTACCAGGCTTGACGCCCAGACAGGCACCTGACCGGCAAACGCGAATACTCCCATGAAAACCGCTACCGGAAACAAAGCCAGACCTGCCCAGAAAAGGAGCTCGCTCGGAAGTGCCGTCAATCCGGCAATCCATCCGGATGCGCCGACCAGCAGGACACCCATCACCGCACAGGTCAGCGCGTCAAACCGTAGAACCACCTGTAACGAAACACCTGAATTCGATTTGGTCATCATCTGTCTCCACTCGTGAAATCCACCCGCACACTGCGAGTGGCGATGACAAGAGGATTGCCAATCGATGTTCTGAAGTCGATTACTTCGCAGGTAATTGAATCTTCGAAACTGCACCAGCAGGGTAATGCTCATGAAACGAACAGCGGAAACGGCGGGTGACCTGCTGCGCCAGTGGCGACAACACCGGCGAATGAGCCAGCTTGCACTGGCCAGTGAAGCGGATATCTCTCAGCGCCACCTGAGTTTTCTGGAATCAGGACGGTCTCGTCCAAGCCGGGACATGGTGATGCATCTTGCCGAACAGCTGGATGTCCCCTTGCGTGAACGCAATGCCATTCTTGTTGCGGCAGGCCATGCCCCGCAATATCCGCAGCACGGGCTGGATGAGCCTGAACTTGCCGCGGCAACCGCTGTTGTCCGGCAGATCCTCGACGGACATCTGCCCCACCCTGCCCTTGCCGTGAACCGGCATTGGGAGCTGCAGGCCGCCAATCAGGCGATCTTTGCCCTGCTGGACGGCGTCGCGCCACATCTGCTGGAAGCACCGGTAAATGTGCTTCGTCTCAGCCTGCACCCAGAAGGCCTGGCACCACGCATCCTCAACCTCGGTGAATGGCACGCCCATATTCTTGCACGCCTCGCACATGAGGTAGATCAGTCCGCCGACCCGAAGCTTGCCGCGCTCAGGGAGGAACTCGCCGAGATGGCTCCGGAGCGGTCGCGCAAATCACGGAGCGAGGCACCGTCCCAGAAGGGACGCATCGCCGTTCCGCTTTATCTGCAAGGTCCCAACGGAACCTTGAGCTTCCTGAGCACCACGACGGTGTTCGGCACGGCCGTGGATGTTACCTTGTCCGAAATCGCCATCGAGGCGTTCTTTCCCGCAGACGAGGAAACGGCAAGGCAGATGAGCACCTTGAGCGCGGGAAGCGCGGGCGGCCGTTCCTGAACCGCCCGCGCTCCGGACTCAAACGCGTGCCTTGACGACCAGGATCATCGGGCGCTCCATCTCTTCCGCCAACGATGGCATGGCTTCGATCTGCTCTTCGCCGGGGAACCATTCCAGTACATGATCAACCGTGAAACCTGCCGCGATCAGCGTGTTGAGCGTGGTGCCGATGGTACGGTGGTATTTGACGACGCCATCGGCCAGCCAACTGGTTTCCCGTGCTCCTTCGAGAAGATACTGGTTGACCGGCCAAGACTTCCGGCCGTTCAGTTCGATCCATCCAGGTTCTACTGGTGCCATGAAGATCGGGTGTTCGATGCTGAAGACGAAACTGCCTCCTGCCTTGAGTGATCTGAAGATCTCTCCGGCCAGCCGGTTGAAGTCCTCGATATAGTGAAAGGCGAGCGAGCTGTAGACCAGGTCGAAGGCTGCCTGAGGCAGCTTCAGGGTTTCCAGGTCAGCAGTCCGGTAAACGATCGCATCGTCTTCGGTTTCGCCCCGCGCACGGGCAAGCATGTTTTCAGACAGGTCGAAACCGAGTACATGCGCAGCACCAGCGCTCCGGACCCAGCGGGCAAACCAGCCGAAACCGCAGCCGAGATCTGCAACGTGCAGCCCATTTGCTTCGGGCAACAGTGCCCGGATAGCGGGCCATTCGGGAGCCCCGTCAAGGCCGAACTGCGACCTGGGCAGCTGGCTGTAGCCTTCAAAAAAGGCCGGTTCGTCATAGATGTTTTGTGCCATTTATTTCTCCATCAGAGTGCCGATGGACGGCGCGCACCGCAACAGGCAAAGCCCCGCCCGATCCGGCGGGGGTGCAGGTGCGCGAAACGCTTGAAACTCAGCGAACACAATCAGCCTGCATCCCGCCTATTGGGATGCAGGCGAACCGGGAAACGATATGAGTATCTTCTTCGCACATGAGAGCATCATTAGGAGCGCCCTTGGTGCCTGTCAACGAGTTGCAGGTCTCTGACGCGGCTCGCCCTGGCGAGATGGAGCTACTTCCCGCAGATTGCGAAGAGGCCGGCTCTGGAGGCAATGCCAAGCTTTGCGTAGGCGCGTTTGCGGTATGTGATGACTGTCGAGGGAGCGACGTCGAGATCTGCTGCAATCGCCTCCGCCTTGCGACCTGACAGGATGCCCAGACACACCGAACGCTCCCGCTCGCTGAGCGCCGCCAAAGGCGGTGGCAGATCCGTGTCCGATGCCTTTTCGAAATGGAGCAGAGCCAGACGGCCTGCAAGGCGTGCAAGATCCGGATCACACAGGGGAGCGGCAGGATCGCTTTGATAGAGACTGACGAAAAGGCGCAGTTTTTCTCCGACCGCAAGCAATGTCGTCTTTGCCAGCATGCCGGGATTTTCGAAAAAGAGCTTCCGGTAGTCTGAGCTCATCCGGCCCTCGATCTCGGCGAGCCGGCTCAAGGTCACCGACTGAGGCGGTAACGCCACCAGATCAGGCAACAGAGGATCCTTGAGAAACCAACCGTCGAGATAGGTCTCGGCAAGTTTTCCGGCCATGACGGAGCGGCTGAAGTGCCACGACAGCAGACAGCGAGCCTGCGTGTTCTCGATTGCAAAAACCATGATCTGGTCGACACCGAGCGTTTCGACAAACGAGACAAAGGTCTGGGCAAACCGATCCGTGCCCAGATCCGCGAGGCAGGCTTCAATATGACAGGCAGTGGTGTGTCCGTCCGGAGTGCTCATGAAATGCTGATAGCATGTCCTCCCCGAAAGGGGACAGACGCGAGACGGCAAGGCTCCTAATCTTCTGCCAACAATCAGGGAGGATCCTCAAATGAGGCCAGCCGGACGTGCCGAAACGGACTCGCTCTATTTCACCTATCCGCATTTCGAAGCGCCGACGGACCGTGCGCATCTGACCCGGCCTGCCCGTGTTGCCATTGCCGGAGCGGGGCCGGTCGGCATGACTGCCGCGCTGGCGCTTGCCCGCGAAGGAATTGCTTGCGTCCTGTTGGATGCGAAGCCCACCTTCAACGACGGCAGCCGCGCGATCTGTATCGCCCGCCAGAGCTACCACATTCTCGACCGGCTTGGCGCAGTCGAGCCCTTTCTGGAAAAATCACTCGGCTGGACCACAGGCCGCAGCTTCTATCGCGGCAGGCAGATCCTCGAATTTGAAATGCCGGACAGTCCGCGCGAGAAATACCGGCCAATGTACAACCTCGAACAGCAATACATCGAGCAGTACCTGTGGGATGCGATCCAGCGGGAGCCGCTGATCGAAACGAGATGGCAAAGCCGTGTCTGCGGTCTGGAAGATCTTGAGCAGGGTGTGCGACTGGCAATCGAGGATCCGCTTGGCACCTACCAGATGACCTGTGACTGGTTGCTGGCGGCGGATGGTGCTCGCAGCACCGTCCGGAGCTTGCGCGGTCTGCGGCTCAAGGGCGAGAATTTTGAAGGCCGCTACGTGATTGCCGACGTCCAGATGGAGCATGATTACCCTACGATCCGACGCGCCCTGTTCGATCCGGATTGTCGCCGGGGCGGAACGATCCTTGTTCACAAGCAGCCCGACAACATCTGGCGCATCGACTATCAGCTTCGCGATGGCGAGGACGAAGCCGAAGCCAACCGCGAGGACACCGTGCGTGCCTCAGTGGCCGCCGTTCTGACGGAAATCGGTTATGACGGAGACTGGGATCTGGAATGGTGGAGCATCTATTCGGCCAACACCCTGGCGCTGGATGACTACCGCGACGGCCGGGTGTTTTTCATCGGCGACAGCGCGCACATCGTGCCGATCTTTGGAGTACGTGGCCTCAACAACGGTCTCGCCGACGCCCACAACATTGCCTGGAAACTCGCCTGGGTGCTGAACGGCAAGGCCGGTCCGGATCTCCTCGACAGCTACACGCCCGAGCGGCGTGGGGCGACGCTGGATGTGTTTCGGAATGCTTCCAAGTCTGCCCGTTTCATGACACCTCCGACGGCAGGCTGGCAATTGATGCGCGACGCAGCTCTCAATCTTTCGCTCAGCCACTCCTTTGCGGGAGAGCTCGCCAACCCACGCCAGATGACACCCTACACTTATGCCGACAGCCCGGTTGTTACCCCGGACGACGAAAACTTCGAAGGTGGGCCAAAACCCGGCGCTGTCTTGCCGAACGCGCGCGTTGGTGACGGGTTCCTGTCCGACGTGCTCGGTGACGGGTTCTCGCTGATCGCCTTCAGTAAAGAGGTGGCGGATCGTCTCGCCGACCTGGATTTTACCCGGGTCGTGCTGCAGCCGGGCTCGGAAGCAGCTGAAGTGCTCGCGGCTTCCGCCTGCAGCGCCTATCTTGTCCGGCCCGACATGCACATTGCAGCGCGCTGGCAAACCGCTTCACCAGAGGCAATCCGCCAAGCTCTCGAGCTTGCAGTAGCTGGAGGAAAAGCATGACGCCCGCCGATCTGGAAACCGTTTACGAGGCCTTGGCCGAACAGCTGGATGCCATCGGATCCGCTCAACGGGAGCTTTACCTCGCCAAGCTCGCCTTGCTGCTGGCGCATGAGATCGCAGACGCAAATCGTGCGCGCTCGCTTGTTGCCGAAGCTGCCAGCAATCTCGAAGTATGACGTCAGCGCAATTGAGCGGCGGCTTCTTTTGAACGGAGCCCCTCGGCTCGTCATCCCGGACGCAGCGAAGCGGAGATCCGGGATCGGTGAGCCGGAGCCTCTCGTTAGAGAGAATTCAAAAAAAATTGCCTCAGTGCCTCCCCGATCCCGGCTCGCGCTGCGCTTGGCCGGGATGACGCCGCTGCGCTGGATTCCGGTTCATTGAACCGACCCCGCCGATTGGCGGGGTCTCTATCGATAGCGCTTTAAGCGAGTGCCGCGATGACGATGATTTCGACCTTGTATTCCGGGGCTGCCAGTTTGGCTTCACCGGTAGCGCGTGCCGGCGGGTTTGCCGGATCGACCCAGGCGTCCCAGACCTTGTTCATCTCGGCAAAGTCCTTCATGTCGTCCATCCAGATAGTGGTCTGGAGAATGCGGCTCTTGTTGCTGCCAGCCTGCTCCAGAAGGGCATCGATGCGCTCCAGGATCGTCTGAGTCTGGTTGGTAACGGTGTCGCCTGGATTGCCGACCTGACCGGCAAGATAGACGAGACCGCCGTGGATAACAGCCTGGCTCATGCGCGGGCCAACTTCCAGCCGTTTGATGTCGGACATGATTGAATTCCTTCTTGTCTTGAAAGAGACGCCCGCTCAGAACAAGCGGGCGGGATCGAGAGCAGCCACTACCTTCTCGGGCAGTTCGCTCGGACGCTTGAGACAAAGATCCGCAACGAGCCGGGAGAGCGCTGGGGCCGTTTGTACGCCGTAGCCGCCCTGACCGGCAAGCCAGAAAAACCCTTCCGCATCCGGTGCAAATCCAACCACAGGCGTGCGGTCCGCAACGAAGCTGCGCAGGCCTGCCCAATTCCGCTCGACGCGCGTGACGGGCATCGTCACGGCCTGCTCGAACCGGTGCAGACCTTCAGCCAGAACCATGTCATCTGCCCAGGCATCGTGCGGCTCCACCGGGTCTTCATCGGCAGGCGAAACCATGAACTTGCCGGCATCCGGCTTGGCATACCATTGCTCCGACGCGCTGGCGACGAGCGGCCATTTCGTGACATCGATACCATCCGGCGGCGGCACGATGGCCGCCGAGCGGCGCATGGGCACAAGGCCGACCTTGCGAACGCCTGCGAGACCCGCGATCTGATCCGCCCAGGCCCCGGCTGCATTGATGAGGACCGGCGCTTCGAAGGCCCCCTTGGGCGTCTCGACACGCCACTGCCCGCCGCTTCTGAGAATGCGCTGCGCAGGCGCTTCCGTGACGAACCGCGCCCCGGCCTTTCGTGCAAGCCGGGCAAAGCCCTGCAACAATCTGTCGACGTCGATATCCTGTGCGTCCCGCTCGATGGCAGCAGCGGCAATCGTTTCCTTGCGAAGCAGTGGAAACAGGGCGACAGCTTCTTCCGCCGTCAGGACTTCCATACCGTCGGCACCGTCCAGATAGGCCTTGAACGCGTCCAGTTCGTCCTCGGTCGCAATCAGCATTTCACCACGGGGTGACAGCAGGCTTTCCTCCGATATCCCTTCCGGGTTCTTCAGAACCGGCTCCGAAGCTGCATTCAAGGCCCGCAACGTGGCATTACCGTAGTTGCGGATGAAGATGGCGGCGGAGCGACCGGTCGCGTGCCGGCCAAGCGCATCTTCCATTTCCAGCACGGTGACCTTTGCGTCCGGCGCAAGCCGTGCCGCAGCCCCGGTGCCGGCAATGCCGCCGCCGATGATCAGAAAATCCGATGTCTCGATCATGCGTCCTGGAACCCTTTCAGGAAACTGGTGAGGTTCTGGCCGAGTTCTTCCGACAGGTAACCGCCTTCCTGCACGAACAGCACCGGCAGGCCGAGCTTCGCGATGGCGGCACCAATCCGTCCGAACCCGGGTGTGGTGATGGCGAGTCCCTTGAGAGGATCTTTTTCATAAGCATCGAGCCCCAGGGCAACAACCAGAATATCGGTACCGAAGGCCCGAATGTGGTCGAAGGCCGTTTCCAGGGTTTTCAGGTACTCGTCATCCCCAGTGCCGCGTGCCAGGGGCAGGTTGAGATTACAGCCCCGTCCCGCGCCCTCGCCGCGCTCATGGCCGTGGCCCCAGAAGAACGGATAGAACCGCACCGGATCGGCATGCAGCGAAACGGTGAGAACGTCACCGCGCTCATAGAAGATGCCTTGCGTGCCATTGCCGTGGTGGACGTCGATGTCGAGGATCGCCGGACGCTTGCCTGCCTTCAGAAGCCTTTCGGCCGCAATGCCGGAGTTGTTGAGAAAACAGAAGCCGCCCGCCAGATCGGCGAATGCATGGTGACCGGGAGGGCGCGACAGCACATAGGCGGCCTGTTCCCCGGCCGCCATCAAGTCCGCGCCGTGGACCGCACTTTGGGCAGACCAATAGGCCGCTTCCCAGGTCCCGGCTGCGATGGGACAACTGGTATCGGCCTGATGGAACCCGGCCTGACCGACTGCGGAGCGCGGATAACTTGCCGTGCGCCGGTCCGGATGAATGTTCGGGATGACCTCGTCGGATGCGCCCTCGATCCGGCTCCAGCGTTCATGGATGGTCTGAAGAAAAACGAGGTATTCCGCAGAGTGGAGAGCCGCAATCGGGCCGAGGCCATGATCTTCCGGCGCTTCGAAGCGGCACCCTGCCGCCTTGGCACCTTCGGTCAGGACCTCGATGCGCTTCGGCTGTTCCGGATTGGCCAGCCTGGTGCCGTTCGCCATGAAATGCTTGGGATCGTGCACCCATTGGCGGTCGTCAAAAATGGCTTTCATGAGCGGTCCCTCAATTTGTCGAGTGCCGGTGCGCGCAGATCGAAGACGGTTTCGCCTTCCCGAGGCGCAAAACCGAGCCGTTCATAGAAACGGCGTGCATCCGGATTGTCGTGATAAACGGCGAGCTTCAGAAAGATCGGCATCCAGCTATCAGGCGCAAGATCCAGACTGGCGGCAAGCAGGCGCTGGCCCAGCCCTTCTCCGCGCGCTTCTCCATCGACCCAAAGATCGGAAACATAGAGACCGGTGCCACCACGCGTCGTCGAAAAGACAGGCGAGGCCTGCAACACGCCGAGCGTTCGGTCGTCAGATGGCCGGATCGCAAGCAGCGCAAAGAAGGCGGGAGTTTCCGAGAAACCGTGACGGATCACATCATCAAGACTGACGACATGAGTGTCGCCCATATCGGCCGAAAGCTGGAGCAGCGCTGCGTGAAGCCTTTCGGCATCAGCCCGCTCCGCCCGCCTGATCGTTATGTTGCTCATGATCAGAAGGCCGTCTCGCCGGCCCCTTTGAGGCCCAGCATCTGCCGGGCTTCTTCCGGTGTTGCGACCGTTCGCCCTAGTTCCTCGACAATCTTGCGGATCTTGGTGACCTGCTCCGCGTTGGAGCGGGCCAGCTCACCCTTGGCGATGTAGAGATTGTCCTCCAGCCCGACACGGACGTGCCCGCCCATGCTGGCAGCAATGGTGGCGAAAGGGATCTGCTGTCGGCCCGCAGCAAGAACGGAGAAGATATAGTCGTCGCCGAAAAGCTTGTCCGCCATCCGCTTCATGTGCTGCAGGTTTTCCGGGTCCGCACCGATACCGCCCAGAACGCCGAAGACGAACTGGATGAAGTACGGCGGCTTGACGAGACGCCGGTCGGCGAAGTGGCGCAGCATGTAAAGATGCCCAACGTCGTAGCATTCGAACTCGAAACGCGCACCGCGCTGCTGGCCCATCTGTGTCAGCACGAATTCGATATCCCGCGGTGTGTTCTTGAAGACGAGATCATCCGTTCCGCGCAGGAAAGGCTGCTCCCAGTCATGCACCCACGCGTCGTAACGGTCGGCCAGCGGATAGAGCGCAAAGTTCATTGTGCCCATGTTGAGCGAGCACATTTCCGGCTCTGCCTTCAGCGGACCGGCAAGCCTGTCCTCCAGGCTCATGATGGCGCTGCCACCGGTGGACAGGTTGAGCACCGCGCCGCAGCCCGCCTTGATCTCCGGAAGGAAGGCCATGAAGTCGGCCTCCCGCGCCGACGGTTGGCCGGTTTCCGGATTTCGGGCATGAAGATGCAGGATTGCGGCGCCCGCCTCGGCAGCACCTATTGCCTGGCCTGCAATCTCGGCAGGCGTCACCGGCAAGTGAGGCGACATGGTGGGTGTATGAATGGAGCCCGTGACGGCACAGGTGATGATGATCTTGTCTGTCATGTCTTGAATGTCAGCTGGCTCTGGCCTGTTGCTGCGAAATCCTGTCGAGAAACTGGCGGAGAGAAAGGTCGAGGCCTTCG
Source organism: Roseibium sp. ROS1 (assembly GCF_054658215.1). Lineage (NCBI taxonomy): Bacteria > Pseudomonadati > Pseudomonadota > Alphaproteobacteria > Hyphomicrobiales > Stappiaceae > Roseibium > Roseibium sp. ROS1. Next base: position 600,801 of record NZ_BAAGIG010000003.1, read on the forward strand.
ATGATCTCGGCTACATGATCCGGTGTCGAGATCATGGGGGGCGCAATCAGGAAGTGGTCGCCGCTGTAGCCGCCCCGCGTCCGGCGGGAATAGATGATAAGGCCGTTCTCATAAGCAATATCGACCAGTTCGTTGAAGGCGTTCAGTTCCTTTGCGAGCGGTCTCAGGCTTGCACGGTCCTCGACCAGTTCGAAGGCCAGCAACAACCCTTCGCCGCGTACGTCGCCGATGATCGAATAGCGGTCCATCAGCTTTTTCAGTTCGCTCTTCAGGAGCGCCCCGGTCTCGGCTGCGTTCTGGCACAGATTTTCCCGCTCGATCTCCTCCAGCACCGCCAGACCGGCAGAGCAGGCAAGCGGATTGCCGGCATATGTGAAACCATGCAGGAAACCGCCATTGTCGAGCACGTTGGTGACGATGTCCTTATGCGCAATCATGGCGCCCAGAGGCGCATAACCAGCAGCAAAGCCTTTGGAAATCACCAGAATATCCGGATCGACATTCCAGTGTTCACCGGCGAAGAACTTTCCGGTCCTCCCGCCACCGGTCATGACCTCGTCATGGATCAGCAGGACGCCGTAACGCGTGCAGATCTCGCGAATGCGTTGCATGTACCCCTTCGGCGGCACGAGCGCGCCGGTGGAGGCGCCACCGATCGGCTCGACAATAAAGGCCAGGATTGTTTCCGGGCCTTCGGACAGGATCTTTGCCTCCAGCATGTCGGCGTAGTGTCTGCCCGTTGCCTCGTCGTCCGGATCCAACCCGTCGAGATAGGCGCGCGGTGCCGGGATCTTCGGCATCGGCCGCATCATGGGGTCGAACGGCGCGGTAAGGGGTGCATAGCCTGTCAGGGCCAGAGCGCCAAGCGTGCAGCCGTGATAGCTCGGTTCGCGCGAGATGATCTTGTAACGCTGCGCCTGGCCGATCGCGATGGCGTTCTGGCGGGCCAGCTTGATGGCGCTCTCCACCGCTTCCGACCCACCGGAAACGAAGAAGACCTTTTCCAGTCCCTCGGGTGCCAGTGCGGCGGTCCTGGCGGCAAGCAGCTCCGCAGGCTCTGTCTCGAAATGGAGGCGGTAACCGAAGGTGGACTTGTCCATCTGCTTGCGCATTGCCTCCAGCACGCGCGGGTTGGAATGGCCGATGTTGCAGACCATCGCCCCGGACGAACCGTCGAGATAGCGCTTGCCGTCGACGTCCCACATGTAGACACCGCGCGCCTGGTCCAGAACAGGCCGGCGCTGACGAGACTGATAGAACAGATGAGAAGTTTGCGGACGGCTCATGAAGCAGCTCCAGGCAGGGCTGCGCAGTCGCGCGGACGGAAGCGAACGGAGACGTCCGAGCCTTCCTCGAAAGGGTGCTGATCGATCATGTTGATCACCTGAAGTTGCTGGTCGCCGACACGCACGAAATACCGTGCCGCCTGACCCTGGTAGTCCACCGCCTCGACCTTGCCGTCGAGCGCGATGCGATCATCCGCCGGAGAGGATTTTTCCGCCAGCAGAAGTTTTTCAGCCCGGATAACAAGCTGTGCAGGACCGGCCTGCGAAAGATTGGGAGCCTTTTCCCTCGGCACATTGATCTTGCCGAAGTAAGGCAGTTCAAGGGACAGCTCCTGCCCGTTCACGGCCTGGCACGTCGCTGGCAGAATGTTGGAGATGCCCAGGAAGCGCGAAACGAACTCGCTTGCAGGCGTGTTGTAAACCTCCTGCGGCGTGCCGATCTGCTCCACACGTCCGTTGGACATCACCACGATCCGGTCGGACATGGCGAGCGCTTCGGACTGGTCATGGGTAACGAAAACGGTGGTGATGCCGATCTGGTGCTGGATGCGCTTCAGCTCGACGCGCATGTCCTCGCGCAGGTTGGCGTCGAGCGCGGACAGCGGTTCGTCCAGAAGCAGCACGTCCGGCTCTATGACGATGGCACGAGCCAGCGCGATACGTTGCTGCTGACCACCGGAAAGCTGCTTGGGATAACGGTCGCTGACATGGGGCAGCTGAACCAGTTCCAGCGCATCGCGCACTTTCTTTTCGGCATCCGCCTTCGGGATATCGCGGTATTTCAGGCCGAAAGCCACATTTTCGGCAATCGTCTTGTGCGGAAAGAGCGCGTAGTTCTGGAAGACGAGACCAAGGTTTCGCCTGTGGATCGGCACGTCGTTGATGCGTTGACCCTTGATGGTGATGTCGCCTTCGGAAGGGTCGATGAGACCGGCGATCATCCTGAGGGTGGTCGTCTTGCCACATCCGGAAGGGCCGAGCAGCGTTACGAAGCTTCCGTCCGGGATGTCCATGCTCATCCGGTGAACGGCGGTAAAGCCACCGAACTTCTTGACGATATTGTTGAGGGAAACCGCGCTCACGCAAATTCTCCAGGTCCTGGGGAGAAGACGACCTTCCGGCAGCAACTGCCGGAAGGTGCTGGGTCAGTGATGGGGCCGTACCGGGCTCAGTACCCCTTCTGGATCCGTCCGAACATCTTGGACCAGTCCTGTTCGTGACTGTTCCAGTATTCCGGATTGGCGAAGGTCAGACCGTCAAGCGTGCCCGTCGGATCGAACGCCGGAAGGGTCGGGATCTTCTTGCCGAGATCAACCTTTGTCGGGTCAAGCGCCGGCGGGTAGTTCTGGCCTTCGGCAACCGCGATCGAGGTTTCGGGCGCCAGCATGAAGTTCAGAAGTTCCTCGCAAGCTTCCATGGGCGAGCCCTTGATCACGAACAGGCATTCCTGCCAGCCGAAACCGTTGGGCGGATCGATATAGCCGATGTCATGGCCCTGCTCCTGAAGGGCGTAGATCCGGCCGGACCAGCCCTCGGTAACGTAGATTTCCTCTTCGGCCAGAAGGCTCATCAGTTCCGCGCCGGACTGCCAGTATTTCAACAGCAGGTCGCGGTTGGTGCGCACAGCCTGCCAGACGGCATCCATATCCGTTGCGTTGTTCGGATCCTGGTCGGTCTGCAGCGATGCGTACCAGATGCGGGTGCGCCAGTCGGACCAGCCGCCGATCTTGCCCTTGTAGGCTTCGTCGATCAGGAGCTTTGCACCCTTTTCCTTGGCTTCGTCGTCGGAGATGTATTTCCGGTTATAGGCAATGCCTGTAGTGCCGTAGTCATAAGGCACGCAGGACAGCTTGCCGTCGGTGACACCGCGGAAGACGTCGGTGAGTTTCGGGATCACGTATTTCAGGTTCGGGATGTTGTCCTCGTTGAGCGTCGAGTTCAGCCCGAGATTGACATAGCGTGCGTAGTCGAAGACGCCTGACAGGTGAGCGATATTGTATTCGCCTTCCTGGCTGGCCTTGACGCGCGACAGATATTCATCACCGCCGCCGAACGTTCCATCGACAACCTTGATGCCGGTCTTTTCGGTGTAGGGATCGAAGGCATATTTGCGGAAGGCTTCCGAGACGACCCCACCCCAACCATCGAAGCGGACTTCCTCCGTCGCGGCCATGGCATGGCGGGCAAAGGGTGTCTGCACACCGTAGGCCAGACCGGCTGCCCCGATCAGACCGAGAAACTTGCGGCGGTCGAGATCACCGTTGAGATAGCGTTCGCGCAGACGCTCATAGCGTTTGGTATTGTCCATCTTGTTTTCCACTCTGGTTCTTGTGTCGGTTTCTTGCTTTGATCGCGCGGTTCTAACCGCCGCGCTGCATGGCCATCCGCCGGGCGATTGCCAGCCCGAGAAGCGGCAGGCCGACGGTCAGGAAAATCATCACGGTGCCGAGCGCGTTGATCTCCGGGGAGATGGAATTGCGCAGCATGGCAAAGATCTGGGTGGGCACGGTTTCGACACCGCCCGGCTTCCAGAACAAGGTGCCGGTGATATCGTCGAAGCTGATGGTGAACGCGAAGAGCATACCGGCGAAGACCGCCGGGGCCAGCAGTGGCAGCGTGATCTGGAAGAAGGCTTGCACGGGACTGGCGCCAAGGCTGAGTGCGGCTTCCTCGTAGTCGCGGCGGATGCCGACAAGGCGGGCCTGCACCACCAGAATGACAAAGGGCAGCGTGAAGATGACGTGCCCCATCAGGAGCAGGAAAAAGCTCTTGTTGATCGACAGGAAATTCAGGAACAGCAACAAGGCGACCGCCAGCACCACCTCCGGCACCAGGATCGGCGCAATCAGGAGGGTGGAGATCAGGTTGCGGCCGGGCACCTCGTAGCGCACCAGGGCAAGGCTTGCCAGAACGCCAAGTGTCGTGGAGATCAGCGCGGTCAGGGCACCAAGGACAATCGAGGTCTGGAACGCCCGCAGGATGGCGTCGTTTCCGGCCAGTTCGACGAACCAGCGGAACGAGAAGCCGGTCATCGGAAAGCTGCCGAACTGGCTGGCGTTGAAGCTGAGCAGAACCACCACCGCGACCGGCAGGAACATGAACAGATAGACCAGCAGCGTATAGGCCCGGATCAGTTGCCACCCCATCAGCCAAGCCCCTTCATCAGTTGGCCCATGCCGAGATAGTGGTTGTAGATCAGCACCAGGGCGCCGAGGACGGCGAGCAGCATGAGCGAGAGCGCAGAGCCGAGCGGCCAGTTGAGCTGTGTGATGATCGCCTCGAAAACGAGGTTGGCGAACATGGCGTCCGTCGGCCCCCCCAGAACCAGCGGTGTGATGTAGGTGCCGGCGCTCAGTACGAAACAGAGCAGACCTCCCGCGGCGAGCCCCGGCAGGGACAGCGGCAAGGTGACTTCCCGGAATGCCTGCCAGCGGGTGGAGCCGAGGGAACAGGCCGCGTCCTCCAGCGAAACATCGATCCCTTCCAGCGCCACATAGACGTTCAACACCATGAAGGGCAGCAGGAAATGCACGAGGCCGAGGATCACGGTCGGCTCGTTGTAGAGCATCTGGACCGGTTCGGAGACGATGCCGAGGTTGAGCAGGGCCCAGTTGACCGCACCGGATACACCCAGGATGTTGATCCAGGACATGGTCCGGATGATGTAGCTGATCCAGAACGGCAGCATCAGCAACAGCAGCAGCAAGGCCTTGTTGCCACGTGAACGGGCAATGAAATAAGCCGCCGGATAGCCCATGACGGCACAGGCAAATGTGGTGATGGCGGCAATCCGCAGGGTACCGAGCAGGATGTCCCGATAGAAGGGATCGGTCAGCGCCTCGTTCCAGTTGTCCAGGTAAAAGCCCGCCTGGTCAGCGCCCGTGGCCGTGCGCAGCCAGAACGAATAGACGACAATAAAAACAAGCGGCACGAAAAGCAGCAGCCCCACTGCTGTGAGCGCAGGGGAAAGGAGTATCCATGGCTGTCGTTTTTCCCGCGCCTCGACGCTCATGCGCTCAAACCCTGCCAGATGCCTTGTCAAAATTGCTTGACTTCAGCGTCGCAGGCAGGTGTTCATTGATCAAATAGATAATGAAAATTATAACTATAGATCTAATCAATGGCTGATGGATTACGCCCGATCCAGGCGGAACGGCTTGCCCGCGAACTGGACTGGAACCTGCTGAGAACCTTCATCGTCCTGGCCCAGTCCGGAAGTGTGACGCGGGCGGCTGACAGACTGCGCCTCAAGCAGCCCACCGTTTCCAGCGCACTGAAGCGGCTGGAGGACCGGTTGGGACGCAAGCTCATCAATCGCAAGCCGGGTCAGTTCGAGCTGACGGAAGCCGGCGAATTGCTGTTGAAGGAAGCCATCGAGATCCAGGGTTCCATCCTGAGGCTCGGGACCCTGATGCGTGACGTCACCGACGAGATCCGCGGCCACGTCGAAATCGCCATGGCCAGTCACGTGGTTTCGCCGCTCTATGACGACACCCTGCGCGAGTTTCACGAACGGCACCCGGCAGCAACACTCACCATCAACGTTTCGGCCAGCAAGGACGCACTGGAAGCCGTCACGTCCCGCCGGGCTTCGCTCGCCGTCTGCCTGGTGCGCGAACGCAATCCAAAGCTTGAGTACCTGCGCCTTTTCCGGGAGTTTTTCGGCCTCTTCTGCGGTCCGCCTCACCCGCTTTACGGCAAGACCAACCTGACAAAGGCCGATCTTGCCGGCCAGTCCGCTGTCAGCTTCGTGACCGACCGGCTGGAAGACGCCCTTCGTCCGGTAACGCTGATGCGGGCGGAAGCGGATCTTGAAGACCGGATCGTCGGCACATCGGCCAACCTGGAAGAAGTCCGGCGCATGATCATTGCCGGACTGGGCATCGGCCCCTTGCCCGTCCACGTTGCCAAGCGGGATATTCGAGAGGGTCTTTTGTGGCAACTCCCACCCTATGACGCGCTGCCGGAGATCGACGTTCATGTGGTCTGGAACCCCAAGGCGAAACTCAACCGCGCCGAACAGGCTCTTCTGGACATGCTGCTGGAAAAGATAAGGCTGACGCCGATAGAGGAGCGGACCTATCGCTGACACATATCGCGGACCATTGGCCTGCCGGCTTCTTTACCAACCCGAGCGACCAATACGGGAAACCCGGCAGCGGCCCGTTGCATTCCCCCGCTGACGTTGTAAAACTTTCAGGACGCTACGAAAATTGGCGATCAACGCCGTCCGGGTTGAAGGGGTAGGAAGATGAATGGTGTGCGGTTCGCCTGGAAAATGCTCTTCCTTGCGCTGGTAACAGTGGTCCTTATTCAGTCGCCTGCCAATGCATCGGAAGAATTCTTTGAAGGCGGCTGGACCCTGCAACGGGATGCTTCTTCCCTGCGCTTCCAGTCGGTCAAGAACCTGACCATCGTTGAATCCAGTTCTTTCGCGGAATTTGAAGGCGGCATAGACGATGCCGGCAACGCCAGCGTCCGCGTCTTTCTTGACTCGATCGATACGAAAATCGACCTTAGAAACGTGCGCATGCGGTTTCTCTTCTTCGAAACGTTCGAGTTCCCTGAAGCCGTCATCTCGACGAAAATTGATGCGTCAGCCCTGGCTGATCTTCCGACCGTCAAACGCAAGACGATCCCGCTTGCCTTCAATCTCAACCTTCACGGCGTCTCAAAACCGTTCGAGGCCAATGTTACGGTGACCTATCTGAGCGAAGACCTGGTTGCCGTTTCGAGCACCGCGCCGGTGTCTGTTGCAGCTTCCGACTTCGCCCTCGGTGGCGGTATCAAGAAGCTCGAGGAAGCCGCCGGCGTCGTCATCGTGCCATCGGCAACGGTCTCCTTCGATTTCGTCTTCGCCCGCAAATCGGGCGAAACGGACGAGGATGATGCCGACGACCAGACCCAGCAGGCGGCCGCTTCTCAGCCAGCTGCAAGCACCGCGCTTGAACCGGAAGGCAACCTGGACAACGAGGCTTGCACCGGCCGGTTCGAGATCCTGTCCCGCACGGACAACATTTACTTTCCAAGCGGCAGTTCGCAGCTTGATCCGCGAAGCCAGCCACTCCTGAACAGCCTCGTTGACATCATCATGAGATGCCCGGAGCTGACCATTGAAGTCGGAGGACATACCGACAGTGATGGCAGCGATACATCGAACCTGGCCCTGTCCGAACGCCGGGCGGGCGCGGTCAAGCAGTATCTTGTCTCCAAGAACGTTCCCGACAGCAGGATCAGGAGTGTCGGGTATGGCGAAAGCCGTCCCGTCGCTCCGAACACCTCCGCGGAAGGAAAGCAACGCAACCGGCGGATAGAGTTTGTCGTTGTCGAATAGGTCCAACATGCACCGCTTTGCAATCGCAATCCTCCTGGCACTGACAGTGACCATTGGCGCGCTGTCTGAGAGGGCTCACGCGGAACCGCGGCTGGCTCTGGTTGTCGGCAATGGCGCTTACACGACCGTGACGCCGCTGGACAATCCGGTAAACGACGCAAGCCTGATGGCCGACGCGCTGCGCAAGGTCGGCTTCGAGGTTACCCTCGTCACCGACTCCAGCCAGAACGAGATGATCACGGCGATTTCGCAGTTCGGCAGCAAGTTGCGAGCCGCGGGCGAGGACGCAACCGGGCTGTTCTATTATGCCGGCCACGGCGTGCAATCGTTCGGTGCAAACTTTCTCCTTCCGGTCGATATCGAACTTCAGGACGCTGCCGACCTCAGCCTGGTCGGGGTCCCTGCGCAGGCCGTTCTGCGGCAGATGTTCTCGGCACGGAACCGGACCAACATCGTCATTCTGGATGCCTGCCGAAACAATCCGTTCGTTTCCATCCCGGACCTCAGCGACAACGGTCTGGCAGAAATGAAGGCCCCCAGAGGCACCTTCCTCTCCTATTCCACCGCACCGGGCGACATCGCGCTTGATGGTATCGGCGGCAACAGCCCCTTCACCGAAGCGCTGGCCCGGCACATGCCGACACCTGGCATGCCCGTCGAAACCCTTTTCAAGGCGGTGCGGGTCGATGTTCTGAAGGAGACCGGCAACCAGCAGACCCCGTGGGATACATCCTCCCTCACCGTTGATTTTCAGTTTGTCCCGGCAAAGGCTCCCTCTGCCGAGGAAGTCGAGCTGCGCCAGATCTGGGACACGGTGAAACTCAGCAAGGACCCCTTGCAGGTCCTCCTGTTCCTGCGCGCGCACCCGGACAGCCGATACTCCGCAGAAGCCAGGGAACTCCTGACGGCTCTGATGGAGAAGGAAACGCAGCCCACCGCGCAGGCGACACCTGCCCCACAACAGGAATCCGAACCTGCCACGCCTCAGACAAGCGAGCGTGACATGATCGAAACAGCGCGCCGGGAGGGAACCGCAAGCGCCTATCAAACCTATCTGGACGCATATCCGAACGGTGCCTTTGCCGAACTCGCACGCCTGGAGCTGCAAACGATCGTCAACAAGGAGCAGAGCACGGACCCGGTCGCCAGTCAGCCGCTGCAGGAAGACGCGCCGGCCATCGCCGAGCAAGGCTCACCTGCCGCCGAGCCGGGGGAACCGTCAGCCGTCATAGCATTCAACGCCCCCCTTGCCATGGGAGAGCCGGATATCGCCACCCGAAGCATTTCGGAGCTGATCACCGGATCGCCGAAATTTCCACCGATCGAGGGCCTGCCGGAAGCGGTCTGGAAGGACAAGACTTGTGCCGCCTGTCATCAATGGGAGCAGGCGAACCTGTGCGACCAGGCCAAGACCTATGTCGCAGACAAGTCCAGAACCATCGAGAAACAGCACCCCTATGGCGGCACTTTCAAGAATGCGTTGCGGCTTTGGGCCGAACAGGGGTGTCCGTAACTTCGACGCCGGTTCTGTAGCGATCCGACGTGTTGTCGCGTGCTTCGGTTACCGCGATTTCGAGATCACCGCATAGTCCGAGTAGCCGGCGTAAAGGCGATGGAAAGAGGCAACTGCGCCGATGCTGGCAGCCAGGGCTTTCAACTCGCCTTCCAGGTCGGCTCGTGGAGATACGTGGAAGGATTTGAGCCAGGCAAACAGGACGCGCTTGAACCAGCCAGGCAAGCGTTCCTGCTGACCGAAATCGACCACGTGGATCCGCCCGTCCGGCGCCAGCCGCGCGGCACCTGCCGCCAATGCTTCGCGCCAGATCGGGATCATGGACAGCGTATAGGAATAAAAGACGCGGTCGAAAGCCGGAACACCAAAACCTTCCGTTGCCGCCGGGTTTGCGGCATCGCCTTCCACAAGCGTGATCCGGTCTGTCAGGCCTGCCTTGTCGATGTTCTTCTGGGCGGTTTCCAGCATGTTCCTGGAAATGTCGAGACCGTAGAAACGAACGTCCGGATAGGCTTTTGCAGCCGCAATCAGGTTCCGGCCGGTGCCGCAGCCAAGTTCCAGCACGACGCCGTCTCGCGGCGGCTGAAGCTCGCGGATCAGCTTGTCGCGCCCGAGCAGGTAGAACTTGCGGGTCAGGTCGTAAAAATGGCGCTGATGGCGATAGACGGCATCCATCAGCCGGGCTGTTTCGACGGCTTGGGTCATGACGCTATGTTTCCGTACGCAGGACGGCCAGCTTAGCCGTTGAACACATAAAGATGGAAGCCACCATAAATGGAGGAGCGGTCCTGACGGCCAAGCTCCAGGCTTTCCTCTTCCTCGTAGGTCCAGCGGTTCAGGATCTGGTCGGATACGCGGCCCGGCAGAAGTGTCGGTTCGGCAGCGGTGCGGAAGATGACCCGGGCACCTGGAAGCGCGGTCCGCGTTATCTCGGTCCAGAGTGCATTGAGCTGATGGTCTGTCATCCAGTCCTGGGCGTCCAGCAGCACATAGGCGTCAAGCGTATTGTCCTGAACCGACTGAAGGTGTTCGGTAAAATTGCGATTGAGCACACGGACACGGCCCGCACGCTGACGGATTTCCTCGAAATGCTCGCGCTTTAGGTATGGCGGCAACGGCCCGGCCGGCCCAGTGCTGTCCTGACCGCTTGGAGCATAGCCACGGCCGAAGGCCTGCCAGGCGAAATAGTTGTCCTGCATGGAGAAGTCGCAAGCGAGTTTCTCAAGCCGCTGACGCAGAACCGCAGACATGTCGCGTTCGGCACTGGCCGATACCAGGGCGTCATACTGCGCCGGCGGAATGCCGAGGCCGTAGAGCGACATCTTCTTGGACGTAGCCCAGCGCACCAGACGCTTGTCGAACAGCGGTGCCAGTGCAGTATCGAAGAAAGTGCGCTGTTCTTCCAGCGACCTGGTCTTGACCATGTGCTTCGGATCGATGCCATAGAGCCTTGCGACCAGGTGTCCCGCGCCGATGCAATAGCCCAGCAGACCGTGATGATAGAGGTCGCGCGAGAACAGCGTGATCCTCTTGCGGCCCCAATTGGCCATGTCACGGCCTTCCCAGTAGGCGACCGTTTCAGGATCGAGCTTGTCTTTCAGGAACCGCTGATAGGCGGCAACATTGGCCTTTTCGTCTGCTTCGCCGAAGAACCTGTAGAAGATCTCGTAATTCGGCAGATGCTTGGCTGCCGCCAGTTTCAGCCGGCCCAGCGCCACATGTGCACGGTTGAGGTCCACCGCAGTGATCTCGGCCGGATTTGCCGTCAGGTAGGACATGACGTTGCAGCCGCCCGACGCGATCGTGATCATTCGGGAGTCCGGCGTCAGGCGAAGAGCTCTCATGTCGACATCCGGATCTTCCCAGATCTGCGGATAGACAAGGCCCTTGAAAGCGAATGTGAACAGGCGCTCGAGAAAACCGTCCTTGGAGGTGGCTTCGGAACGGTGAACCGCATTCTTGAGACGTTTCTTCGATGCGGTAAGCGTGCTCTGCGCCATGTCTTTCTCCCGAGTCACCTGCGCCAATAAACTGCCTTCCGATACGTGACGGACGCGACAGTTTGGTGACGTTTGCGGAGAAACGAGCCGTTATCCGGATAATAAACCGCCAGTGAAGACCTGCCTCAGCAGTCAGGAGCGTCTTCGTCGATGGGAAGCCTTCCTCCCCAGCGGAAACGAAACAAAAAAGCCCCCGCCGAAGCGGGGGCTGTGTTTCCGTCCAGACCGTTGGGAGATCCGAACCTAGCGCGTGATAACCACGAAGTCGGTGCCAAGACCCGTGTTGCGGGTGAAGTTTCGGTCCGTGACCGTCAGGGACGAACCCGGGGTCAGCATCCTGGAAACTTCAAGCGCGACCTTCTTGGACATCTCGATCCGGTCGAGAACGTCCATCGACGCGCCACCGCGTTCACCTTCGGCAGATACCGCCATCCACTCGACCGACGAGTCACCGGGCTTGAAATCCATGGCAGTGAAAACGTGCGTTCCGATTTCCTGGTCGATATCCTTGATCGAGACAGGGGCGGAATAGACATCGCGGAACTTGCGACGGATCCGCAGCGTTGCATTCTTCGGCTCTTCGTATCCGGCATCGGCATGGATGCGGAACTCAAGCGCATTGGTCAGCTGACCGGTTACCGGCAGTTCGGCACCTTCCTGGTACAGGCTGATTGCTGCACGGGTCTTGCGGCCCATGACACCGTCTTCCGGACCGGCATTGAAGCCCATCTGGTTGAGCAGCTGTTGCAGCACCTGAATGCGGCTTGGTGCTTTCTGCGGCGTGATGATCATCCGAAGAGGCTGATCGAAATAAGGATTTTCCGGCTGTACTGCCGGCAGGTTAGCCTGCAGGGGCGCTTCCTGAATGGCACCACGCAGAGCCGGATCGGCTGCAATGGTCTCGTCCGTCAGGCTTGCGACCTCGGTTTCAGGCACATAGGGCTGCGGCAATACAGCGTGATGCACACCAAGCGGGTTCGCCTCGCCCCGTGTCACGACAACATGCATGCCGCGCTCGGTCATGCTGTAAAGCGACTGTGCAAATGCTTTCGGAAGACGAATGCAACCGTGCGAAGCCGGATAGCCGGGCAACCTTCCGACATGCAGGGCAATACCCGACCATGTCAGACGCTGCATGAATGGCATCGGCGCATTGTCGTAGAGGTTGGAAAAGTGCTTGCGCCTCTTTTCCAGAATGGAAAACACACCGGTCGGTGTGCTGTGGCCGCGCTTCCCGGAGGAAATCGACGACACTTCGATCAGATCAAGGCCGCGATAGACCTTGATCTTCTGCTCGTCCAGCGACACCAGCATGTGCAATGGCGGTTCGCTTGCCACATCCGTTTCCGGAGCGGCGTCACGCGCGAATGCGGCCGACATGGCGGCGAACGAAATAACTGCGGCACCGGTCAAGTTGAGCAGCGAGCGCTTGTGCCTGCTCCGGCTATTCATTTCCAATGACAACATCCCTGAGCTCCCCAACGCAAATACCCATAAAGCTCGATTAAAACTGTAACCAACATCTGTGTAGATCGGGTTAGGAAACACGGTTACTTATTGGTTTCCTTCGACCTTTCAGCCGCAAAGTCGCACATTACCCAGCTCGCGGCTGTTATTCACATCACATTTTGTACAGCTAGCAGCCGCAACGTGAACGGGGCCTGAATGGGGAAAACGGCCCATTCACGCCAACGGTTCCCGCAGAAGCGGCTTTTCTCAGGCTTTCAGTCCGTCCAGGAAACGGACGGGTTCGCCACGCGAGGGTGTCGTCAGCTCGCCGTCCCACATGACGCGCTGCCCGCGGACAACAGTGCCAACCGGCCAGCCGGTGACGTCCTTGCCGTCATAAGGTGTCCAGCCGCACTTGGAGGCAATCCACTCGTTGCGGATCGTTTCCTTGCGCTTCATGTCCACCACGGTGAAGTCGGCATCATAGCCGACTGCGATCCGGCCCTTGAGCGCCGTCTGGAAAAGACGGGCCGGGCCTGCACTGGTCATGTCGACAAAACGCGCGAGGCTGAGGCGGCCTGCGTTGACATGATCCAGCATGATCGGAACCAGCGTCTGCACACCGGTCATTCCGGACGGGGACGCCGGATAGGGCTTCTGCTTTTCTTCCAGAAGATGCGGGGCATGATCGGAACCGAAGATGTCGAGAATGCCCTGCTGCAAGGCCCACCAGAGACGTTCCGAGTGGCGCGGTGCACGCACCGGCGGGTTCATCTGAACCAGCGTACCCAGCCGGTGATAGGCTTCGTCCGTCAATGTCAGGTGGTGCGGCGTCACCTCGATGGAGGCGACATCCTTGTGGTCGATCAGGAAATCGACCTCCTCTGCCGTAGACAGATGCAGAATGTGGATCTTGGCGCCGGTTTCGCGCGCAATGCCCACAAGACGCTGGGTGCACTGGAGCGCTGCGATCTCGTCACGCCAGATCGGATGGGAGCTTGGGTCGCCTTCAACACGTTCTCCCTGACGTTCGCGCAGGCGGAATTCGTCCTCGGAGTGGAAGGCCGCCCGGCGGCGGGTTACGGACAGGATTTCCTTCACGCCCTGGTCGTCTTCCACCAGAAGGTCGCCGGTGGAAGACCCCATGAACACCTTGATGCCCGCTGCCGCCGGCAGTCGTTCCAGGTCAGGAATGTCCTTGACGTTATCCCGCGTTCCGCCGACCCAGAAGGCAAAGTCGCAGTGCATGCGGTGGTGTCCGCGCCGCACCTTGTCGGCAAGGGCTGCCTCGGAAGTCGTCAGCGGATTGGTGTTCGGCATCTCGAAGACCGCGGTGACGCCGCCCATGACGGCAGCACGGGAACCGGATTCCAGGTCTTCCTTGTGGTCGAGACCGGGCTCGCGGAAATGCACCTGGGTATCCATGACGCCCGGCAGGACATGCAGGCCCGTGCAATCGACCGTTTCGCCTGCCTGTGAAGCGTCGAAGGTGCCTATGCCGACAATCCGGCCGCCGCGAACAGCGACATCACGCTGCCCCTCGCCGTCCTGATTGACTACGGTTCCGCCCTTCAGGATCAGGTCATAGGTCGCGCTCATGTGGCTCCTCCGCGTTAATTCGGGTTTATCGGCAGGTCGGTTTAACGGGCTTATACGCGGCCCGGCGGCAAAGGACCAGACAGGGGCCGACAGATTCAGAACCTTGCCCACGGTGGGGAAAGCGCCTATGTGGCACTCAAGTGAAACTGGCCAGACAACCTGTCTGAATCAGTCATCCGTTCCATGGAGCCTGCCGTGTCGACCCTGTCCTATGCCCATCTGTCCGACCGCTCGTTGATCCGCGTTGGCGGTGCCGAGGCACAGCATTTCCTGCAAAACCTGGTGACGGCAGATATCGACGGCATGACGGAAGATGGCGCACGCGCAGGTGCCCTGCTGACGCCCCAGGGCAAGATCCTGTTCGATTTCCTGATTTACCGCGTCGAAACCGGGTATCTGCTGGATGCCCCATCAGAAACGGCAGCCGACCTTCTGAAACGGCTGACATTCTATCGGCTGCGGGCAAAGGTGGAACTGGAACTGCTGTCGGAAGACGTCGGAGTGATTGCGGTTTGGGATGACGCTTCGGAAGCGGGCAACGCTTTGAACCTTGGTCTGGAGGCAGCCCTGGCCTGCGTCACGGATCCGCGGCTGCCAGCCCTCGGGATGCGCATAGCCGCTTCAGTGGCTGATCTTTCCGCAATGCTCGATGGTTCCCCCGCGGACGTTGCGGCCTATGATCTTCACCGCATTTCAAAAGGCGTGCCGGAAGGTCTGAAAGACTACGACTACTCGGATATTTTCCCTCACGATGCCGATCTAGATCAGCTTGGCGGTGTCTCCTTTTCCAAGGGATGTTACGTCGGCCAGGAAGTGGTTTCGCGCATGCAGCACCGGGGCAGCGCCCGCAAGCGGTTCGTTCAGATCGAAAGCGGCGCGATGCTCCCCGAAAAGGGCGCCGATATCATGGCCGGCGGCAAATCCGTCGGGGCGCTCGGGTCCAGTGCCGGTACCGGCGACAGCGCTGTGGGCCTTGCCCTGCTCCGTCTTGACAAGGTAGCCCAAGCCAAGGACAACGGCATCCCTCTGCAATGCGGTGACGCGGAGATTCTGGTCAAGGTGCCCGACTGGGCATCGTTTTCCTTGCCGGAGCCCAGCACCGCGGACTGAAACCGCGAGATCTTTGAGGACCGATGGCCTCTGCCCGAACCGACCAGCCCCCGCGCGCCTGGCAGCGCATGTTGTCCGGCAGACGGCTCAATCTTCTGGACCCCTCACCGCTCGACGTCGAGATCACCGACATCGCCCATGGCCTTGCCCGTGTCGCCCGCTGGAACGGACAGACCTATGGCAACCATGCCTTCTCGGTCGCGGAACATTCGCTGATCGTTGAAGACATCGCCATGATGCTGAAACCGGACCTGCCGCCGCACTGGCGCCTGGCTGTTCTGCTGCATGATGCGCCGGAATATGTCATCGGCGACATGATATCCCCCTTCAAGTCCGTCATCGGTGAAGCCTACAAGGGGGTGGAATCCCGCCTGCAGGGGGCAATCCACCTGCGGTTCGGTCTGCCTGCGGCAATTCCCGTGGCCGTGAAGAAGCTCGCAAAGCGCGCCGACATCATCTGTGCCTATTTCGAGGCGGTGGAACTGGCCGGTTTCGACGAAGACGAAGCTGCCAAGATTTTCGGCAAGCCACGTGGTTTTCCGCTCGATGCGAACGGCAAGTTGCGTTACGGCCTTGAGCCTCTGCCGGTGAAATCTGCCCAGGAAATGTTCATGCAGCGCTTTGAAGAGATCGAAGCCCTGCGCGAAGCTGGGAACAACCCGAAAAGCAGACAAGCTAACGGGTGACCTTGCCCACGAATGACCCTAGTTTATTGACGGATACGAAGAACCGGTTCTGTCATGCTGCACGTTTGTTCCCTGTCGAAATTGCCCGAAACGGTGGTCTCCACCGGCGCCAAATCCGTGATCACCCTGATCAACGCCGAAATGAGCGTGCCGACCCCTGTCGGTATCTTGCCGGAACGCCATCTGTTTCTTGCCTTCAACGACATTGTAACGCCGGTGAAGGGGCTGGTTCCGGCCAGTGAAAGGCAAGTGGAGGCTTTTCTGTCCTTCGTGAGATCCTGGGACCGGCAGGAACCGCTGGTGATACACTGCTGGGCAGGCATCAGCCGCTCGACGGCCGGTGCCTATGTGGCAGCTTGTGCGCTCAACCCGAATGCGAATGAATACGATCTTGCGAAGATCCTTCGGACGCGGTCGCCGTCGGCCACACCGAACGCCCGGATTGTTGCGATGGGCGACAAGATCCTCGGCCGTGATGGCCGCATGATCGACGCCATCCGGGGCATCGGCCGCGGTGCAAATGCCTTTGAAGGCAACCCCTTTGTCATGCCGATCGACTGACGACCAACCACGGAGACGCAATGCCCCACCGGCAAGCCAATATTGAAATCGGATTGAATGCCGTCATCGTATCGGTTGCCGGAGGCCTGCCCCAGATCGTTCACGTGAACGATGCGAAGGAGGCCAGTACACAGACAGGCCAGAAAACCGGAGCAGAGAGCGGCACGAATGCGCCGGGTGAGGCAACACTCGATAGCCTTCCGTTTGGTCCATTCGACCCGATCCGTCACCGCACCTTCGAAATCGGCCTGCGCTCCTGGGTGGAAAACCAGACCGCGCTGAGGTTGGGATATGTCGAACAGCTTTACACTTTCGGCGACCGTGGCCGGCACCGGGTCTTCGGTGATGAAGGACCGCATGTGGTTTCGGTCGGATATCTGGCTTTGACACGTCAGACCCCGGATTCGGAAAGCATGCTCCTGCGGCACGATTCGGCATGGCGTTCCTGGTACGACTATTTCCCCTGGGAAGACTGGCGCACCGGGCGTCCCGAGGTCCTGGATCGGGACATTCTGCCTGCTCTCGACGCCTGGTCCAGCGAACCGCCGCCTTCGGGTGAGCCGCCCAAACCACTTGGGCGTCAGGAACGGGTGCGCCTTGCCTTTGGCACCGGCGGAACTTCCTGGGATGAAGAACGGGCGCTGGAGCGGTTCGAACTTCTTTATGAGGCTGGCCTCGTCGAAGAAGCCCGGACCGATGGACGGCCCGCGGCCCTGCGGCGGTCAAACCTGCCTTTTCTCGGCGCGTCGATGCGCTTCGACCATCGCCGGGTGCTGGCGACAGCCATTTCCCGGTTGCGCGGCAAGTTGAAATACCGACCGGTGATCTTCGAACTGATGCCGGAGACCTTCACGCTCACCGAGCTTCAAACCTCAGTCGAGGCCATTTCGGGACGTCATCTGCACAAGCAGAATTTCCGCCGCCTGGTAGAAAACGCCGACCTTGTCGAACCGACCGGTGCAACGTCGACCGCGACCGGGGGCCGCCCGGCCGCCCTGTTCCGGTTCCGCCACCAATTGTTGAGCGAACGGCCTGCCCCCGGGCTTCGTGTAGGCGGGCGCTGACGGCTTTCTGCTATTTTTTTCGACACGGCCATTAAAGTTAAGTCCTTAGTAATATTAACCATAACTCCTCCTATCGACGCGAAAACTTCCACGATTTTCCACGAATTCCAGTCTTATTAACGCTCTTTCAAGGTTAAGCAGACATCTTCAATTTCAGCGTCGTTGTTTACACAGCGTTCACGCTGTTCGTCCGGCGTTTTCGGGACGATGTGTAACGAGTTGGAGTTGGCTGCGTATGTCTGGCCTTAAGTCCCGCAACGGAAAGCGGTTTTCTTCTAAAGTGACACAAGATTTCGGCCCGGTCCGTGCGCGTATGCGCCGGCTCAAATATGTTCTTGTTGCCTGCCCACTGGTCTGGCTCGGTATCGGCGGATCGGTTGGAAACCAGGACATCTTTTCGCTCGTCAACTCGCGCAAGGCGGAATCGCCGCGCTGGATGATGTATCTTGAGCCAGCGAATTTCACGACGAAGGTTGCACCGAAACTGGCGCTCGGCACGACGCCGGTACCCGACCATATCTCTGCACCGATCCTGACACTGACGTCCGCAGATGAGGATTTCGAGGCCAGGCCACTCGTCGGTTTTGAAGAGGTCGCCATGAACGCCAGGCCGACCGAAGTGCCCGATACGATCCTCACCAACAGCACCGCCAAAAGCGACCGCCTGATCACGATGGCGCCGGACCGCCAGATGGTCGACAGGGCAGCCGGCAATCTCTACGCCATGTCGAGCCTGATCTCGACGGAGAAGAAACACGAGGATCTGCCCCGCGTCGCCTTCGTCAAGGCACAGCCGCTCAACTCCCAGGAAACCAGCATGCTCGCCAGCAACGGCAAGGATGGTTTCCCGGAAGGTGGGCCGCTGGACCTGCAAAAGGTCATGATGGCTCGCAATGCCGCTGCCGCCAGCTTCTCCCTCGTTTCCGCCTACGCTCCTGAAAGTGTGAAGGAAACCAAGGAACCCTTCGACGCGCTGTTCGGCGCTGCCATGTACGAGCAGGAGCTGCCGCCGCCGGAAGATCCCGACAACCCGCATTGGTGGGCGCAAAAGCCGCTGCCGTTGTCCGTTGGAGACAAGAAAGAGCAGCGCTGCCTTGCCGAGGCCATCTACTTCGAAGCTCGCGGTGAAAGCGAAGATGGCCAGGTGGCCGTCGCGCAGGTCGTGTTGAACCGGGTCAAGAACCCGGCCTACCCGGACAGCATCTGCGGCGTCGTTTACCAGAACCGCCACAAACGCAACCGCTGCCAGTTCTCCTTTGCCTGCGATGGTATCAAGGATCGCATTTCCAGCCCGACCGCCTGGGCAACGGCCCAGAAGCTGGCAAGGGATGTCGCTGACGGCAAGCGGTATTCGAAGATGGTCGACGCTTCGACCCACTATCATGCGACCTACGTCAACCCGCGGTGGGCGAAGTCCATGGCAAAACGCGGCAAAGTCGGCCTGCACATCTTTTACAAGACCTACGCCGGCGGCTGGAACTGATCCTGCCGCCCGGGGCCTTCTCCACGTCCTTCTTCGGCCTGCTCGTGCCATAGGCATCCTCAGACGCCTGTGGCACGTCCTTTCCCGTCAGTCGCTCGACTTGAAGACGTTGGTGACCACATAAGTTGCCAGAAGGACGAGATGAAACCCCAGAAGGGCGGCAACCTGAAGCGGTGTGGTCTGGGAAAATTCCAGAAGTTCGCTCAACACGTGGATCGATGAGATGATGATGATCGTCGAGACGATCCGGTGCTTCATCCGCCTGTAGGCCTTCTCGCCCTGCTGGATGTAGTCATCGCCCTGCACAAGCGCCTTCAGCCGGAAGGTGTTGTAGGTGTTGGTCGCCACCATGATCACCAGATTGGCGATGAACACCATGTCGAGCAGATTGAGAATCAGCAGAATCGTCTTCTTTCGGTCCAGAAACTCGAAGCTCTGGATCGCGTCGTAGATATCGACGAAGAAGGTGACGAGAAACAGCACCATGGCAACAGACAGACCGGCCAGGATCGGAACCTGCGCGTAGCGGGTCAGCCTGATTACCGGATCGCTTGCCGGGATCTTGCGGTCTTCGTTCTCACGTTCGCTCATGTGCCTGCCCCGACTGTCCTTCTTCAGAGCTAGCACGAGTATGGATTGCAGACCAACCCGGAAGGTCGGCCGGCGATAGATGCCGGCCGGATCAAACGGCTGAGATCAAGCGGTTGCGAAAGTGTCCTTGAACTGCTCGCGAAGAACGTTCTTCTGCACCTTGCCCATGGTGTTGCGCGGCAGGCTGTCGACCAGAACAAGCTTCCGCGGATGCTTGAAACGGGCGAGCGATGTTCCGGCAACAGCAAGGATAGCGTCCAGATCGGGCGTTTCCGGGCTATCCGGCACCACCAGGCCCAGCACTGTTTCACCGAAATCCGAATGCGGCACACCAATGACGGCGCTTTCCCGAACCCCGGGCTGGGCATCCAGGATCAACTCGATCTCCTTCGGGTAGATGTTGTAGCCGCCGGAAATGATCAGGTCCTTGTTGCGCCCGACGATATGGACATAGCCGTCTGCGTCGATCATCCCGAGATCACCGGTGATGAAGAAGCCGTCCTCCCGCAATTCGGCAGCGGTCTTCTCCGGCATCTGCCAATACCCCTTGAAGACGTTCGGGCCGCGCACCTCTATCTGGCCAACCGTTTCGGCCGGCAACGTGTCGCCTGTCGCGGGGTCCGTGATCTTCAGTTCCACGCCCGGGAGCGGGAAACCGACCGTCCCGGCGCGGCGCTCGCCTTCATACGGGTTGGAGGTATTCATGTTGGTTTCGGTCATGCCGTATCGCTCCAGGATCCGGTGACCGGTCCTTTCCTCGAACTGCCGGTGCGTTTCGGCAAGCAGTGGCGCGCTTCCGGAAATGAACAGCCGCATGCCCTTTGTGAGCTCGGCCGTAAAACGCTCGTCCTGAAGCAGTCGGGTGTAGAAGGTCGGCACGCCCATCATCGTCGTTGCCCTGGGCATCAGATCGATCATGGCGTCGAGATCGAATTTCGGCAGAAACAGGATGGCGCCACCAGCGGCCAGCGACACGTTGGTCGCAACGAAAAGCCCGTGAGTGTGGAAGATCGGCAAGGCATGCAGCAGCACATCCTTGTCGGTGAAGCGCCAGAGTTCCGCCAGGGTGGCGGCATTCGACAACAGGTTCGCCTGTGTCAGCATTGCCCCCTTCGACCGCCCTGTCGTGCCGGAGGTGTAAAGGAAAGCGGCCAGATCGTCCGGCGCCCGTTCCACTGTTTCAAATTCGGAGGGTTTGGCTTTGGCCTGATCCGTCAGCGACCCGCTTCCGTCAGCGTTGAGCGTCTCGAGGCGGGCGCCGAGTTTCGAGACGACAGGGTCCAGCAAGGTCTTGCTGCCACCGTCGCAGACCACGGTCCTGGCGCCGCTGTTTTCGATAAAATAGCTGAGCTCATCGACGGTGTAGGCCGTATTGAGCGGCAGGAACACGATCCCCGCCTGAGCACAGGCCGCGTAAAGAGCCAGAGACGTGGCTGACTTTTCGACCTGGGCGGCGAGCCGGTCACCAGCCACCATGCCGTTGTCGGTCAGAACATGGGCAATCTGCGCCGCGCTTTCCAGAAACGCAGCATGGGTCAGGATGGAGCCGTCCTGAAAGATCAGAAAGGGAGTGTTCTTGCCGGCATGCTTTCCGAACAGTTGGTCGTAGAGTGGGTTTGTCATCTATGGGGCTCCTGGATCAGCAGGCTTTCGATCTAACCTTGCAAGGCCAAAAAGCTGATCGATTCTATATTGTTAGAGCTTATTAGCCGCATTCAGTTCAGTGCGGATAGCTCTAAAGTGAACGCGTTTTCTCCAGCAGTGCTGAGTGATTTGATTTCAGATGAAGCGGCAATTGTCCGGGTCGAAGCGAACCTCTCATGGTTCTGGGTTACCTTCTCCAGATCATAGAGATAATTGACCATGACGCCGGCAGACTGCTTCATTCCCTTGTCGGAAAGATCCGCGCCTGCGTGCACCTGGTGGACCAATGCACCATTGCCAAGGTGGAAGCGGGCAACTGGGTCCAGCGGCAGACCGTCCTTTCGCTTTGCGGTCATCAGGTACCGGGCTGCAAGCTTGCGCAAGGTATCCTCGTCGGCAGAGCCGTGGTCGATCCCCTCGCCTTCCAGCCAGCGGACCAGCCCCGGGATCGGCGACAAGGTGACGAATGTCTTGAGCTTGGGCAGCTCAAGCGACAAATCCGCGGCCACCTGTTTGATAAGCGAGTTGCCGAAGGATATCCCTGCAAGGCCGGCTTGGCAGTTGGAGATCGAATAAAACACCGCGGTATCCGCCGTATCTGCTTCGATCTGCGTTCTGTTTTCGGCAAGAAGACCCTGGATGGAGCCTGGAATACCCTTTGTCAGGGCAACTTCGACGAAGATCAGCGGCTCGTCCGGCATTGCCGGATGCAGAAACGCGAAGCACCGCCTGTCGACAGGTTCCAGACGCCGGCGAAGATCGCTCCAGCTGTCGATCGCGTGAACGGCTTCATAGGCGATGATCTTTTCCAGAAGCTGGGCCGGGCTTTCCCAATTGATCGGCCTAAGTACCAGGAAGCCGCGGTTGAACCAGCTGGCAAACAGATGCCGGAAGTCCAGATCAAGCGCCTGAAGGGCATCATCGCCCTTGCTGAGGCGCAACAGGTCCTCGCGCATGCCGACCAGAAGCCGGGTTGCATCCGGAACCTGGTTGAGCCGCCGGATCAATTCCTGCCGCGGAGGTTCGACAGCCTCCATGAATTCGCGGTAACTGGCCTTCGACTGCCCCTTCTCATAATGCTCCAACGCCGATCTGACAGCCGGAGCCGATATGGCCAGACCGTCCGCGAGATGACGGAAGAAGGCACGTTTTTCCTCGTCATTGAGAGCGCCATACCGGCTGAGGATCTGCCGGGCAAGATTTTGCCCGGAGACCTCCCCGGTTGCACCGATCAGATCGGCGACGAGCGCCTCGAGCGGACGATCATCCGCCTTGTCCGCCCCCTTCGACAGGTATCTTCGTTCGAAAACGGTCGTCAGCAGATCGGCAAGAAACATCACCGCGCTTCTCCCATCACCACGTCCGGCAGCCAGGTGGCCAGTTCCGGAAACAGACAGAGGATGACGATCGCCACGAACATGCACGCCACGAAAGGCAGGGACCCGGTGAGGATCGTCTTCAAGGAAATGTCCGGAGCAATGCCGTTGATCACGTAGAGGTTCAACCCGACCGGAGGAGAGATCAGACCGATCTCCATGTTGATGGTCAGGACAACCGCGAACCAGATCGGATCGAAGCCGGCTGTGGTGATGATCGGCAGCAGGATCGGTGCCGCCATCAGGATCACCGCGACGGGCGGCAGGAAGAACCCGGCAATCAGCAGGAAGACGTTGATTGCCGCCATCAGGATCCAGCGGTTGACGGACAGCGTACCGATCCATTCTGCAATCGCCTGCGTGATGAAAAGCGACGACAGCATGTAGGAGAAGACACCGGCTGCCGCGATGATGAAGAGGATCATCACGCTTTCCCGTGTGCTGTCGCGCAGCACCGTCCAGAGCAGTTTCGGGCTCCAGAGCCGGTAGATGATGACCGCGATCAGCAGACAGAGCAGCGCGCCGACGGCAGCGGTTTCAGACGGTGTCGCGATGCCGCCATACATGGCATAGAGCACACCCAGAATAATGAGCATAAACGGCAGGACGCGCGGCAGGATCTCGAACTTCTCCGCCCAGGAATAGTTGCCCGCGCTGAGCACGCTGGCATTGCCGCTGCGCCAGGTCGAATAGAGCGACCAGGCCATGAAAAGGCCCATCAGCATCAGGCCGGGAATGACACCTGCCAGGAACAGACGACCGATCGAAGTTTCGGTTGAAATGCCGTAGACGATCATCGTGACGGACGGCGGGATCAGGATGCCGAGCGTGCCGCCCGCGGCGATGGAACCGGCGGCGACACCATCCGGATAACCGCGCTTGCGCATTTCCGGAATACCCATCTTGCCGATGGCCGCACAGGTGGCGGGTGAAGACCCGGACATGGCAGCGAACAGGGCGCATGCACCGAGGTTCGAGACGACCAATCCACCGGGTACCCGGGTGAGCCAGCGTTCCAAAGCCTCGTAGAGATCGGCCCCCGCCCGAGTGGAGGCGATGGAGGCGCCCATGATGATGAACATGGGGATCGACAGAAGGGCGAAGTTATCAAGTTTGCCGAACAGGATTTCGGGCATCAGTTCGAGCGACCGGAAGCCGTCGAATGCCAGCAGGAAGCCGGCGGAAACGATCAACAGACCGATCGCAACGGAAATGCCGGAGAAGAGGACCAGGATGGTGGCGACCGCCACCAGGGCGCCGAGCAGCAAGGGATCCATTATTTGTCCTCCAGACCGAAGGGTTTGTCGATACCGATGAGAACCGCGTAAAGATCTGCGGCGAGCTGCAGCAGCAGCAGTCCGAACCCAACGGGGATCGACAGATACGGGATCCAGAGCCTGACGCCCCAGACAGTGTCTGAGGTCCAGCCCTTCGACCAGGCGAGGTACCAGAATTCAGTGCCGTAGAAGAGCATCATCGCCATCACCAGGATCGAGATTGACAGCGTGATGCAGGCCAGCACGAAGCGGGCACGTGGTGCCAGCGACAGGGGAAACAGGTCGACATTGACGTGCCCCCGAAGCCGCTGAACGTAAGGCAGCCCCACAAGGGTTGCGGCGATGACCAGATAAATGACCGTTTCGGTCTGCCAGACGGTGGAAGCGTTGAGCACGAGGCGCACGAAGATCATCTGGCAAGTGACGACGACGGCGACAACGATCATCGCTGCCGCACACCAGCCGGCCACGGTCGAAATCGCTGCGACAACGCGCAAGAAGGGGTTGCTGCCGGCATGCGCTACCGCAGCCGTACTGTGGCCCGCCATGGGTCACTCCTTGAAATGAGGTCCTTTGGAACAGGTTTCGGGGCGGCTTTCAGGCCGCCCCGCAAGTTCAGTCGCTTATTCGACGGCGAATGCCAGATCGAGAAGCTGCTGACCGTTCGGGGTTTCTTCCACGAACGCCTTGTAGGAGGTTTCCTTGGCAAGAGCCCGCCAGGCATCGAAGTCCGCTGCGGTCATTTCGGCGATTTCGACACCGTTCTCACGGAAGACTTCTGCAGAGGCCGCATCTTCCTTCTTGGCTTCTTCGAGATAGAAAGCCTGCGCCTTTTCAGAAGCCGCCAGCAGCGCTTTTTGCTGGTCTTCTGTCAGGCTTTCGAACTTGGCCTTGTTCATCAGGAGCGGCTGGTACATGAACCAGAGCGCATATTCGCCAGCCGGGGTGTAGCAGGACACCTGCTCGTAAATGCGATAGCTGACGAAGGACGAGGACGAGGTGTTGACCGCGTCCAGAACACCGGACTGCATGGCATTGTAGACTTCCGAAGACGCCATCGAGGCAATTGACGCGCCTGCGCCTGCAAGCATCTGCTCAAAGGCCTTGCCCGCAGCGCGGGTCTGTAGGCCCGGCATGTCTTCCGGCTTGGTGATGCACTTGTCCTTGGCTGCAAAGCCGCCGGCCAGATAACCGTGCACCAGCACGATCACATCGTCCTCGGCCATGATTCCCTCAATGGCCTCCATGAACGGGCTTTCGTTCATGCGGGCCGCATGGTCATGGTTTTTCACCAGACCCGGCATCAGGGTGAGGTTATAGGCAGGTTGCTGGCCACCGGCATAGCTGAGCGGCAGAACGGTCATGTCCAGCAGACCGCGAGACAGCGGCTTATACTGTTCGCGCGCCTTCAAAAGCGACTGGGACGGGAAAATCTTGATGTCGAGATCGACACCGGCCGCCGCCACGTCGTCGGCAACCATCTGGGCCACCTTGTGACGAACGTCGCCGGTGGACCACTGGTGAGACAGGCGCAGCTCGGTCGCGTTGGCGGTGAGCGCGCTGGCAAAAAGCGTCACGGCAGCAACCGACGCTGAGAATTTGAAGTTCATTTTTTCCTCCCTGATGGTTCCGGACGGGAACCGGAATTTGATCTTACCCTCATGTGATGTTTTTCTGTCAAGTCATTTTGTATACAAGATCGACAATATTGCGCGCGAAAAACTCCTATGCTAAATGCGAAACATGGAAAGAAAACGATCCGACCGCATCGCGGATGCGCTTGAAGGGCTGATTTTCGACGGCACTTTCGCCGATGGCGACAGGCTGGACGAGGTTCAGCTTGCCGGCCGGTTTTCGGTTTCCAGAACACCGGTCCGGGAAGCCCTTCACAGGCTTTCCCAGTCTGGTCTGGTCGTGCAGATACCCCGCCGCGGTGTCTTCGTCCGGCAACCCGGTCCGGTGGAACTGATCGAAATGTTCGAAGTGATGGCAGAGCTGGAAGCCGTGAGTGCGCGCCTGGCTGCCGCGCGTATTTCCGAAACTGCCCTTGCCGATCTTCACGCTGCGAACGAGCGTTGCAAACACGCCGTCGAGGCGCAGGACACGGATGGCTACTATCTGGAAAACGAACAATTCCACGCCATCATCTACCGCCAGTCAGGCAACCGTTTTCTGGAGCAGGAATGCCTTCGCCTTCAACGGCGTCTGCAGCCCTTCCGAAGGGTGCAGTTGCGCGTGCGCGGGCGCATGAAACAATCCATGGCCGAACATGAAGACGTCGTTGCCGCCATCGAGGCTGCCGACGGTGAACGGGCGGCGGCTGCCATCCGTCGACACGTTTCCGTACAGGGCGAGAAATTCCATCACCTGATGGCAAGCCTGAAGCCCGCAGCCGAGTAAGCCCTTCTAGAACTCGAAAACCCGGCCATGCTGCTGACGATCCGCGGCAGGACTTGTGCCGAGGGCTGACCGGTAGCGTTTCGAAAAATGGGATGCGCTGGCAAAGCCGCAGGCCATAGCGATGTCGATCATGCGCATTGAGGTGCGGCAGACGAGTTGGCGGGCAATGTCCAGACGAACCTTGGCGTAATATTCCTGCGGGCTGCACTTCAGATATTTCTGGAATTCCCGCTGCAACTGGCGGGGGCTGACGTCCAGTTTCTGCGCTATTTCCTGCAAGGAGAGCGGCTCGACGACGTTCTCGGTCATCAGGGCGATGCTGCTGCGCACCCGCTGCGAGACGGATTCCAGATCATCACGCATGTGCTTGTGCTGCCGCTCATTGCCACTGCGCCAGTCGTGATGAAGGGCAATTTCGGCGACGTCCGCAGCAACCGCACCGCCGTGGACCTGGGCCACGAAGCCGATCATCAAATCGAGCGCGGAGGTTCCCCCGGCGCAGGTCATGTACTTGCCGTCCGTCTGAATGAGGCTGTCCACCAGCCGTGCATCAGGAAACCGCTCCTTGAAGAAATCGGCATATTCCCAGTGGATCGTACAGTTCCTGTTGTCCAGCAGGCCGAAGTCGGCCAACACATAGGCACCAGTGCAAATGCCTGCGATCCGGCTGGAGCGGTTGGCCAATTTCCGGATGGCAACCTTCTGGGCCAGTGTCAGCCCAATGCGTTCCACATCGTCACTGCTGCAGACCGCAAGAAGATCCGGCCGCTCGACATCGCCGATGGCGCAGTCGGCCCGTATGGTGCTGCCGTTGCTGGCAACGGCGTCGCTGCCGTCCAGACTGCAGCAGCGATATGTGAATGCCTTGCGTTTCAACACCTTGTTCGCGATCCGCAGAGGCTCGATTGCAGAGGCAAAGGAGAGCAGGGAAAAATTTCTCATGAGCAGAAAGCAGATCTCGACGGTTCGCGAGGCAAGCGCCTCCCCGCCGTCATCCCCTGCACTTCGGCCGGGGGGCGGAGAGGATTTCCGCCCTGGGGAAACTTGTGCTTCGTCCAATCTAGCGCTCACAGGTATCCTGCCTTCACCATCTTCATCGGCTCGAACCGATCTTGAAGAACCTTCAGCCGGAAATTTAGCAGCCGGAAAAGCTGCTCCCTATCGGGAAACCGGACTACATTGTCGCAGTTCTTCCGTTGCGCTACCCGGCACACGCCTCACGAAAGAGGCCGCCGTTGTGGTTTACAGGCTCCCAGAATCATCGATAGTACACGGGTCTTGAGCTCTTCATGAACGGTGCGACCCATCCCGGGGCACCGGAGTGACCAACCGAAGGAACATTTCATGCTCTACCGCCTCGGCCTTGCCACCGCATTCGGCCTGTTGACCGCCTCTCCCGCCCTTGCCCATCTGGATCCGTCAGAACACGGCTCCTTTGCCGCCGGCTTCACGCATCCACTGTTCGGCACCGATCACGTACTGGCGATGATTGCCGTTGGCCTTTGGGCCGCCCTTCTTGGCGGGCGCGCCGTCTGGGCTCTGCCGACCGCCTTCGTCGGTGCGATGATCGTCGGATTCCTGCTCTCGCTTGCTGGCGTTCCGCTGCCCTACGTCGAACCGTTCATTCTGACATCGGTCGTGGTTCTGGGTGTCGTCGTCGCCCTTGCCTTGCGCCTGCCACTTGGCGTGTGTGCGGCACTGGTGGGGGTGTTCGGCATTTGTCACGGCCATGCCCACGGCGGTGAAATCGGCTCGGCTGGCGAACTTTCCTATGCCGGTGGCTTTGTTTTGGCGACCGCGCTCCTGCATGCGGCCGGGCTCCTGATCGGCTACGGCGCCAATGTGGCCACCCGGAACGATCCCGCCTGGGCACCACGCATCATTCGCAGCCTGGGTGTGCTGACGGCACTCGGCGGCTTGTATCTTGCAGCAGCGTGAGTTCGGTGACTGATTAAAACAGCCGCGACTGTCGTCCCACTGCTCACCCTCATCTGAGCACGCGCGCAGCGCTGTTTCGAAGGATGGCCGGCAAACTTCAGAGCAAGCGGCCCATCCTTCGAGATGGACCTGACGGTCCTTCTCAGGATGACGTAGAGACGGGATGGCAGACAGGGCAGAACACCGAACGGGTAGCCGGTAAAGAGGTCTCAGCCGATCTCGATATCCAGACCCAGATCCAGAACCGGAGCCGAATGGGTGATCCAGCCTGAGGAGATCAGGTCAACCCCGGATTCGGCGACGGCCTTGACCGTATCGAGCTCTATTCCACCGGATGCTTCCAGCAGAACCTTGCCTCCGGCCTTTGCAACGGCCTGCTTCAGGACTTCGGGTGGCATGTTGTCGAGCATGACCACGTCAGGACCGGCGGCAAGTGCCTCGTCCAGCTGTTCCAGCGTGTCGACTTCCACCTCAATCTTCACCAGATGACCGGCGAAAGCCTTGGCGGCTTCGATGGCTTGCGTCACACCGCCGGCG
The DNA here is from genome assembly GCF_054658215.1 of Roseibium sp. ROS1. Lineage (NCBI taxonomy): Bacteria > Pseudomonadati > Pseudomonadota > Alphaproteobacteria > Hyphomicrobiales > Stappiaceae > Roseibium > Roseibium sp. ROS1. Next base: position 629,649 of record NZ_BAAGIG010000003.1, read on the forward strand.
ACCGCGATGTGGTTGTCCTTGATCAGGATCGCATCGTCGAGACCAAAGCGATGGTTGGAACCGCCGCCACATTTGACCGCATATTTCTCGAACGCACGCAGACCCGGTGTCGTCTTGCGGGTGCAGACGATGTCCGCCTTGGTGTGTGCGATCAGATCGGCGAATTTCGACGTAGCCGTCGCAATGCCTGACAAGTGACCCAGGAAGTTCAGCGCCACCCGTTCAGCGGCCAGAAGCGCGCGGGCCGGACCTTCGATCCTGGCGGCGACCGCCTTGGGCGACAACCGGTCACCATCTGCCAGAACGGCCTCGAAATGCAAACCGGCATCCGTCTGACGAAAGGCGCTTTCGGCGAAGGCCAATCCGGCGAGAACCCCCGGTTTGCGCGCAGCAATCACGGCGGAGGCTTTTGCATCGGGTGGCAGTGTTGCCTGGCTGGTGACGTCACCCGCCCGGCCCCAGTCTTCCAGAAGAGCGGCCTTGACGGCTTCATCCACCATCAGGCGTGGCAGCTCGGGCAAAAATCTACGGGTCATGCGCCTCTCCGGTCAGGCAGTTTCCAGGGCCTCGGCGGTGATGACTTCGACTTCCTTCAAGGTGGTGTAGGAGCGGCTTGCCATGTCAGGGTTTTCCTGCGGGAAATCCTTGCGGAAATGCCCGCCACGGCTTTCCTCGCGCTTCAGCGCCGCCGCGGTGATGATACGCCCGGCGACCATCATGTTGAGGATCGACTGGCGCACGCAATTCTGTTCAACCTGCGCAATATCGGCCAGGGCCGTCTTGAGACCGGCCGCGTCGCGCAGCACGCCGACATTGCGCGCCAGTGTCTTGCGCAGAACGGTGATCGCTTCCCGCTCCTCGACGTTGCGCTGGCTCGGCAAGCCCGGAGCATCGTCCATCTCGTTCCAGTAGGCACTGCGCGGGGTCGGCATCAGGCCCTGGATATCTTCCGCAATGCGCGCGGCAAAAACGACCGCCTCCAGCAGCGAATTGGATGCCAGGCGGTTGGCGCCGTGGGCACCGGTTGAAGCCACCTCACCCGCGGCCCACAGACCGTCAAGCGACGTCCGGCCGTTGGCATCAGTCAGGACCCCGCCCATGTGGTAATGCTCCGCGGGCGCCACGGGCAGTAGATCCTTTGCCGGATCGATGCCCGCTGCGGAGGCTGCCGCGAAGACGGTCGGAAAATCGTCCTTGAACCTTTCGCCGATCGCTGTCCGGCAGTCGAGGAAGGCCCCCCGGCCTTCCGATACTTCCCGGTGAATGGCGCGGGCAACGATGTCGCGCGGCGCCAGTTCCAATTCCGGGTGAACACCTTCCATGAAGCGTTCGCCGGCCTTGTTGACGAGGGTAGCTCCCTCGCCGCGCAGGGCTTCGGTTGCCAGCGGTGCCGGATCCTTGCCGAGATCAAGCGCGGTCGGGTGAAACTGCACGAATTCGGCATCGGCAATCACCGCACCGGCGCGGGCCGCCATGGCAAGGCCATGACCGTTGGCTTCGTGCGGGTTGGTCGTCAGTTCGTAGAGGTGGCCGATGCCGCCGGAAGCAAGCACCACGGCCTTTGCCGGGAAAATCAGCCGTTCCAGGCCGCCGCGCCGGCGCGCCAGGACCCCGGTTACATACCGTCCCTCGCCAATGAAGCTTTCGCCGATGTAGCCTTCCAGAATGCGGATCGACGGCGTCTTGCGAACAGCCGCGATCAGGGCATCCATGATCGCGCGGCCTGCCATGTCGCCGCGCACACGTACGACCCGGCTCTGGGAATGAGCGGCTTCGCGTGAAAACTTCAGCCGGCCTTCAAGATCCTGATCGAACGGAACACCATAGGACAAGAGGTCATGAACCCGGGCACTGCCTTCACGGGTCATCTCTTCGACGATCTTTTCCTCGCAGATGCCGCAGCCGGCGGCCAGCGTATCGTCGCGGTGTTTTTCCACCGAGTCCTGTTCGGAGATCGCAGCGGCAATACCGCCCTGCGCCCAGGCAGACGACGCCCCCTGCCCGATCGGTGCGTTGGTGATGACGGTGACCGGACGCGGGCTGAGCTTCAGCGCGCAGAAAAGGCCTGCCAGACCTCCCCCCAGAATGACGACATCATCCACATCCTTGCCTATATAGGCAGGTGCAAAATCCTCAACCGACACGGCCATGGGAAACTTCCTGGAACAGACGGGGCAAGAGCCCCAAAGAAACTCCCGGGCCGGCAGGCCCGGAAGCAATCGCATAGATGCGGTTTAGACCGAAGCCGGTCAGATTTTCAAGTTGATCATCCGCTCGACCGCGGTGCGGGCCCTGTCGGCCACCGCCGGGTCGACGACCACTTCCTCTTTCATCTCCAGAAGAGTGTCGAGGATCTTGTTCAGCGTGATCCGCTTCATGTGCGGGCAAAGGTTGCAAGGGCGGATGTAGTCGACACCCGGCGTTTCGCTGGCAACATTGTCCGCCATGGAGCACTCGGTGATCATCATCACCTTTTCCGGACGCTTTGTCTTGACCCAGTCGATCATGTGCGCGGTGGAACCGGCAAAGTCAGCTTCCGCGACCACTTCGGGCGGGCACTCCGGATGGGCAATGATCTTCACATTCGGTTCGATCTTGCGATAGTCGCGCAACTCTTCCGCGGTGAAGCGCTCATGCACTTCGCAGGCACCGTCCCAGACCAGAACCTCGACGTCGGTCTTGTTGCCGACATTTGCGGCCAGATACTTGTCCGGGATCAGGAACACCTTGTCGACGCCGAAGCTTTCCACGACCTGCAGCGCGTTGGAAGACGTGCAGCAGATGTCGCATTCCGCCTTCACGTCGGCAGACGTGTTCACGTAGGTGATGATCGGGATGCCGGGGTTCCGCTCGCGCAGGGCCCGCACATCGGCACCTGTAATGGATTCAGCCAGCGAGCAGCCTGCACGCATGTCCGGGATCAGCACGGTCTTTTCCGGGCTCAGGATCTTCGAGGTCTCGGCCATGAAGTGCACGCCGCACTGGACGATGACTTCCGCATCGGTGCGGGTCGCCTCAATCGCCAGCTGCAGGCTGTCGCCAACGATATCGGCAACACCATGGTAGATATCCGGCGTCATGTAGTTGTGCGCCAGGATAACCGCGTTGCGCTGCTTCTTCAGCTTGTTGATCGCATGGATGGTCGGCGCCAAAGCAGGCCATTCGATGGCCGGGATGATGTGCTTGACCTTCTCGTAGATCGGCGCAGTCGCCTCTGCGACCTCCGGCGTATAACGCAGGTCCGGGCGCTCCAGCTTGCCGAAACGCTCCAGTGCCGTCAGTCCGGCGGCAATCGGTGCTCCAACCGGTGCTTTGGTCTGGGCAATGGTCATGGCGACCTCCCTTTTTTGCGCGGCGCGAGGGGTATTTTGTGCCGCTATTTAATTATACTCAACTTGAGCATATCAGAGGCAAAAGAAAACGGGCGGTGATGCCCATACTTTTGCTCTTTCGGAGTTTATATAGTCATCAGCAAATCGAAAATCTACAAAAATCCGAAAAATTCTCGCATGGAATCCGATTCGCCTTTGTTTTCCTGAGCTTAAGGCGCAACTTTTCCGTTTCCGGAAAGCCGGCTAACAATTATCGCCTTCACACACGAGATGCAAACGGCAAAACCAACCGGGCTCTGACAGCATCTGCTGCTGCGTTTACACCGCGAACGCGCGACGCACTGGCGTGATCCAAGTTTTGCCGTTCCATTTACAACGTTGATCAATCCATCAAAATTACGCGTTTTGCGATTGGATGGCTTCAGACTATACCTATCGTAATTTCACGATCAGAGACTCATCCATGACAACAGCTTCTTCCACCGGCCGGGTCGGCCCGAATATACCGCTGGTGATTTCCTGCGGCTGTTTGATCGCCCTCATTTCGTTCGGGCCGCGTTCTGCCATGGGCCTGTTCTTTCAGCCCATGACCGAGGCCAGGGACTGGAGCCGCGAGATCTTCGCACTGGCATTGGCGATCCAGAACCTTATGTGGGGCATCGGACAGCCGATCGCCGGCATGATGGCCGACCGGTTCGGAACCTGGAAGACCATGACACTTGGCGCAGTCCTCTACTGTGCCGGCCTTTTGCTGATGATCGACGCGGAAAGCACCGTCGCCCTGCACATTTCCGCAGGTGTGCTCATCGGGCTCGGCATCGCCTGTTCGTCCTTCTCGCTGGTTCTGGCGGCTTTCGGCCGTGCCGTCTCGCCTTCACAGAGAACGCTGGCCTTCGGTATCGGCACAGCCTCCGGATCTCTCGGCCAGTTCCTGTTTGCCCCACTTGGCGGCACGCTGATTGCCAGCATCGGCTGGCAGCAGACCCTCATGGTCTTCGCCGGCCTTGTGGCAATTGTTCCGCTTCTGGCGATCGCGCTCAGGGGCAAGTCGGAGATGCCGAAAGACAGCAATCCGGCGAATGACCAGAAGCTGACCTCCGCCATTTCCGAAGCCTTCGGAACACGCGGATTTATCCTGCTCACCTTCGGCTTTTTCGTCTGCGGCTTCCACGTCGCCTTCATCACGGTGCACCTGCCGCCCTATATCGCCGACCTTGGCCTTGACCCCGCCTGGGGCGCTACGGCCATCGCCCTCATCGGTCTTTGCAACATCGCGGGTTCGCTGCTGTCAGGATATATTTCCGGCCGCTATTCCAAGCCGATCTTCCTGTCGCTGATCTACCTTGGCCGCGCCGTCGCGATTTTCGCCTTCATCATGCTGCCGGTCACGCCTGCCTCGGTGCTCGTGTTCTCCGGCGTGATGGGTCTCCTGTGGCTGTCGACCGTGCCGCCGACATCGGGCCTCGTCGCCGTCATGTTCGGGCCGCGCTACATGGCAACCCTGTTCGGCTTCGTCTTCCTGTCGCACCAGGTCGGCTCGTTCCTGGGTGTGTGGCTCGGCGGCAAGATCTACGACGAAACAGGCTCCTATGACGCCATCTGGTGGCTGGGCATCGCCCTCGGCATCTTCGCCGCCATCGTGCACTGGCCGATCCAGGAAAGACCCGTTGACCGGCTCGCTGCTGCACCTGCCGAGTAAGAGACGCCGGACCTTCAAACTTGAACGTTGAGGCAAAGAACGAAAAAGGCGGGCTCAAGGCCCGCCTTTTTGTTTGTCAGTTCCGTTTCGCTTAACCGGCCAATTCCGTTTACCCAGCCACTTTCGAGAAGTCCGCCACCACGTGGGTCGCATCGCGGATTTCAGCAAGGAGCTGCAGGCGGTTCATGCGCAGCGTGGCGTCCTCGGCATTGACCAGGATATCGTCGAAGAAACGGTCGACCGGAGCACGCAATTTCGACAGCGCTTCCATTGCGCCTTCGAAGTTCTCGCTTGCCACGGCGTCGGCCGCTTCAGCCCGGGCCACATCGATGGCGGCGGCCAGATCGATTTCGGCCTGCTCCTGGAAGTGGTCGGCGTGCGGCTTGCCGGAAACAGGGCTGCCGTCCTTCTTTTCCTCGGCCTTCAGAATATTGACCGCACGCTTGTAACCAGCCAGCAGGTTGGTGCCGTCGTCAGACGATACGAACTTGCCAAGCGCCTCGACACGGCGAACCACCAACAGGAATTCGTCCTGGCCTTCCAATGCAAAGACCGCGTCGATCAGATCGTGGCGCGCGCCTTCATCCTTCAGGTGGACTTTCAGGCGATCACCGAAGAAGGACAGCAGATCGGCTACAAGGGCTGCGGGATCGCTCGCTTCAACACCTTGAAGATCCAGAGCGGAACGAATGGCTTCGCCCAGCCTGATCCTGAGGTTGTTTTCCAGAATGATCCGGATCACGCCCAGAGCAGCGCGGCGAAGCGCGTAAGGGTCCTTGGAGCCAGTCGGCTTATCGTCGATCGCCCAGAAACCTGCGAGAAGGTCCAGCTTTTCGGCAAGGGCCACGGCAACGGCGACCGGGTCGGTCGGCACGCTGTCACTTGGTCCCTGCGGCTTGTAATGCTCTTCGATAGCCGTTGCCACCGACGCATCCTCGCCCTGGGCTGTCGCATAGTAGCGGCCCATGAGGCCCTGCAATTCCGGGAATTCGAACACCATGTTGGAGACAAGGTCCGCCTTGGCGAGTTCCGCCGCGCGTCTGGCCTTGGTCTCGTCCGCCCCGGCAACCATAGCCAGTTCGGCCGAAAGCGCGATCAGGCGCTTCACCCGCTCGCCAACGCTGCCGAGCTTTTCGTGAAACTTCACTTCATCCAGCTTGGGCAGGTTGTCCGAAAGTTTCGACTTCAAGTCGGTTTCCCAGAAGAAGCGGGCATCGGACAGGCGTGCACGGATAACCTTCTCGTTTCCGGCCACGATCAGCTTGCCGCCATCGTCGGCAATGATGTTGGAAATCAGCACGAACTTGTTGGCAAGGCGCCCGGTGGCCGGGTTCTTCAGCACGAAGCACTTCTGGTTGACCTTGATGGTCAGCTGAATGCACTCGTCCGGGATCGTCAGGAAATCCTCGTCGAAGCTGCCCGTCAGCACCACAGGCCATTCTACCAGTCCGGCAACCTCTTCCAGAAGGCCCGGATCCTCCACCAGATCGAGGCCTAGTGCCAGTGCACAATCCTTGGCGTCATTCTGGATGATGTCCTTGCGGCGGTCGGCATCCAGCACGACCTTGTGCTTCTCAAGCGAAGGCGCATAGTCGTCGAAACGGCGCACGTCGAAGGGCTCGTCCGCCAGGAAGCGGTGGCCGCGTGTGGTCTTGCCCGCCTTTATGCCATCGAATTCAAACGGAACCACGTCCGGCTCTTCCGTTTCCGGACCGAAGGTCGCGACGATTGAGTGCAGCGGCCGCACCCAGCGTGTGGATCCAGTGCCCCAGCGCATGGCTTTCGGCCAGGGGAAGTTGCGCAGGATGCCCGGCATGAACTCGGCAATGACGTCGATCGCCGAACGGCCCGGCTTTTCGATCACCGCAACGTAGAAATCGCCCTTCTTCGGATCCGTCTGGATGGTTGCCTGATCGATCGACGTCAGGCCGGCGCCTCTCAGGAAGCCTTCCAGTGCCTTTTCGGGAGACCCGACGCGCGGTCCCTTGCGTTCTTCACGTGTGGCGGCAGAACCGGCGGGAACGCCGGCAACATGCAGGGCCAGACGCCGCGGGGTCGCGAAAGCCTTGGCACCCTCATATGGCAAACCGGCATCCACCAGGGCATTGGTCACGAGAGATTTCAGGTCTTCGGCCGCCTTGCGCTGCATGCGGGCCGGAATCTCTTCGCTGAAAAGTTCAAGCAGAAGATCGGGCATGGATATCTGGACCTTTGGTCTGGTGGAATAACACCGGAAACGGTTTGCGCCGTCCGTTACCAAGACAACGGAGACTTGTCACCCCCTTTCGCGGAACCGGACAACGGGCGACCTGCCCATTTTGACGCCAGTCCGTCTGCTTTGTTTCACTCTTCTTCAAGGATTGCATGTGAAACTGCGCGACTTGTTAGCAGTTGTATGTATTGGGACCGACCTTGTGGCGAACCGGGAAGTTGCAGACAACAGATATATGACACGATCTATAGTTGCGTTACTTGCGATAGTTCTTGTCATTTTTACTGGGGTTAAGGTCCTTCCAGTACTTTTCCCGACCTACCAAATCCATAATTCGCAAATGACGTTCGACGTGGTCACCAGCCTCCTTCTGGGCATCGCCATCTTCAGTCTGGGATATGGCACGTGGGCAACGCGCCGTTTGCGCAAGGAGCTGAAGGCAAGATCCTCGGCTCATTCCGAAGCCCTGGCCCTTGCCCAGCACGACCCGCTGACCGGGCTGCCAAATCGCCGCCGACTGCTGGAGGCCTTTGCCGATCTGACCCGTGAGGTGAAGCCTGACTGCTTTCGTGCCGTAATGATGCTCGACCTCGACGGGTTCAAACCGATCAACGACGTCTATGGTCATGCCTTTGGCGATAATCTGCTGCGAAGCTTTGCCGACCGACTGGCCGAAACTCTCGGCAAGGAAGGCATTGTCGCCCGTCTCGGAGGGGACGAATTTGCCATCGTCTCCCCGGTGTTCAAGGACAAATCCGAGGCAGCCGGCTTCGCCAGGCGACTGTTGACGCGGATCAACGATCGTTTCGAGTTCGGCGACCGCCAGATTTCCATCGGCACAGGTATCGGCATCGCGCTTTATCCCCATGACGGCCACGCGGTCACCGAGCTATTGCGCCGGGCCGATATTGCCCTTTACCGGGCCAAATCCTCTGGGCGCTCGACCTACCGGTTCTTCGAGGTCGACATGGATGCCTCGATCCTGCACCGCACGCTTCTGGAACAGCGTCTGCGCCGTGCAATTTCGGAACATGAGGTGAAGGCCTATTACCAGCCCATCCTGGATATGGATTCCGGCCGCATCGCAGGGTTCGAAGCCCTTGCGCGCTGGACCGATGCCGATTTCGGCAAGGTACCGCCGCTGCAGTTCATCCCGATTGCCGAAGACTGCGGCATCATCTCCGAGCTGACCCAGCATCTGCTGGAGGATGCCTGCAAGGTCGCCGCCACCTGGCCGGACGATCTCTACCTGTCCTTCAATCTGTCGCCGGTGCAGTTGCAGGATCCGGCTTTGCCGACCCAGATCAATGCCATCTTGAAGAAATTCGAATTTCCGCCCAGACGGCTGGTGCTGGAGATCACTGAAACGTCGCTGGTGAAGAACCCGGAATCGGCCAAACGCATCCTGACCGAACTGACGGAAGCCGGCATTTCCATTGCGCTCGACGATTTCGGCGCAGGCCATTCCAGTCTGAGCTATCTGCGCGATTTCCCGATCAAGAAGGTCAAGATCGACAAGTCCTTCACCGAACGCATGCTGGAAGACAAGCAGTGTGCCGCCATCGTCGAGGCCATACTGGTCCTGTCCAAGGGTCTCGACATCGACGCTGTCGCGGAAGGGATTGAGGAAAGCGCGGTCCATGACGCGTTGAATTCCAACGGCTGTCACTACGGTCAGGGCTTCCTTTACGCTGCGGCCGTTACTTCAGACGAAGCCTGCAGCCTGCTGGAATCCCAGGTCGACGGACGGTTTCCCTTCAGCGAGAAGACTGACGCCGCCTGACCCCGCCCCTCATCCTCCGAGGAACAGAAGGATGATGACCGCATTGGCCAGATCCACGAAGAACGCGGACACAAGCGGCAAGATCAGGAATGCCTGGGTTGCCGGGCCGAAGTGTTTGGTGATTGCGGTCATGTTGGCAATGGCCGTCGGTGTCGCGCCCAGTGCAAACCCCGCAAAGCCCGCCCCCAGCACCGCCGCATTGTAGTTACGGCCCATCAGCGGATAAAGCGCCAGGATGATGAAGGCGGCCGCAACGACGACCTGCGTGAAAAGAATGAGCAACATCGGCCCTGCCAGTCCCGCAATGGTCCAGAGCTGCAGGCTCATGAGTGACATCGTCAGAAAGATGCCAAGTGCAAGGTCCGACAAGACCGCCAGGGACTTGGACCGGGCTGGCCAGGTCATTTTCGGAAAGACCAGCGGCACGGTGTTTGACAGCACGATGCCACAGAAGAGGCAGCAGACGAAGACCGGCAGATCGAGGCCTATTCCCGCGCTCAAGGCTTCCTGAAGCGCGACGCCGAGGCCAATGGCAATATTGAGAACCAGCAGCGAGCGCATCAGCCCGGTGTGGGTCACGCTCGTGTCTGCCTCTCGTTCCATCTCAAGGCCGATCATGGGGGCTTCTTCCGGGCGGTTCGGATCCGGTTTGCCTCCCCGTTTTTCGATCAGGAACTTGCCCACCGGACCGCCAAGAAGGCTGGCGGCGATCAAGCCGAGCGTTGCCGTTGCTGCACCGATCTCGACCGCCCCTGGAACGCCATAGTCGGTGGCCAGCTTCGGGCCCCAGGCAATTGCCGTGCCGTGGCCGCCAACCAGCGAAATGGTGCCTCCAAGAAGGCCGAACCCTGTGGGCAGACCCAGCGCCGCCGCAATGCCCGAACCGACCGCATTCTGCAGCAGCATGTAACAGACGGTGAGCATCAGCAGGATCAGGAGCGGCTTGCCGCCCTTGGCCAGGTCCGTGAAGCGGGCGTTCAAGCCGATTGCCGTAAAGAAACAATACAGCAGGTAATCACGCGACTGCAGGGAGAACCCGATTTCCGTTCCAAGGCCGAGATAGACCACTAGGGACAGGAACGCGACAAGCAGACCGCCTGATACCGGTTCCGGAATATTGAACCTGTCCAGAACCAGAATCTTCTTGTTCAGCCGCACGCCCAGGAAGTAGACGAGGATTGCCAGATTGAAGCTGACAAATTCCGTTAGCGTGATCGTTTCGCCGGCCATCCGCACCCCCGCTCCTGCTTGATGCTTCCACTATGCCGTTCGAAGCAGCTTGCGCAAGGCGGAGCTGACGATCCTCAGCTCGTCACCAGCCGCCGCCACCGCCACCGCCGCCACCGCCGCCGGAAAAGCCGCCGGAGGAACCCGACGATCCGGAGCTGGAGGATTTCGGAGCTGGCAGAGACGACTGGAAGGAGCCAGCCATGGAACTTGCCGTCCGGCCGAGGCTGTCGGACACGTGCCGGGCATCGAAGTGATTGCCGGAGTACCAGCCCGGATGGTAGCTGGCGGCCGCAGCCGCCCCGGCAGCGGTTGTCAGCCAGGCCTCGAAGGCCTTGGCCCAGGGCTTTTCGACGCCAAGCGCAACGGCGTAGGGCAAAAGCTCCTCGAAATGATCCGTGCTCATATCCGGAAGCTTTTCCATATTGAGCCGCTCCTTTTCCGCCACGCTCAGATACATCCGAAGACCCTCGATTTCATCGAGAGCCTGGCGGCCGATTGCCGTCGGTGCGCCGATCAGGAAAAAGAACAGGATGTTGAGGGCAACCAGCGCCACCGCGATGAACGGCAGAACAGGCAAGGAATCCACACCGCCATTCACATGGAAGGCACCGAAAGCTGCCCCTGATATTGCGAGACCAAAGACTATGAAGATCAGCGCCATACGCAGTTTCATGCTGGCGAAGCGGAAGATGGCCCTCCCCAGATTGACTGAAATGACAGTCGCAAAAACGGAAAAGACCAGAAAGACGATGACGAACCCTTCCTGACCCGGTTGCAGTCCACCGAAAGCCAGCAGCGCGACAATGGTAACCAGGCTCAGTATGAACCCGGGAATGAGATAGACCTTGTTCGCCCTGAAAAAGACGTTTCGGCTCTCCCGCTCGATAGCCGCCCGGAATTTTTTCCCCAGCGCCTGGATAGAAGTGCCGTTGTCCTTGTTGAGAGTCAATGGACTACCCCGTCCGCTTAGCCAGTCCTCAAGCGCAGCTTCGCCATTGGGCAGCCCGAAGCCCGGGATCTGACCTTCCCGTCCCTTCCGGTTCAGAACCAGAGTTGTATCGCCATCCGTCTCTTCAAGTCGCAAACGTTTCTTGACCGCGAGGTTGAGGCAGGCTGCAGACAGGGCCACCCAGCCACCATCCCCGAACCCTCGGTTGACAATGTATTTGGCAAGAGCCGGCGAGATGCCGGAAGGCGGTGAAAACCTCGGGAAAACAACACCTTCAGAAGGATCCCGGCCAACCATCCACCAGGCTGCGAAATAATAAAGCAGCACCAGCAGCACCCCGGCTCCGCCGATCAGCTCCGATCTGTAGTCCTCGACGAAATACTCCAGCTGTTCGGCTTCCGTAGGCGCTGCAATTGCGCCTTTCGGAAGGCTGACGTTGATCGACAAGCCTTCGTAGGCCCCCAGAACCTCGGTTGTCCGGAAGATAATCTCAGAACCACCCTGGGCGCTTTGTGCCTCAAAGGCATTTCCGGTTTCGCCATAGCCGCCCGTATAGGCCGTCCATGCGCTGGCTTTCACCCTTTCCGGCAAAACGACCCGCGCAATGGCCTCATCAACGGGGAAGATCCAGTCATTGCCTGTCACGTTCCAATAGACCTCGTCATGGTCTTCAAAGAAACGGATTTGCCGGTTGGTTTCATAGGTGAAGCTGTAGGTGTAATTGCCCGGAGACAGGAAGGTGTATTCATCCCCCACATAGATCCGCACACCCCGACTGTTCTCGTTGGTGTGGTAGGAGGCCGGGGCGCCGTCCTGCTGCACCGAGAGCAGCTTGAAGCCGGCCTTGTAGATGCGCCCGTTTGCACCTTCCACCGCAAGCGGAATATCGCGGAAAATGCCCCGCTTGATCTGATCGCCTTCCGCACGAACGGTAATCGTCTCCGTGACCGTCAGCGTGCCATTGCTCGCAACGTCAATATCGGAAACGAACTTCAAGATGCGTTCGTCAGCTTGCGCGCAAAGTCCGGCAGTCAGCAGGACGAAGACGGCCAGGATGCCCGCAGAGACCCGGTTCAGCATTGCGCGCACCTCAGAACTGGACCTTGGGAACCGCGCGGTCAGCCTCGTCTTCGATTTCGAAGTACTCGGCCTTTTCGAACTTGAACTGGTTGGCAATCAGATTGGATGGGAAGCTCTCGACCGCAACACTCAGGTTCCGGACCGCGCCATTGTAATAACGGCGCGCCATCTGGATGGCGTTTTCGATCTCGTCCAGCGAATTGTGAAGGTCGGAAAAGTTCTGACTTGCCTTCAGGTCTGGATAGGCTTCCGCAACTGCAAACAGGCGGCCGAGAGCATGACTGAGTTCTCCTTCTGCCTTCGCACGGCCAGCAACGTCATCCTTCGGCACTGCCGAAACTTGCGCGCGCATGCTGGTTACGGCCTCGAGCGCTTCCTTTTCGTGCGAGGCGTAGCCTTTCACGGTCTCGACAAGGTTGGGAATGAGATTTGCCCGCCGCTTGAGCTGGACATCGATGCCGCTCCAGCCCTCCTCGACCATCTGCCGTTTCTTGACAAGTCCGTTGTAAAGAACGATCGCAAAAACAGATAGCGCAATCAGCGCTGCAAGAAAGAACCAGGACAAGACAATCACCTCCAGAAAATGTGTTCTGGAAGCTAACCGGGAGGTGCTGACTTGTCATCTTCTTCAAGCGAGCGACGCCTGAATTGAGTCATTCTGTAATCTTCGACACAGGATTGCAGATAAGCTTGGGCGAGCTTGTCCGAAACGCCTGAACGAAAGGTCGGCCACCAATGTGCGTCTTGCAACTTTGCAGAATGATCCCGGCACTTGCGGTGCTGCCGTTGGTGCTGGCAACGCAAGATGCCCATGCCTCGCTTGCTGACCAATATCGCTGTTCGAATGGCGATCTGGTCTTTCACGTCATCTTCTCCCCACAGGAACCGGGACCCGCGACGCTTTCCGGACCTGTTGGCGGAAAGGCACATACGCAAGTCCTGCTTGACCCGGTTCCGGGCGCTTCGGGAAAAAGTTTCGAGCGGGGAAGCACCCGGTTTTCCGGCAATCGACAGGCAAGCCACCTGGACATCGGCGACATGCACCTCGCCTGTGAACTGGAGCCCGAGCCGGGCTCGGAACCCGAGTGAGCCTTCGCAGGTTGCTGGTAGCAGGCAAATGAACAGCCTGGATATTGCCTGACGAAAACGGGGCCAACCTGGCCCCGCATTCGATTGATCAAAAAAATCCGCCTCAAGCCGGAATGCGTTATTCCGCAGCCTGGTTGTGATAGCCGACACCGCCGGCTTCCGTTTCAAGGAAGGCAGCGCCGCAGGCCTTGGCAAGTTCGCGGACACGCAGGATATAGCTCTGGCGCTCGGTCACGGAGATGACGCCGCGCGCGTCGAGCAGGTTGAAGGCATGGCTGGCCTTGATGCACTGGTCATAGGCCGGCAGCACCACCTGATGGACATTGGCACCGGCAGCTTCACGTGCTTTCGCACCGGCTTCCAGCAGTGAACGGCATTCGGCTTCGGCATCCTTGAAATGGCGGAACAGCATTTCGGTGTCCGCGTGCTCGAAATTGTGCCGCGAGTATTCCTGCTCGGCCTGCAGGAAAACATCGCCATAGGTGACCTTGGCATCGCCTTCCATGCCGTTGTAGTTGAGGTCATAGACGTTATCGACGCCCTGAATATACATCGCCAGGCGCTCAAGGCCGTAGGTCAGCTCGCCGGAGACGGGCGAGCATTCAAAGCCTGCCACCTGCTGGAAATAGGTGAACTGGGAGACTTCCATGCCATCGCACCAGCATTCCCAGCCGAGGCCCCAGGCCCCCAGGGTCGGGCTTTCCCAGTCGTCTTCCACAAAGCGGATATCGTGCAGCTTCGGGTCAAGGCCGATCGCGTAGAGCGAATTCAGATAGAGCTCCTGAAGGTTTGCCGGTGACGGCTTCAGGATCACCTGGAACTGGTAGTAGTGCTGCAGACGGTTCGGGTTCTCACCATAACGGCCGTCGGTCGGGCGGCGCGACGGCTGCACATAGGCAGCCCGCCACGGACGCGGGCCGAGTGAGCGCAGCGTGGTTGCCGGGTGGAACGTACCGGCGCCGACTTCCATGTCGTAAGGCTGAAGCACAACACAGCCCTGGTCGGCCCAGTAGCGCTGCAGGGTCAGGATCAGGCCTTGAAAGGAGTTTTCCGGCCGCATGTGCGCCGGCAGGGTTTCAGTCGACATGAAGATGTTCCGCGAATATGGCTGTGCCCGGCGTGCACGTATCGCCGGTTTGGGCGACAGGTGCCACGATGTCGGGGCAAGGTCAAGGCGAAGCGGGCGTGGCTGTTTCAGATTGACGGAGCGCCGGCACCAAGGTATCCCTCGCACCGGCTTCAGAATGCCTGCCGCTCGCGGACGACAGTCACGGTGAAATTCTGGTCTTCAAGACTTTCTGTTCCCCACGCATTTCGCGCTGGTGGCAATGCGAGCCCCTCCTTCCCGATCGAAATGCCCATTGATGGAGAACGGAATGTCTTCCGACATATCCCGGCCCAACGCCTATACGCATGGGCCAATCCTTCCGACCCTGGCCAGAACCGCCTTGCCCATCATCCTGGTGATGAGCATGAACGGGTTGCTGACCGTGGTCGATGCCATATTCCTCGGCCTTTACGTCGGGCCGGATGCCCTCAGCGCCGTCACGCTGATGTTTCCTGCCTATATGCTGCTTGCGGCGTTGGCGACACTTGTTGCCAGCGGCATGTCCAGCGTGCTTGCCCGCAAACTCGGAGCCGGCCTTCATGCCGATGCCGAAGCGGTTTTTGCCGGCGCCCACGGCCTGGCACTTGCCATAGCAGGCATCGTGATCGCTCTCTTCCTGGGTGTAGGTGACGGCCTCACCCAGGCCGCCGCTGACGGTTCGGCGGAGATTGCCGGTATGAGCCATACCTACATGGCCATCACGGTTGCCTTCACACCACTGATGTTCGTGCTGTCGGTAAATGCTGATGCGCTGCGCAACGAAGGCCTTGCGGTTGTAATGGCGGGCTTCAGCCTGCTTGTTTCGCTGGCCAACATCGCCTTCGATTATCTGCTGATCGCGGTCTACGATTACGGTGTTGCCGGTAGTGCGGCCGGAACCGTGCTGGCACAGGCGATGGCGCTTGCAATCATGCTGGGTCTGAGACTGAGCGGGAAAACGGAATTGTCACCGTCCGCACTCCTGCGACATCCGCTGACATCTTTCTGGCGCGATATCCTGATGCTTGGTGCACCTCAGAGCCTGAGCTTCATCGGCATCGCCCTGGGGTCCGCCGCAACCATCGCCGCGCTGCAGACGGCCGGTGCCAGCGGATATGAGGCAACGGTCGCCGCATTCGGGATCGTTACCCGGGTCATGACCTTCTGCTATTTGCCTCTCCTGGGCCTTGCCCAGGCGCTACAGTCCATGGTCGGAAACAATTTCGGGGCAGGTCTGTGGCATCGCTCGGACAGCACCTTGCGGGCTGGCCTGGTTGTGGCCCTTGTCTACTGCGGCCTTGCAGAACTCGTGCTCACGCTGTTCTCACACCAGGTCGGCTTCGCATTTGTGAACGATCCAGGCGTGGCGGCGGAAGTCGGCCGGATCCTTCCGGTGATAATGGCGCTCTACTTCGTCGCGGGGCCGCTGTTCATGGTTGCGACCTACTTTCAGGCGCTCGGAGATGCGGCTCGGGCAGCTCTGCTGAGCCTCGCCAAACCCTATGCGTTCTTTCTGCCGCTGGTGTTCCTGATGCCGGTCTATTTCGGAGAGGGCGGCATCTGGCTGTCCAGTCCGCTGGCGGAACTGATGCTGCTGGTGGTGACGCTGGTCCTGCTCAGGATTACCGCGCGCACCGGGACAGCGCGCTGGGGGCTTTTCCGGGCGGTACCGGCAAATTGAAGCCGCTGAAACAAAGCACCTGACGGCGGGCGGGCAAACTGCCCGCCGTTGCGTCAGGCTTGCGGACGGTACTTGCCGCTGACCGGGTCAAGCACAAGCTTGGCACCGCGGCCATTGGGATCGGCTTTTGCAGCTGCCCTGGAAATCTGATTTTCAACCTCGGCCATCTTGCGTTTCACGCGCTGCACGATCCAGTAACCTCCCACGGCCAATGCGGCGACGCCTATCAATTCGGTCATGTCTTTTCCCCTTGCTCACCCGATTTTCACACAGGCATTGTGCCTTTTTAAAGGCCGTAGCGCATCCACATTGCCCGTTCCTCGACAGAGGAGATCAACTCCTCGCCGACCCCGTCCAGCAGTCGGCCCTTTGCAAGGCCGACACCAAGTCCGGCCTTGCGGCCAAAAAGGCCACGTGGTGCGGAAATCAATTTCGGCTCGGCCTTGTCGCCATACCGGTCCTTGATTACTTCGCGCAGGTCGCCGATCGCGTCGACCAACCCAAGCTGAACACCGGTGCGCCCGGTCCAGAACTTGCCCGTGAAAAGATCCGGATCATCTGCGAGCACGTCACCGCGACGCGATTTCACCATGTCGATGAAGGTCTCGTGGATCTCGAGCTGCAGGCTCTTGATGTATTCGATGTCTTCCGGCACTTCCGGCTGGAAGGGATCGAGCGTCACCTTCTTTTCACCTGCGGTATAAACGCGCCGGTCAACGCCGATTTTCTTGATCATCTCCGTGAAGCCGAACCCGGCTGCAACCACGCCGATGGAACCGACGATGGACGACGGATCGACAAAGATCTCGTCCCCTGCGAGCGCAATCATGTAACCGCCGCTGGCAGCCACATCCTCAACGAAAACCAGAACGTCCTTCTCGTTTTCCTTGGCCAGATCCCGGATCCGCTTGAAGATGAGCCTCGACTGAACAGGTGAGCCACCCGGCGAATTGACCACCAGGGCCACCGCCGGTGCTTTCTTCATCGAGAAGGCTTTTTCCAGGGGGATGGACGCGGTCGCCAGGGACAATCCGGACTTCAGCGGCCCACCGCCACCGATTGCCCCATGCAGGCGCACGACCGGAATGACAGGCTTATCGTTTCGAAAGGGTTTGGGAAGAAACCGGCGAAGGGATGAAATCACGCGCAATAGGCCCTGAAAGAGTTCACAAACTCCATCCGATATATGTACGCAAAGCCCGCTTGCAAAGACTCCAGGCCGTCAAAACCTTGTCGCACGGTTTAACGCGCCCAAGCGCTGTTCAACCACCGAAAGCGCTGATCTTCTTTTTGCGCTTGCGTTTCGGCTTTTCGTCTTCTTCTTTCATTCGCTCCAGAACCTCTTCCGGTTTGGGCTTGGGCGACGCTTCGAACGGCCAGGTGAGCCTGACACCGGCCTGGTTGTTCTTGCGCCAGACAATCTCTGCACTGATTGGCAGATCGAGACCGGGAATGGAGACCTCGATGTCATCGGGAAGTCGATCCAGCTTGTCGCCTTCCAGCCGGCATCCTGACCTGCTGGCATCAACGATCCGACATCTCATTGTTGCCGAATTGGTCTTGCCGCAAACGATTGCCGTGATCCAGACTTGCCGCCGGATCTCGCGGCGTTTTTCGCCTGACGCCTCTCGTTTGGTCTGAAAAGAAATTTGCGCTTGCTGATCGCCAAAGGCAATCACGGTCCCGCGGACCAGTTTGTCGAACCCGGCAAGGCGCAAGCCCACCTCCTCCTTCAGGAGGTCAACCCTGTCGGACGCAATCCAACAGCCGTTCTCTGTCAGATCATAGGCCGTTGCTTCGAAACACGACATGTCCGCCAAGTCGACGACGAGCGCCGAAATGCATTTGTCTGCATCCATCGTCATGACCGGTTGTTAAAATCACCCAGAGCGTTACACACTCAATGTTACAACCTGTAGTCTGAAATCCAAGTTAACGCAAGGTCACTTTTGATCTGAAAAAGAAGGATTTCCCTGAACGTTTCGAACAACCCGCCCGGCAAGGTCGAGAAAACGAAGAAACGTCTGGATGATTGCAGGAAACCATGCAGTCCGAAGGTTATTGCACTGCTTTTTCTGCCAGCTTCTGCTTGATCGCCAGAAAGTCACGCCAGGACAATCGCTTCTCAAGCGGACTGCGTAAAAGATACGCCGGATGATAAGTGGCGATAGCCGAGATTTCCCTGCCCTTGCAGGGATAGGTCATCCAGCGCCCGCGCATCTTGCGGATGCCGTCCTGTACCCCGAGCAGGGTCTTGGCGGATGCCGCACCGAGAAAGACGAGCACGTCCGGGTTGACCAGTTCGATCTGGCGCAGAATGAACGGCTTGCAGATCTCGGTTTCCTGCGGTGTCGGCGTCCGGTTGCCAGGTGGCCGCCAGGGAACCACGTTGGCGATATAGGCCGACGAGCGATCCAGACCGATCGCACCCAGCATTCTGTCCAGCAATTGGCCGGAACGGCCAACAAAAGGCAGGCCTTGAAGATCCTCGTCGCGGCCCGGCGCCTCGCCGACAAACATCAGCTTCGCCTGTGGATTGCCGTCGGCAAACACAAGCTTCTTGGCGGTCAGCTTGAGGTTGCAGCCGTCGAAACCGCCCAGGCAATTGCGCAGTTCCTCGAGAGTCGGGGCAGTTGCCGCCAGATCCCGGGCTGCGGCGATTATCTCCCTGTCCGGCAAGACCGGCGCTTGCCCCGCAACTGCGGGCGGCACGGAAATCGCCTGGGGAGCGACGGGAGCTGCCGGAACCGGAGAGCCTGTCTGCCCCTGGAAATTGCCTGCCGGGGCCTGTTGCCGGGGCTGCTGAGCATGCGTGGGGGCTGCTGCATGCTGACCGGCCAGCGCACGCTGCGCTGCCTGCGCACGCGTCAGCGCTACCCAATCGACGGGTTCGTCCTGAAGAAAACAATCGACACCCGCACCGGCATAAAAATCCAGCAGGGCTTCAAGGTGTCTCGGGTCGTTCGGGATCTGTTGCAAGAGGCTGCCTCCGGCGCGGAGTTTAACCGCCCCGATCATTTCTACAAGCATGCAGCGCCAGACCACCTTCAATCCGGCCGGTTTTCCAAAGCCTGTGCACATTTTCGAAACTGCCGGGAATACACTCGAATTACGTTTACGTAAACGTTAACTAAGCACTTGACGCCCTGCGCCTGCTTTGGTCTATCTGATGCCCAACTGAAGGAATAGCGGCGAAATTTCGCAATTGCCGATGAAAAATGTCGTGTTTTGCGCTGCAAAATGGGGCAAATAGGCGGTAAGGGCTAATAGGCGCTGCTTCCGAACGGACGCAGGTAAGTTGCTCTAACAATTGGGCATCAGCCGTTACCGATACGCTGGTTCACTTGATTTGAGCACCTGGCGGCGCAGACGTTGCCCTTTGGGCGGAGGGAGAAAAAGATGAGCGAACAAGAAGCGCTTGGCGAACGCGAAAGCATGGATGTGGATGTTGTGATCGTAGGCGCAGGGCCTGCCGGTCTTGCAGCTGCGATCCGGCTGAAACAGATCGCCAACGACAAGGGCGAAGAGCTGAGCGTTGTCGTACTGGAAAAAGGATCCGAGGTCGGCGCGCATATTCTCTCCGGCGCCGTGATTGATCCGATCGCTCTCGACAAGCTGCTTCCGGAATGGCGCGAAGAAGACACGCCGATCAAGACGGCGGTTACCGACGACCACTTCCTCGTGCTGGGGCCGGCAGGTTCCATGCGTTTGCCGAACATGTTCATGCCGAAACTCATGAACAACCACGGCAATTACATCGTCTCGCTTGGCAATGTCTGCCGCTGGCTGGCCGAAAAGGCTGAAGCGCTCGGTGTTGAAATCTATCCGGGCTTTGCAGCTGCCGAAATCCTCTATGACGACAATGGCAACGTGGTTGGTGTTGCAACGGGCGACATGGGCATCGGCCGGGATGGCAAACCCAATGCGATGTTCACGCGCGGCATGGAGCTGCGCGGCAAATACACCTTGATCGGTGAAGGCGCACGTGGCTCTCTGGCCAAGCAACTGATCGAGAAATTCGACCTCGACAAGGACAGCGACGTGCCGAAATTCGGCATCGGCATCAAGGAACTGTGGCAGATCGACCCGGAGAAGCACCGGCTTGGCCTGGTGCAGCATTCCTTCGGCTGGCCGCTTGACGGCAAGACCGGTGGCGGCTCGTTCCTCTATCACCTGGAAGACAACCAGGTCGCTGTCGGCTTCGTGGTTCACCTCAACTACGAGAATCCCTGGCTGTCGCCCTTTGACGAGTTCCAGCGTTTCAAGACGCACCCGGCGATCCGTGACACCTTCGAAGGCGGCAAGCGCATTTCCTATGGTGCCCGTGCCATTACCGAAGGCGGTTTCCAGTCCGTGCCGAAACTCTCGTTTCCCGGCGGTCTGCTGATGGGTTGTTCCGCAGGCTTCGTCAACGTGCCGCGGATCAAGGGCTCCCACAATGCCATGCTGTCCGGCATGCTGGCGGCAGAAGAAGTGATGGCCGCAATCGGCCGTGGCGAAGCGCACAACGAGCTGGCCAATTACGACACAGCCTGGCGCGAAAGCCCGATCGGCAAGGATCTCTGGCGCGTGCGCAACGCAAAGCCGCTGTGGTCCAAATTCGGCACCGCTATCGGTGTTGCCCTCGGCGGTCTCGACATGTGGACCAACGAGCTGTTCGGCTTCTCCTTCTTCGGCACCATGAAACACGGCAAGAAGGACGCCGACACCCTGAAACCGGCCAAGGACTGCAAGAAGATCGACTATCCGAAGCCGGATGGCGTCGTTTCCTTCGACAAGCTGTCTTCGGTGTTCCTTTCCAACACCAACCACGAAGAGGATCAGCCGATCCATCTGAAGGTGAAGGACGAGGCACTGCAGAAGCGCTCGGAACACGATGTCTTCGCCGGTCCGTCCAACCGCTATTGCCCGGCTGGCGTATACGAGTGGATCGAGGAAGGCGAAGATGCGCCGCGGTTCCAGATCAATGCGCAGAACTGCGTCCACTGCAAGACCTGCGACATCAAGGACCCGAACGGCAACATCAACTGGACCGTTCCGGAAGGTTCCGGTGGTCCGAACTATCCGAACATGTAAGGTTCGCTGCCAAACTGGAAAACATTGAAAGCCACGGGGAAACCCGTGGTTTTTTGTGCCTTGAAAAAACGAACAGCACCGGAAAGGAAGCCTTCCCGGTGCTGCAGTCTTGCGGCCGATGGGTCGTAATCAGGCTGGCGTATGTGGGGGTCCAGCCTGTTGCGGTTGTCAAACACACGGACAAGGCCGAGTGGACATGCCACTCCGCTTGCTGCCGCGTGGTTGCCCGCGCCACAAGTTCGTACCCGTATTAACAACGGGCAATTCTTATGGGGTCGTTGGTCCCGATGGAGCCAGCGTGCACATTTATCCCAGAGATGATCTGGATTTTTTTCGGGTTTCGATTTGTTTAATTCTGTTAACCAAAACCGTGATGGCGCCGGAATAAACTCCCCCTACGGCAAGGTCAAATAAATAATGAGACGAATAAAAACTTGTTATGACTCCAAAAGACAAAATTATACCAACTGGTCAAAAAAATGCCAGGAATAAGCCTCAACTGAAAACACGGAGCCTGGAAAATAAGGGTTACCGAAAATACCGATCAATACATCGCGATATTTGACAGTATAACTATTGCCGGTTTTTTCCGTTTACAAACAAGGCGATAAGGAACTTATCGACCTTCAGAGGGTCTATAAATTTTTTCTATATAACAATAAATTAAGAAAATGAATTAGCCAATTCTTTGAAATCTAAGCGTTTATTTCAACCACTCAACCATCAACTCCATCTGAGGTTGTTCGTCAAATCCATCACTATTTCACCAAAAGCAAACTAACTAGCTGAATTTACTGATAAATCTATTTATCCACATACCAAATAGCGACCAGCTGGTTGTGATTGCAGTCTCTCGTTGGTTAATTTACTTTTACTTTCACGGGGCAAATTTGTAGAAAGTCACCAAGATCTTGGTGACTTTCTACAAGTTCTTCGCGGAGTTCCCGCGGTTTTCCCGAAAGCTTAACGAGATCGAGCCGCGCAAGCGGTTGGATACCTTGTGGACAGGAAGACAGCAGGGTCATAACCAGCCGGCGGCGGTTCTGGTTCGGATCAGGCGGTTCATCCACCAAATTCATTCAGCACTGTTTCAACAGTTCTGAAACCCATCGACCACAAGGTTCGGCACCGGGAAGGCCACTTCCCGGTGCAATTTTTTTCACATCACAATGAACTGCGACGTAACCCGTCAGTCGTCAGGCTGCATCTCTGCGTGTGTTCTGACGACGGCGACGCGGAGGACGACGGTTTTCGGACGCGTTGTCGTTGGCGCCGGAGGACGACTGCTTGCGGAACGGCTTCTTGCCACCCGGTTTGCTGTTGCCATTCCGGTTTCCGCCGCGCTTTGCGCGCCCGGCAGCCGCGGACATCGGCGGAATTTCACCACCGGCGACCGTGATATCGATACCGATCAGCTTCTCGATCTGGCGGAAGAGACCGATTTCCTCCGGAGCACACAGGGCAATCGCCTCGCCTTCCGCACCGGCGCGGGCCGTACGGCCAATTCGGTGAACGTAGGCTTCTGCAACTTCCGGCAGCTCGAAGTTATAAACGTGGCTGACACCCGGGATATCAATGCCGCGAGCGGCAACATCGGTTGCCACGAGCACGTTGATGGTGCCTTCCCGCAGGTCCTTGATCGCGCGGTCACGCTGGTTCTGGCTCTTGTTGCCATGGATCGAACCAGCGGAAATTCCGGAATGCGCCAGCTTGCGCATCAGCCGCTCCGCACCGTGCTTTGTGCGGCAGAACACCAGCGACAGCCCGTCCGGCTTGTCACGAAGCTGATCGACCAGGAAGTCGCCCTTGTCGTTCTTGTCCATGAAATGAACCGACTGGGTAACCTTGTCAGCGGTCTTGCCGGCCGGAGCAACTTCGACCCTCTCCGGGTTGCGCAGATAGGACTGTGCCAGCTCGTTGATCTGCTTCGGCATGGTCGCGGAAAACAGCAAGGTCTGGCGTTTGTCGGCCACCAGGCCTGCGATCCGACGCAGGGCATGAATGAAGCCCAGATCGAGCATCTGGTCGGCTTCGTCGAGCACCAGGTAGGAAGCGGTGCGCAGGTCGATCGCTTCACGATCTACCAGGTCCAGCAGCCGGCCCGGTGTTGCCACCAGAATGTCGGTGCCCTTTGAGAGCCGCTTGATCTGGCCGTTGATGGACACACCACCGACAACGGAGGAAACCCGCAGCGGTGTATGCTTCAGGAAGGAAATCAGGTTCTTAGCGATCTGGTTCACCAGTTCGCGGGTCGGGGCCAGAATAAGCGCCCGTGTGCCCTTGGGAACGGCTCTTTTCTTCTCCAGGAGAAGCCGGTCGATCAACGGCAGGCCGAAAGCAGCCGTCTTGCCCGTACCCGTCTGTGCCAGACCCATGAGGTCCCGGCCTTCCAGGATCAACGGGATGGCTTTTTGCTGGATCGGTGTCGGAGCGTCATAGCCGTTTTCGGTAACGGCAGTCACAAGGCCATTGGAGAGTCCCAGGCTTTGAAAGTCGGTCAATATAAAATCCTTGGTTCAAGCGAAACAAACGCTTGTTAAGCCGCACGTCATTGACGGTGCGACTTGAAGTTGGAATGCGGCACAGCCGGCAGCCATCGCTACCCGGTCTCTCTGCCGCCAGACCCTCGCGTGAAATGGGAACTGGTTGAACCCCTCATTGGGTTCTTGAAGTGGCAACCCTCTTGCGACTGCCCGCCAAGAAACTTCTCTTGTCCGGGGCGCACTCTCTGCTCACGCGGCAGCGGTTGCAGTGCGGTATATCGTCGGGAACGGCCCTAATGTCAAGCAAAGAAGCCGCAAAAGCGCTTACAGCTCAAAAAGTTCGGCCTGCCTCAGGGTTGCAGCCGCAGCAACCGGCCATCGTCGCTGTCTGTCAGAACATAGACGTAGCCATCGGGGCCCTGCCGGACATCGCGTATCCGCTCGCCAAGATCCGTCAGCAGCTTTTCCTCGCCGACAACCGTTCCACCGTCGAGGTCAACACGGGCAAGGTGCTGTCCGGCCAGCGCACCGACCAGCATGTCGCCCTTCCAGTCGGGATATCGGTCGCTTGTTACAAAGGCCATGCCGGACGGCGCGATGGAGGGATCCCAATAGTGAACCGGCTGTTCCATGCCTTCCTTCGACGTGCCTTGACCGATGGTTGCCCCGGAGTAATGGCGTCCGTAGGAAATCACCGGCCAGCCATAGTTCTTCCCGGCTTCGGGAATATTGATTTCGTCGCCGCCACGTGCCCCGTGTTCAACAGTCCACAAAACGCCGGTTTCAGGATGGATCGCAGCCGACTGCGGATTGCGATGACCATAGGACCAGATTTCCGGCTTGTAGCCTTCCTGCCCGACAAAGGGATTGCCCGGAGCAGGTTGACCGTCCCTCGTCAGACGCAACACCGACCCGGCGTGGTCCGAGGTATCCTGAGCACGCTCGCCGTCTCCCCGCTCACCGACGGTCATGAACAAGGTGCCATCGGGCGCAAAAACGAGGCGTGATCCGAAGTGGCGGCCTCCGTAGGCCTTGTTGTTGCCGGAAAAGATCGTCTCACCATCTTCCAGCGCGAAGCCTCCCTCAAAGGCACCGGTAAGCTTCGCCCGGAACAGGGATGTGCCGGCGCCCTCCGCCGATCCCTGGGAATAGGACAGAAAGACCGTCCGGTCGGTGGCAAAGTCCGGGCTGAGCGCTACGTCCAGCAGACCACCCTGTCCTTGGGCAAAGACTTCCGGAACGCCGGTAACTTCGCTCTGCCTGCCGGATGCATCAATGTGCTTCACGGTCCCGTCGCGTTCCGTCACCAGGTAGCCCTCCTCCGGAAGGAAAGCGACGCTCCATGGGTAGGATAATCCCGCGGCAACGGTTTCCAGCTGAACCGCGGATTGGGCCATAGCGGCAGGGACAATCGGCAGGACGAGCGCTGCGGCCATTGCGGCCACGCCTGGAAGAAGATGCGAATTCAGGGTCATTGGGGCTCCACGGACGATCCATACTCCCTGATAAGTAGGAGCCTGAACGGTCTGGAAAACCCGGCACGGTGCTAAAAATCGGAGCCCGGTTTCGTCGGCCCGTCCTGCAGCCCCTCGAGCCGTGCGGCGATCGTTCGCTTCTCGAAGGCCACGTTCCAGTCGATCAGCGTCCGCCAGACCGCTTCCGCCTGCGCGCCTTCCAGCCCCAATTCTTCCGCCCGGTCTTTCAGTGCAGCCACCATTGTTTCAATCCTCTGGTGATCAAAGGCCTCATCAGGATGCTGTTTCAGGTCCGCCATCCGCCGGACATAGCCCTGGCGACGGGCAAAGAGCTGCAGGAGTTCTTCGTCAAGCGCATCAATTGCGTTGCGGATATCCGTTTTGCTGACGCAGTCGGCTGGCTGTTTCACAAGGGTCATGGCAGGCCGTTTGAAAAATGGAAAAGCGGACCGGTTGTACCGGTCCGCCTTGTTCAACAGAAGGCGCGATTTGAAGCAGGACTAGCCGGCGGACCGGGTCTGTGCCTCGACGCTGGCAAGTGCCGACATGTTCACCACGCCGCGCGACGTGACAGACGGTGTCAGGATATGCGCGGGCTTGGCCGTGCCCAGAAGGATCGGTCCGACATGAAGCGCCTGGGTCGAAACTTTCAGAAGGTTATGGGCAATGTTGGCCGCATCCAGGTTCGGGAACAGAAGCAGGTTGGCCTCTCCCTTCAACTTGCTGCCCGGCATCACCCGCTCGCGCAGCTCCACGCTGAGCGCGCTGTCGCCGTGCATTTCGCCATCGACTTCCAGTTCCGGGTAACGCTTCCAGATCATCTCCAGCGCTTCGCGCATCTTGCGCGAGGACGCCGTGTCGCGAGAACCAAAGTTGGAAAGCGACAGCAGGGCGATCTTTGGTTCAATACCGAAGCGCCGGATTTCCTCAGCCGCGAGGTTTGCCATTTCGGAGATCTCTTCGGCGGTCGGGTCTTCCGTCACAAAGGTATCCGACAGGAATATCGCCCCTTGCGAGTTGATCAGCAGCGACATGGCCGAAAGGTCCCTGGCCGTCTCGCAAACGCCGATCACCTGCTTGATGTCCCGCAGATGGCGGATGAACCGGCCTTCCAGACCGCAAATGACCGCATCGGCATCGCCGCGGCGCACCGCAAGGGCGGAAATCACCGTGGTGTTGGTGCGCACGACCGTCCGCGCCGCGTTGGGCGGCATGCCCTTGCGGCCGACACACTCGAAATATTCGTCGACATATTCACGGTAGCGCGGATCGTCCTGCGGGTTGACGAACTCGAAATCGACATCGGGACGAATGCGCAGGCCAAAGCGTTCGCAGCGTTGCTGCAGGACGTCCGGACGGCCAACCAGGATCGGCTTGGCGATATTGTCTTCGATCAGCACCTGAGCGGCACGAAGAACACGTTCGTCCTCGCCTTCGGCATAAATGATCCGCTGCGGGTCCTTGCTGGCGTTCTGGATGATCGGCTTCATGATGAGGCCGGACCGGAAGACGAAACGGTTCAGCCGGTCCAGATAGGCCGTGAAATCCTCGATCGGGCGCGTGGCGACACCTGTTGCCATGGCCGCCTTGGCAACAGCCGGTGCAATGCGCAGGATCAGGCGCTGATCGAACGGCGAAGGGATCAGGTAGTTCGGGCCGAATGTTTCGGTCTTGCCGCCGTAGGCACGGGCGGCAACGTCGGACGGTTCCTCGCGCGCAAGGCCGGCAATTGCCTCCACGGCGGCCCGCTTCATTTCCTCATTGATGGTGGTCGCCCCAACATCGAGCGCGCCCCGGAAGATGTAGGGGAAGCACAGGACGTTGTTGACCTGGTTCGGGTAGTCGGACCGTCCGGTACACATGACCACGTCGTCACGGACAGCTTTGGCGTCCTCCGGCATGATTTCCGGGTTGGGGTTGGCGAGCGCCAGGATCAGCGGGCCCTTGCCCATCTTTTCCACCATGCCCGGCTTCAGCACGCCGGCAGCGGACAGCCCCAGGAAGACATCGGCGCCGTCGATTACCTGATCGAGCGACCTCAAATCCGTCTTCTGGGCAAAGACCGCCTTCCATTCGTCCATCAGCGCCTCGCGGCCTTCATAGACGACGCCTTCAATGTCGGTAACCCAGATGTTCTCCCGCTTCGCCCCCAGCGAGACGAGCATGTTGAGGCAGGCAAGCGCAGCCGCGCCCGCACCGGACGCCACAATCTTGGCTTCCTCGATCTTCTTGCCGGCAAGGTCCAGACCGTTGCGAACCGCGGCACCGACGATGATCGCCGTGCCATGCTGATCGTCGTGAAAGACCGGGATCTTCATTCGTTCCCGGAGCTTCGATTCAATCATGAAGCATTCGGGTGCCTTGATGTCTTCCAGGTTGATACCGCCAAAGGTCGGCTCCAGAACCGAAACCGCATCGACGAATTTTTCAACGTCGGTCTGGGCCACCTCGATATCGAAGACGTCGATGCCGGCGAACTTCTTGAAGAGAACCGCCTTGCCTTCCATCACCGGCTTGGATGCCAGCGGACCGATGTTGCCGAGGCCGAGCACTGCCGTGCCGTTTGAGATGACGGCGACCAGATTGCCGCGCGAGGTGTAATTGGCTGCCAGTGCCGGATTGTCGGCAATCGCAAGGCACGGCGCGGCCACGCCGGGTGAATAGGCCAGTGCCAGATCGCGCTGGTTGCCCAGCGGCTTGATTGCCTGGATCTCCAGTTTTCCCGGGCGCGGATGCTCGTGATAGAACAGGGCCGCTTCGGTCAGATCACTTCCGGTCTTGCTGCTGTCGCTCATGACGGTCCCTGTCTCCTGCCTCTTCCCTAAGGTCATATTGTTTTTCTGCAAAGCTCTGCGGCCTGTCCGCAAGGATGATCTGCAATTTCGTGAATACTCTGTGTGATTTAACCGGCGCGCTGCCTGATGAGAACCCGTAATAGCAAAAACAGTACGACCCCGTTCAGGATATGCCACAGGAAATGCGTGCCAATGGCAAGTTGATCGCAAACCGGGCCGTCCAGCGTCCGGAATGTCAGTGAAACGGCAAAGACGACACCTGTCAGCAACACCTCACGCCCGAGCCGCGCATTCTTGCGAAGAAACAGTGCCCCCACCACGAAGATCGCCAGCAGCGCAGGCACATAGCCTGCTGATGAGCCGACCAGCGGTGCGACCGCGCGCCCGGCAAAGGGCGTGACTGCGAAAAACACGATAACGATGCCTAGCGCCGCCCACCAGGACAGACCCAGAAACCGGTTCAGCGCCGCAAAGAGATAGACATGGATAAACAGCGCGATCGGGATGACATCGGCAAGGCTCGCCCAACGTGTCGCGAAGGTGTGAAACAGGAACGACCCCAGGCCGGTCACGAAGACGATGCCGATCAGGACAAGGGCAAAGAGATCGTCCGGTGTCTTGCGGCGCCAGAGCATGTATCCGGCAATGGCCGCAATCAGGAAAGCCGCATTGGTGAGCGCATTGAGCGGCTCGGACCAGAACTCCGGCCCGATCCGCTCACAATAATTGTCCAGCTTGTCGGTCAGCGCCATCGGCTCCAACACCCGCCCCTGCTTCTTCCCTCGAAGGACTTACAACTTGGACGTGACAGTTTCGGTAATCAAGCGGCCAAGCCTTGAAATACCTTCTTCGATTTTCTGATAGTCGTTGCAGGAGAAGCTGAGCCGTAGGGTGTTCGCCCCGGTGCCATCCGGATGGAACGCACGGCCGGGAACGAAGGCGACACGCGCCGTTTCGATGGAGGTTTCCAGCAGAGTTGCCGCGTCCATCCCTTTGGGCAGGGTCATCCAAATGAACATGCCCCCTTCCGGGCGGGTCCAGCTGACACCAGCCGGCATGTGCCGCTCAAGTGCGGCCAGCATTGCATCGCGCCGGGACTTGTAGACCGCATTCGTCTTTGCCGTATGCGCTTCAAAGACATTTTCGGCGACCCGGGCCATGGCTTCCTGGTTGAGCACCGGCGAATTCAGGTCACTCGCCTGCTTGATCAGAACCAGCCTGGAGATGACATCAGCCGACGCACAGATCCAGCCGAGGCGCAATCCCGGTGAGAGCGACTTGGAAAAGCTGCCGCAGTAAAGTGTGCGGGCGTTGTTGATCCCACCCGAGGCTTCGCAATCAAGCGCCAGCATCGGTGGCAACGGTTCGCCGTCATAGCGCAGCGCCTCGTAGGGCGAATCCTCAATGACTGCACAGGAGAGCTCTCCGGCCAGTGCCAAAAGGCGTTGTCGCTCGGCCAGATCCACCGTCAGGCCTGTGGGGTTGGCGAAATCGGGAGAAAGGTACGCGAACTTGATCCGTCCGCCCTTTTCGCGCGCGATTGCCGCATAATCTTCCGCAGGGCGGTTGGCTCCAGGGTCAAGCCGGTCGTAACCGGGCTCATAGGCATTGAAAGCCTGCAATGCGCCCAGATAGGTCGGCCACTGCACCAGCGCGGTGTCGCCTTCCGTCAGGAACAGTTTGCCGATGTAATCGAGCCCCTGCTGAGACCCGGAGGTGACGAGAATATTTTCTGGCCCGCACTCGACGCCAAGGCGGCGCATGTGGTTGACGATCCAGTTGCGCAGGCGGGCGCTGCCTTCGCTCATGCCGTATTGCAGTGCGCGGCCCGCGTCCGGACCTGCCAGAATTTCCTGATACGCTGCCTTGAACGCTTCGGCGGGGAACAGAGCCTGGTCGGGAATACCGCCGGCGAAGTTGATCACATCCGGCTGGTCCAGCAGTTTCAGGAGTTCACGGATTTCCGAGGCGCGCATGCGGCTGGCGCGTCGGGCGTATAGGCTTTCCCAGGTTGTCATTGTTGGCTCATTGCATTTTTGGATTGGTTATTTAAGTCAATAATACTGACCTAACTTTTTTGCAAGTGTCTCAATCTTGTTATTTTTTGTAATTTTATTTCAATATCAAAATGCCGCGACAGTTTGCTTGCTGCCTCTGGAAGCCATTGCGACTATTGCCTATGTCTGGAGAGCAAAGGAGTTCGCCATGTCCCGTCTCGATGAAACCCGTCCGTTCATTCCGCTCAACATTGCTGTGCTGACGGTATCGGACACGCGCAAGCTGGAAGAAGACCGCTCCGGCAATACGCTGGTGGACCGGATCGAAAAGGCAGGACATACGCTTGCGGACAGGCAGATCGTCACCGATGACGTTCCGGCCATTCAGGCGGTCGTCAAAAGCTGGATCAATGACAAGGGCGTGGATGTGATCGTCTCGACCGGCGGCACCGGCTTTACTGGCCGTGACGTGACGCCGGAGGCTATGGAGCCTCTGTTCGAAAAACGCATGGACGGCTTTTCAGAGGTCTTTCACCGGATCTCCTACGACAAGATCGGCACCTCCACGATCCAGTCCCGTGCGACCGGCGGCGTCGCCGGGGCGACTTATATTTTCGTGCTGCCCGGTTCCCCGGGCGCCTGCAAGGACGCTTGGGACGGTATCCTGAAATGGCAGCTGGACTATCGTCACATGCCCTGCAATTTTGTGGAGATCATGCCCAGGCTGGACGAGCACCTGAAGCGCGGCAAGCTGCGGGAGGCGTGAGCGCCACCACACCGAAGAAGAGCGTATCCGCCCAGAACCGTGCAGTGCCTTGTTCAGCCGTGCAGCTTGACGGCAACACTCGCTGGAATGCGCAGGGTACCGACGCAAAAGCGTGCGAAAGCCTGGCGGAACCTGGAAAACAGCCCTTCCCGCTCGGCTTCACCCGAAGAGACCGCGGCAGCCCGCAGGAACACCATCCGCCCACGTCCGATACGCTTGGCGATATCGAGATCTTCCAGCTCCGGCAACGGCCGATGGCCGCCGAGCTTCTGATAAAACTGCCTGGAGATCAGCAGGCCTTGGTTACCGTAAGGCATGCCAAGCAGTTGGGATCGCAAGGCTGCAAAAGACTCGCTTACCCGCGCACTGAGCCCGAAAGCCTCATAGCGAAGGCGGAAGCTTGCGGCGGTCCGTGGACCGTTGGAGGCACGGGCTGCCCGCTCGATGAAGGCCTGGGCCTCATGATGCCAGCCGCTTTCCAGAAGCGTTTCCGGCCGCAGGAACAATAGCCAGTCGCCCCGGCTCGCCATGGAGGCGCCATAGGCAAGGCGTTCGCTGCGGGAAGCATTGCCCCGGCTGATCCAGACACACCCGGCCGCGTCGGCAACCTTCTCGGTATTGTCCGACGAACCACCATCGACCACGATAACTTCGCGGATAACGCCCTCTGCAGCTGCCGGCACCAGGGCCGAAAGCGCGTGAACGAGCTCGGTTTCGGAATTTCTTGTCGCAATGATGACGCTGATCATGATCTCAAGTTTTACATGATTTTTTTCAAAGTGCGAGTGTCGCCGACGAAGCGGGAGCTGTTTTTTTGTTGGGGTTCTTAACAAACTCCAATAATCGGCCACCAACCTTCGCGATATATATCGCCGGGTAATGTCTACTTTGGTTGCATGAAAAGAAAAGACCGGGCGAAAGCTGTAGCAGTACCTCTTTCACATTTGTCATAGGGCCGTGAAAAGTTGCTCCAGTGTGAAACCGATCGGTATCCATTTGACGGTTTTCAGGAAAATAGCCCCTCTCCGGCAAATGGAAGTGCCGGATTTCATGTTATCTTAAGAGTGCATACCAAAGCTGAAAGCTCTTACTTCGACCAGAACCCAAGCGATCGCGCCATGACGACACCCGATCAAAAGCCAACTTCAGGCGCAGGATACCTGACGCAGACGCTCGGCCGAATTTTCATGGGGCTCGCCGGGTTTGTTCTGTCCCTGGCTTTGCTGGCCGGGACAGCATCGGCCCGAGACCTCGTGGTGCTGGCAACCCCGGAAGAGCCATACAAGTTTCTTGAAGACGGGGTGTACAAGGGTATCGACGTCGAAGTTCTCGATGAAGTCATGCGCCGTCTCGGCCTTTCCTATTCGCTGGAACTGATCGATTCCGGAACCCGCATCCAACAGGAAGCGCGCGCCGGACGGGCGGACATGCTGCTATTGTTTTCCAAGAAGCCGGACCGGATGGAGTACCTGAACTATCCAGACGAAAGCTACATCGACATCAGCTGGAGCTTCTTCATCCGCGCCGAAGATGCCGGGACAATCCGTTTCGAAGGCTACGACGATCTGAAGGGGCTGCAGATCGGTATCACGCAGGATTTCGCCTATACGCCGGAGTTCCTCAACGCCGGCCTCGATTTTCAGACGGTCGCCAGTAACAATCTCCAGATCGGCATGCTGCTGGCAAAGCGTGTGGACGCCGTTCCCATGAACACCATCAGCACGCTCTACGAGGAAAAGAAGGCCGGGAGGCTGGACCAGTTGGCGACGTTACCGCTGCCGCTGATAACGAAGCCCTACTACAACGTCTTTGCCAAAGCCTCGACCTACCCGGACATCAAAAGCCTTCCCGGACGCTACGACGAAACCATTCGCGAGATGCAGTCCGACGGGACGCTGGATGCGATCCTGATCAAATACCTTGGTCGCCGGCCAGGTCACGATGATCGTGGCGGTTCCTGAATTCCGGCCTGGTCTGCAGTCCACGATCTTTTGAAGGTCAAAACCCACAAGGTGTAAACAGCATCTTGCGTCGCGTTGGCGTCGTGATAATGTTCTTGTT
Organism: Roseibium sp. ROS1; assembly: GCF_054658215.1. Lineage (NCBI taxonomy): Bacteria > Pseudomonadati > Pseudomonadota > Alphaproteobacteria > Hyphomicrobiales > Stappiaceae > Roseibium > Roseibium sp. ROS1. The sequence goes on from NZ_BAAGIG010000003.1 coordinate 662,444, forward strand.
ATGTTCCATTTCGTAACCTGGACGTTCTCGCGTGCCCTTCAGTCCCCCCGATGAGATTTCACTACCAGCCGACGCAGCCGGCCTTGTACCCGATGTCCGCTCCGTTGCCGAGCACAGGCGGCGGGGACGCGCGGCTGCGCTCAATGCCTCCGGCCGTTTCGAGAAATTAACTCGTGAATGTTTCGACGATGGCTGGGAAACGCTTGAAGACCTGCCGCCGCTGAAAACCCAGGTGCAGGAAGAGCGTGCGCGCACAATCATCACCCGAAACGAGTCGCCGGATATTTCCTTCGACCGCTCGATCAATCCGTACCGGGGCTGCGAACATGGATGCATCTACTGTTTCGCCAGACCGAGCCACGCGTTCATGGGGCTGTCTCCGGGCCTGGATTTCGAAACCAGGCTGTTCGCCAAACCCAATGCCGCACAGTTGCTTGAACGTGAACTTTCCCGCCCCGGTTATCAGCCGCGCGTGATCGCCATCGGCACCAATACTGATCCCTACCAGCCGATGGAACGCGGCTACAAGCTGATGCGTGAGATCCTGGAAGTGCTGGACAATTGCTCCCACCCGGTTGCGATCGTCACCAAGTCAGCCCTGGTCACGCGAGATATCGACATTCTGTCGAGGCTGGCAGAACGAAATCTGGTGAAGGTTGCCTTGTCGGTCACGACGCTCGACAAGAAGCTCTGCCGGGCCATGGAGCCGCGTGCGTCTGCACCCCACAAAAGGCTTGAGGCCGTCCGGGCTCTCTCCGACGCGGGTATTCCCACGTCCGTAATGATGGCGCCTGTGATCCCAGCCCTGACAGACAGCGAAATTGAAAACGTTCTGGAAGCGGCAGCCGAGCATGGCGCGACGGAGGTCGCCTACATCCTTTTACGGCTTCCCCTGGAAGTGTCGGAACTCTTTCGGGACTGGCTGCTGCGAGAGCGTCCGGACCGCTACCGCCATGTGATGAACCTGATCCGCGCCATGCGCGGCGGCAAGGACTATGACGCCAAATGGGGCGAGCGCATGCGCGGGAGAGGTCCTTATGCCGACCAGATTGCCAAACGGTTCTCGCTGGGAGCGAAACGCCTTGGCCTCAATCTGCGTCGCCGAAAGCTCAACACCGAGGCCTTCGTCCAGCCGCAAAAAGGCGGTGTGCAATTGGACCTGTTTTGACGCAAGATCTTGAGAAACTTGCTGCCGGACGGCAGGGTGCTGTTCATGACGTTCAGCCCTTCGCTCTTTGACCTTGCATTTCCCGATAGCCCGGACCTTGCCATTGAGCGCAAGCACGCGAAATCCTTTGACGGTCGGCTCTGCGGCGTAGACGAAGCCGGTCGTGGCCCCTGGGCTGGGCCCGTGGTCACGGCCGCGGTTATCCTGGATTACGACCGGGTACCGCTTGGCCTCAATGATTCCAAGAAACTGACCGAAGCCCGGCGCGAAGAGCTTTTCGAGCAGATAGTTGCTACAGCCCATGTCTCGCTCGCCAGCGCTTCACCGGCAACGATCGATGCTGTCAATATTCGCACCGCAACCCTTTCGGCCATGGTGCGGGCCGTCAATCACCTGCCTCTGGTACCCGACTACGTACTTGTCGACGGCCGAGATGTGCCGGCAGGGCTGACACAGGCCGGACAGGCATTGATCAAGGGCGATGGCCGCTGCCTGTGCGTTGCGGCTGCCTCTATCGTTGCGAAGGTGACAAGGGACCGGATGATGGTTCACCTCGACGCCAGTTTTCCGGACTACGGGTTTGCCCAGCACAAGGGGTATGGTGTGCCGCAGCACCAGGCAGCGCTGGAACGCCATGGGCCGACAGTTCATCATCGCCTCAGCTTCAAGCCGGTCAGGCTGGCTGCAGGGTCTTGAGGTTCCAGACATGACGGGTTGGGTTTAGACGGCAGGAAATACGCTGCAAGTCAGCGACATTCCTCTGCTTTCGGGCACGTCAACACCAACCAGCAATGGCGTTCGCTGCCGATTAGTGCCAAGTAGCGTGCAAATTGCTTGCCGCAACAAAAAAGCGGCCCCGAAAGGCCGCTTCTTCAATTTGTCAGCAGAGTGGACCGAACTTAGTTCAGCCGCTCCTTCACCTGCTCAATGCTCTTGGCGAGGATGTCGTCGGCGACTTTATCCTTCACCTTCGCTGCAAGGATTTCCTCGGCAGCGGCAACGGCAATGTCAGCGGCCTTGGCACGGACTTCAGCGACTGCCTGGCTTTCGGCCTGTGCAATCTTGTCTTCCGCAGCCTTGGTACGGCGAGCAATCATTTCTTCCAGAGCCTGGCTGGTTTCGAGCGTCAGGCGCTCGGCTTCCGAGTTGGCTTCTGCGATGATGGCTTCCGCTTCGCTTTCGGCTTCATGACGCTTGCGCTGATACTCAGACAAGAGAGCCTGGGCTTCTTCACGCATCTTGCGTGCGTCTTCCAGTTCCTTGCGGATGGTTTCTGCGCGTTCGTCCAGTGAACCGTTGATCTTGGCCGGAACCTTGACGTAGAAAATCACGACGAAGAACAGGATAAGACCGATCAGGGCCCAAAATGTAGCATCCATGACGGTCTCCTCAGTTCATCGCCGACTTGAGCGCCTTGGTCAGGTCGGTCTTGGTCGGAGCTTTGCCCATCAGCTGCTCAACGAGCGCTGAAGCGGTTTCTCCGGCAATATCCCCGATCTGAGAAAGGGCATCGGTCTTGGTTGCAGCGATCTGTGCTTCAGCCGCTTTCAGCTTCCCGTTCAGCTCGGCTTCCGCCTTTTCGCGGCGAGCTTCATGATCTGCCTTGAGCTTGGTCCGCGTCTCGTGGGCAATGCCATGAGCCTTGTTGCGGGCCTCGGCCAGCGCCTGCTCGTAAGCTGCGATCGCAGCGTCGGTTTCTTCCTGCAGCCGGTTGGCTTCGGAAATGTCACCGGCGATACGGTCCCTGCGGTCTTCCAGAATGCCTGCGATCCGCGGAACGGCCACATTCTTCATGATCCAGTAGAACACGCCGAACGTGATCGCGAGCCACAAGAGCTGGGAGGCGAATGTGGTGCTGTCAAAAGGCGGGAAACCCGCGCCATGCTCTGCGGCCGGCACTTCTATGGCTTCGTGCATGCCTTCTGTGGTCGAGTGAGTTTGGCCTGCCATTTCCAGTCTCCTAAATCCGGCTGGGCGGCGCTAGAGAGCGCCGCCACCGGAGTCGCATCGATAGTCGCTAAGGTTTAGCGATTAAGCGAACAGGAGGATCAGAGCCACCAGCAGGGAGAAGATGCCCAGAGCTTCCGTCACGGCGAAGCCGAAGATCAGACGGCCGAACTGGCCATCAGCAGCGGACGGGTTGCGCAGAGCGCCTGCGAGGTAGTTACCGAAAATGTTGCCAAGGCCGATGCCTGCGCCGCCCATGCCCAGGCATGCGATACCGGCACCGATGTATTTTGCTGCTTCTGCTTCCATGACACGTGCTCCTAAATGGTGTTTGCAGATTGCTCACTCGCGGCGCAATGGCCGTGTGATTGGGTTACCCTCAGTGTGAAGGATGAATGGCGTCGTTCAGGTACATGCAGGTCAGAACGGTGAAGACGTATGCCTGCAGGAACGCGACCAGGAATTCCAGAGCCGTCAGGGCAACCGTCATTCCGAGAGGGAGAATGGATCCGAAGATACCGACCGCACCCATCGCGCTAAGGCTGACGATGAATCCGGAGAACACTTTCAGCGTGATGTGACCGGCGAGCATGTTCGCGAAAAGACGAACGGACAGGCTGATCGGGCGCGAAAGGAACGAGATCACCTCGATCAGCGTCACGAGCGGGATCAGTGCACCGGGCACGCCGCTGGGGACGAAGAGCTTGAGGAACTTCATGCCGTTTTTCATGAAGCCGTAAATGATCACGGTAAGGATCACCAGCATCGCCAGGGCGAAGGTCACGATGATGTGGCTGGTGATGGTAAAGAAGTACGGGAACATCCCGAACAGATTGGCAACCAGAACGAACATGAAGAGCGAGAACACGAGAGGGAAGAAACGCATCCCTTCCGTTCCTGCTGAACTTCGCAATGTTCCGGCAACAAACTCATACGCCATTTCCGAAATCGACTGCAGGCGGGTCGGAACGAGTCCGCGGCCGCTTGTCGAGAAAATCAGGAATGCAGACGTCGCCGCCACGGTCAAAACCATGAACAACGAAGAGTTGGTAAAAGAGAAATCCATGCCCCCGACTTCAATCGGGAATAGCGTCTGGATATGGAACTGATGGATCGGATCGTTCGCCACCGGCCAGCCTTCTTCGTTCGTTCATATCAATGCGCCAGAAGGCGCGACAAATTCTATTTCGATCTGTCGTTCTGAACGTCTTTTTCGCGCTGGACCTTGGCATCCGGCTGCTCGACGACACCGGCCGCGCGCAGAACGTTCAAGACCCCGGCCACGAAACCCAGCAACAGAAAGACAATCAGCCCGAAAGGCGACGTCCCAAGCCACTGGTCGGCAACCCAACCAATCCCGGCCCCCACCAGCACGCCGGCGATAAACTCCGAAGAGAGTTTCATTGCCTGCGCGTATCCGGATGAGCTGCTTTGCGACTTCCGAGCGGTCTTTTCTTCAACCACCCTTATGTCATCAAGCTTCCGGTTCAATTGAGCCCGCCGTTCCGACAGACCTGCTTCCGGGGAACCAACCGCCCGATCCTTGTTATCGCCGTTTTGCGAAGACATGTTCTTAAGTCCTCAGCTCGCGCCGACATGCTTGATCCGACAACTGGGGAGCCCCCTAAGCCGCGCGCACCATAGTCGGCACCTCATGCCGTGTCAAGAAGCCTGCACTAAACTCTATCCACTTGAAAAATATAGATCTTTTCTGTTTTAACAGAATCAGCCAGACCTAAGTTGCATAAGGTTTTCGCGGCAGTGCCGCACCAGACGCAATCTTAGCCAGTTTCGCGGAATCGCTCTGCCGTCTCCAGATCGACCGAAACAAGCTGGGAAACCCCGCGCTCGGCCATCGTCACGCCGAAGAGACGGTTCATGCGCGCCATGGTGATCGGATTGTGCGTGATCACCACAAATCTGGTTTCCGTGCTCTTGGCCATCTCGTCTAGTAGATCGCAGTAACGCTCTACGTTCGCGTCATCCAGCGGTGCATCGACCTCGTCGAGCACGCAGATCGGCGCAGGGTTGGTCAGGAACACCGCGAAAATCAGGGACATGGCCGTGAGCGCCTGCTCACCACCCGACAGCAGCGTCATGGTCTGTGGCTTCTTGCCGGGAGGGCGCGCGATGATTTCCAGCCCCGCATCCAGCGGATCATCGGAATCGACCAGCTGGAGTTCGGCCGTTCCCCCGCCGAAAAGATGAGTGAACAAGCGCTGGAAATGACCGTTGACGATCTCGAAGGAGGCGAGCAGACGTTCGCGCGCCTCGCGGTTGAGATTCGAAATCCCTGTTCGCAGACGGCGAATCGCCTCGATCAGGTCATCACGCTCCGAGGTCAGCGTGGTCTTCTGATCGTCGATTTCGCGCAGCTCTTCTTCCGCGCGCAGGTTGACGCCGCCAAGCCGTTCGCGTTCCGCCTTCAGCCGTTCCAGCTTGCGCTCCATGGAATCGGGATCTGGCAGCGGTGCGCCTTCCTTCAGACCCGCGATTTCCGGCAATGCCGTTACCGCAACCTCCAGATCCTCGTCGATCCGCCGTTCCAGGTTCTGCTTGCGGTCCCGGGCGGCTTCCAGTCGTTCCTCGGCGCGAATCTTCTCTTCTCGTGCGCCCGCCATCGCTTCCATCGCGGCCTTGGCTGCACGGTCGACGTCGGCAAGATCCAGTTCCGCCTGCTGAAGCTGATCGTCCCGCGCCTTCTTTTCCTCTTCTGCCTTGGCAATGGCGGAAAACACGTCGCGGCGCTTGATTTCGATGTCTTCAGGCGCCTCGATCAGCTCGGCCCGCTCTTCTTCCGCTTCTTCACGCCGTTCCTGCAAAATGGAAATCTGCTGGGCGGCATTGGCAGCACGGGTCTTCCAGCCGTCATATTCCCGGGCGATGGCTTCAAGCCGCCGGTCGCGCATCTGCTGTTCGCGGGCAAGACCCTCTGCCACGGCCCTTGCTTCGGCCAGGGCGCCGCGTGCGGCCGCGACCTGCCCCTGCAATTCTTCGATGCTTTCGCGATAGCTGGTTCCGTCTGGCGCTTCTTCCAGGCGTTCTTCGGCCTCTGCCAGCTGTTCACGTGCCAGCTCGGCCTCTTCACCAAGACGCTGTGCCCGGTCCTGCGCAGCTTCCAGCTTGGCGGCGAACTGGGAAACGGCCCTTTCCGCCGCAGCCAGGGCTTCGCGCGCCGCGGCTGCCTGACGCTGGCCGTCACGAACCTTGCCCCTGGCCATCTGTTCAAGTTCGACGGCCTGCCGAACCCTCGTTGCGGCACCTTCCAGTGCCTGCTGACGATCCTCAAGCTCGCGCCGAGCCTGCTCGATTTCATCTCCGAGTTCAGCAAGGCGGTTCTTCTGCGCCAGGCGCTGTGCCGCCGGTGTCGGCGCATTGGCCGCGATTACAAATCCATCCCAGCGCCACAGGTCGCCTTCCACGGAAACCAGACATTGCCCCGGTTTCAGGGTCGTGCGCAGGCCTGGTCCGTCGGTCTGGTCGACAAGGCCGATCTGACGCAGGCGGCGGCTCAGCTCGACAGGGGCTTCAACCACCTCGGCCAGACTGCGGGTTCCTGCCGGCAAGGCTGGATCGCCATCATGAGAGAGGACACCACCCCAGCGAACAGCAGCAGCTTCTTCAAGTGAGGCATCAAGGTCTTCACCAAGTGCCGCCCCCAGAGCCGTTTCAAAGCCCTGCTCCACCTGGATCTGCTCGACAACCGGCGTGTGATCCTGTTCGGAGTGAACATTCAGCACCTGCTCCAGCGTCCTTGCCTCTGTCTCGAGGCCCTGCAGCATCTGGCGGGCATCACCAACGGGTCCACGTGCGGACTGTTCCTGTTCGCGCGCTTCGCGGGTCGCGGTTTCGGCTTCTTCCGCGGCAGCTTCCGCCTCCAGAAGAGTTTCCTCGGCCATCTCCAGCGCTTCCCGGTTCTCGGAAACGCCGTCCTGTTCGGCCATGCGTTCGTTGATTTCCTGAAGAGCCTTCTGCGCGTCCTGAGCCTGAGCTAACAACCGGTCCGAGCGCTGGCGGCTTTCCGCGACTGCCCGCTCCAACTGGCGGCGTTCGGCGGTTGCACGCGCTTCGGCCGCGGTCAGGTCGGACAACTGGTTCTCCAGCGTTCCCACGCTCTCTTCGGCCTCGGCCACCTTTTCACGAGCGCTTTCGGTGCGCTCCTGCACCATCTCGTTTTCTTCCAGTAGCTCTGCGCGTTCTTCCGACAAGCGCTCCAGAACCTCGTCGTTCTCGGACACCATGGACTGTTCGCGCCGGATATCTTCCGCCAGCTGCACCAGGCGGCGCTCCAGATCCTGAAGCTTTTCCTTTACCCGCCGTTCTTCCGCGTCCAGTTCGTTGCGGGCGATCACCAGCCGCTGCAAGGCGGCGCCCGCCCTTGCCGCATCCTCGCGCAGTTCCGGCAGCTTGTGGGCGGCGATAGCCTGGATGCGGGCGCTTTCCGCCTGCAGACCCGTGGCTTCGTTCACCTGCTTCTGGGCTTCGGCAAAATGGCTTTCGGCTGTTCCCAGCGCATCGCGCGCCTCGGTCCAGCGAATGTAAAGGATCGAGGCTTCAGCCCCGCGGATTTCAGACGACAGGTTACGATAGCGCGAAGCCTGGCGCGACTGGCGGCGCAGATTGTCGAGCTGGCTGTCGATCTGAACGAGGACATCCTCCAGTCGTTCCAGGTTCTGCTCAGCGGCGCGAAGGCGAATTTCCGCCTCATGCCGGCGCGAATGCAGACCGGAGATACCGGCGGCTTCTTCCAGGATCTGCCTGCGGGAGGTCGGTTTGGCGGCAATCAGCTCGCCAATCTGCCCCTGGCGCACCATGGCAGGTGACCTGGCGCCTGTGGATGCGTCGGCAAAAAGAAGCTGCACGTCACGCGCACGCACATCCTTGGCGTTGATCTTGTAGTTGGAGCCCTGCTCGCGTTCGATACGGCGGCTGACTTCAAGCGCATCGGCATCATTGAAAGCGGCAGGCGCCGTACGGTCCTGGTTTTCAAGGTAGAGCGTCACTTCCGCGGTGTTGCGCGCCGGGCGGTTCAGGCTGCCGGAAAAGATGACGTCGTCCATGCCGGACGCACGCATGTTCTTGTAGGAGTTTTCGCCCATCACCCAGCGAAGAGCCTCGACAAGATTGGACTTGCCGCAGCCATTCGGCCCGACCACACCGGTCAGGCCGTTGCCGATGATGAACTCCATCGGTTCGACGAAGGATTTGAAACCGACAATTCGGAGCTTGGAAAATTTCATTGGCGCCCGTGCCTCCTGGACACGGACACCTGAAGATCACGGGCTTGATCGGCGCATACCGAACAGACCGGCGGACAGACCGCCAGTCTAGAGGTATGCGTCAATAAGTTTGCCCATCTCTTCAATCGAAAGCGCCCCCGAGTGCTTTTCGCCATTGATGAAGAACGTCGGGGTGGAGTTCACGCCAAACTCGTTTGCACCGCGGTTTTTCACCGCATCGATGGCGTCGAGCAGACCCTGGTTCCCCAAGCATTCCTCAAAGGACTCTTTTGTAAAACCTATCTGCTTGGAAAAGTCGAGCATGGATTGGTACGGATTGTCGGTAAACGCCCAGGTCCGCTGCTGTTCGAACATGATGTCCACAATCTCGAAATATTTGTCCGCAGGAGCGCAGCGGGCGAGCATGAACGCGCCGGCCGCAACCGGATCCAGCGGGAATTCGCGGAAAATGAAGCGAACCTTGCCGGTATCGATGTAGTCGGCCTTCAGGGCCGGATAGGTACGCTCATGGAAATTGGCGCAATGTCCGCAGGTCATGGATGCGTATTCCACAATCGTGACCGGCGCGTTTTCGTCGCCAAGGATCTTGTCGCCCAGCGGGCCGGGTTTGACCAGCTCGTCCTGGTCGACGGCCTGCGCAAGAGCCAAGCTCGAACCGGCAAGGCAGAATGCGGCCGTCGCCAGGGCAGTGGTTTTGAGAAACTGTCTACGGGTCTGGGTCACGAAGATCGTCCTGTCACATTAATCAAGCGCTGCACCGGCCGGTGCGTGGATCGAAGCACATCCTGTCGGATATCCTGGCCGATCGGGTTAATTGATACCGGGCCACCCTATTTGCGTTCAGCTGAATGCAGGATGAACCAGCTTGCCGCTTTCTGTGCCCTCTCGGGCAGGCGGCGTCAACAAAGCTTATCAAATGTGGCAGGAGCGAGGACGGTCAAAGGCTATTAAATACTGGCATCCACCCTTGACCCGCCGACACCAACACAAGGGAAATCCTGAGTTCTTCGATATCATGCCAAAGTCAGCGGCACGTTTGCCAATGCCGGTTTCACAGAGTTGTTATTGGAAGAAGCAATGTGGGCCGTCAGGCCGCATCTTCTGCGCTGCGGGCGATAACCTGGGCGCCAAGCTTCCTGAGCGCCTGCCGCAGGCGGTCGTTCTCCACACCCTCCAGCCGCGCTTCGAGCTGCTGTTCCTCGGTTTGCGTCAAGTCGCGCAAGGGCTTCTTGCGCACGGGCTGCTTCACCAGAACCGGCTTCTGCAGGATCTTGATGCGGCCGATGGCCCGCCAGCCATAGAAAGTATTGATACGCTCGATCACCTGGGCACTGTCATGAGACAGGATCAAGGCTGTCGCCCCGTCCGTGTGCACCACCAGCGTCGCCGGTTCCGGCGGGTTTTCCGGGTCGCCGCGTTCAGGCTGCCGCGGCCAGATCAGCCTGTCCGGCTGCACGCGCGTGCCGTAACGCTCGCCGACAATATCGGCCCAGGAGGCAATGATATCGACGGACGCAAATCCACGCTTCCGGCAAACAGGCGTCATCGCCTTGCCGACAAGATCGGCCAGCGATTTCACCCCCTTCGAGGCGTGCACGGGATTTGCCTTTGTAGCGCTAATAGCCTACCTCCTCATCCAGATGTAAGGTGCGGCGATTTGCCGGCCATTTTCCGGATTGGGGTGTTGTGTCTCAATAGAATACGACAAAATGACGACGAATACTTTCCCCAACCTCACCGCACTGCCTTTATCAGCCAAGTTGTCCCCAGGCTATCCAAGGCTTGCTGCTTCATATCAACACCACTTGTTCTGCTGATCTCATGGCGTCTGCTTCCCCTTCCCGACTGCTTCTCGACTGGTACGACCGTCATGCCCGGCGCCTGCCCTGGCGGGTTTCCCCGGAAGACCGCCTACTGGGCGAAGTCCCCGATCCCTACCGGATCTGGCTGTCCGAAGTCATGCTTCAGCAAACGACCGTTGCCGCCGTCAAAGACTATTTCACGAAGTTTACGCGAAGCTGGCCAACCGTAACCGATCTTGCCGCCGCGGCTGAAGAAGACGTCATGAAAGCCTGGGCGGGACTTGGCTATTACTCGCGGGCGCGCAATTTGAAAAAATGCGCAGAAACCGTTGCCCGTGATCACGACGGCCGCTTTCCGGAAGACGAAGACGCATTGCTGAAGCTGCCGGGCATCGGCCCCTATACGGCTGCCGCCATCGCAACCATCGCGTTTGATCGGCACGCAGCAGTGGTCGACGGCAACGTGGAGCGGGTGCTGACACGACTTTTCCAGATCGAAACACCGCTTCCGGACGCCAAACCAGAAATAAAGGCGAAAATGGCTGGCCTGACACCGGACCAAAGGCCCGGTGACTTTGCGCAGGCGGTGATGGACCTTGGCGCAACCATCTGTACGCCCAGACGTCCGGCCTGTGCGCTCTGCCCGTGGCGCTCTATCTGCAAGGTGCAATCCTCAAGCCTTGCCGAAACACTGCCGCGCAAAGCACCCAAGAAGGAAAAACCCACTCGTTTTGGTGCTGCATTCGTGGCTGTCGATGCGGCGACGGGGGCCGTGCTGTTGCGCCGCCGCCCACCAAGAGGTCTGCTCGGCGGGATGAGCGAAGTACCGGGGACCGAATGGGCAGAGGACTTCTCGCCCGAAACGGCTCCAGACTTCGCACCGTTTCGAGCCGATTGGCAGCAGCGCCCGGTAGAAGTGAAACACACCTTCACCCATTTCCATTTGCGGCTCACCGTCTATCGGGCCGACCTTACGGCAGACACCACTCCACTGCTTGACGGTGGCTGGTGGTCGGCCCCGGAAGTCATTGAAACCGAAGCACTTCCCACGGTTATGAAGAAGGCTCTTGCCGCTGCGTTCGAAAGCCCCCGGAAATAGTTCTTTCCCGGCTCAAGAAAACAGTTGCAGTTTGTCCGGTTTGGATGTTGAACAGCGCACCCAATCCTTGGATCTGAGCCTCGATGTTCACCTATTCCTATGACGCACTCTTCTCTCAAAAGGACTGCGATGAAATCATCCGCCTGAGCCGGGCCGAAGCTCAGGATACGGGCGGCCTCGTCGGAGGCAAGCAGCAGGGTGACATCCGCCGGGCCAGAATCAGCTGGCTTGATGACGAAGGCGATGCGGGATGGGTTTTGAACCGCGTGATGACCGCCGTTGCAAAGGCCAACCGCGAGGCTTTCGATTTCGACATCACCGAGTTTCGCGAGAAATTGCAGGTCGCCATCTACGACGAAAGTGAAGAAGGCCATTACGACTGGCATTCCGATGTCGGCGAAGGCCCGATCGCGCAGTTCCGCAAGGCAACCATCGTCACCCAGCTTTCCCCTTCACAGGACTATGAAGGTGGCGCGCTGGAAATCAGCCTTGGGCACAAGGTGATGGCCGCATCGCGTGAACAGGGCTGCGCAACGCTGTTTGCCAGTTTCATGCTGCACAGGGTCGTACCCGTGACCAAGGGCACCCGCTACTCCCTGACCTGCTGGAGCCACGGCCCCCGCTTTCGGTGAGGTCTGAGCGAGGACCGGCGTCCACGGCTCTGAAGCTTGCTCTCTATACTCCCGGAAAAACCTCAAAGCGCACGTGATCGGTTTCAATTCGCTGTTTCGGGGTGTAACCAGTGGAAGTTACACTTCCGTGCGCAATGTACCCTTGCGCCTGCCGTGAATTACTCTAGAATAATTCTAAACAAAGATCGGTTTGCAATAAGGAGGCTCTGCCGTGAAAGGGAATGAAAAAGTCATTGAGTGCCTGAACGAAGCTCTGTTTCTGGAGCTGGGCGCCATCAACCAGTACTGGCTTCACTACCGCCTCCTGAGCGACTGGGGCTTTGCGCGCCTTGCCAAGAAGGAACGTGAAGAATCCATCGAGGAAATGCAGCACGCCGACAAGCTGGTCGACCGCATCATCTTCCTGGAAGGCCATCCGAACATGCAGAAGGTCGCACCGCTGCGCATCGGCCAGAACATCAAGGAAGTGCTGGAATCAGACCTTGCCGGCGAATATGACGCCCGCACGGCCTATGCCAAGTCCCGCGATGTCTGCCGTGAAGAAGGCGACTATGTTTCCATGCAGCTTTTCGAAGAGTTGCTGTCCGACGAGGAAGGCCATATCGACTTCCTGGAAACCCAGATCGACCTTCTGGAAAAGATCGGTGTCGAGCGCTACGGCATGTTGAATGCCGCACCAGCCGACGAAGCCGAGTAGTCGCAAGCGGCCATTTCATTGGTTATGTTGAAGCCGGTGCAGGTCTGCACCGGCTTTTTCATTGCAATTGGAGGTGCGAGACCATGACGGAAATCCGGTTCGGGCTGATCGGAACAGGCTATATGGGCAAGGCTCATGCTGTTGCCCTGAAATCAGTGGCGTCGGTTTTCGACACAGGCCTGCGCCCGATTTGCGAGACGATCTGTGCAACGACGCTGGAAGGCGCTCGGGAAAAGGCCCGTGCTTTCGGGTTCAACCGGGCGACGGACGACTGGCGCACTGTCGTTGCCGATCCGGCGATCGATGCGGTTGTAATTGCCTCACCCCAGTCGACCCACATGGATATCGCAATTGCCGCCTTTGAAAACGGCAAGGCTGTCTTTTGCGAAAAGCCGCTTGCCAGCCACGCCGAAGATTGCCGCAGGATGATGGCGGCCGCAGAAGCCTCCGGCCTGCCGAACATGACCGGCTTCAATTACATTCGCACTCCTGCAAACCAATTTGCCCATGACCTTGTCCAGTCAGGCCGGATTGGTCAGATCCACTATATTCGCGCTGAACACACCGAGGATTTTCTGTCAGATCCGCAGACGCCGTCGCACTGGCGTACCAAGGACATAAGCAATGGATGCATGGGCGATCTCGCCCCTCACATCATCAACGCCGCCCTGCGCCTTGCCGGGCCTATCTCCAGCGTTAGTGCGGATATTCAGACCGTCCATTCCGAACGCCCCGGCGCAAACGGGCCGGAGGCGGTCACCAATGACGACCAGGCCCATCTCATGTGCCGCTTTCAAAACGGTGCGATGGGTCATCTCTTCATCAGCCGTGTCGCCACCGGCCGGAAGATGGGTTACGCCTACGAGATATACGGTGACAAAGGTTCGATCCGCTTCGACCAGGAAGACCAGAATGCACTCTGGCTTTACCTTGCCGAAGGGCCGGAGGCGGAACGCGGCTTCCGCAAGATCCTGACCGGTCCTGCACATCCCGATTACCTGCCCTTCTGTCAGGGCCCCGGTCACGGAACCGGTTATCAGGACCAGATCATTATCGAGATGCGGGACTTCCTGAAGGCCATCGAAACCGGAACACCTGTCTGGCCGACCTTCCGGGACGGGCTGGAGGTGCAACTTGTCACGGAAGCTGCCTGGAAATCGTCGAAGACCGGTACGTGGGCAACGGTTTGACGGACGGGGTGGCTTGGGGCGAGCGTTGTTCTCCAGGGTGTTTCCCCGGACAAGCGCAGCGCAGGTTCGGGGCCTACTCGCAAGTCAGCTTGCCAAAGCAGGAGGTTCTGCCAACCCCTTGCCGCGCCTGGTCATTTCTCTGGAAATCAGTAGGCCCCGGGTCTCGCTTTGCTCGCCCGGGGCGACAGTCATAAATCGGGAAACTTCCTGCCCGCTCTGCACACCCTACTGGAACGCCGTCTCGGCAAAGCTGCGGAGCTTGCGGGAATGCAGGCGTTCTGCCGTCATGTCTCGCATCTTCTCCATGGCCCTGATGCCGATCTGGAGATGCTGGGCGACCTGGCGCTTGTAGAAGTCGGTCGCCATGCCCGGCAGTTTCAATTCGCCGTGGAGCGGCTTGTCCGAGATGCACAGCAACGTGCCGTAAGGCACCCGGAAGCGGAAGCCGTTGGCCGCGATGGTTGCCGATTCCATATCGAGCGCGATGGCACGGGACTGGGAGAACCGCTTGACCAGTTCCGGCTGGTCCCAGAGTTCCCAGTTTCGGTTGTCGAGCGATACGACGGTTCCCGTGCGCATGACACGTTTCAATTCATACCCATCGATGCCGGTGATTTCGGCAACCGCGTCTTCCAGTGCAACCTGCACTTCGGCAAGCGGCGGGATCGGCACCCAGATCGGCAGGTCCTGGTCGAGCACATTGTCCTCTCGCACATACCCATGGGCCAGCACATAGTCACCGAGCGTCTGGCTGTTCCTGAGGCCTGCGCAGTGTCCGAGCATCAGCCAGACATGCGGGCGCAGCACCGCGATATGGTCGGTAATGGTTTTGGCGTTGGACGGCCCGACGCCGATGTTGACCATGGTGATGCCGCTGCCGTCAGCCCGCTTCAGGTGATACGCCGGCATCTGGGGCAGTTTTGTCAGCTCTTCGCCATCCGGCTGGGTCTGTCCTGCCTCCAGCACTACGTTGCCGGGGGAAACAAAAGCCTCGTAGCCACTGTCCGGCTGCAACAGCAGCGCCTTGGACATGCGGCAGAACTCATCGATGTAGAACTGGTAGTTCGTGAAAAGCACGTAGTTCTGGAAATGCTCGGCCTTTGTCGCGGTGTAGTGCTGCAGGCGGTGTAGGGAATAGTCGACGCGCGGCGCCGTGAAGGATGCCAGCGGCATCACACCGTCGGCCGGATCGTAAGTGCCGTTGGCGATGGAATCGTCCATCACCGTCAGGTCGGGAAGATCGAACATGTCAGCGAGGGGGCGGTCGAGATTTGCTGCTGCAGCGCCGCCTTCCACATGCGTTCCGTCATAGAAAGCGAAGTGCAGCGGGATCGGCATGTCGCTGTCGCCGACCTGGATCGGCACGTCGTGGTTCTTCATCAGCAGCGAAAGCTGCGACACCAGATAGTTACGGAACAGATCCGGGCGGGTAATCGTGGAGGCGTGGGTGCCAGGGCGGGAGACGAACCCATAAGACAGGCGGCTGTCGAGGCGGACGTGGCTGTCGGTCACGATACGGACCTGCGGATAGAACGCGCGCACGCGGCCGTCGATTTCCTTGCCATCCAGAAGGTCCTGAAAATGCTGGCGCAGAAAGGCGGTGTTGGATTCAAAAATTTCGATCAAACGGTCGACCGCCTTGTTGGCGTCGGTAAAGACCTCAAGCGGATGCGATGGCGCATGCCGAACCCTGCGGGCGGCTTGATGAAAAACGTTTTTGGTTGAGTTGGACATAAACCGTCTCCTTATTGTTGTTATGGGCTCACAGTCCCGCTAACGCTTGCCTTGGTCAATAGATCTAGCATCGGATTTTGAATTTTTTTTCGCAGAGAGAAAATTTCTGCACAAGCGCCTCAACGATGCATTTGAGCAGGCTTTCCCAAACCGTGGCAAGCGGCTAAAGTCCGGCTAACTTTTGACCAGGAGTTTCCCATGAAAAAAACCGTTCTGACCCTCGCGGTCGCCGTTTCCTCCCTGATTGGCGCAGGCGTCTCCGCCCTTGCCGACAATCTGCCGGATCTCGGTGGCCGGGACATTGTCATTGCTTCGGAAAACACCTACCCACCGCTGCAGTTCGTCGACCCCAAGTCTGGCGAGGCAATCGGCTGGGAATATGATGCGGTTGCAGAAATCGCCAAGCGGCTGAACCTGAACGTCACCTTTCAGAACACCAGCTGGGATGCGATGATCCCTGCCATCTCCGCCGGCGAATACGACATGGCGATGAACGGCATCACCATTCGCGCCGACAGGGCCGAGCAGGTCGACTTTTCGGAGCCCTACATGCGGTCCGAAATGTTCATGCTGGTGCGCGCCGATGAAGACCGGTTTACCGATGCAAAGGGCTTTGCTTCCAACACGGACTTCCTGGCAGGTGCTCAACCGGGCACCACCCCCTTCTACGTCACTGTTTATGAAGTGCTGGATGGCGATGAAGCCAACCCGCGCATCAAGCTGTTCGAAACCTTTGGTGCCGCTGTCCAGGCGCTCAAGGCGGGCGACGTCGATCTGGTCCTGACAGACAGCACCGGCGGCCAGGGCTATGTCGCGACCAATCCGGACACCTTCAAGCTGATCGGCGATCCGATGGGCTCGGAAGACTTCGGCTTCATTTTCCCAAAAGGCTCCGACCTGATCGAACCGATCAATGCGGCTGTCGCCAGCATGCGCACAGACGGCACGCTGGATGCACTGAACAAGAAGTGGTTCTTCGACTATAAAGTCGCCCAGTAAGGCCATCCTCCGCCCCTGCGCGGCTGGACTTTCCACTCCATGGCCGGTATCCGGGCTTTTGGCCCCGATGCCGGCCATTTTCGTTTGAACTGCCGTTAACAAAGCTGGAGCCGAGACCAACCCATGTTCCGCAACAAGACACCGTCCGGCGCCCCCAAGGAAGACTTTCCCTATTGGCTTGTTGCTGCCGCCGGCATTGCGGTTTTCCTGTTGTTCCAGATCGCCACCGACGACATCTATTCGCAGGTCATGTCGACGGTCTCGCGTGGTATCGGACTGACGGTCTTCGTCACGCTTGTCGCCTTCTTCTGCGCCTCCCTGATCGGGCTCCTGCTGGCGCTTGCCTCCCTGTCCGGATCAATCGTCTTGCGGCAGATGGCCCGGTTCTACGTCGAGATCGTGCGCGGCATGCCGATCATCGTGCTTCTGCTCTATATCGCCTTCGTCGCGACGCCGCTGTTCATTGCCGGGGTCAACGCCGTTGTGGAACCTCTGGGTCTGGATCCGTTGCGCACGCGGGATTTCCCTCTGCTCTGGCGCGCCGTTCTCGCGCTGACCATCGGCTATTCAGCCTTCATCGCCGAGGTCTTTCGGGCAGGCATCCAGGCGGTCGACAAGGGACAGATCGAGGCCGCCGAAGCACTCGGCATGAACGGTTGGCTTCGCTTCCGCCTCATCATCTTCCCGCAGGCCCTGAAGACCATCCTGCCGCCCCTCGGCAATGATTTCGTCGCCCTGATCAAGGACAGCTCGCTGGTCTCGGTTCTGGGTGTCGCGGATATCACCCAGCTGGGCAAGGTTTACGCTGCCGGCTCCTTCCGGTACTTCGAGACCTACAATGTCGTCGCGCTGATCTACCTGATGATGACGATCACGCTTTCGCTGGCCCTGCGCAAATTTGAACGGGCAAAGCAGATCCAGGAGCGCTAAGGTTTTCGCCTGACCACGCCTTTCCTCCTCCCTCATCCTGAGGAGGGGGTGCAGGGGGAACGGCGTCTGCAGCGAGACGGAGACCCGCATGCGTTCCTTTGAAGAAATAGAAGCACTGGCCGCAGAGAAGAAAGGCGGACCGGCAGCACTCAACGCTCTTTTGGCAGAGCATAATGCGCCCAGGACTGCGGAAGAGCTGGAGAAGGTCGGAGACGATCGCTGGCTGGCCATGTTCACCAAGTGCGTGTTCCAGGCCGGTTTCAGCTGGAAGGTGATCGACCAGAAGTGGCTGGGCTTCGAGGAAGCCTTCGAGGGGTTCGACGTTCCCCGCCTCGCCTTTCTCCCTGACGAGGCGTTTGAAGCGCTGCTCGGCGACAAACGCATCGTCCGCAACGGTGCCAAGATCCGATCTGTTCAGGAAAACGCGATTTTCCTCAAGGACCTAGCGACCGAACACGGCAGTGCAGCCGGTTTTTTCGCGCATTATCCCGTCAACGACCAGATCGGCCTGATGGAGCTGCTCAAGAAGCGCGGCAGCCGGCTTGGTGGCAACACAGGGCAAATCGCCTTGCGCTTCATGGGCAAGGAAAGTTTCGTCCTCTCCGGCGATGTGGTTAACGCCCTGATCCGCGAAAATGTCATCGAGAAGGACGCGATGTCGAAAAAAAATCTCACCGCGATTCAAGCCGCCTTTAACGAATGGAAAGCAACTTCCGGTCGTCCTCTGAACGAAATCAGCAGAATTCTGGCCTTTTCGGTCGGGACAAGTCATTAACTTCTCATTCAGCTTTTACGATTGTAAACAAAGCCTTGATTCAAAGGGAATTTTTGTTCCATCAGCTTAACTGCTGATTTACCAAACCCGGTAACCATGACACTCGAAATTGCGTGAGGTATTGCGTCGCAATGAGTGTACTGCGTACCGGGGTGTCCTTCGCGGCACCCCGCCTATCAAATGAACCGGAAGCTGGTGCTTCCTGGCTGAACACGATCCTGAAGGGCGACTGCGTTGCCGCCCTTGAGAAACTGCCGCCCCGGTCTGTTGACCTGGTCTTCGCGGACCCGCCCTACAACCTTCAGTTGGGTGGCGATCTGCACAGGCCGGATCAGTCAAAGGTGGATGCCTGTGACGACCATTGGGACCAGTTCGAAAGTTTCGAAGCCTATGACGCTTTCACCCGGGCCTGGCTTCTGGCCGTCCGGCGGGTGATGAAGGCGGATGGCTCGCTGTATGTGATCGGTTCGTATCACAACATCTTCCGCGTCGGCGCGATCCTGCAGGATCTCGGCTTCTGGATCATGAATGACATCGTCTGGCTGAAGTCCAACCCGATGCCGAACTTCCGCGGCAAACGGTTCACCAATGCCCACGAGACCATGATCTGGGCGGTCAAGTCGAAAGATGCGAAGCCGACCTTCAACTACGATGCGCTGAAGACCTTTAACGAGGATCTTCAGATGCGCTCCGACTGGCACCTGCCGCTGTGTACCGGCACCGAGAGGCTGAAGGGCAAGGACGGGCAGAAGGTGCATCCGACCCAGAAACCGGAGGCTCTGCTCTACCGTGTTCTGACGGCCTCCTCCAAACCGGGAGATGTCGTGCTCGACCCGTTCTTCGGGACGGGCACCACCGGGGCTGTCGCCAAGAAACTTGGCCGCCACTATGTCGGCGTGGAGCGTGAGCAGGACTATATCGACGCGGCCACGGCTCGTATCGAGGCCATCGAGCCTGGCGATACTGCGTCACTGGAAATGCAGCAGGGCAAGCGGGCGCTGAAACGCATCCCGTTCGGCACGCTTCTGGAAAGCGGTCTGCTGCAGCCGGGGACGGAACTCAGCTGCCCGAAAGGCAAGCATCTTGCCATCGTGCGCGCCGACGGCTCTCTCAAGTCCGGCGATCATACCGGCTCGATCCACAAGGTCGGTGCTCTGGTACAGGGTCAGGAGGCCTGCAACGGCTGGACCTTCTGGCACATCAACGAGGGCGGCAAGACGTCGCCCATCGACGATCTCCGCAAGGAAATCAGATCCCGCCTGCAGGCATAAGCAGGCACTCCAAAGAGAGACTTCGCGTTCCCCGCGAGATCGACTTAGCCCCGTTTCCCAGAAAAGGAGACGGGGTTTTCTTTATGGAATACGGGAACGGTATCTCGATCAGGCGCTCTTGTATTTCACGTCCGGCGCCCAGACATCCAGCCATTGCAGGATCTCGTCGGCACCGATGGGCGGCGAAAAATAGAAACCCTGGAATAGACGGCAGCCACAGTTTTTCAGGAACTCCAGCTCCTCGCGGGTTTCAACGCCTTCCGCCAGAACGTCCAGCCCCATGTTCTTGGCCATTGCCAGCATGGCGCCGGCAATTCTCTGCATCTTCGGGTTCCTGTCGAGCCCGGAAACAAACGAGCGGTCGATCTTAAGCGTCGCGACCGGTGTTTCGATCAAGGTTGCGATGGAGGAATGTCCGGTGCCGAAGTCATCAAGGGCCAGGGCGAAACCTGCCTGTTCCAGGTTACTGCACTGGGCAATCAGCTCCTGATCCGACTGGTCGAAGAGGATCGATTCCAGCAGTTCCAGCTGAATGTCCCCGGGCTTCAGGCCGGCCGCGGCAAGTTCGGCATGCAAGATCGCGACAAATTCCACCGACCTGAGGTTCGATGCCGTCACGTTCAACGAGAGCTTGCCTATGTCCCTGCCGGCGGATTTCCAGGCAGCAAAATGGGTGAACGCCTTGCACCGCACCTGCCGGTCGATTTCGGACATGATGTTTGCCCTGGTCGCCGTTTCCAGGAAACGGGCCGGTGGCAACACCCCTTGTTCTGCCGTCTCCCAGCGCGCGACCACCTCCAGGCCGCACACCCGACCCGTGACGATATCGATCTGCGGCTGAAAATAGGGAACGAACTGGCTGCGTTTCAGACCTTCTTCGATCTGTGAGACCAACCTGCTCGTCTCCTCGTGCCGCCGGATCATCTCCTTTGACAGCAATTTGACGGACGACCGGGTGACCTTGGCATCGTAAAGCGCGATATCGGAATTCGCGATCAGCCTGTCGGCGTTCTGCACTTCGCCGGGATGAAACAGAACCACGCCTATACTCGCGCTGACCTGGCAGCTGTGCCCGTTGTAGCGGATCGGCATGGCGATCGCATTCAAGAGGCGCAGCGCCATGGCATAGAGGCTTTCCTTGTCCGGAGGCTCAGCCAGAAACAGGGCAAACTCATCACCGCCAAGCCGTGCAGGAAGGTCGTTCGGACCGCATATCGCCGACAACGCCTCGGCCGTCTGCATCAGGATCATGTCGCCCGCGGTATGGCCGAAGTTGTCGTTGACCGACTTGAATTCGTCGAGGTCGATGTGAAGGAGCGCAAACACGTGCCCGGTGTCAGGCAGCTGCAAAGCCTCTTCCAGACGCCGGTGCAGTGCCCCTCTGTTGGCAATCTCCGTCAGCGGATCCTGTGAGGCCTTCTTTTCCGCTTCGATCTTCGCCGCCTTCAATGCGGTTGCCATCTTCTGGCTGTCCTCCAGAAGCGTACGCTGCGCTTCGAAGGAGTAGAAGAGATCGATGGAGAAGTCGTTCGGTTTGAAGTCGGATTCCGTCAACCCGAAACGCTCGACGACCTGTGACAGGTGAAGACCGAAGGACAGGTCCAGAAACACCGTGTCCTCGTTCGCAGCTGCAAGGGCGAAACCGCGAAACTGTATAGGCTCGCCATCCTGCGGACATGCGGAAAGGACCAGTTTCGTGCCGAGCCTTTCGCGAACACAGGCCATGGATCTGACGTTACGCGGCCGCTCAACCGTGAAGACGTCGAACAAGTTTGCTCCCGACGCTTCCGGCCCGAGGATCCGTTCAAGGGTCGGGCCCAGTCCACTGATCCGGCCGCGACTGTCCAGAACAACATGCATTGGAAACAGCATGTCGATGGCCTTGCAGGTCAGATCGAGTTTGGATGCTGTCAAATTCCGGCCTCGGTTCTCATGGGCTTGAGTGCAGTGTCGAGGATCCGGATTTCAAAGATGTCGTGATCCGCCTGTTCCGATTTCACCGCGACCTGGTTGACCTCGATGCTCTCGCCGGTCTCCTTGGCGAGACCATGCAGAAGTCCGATGACCATCGGCGCCAGTCCGTCACGATCGGAATAGTAGTGCAGAATGCAGGATCCATCTTCCTTCTGGTCGACCTCGAAGGACGGCGGCTTCAGATGTGGCATCGACAGCAGGATCCGGTCATGCATGTCATCGAGCCCCTTCAACTGCTCGATGAAGGAATTGCCGGCAAGGCGCATCAGATTGCCGAAATGCGAGGCGCCTGCGTATTCGACCCAGTATTTTCCGAAGATGCTCAGGACGTCCGATGCAGGCAGGCCGGTAAAGCTGCAGATGGCACCGACGAGCTTGTAGGTGATGGCATCGTCATAACTCGACATTCTTTCAAATTCGAGTTCCTCCAGGCCCGCGGTTTCGCAAATGCTTTGCCAGGCTTCGGGTCCGTGGTTGTCCAGAATGAAGGTGCGAATGCCTTCGTTCACCATTCCATACATGCAGACTCCTCCAGAGTTAGCATTGTGAGTATACGAATTTGCTTACGTCAGCATTAATCAGTTCCAGACATATGTCTGTTTTTAACTGCCATTACTGACAAACAATCACTACTTCCGCGCGAGTTTTCCGATTTAATTACCCAACGTTTCTTTTTCTCCAAATAACCCATTGAGAAAAACAACAATGATTACCTGAAACTCTTGCCGGAAGAAGGCGCATCGTTTGAGGTACCGGAAAGGCAATGCAAACCTTCGTGTCCGGCTCGGCCGCGTCTTCGGTTCGGCCCCTTGCCGGACAGACGGCTTGCAATCGCCATGCAATCCCTCCATCCTCCGCGATCAATCGAGCGTTCATGGGAGGAACGATCCGACGGTTTGAAACCGGCGCAAACGGCCGGAAGACCCGAGGTCGGCGGTCGCATTTATGAAGGACCATGTCGAGACAGTTCTGCGAACCGTGCAATCGGGATCGGCGCCTGCGCTGTCCCGGATTGCAGCCTCGTGGCGCAGATCGATCGACAAGCACGGCCTGGACCCTGCCGCCCACAAGGCGCCCCAGCGCATGGGGGACGACCAGCTTTACCGGCGGCGGGAAGAGACAGGTGCCTTCCTGAAAATCGCCACGCCGAAACTGGACCAGTTATTCGGCCTGGTCGGTCAGTCCGGCTGCACGGTTCTTCTGACCGACGCGGAGGGGGTTGTGCTTGACCAGCGTTGCATGAGCGCCGATGCGGACATCTTTAAGGACTGGGGTCTCAGCCAGGGCACCGACTGGAGCGAAGCCGCCGTCGGAACAAACGGCATCGGCACCTGCCTTGCCGAGGAACGCAATCTGATCGTCCATCGGCAGGAACATTTCCTGGCTCGCAATGTCGGCATGAGCTGCATGGACGCGCCGATCTATGGTCCGGACGGCAGGCTGGCCGGTGCACTCGATGTGTCTTCTGCCCGTTCCGACCAGACGGAAACCTTCAACCGGCTGATCGCAGCAATGGTCTCGCAGACTGCAAGACAGATCGAGATCGAAACCTTCCGCGCCGCTTTTCCTGCCGCCCGTATCATCGTCGCCGACGGGGAAACCACCGATACCGCAATGCTGCTTGCCGTCGACGCCGACGACATCGTTCTCGGGGCAACGCGCGCTGCCAGGAAGGCCTTTGGGCTTGGTGCAAGCGGCCCTCTGAAGCCCCTGCCCGCTTCCGATCTGCTTGGCCGCGAGGATGGCCCCAGCGGCTTTGAGAAGGCAGAAAGGGCTGCCGTCATTCGTGCACTGGCGCGGGCCGGCGGCAACGTTTCCGAAGCCGCGCGCGCGCTCGGCATCGGCCGGGCAACCCTTTACCGGCGAATGAAACGGCTGAACATAGACTGATATCCCGGCTGACCTGTCTCAGAACTGAGACACATGCCGGACACAGGCATCTGCCCCCTCCTACCACTGCGCAAGTTCCTCCGGCACAGTCCACCCATTCCCGGTGGAGGACCGGGACCTTCGGCCCGTCGCAGCTTCGGTTGCCTGACCGCCGATCTTGTGGAGGAACCCAGATGAATCAGATGCCCAGTTTTTCCGTCGACACGACGTCTCCGTTCAAGTCCCGCTATGACAACTATATCGGCGGCAAATTCGTTGCGCCTGTGAACGGACGGTATTTCAACAACATCACGCCGATTTCCGGCGCCACCGTTTGCGAAGTCGCCCGTTCCGATGCCGCTGACGTTGACCTGGCGCTTGATGCGGCCCATGCGGCCAAGGAAGCCTGGGGCCGGACCCCGGCAGCAGAGCGTGCCAATATTCTGCTGAAAATCGCCGATGTCATGGAGCAGAATCTCGACATTCTGGCCAAGGCAGAAACCTGGGACAACGGCAAGCCGATCCGAGAAACCACGGCAGCCGATATTCCGCTTTCCGTCGACCACTTCCGCTATTTCGCAGGCGTTCTGCGCGGCCAGGAAGGCTCCATGTCGGAGATCGATGCCGACACCATTGCTTACCACTTCCATGAGCCGCTCGGCGTTGTCGGGCAGATCATTCCCTGGAACTTCTCCATCCTGATGGCTGCCTGGAAACTGGCTCCGGCGCTCGCCGCCGGCAACTGCGTCGTTCTGAAACCGGCCGAGCAGACCCCGGCGGCAATCATGGTGCTGGCGGAGCTCATCGGCGGCCTGTTGCCGGATGGCGTTCTCAACATCGTCAATGGCTTTGGTGCAGAGGTTGGCGCCCCGCTCGCCAAGTCAAATCGCATCGCCAA
Source organism: Roseibium sp. ROS1 (assembly GCF_054658215.1). NCBI lineage: Bacteria > Pseudomonadati > Pseudomonadota > Alphaproteobacteria > Hyphomicrobiales > Stappiaceae > Roseibium > Roseibium sp. ROS1. The sequence goes on from NZ_BAAGIG010000003.1 coordinate 686,669, forward strand.
GATCGCCTTTACCGGGTCGACCGAAACCGGCCGGATGATCATGCAGTACGCAACCGAGAACCTCATTCCGGTGACGCTGGAACTGGGCGGCAAGTCGCCGAACATCTTCTTTTCCGACGTCATGAGCGAAGACGATGCGTTCCTCGACAAGGCCATCGAGGGCTTTGTTTTGTTCGCCTTCAACCAGGGTGAAGTCTGCACCTGTCCGAGCCGGGCCCTGATCCAGGAAGACATCTACGAAGCCTTCATCGAACGGGCGATCGCCCGTGTGAAAGCCATCAAGCAGGGTGACCCGCGCGCCATCGAGACCATGGTCGGTGCCCAGGCCAGCCGCGAGCAGCAGGACAAGATCCTGTCCTATCTGACCATCGGGGTCGAGGAAGGTGCACAAGTGCTGTGCGGCGGCGCGGAAGCGAAGTTCGACGGCGACCTTTCCGGCGGCTTCTACGTTCAGCCGACCATCCTGAAAGGCCACAACAAGATGCGGGTCTTCCAGGAGGAAATCTTCGGCCCGGTGGTGTCCGTCACCACGTTCAAGACCGAAGAAGAAGCCCTGGCGATTGCAAACGACACCATGTACGGCCTCGGCGCCGGCGTGTGGTCGCGTGATGCCAACCGCTGCTACCGGTTCGGCCGCGCCATCGAGGCAGGCCGCGTATGGGTGAACAACTATCACGCCTACCCGGCCCATGCGGCCTTTGGTGGCTACAAGCAGTCCGGCATCGGCCGTGAGACCCACAAGATGATGCTGGATCACTATCAGCAGACCAAGAACATGCTGGTCAGCTACAACCCGAACAAACTCGGGTTCTTCTAAAGACTGCCGGCGTTACCCGATCTTGTCCTGGCAGTGATGCGGGGCAGTCTTCGAAAGAAGGCTGCCCCGTTTTCCGTTGAAGCTCCGGGAACGGCAGCCTGTTCATCGTCAAAGTTCTTCTGCAATCTCTTCCAGCAGATCCGCAAGCGCCTCAGGCTCGCTCACCATGGCATCGTGGCCTGTCGCGATCCGTGAGACCGGCCATCCCTTGGCCTGTGCCCGGGCCAGTGCGACTTTTGCCGGCGGATATGGCGGGTCAGTGCATTCGATGTAATGGGCTGGAAGACCGTTTCCGACCGGGTGCTTCAGGTCCAGTGCCGTGGTGAAGGTTCGGAACGGGTGCGGTGTCAGGCGCGGTTTCAAAAAGGCAACGTCGTCCGGCTTCGTGATGCCAAAACTTTCCGGCGGGGCTGGCGGCAGCGACAGGCCGCCGCTGCTGATTTCCGCCAGCTTCCTGCGGTCTTCGGCAAGATCTTGCGGCAGAAGATCGAACCAGGTCTCTCCGCTTTCCAGCATGATCGCGTCGAGATAGATCAGACCGGCAATCCGCTCCGGCACGAGGTCTGCAACCCCGGTGATCGGAATGCCGCCAAAGCTGTGGCCGACTAGAACGACGTCCGCCAGGTCCTCGAACTGAAGATGGCGCACGATATCTTCCACGAACGTCCGGATCGTGATGTCCGGTGAAAGCAGATGCGAGCGCTCGCCAAGGCCCGTCTGCGTTGGTGCGGTCACGCGATGCCCACGTGCCCGCAGGATGTTTGCCAGACGCGACCAGCACCAGCCGCCATGCCAGACACCATGGACGCAAACGAAAGTCTGCTGTTTCAAGAGCCCCTCCCCGCTTCACCACCTATTCGGCGGCTTCGGCCGCCATCTGGAAATCGCGCCGCACCTTCAACTTGTGCCCGACTTCGACAATGGCTTCCAGTGCCGGAATCAGATCCTGACCCAGATCCGTCAGCTCGTATTCAACGGAAGGTGGCGAGGTCGGGCGGACATGGCGCAACAGCACGCCGCGGCCTTCCAACTCTGAAAGGCGCTGTGACAGTACCTTGCCGGACACAGGGGGAATATCCGCCTTCAGCTCGTTGAAGCGGCGGGGACCTGCCCGCAGGCTCCAGATGACGTTGGGTGCCCAGGCTCCGGAAATCACCTGCATGCACTGGGTCAGACTGCAAGGAGTCGGCGGTTTCGGGCTCAGATTCTTGCGCATTTTCAAGGCCATGGGCACCACACGATCTTCAAGGGTCCAAGGTCACGCGGGAACCATCAGGTTTCTGCCCGGTAACTCGATAATGCAAGTTACCAATAGAAACCTACTTGTCAATGGTGACTTCAAAAGACACCTTCCGGGCATCGATACGAACCAAGGAGCCAATCGATGAAACTGTTCTACAAACCCGGTGCCTGTTCCATGGCTGCTCATCTCCTGCTCAACGAAGCCGGTGCCACCTACAGTCTCGAAAAAGTCGATACGACCGCGGGTCTGACGGAGACCGGCGCAGCATACGCGCAGACCAATCCGCGCGGCTACGTGCCGGCACTTCGGTTTGAGAACGGTGACGTTCTGACGGAAAACGTTGCCATCCTGCATTGGCTTGGCGAGCAGTACCCGGACTTTGCGACGGATACAGCAGGCAAGCCGCTCGACCGGTTCCGCGTGCTGGAATTGCTCAGCTTCCTGTCCTCAGAGCTTCACAAGGGGTTCAGCCCGTTCTTTTCCGGCAAGGAATTTTCTGAAGCAGAAGCAGCTGAAAACCAGACAAAGCTGAATACCAAGCTCGGCCAGTTCGACGCCTTGCTGGCAAAGGGCGGCGACTATCTTTTGGGAGATACCTTCTCCGTTGCCGACGCCTATGCCTTTGTCATCTTGAACTGGACAAACTTCATCGGCGTGTCTCTTGGCCACTGGCCGAAGACGGCAGCCTATGTCGAGCGCATCCGCACTCGCCCGGCTACCCTGAAGACCCTTCAGGAAGAAGGCCTGGCGGCATGAGCAGTGCCTTGGCTGCGCTGGAAAAGGTCATATCCGACTATTTCGACGCGCTTTATCACTGCGATACCGACCTGCTGCAGCAGGTGTTTCACGAGAAGGCAATCTACGCCACGGCGGACGAGACGCCCCTGCTCTATCGCACGATGGCCGAATATGTACCGGTCGTCGCCGCCCGCCAGTCGCCGGCGTCCCGGGGTGAGGAGCGCCGCGATGTCATCGACGAGATCCAGTTCGCCGGTGAGAACACGGCCTTTGCCAGAGTTCGCTGTTCGATCGGCAACAACGATTTCACCGATTTCCTGACCTTCGTGCGGGACGAAGGCCGCTGGCAAATCATGGCGAAGATCTTCGAAATTCGACCACGCAACGAAGGAGTGGCCTGACATGCCTTACGTGAATATCCAGGTGACCCGTGAAGGGGTGACGGCGGAGCAGAAAGCCAGGCTTATCAAAGGCGCGACGGACCTACTGGTTGACGTTCTCGACAAGAACCCGGCAACCACCTTCGTGGTGATCGAGGAAGTGGACCTTGAGAACTGGGGCGTCGGCGGCCTGCCGGTGGAAGAATACCGGGCAAGGCAGCTGGAAAAACAGAGCTGAACGGTCAAATGGAAGCCGGGGAAATCCCGGCTTCTTTCTTTGCCGCGTTGCGCTTCCCTCTTTCAGTTCCTCTCCACAGTCCGGGAAACCCAGGATTCGTTCGTCCCAAACATTCGTCATCGCAGGGCTCAACCCTGCAATCCATGCCGTGACCGCGCCTCAGCCAGAAGCCTCAATTGGCGGATGGGGAACGGCATGGATGCCATGGCCAGGCCATGGCATGACGGAGGAAGTGGAGAGGGATGATGGGAAGGCTGAATGGTGCTCCTCTGGAGGTCACCAAACAAGTGCAAAGAGTTTTTGCTGTTGTCCAATCAACGCGAGAATGGTCTGTCTGAGAAGACACTTCGACATCAAAGCAGATCTCACATGCCCCGCACGCTTTATCAAACCATCCTCGGCCCCGAGTTCGACAAGGTACCGGCAGAAATCCGGCGGATGCACAGCTTCGCGCGGGTGGCGCGGGGCACCGCGGATGTCAGCCGGGGAAGCTCGTGGGGCGCAAAGCTGATTTGCCGGCTGGCGAAGTTGCCGGAAGCACGGATGGGTGTTCCGGTCGAGACCAGCTTTGAACCTATCGTGGGTGGAGAGCGCTGGACCCGGCGGTTTGACGGGCAGCCGTTCCAGACCGACATGATGGCCGGTACTGGCGAAGCGTATCCCTGCATGCTCGAGCGCCTTGGACCTTTCCTGTTCAAGATGCGGGTAACGGCAAGTGACAAGGGCATCGACATCACCCCGGCAGAGGTTTCGCTTGGACCGCTTCCGCTGTCGCTGCGCCTTGCTCCGAGAGCGGTCGGGCGCGAGCGTGTTGTCGATGGAAGGTACAGTTTCACCGTAGAGGTGACCTTCCCGCTGATCGGGAAGGTCTTCGGCTACAACGGCCGGCTGGAGCCGGCCGTTCTGATCGATGATGCAAAAGCCATCTGACCGGCCTCACTCGAAGCCGACCAGGGCCTTGCGGCGTTTGCCGACAGAAATCGACAAACGGTCGTTGGCCTGAAGATCGCCTGTGGCAATGCGGCGGCGCGCGTCGTCGACGATCTGGTTGTTGAGGCGAACGCCTCCACCTTCCACGAGCCGCCGTGCTTCGCCGTTGGATGCTGCGAAGCCAACCGCGACCACAAGCTCCAGAAGGCCGAGACCGTCTGCCAGAATTTTCAGCGGCAGACTGTGGGTCGGTTCCAGGATCTCGCCTTCGCCCGAAAACAGGGCATCGCCTTGCTGCAAGGCGCCGCGCGCTTCTTCCGGGCCATGAACGATTGCCGTCACCTGGGTTGCCAGGATCTTCTTGGCTTCGTTCAGCTCCGCCCCTTCCAGCGCCGCAAGTCGTTCGATTTCGCTCATCGGCAGCTCGGTAAAAAGGCGCAGGCACTTGGCGACATCTGCATCGGCGGTGTTGCGCCAGAACTGCCAGAAGCCGAAGGGCGACAGGTGTTCGGGGTGCAGCCACACGGCACCAGCGGCCGTCTTGCCCATCTTCGCACCGCTGGCGGTGGTCAGCAGGGGAACAGTGAGGCCGTGCAACTTGCGGCCATCACGGCGGCCGAGTTCCACACCATTGACGATGTTGCCCCATTGATCGGATCCACCGACCTGAAGCGCACAGTCATGACGCTTTGCCAACTCCAGAAAATCAACGGCCTGCAGCATCATGTAGCAGAACTCCAGAACCGTCAGCGGCATCTGAGCATCGAGGCGCGACTTGACGCTGTCGAAGGTCATCATGCGGTTGACGGTGAACTGGGAGCCATAGTCGCGGAGGAATTCCAGGAAGCGGAATTCATTGAGCCATTCCGCATTGTCGACCAGCAAAGCCCCATCTTCGCCGTTCATATCCACGAGACGCTCAACGGATCGTCGTATGCTCGCGATGTTGGCTGCGATCTGGCGTTCCTCCAGCATCGGCCGGGCATCCTTGCGGAAACTCGGATCGCCGATCTGACTTGTGCCACCGCCAAGCACGACGATGGGACGATGGCCGAGCTTCTGCAGCCAACGCATGGTCATCAACGGCATCAGGTGGCCGACATGAAGACTTGCCGCCGTGGCATCGAACCCGGCGTATGCGGTGATCGGCCCTTGTGACAGCGTCTGGTCGAGCGCCTCGATATCCGTGCATTGGTGCACAAGACCACGTTCCAGAAGCACGGCAAGTGCCTCCGATTTGAGTTTTGTCGCCGGTTTGCCGGCTTCGATCATATGTCTGGTCATTTTTCGCTTCCTGGTTCCCCCGCCAGGAAGCTCGGGTCTCTAGAAACCAAAAAGCCGCCTGACGCGGCGGCTTTTGAGGTGTCTATGGGGTGAACAAGATCCTACGCAGCCGCCGGTATGTCGGTGACGTAATAAAAATACACGAAGGATGCGCTCATCTTGGTCATGCCAGCTTAAATGCGTTAGGGCGGGAAAAGAGTCAAGCCTGTTGTGTTCGTGACGTTCCAGACCCCGGCAAGTGTAACCGGAATGCCTCAAGGCTGCGCGCGGTCAAGAAATCCCACCTAACCCAGGGCGACAGGCGTGCGCTTCCGCACATCTGGCCGCGTTACGACAACCCGAGTTTCCGTTCGCCGCGATCCAGGATAACCGGAACGATCAGGTCTTCCTCGTCATCCAGATGGCGCATCAGGCCGGAGATCAGGGTGTCGCTGACACCGGCGAAACTGTCGGCCGCGCGGCGGATGGCATCGCGGTCTTTCGTCTGCAATTGCCCGAACAGCTTGTTGGCGCTCTTGATCACCGCCTCAATGCGATGGTGGATCAGTTCGTGGTCGCCCTCCAGTAGCTCAAAGCCATCCACCAGGCGCTTTTCGGCTTCCATGAATACAGGGAAATAGTGCTCATCCTCGATCATGTGGTGGTGATGCAGCTCACTGAGAAACTGTTGCAGACGCGGGGCAAAGAGGTTGCCGAAACGGTTTACCGGGAGCCGTTGTTCGCGGAAGTCGGTCAGGATCGTATCCAGGTCAGCACCGAGCTGACGGAAGCCGTTATGCCGTGCGAGCCAGAATTCGGTCAGTGGGCCGAGGTTCTGGTGACCCGGCCAGTCTTCGCGCGGATGTTCTTTCAGAAGGAACAGCCACTCCTGCGGAAGTCCGGTCCGTTCATCCAGATTGGTGGTGTTGGTCATGGGTTTCAGGTCCGGTCAGAGAGAAGGTCTGCCGACCTTATACGCATGTTTTGGCCTGTCATGCGGAAACAGTGTGTTCACTCCCCGGGAACAGACGTCACTGCACCAGTTTGCCCAGCACCTTCCAGAGCGCTTCGGTGTCCCCCGGCTCCAGATGCCTTGTGAATTCGGTTTCCACCGCTGCCCGGTAACACGGCCACATGGCCTTCAAGAGCGTCTCCCCTTCCTGGGTCAGACGCACCGAGACACCTCTGCCGTCTTCCGGGCTCTTCAGCTTTTCGATGTAGCCCGCAGCGGCCAGCCGGTCGAGCAGGCGCGAAACATTGTACTGGGCCAGCAGCATCCGCTTTTCGATTTCGACCGGTCGCAAAGTTTTGTCCTCTGCCCGGCTTAATTCCAGCAGCACATCGTACCAACCAAGAGGTGGGAATCCGGCCGCCTTCAGGCGTGCCTCGACCCGTGCCAGCACGTTGCCGCTTGCACGCTGCAGACGGGCCCAGGCGTCGATGGCCTGGGGGACGGTTTCGGCGGAATTGCTCATGGCCAAGAAATAGAAAATTTATGCAATTGCATCAATCTTGATTTTTCATGCATATGCATCCATCTTAATGCAGATGCATGAAAAGGAGTTTCCAGATGCCCGACACACTCACGCTGATCAGCCATGCGCTTTGCCCTTACGTGCAGCGCTCGGCGATCGTCCTTCATGAAAAGAATGTTCCGTTTGACCGGGTTACCATCGACCTTGCCGACAAACCGGACTGGTTCCGCGCGGCCTCACCACTCGGCAAGGTGCCGCTGCTGAAACTGGGTGGTGATCGCTATCTCTTCGAATCCGCCCCGATCGTCGAATTCCTGGACGAGACAGAAGGGAGCCGGCTGCACCCGGAAGACCCTTCCGAACGCGCGCGGCACCGGGCCTATATCGAATTCGCCTCGCAGATCCTGAACGGCATCGGCGCGCTCTACAACGCCAGGGACGACACCGGGTTTTATGCTGCGGGTGAAGCACTTCGTGCAAAGTTCCGTCATCTGGAAGGTGAACTTGATCCGGACGGTCCCTTCTTCGCCGGAAGAACCTTTTCGCTCGTCGATGCGGCTTTCGCCCCGGTGTTCCGATATTTCGATGTCTTTGAGACGTTCTTGACGCTTGAAATGTTTGACGACCTCGACCGGGTTCTTGCGTGGCGTAGCAAGCTTGCGGCCCGCACATCGGTTCAAGAAGCAGTTACTGCGGACTATCCAGCGCTTTTGACCGCCTTTCTGCAAAACCGAAATAGCTGGATCTCCCAACTTCTCGACTTGCGCAGCCGGGAGCGATCACTCCTGGTCGCACACTGAGGCCTTCAAGCGCAGCCGGACATGGCGCCGACTGCGCCCGTTTCAGGCGAAGGCTGCGCCGAGTTTGCCCAACTCGCCTTTGAGGTCCGTCCATCTGTCCGGCGTCGTGGTTAGTGTCGCCGGATCCCTGATTTCGACGTCATACCCCCGGTTCAACGCCCCCTTTGCGGTCAGCTGAACGCAGTGACAGGCATCAAGACCAACCAGGACCAGCCGCCCGATCCGCTTTTCCTCAAGCCAGGCTTCAAATTGCGGACTGGAGAAACTGTCACCGATCGATTTCTCAAAGACCGGAGCATTGCCGACAGCAAGTGTTCGGTCGAGCTTCAAACCGTCTCGCCCCGGTGTACCGATACCGCCCGCCGACATCTTCATGGCCGCGATCACCGGCCAGTCGCGGAAGACATTCTTGACGAAAGCGACCTGGTGGCCTGCTATCCGATGCGCTTCCACCTGACGCCCTATTTCGGCAAGCACAGCGTCTCTCTGGCCTGGGTCAAAAGCGTGTTTGCCGGTGTTCCTGGTGAAGTCCTCCTGCACGTCGATCACCACCAGAGCTGTGCCCGGCCGCATTGACCTGTCGATACTTGCGCCCTTTGTCGGCGTTCCCAGCCGCCGCAGGCAATAAACGATATAGGCGACAACGCCTGCGGCACAGAGCCCGGCCGCAATCCAGATACCGGTCATGTGACCTCTCCTGTTCGTGAAATTATTCCAGTGCCTTGGGCCGATCCGGGTCGTCCTCGAACGCGGCAAAGTGATCAAGCATGGTGCAGAGCACCCGCTGCGTGGAACGCAGGTCGTCGTCCGAGAAGAGCTCGCAGACTGTCTCGATTTCGTCAGTCTCCCGTGCCCGGATTTCACCGAACCGGTCTTGCCCCGCTTCGTTCAAGGCAAACAGCGGTGATCGCTTGTGCGCCGGATTCGCCCGTCGCTCGACCAGTCCCTGCTCTTCCAGAGCGTTCATCAGGAGCTGAATCTGCTGGCGGGCAAGAAACAGCGCCCGGCCGATCTCGGGTACCGCCATCGGCCCGGCCTCCTCCAGCACTTCCATGACCGCTCGCATACCGACGGTCACGCCGGTTCCCTCCAGCTTGGCCTCCACCGCCCGCGCAAGCCGGCGGTGCACGGGGCGTATCAGGCGAATGATTTCATAAAGCTCGACAGACTTCTTCATGGGCACCTCAGTTGACAACTTATATGTCATTTTGACATTTATATTGTCAATAATATTTTTGAACACCCCTGTGTGTCATCACCCTGGAACCGAAGGCCCCAAGTCAGAAGGTTCGATCCCGGTGAAAACCAGGTTCCGTGCCTCGGCGAGGGTTTGGAGCTATACTGCCGGTCCCGTTCGTAGTCTGGAGCGAACCATGAGCAATCAGGAAGGCGTCCCCCGAAACTGAACATTCGCCGAGCGATACGACAGTGTCATGGTGCCGGTGATCTTTCAGCCTTGGGCACAAGAGCTGCTCCAACGGCAACCACCCCAACAGGGAGACCGGGTCCTGGACCTTGCGTGCGGCACCGGTGCGGTAATCCGTGAAGTCGCGAGCCTTGGGAACGGATTTGCGAGGCTGACCGGCGTGGACATGAGTGCGGGAATGCTGGCCGTTGCGGCCGAAAAGGCCAGCGTAAACGGGATAGACGCAGAATGGTTCGAGGCAACCGCAGGCGATCTGCCATTCCCTGATGGCGGCTTTGACCTGGCGTAATGTCAGCAGGCTTTGCAGTTCTTCCCCGATCGTGTCGGAGCCTTGCGCGAACTTCACCGCGTTCTGGCAAGCGGGGGCCGCGTCGCCTTCTGCGTTTCCCGCGGTCTGTCAGAAAATCCTCTGCTGATGGCGCAGGCAACCGCATTGGAAAAACACGTCGGCGCAGAGGCGGGGGCAGCCGTTCGTGCGATCTGCCAACTCTCCGACCCTGAAGAAATACGATCGAACTTTGAAGAAGCCGGGTTTCAGGATATCCAACTGGAGACAGTTTCACTGACGCTTCATCACCCGGATGGCCGTGCGTATGCCGCCGGAGCCATGGGCGGCATGCATACCGGAGACAAGCTCTCCCGGCTATCCGAAGACGACAGGAACGCCTGCTTCAATGATTTCCTGAAAGAACTGGGCTCCTGTTTTGACGGCAAGGCAATCCGGTTTCCTCACGTCTCCAACGTGGTGACAGCGCACACCTGAGCGACAGGAAACAAAAAACCCCGGCCGAAGCCGGGGTTTTCATCCTTGAAAATTCGTCCACGTGTTACTCGGCAGCAGCCGGGGTCACTTCGGCCGGAGCCGGCTCGGTCCATTTCAGGACCGGCTTGCGAGCTGCACCCGTTTCGTCCAGACGGCGTCGCGGGGCAAGATACGGTGCACCGGAGAAGCGTTCCGTTTCGCCGCGCTTTGCGCTCATCACGAGATCGCGCATGGTGGCGACAAAAAGATCGAGCGCAGCCCGGCTTTCCGATTCCGTCGGCTCGATCAGCATCGCGCCATGGACAACCAGCGGGAAGTACATGGTCATCGGATGATAGCCTTCGTCGATCATCGCCTTGGCGAAGTCGAGCGTGGTCACGCCGGTGTCCTTCAGGAAGCTGTCGTCGAACAGCACTTCGTGCATGCACGGACGCTCGCCAAAGGGCAGGCTCATCAGGTCCTGCAGGCCGACGCGAATATAGTTCGCATTCAGCACCGCATCTTCAGACGCCTGCCGCAGACCGTCGGAGCCGTGGCTCATCATGTAGGACAGAGCCCGCACGTACATGCCCATCTGGCCGTGGAACGCGGTCATGCGGCCGAATGGCTGCTCGCCGTCCTTGGTGGCAGCTTCGGTTTCGACCAGTTCGACACCTTTTTCCGTCTTGCGAATGAACGGCAGCGGCGCGAAAGGCGCCAGTCTCTGGGACAGGACGACCGGACCGGAACCCGGGCCACCGCCGCCGTGAGGCGTCGAGAAGGTCTTGTGCAGGTTGATATGCATGGCGTCGACGCCAAGATCCCCCGGGCGAGCCTTGCCGACGATGGCGTTGAAGTTGGCGCCATCGCAGTAGAAATAGGCATCCGCCTTGTGAATCAGATCGGCGATCTGCTTCACTTCCCGTTCGAACAGCCCACAGGTGTTCGGGTTGGTCAGCATGATGCCGGCAATATTGCCCTCGTGTTCGGCAATGGTCTTCTTCAGGGCCTCCAGATCGACGGTGCCGTCATCCTTGGCATCGATATTGACCACCTTGTAGCCCAGGAGCGCTGCCGTTGCCGGGTTGGTGCCATGGGCACTTTCCGGCACCAGCACGATCTTCGGATCGCGGCCGGCTGCCGTGTGGGCCGCCTTGATCGCCATCATGCCGCAGAGTTCGCCGTGGGCACCGGCTTTCGGGCTCATCGCGACAGCGGAGGTGTTGGTGGACACCATCAGCCAGTGGGCAAGCGCATCGATCAGTTCCAGTGCGCCGGGCACCGAGGAGACCGGCTGAAGCGGATGGATGTCCGCGAAGCCCGGCAGGCGGGCCATCTTCTCGTTGAGGCGCGGATTGTGCTTCATGGTGCACGAGCCAAGCGGATAAAGGCCGCTGTCGATGGCGTAGTTGTTCCGCGACAGACGCACGTAGTGGCGCATGGCTTCCGGTTCGGCGAGACCCGGCAGACCGATCTCGGCAGTGCGCTTGAAGCTGCCAAGCTCGAACTCGGCGCTTTCGTCCTCGTCGAGATCGACACCGGTTGTTTCCAGCGAGCCGAATTCGAAAATCAGCGGCTCTTCCATATCGAGACCACGGTTGCCGGTGAAGGTCTTCGGGCGGAAAGCATCCCCGGCATCACCTGCTGCGGTCGGGCGGCCTTGCGTGTTCATGCTCATGCCAGCACCTCCTTCAGCGCGTCCGCAAAGGCCGCGCGGTCTTCATCCGTATTGACTTCGGTCGACGCGACGACCAACAGGTTCGCGAGATCCTTGTTGCCCGGCTCCAGGCGTGAGACCGGCAGGCCTGCGAGAACGCCCCGTTCGGCCAGTTGCTCGACCACGTCCTCGGCCACCTTCGGCAGCGCAATCGTGAACTCGTTGAAATAGGCCGAGTTCAGAACCTCGACACCAGGCACGCCGGCAAGAAGCTTCTTCAGCTTCACCGCATTGCCATGGTTGATGCGGGCGAGTTTGGTCAACCCGGCCTGCCCCAGCAGCGACATGTGAATGGTGAAGGCAAGGCAGCAGAGACCGGAGTTGGTGCAGATGTTCGACGTTGCCTTGTCGCGGCGGATATGCTGCTCGCGGGTCGACAGCGTCAGCACGAAACCGCGCTTGCCTTCCGCGTCCACCGTCTCACCGCAGAGCCGGCCCGGCATCTGGCGGACATATTGCTGGCGGGTGGCGAAGAGACCGACATAAGGACCACCGAAATTGAGGCCGTTGCCGATGGACTGGCCTTCACCGACCACGATATCCGCGCCTTGTGTTCCCGGCGGTTCGATCAGGCCGAGCGACACCACTTCGGTGAAGACCGCGATCAGCAGTGCCTTGTGCTGGTGCGCCTTTTCGGCAATCGGCTTCAGGTCGATCAGCTGGCCGTAGAACGACGGCGACTGGACGACAACGCAAGACGTCTCGTCATCGATCTGTGACAGGATGTCTTCGGTGCCCGTCGGGTCTGCCGGCAGGCTGACGACCCGATCGCCGGCCATGTTGGACAGGCCTTCGACGACTTCCCGGTACTGCGGATGCAGCCCGCCGGAAAGCACGGCCTTGTTGCGCTTGGTCACCCGGTGCGCCATCAGCACGGCTTCACCGGTGCCGGTGGAGCCGTCATACATGGACGCGTTGGCGACATCCATTGCGGTAAGGCGCGCTACCTGGGTCTGGAACTCGAACAGGTACTGAAGCGTACCTTGCGTGATTTCCGGCTGATAGGGCGTATAGGAGGTCAGGAACTCCGACCGCTGGATCAGATGGTCGACCGTTGCCGGCACATGGTGCTTGTAGGCACCTGCACCGACGAAGAACGGTACGGAGCCGGCCGCAGTGTTCTTCGATGCCATGGCCGAGAGCTTGCGCTCCACTTCCATTTCGCTGGCTCGTTTGGGAAGGTCGAGCAGACCCTTCATGCGAACGTCTTCAGGGATATCCGCAAAGAGTTCATCGACGGATTTGACGCCGACCCGCGCGAGCATGTCGCTGCGGTCGGTATCGTTCAAAGGCAGGTAGCGCATCAGGCAGCTCCCAAGGGTTTGATCAAAAATCGGACCGGCGAAAACCACGCTCTCGCTTCATCAGCCCGGACCCGGAAAACTGACAAGCTTCCGGATACGGGCTCCCCGTTTCCTGCTCGGCGCGGTGGCGCCGTGCAGACGCACAGAGAAGAGAACTGGTCACCATCCAGAACAGGGAACCGGCTGCGACTTCGTGCGGCCGGTTCCGGAAAGTCACGGTGCGACGAGGCGGAGCGGTTCGGGCTCCACAACGATCTCGCACTTCACGGAGTTGGCTATGAAACAGACGTCATGCGCCTTTTCATGCAGATCGGTCAGCCAGGTCGGATCCGGGTCCTCGGCCGCAACCAGCGTGATAACCGGCCGCAACACCACTTTCGTGATTGCCATCTTGCCCCGCGCCACCCGGCTCATTTCGCCCTGGGCACGGTCGCTGTAACTGGCGACAACGAAATTCGCCCGCCGGGCAAGATCCAGGAAGGACATCATGTGGCAGGACGAGATAGCGGCGACGAAAGCCTCTTCCGGATCGACGGCGGCCTCAATGGAATATGGCAGGGGTACCACCGTGGGCGAAGCGCTTGCCGGGATCTCCAGACCACCGTCAAAACGCCAGATGTGCCCTCTGGAATAGGCGTTTGCGGCATAGTCGCCGTCGCATGCCCATTCCACCTGTGCCGTGTAGTAGTGCCCTGCCATGAATTACAACGTCTCCACGTACGCCTTGTAGGCTGCCGCGTCCATCAGGTCGGACAGCTGATCCGCATTGCCGACGGTCATCTTGATGAACCATGCAGCGCCTTCGGGATCTTCGTTCACCTTGGCCGGCTCGTCCACCAGCGCATCGTTGGCTTCAACGACTTCACCGTCGATCGGAGCGTAGACTTCACTGGCAGCCTTGACGGATTCAACGACGGCGGCTTCATCGCCCTGTGACAGTGCCTTGCCGGCTTCCGGCAGTTCGACGTAAACGACGTCGCCGAGCTGCTCCTGCGCGTAAGTCGTGATGCCGATGGTGGCTTTGTCGCCATCTACGGCGATCCACTCGTGGTCCTTGGAGTAATAGGTGGTCATATTGTGCGTCCGTTATCTGGAAAGATTTATGCTTTGGGTTTGCGGTAATACCGGTTCGGAACAAACGGCATGTCCGCGACGGTAGCGGGCAAGCGCTTGCCTCTGACGATCAATTCAAGTGGCGTGCCAGTTTCGGAGTGCTCCACCGGGACATAGCCCATTGCGATCGGGGCACCCACGGTCGGTGCGAAACCGCCGGATGTCACGGTGCCGATCACCGGCCCGTCGGGCAGTGCGATCTCGGCCCCTTCCCGCGCAGGTGCCTTGCCATCGAGGCGCAGGCCGACGCGGACGCGGCCCGGTCCCTTTTCGAGTTCGCCCTGAATGCGTTCGGCGCCCGGAAAGCCGCCTTCTTCTCGGCGGCGCTTCTGCATGCAGAAGGTGATGGCGCCTTCGACGGGAGACGTCATCTCGTCAATGTCGTGTCCGTAGAGGCACAGCCCTGCCTCAAGACGCAGGCTGTCGCGGGCCCCGAGCCCAATCGGTTCGACCCTGTCGTCGGCGAGCAGTGCACGGGCAATCGCTTCAGCAGCACCGGCAGGCACGGACATCTCCACGCCGTCCTCGCCGGTATAGCCGGCACGGGCAACGTGGCAGTCAATACCGTCAAACTCCATCGGTGCGGCGGCCATGAAGCCAAGTTCGGCTGCCTTTGGCGCATGTGCTGCGACCGCAGCCACGGCTTCCGGCCCCTGAACCGCGATCAGCGCACGATCGTCGATCACTTCAAGGGTCACGTTTTCAGGCAGTCTGTCGCGGAAATGGGCGTAGTCGACATCCTTGCGGGAGGCATTGACCACCAGCATCAGCTTGCCGTCTTCTGCTTCGGACAGCGGCCGGGTGACCATCAGATCGTCGATAATGCCGCCTTCGTCGTTGAGCAGCACCGTGTAGCGCTGACGGCCGTGGCCAAGTTCGACGAAATTGGACGGGGTCAGCGCTTCCAGAGCCCGGGCCGTCGTTTCGTGATCGGGACCGATCAACAGGGCTTGCCCCATGTGGGAGACGTCGAAAAGGCCGGCTTTCGTGCGGGTCTGCTGGTGCTCGGCCATGATGCCGGCCTTGTACTGCACGGGCATGGAATAGCCGGCAAACGGCACCATGCGTGCACCCAGTTCCACATGAAGGTCGTGAAGAGGCGTTTGTTTCAGATCTTCGTCTGCAACGGTTTCCGCCATGAACGGTCCTCGTATTCGGGGTTGCGCAGTCCCGAACCGGCCCGCATGGGTCCTGATCCGTCTGCACCCCCTCTGTCCGAGTACCTGAGAGATTTCCCGACCGGCGCCGATGACGCCTTTCGGTTACTCCTTCGGTGAGCAGTCCGCAAACCCACTTGCGGAGCACTGCTTTCCAGAGCGTTGCAGTTCATGCGGTCCTTCTGCCTGAGAGTTTCCGGGGCGGTTGCTCCTTCGGCGCCAGGATCCTTTCACCCGGCCTCTCCCGCATAAACATTGACGTGTTTCCACGCCAACCGGGGGACGACCCCGATTGGGGCCGGATTGTGCGAGGCAGACATAGTCTTGTCAATATGCGACATGCAGCCCCCGCAATTTTGCCGGTGCACAATTTTAGGCATCGTCTTGCAGAGTGTGCACGATCAATGGCCGGCCGGTTTCCATCTTCCCGGCCAGGCCTCAAATCCAGTCGAACCTGATGTGCTACGTGCGTGGCCGGGCCCTAGCGGCGACGGCCTTCGTCAAAGCCGAAGACAACCTTGGCGTCCGCACCTGCCGGGATCGTGAATTTCTCTTCGATCAGCGTCCAGGTTTCGCTTGGCGAGTTCGCTCCAAGCGTGACCGGAATTTTCACGATCTCGGAGCTGAGCGGCTTGGCACCGCTGCCACCGGGCACAATGGCGACGCGCATAGGCAGAACCACTTCGCCGCCCTTCCAGGCAGGACCGGAGGTGACATCGCCGGACAGGCCCAGCTTCATGCGGCGGCTACCGTCCGGTTGCTGCGTGCAGGTGTTGGCCCAATCCTTGACGGTGGCCTGGTAAAGCAGACCCTGCGGGTCATCGTCCTTGCCGCGCACATACTTGCGGATCAGGAAGGTGTTGGACTGAAGCTGCAGCGCAGGACAGGGAACCGGCGGGGCGAAGGTTTCGGGAGAAATCTCGATCGGCTGCTGGCCACCGGAAATAACCTTGCCCGCAACACCGTCAGCGGCACTCATACACCCCGCAAGAGCCGCGGCGGAAAGGCCCACGGCCATAATTGTCTTCAGGGTCTTGCCGGAGACGGCGGGAATCGCACTGATCATCTTCATTCCATAAAAATGCAACAATTGTCGGCGGAGCTTCATAGCAGGTGAAGAATTGCTTGGCGAGGCTTGTCAAACGCAAACCTTCAAGCAGCTCATTGTGGCTGAATTGGTTCAGCTTGCCGCACATCCCTTGACACAGCGTGGCTGCGAGCCCTTATTGCGCGCAGAAACGTTCCTCGAAAGAGCATGATGACCGAGAGCAAACAGGAAAAAACACCGCTTGCCATTCACCTTTGCGCGCCCCGCGGGTTCTGCGCCGGTGTCGATCGCGCGATCCAGATCGTGGAACTCGCCCTGGAAAAATACGGCAGTCCGGTCTACGTCCGTCACGAGATCGTGCACAACAAGTTCGTGGTGGACGGGCTGAAGGCCAAGGGTGCTGTGTTCGTGGAAGAGCTGGAAGAAATACCGGCCGGGCACACCGACAGACCGGTGATCTTCTCTGCGCACGGCGTACCGAAATCCGTGCCGGAAGACGCCCAGAGCCGCAAGATGTTCTATCTCGACGCCACCTGTCCTCTGGTCTCGAAGGTCCACAAGGAAGCGGAAATCCATTTTCGCCGGGACCGCGAGATTCTGCTGATCGGTCATGCGGGGCATCCTGAAGTGATCGGCACCATGGGCCAGTTGCCCGACGGCACCGTCAGCCTGATCGAGACTGAAGACGACGCGCGCGCCTTCACGCCGAAGACCGACCGCCCCCTCGCCTATATTACCCAGACCACCTTGTCCGTGGACGACACGGCCGGGATCGTGGCTGTGCTGCAGGACCGGTTCCCGCAGATTGTCGCTCCGCACAAGGAGGACATCTGCTACGCAACCACCAACCGTCAGGAAGCGGTCAAGCATGTGGCGCCAAAGGTCGACGCAATGATCGTTGTCGGCGCCCCGAACTCCTCCAACTCGCAACGCCTGCGTGAAGTTGCTGAACGGGCCGGGTGCAGGACTGCAGTGCTGATCCAGCGCGCAAGCGACATCGACTGGCACGATTTCGAAGGTATCACGTCGTTGGGTCTGACAGCAGGTGCATCGGCCCCCGAGACCCTGGTAGAGGAAATCATCGCGGCATTTGCCGACCGGTTCGACGTCAACGTCGAGACGGTGCGTACTGCCGAAGAAACGATTTCCTTCAACCTGCCGCGGGAGCTGCGCGAGATGATCGCCTCCTCCCAGGCCGCTGCCGGATAACCCCATGGCTGTTTATACCGAAGTAACCGATGAGGAACTGAACGACTTCATCGGCAGCTACGATGTCGGACGTCTGTTGTCATTCAAGGGCATTGCCGAAGGTGTCGAGAACAGCAACTTCCTGGTCCACACGGACAAGGCGTCCTACATCCTGACGCTGTACGAAAAGCGCGTGAACCCGGAAGATCTGCCTTATTTTCTGAACCTACTGCAGCATCTGGCCGCAAAGGGCCTTTCCTGTCCGACGCCGGTCCCTTCGAGGGACGGCGAACTTCTGGGCACACTCGCCGGCCGACCGGCCGCGCTGGTCACCTTTCTGGACGGCATGTGGGTCAAGCGGCCCAAAGTGGATCATTGCGCCGAGCTGGGCCGGGCCATGGCAGAGTTGCACCTCGACGGCGCCGATTACGACGGGTTCCGCAAGAACGCGCTCGACGTCAGCGGCTGGCGGCCCCTGTTCGATCAATGCGGGGAGCGCAGCGATACGGTTCATCCCGGTCTCGGTGCAGAGATCGCCAGCGAGCTGGACCACGTGGAAAAGGTCTGGCCCAGGGACCTTCCGGGCGGGGTGATTCATGCGGATCTGTTTCCCGACAACGTGTTCTTTCTGGGCAACGAGCTTTCCGGGCTGATCGATTTCTATTTCGCCTGCAACGATGCCTTTGCCTATGACATTGCCATCTGTCTCAACGCATGGTGCTTCGAGCAGGACATGTCGTTCAACGTGACCAAGGCAAAGGCCCTGCTCAAGGGCTATGCCGCCGTGCGACCGTTGAGCGAGGCTGAATACAATGCCTTGCCGACCCTTTGCCGGGGCGCGGCCCTGCGTTTCCTGCTGACACGGCTCTATGACTGGCTAAGCGTGCCGGAAGGTGCGCTGGTTACGCCGAAGGATCCGCTGGAATATCTGAAGAAGCTCCGCTTCCATCAGAGCATTTCCTCCACGCAGGCCTACGGGTTGGAGCGATGACGGAGAACAACAACCGGGTCACGATCTATACGGACGGCGCTTGTTCCGGCAATCCTGGCCCGGGCGGCTGGGGTGTCATCCTGCGGTTCGGGGAGCATGAGAAAGAGCTTTCCGGCGGCGAGTCGGAAACCACCAACAACCGTATGGAGCTGATGGCCGCCATTGAGGCGCTGAATGCCCTCAAGCGCCCTTGTGCGGTCGACCTTTATACCGACAGCACATACGTGCGCAGCGGCATCAAGGAATGGATGTACGGCTGGAAGCGCAAGAATTGGCGCACGGCCGCCAACAAGCCGGTAAAGAATGCCGATCTCTGGCAAGCTCTTGACGCCGCAAGGGAACGTCATGACGTTACCTGGCACTGGGTCAAGGGACATGCCGGCCATCCGGACAATGAACGCGCAGACGAACTGGCGCGCGGCGGAATGGCCCCGTATAAGAGCGGCGAAAAAACGAATCCTGTCTGATGAGCAGAGGATTTTGAGTGAGACTTTTCTGGTGGTCCGGCGCAGCAGCAGTGCGCACAATGGTTCCGGATATGGCCGGAAAGGTTCTGATCGTGGCCAACCCGACCTCGGGTGGCTATAGCGCCGAATTTCTGGATGACGTGCGCAATCGCCTGGAAGATCTCGGATGCAAGACCGAGATCCGGTTGACGAGACGTGCAGGCGAGATCGGCGACATCTGCGCGGATCCCTCGCTGCCTGTGCAGACGCTGGTGGTCGCCGGCGGAGACGGCTCCGTCAACGAGGCCCTGACCGGATTTCAGAACCACCCTGCCCCGCCGCAACTGGGCATCATTCCCTTCGGCACCGCCAATGTGCTTGCCCTTGAACTTGGCCTCCCGCGCAATGCAAAGGCAATTGCCGAGCTGATCCGACGCGGCAAGACCAGGCAGTTGCACTATGGCCTTGCCAACGGCAGGCCTTTTGTACTGATGGCCTCCGCCGGGTTCGATGCCGAAGTCGTTCACGCCGTGCCGCTTTCCCTGAAGCGGCGCCTTGGCAAGCTCGCCTATGTCATCACGGCGCTGCGGACCGGTTTCAAACGCAAGAGCGCCTCGCTGAAAGTTATCCTGGACGGTGAAGAGCTGACCGGCAAACTCGCGGTAGCCAGCAACGCCCGCCACTATGGCGGCCCCTTTGTCATTTGCCCCGGCGGGGCGACCGATCCCGGCTTGCATATGCTGGTTCTGGAAAGGGACGACCCCTGGTCGTCCTTCTGCTACGGCGTCGCGCTCTTGATGGGCCGCATCCACAAGGCCAAGGGCGCTTTGGTGCGCCCGTTCAAAACGGCTTCCATTCTGGCAACAGGTGCCGTGGCTGCACAGGTGGACGGCGATCCCTTCGGTGCAACGCCGCTGGAAATCCGGCAAACCGACAAGACCGTGCCCATCCTGGCACCTTGACGCGGAAACGGCGCGGCATCGCCTCCTCGCCTTCCAGCCCCAACTACATCTACTCCCTTTGCCATTGCAAGGCTTGCCCCTGCAATCCAATTCCTGATCTCAGCGAACCCTAAGCCCTTGCGGCTGGATAGCGCACGGCGTGGATGCCATGGTCGAGCCATGGCATGACGGAGTGTGTGGGAAACTGCTGTCAGAGCCCCTGACGCAAGATCAGCCGGCACGATAGATGCCGGCCAATGTCAGGCCGTTTCGGCTTCCGCCGGCATCTTGCGCAGGATCTTGGTGGCTTCCGCTGCCGTAACGGCCTCGCCGAAGTAGAAGCCTTGAGCGTATTCGCAGCCGAGCTGGTAGAGCTCCAGCGCATCGTTCTCGCTCTCCGCTCCTTCGGCAACGACAGACATGCCAAGGTCATGCCCCATGGCGACGATTGTCCTGAGCAGGACCGGCCGGGCGGAAGACCCGTTGGGTTTGACGAAGGACTGGTCGATCTTGATCGTGTCGAACGGAAACCGCTGAAGATAGGACAACGATGAATGGCCGGTGCCGAAGTCGTCGAGGGACAGGCCTGCCCCCAGCCCGCGAAGGCGCTCGAGCACCTTGGCGGAATATTCCGGGTTGGACATGACGAGTGATTCCGTCAGTTCCAGCTTCAAGGTTCCCGGTGCCAGCGATGTTCTCGACAGAACGGCCTTCACATCGTTGATCAGGTCCTGTTTCAACAGCTGACGCGACGAGAGATTCACCGAAGCGAACAGAGGCTGCTGCATCGGGAACTCGCGTTGCCAGAACGCCAGCTGCTGTGCGCCCTTGTCGAGCATATAGATGCCCAGTTCGTTGATGAGACCGGACTGCTCTGCGACGGGAATGAATTCCGAAGGTGAAATCTTGCCGCGCTTGGCGTGGTTCCAGCGTGCCAGCACTTCGAAGCCGGCAACCGCCTGGTCTTCCAACCGGATGATCGGCTGGAAGTAGACACCCAGCGTTTCTTTCTTGATCGCTTCGCGCAGGTCGGCTTCCAGGTCGACGATGTTCTTGTCGAGCGGACGCAAGATCGGACGGAACACTTCCTGGCGATCGCCGCCCAGGCGCTTGGCGTGATTGAGGGCGATCTCCGCATTGGTGACCATGTCCTCGACCGCCTGTTTGCCCCCTTCGAAGAAGGCAATGCCGACGGAACAGGTCAGAAAGATCTCCCGGTCGCCGAAGGTGATCGGTGCGCGGACCGCCTTGCGCAGCGAATCCGCCAGCGCAACAATCCGGTCCGGCTCCTGCTCGGACAGGAGAACAAGGCCATACTGGTCGCCGGAAAGACGTCCCAGCGTATCCTGCTGGCCGATCAGTCGGCCGAGACGACGCGCCACCGTCAAGAGAATGCTGTCGCCGGCAGACAGGCCAATGCTGTCGTTGACCTGCTTGAAGCGATCAAGATTGAGCACGAGCAAGGTCGGCTTGGAGGTTTCTTCCGCACGCGACCGGATGACGCTGGTGCGCAAGCGGTCGACGAAGAGTTCGCGGTTCGGCAGACCGGTCAGATTGTCGTGGACGGCATCGTGCAGAAGGCGTTCTTCCGCCGTGCGTTCCTCGGTCACGTCCAGAAGCGTGCCCACGCAGCGGATCACCTCGCCGTCCGATCCGATGATCGGCCGGGCCCGCAGGCGGAACCAGCGGAAGTGACCGTCTTCTGAGCGCAGACGGAAGGTTTGGGTTACCTTGCCGCGACGCTGATCGATGACCGCGTCGAGCGTCGCCCGGAACCGGTCACGGTCCTGGGGATGCAGGATGTCCAGCCAGTCGCGCGCAGGCCCTTCCAGGGTGCCACGCTTCAGGTTGAGCAGATCTTCAACCTCGTTGCCCGTGTAGATGCGGTCGCGGTCGATGTCCCAGTCCCAGATGATGTCACCGGCGCCGGTCAGGGCGAGTGCCTTGCGTTCGACATCGGAGATAAGCCCCTGCGCGATCGCGCCGCCGGCAAAAGCGTGCTGCATCACCGTGAAGCCGATCAGCAGCACGATGAGAACCAGACCACCACCGAGCGCGGGCTGGACGATGTCGTTGGACAGATATCCGGTTACGGTCATCGCCGCCCCGACCAGCCAGGCCATCAGCAGGCACCAGGTCGGGATCAGCAGGATGGCGCGGTCATAGTGCTGGAAGGCCAGCACCGCGATGGTGACGAACCCGAGCAAGCCAATGATGGCCAGCGCAAGACGGGCGATGCCGGCTGCAATCGAAGGATCCCAAACGGCAACACCAAGCAGACCCAGGATCAGGATCAGCGTCGTGAGCGCCAGATGGGAATAATGAATGTTCCAGCGGTTGAGGTTCAGGTAGGCGTACAGGAAGATGATCAAGCTGGCCGCGAGCATGACCTCGGCGCAGGCGCGCGCAAGCTGGCTGCCGCCGCCCTCCAGATTGAACACCATGCCCCAGAAGCCGAAATCGATGCACAGATAGGCCAGCACCGACCAGGCAAGTGCCGCGGTGGCCGGAAACATGACCGTGCCCTTGACCACGAACAAGATGGTGAGGAACAGGGCCAGCAGGCCGGAAATGCCCAGAATGATGCCACGGTAGAGCGTGTAGGCGTTGACGGTTTCCTCGTAGACGTCCGGTTCCCAGATCCGGATTTCCGGCAGGTTCGGCGTCGTCATTTCCGCGACGAAGGTGACGATCGACCCCGGGTCGAGCGTGACCAGGAAGACGTCTGCCTCAAGGCTTTTCTGACGTTCGGGAGCGATGCCCTGGCTCGGTGTGATCGCCAGAATGCGCGAGGAACCGAGATCCGGCCAGAAGAGGTCGGAGCCGACCAGCTTGTAATTTGGTGCAACGATCAGGCGGTCGATCTGTTCATCGCTGGTGTTGGCCAGCGCAAACACCGCCCAGTTGGTGTTGGTACCATCGCGGGAGGGAACCTCGATACGGCGCACGATGCCGTCCGCACCCGGTGCGGTCGACACCTGCAGCCGGGTGCCGGCTTCGCGATGCAAGTCGACGGAATTGGTGATGTCCAGTGCTTCGACGTCGATCGGAACAGGGATCGGCTCCAGCGCCCGCGCAGGCAGGGTGGCAAGCAACGTTGCAAACAACGTCAGAGCAATGACAAGGTTTCTGATCACGCTTGTTTTCGGATCCGGTATCACAATCGACATGGGGCGAAGAAGTACCGGGTTGTGGCGCATGTCACAAGAATTCTTTCAAGATTCCCTCGACGCTCGGTGCCACCTTTTCAGGTCGCGACGCATGGTCTTCCGCCAAACAGGCAAACAGAAGATGATCCTGCCAGGTCCCGTTAATTAACAGATAGTTGCGTGCGTAGCCTTCCCGGTGGAACCCGGCATTTTCGAGCAGACGGATGGACGGCATGTTCGTTGGCAGACATGCCGCTTCAATACGATGAAGGTTCAACACGTCGAAACAAAACGGCAAGATCATGGCGACAGCCGAGGACATATGTCCTTTTCCGGCGTGCCGCTCGCCCATCCAGTAGCCAAGTGTCGCAGTCTGGCTGACACCCCTGCGGATATTACTGAGTGTCAGTCCGCCGAGGATCTCGTTGCTGCGCGCGCGAAACAGAAGGAACGACAGGCTGCGCCCTTCCTTGCGGTCCTTCGAATAGCGGCGCAAGCGGCGGCGAAAGCCGGTTCGGGTGAGGTCATCGGACGGCCAGAGCGGTTCCCAGGGTTTCAGGAAGGCCCGGCTTTCGCCGCGAAGTTCCACCCAGGGCTTGAAGTCGTACATGATCGGCGGGCGAAGATAATAACCGCCGGCCTCGATCAGGAGTTCGGCGTCAGGTGTTGCTCCCGGCCGTAACAGCGCCATGCCCCACTCTCCGCCTTGTTCTGTCCGACTTACATGGATGCGGCCCGCAGGACCGGGCTTTGCTGAAGCCGTCCTGCGAGTTCGTCCGCAGTCATGATACCGTCAACCGGCCCGATCGCAGTCAGGGTCGGCACCGTGCCCACGAAAGTCTCGTGCGCGACCCTGCGGATGTCGGCAGCCGTCACCGCTTCGATCTTCGAGGAAATCTCGTCCGGATCGAGCACGCGGTTGTGCACGAGGATCTGACGGGCAATCTGTCCGGCGCGGGCTGCCGGGCTTTCCAGCGCCATCATCAGTCCCGCGCGGATCTGCGCCCTGGAGCGGGCGACTTCCTCGTCGGTGATCGTCTGGGTGGCGGCGATCAGCTCGTCCACGATCATCGGCATCAGGGCCGCCAGGTCTTCCTGGCTGGTGGCCGCATGCAGGCCGAACAGTCCGGTATCGGAAAACGCCCAGTGGAAGCTGTAGATGGCGTAGCAAAGGCCGTGCTTCTCGCGGATTTCCTGGAACAGGCGCGAGGACATGCCACCGCCCAGGACCGATGCCAGGATCTGGATGGCGTAATAGTCCTTGGACTTGTAGGGCCGGCCTTCGAAACCGATCAGAACCTGTGCTTCCATCAGTTCCTTCGGCCGAAGGGTTTCGCCGCCGCGGTAGCGTGCTTCGGATTCGGGAGCTGCAGGCTCGGAGTTGAAACCACCGAACTTCTCGCGGGCAAGAGCGACAAGCTCTTCATGATCAACCGCGCCGGCAGCGGCCAGCACCATGTCGGGTGCCCGGTAGCGATCGGCGAGATAGGCGTTGAGCGCGTCGCGGTTGAACCCCTGCACCGTTTCCGGCGTTCCGAGGATCGGCCGTCCGATGGCCTGGTCCGGCCAGGCGGTTTCCTGGAACAGATCGAAAGCCTGATCGTCAGGGGAGTCGTTTGCCGCGCCTATTTCCTGAAGGATCACATGTTGTTCGCGCGTCAGCTCCTGGGCATCGAATGTGGAATTCTGCAGGATGTCAGCGAGAATATCGACCGCAAGCGGCGTGTCCTCAGCCAGGATACGCGCGTAGTAATTGGTGTGTTCGATGCTTGTGGAAGCGTTCAGCTCACCACCGACGGCCTCGATCTCTTCTGCGATGCCACGCGCCGTGCGGGTCTTGGTGCCCTTGAAGGCCATATGCTCCAGAAGATGGGTTATCCCGTTCTGATGCACATTCTCCGCGCGGGATCCGGTTCGCACCCACACGCCAAGAGCCGCCGTTTTCAGATGAGGCATCTGGTCGGTGACGACCGTCATCCCGTTATCGAGGATTGTTGTTTGTACTTTCATATGCTCACACCCCAGCAGTAACGGCCCGGGCGTGATCTTCGATGTATCGCTCCACCACGCCCTGATCCGCCGCCAGAACCTGCTGGCGCTCCTCCGCAGTCATCATATCCTTCAGGTTTTCCGGCAGCTCCGGCCGGTTTCCTGAAGCCCTTTCCACCGCATCCGGGAATTTGGCCGGATGCGCCGTGCCCAACACCACCATCGGTGTCTCGCCGTTATCATGGTCTTTCGCCACATGGACACCGATTGCCGTGTGCGGGTCCAGCAAATAGCCTGCCTCGTTCCACAGTTCGGCAATGGTCGATGCCGTTTCGTCCTCGTTGCAACGGCCTGCGCCGAAGACCGCGCGCATGGCGCGGAGCGGACCTTCCTCGATCTCGAAACTGCCGGACTGGCTCAACTGGTTCATCATGCGCCGGACTGCCGCGCCATCGCGTCCGCAGACCTCCGCCAGAAGCCGCTCGAAATTGGAGGACACCTGGATGTCCATGGACGGAGAAATGGTCGGCGTCACGCCGCGCTTTTCATAACGCCCGGTCTTGAGTGTCCGCGCCAGGATGTCATTGACATTGGTCGCCACCACCAGCTTCTCGACGGGAAGCCCCATCTGCATGGCGGCATAGCCGGCGAAAATATCACCGAAGTTGCCGGTCGGCACCGTGAAGGAGATCTTGCGATGCGGCGCGCCAAGGGCAGCGCCTGCGACGAAATAATAGACGATCTGCGCCAGGATCCGCGCCCAGTTGATCGAATTGACGCCGGAAAGGGCAACCCTGTCGCGGAAGGAGAAATGGTTGAACATGCCTTTGACGATGGCCTGGCAATCATCAAAGTCGCCGTTTAGTGCCAGGGCATGAGCGTTCTTTTCCGCCGGGGTCGTCATCTGGCGGCGCTGCACGCTGGAAACGCGTCCGTCGGGAAACAGGATGAAGATATCGGTGCGCTCGCGCCCGCGGAAGGCCTCGATGGCTGCGCCGCCTGTGTCTCCGGATGTTGCGCCGACAATGGTCGCGCGCAAGCCGCGCTCGGTCAGGACATAGTCCATCATCCGGCCAAGCAGCTGCATCGCGACGTCCTTGAACGCCAGCGTCGGGCCGTGGAAGAGTTCAAGGATGAAAGTGTTCGGTCCGGTCTGGACAAGCGGCGTCACGGCCGGGTGGCGGAAGCCATCATAGGCTTCTGCAATCATGGACTTCAGATCGTCTTCGGGAATGGCGCCGGCCACGAAGGGCGAAATAACCTCGAAGGCAACATCCTGATAGGGCTTACCGGCGAAAGACGCGATGGTGTCGGCATCAAATTGCGGCCAGGTTTCGGGTAAATAAAGTCCGCCGTCGCGTGCGAGCCCCTGTAGCAGGACATCGGAAAATTCCAGAACTGGTGCTTCACCACGCGTACTGATGTATTTCACCGCGCAACGTTCCTCTTGCTTTGTTTGTCGCGGGACGCCCGCGTCCCCTGCCTGTTTGCCAGACCTCTGATGCGAGAAGGATCAGCCTACTTGAATTCCGGCAGATTTGAAACAAACCATGCCATTGATGCGACTTACGCGCCATAACATTCAAGCGCAAGTCGCTTTTGGCTAAAATGATGACCGTGGAGAGACAAGTTTTGCGAAACCGGCCGTGACGTCAGCGCCGTCAGGCGTGCCCCGCATCGGCATAAAGCATGGCGGGGTCGATACCCATGCTGGCGAGCGCGCGATGCCATTTCTTGTCGGAGGCCTGATCGAACAGGATGTCCGGATCGGCCGGAGCCGTCAGCCACCCATTGGCCTGGATTTCGTTTTCAAGCTGCCCCGGAGCCCAGCCCGCATACCCGAGGGCCAGCATGGCCTGGGTGGGGCCGGTCCCTTGCGCAAGCGCCCGCAGGATCTCCAGTGTTGCCGTCAGGCAGATGCCGTTATCAATGGCAAGGGTCGACTGGTTCAGCATGAAATCGTCGCTATGCAGCACGAAGCCGCGTTCGACCTCTACCGGGCCACCCTTGTGGACGCTCATGTCGCGGACTTTCGACGGCAGGCGGATGGCACCATCGTCGTTGACGATATCGAGTTGAATCAGAAGCTCTTCCAGTGACAGATGGCGGGCCACCTGGTTCACCACGAGGCCCATTGCGCCCTGGTCCGAATGAGAGCACAGATAAATCACGGAATGTTCGAACCGGCTGTCTGACATGCCCGGCATCGCAATCAGAAACTGACCTTCAAGGGAATCTGTTGCTGCGGATCCGGCCATGCGTACCTCGTTTTCTGTTGACGCTCTCTGCCCAAGGGAAAGCATAGCCCCTTTGCCGGGCTTTGTTAATGTCTGTTTGTGCTCGCCGAATGGCAACCGGCTCACTTCAGCGTCACAAGGATATGACCTGGATTGCCCAGTCTGGCCGATGACGCTTGCCTGAAACTCGTGTAGCAAAGAAGGCATGAAACGCTCTGTCCTTGCCCTTGCGCTCACCCTTTTTGTTTTTGCTTCACCCGCCCATGCCGCCATGACCGGCTGGACGGAAGTTCAGGGAGGCGCCGTCAGGCTGATCGCCTCAGGCCCCATGAAGGACGGCCATTATGAAGCCGGTCTGGAGTTCCTTCTGGAACCGGGCTGGCACACCTATTGGCGCTATCCTGGCGAAGCCGGAATTCCGCCCCAGATCGATACGACCGGAAGCGCAAACATCAAGACCACCGAGGTGCTCTATCCTGCGCCGGAGCGCTATGACGACGGCTTTTCTGAATCAATCGTCTATCACAATGGCATTGTTCTGCCTCTGCGGGTCGAACCTGAAAATCCCGGTCAAGCCGTGACGCTTTCCCTGGATGTTTTCTTTGGTATCTGCAACGAGATCTGCGTTCCCGGAGAGGCCTCCCTGACGCTTGATCTGACCCCGGATGACCAGACCGACAGCCTTGCCCAGACACTGATCCTACGAGACCTCGAGGCCGTGCCTGCCAAGCAGCCGTCCGCGGATCTGAAGATAAGTGCGATAGCCCTGTCGGCATCGGGCGATGCAGTGGAGATCGAGGTCCAGGCGC
The DNA here is from genome assembly GCF_054658215.1 of Roseibium sp. ROS1. Lineage (NCBI taxonomy): Bacteria > Pseudomonadati > Pseudomonadota > Alphaproteobacteria > Hyphomicrobiales > Stappiaceae > Roseibium > Roseibium sp. ROS1. The sequence continues at coordinate 714,810 of NZ_BAAGIG010000003.1, forward strand.
CTGAAGACACCACGCCGGATCTTTTTGCAGCAGCTCCCGAAGGCTCCTATATCGGCCTGCCTAAACCTGCCGACCAAGGCGGTGAAAAGACGCTCTGGCGCTTGCCACTCAAAGGCATGAACACAACTGAGACCGACGCCGATCTGCGCCTTGTGCTGACTGCGGGCGGTCGGGCGGTCGAGCAGCTGTTTCCCATTGATCCGGCCTGGGTGAAATAGAAACTGCCTCCTGCCGGTCTGTCTATCGAACCGCTTTTGCCTCAACTTCCCTCGACGGATGGCCAACAAAGCCCTATCTGTGTCGCGGGGCTGCCGTTTCGCCGCAGCCGGTCAATCAAGGGATATTCACTATGACACTTTCTGTTGGGGATCGTCTTCCTGAGGCAACATTCAACACCATGACCGCGGACGGCCCCGGCGAAATATCGACCGGCGAGCTGACATCCGGCAAAACCGTTGTGCTGTTCGGCGTGCCCGGTGCCTTCACCCCGACCTGCCACATGAACCACCTGCCGGGCTTCATCGAGCATGCGGAAACGCTGAAGAACAAGGGTGTCGACACCATTGCTGTCCTGTCCGTGAACGACGTCTTCGTCATGGACGCCTGGAAGAAAGCCTCCAGCGCCGGCGACAGCATCACATTCCTGTCCGACACGGCTGCCGGATTTGTCGAAGCCGCAGGCCTCGGCCTCGGGCCGGCACCGATCTTCGGTCACCTGCGCTCACAGCGTTTCGCGCTGATTGCCAAGGATGGCGTGATCACCTTCCTGGCGATTGAAGACGCTCCGGGCGAAGCCGTAAAGTCCGGTGCCGCCGCAATTCTGGAAGCACTCGGCTAAGCTGTTTGCAAGCTTGCAAGAGAATTGAAGAAGGGCCCTGCGGGGCCCTTTTTTGATCGCCCCCTCTCAGCAGATTGTCCCGGACGCAGCAACGCGGAGATCGGTGACTGGAGAGCCGAGGGCTTTTCAACCAACCTGCCGACAAAAGTGAAGCAGTGGCTTCCCGATCGCGGCTCGCGCTTCGCTTGGCCGCGACGACGACCGAGAGCCTGGGTTCTCCTGCCCCTCCGGGGCCACGTTCCTTCGTGTCACGAGGCCACAAGCACTACCTACTTGGTCGACCTTTCACCCGCCTGCCGGTTGCGCGGCCAAAGGATACTTGCCGCGTAAGTCAGGTAGACACCGATCAGCGTTGCCGCCAGACCGAACCAGGTCAGCGCATAGCCGAGGTGGTCGTTCTTGAAATGTACGATGGTCTCCCCCGCCTGCGGCAGACCGGACGGCGGCGTGAAGGAAGCGTCAAGATCTATGCTGAAGGGAGCCAGCCTGGCGGGATCGAGACCCAGTTCTGCTGCCATGGCATCCGTATCACGTGCGAACCAGATACGATCATCCCGACCGGGTTCCGGCGTTGTCCAGTTCGGTTTTTCACTCAGCCGCAAAAGTCCGGTCAGCTCCCAGGCACCATCAGGCGGCATGATTGCCTTGTCGCGCGAAGCCTTGTCGAGCCCTTGTGGCAGGAAGCCGCGGTTGACCAGAACGACCCACTGCTGATCCGTTTCGAAAGGTGCATAAACCATCACCCCAGGCCCACTTACTGGCCCGACCGGATCAGTCAGCGCGGTGTAATAGAAGACCGCCCCTTCCAGGAAACGTCCGGTGAGCCTGACATGGCTATAATCGTCGGAAGGTCCAAGGTCGCCCCAGGCTGCTAGTTCGGGTGCTGTTTCCGGCGGGGTCGAAACACCGGCTTCCACCTGTTCGATGAGGTTTTCTTTCCAGGCCAGGCGGTCGAGTTGCCAGAAACCGAGATTGAGCAGAACCACCAGAGCCGCGATGGCGGCGAGTGTCGGAATAACGAGTTTACGCATGGGATTGTCTTCCCGGGACCCGCCCGGTCAATTGTCGTCCTTGCCGGTGTCCAGTTGGCCTTCGGCGGCCTTGTGCCGGAACTGAAGTGCGATCATGAGGCCTTTCAGCGGTCGAAGCACTCCACCGGCCAGCAGGATCGTCAGCGGTAGCCAGAGGACCAGGTGTACCCAGATCGGCGGCTGGTAGGAGAGTTCGACGAAGAGCACCAGACCGACCACGATAAACCCGACGATCATGATGACAAAGACCGCCGGGCCGTCACCACTGTCGGCGAAAGAGTAGTCGAGCCCGCAGGCCATGCAGGATTTCTTGACGCTCAGGAAACCGTCGAAGAGCTTCCCCTGGCCGCAACGCGGACACTTGCCCGACAGGCCTGCGGAAACCGGATTGACCGGTGGAAAATGCGCCTTGTCTTCCATGATGTGCCTCAAGCCTCAGCTGAAATGAAAACGCCCGATCCGGTGGCCGGATCGGGCGTTGCTCGTGCCGGTTTGGCGCGATCCTAGTGAGCTGCCGGTGTGCCTGCGCCCCAAATGTAGATGGAGACGAACAGGAACAGCCAGACGACGTCAACGAAGTGCCAGTACCATGCGGCGGCTTCGAAACCGAAGTGCTTCTCGACGGTGAACTGACCAGCCAGTGCCCGGAACAGACAGACGGCCAGGAAGATGGTGCCGACGATAACGTGGAAACCGTGGAAACCGGTCGCCATGAAGAAGGTCGCGCCGTAGATGTTGCCGCCGAAATCGAACGCAGCGTGCATGTATTCGTAGACCTGGCAGACGGTGAAGAGAACACCCAGCAGAACCGTAAGGGTCAGGCCCCACTTCAGGCCATCGCGGTCATTATGCAGCAGCGCATGGTGTGCCCAGGTGACCGTGGTGCCGGAGCACAGCAGGATCAGGGTGTTGAGCAGCGGCAGGTGCCAGGGATCGAATGTTTCGATGCCGGCAGGCGGCCAGTGACCGCCAGTTGCCTCGACACGGGCAAACTGAATGGCTTCGCTGGTGAACAGCGATGCATCGAAGTAGGCCCAGAACCATGCAACGAAGAACATCACTTCAGAAGCGATGAACAGCAGCATGCCGTAGCGAAGATGCAGCGAGACCACCCGGGTGTGGTGACCCTGAGCAGATTCGCGAACGGTGTCGCGCCACCAGCCGAACATCACATAAAGGACGATCAGCAGCCCGATAGCGAACAGGCCCCAGCCGGTGAGATCCAGGCCAAGCAGCACGAACTCCGTGCCCTGTGCATATTTCATGAAGCCGATGGCACCCAGTGCCATGACGAATGCACCGACGGATGCGATGAACGGCCACGGACTCGGATCGACCAAGTGGTAATCGTGGTTTTTGGTATGTGCCTCAGCCATCGGCAAGCTCCCCAAAGACAGTCATTTCAAGCGCGGATGCGCCAATCACTCGAATTTTGTTTCAGCTGCGGCCTTCTCGGCCTTTGCTGCAACAGGACGTTCCGGTTCTTCTACCGGGAAGAAGGTGTAGGACAAAGTGATTTCCTTCACGTGTTTCAGCTCAGGATCCTTGTCCATTTCCGGGTCGACGAAGAAAACGACCGGCATCTGAACAGTCTCGCCGCTTTCCAGCGCCTGCTCGGTAAAGCAGAAGCATTGCAGCTTGTTGAAATAGGCTCCGGCCGTCGGCGGCGACACGTTGAAAGTCGACGTGCCGACGGTCCTGCCGGAACCTGTGTTGGTTGCCACATATTCCAGTTGAGCGGTTTCGCCCATCTGGAGAGTGACCGAACGCTGCACCGGTTTGAATTTCCAGGGCAGCTCGTGATTGACGTTGCCGTCGAAGCGCACGGTGATCTTGCGGTCGATGATCACGTCGCTTTCAGCCGTGGCAACCTGCGTGGTGCCACCAAACCCGGTGACACGGCAGAAAAGATTGTAGAGCGGCACGGCGGCATAGGCCGCCCCGACCATGAACATGAACACGCCAGCGCAAACCACCGCGACCTTGCGGTTGCTGCGTGACAGGTTTGAAGTGTCTTGTCCGTTGCTCACACGATCTCCCTCAAAGCGCCCGGTCCAGGATACCGGGGCCCAGTTTGACGATGGTCACGACATAGAACAGCACGACGAGGCCGCCGAGCACGCAGGCGATTGCAATCGACCGCGACCGGCGCTTCTTCTTCTGCTCTTCGGTGAGCGCAATGCCCTGCTCTTCCTTGGCCATCACGTCACACTCCTGCAATCAGGCTCTCGCCCAGAAGCAGGGCAAACAGCATGAACAGGTAAAAGATTGAAAACTTGAACAGACGCCAGCACGCGGCCTTCGCCGGATCGCCCTCGCGCTTGCGCCAGACGTCAAAGGAAAGGCCGACGAAGATGGCACTCAGAAGAGCGGATGCAATGCCGTAGACGGGGCTTGCAAAGCCAAGCAGATAAGGCGCGACACCGATAGGTGCGAGCAGGATGGCGTAGGCAAGAATATGATGCCGTGTCACGGTCTCGCCGGCGACAACTGGCAGCATCGGTATCTTGGCGGCCTGATAGTCGCCGTTCTTGACCAGTGCCAGCGCCCAGAAGTGCGGCGGTGTCCACATGAAGATGATCAGGAAGAGCACGAAGCTTTCCAGGCTTACACTTCCGGTAACGGCTGCCCAGCCGATCATCGGAGGAAATGCCCCGGCTGCGCCGCCGATAACGATGTTCTGCGGCGTCGAACGCTTCAGCCACATCGTATAGACGATCACGTAAAAGAAGATGGTGAAGGCCAGGAACGCACCGGCAAACCAGTTGACCAGAAGGCCGAGTAGCACAACCGAACCGATGGACAGCGTCACACCGAAGGCAAGCGCTTCCTCACGCGTGACCTTGCCGGCCGGGATCGGCCGCTTGCGGGTGCGCGTCATGACTTCGTCGATGTCGGCGTCGTACCACATGTTGAGCGCGCCGGAAGCGCCCGCTCCGATGGCAATGCACAGGATCGCGACAACGCCCAGCACTGGATGCACGGAGCCTGGTGCCAGCATCAGGCCGACAAAAGCGGTGAAGATGACCAGAGACATCACACGCGGCTTCAGGAGCGCCACATAGTCGCTCACCGATCCCATGCCACCGTCCCAGACAGCGGTTTCCTGGCTCATCATATCCTGGCGCTCAACGAGCGACATAGGCGCGTCCTTTGAATTCTTGTTTTCTTCCGCGATCCAGGGATCGCGCATCCGGGTGCACATGGCCCGGCAGTTTTCTTGAAAGGGAGCACCGCGCCGGCAACCGGCGCGGTGCTGATCTTGACCGGGAGGCGAACCTCCCTCCGCGAATTACTTGATGCGCGGCAGGGTCTCGAACTGGTGGAACGGCGGAGGAGAAGACAGGGTCCACTCCAGGGTCGTTGCGCCTTCGCCCCACGGGTTGTTGCCGACGACGCGCTTCTTGGAGAACGCTTCGACGATGCCGAAGAGGAACACCAGAACCGCAAAGGCCGAGATGTAGGAGCCGATGGAGGAAACGAAGTTCCAGCCGGCAAACGCATCCGGATAGTCGACATAGCGGCGCGGCATGCCGTTCAGACCCAGGAAGTGCTGCGGGAAGAACACCAGGTTCACGCCCACGAAGGTGATCCAGAAATGGGCCTTGCCGATCGTCTCGTTGTACATGTAGCCGAACATTTTCGGGAACCAGTAGTACCAGGCCGCGAAGATTGCGAACACGGCACCCAGCGACAGCACGTAGTGGAAGTGAGCAACCACGTAGTAGGTGTCGTGGAACGAACGGTCAAGACCGGCGTTGGCGAGCTGCACACCCGTCACACCACCAACGGTGAACAGGAAGATGAAGCCGATTGCCCAGACCATTGGCGTGCGGAACTCGATGGAGCCGCCCCACATGGTGGCGATCCAGGAGAAGATCTTCACGCCAGTGGGAACCGCGATCACCATGGTGGCAGCCACGAAGTAGGCCTGCGTCTCGGAAGACATGCCGACAGTGTACATGTGGTGCGCCCACACGATGAAGCCGACGACGCCGATGGCGACCATGGCGTAGGCCATGCCCAGGTAACCGAAGATCGGCTTGCGCGAGAAAGTGGAAATGATGTGGCTGATGATGCCGAAGCCCGGCAGGATCAGGATGTACACTTCCGGATGACCGAAGAACCAGAACAGGTGCTGGAACAGGATCGGGTCACCGCCACCGGCAGGCGCAAAGAACGTGGTGCCGAAGTTACGGTCGGTCAGCAGCATGGTGATGGCACCAGCCAGAACCGGCAGGGACAGCAGCAGCAGGAACGCGGTGATCAGCACGGACCAGGCAAACAGCGGCATCTTGTGCAGGGTCATGCCCGGCGCGCGCATGTTGAAGATGGTCGTGATGAAGTTGATGGCACCGAGGATCGAGGATGCACCTGCGATGTGCAGGGCCAGGATCGCCAGATCCATCGCCGGTCCGGGCTGACCGGAAGTGGACAGCGGCGGATAGATGGTCCAGCCACCACCGACACCGTTGGAGCCCGGAGGACCTTCAACGAAGAGGGAGAGAAGCAGCAGCAGGAAGGCCGGCGGAAGCAGCCAAAAGGAAATGTTGTTCATCCGCGGGAACGCCATGTCCGGCGCACCGATCATGATCGGCACGAAGTAGTTGGCGTAGCCGCCGATCATGGCCGGCATCACCATGAAGAAGATCATGATCAGGCCGTGAGCGGTGGTGAACACGTTGAACAGGTGCGGATCGCCGAAGAACTGCATCCCCGGTTCCTGAAGTTCCATCCGCATGCCGACGCTGAGCGCGCCGCCAACGATACCTGCCATGATAGCGAACATCAGGTACATGATACCGATGTCCTTGTGGTTGGTCGAATAGACCCAGCGGCGCCATCCGGTCGGATGGCCATGTGCCGCATGTGCTTCGGTCGCAGCCATTTTGGGCTCCCTCTTTCAGACTTTCTCAGCGGCGCTGCATGACATCGCGCGCATCGCCAAACAGGATCGCCGCCGCATTATTTCGCGGCGACAGAGATCTCTTCAAGCTTGCCTGCGGCAGCCAGCTTCTTGGTATCGGCGATCGAAGCCAGGAGCTGCTGGTTTGCAGTGTCCAGATCGTCCTGAGCGGCAGTCGACCAGGTCTGGAACTGATCCTTGGAAACCACACGGATAGCGATCGGCATGAAAGCGTGATCCTTGCCGCACAGTTCGGAACACTGACCGTAGTAGACGCCTTCCTCGCGAGCGTGGAACCAGGTCTCGTTCAGGCGGCCCGGAATGGCATCGACCTTGACGCCGAAGGACGGCATCGCGAAGGAGTGAATCACGTCTTCGGAAGTCACCTGGACGCGAACCGTCGTGTCGACCGGAATGACGAGGTCGTAGTCAACGGACAGAAGGCGCGGAACTTCGTTCAGCGTCACGCCGCGAGCGTCTGCAACAGCCTGGCGCTCGTCGTCCTTGACCATGATGGAGTCGAAGGAGAGCTCACCCATGTTCTCATCGGTGTACTCATAGCCCCAGTACCACTGGTACCCGGTCGCCTTGACGGTCATCTCGTATTCGGGAATGTCCAGCTGCTTGTAGAGCAGGCGGAAAGACGGGATCGCGATCACGACCAGAATCAGGATCGGAGCAACCGTCCAGACCACTTCGATCATGGTGTTGTGCGAGGTTCTGGACGGAACCGGGTTCGACTTCGCGCTGAAGCGGGTCATGCAGACGATCAGCAGCGCCAGCACGAACAGGGTGATCACGGTAATGATCACCAGGGTGAACCCGTTGAACCAGGTAATGTCGTCCATCACATCGGTGACAGAGGCCTGAAAGCCCAACTGCCATTCCTTGATGCCGGATTCCGCTGCCAGGGCCGCTGTCGACACTCCAGCAAAAGTTGCCGCCGCACCGGCCATAGTCATGAGACGCTTGAAGACTGCCTTCACGTCCGCGCTCCCTTCCCTCATCCGCCTGAAATGGCGGAAAATGCTAAATTTCCGGACTCAGATCCGGTCCAATCCGGTGCGGCAGTAGCGGGCTTGGCGGCGCTGCGCAAGCCAAATCTGCTGCGTCCTGGAGTTGGACAAGGTCATGAGTTTGACCGGACTATAACCACAAACTCATATAAAGGGCGATGGCTACCATCGGGCATAGCGGCGATGTGCCGCATCATTCCACCGACACCTTTGAGCCGCACAAAAACCACAAGAAACGCCGGGCTGCAACGGAATTTCCAACTTTTCACAGCCACCTGAAGCTCTCTGCCATTTGACACGGGTCAAGGACATGCGAATTTTCGACAAGAATTGCGGCTAATCCTTCGGTTCCTGAACCGCCGGACTGGAAACGTGCGCCGTCATGCGGCAATGTCTGGCCTAGAATTACACCTTGATTCGCCAAGCAGGCCGCATCTTTTTATGCCGGGCCGACCAAAAGCGAACCGGACAACGATTGACTGGAGGATTTCTTGTCAACCCAATTGCCGCAGTCACTGGCTGCCCGCCCTAACGGACGTTCCAGACTGTCTTTTTCCAAACTCGCGGCCGTTGCCGGGATCGTCTTCAGTTCGTTGACTTACGGAAATCTGCCCGCCGCGGCACAAGGCGAGGTCCGCTCGACTCACGGCGACTGGCAAATGCGCTGCGACACGCCTCCCGGTTCCACCGGTGACCAGTGCGCTCTGATCCAGAACGTCACTGCGGCCGACCGGGAAAACGTCGGGCTTTCCGTGATCATTCTGAAAACCGCCGACAAGCAGGCCCGCATTCTCAGGGTTCTCGCACCGCTCGGCGTGTTGCTGCCGTCTGGTCTTGGCCTCAGGGTCGACAACGCCGATATCGGCCGGGCCGGTTTTGTCCGCTGCCTTCCGAACGGCTGCATTGCCGAGGTCATTCTCGAAGAAGATCTGCTGAGCAAATTGCAGGCCGGCTCTCAGGCGACCTTCATCATCTTCCAGACCCCGGAAGAAGGGATCGGCATCCCGATTTCGCTGAACGGGTTCTCCGCAGGCTTCGACGCCCTGCCCTGACACGGAAACGAAAGCAACCAAACGAAAGGCGCCCAATAGGCGCCTTTTTTGTTTCCGAAATCCTGGTGATGAGCCTTGCCGTCTATTCCGCGGCTGGTGCGTCAGGAGCGTTCACCTCCATCGACCGGCGCGGCGTTACCTTGTGCAGCTTGTCGGCGCCGGCAAACATGCCCTCACGCAGTTGCTGGGCAAGCCGCTCCTCGTCCCGGTCGCGGACGTCTTCCTCGATCTGGTCGATCCGGTCGAGGGGAGTTCCCAGTGCCTCGAGTGCCGCTCGGCCGAAGACGACGCTTGATTCGAAGGTTTCACGAATCTGGAAATCGACGCCCCGTTTGGTGAGATCCAGCATATGCGCGCGGTCCGTCGCCCGGCAGAAGATCAGCGCCTCGGGGAAGCCTTCTCGAACGAGGTCGATGGCCTTACCCATCACCTTGTCGTTCTCGATACACATGGCAACCAATGTTGCCTTGCCTGCCCCAGCCGCCGCCAAAACGTCTGCCCGCGTCGCATCGCCGTAATAGACCTTGTAGCCCTGCTTGCGGGCGTAGGCGATACGGTCCGGCCGGTTGTCGATGGCGGTGATCTCAAGACCTTCGGATGTCAGGAACTGGGCCACCACCATGCCGAAGCGGCCGAAGCCGATCACCAGCACGGTCGGAGTTGCCTCCTCGAATGTTTCGATCGACGGGTTTTCAACACCCCGTGCCTTGACCCTGGCCGCCAGCCGGTCCAGCCCGAGGCAGGCAACCGGCGTCAGCAACATGGTCAAGACCACAATCGCGTTCAGCTGGTTGACGGCCTGATAGCTCAACAGGCGTTCGCCGACAGCGGCGGTGAACAGGACAAAGGCGAATTCACCACCTTGAGGCAGCGTGACGGCAATGCGCAATGCATCGGAATTCGGCGAGCCGGTGCCCCGTGACAGAGCCCAAAGGAATATGCCCTTCACGCCCATCACACAGATGACGCCGATTGCGAGGATTTCCCAGTGGGTCATCACCAGGTAGACATCCAGCGACATGCCGACGGCGACAAAGAACAGGCCCATGAGCAAAGACCGGAAGGGCTCGATGTCGGCTTCAAGCGTATGGCGGAAACTCGATTCGGCCAGCAGAACACCTGCCAGGAACGCCCCGAGCGCCATCGACAGGCCGACCGCATGCATGATGCCGGCACTGCCAAGAGCGACGAGGAGAGCAGCTGTCAGCATGACCTCGCGCGCGCGGCTTGCCGCCAGCAACAGGAAAATCGGCGACACCAGATATCGGCCAGTCAGGATAACGGCAGCCACCGCCGCCAGAACGATCAGGATCTCGCTCGCGATCTGGGTATAGGTGGACGGCCCTTCCCCCGGCGCCAGAATGGCGACCATCGCAAGCAGTGGCACGATGGCGATATCCTGAAGCAACAGGATGCCGAACGCGCGCTGGCCGTAGGCTGAGGAAAGTTGTCCGCGTTCCTGCAGGATCTGCAGCGCGAACGCGGTGGAAGAAAGCGCCAGGCCGAAGCCAGCAACCAGAGAGGTGGTGAAGGAATAACCGAACAGCCGCCCTATGGCGTAGAAGGTCACACCGGTCAGCAGCACCTGGGCCGTTCCAAGGCCGAAGATGTCACGCTTCATCCGCCAGAGTTTTCGCGGGTCCAGCTCCAGACCGATGACAAACAGCAGCAGGACGACGCCAAGTTCGGCGACATGAAGCACGTCCTCGCCCGAGCCGAGAAGCTTTAGGCCGTGCGGGCCTATAACGGCTCCGGCAGCGAGATATCCGACCACCGATCCAAGCCCCAGCCTTTTGGCGATCGGTACGGCGACGACCGTCGCGGCCAGAAACACGATCGATTCGGCAAAAAACGGAGGGGCTCCTTCTGCTGCCATTCCTTCTCCTTAACCGCATGGTCCCGACACGTCGCCTTCTTGTTTCAGGCGACTTCGGCTCACTTCAACGATATCAGAGAATACGCCCTATCCTTTAATCAAATCCAGCGACTGCAGCAAAAAAGTGCTTTATTTTCAATCAAAGGACAGCCCACGCGCCGAGAACCGCACATGCTGATTGCACGTTGGATATTTGCTGCGTAGCGTTGCAGATGTCCGGTGAAAAAGTCTGGCAGGCAACGTCCAGTCCAAAGGCTGGCTATCTATCCCTGTACTCCAAGACGGAGCTCTTGCACCGCATGTCCGATCTGTTTGCCTCAATCGATGCCGCACGCCTTGCCTGCGGGTTTCTGCCGCTGTCTCAGATGATGGAAATCCTGGACGGAAATCATGTTCTGGATCCCTTTTCCACGCTGGTTTCCGAAGGCGTATCGGCGGGCAGGAACAACATCTTTTATCCGGGCGTCACGCTGAAGGCCTCATCCGGAGCAAAGATCCGGCTGGGCGACGACAACATTGTGCACTCCGGCAGCCATTTCGAAGCGTCGAACGGCAATATTCTGATTGGTAGCAAGAACCAGTTCGGCGAAGGCGGATTTACCGCCAAGGCCAACAGGCCCGGCGCGGAAATCCGGATAGGAAGCCATGGCCGGTTCCTCAACAACCCGGCCCTGTTCGGCAAATGCATGCTGGGAGACGGCAGTCAGATCCTCGGCAATATCACGGTCGACAGCTGCATACTGTCGGACGGAGGCTCCTTTCAGGAAGATGATCCGGACATGAGAGGCGGTCTGCTGAAAGGAAGCGGCGTTGCCAGGAACCTGAGCGTGGCACGCGGCATGGTGATAGCCGGAAACGGGAGTTTCAGTTCGGAAGACCTGCTGCCTCAAAGGCACTTTCACCCAAAGCCCTGACTGAAACACCCTGATCGCGCAAACCTGCGTTCCGGATCAGATCAGCCGACAAGCCCTCAGGAACGTTTCCAGGCCATCCACAGTCACGTAGTGATGGCCCTTAAGCCCGACGCTCTGTGCCCCTTCTATGTTTTCCGCGCGATCATCGACAAACGCACTTTCCTCGGGACCGTAGCCGTAGCGGCCGCAGATGCGCTCAAAGACCAGCGGATCAGGCTTGCGGGCTCCAAACTCAGCCGAGACATGGGCTTTCTCACCGAAAATTTCGACCGTTTCCGGCGCGCAGACGGGCAAGGCATCCTTCAAGAGCATGCCGTTGTTGGTCAGCAGCGCAATGTCTGCGGTCGTCTTCAGGCGGCGGACAAGCGACAAGACATTCCGGCGCGGGCGCATCATCTGCCGGCGCACATCCGCCCAGGTTTCGAAATCGATCGGAAACTCGAGCAGCCTTGCAAATTGCTCCAGATAGGCATCCGCCGTTGCAGGATCTCCCGCCTCGGCTGCATTCTCGTGAGGACCGCCCCAGACCGAGCGATCAATATCGGCCGCAGGCCTTCCTGTCAGCTCTTCAAGCAGCTTCAAGCGGATCTGGTGGTCATAGTCGTAGAGCACCAGATCCATATCGAAGATGACGAATTTTATGTCCGGCATAGGTCCTTCCAGGCGGCTTTGTCAGACCGCCGTCCCGCCTATGGTCATGGCATTGATGCGCATGGACGGTTGGCCGACACCAACAGGCACGCCCTGCCCCTGCTTGCCGCAGGTCCCCATGCCGGGATCGAGCTTCATGTCGTTCCCGATCATGGAAACGCGGGTCAACGCGTCCGGTCCGTTACCGATCAGCATTGCCCCTTTCAGCGGCGCGCCAACCTTGCCGTTCTCCACGCGGTAGGCTTCGGTGCAGGAGAACACGAATTTGCCGGAGGTGATGTCGACCTGGCCACCACCGAAAGACACGGCGTAAATGCCGTCCTTGACCGATGCCAGGATCTCGTCCGGGTCCTTGTCACCGGCCATCATTACCGTGTTGGTCATGCGCGGCATCGGGATGTGGGCGTAGGACTGCCGGCGGCCATTACCTGTCGGCTCCATGCCCATCAGGCGTGCGTTCTGGCGGTCCTGCATGTAGCCCTTCAGGATACCGTCCTCAATCAGTACCGTTCGGCTGGAAGGCGTGCCTTCGTCGTCCACAGTCAGCGAGCCCCGACGATCGGCAATCGTTCCGTCGTCAACGATGGTCACGCCAGGCGAAGCGACGCGCTGGCCCATGAGACCGGCGAACGCGGACGTTTTCTTGCGGTTGAAGTCGCCTTCCAGTCCGTGGCCGACGGCTTCATGCAGAAGAATGCCCGGCCAGCCCGGCCCCAGCACGACATCGAAGGTGCCAGCCGGTGCCGGAACCGCTTCCAGATTGACCAGAGCCTGACGCAGCGCCTCGTCGACACCACCCTGCCAGTTTTCCGTGGTGATGAATCGCTCGAAGCCTTCCCGGCCACCGCAACCGAAAGAGCCGCTTTCCTGGCGTTCGTCATTGCCGGCGACGACGGAAATGCTGAGCCGCACCATCGGACGCACATCGCGCACCAGATGACCGTCCGCACGCAGGATCTCGACCACCTGCCAGGACCCCGCCAGAGACGCGGACACCTGCCGCACGCGTGGATCCTTTGCCCGCGCGTAGGCATCGATTTCCTGCAGCAGCTTGACCTTGTCCTCGAAGCTCGGCCCGCCAAGCGGGTTTGCATCGGTATAAAGCGTCTGGTTGGTGCGCGCAAGTGCTGCCGCGTAGCTACCCGAATACCCCTTCTTGACGGCGCTGACCGCATCGGCCGCCCGTTTCAATGCACCTTCGGAGATATCTCCGGCATGGGCGTAACCGGCAGCTTCACCGGCAACGGCTCTCAGGCCGAAACCTTGTGCGGTGTCATAGTTGGCCCCTTTCAGGCGCCCATTGTCGAAGACAAGGCCCTCGCTTTGTCGGTATTCGACAAAAAGCTCGCCATCATCCGCTCCATCAAGTGCGTCCTGAGTGATCCGCCTTGCCGTTTCGAGGCCCAGGCCTGAAGATTCGATAAGATCGGTGGTGGAAAGGGTCATCTGTCTGTCCTGATTTCGCCCGGAGTGTCTGCCGATGCAGGTTGCATTGCCAGACCGGGCAATTTGGTTGTTTCTCTCAACATAGGCGTTTTGGCGCGCAAATCATCCCATAAGCGGAGAATTTCACTTGCCAGTCATGCGGTACCGCGCGCCGGAATGCAGTCGGGGCCGGGTTACCCTGCGCGGTTTTGAAGCCGATTGTCCCGCAACGGGGAAAAGGCCCGCTGGCAAAGCTTTGACTTGCCCTCTCCTGCCAGTCTGCCATAAATGCTATCAAGACTTCCCGATAGACCGACAGCTAAACTGCAGATCATGAACCGCTACGAAAATCCGCGCATCCCCAATGAAGCCCGCGTTCGCTACCTGGACGGCGACTATCAGGTGGAAACGCCGGGGACATTCGTGCGCTGTGCGGTCACCGGCACGGCGATCCCGCTGGACGAGCTGAAATACTGGTCTGTCGAACGGCAGGAAGCCTATGTCGATGCCAATGCGTCCATGAAGCGGTATCTGGAAACGCGCTGAGCCGCATCAGGCGAACTCAAGCAGCCTCATTTTCCGAACTGACGCCGACGCAGCCGCTCCTTGATGAGTGACGCCAGCCTGTCTTCGTCGTCGATCTCCATTCGCACTTCCAGGACGGCCGCACTGGATGCGATCCAGTGGAACAGTTCTCCCGTCGACGTTTCCAGCCTGGCCATGTCCTTGGACGTCGTCACCAGCTTGAACCCGGCTTCCTCGGCTTCGGTCAGCAGCGTACGCACGTCGGTTTGCGTGTATTGATGGTGATCGGGGAATTCCCGCGTTTTCTTCACGTCGTAGCCAAGCGATTTCAGCGTATCGAAGAATTTCTGCGGTCTGCCGATGCCCGCAAATGCAAAGAGCCTGCTTCCCGCCAGTTCATCGTTCGGCTGTGGCCGCACATGCGCGTGAAGGATCGGCAGCCCCTTGCGTCCAGCCAGATGCACAGCTTCCTCTGCCGCATCCCCCTCCCCTACCAGGACCAGGCAATCGGCCTTCACGATCTGCTTGGCCGCAGGTGCCCGCAAGGGGCCGGCAGGCAGACACTTGCCATTACCGAACCCCACGCTGCAATCAACCAGCACCAGGCTGAGATCCTTGGCCAGCGCCGGGTTCTGAAACCCGTCATCCATCAAAAGGACATCAATGGGTTGCTGTTCGGCAAGCCGTGCCCCCGACGGCCTGTCGGCCGCAATCACGGTTGGACCGTACCGGGCCAGCAACAATGCCTCGTCACCGACAACATCGGCGTCGTGCATGCTGGCATCGACGAGGAGCGGCCCTTTGGCCTTGCCGCCGTAACCGCGCAGCAGGAAACCGGGCCGCAAGCCTTCTTCCTGCAATCTGTAGGACAGTTCGATGGCAAAGGGTGTCTTTCCGGTTCCGCCGACGACGAAATTGCCGACGCAGATTACAGGCAACCGGCTTTTCGCCTTCGGCTTCTTCAACATGCGGCGGCCAGAGACCAGTCCGTAAATCCAGCCTGCCGGCGACAGCAGCCAACTTGCCAGTGTCTGTCCCGGCTTCCACCAGAAGTCGGGCGCCGACTTCATGCGCGGCCCCGCGGCAGCGGATCGTCAGTCGCCGGCCCTGCTTTTCCCAACATGGGTTGCAACACTTTCAGGGTTTCAGCCAAGGCACCGCGCCCGGCTTCGACCAGGGCTCTTGCTCTTTCCGCCTGCGCCCGGGCAGCGTCAGCATCGCGCAAAAGACTGCCGACACAATCTGCCAGGTTCTCCGGCAACTCCGCTTTCAGCGAAGCCCGCCGGCTCCAGAAGTCCTTGTAGACGGCGCGGGCGTTCGCAACACGCGGGCCAGTGACCAGCGCGGAGCCCGACAATGCAGCTTCCACCGGGTTATGACCGCCCGCATCGTTGAATGAACCACCCAAAAACGTCACCGGTGCCAATCTGTAAAAAAGTCCCATCTCGCCCAGTGTATCACCGAGATAGACATCTGTGTCCGTTTCAATTGCCTGATCCAGACTTCGACGCACCGCACGCAGGCCACAGCTATCGATCATGGCCGCAATATCATCTGTCCGGACGGGATGTCGCGGCACCAGGACCAGCAGGAGACCGGGAAATTCCTCGGTGAGACGGCCAAAGGCCTCGAGCACGATCTCGTCCTCGCCCGGATGCGTCAGGGCGGCCAGCCAGACAGGACGCGCTCCTGTCTGCGCCAACAGGGCGGTTGCCTGGCCTTCGTCCACGGCCGGGTCCGGTGCATCGAATTTCAGATTGCCGGGCGTTGAAACATTGCGGCAGCCCAACAGGCGGAACCGCTCGCCATCGGCGGCGCTTTGCGCCAGAACCATATCCAGACACCGAAACAGATATCGGGAAATACGCGGAAAGCGCGCCCAGCTTCGATAGGATCGGTCCGACAGGCGGCCGTTGAGAAGCACGAAGGGCGTTTGCCGTGAACGCATTTCATCGAAAAGGCACGGCCAGATTTCGGATTCGACCACCATCGCCAGGTCCGGGGACCAGTGGTCGAGAAATCGGCAGATCGGCCCGGGTGCATCGAATGGCATGAACTGGTGGATCGCCCCTTCCGGCAAGCGGCCCTGTGCCAGCTGTGCCGCCGTCACGGTGACTGTGGTCAGGAGCACCTTGTTGCCGGCCCCCGTCAGTTCATCAACCAGCGGCAGCACGGATACGGTTTCACCGACACTGGCCGCGTGGATCCAGACAAGTTTGCCTGCAGGCCGGCTTGTCGCACTCCGTCCGAAACGCTCCCCCTTGCGGGCCGGCAATTCCTTGCCGGAGCGGCTGCGCAGCCAGAAAAGCAGATTGAACAGAGGCGTCAGGGCCCGTGCAAGGCCCCTGTAGAGACTGAAGACAAGGGGTCGCCGGTCAGCCATCCGCCCTTCCGACCAGCTCGTAAGCACGTTTCGTTGCGGCGGTGAGCCCCTCTTCCACCTTGAGGCGGTATTCCTCAAGCGTGTCGTCGTCCGCATCGGCGGGAACCCAGATGAGATCACTCACCGCGATGCTGCCCCGGCCGAACGGCAGGTTGACGCTGGCCTTGTCCCAACTGTTCAGCTCGATGCTGCGGCTGGTTGCCACCGCCACAGGCAGGACGGGACGGCCCGAATGCTTGGCAAGCTGAACGATGCCAACGCCAGACTTGCGGGCCGGACCTTTGGGCACATCCGCCGTCATGGCGATGGAATAGCCTTCCTTGAGCGCACGAAGCGCCTCGATGAAACCACGCATGCCGCCGCGCTTTTTTATCTGGCGTGCGTTCTTGCCGCCGGAGGCACGGATCAGGCCGAGGCCGAGCTTGCGGGCCGCGATCGCGTTGACCTCGCCATCGGCAGACCGGGAAATCATCACCTTGGCGGGCCAGTGAGCCGGCTTGGCGAAGGGCACCATGAAGTGCTGGCCGTGCCACATGGCCACGATAACCGGGAGATCCTGTTCGGAACGTTCGTGCACGCCCTCCGGATCGATCACGAACCGGTTGGTACGGTAGACCAGTTTCAGGTAAACGGCCATCAAAGTGCCGATGCTGGCCAGAACCCAGGGCTGACGGCCGAGGCGTTTTATCATTTGGTGTTGTCGCCTGAGAGAGCTGCGCTGCCTTAAGAAGCCGTTTCCGGATCGAGCAAGCGGTGCATGTGGACGATGAAGTAACGCATATGAGCGTTGTCGACCGTCGCCTGTGCCTTGGATTTCCAGGCTTTGTAGGCTTCGGCATAATTCGGGTAGATTCCGACGATATCCAGTTCGTCCAGATCGCGGAACGTCAGCCCTTCCGGTGATTCCAGCTCGCCGCCGAACACAAGATGAAGGAGCTGCTTCGGAGTATCGGTATTACTCATCAATATCCTCGCTTTCGTCGCTGCAACCGGTCTGTTACCTGATCAGGTCGTCGAGCGCGTCGCGCACAGGCCCGATCAGCGCAACAGGAGCTGCGATCAGGGCCGGGTGGCCGGTCTTGGCGCGGTTGTAGATCAGGTTCCGACCCGACAGGTCGGTCAATACACCGCCCGCTTCCTGCACCAAAAGATCCGCCGCCGCAAGATCCCAATCGCTCGGCCCGCCTCGTGCGGCCCCGACATCGACCCGTCCTGCTGCAACGATCGCCAGCCGATAAGCCAGGGAGCGCAGGATTTCCGTGCCGACAAAACCTGCAGCGACAACGTCCTGATTGGCAACAATGGAATGAGGCCCGGTCAAGGTTGCGCCGGAAAGGCCGGTGCGATCTGACACCGCCAGTCGTGCTCCATTGAGCCAGGCTCCGCCGCCTGTACGGGCCAGAAACATCTCGTCCCGGCGCGGGCAAAAGACCGAAGCTGCAACGGGCCGACCGGCCTCGACCACGGCAATCGCCACCGTCCATTCGTCCCCACCCGCCAGAAAGGCCCGCGTGCCGTCAATCGGATCGACAATAAAGACACGCTCGTGGTTGAGACGGCTGCGGTCGTCGGCGGTTTCCTCCGAAAGCCAGCCGTAGTCCGGCCGCGCGGACCGCAGGTAGTCCGCGAGAAAACGGTCTACCGCGAGATCTGCCTCGGAAACCGGCGACATGCCCGCCTTGCCCTTGTACCAGGTCTCCGGATCCTGACCGAAGAAACCCAGCGCAATATCGCCCGCCTGGCGCGCAGCCAACTCGAGCAGGCGCAGGTCCGCGTCCCTTCCGGCTTCATCCAGCCCGATTTCGCTTCGTCCGGTGTCGTTCAGGCCCTTGTCAGCTTCCGGCAAGGGCCATTCCTTCAATCATGACCGAGGGAGTGGCTGCCGAATAACGATTGTCGAGGTCGCTGCCAGGCACGAGCCGTGCAAACATGTCCTTCAGATTGCCTGCAATGGTGATTTCACTGACGGCTTCTACGATCTGGCCGTTTTCGAACCAGAACCCGGCTGCCCCGCGCGAATAGTCACCGGTAAGGCCGTTTACGCCGTGACCGATCAGGTCGGTCACCAGCAGGCCCTGCCCGGCTTCCGCCATCAATTCTTCCAGCGATTTTTCGCCAGGCATCAATGTGACGTTCGTTGCGCCAGGCGACGTGCCGCTGCCACTGCGGTGCGCCCGGCCATTGGGCGTCAGGCCCAGTTCGCGTGCGGAAGCACCGTCCAGAAACCAGTGTCGCAGGACACCGTCTTCAATGACATCGAGACGTTCCGCCCGGGTCCCTTCCCCGTCGAAGGGGCGTGTTGCGGCACCCCGGCGTTTGAACGGGTCGTCAACCACCTGGATGCCAGGTGCGAACACGGCCTCGCCCATCCGGTCTTTCAGGAAGCTGGTCTTGCGCGCAATTGCGGCCCCGTTGATCGCCCCGACAAGGTGCCCCAGAATGCTGCGGGCAGCGCGCGATTCATAAATGACGTTCGCGGTACGGGTCGAAAGCTTGTTCGGGTTGAGACGGCGCACAGCTCTTTCACCGGCCCTGCGTCCGATCTCCGCCGGTGCTTCCAGGTCTTCATAATAGGTACGACTGTCGAAATCGTAATCCCGCTCCATGCCGGTCCCTTCCCCTGCGACGGCTGTCATGGACATGCCATAGCGGGACGACATATAGGACCCCTGGAACCCATGGCTGGTCGCCAGAACGACACCGGCAAGACGCCAGGAGGCTCCCGCACCGCCGGATTTGGTGACGCCTTCGACTTCCAGACCGGCAGCTTCCGCTTCCAGCGCAATCTGCGTCAGATCCTCGGCAGTCATTTCCTTTGTGTCCAGAAGCTCGAGTTCCGGAAACTCCTTCACGAGAAGATCCTGATCGGCAAGACCGGCATAGGGATCTTCCGGCGCGACCTTGGCCATGGCGACGGCCCGTTCAGCCAGGCTTGCCGGATCATCGAGACGGTTGGCTGAGACAGCAGCAGTACGCTTGCCGACAAACACCCTCAAGGTGACATCGTCGCCTTCGGCGCGCTCGGTTTCTTCCACCTTGCCTTCGCGAACATCGACCGAAAGCGAGACACCGGTAACCGCAATCGCGTCGCAGGCGTCAGCTCCGGCCTTGCGGGCTGCTTCCACCAGACGGGCTGCCCGAGATTGCAATTCGCTTTGATCAATCAGTTCCGACATCGTGTCCGCTCTTTCGTCTTCTGGTTCGGCAGTTGTTTACGCCCCGCACGGCTGCGCTGCAACTGTCGGGGCCTTTTGCGGGCAATCCGGTCGTGCCGGGCGCCTTCCAGAGCCATGGTTTTCCCCTGATAGGTGGGAAATGGGATTTTGAGCCGGCTCCGGCAAGAGGTTGCAATGCCGCAGCGCCTCATCCGATTTTCGTAATGATGACCGCAAGATAGGCGGGATCGGGACAGGGCGGAAAATTCATTCAAAGGTTGTATCAAGTCGAATCTGCCACATGACTGAACAAGGTGTTACCTGTCTGATTACATTCCAGTAACCCTCTTATAAATCAGACTTTTTTAACTCTGTATCTTAAGTGGTTCACGACTTTTCTTCAGTAGATTGAATGCATCGAGAGACCAAAAATGGTCCGACCTAAAGGTCCGGTGGAGAGTCATTTGAGACGTCAAACAGAAATACAGGAAATGGTAGCAACCGGGGTCGGCGCCCAAACGATGCCGCATCCCGGTTGCCTGCCGGCCCACTTCGAGCAACGCCTTGAAAACCGGCCGGGTACCCCTTCCCTGCCAGCCGAAATTTTCCTGGATCGTGACAGGGCGGTCATCAAGCGGCGGGTTGCCGGTGTTCCGGTGACGGTGGTGGTGCCCGCTCAAGGTTTCGATGGTGTCATGGTCCGGATCGTTCCGGGCGCGGTGCCGGGCGAAATCGTGGCGGCACTGATCCTGAAACATCCCGATAGCGCGCTGTCGATCACCCTGGCCGAAACCGAGAAATCCGACGACCTCGCGGTCCTGTGGAGCCGGTGGGCCCAGGTGTTCAACCTGCCTATGCTGGTGTGTGACCTCGGCGGCAAGGTAAAGCCGATCGAAGCCTACAGCGCCGTTCCGGCTTCAAAACCTGCGCCCCGGCGCAAGCTGCGCCTATTGACCGGCCGCCGTCCGCGCTTCCTGAACCGCCGTCTTCCCGGCCGGCAGGAACCTTCGGCAACCGTCCACGCCAATGAGCGTGAGATTATTGCCCGCACCTGAGCGTGCACACGAAGGTCTTCAAAAAAAAGCCCCGCTGAACGGGGCTTTTTTCGTTAGAGCGCACCGATAAGGGCATCGGCGAAGAAACCGAAGAACAGGATCCAGCCATAGGTCCCGTTGGATCGGAACAGTTGCAGGCACTGATCGCCGTCATCGATATCCAGAACGACGATCTGCCACCCCAGGTGAATGACGCCAGCCAGGATACCGATAAAAGCGGCCGGACCGGCATCGGCAAAGATCGCAGCCAGAAAGAACAGCGCGGTTGCGCAGCTGTAGAGCAGGATGAGAGCCGGCTTGGTGTGCTCATCGAAGAGGCGGGCCGTCGACTTCACACCGACAAGCGCATCGTCCTCCTTGTCCTGATGGGCATAGATCGTGTCGTAACCGATCGTCCAGCAGATGCCACCGATATAGAGAAACACCGGTGACCAGGACAGGGACCCAAAGGCGGCCGCCCAGCCCATGAGCGCCCCCCAGGAAAAGGCAAACCCCAGAAACAGCTGCGGCCAGTTGGTGATGCGCTTCATGAACGGGTAGACCGCAACCGGCAGCAGCGAGGCGATGCCCAGCCAGATCGTGTAGGTGTTGAACTGAAGCAGCACCGCAAGGCCGATGAGGGCCTGGACCACCAGAAAGACCTTTGCCTGAAGTCTGGACACCTGCCCCGCCGGGATGGGCCGGGAGCGGGTCCGCTCGACCTTGGAATCGATGTCGACGTCGACAAGGTCGTTGTAGGTGCAGCCGGCACCGCGCATGGCAACCGCACCGATGAAAAACAGAACCATGTGCCAGGGGTCCGGCCAGGCCTTGCCACCGGCGACCGCCGCCAATGCCGCCGACCAGAAACAGGGCCACAGCAACAGCCACCAACCGATCGGACGTTCCCAGCGGGCAAGGCGGGCATAGGGGCGCAGGCCAGCCGGCAGCCGCGTGTCCACCCAGTGCTGCTTGACCGCATCTGCAACCGGCCCCGTGTCGTTCGTGGAAAACACTTTCGATCCGTCCATTTCTCGATTATCCGGCGGAAACGCTCCTGCTTTCCGCCCTTCTCAGGTTCTTTTAGCGATTTTCAGCAGGAAATTCATCCCGCAAGAGGTCACAGGGGCGCTATCGTGAAACTCAGAGTTGGGCAAGGTCCCATGGTCTGACGACCCAGCCCCGGTCAGCCCTCGGTTTCCTCTTCGCGCTTGCCACACCTGGCTGACAAGCGTTCCGGCCTTTTCCTGGTCGCGGAAACCACCTCTCCCACCGCCTCACAAGTTGGGCGGTGACCGGCAGAAATGCGCCGTTGCATGCGCCGCCAATTGCGGTATGCCGCCCTCCGTGTTAGGGGACGGCCCTCTTGCTTCAACCTTCACGAAGAGACTGCCCGTTTATGAAACTTCTCCTGATCGGATCCGGCGGCCGCGAACACGCGCTCGCCTGGGCGCTGGCAAAATCTCCCAAGCTGACCAAGCTCTATGCGGCGCCCGGCAATGCCGGGATTGCCGAAGTGGCCGAGCTTTGCAATCTGGACACCGCGGATCATCAGGCAGTCATCGGCTTCTGTCGCGAACATGCCATCGATCTTGTGGTCGTCGGCCCCGAGGCACCGCTTGTGGCGGGCCTTGTCGATGATCTGGAAGCGGCCGGGATCAAGGCTTTCGGTCCGTCCAGGGCAGCGGCAAAACTGGAGGGCTCCAAGGCCTTCACCAAGGGCGTGTGCGACGAAGCAGATATTCCGACCGCCGGATACGGCCGCTTTGATACGGCAGATGCCGCACTCGCCTATGTCCGGGAAAAAGGTGCACCGATTGTCGTCAAAGCCGACGGGCTTGCAGCTGGCAAGGGTGTCGTCGTCGCGATGACCCTGAAAGACGCCGAAGAGGCGGTAACGGCCTGTTTCGAAGGCTCGTTCGGGGCTGCAGGTGCGGAAGTCGTCATCGAGGAATTCCTGGAAGGCGAGGAAGCGAGCTTCTTCGTGTTGTCCGACGGCACCAACGCACTGCCGCTTGCCACCGCCCAGGACCACAAACGCGCCTATGATGGTGACGAGGGCCCGAATACCGGCGGCATGGGCGCTTACTCGCCCGCTCCCGTCCTGACAGATGCACTGATTGCCGAGGTGATGCGTACCATCATCGAGCCGACCATCGCGACACTGGCCAAACGTGGCACCCCTTTCAAGGGTGTTCTCTATGCGGGTCTGATGATCGGCAAGAACGGCCCGAAGCTGATCGAATACAATACCCGCTTCGGTGATCCGGAATGCCAGGTCCTGATGATGCGCCTCAAGAGCGACCTGCTGGAGCTGCTGCTTGCAAGCGTCGAGGGCCGGCTGGACCAGACAACGGCGGACTGGCGCGACGAAGCCGCACTGACGGTTGTCATGGCCGCCAAGGGTTACCCGGGCAGCTACGACAAGGGCACGGAAATCCGTGGTCTCGATACACCAGCAACGGATGACGTTGCCGTCTTTCACGCAGGCACCAAACGCGATGGCATGCAGATCGTGGCAAATGGCGGACGCGTTTTGAACGTGACGGCGGTCGGCACCACCGTTCGCGAAGCACAGCAACGGGCCTACGAGCGGATCCGCGACATCGACTGGCCGGAAGGCTTCTGCCGAACCGACATCGGCTGGCGGGCTATCGCCCGGGAAAGCTAAGGCCGAGCCAAGCGAAAAACCGGCAATCGTGGCATTTCCGGTTTCCGGGACTTGGCAGGCGCTTGAAAGCAAAGGTAATCTTCTTCCCGGTGCGGGCTGGGGAGACAGACGTGAAAAACGACCTGCCGGATCTGTTTCCGGGGTTTGACAGCATCACAGTGGAAGCCAACGATGTTCGGCTGTTCTGCCGGACCGGCGGGTCCGGCCCACCGTTGCTTTTGCTGCACGGCTACCCGCAATCTCATGTCTGCTGGCACAAGGTGGCCCCGCAGCTTGCGGAACACTTCACGCTCGTCCTGCCCGACCTGCCGGGGTATGGCCGTTCGTCCGTGCCGCCACTATCAGACGATCACGCGGCCTATTCCAAACGAAGCATGGCCTCGGCCATGGTCGAGCTCATGAAGGTGCTCGGCCACTCGACGTTCTTTCTGGCTGGCCATGACCGTGGCGGCCGGGTGGCTTACCGCCTTGCCCTCGATCACCCGCAAGCCCTTCTGAAGGTCGCCGTTCTCGACATCCTTCCGACATGTGACTACTGGGACCGGATGGACAGACTGTTCGGCCTCAAGATCTATCACTGGATGTTTCTGGCCCAGGCTGCGCCTTTCCCGGAAAAAACTATTTCTGCCGCACCGATACGATTTCTCGATCACACGCTGGCCAGCTGGACTGCGGCCAAGACCCTGTCGTGCTTTTCCAAGGAAGCCATGGCGCATAACCGTGACTGGTTTTGCGAACCAGACCGGGTATCGGCAACCTGCGAGGACTACCGCGCAGGTGCAACGATCGACTACGATCACGACCGGGCGGATCTGGATGCGGGAAGAAAGATCCTTGTTCCCCTTCTTGCACTTTGGGGAAGTAAAGGTATCGCCACCAGCGTGGACGATCCGCTTGAAGTCTGGCGGGGCTGGTCAAGGACCGCTGTCGGCGCCGCGCTTCCCGGCGGGCACTTCCTGCCTGAAGAAGCCCCGGAAGAGACAGTCACTGCCCTCCTCGAGTTCTTCGCAAGCGCGTCAGGCAGTTGAGGGTACCGCGCCATACGACTTGCTTGCCAAGTTGAGGCTGGCTCGCGTCAATCGGCTGGGTCGAACACAGACGCTTGGGCGGCGACATCACCTCAACTGGTGACGCTCAAAGGTGATCGTCTGATTTAGATCAAACTATTTTACTGCATCGCCAATCATCAGGCCCAGCGCAAATACATTTGATCTTGAGACTGAAAGATTTCCTCTCGGATGAATTCTATTCTTAATAAGCCTTAAGGAACACATTCAATACAATTTAACCAATACAGCCTATTGAGAAAATTGGCAGTGATGGTTTGCATAACTTCGCCGTGCCCGGTGACAATAACAAAAAGCGGACTGTCCTTGCCGATCAAAGAGGAGCTACGGCTGCTCGGGGGAACGGGTGCAACGCGTGGGCAAGCAAGAGTTTTGGCAAGACAAGGACTTGCGCGACGAGAAATCGCGCACAGTTGCGCGCGCGCGAAGTCCGAGTGCCATTCTTGACCAGATCCTGGCGCGGTGGTGCAAGGACGAAACCCGTTTCGAAAAACCCCTTCGCGTCGTTTTTCTGTCATTTCTCTGCCTGACAGTTGCCGTTCTGACGCTCCAGAACGTGGTGACGGAATATCGCACGCTGAGCGAGCCGCAGGACCTGATCGTCAGGACGACTGAACGTCTTTTGATGCATCAAAGGGCGTTGGGCGAACAAACACTCGATCAGGCAGTCAGTGTCGTCAGCGCCGACACCGATCTGCAGACAGCCATCCGCAAGAAAGACACTGCCAACATCAAGGCCGTTGCCGACAGGGTCTTTGCCGGAAAAGCTGCCGATCTCAATATTGCGGAATTGACCATCTATTCCGCCGACCAGCAGATCGTCTATCGCGCGCAAAGCAATGCCACCCCGGCACAGGATTCCGCCAGCTTCGAGACCGAACTGAATTCCAACCGTTTTCGCGAAGTCGATGCTATCGAACTCGGCCGCAACAACGAGTTCATCGTCAGCGTGCTGAAACCCTGGCTCGTTGAGGGAACCCGGATCGGGTATCTGAAACTCGCGATCAATATTGAACAATCGCTCGCGCTGGCCAGTTCCGCGGTCAATGCCCAGATCGTCAAGGCCTGCGAAGTCGCCGAAGCAGGTGATTCCAGCACGGTTCACTACAAGGTTCTGGGCAATCTGACGCCGACCGGCTTCGACTTCAGCAAGATCGCCTCCAACGGCCACTTCGCCGGCTTCAACAGCTTCTTCCTTCAGAACAGCAAGGTATTCATGGTTCGCGATCTGCCAATTATGGTCGTAACCCCGAACAACGACGTGAAGCTTCTGCTGGTAAAGGACATCACGGACAACATCTGGGACTTTGCCAAGGGGACATTGCTCTCTCTGATGGCAGGCATCGGTCTGGCGCTGCTCGCCTGGACGGTGGTCTTCCGTCTCCTGTCCCGCCTTCAGTCCTCCGTGCAGCTGACGCGTTCGCGCCTCGAGGCAGAAGTTCTGGACAATACCCTGAAGCTGGAAAGCAGCACGCTTCAACTTATCGAAGCCCAGCGGATTGCGCATGTGGGCAGCTGGGAACGCGATATCGCTTCAAACGAAATCCTGGGCTCGGAAGAATACTACCGTGTCATGAAGATCCCGCCGAACCTTCCGGCAAACGAGATCCAGGCCTATCTCTTTGATCGTATTCCCGGTGACGACCGGAAGAAAACCCTGGACGCGGTCAATGCAGCAGTGAAATCCTGCGGTGAATTCGACACCGAACACCCGCTGGTGCATGACGACGGCACCATCCAATACCTGCACGTTCGCGGGTATGTGCTTGCCGGTCGGGACGGCAAGGCATCCAAGGTGATCGGGACCGTTCACGACATCACCGACCGGTGCCTGGCAGAACGCAGGAACCATCTGCTGGCCAATATTCTGGAGTCCTCGCTCAACGAGATCTACATCCTCGACGCGGAAACCTTCCAGATCGAATATGCCAACCGCTGTGCCCTGGCCAATCTCGGCTACACGATCGAAGAGCTGAAATCCCAGAAAATCGGCGATATCGATCCCGTTTACGACCCGAACACGGTCCGGCGCCACGTCGCGCCCCTCCTGAAAGGACATCGGGACAACCTGTCGGTCGAAAGCGTTCACCGGCGCAAGGACGGCACGGAATATCCTGTCGATCTCAGGGTACAGCTTCTCCGCGATCAGGACCGCGACCTGTTCGTGGCCATTGCCAATGACGTTTCCGAACGGGTGCAGCGGGAAAACGAAACCCGCGAAGCCAAGGTCCGGGCAGAGCGCCTGGCCTATTTCGACCCCCTGACCAAACTGTCAAACCGCGCTGGCTGCCAGCGCGATGCCAAGGAGCGTTTCGCCCGGAGCGAGAAGCCGGCGTTCCTGGTTCACGTCGACATGGACGGTTTCAAGCGGGTCAACGATACGCTCGGCCATCTTGCCGGCGATCATTGCCTGGAAGAGACGGGCCGCCGGCTGCGCGAAGTCTGCCGTGGGCTGGGCACGGCCTATCGCTGGGGAGGCGATGAGTTCGTCATTCTGGCGGAAAGCGGAACGTCGGATCCCAACGAGTTGTGCGAACGGGCACGCCGGATCATGCGGATGCCGATGGAGTTCAACGGCAACAGGTTCTGGCCGACCGTCAGCATGGGACTGGCACTGTGCCCGGAGGACAGTGACAACTTCGACACGCTTCTGGTCAATGCCGATCTCGCGCTTTACCAGTCCAAGGAAAACGGCAAGGACCGGTATACCTTCTTCCGCCCGGATATGCGCACAGACAGCGAAACGGAAGCACAGATCGAGCTGGAACTGAAGGACGCGGTCAAGAACGACCAGTTCTTCCTCGTGTTCCAGCCGCAGGTCAACCTGCGCACTCAGGCCGTCACCGGCATCGAAGCGCTGGTACGCTGGCGACACCCCGAACGCGGCACGGTCTCGCCCGGAGACTTTCTGCCGGTCGTCGAAAAATCCGGTCTGGCGCCGATCCTGGGTGAGATTGTCATCGACAAGGCTTTTGCCGCTGCCCGGCACTGGATCGACCAGGGCCTCGATTTTGGCCGCATCTCCGTGAACATCTCGCCATCGCACCTGTCGTCCGGGTTGCTGCTCGAGCACTTCAAGGCCGCGATGGAAAAGCACAATGTCGGGCCGGAGCGGATCACCGCCGAAGTTCTGGAATCGGTGTTCCTGAACGACAACCGGTCAGGTCACCTGGCTGCGCTACGGCAACTCTTCGAACTCGGCGTTCATATCGAGCTGGATGATTTCGGCACCGGCTATGCGTCCCTCTCCCATGTCTCGGACTTGCCGATAAACGGGCTGAAGATCGACCGCTCCTTCACGCGCCAGATGCTTCAGGACCCGAAAAAGGAAGTGATCGTCAACCAGCTCATCCACCTGGCCCGGTCGCTCAACATCGGCATCGTCTGCGAAGGCGTTGAAACCGAAGAGCAATACGACCGGCTTCGGATGATGGGCGATTTCTCGATCCAGGGTTACCTGATTGCCCGGCCGATGCCGTTTGATCATGCAACGGACTGGATGTCGGAAGCCGCGGACGATCTATACTTCGTGATCTGAGTTTTTCCGGCACTGAGAGGGTTTTCCTGTTCGCAACTGCCGTTGCAGGCAGTTGCAAGGTTGGCAAGGCGCGCGCCAGCCCCCATGTGCAGGGAGTAACGCTTTCAATGCCGGACCCGCGCCATGCCCTCTACCTCCTCCCCCAGAATCGGTCTTGCCCTTGGCGGCGGTGGTGCGCGCGGCCTCGCCCACATCCCCGTTCTGGAAGCGCTGGATGACCTTGGCATAAAACCTGTCCGGATCAACGGCACGTCCATCGGTGCCCTGATGGGGGCGGCCTATGCCAGTGGTCGCAGTGGCCAGGAAATCCGCGACATTGCGCTGGAGACTTTTGCTGATCGCAACAGTGTGTTGTCGCGCCTGTGGCAGTTGAGACCACGCAAGTTCGCAGATGTGTTCCGGGGCGGCCCGGTGCAGTTCGATCCGCTTCGCGTGCTGGAAGTGTTTGTCTCGGACTATCTGTCCGACACATTCGAGGAGCTGGACATCCCGCTGCGTATGCTGGCGACGGACTTCTATCGCTGCGAGGAGGTAGATTTTGAAAGTGGCCCCTTGCTGCCTGCACTGGCCGCCTCGATAGCGATTCCCGCGGTTTTCAGACCCGTGCGCTATGGCGATCGGTTTCTGATTGACGGCGGCGTCGTCAATCCACTGCCTTTCGACGGGCTCAGGGCGAGTTGCGATATCGTCATTGCCGTTGATGTCGTTGGCGCGCCGGTGCCGCGTGACAACAAGGATGACATCAGCATGCTGGATTCCCTGTTCGGCTCTTCCCAGATCCT
The DNA here is from genome assembly GCF_054658215.1 of Roseibium sp. ROS1. NCBI lineage: Bacteria > Pseudomonadati > Pseudomonadota > Alphaproteobacteria > Hyphomicrobiales > Stappiaceae > Roseibium > Roseibium sp. ROS1. Next base: position 743,674 of record NZ_BAAGIG010000003.1, read on the forward strand.
GATGCAGACCATCACAAAGCAAAAACTGAAATCAGATCAACCGGATATCCTGGTCAGCCCACCCCATGACTCCATCCGGGTTCTGGACTTCATGAAAGCCGAGAGCATACTGGATAAGGCGGAGTCCTTGCGTACAGTTACCAGGGAAAAACTGGAGGAACTGATAAAAGAAACAATGGAAGTTACTTGATGGCAACATCAGCAGATTTATCCGTATAATTCCTTTTTATTGGACCCGACTTTGCGTTTAACAAATCATTAATCTTACTCCTAAATACTTTTCTCAATCTATTAGGAGAAGGTCAATGCGGCCATCGGGATCAACAGATTTGGAAGCCTGTCCGGTATCGGACGATTTGCTGAAACGGTTGCTGGATGCAACGTTGAACGCGGTTAGTGACGTCGGATGCCAGTTGCCGGAACAGCAGCGCGCGGCACTTGCCGTCTACTGCTATCGCCGTGCGCATTTCCGCCGTCTGGGCCTGTCGCTGGCCTCGCTTTGCAGCCAGCAGGCGCTGGTCATGGAGGCCGGGCACGCGGGCGATCTTATCTACCGCCAGGCAAGCAGCGCCGGTTTCATGAGCGAAGGCGATGCAGCCAACCGGACGGCAAAGTCCGGGAAACCGCCGGTCAGTCTTTACGTGGTCTGAAAGTCAATTCCGGGGCTGGTTCTTCCTCCCACCCGCCCCCACCTCAGGCAACCGCCTTTGCAGCTACAAGCGCAGGCCGGTTGCCTTTTCTTTTGGCATCCCCTTCCAAAACGTCTCAAGTTTCAGGCAAACGGGCAGCGCACACCTCCACATGCCTTGCCGTTGGCGGTCTGCCCCCTAGTATTTTGCTCAGGTGTGGTTTTCGGGATGGACTGACATGGCGATGTGCTTTTTCCCAATTCACGGACGGCGACAGAAGGCCGGCGGATTGTTCCGGCTGGTTCCGGTGCTGCTCAGCCTTCTGGTTACAGCTGTTGTTGCAGGACCCGCATTCGCGGTCTGTCAACTGGTTGCAGACACCCCCTACCGAGCGCCCGGGCCGGACGAAATGCGCATCTGGCGGGCGTCTCTTCAGGCAAATGAAGTCCAGATCCGCTACATCGGCCATTCCACCTTTGAACTTGAAACGCCCAAGGGCGTGCGGATCGCAACCGACTACAACGACAGTGTCCGCCCGCTTCTGCCGCCGGATGTAGCCACGATGAACGGGGCTCACAGCACGCATTACTCCATCAGCCCGGATCCGAACATCGAACATCTTCTGTACGGCTGGAACCCGAAGGGCGGGCCGCTGGACCATGACATCACTGTTGATGATGTCCGCATCCGCAATATCCAGACCAACATCCGCGGCTGGGACGGGGAAGAACGCCGGCTCGGCAATTCGATCTTCATCTTCGAGGTCGCCGACATGTGCATTGCGCATCTCGGCCACCTGCATCACCGGCTTACGCAGGAAGATCTCGTCCGCCTTGGTCAGATCGACGTCGTATTTGCGGCCATAGACAATTCCTCGACGCTTCGGCTGGACAGCCTGATGGACGTTCTGGAAAGCATCGGCCCTGCGATGGTCGTGCCGATGCACTTCCATTTTTCCGGAGCACTTCAGGCCTTTGTCGGGCGAGCACAGGAGGCAGGGTATGACATCGTGCGGGCGCAAACGCCGGCCCTGATCGTCAGCCGTTCCAGCCTGCCAACGCGGAAAACCGCCTACATCATGATGCCGGGCGGCGCCTGACGGACGAAGGAAATCCCATAGCGAGACGAGAGGGTTGATGGCGTGCCGAAAGAGACTTCAGCCACCATATCGCAGGAACACGACCTGGCTATCGCCTGCCTGGCGGCGGTCGAGCTCCTCGAAGCCTGCGGGAACATCGATGTGAGCTGAAGATCTCTCTTCAAGCACGCACAAGGCGCCCTGTTTCAGCCAGTCTCCGCCCGCTGCCGAAGCAAGGGCCTTTTCACCCAGCTTCTTGTCATAGGGAGGGTCGGCAAACACCAGATCGAAAGGCTCGATGGTGCCTGCACTGCCAAGGCGGGTGGCATCGCGCCGGAAGATCTTGGCAGCGCCATTGAGGCCCAGGGCCTCCATGTTCCGGCGAATGATGCCGCGCGCTTCCGTCCCTTCTTCGATGAAAGTGCAATGGCGGGCGCCCCGGCTGATCGCCTCGAAGCCCAGCGCGCCCGTGCCGGCAAAAAGATCCAGGACCCTTGCATCTTCAAGATCAACATCCAGGCCATGAGCCAGGATGTTGAAAATGGTTTCACGCAATCGGTCGCTGGTCGGCCGTGTGTCGTGCGATTTCGGCGCGGCCAGAGCCGCACCCTTGAAACGCCCGGCGACTATTCTCACGAACGATCCCCGCGACGCGGCGGACGTCCACCTTTCGGAGGCCCGCGCCGGTCGTCCTTGTCACGGCTGGAGCGGCGTTCCTGCTGCTTGTCTTCGACAACGCCTTCCTCGCCCCAGATGCGGCGCGGCGGCGGTGTGAAACGCTCTTCACCGAAATCCTTGCGCGGTTTCGGTTCGGACGTCAGGCGGAAACGGGAGCGCGGCGAGACTTTTACTTTTTCCTGGCGCGGCCCGGCATTCTTGCGCGGCCCCTGGCCGGATGCCTTCTTGCGATCTTCACGCTTTTCGTTGCGTTCAGTCTTGGCTGCGCGCTTGCGATCGGTCTCACTACGGCCTTCGCGCGCGGTCATCCAGCGACCCTGGCTGGCTTCACGCTTGCCGCCATCCCTGCCGCTACTTTCCCGGCCGCCACCTTCCCGGCCACCGCCACGCTTGGCGCCTGCGGACTTCTTTTCCGCTTCCGGCTTGGGGGCATGAAAGATCGGAGCGTCAAAATCCGCACCGGCTTCCTCGGCCAGCGTATCGCCCAACTGGTCACGCAAAACGCGGCCCCGGATTTCACGAACGTCGCCTTCCGGCAGATCCATCAGCTGGAACGGGCCGTAGGACAGGCGGATCAGGCGGTTCACGGCAAGGCCGAGATGTTCCAGAACCCGCTTGACCTCACGGTTCTTGCCTTCGCGCAGGCCGACCGTCATCCAGACGTTGTTGCCCTGCTCCTTGTCGAGCGTCGCCTCAATCGCGCCGTAGAGCACGCCATCGATCGCGATACCGTCCTTCAATGTGTCGAGATCCGCTTGGGTCACCTTGCCGAAGGCGCGCACGCGGTAGCGGCGCAACCAGCCGGTGGCCGGCAATTCCAGAACGCGCGCCAGGCCGCCATCATTGGTCAGGAGCAGCAAGCCTTCAGTGTTGATGTCGAGCCGGCCCACGGTCAGGACGCGCGGGAGATCATCGGGCAAGCGCTGGAACACCGTCGGACGGCCTTCCGGATCCTTGTTGGTCGTCACCAGACCCCGTGGCTTGTGGTAGAGCCAGAGCCGGGTGCGCTCGCGCATCGGCAACGGTTCCCCGTCCACCAGCACCTTGTCGTCTGCTGTCACTGTTACCGCAGGCGTGGTCAACAGCTTGCCGTTGAGCTCAACCCTGCCGTTTTCGATCCACACTTCCGCCTCTCGGCGAGAACACAGGCCGACGCGCGCCATGACCTTGGCAATGCGTTCGCCACGATCATTGGCTTCGTCTGCCAGCGGTGCAGTCGCCGGTCTCGGCGCCCGTTTTTCGAAGTCGCCCTTTTTGGGGCCGGCTTTCGATTTGTCGTTCGGTGCGGACCGGCGCTTTTCCGGTGCACGTTTATCGCGTCCCCGGCCTTTTGCGGGACCCGGGCGCTCGGAAGAGAATTTTCTTGTCGTCATGCGCGCGTCATAGCAGAGCTTGAGCCTTTCGGGAATCGCTTGTTTTCTGCATAAACCGCAGAGGCGCCGTGCTCCGGATGCATGGCAGCGGCCTGACGCCTCCGCTAAGCCCCTGTCCGGGGCTGACGACCGGCATAATAACGGGTAAACAGAACAAAGCCGACAGCCTCGCAAATCGAGGCTGAACCCTACACTTACGCTCCGACTCACCCTGCTCGATGCTTACCACTTCCGCCAATCAGACATCGTTCATGGATCTCGCGCTCGAAGAGGCCGAGAAAGCGGCGGCACGCGGTGAAGTGCCGGTCGGTGCGGTGCTCGTTCGCGATGGTGAAGTGATCGCTCGAGACGGGAACCGGACGCTGGAGCTCAGCGATCCGACAGCTCACGCAGAAATTCTCGTGATCCGCTCCGCATGCGAACGGGCAGCTTCGCAACGCCTTCCGGACTGCGATCTCTACGTGACGCTCGAACCGTGCCCCATGTGTGCGGGAGCGATCTCCTTCGCGCGGGTTCGCCGGCTTTACTATGGCGCGGGAGATGAAAAGGGCGGCGCGGTCGATCATGGCACCCGCTTTTTCTGCCAGCCGACGTGTCATCACGCACCGGATGTCTATTCCGGCATAGGCGCGACACGCGCGGCGGGGTTGCTCAGATCGTTCTTTCAGGCAAAGCGCTAAACGGTTTTCAAGTTAAATTGACCGGATTGCCCGTTGCTCAAAAGCAACAACATCAACCAATCGCTCATATCTGCTGATTTCACCTCTCCGAGAGGCTGAAACTGACATCTACGAACGGCATAATGTGCGTGGGGGTATTTCCGCACTTCATCGGAGTATCAAATGACTCGTAATGTTGTTCTCGGGGCAATTGCCGGTTTCTTCGCGGCCGCAAGTCCGGCGCTTTCGGCCGACCTGCCAATGGCTCCGGAACCTGTCGACTATGTCCGGATCTGTGACGCCTACGGCGCGCGCTTCTATTACATTCCCGGCACCGAAACCTGCCTGCGCGTAGGCGGCCGTGTCCGGACCGAATTCCGCGTCCGCAACTTCGGCGAGGCCGAAAACGCCTGGGGCGACCGGGACACCGATGGTTACCAGTGGCGTTCGCGCGGGTATCTCTACCTCGATGCGCGTACCGCGACCGAATTCGGAACACTGCGTGCCTTTATCGAATCCTACATCACGCTGACCAACGCCTCGACTTCGACCACGCTGGACAAGGCCTATATCCAGTGGGGCGGCCTGCTGGCCGGTCACAACGGTTCGAACTTCGACTTCTTCACCGGATATGCCTTCAACGCGCAGATCGAAAGCTATTCCGATCGCAAGCTGAATCAGGTCGCCTATACGATGGCCTTCGGCAACGGCTTCAATGCGACTGTCGCGCTGGAAGACCGTTCGGGCCGCGAAGAGAATATCGCGTTCAACGGCACCAACCAGAGCTTTGGCGGCACCCGCGCTCCGGACTTCGTCGCGGCACTGGGCGTCAACCAGGGCTGGGGCCAGGCCCAGATAATGGGTGCCCTGCACCAGGTCTATCCGAGCGCTGCCTACAACGGTCTTGCAGGCCGGACGGAAGACGAACTCGGCTGGGCAGCTGGTGCCGGTGTAACCGTGAACTTCGGTGGCTTTGCCAAGGGCGGTGCGGTCTCCCTGCAGGCCGTCTATACCGATGGCGCAAGCGGATACGGGTCCACGGGCTGGAACAGCCGCATCACCGATGCGGTCTGGAATGGCAGCAGCACCGAGACCACCAAGACGCTGAACATCTTCGGCGGCGTGACGCTCGGCGTAACCGACACCGTTCAGGTGAATGTCGAAGGCGGCTACCATGATGTCGATGGCGGCACCAGCGCCTATAACTTCACCCAGTGGGACGCGACCGCAAACGTGGTCTGGGAACCGGTCTCCGGCTTCCTGATGGGCCCGGAATTCCAGTATCGTGATGTCGACTACAGCCACTCCTCCGGCCTGAACGACACCTACGAGCTCTACGGGACCTTCCGCCTGCAGCGCACATTCTGATGCCGTAACCCCGGCAAAGGAAAACCCCGGGCACGTCGCCCAGGGTTTTCTGTTTCAGACGTAACACGGCAGATGGTTCAAGAGCCTTCGTGCCATTTCACCCAGGCGGCGAGAACGAAGTCCCACATCCCGTTTGACCACAGATTGCTGTGACCGCCACCTTCGACGATCACAAGCTGCCTGGGGTCTCTCGCAAATTCATAAAGTCGCCTGCCGTGTTCCACCGGGATGACCCGGTCTTCCGTCCCGTGCACGATCAGGACCGGCGCGGCAATCTTGCCGACGCGATCCCGTGTCGCCATCGGGTCGCTCATCATGAGGCCCACCGGCAACCAGGGATACCTGTCCCAGGCCATGTCGATCAGCGCGGTATAGGGCGCTTCCAGCACCACAAGGTCCGTTTGCGAACGCTCTGCCGCCACTGCGGCAGCAACACCCGAGCCAAGACTTTCTCCATGGACGATGACCGGCGTGCCCGAAGCTGCCATCCGGTCGAAATGTTCAAGGCCGTCCGAAATCAACGCCTCTTCCGACGGGCTCCCCTCACTTCCGGCATATCCCCGGTAGCTGGGCGCATAGAGACCGAAACCGCTGTCCAGGATCTGCTTGAACCGCTTCCAGCGGGAGGAGACATTGGCTGAATTGCCGTGAAAATAGAGTACCGTGGGAGCGCCTTCAGCAGCAGGTGGCACGTGCCAGACGGTCACCTTTGTACCGTCAGCCATCGCCGCTGTTTCAACGGTGACACCTGAGAGCCCCTTTTCATCCGGCGTACTCAACTCTCCGGTTGGAACGAAGATGAAGCTGCGCTGGTTGAAATACATGTAACCGGCCGCCATGGCGTAGGCGATGCCGGCAATGACAGCCACACGCGAGACGGCCTTCCAAAGCGTGCGCCCAGGTCTGCCGGTCTTGTTCAATGCCTGTTCCGCGCTGCCGGAGCCGGTTTGTGTCATCTGACTGTCTCCCATTGCTCCGACGTCTACGATCCGCATCGGGAGGTCGATCAGATTGCCGGGTTATTTGCGGCCGAACAGCTTCTCGATATCGCCGAGTTTCAGCTCCACCCAGGTTGGCCGGCCGTGATTGCACTGTCCGGAAAGCGGCGTGGCTTCCATGTCGCGCAAGAGCGCATCCATTTCCTCGGGACGCATGCGCCTGCCTGCACGCACCGAACCGTGGCAGGCCATCGTGGCGGCAACATGGTCCAGCTTTTCCTTGAGACCTTCGGCAGTGTCCCATTCGGCAAGCTCGTCGGCCAGGTTCCGGACCATGCCCTGGATATCCATGTCGCCGAGGATAGCGGGGGTCTCCCTGACGGCGATGGCACCCGGGCCGAAGGCTTCCAGGGACAGGCCGACTTTTTCGAGATCCTCCGCGCGATCAGCCAGCCGGATTGCATCTTCTTCCGGCAACTCGACGATCTCGGGGATGAGCAGCATCTGGCGGGCGACATCCTTCTTGGCCAGCGCTTCCTTCAGACGTTCGTAGACAAGGCGCTCGTGGGCAGCGTGCTGGTCAACGATGACGACACCGTCCTCGGTCTGGGCGATGATATAGGTTTCGTGCACCTGCGCACGGGCGGCCCCCAGCGGAAGGCGGGTCTTTTCGGTTTCAACCGGGACGTCATTCGCGCGGGCATCCGCCGACGGTCTGGCAAAGTCGGCAAAACCGTTCTGCCGTTCGAAGGCCGGCTGTGCTGCTTCGGCAAAGCCTGTTGCGTGCGCTTCCTCCATCTGGAGCGGGCGAAACGCTTCCGGCGCCCAATGGGGCGCAGCAGACGTGCGGGTGTAGGAACCACCGCCATATCCCCCGGAACCTGTTGGAGAAGACGGTGTGTGACCCGGTTGAGAGAACCCCGCCGACTGTGCCCTGATGGCGTCCAGGGCAACGGCCGCGTTCGAGGTCGATGACCGGTGTCCGGACTGAACCAGTGCATGCTTGATGGCACCCACCAGAAGCCCACGCACAAGCTGGCTGTCCCGGAAGCGCACATCGGCCTTGGCCGGGTGCACGTTGACATCGACCAGTGTCGGGTCGAGATCGATGAACAGAACCACAACCGGATGCCGGTCACGGGCCAGCACATCGGCATAGGCTCCGCGCAACCCGGATAGCAACAGCTTGTCCTTCACCGGGCGGCCGTTGACGAAGAAGAACTGGTTCTGCGCATTGCCACGGTGGTGTGTCGGCAAGCCTGCAAAACCGGTGAGACGCACGCCTTCCCGGGCAGCGTCAATTTCCATGGCGTTGTCGACAAAATCCTGGCCGAGAATCTGCGCGATCCGAGCAAGATGCGGTTCACTGCCGCGTGCTGCTGGCCAGCTCTGGGACTGCCGGTCGGCGCCGCCGAGGGAAAAGCCGATCTCCGGATAGGCGAGCGCGATCCGCTTTACGATTTCGGTGATGGCGGCCGCTTCCGCACGATCCGATTTCAGGAATTTCAGCCGGGCAGGTGTCGCGAAGAAAAGGTCACGCACTTCAACCTGGGTGCCTTTTGTACGGGCTGCGGGCACAAGCGGCTGCTCCCTGCCGCCCTCGACGGCGATGGCCCAGGCGTGGTCCTCGTCCTTGTGACGGGTCTGGATCGCCAGCCGGGCGACGGAGCCGATGGACGGCAGCGCTTCACCGCGAAACCCGAGCGTGCGGATGTCGAACAGGTCGTCGTCGGAAATCTTGGAGGTGCAGTGCCGGCGGATTGCCAGTTGCAGATCCTCCTGGCGCATGCCCTCGCCGTCGTCGGCAACGCGCATGAGCGTCTTGCCACCGGCGGCGGTAACGATCTCGACCTGTTTTGCCCCGGCGTCGACGGCGTTTTCCACCAACTCCTTGATCACGCTGGCGGGTCTTTCGATGACCTCGCCGGCCGCAATCTGGTTGATCACCTGTTCGCCAAGTTGCCTGACCTTCATGAAACTCCCTCTACTCGGTTTCGCACCGCGCCATGTTCCTATATGGTCCGCGCCGAGTTTGCGTCGATTCTTCAGCAAAGCTTATCAGACCTACCCAGATCCGAGTGACCCGCCATGACAGTTTCTGCACCGCTTCTTGTTGAGGGGCTCCGCACCCTCGCCCCGTCCTACAAGGGCATCCTGTGTGACGTGTGGGGCGTGCTGCACAACGGTGTATCGGCTTTTGAAGGCGCGCACAAAGCCCTCAAGGCCTTTCGCGAGGAAGCCGGTGGCAAGGTGGTCCTCATCACCAATGCCCCGCGCCCTGCAAAGCAGGTTGGCGAAATGCTGGCCGCTCTTGGTGTGCCGGAGGGAACCTACGACGACATCGTCACCTCCGGCGACGTGACCCGCGAGGTCCTTGTGGCTCAGGGCAAAAAGACGCTCCTGCACATCGGTCCGCACCGGGACCAGCCGCTGTATCACGGCCTCGAAGCCACTTTCACCACCAATGACGAGGAAGCGGAAGGCATCAGCTGCACCGGGCTGGAAGACGACGAGGTCGAAACGCCCGACGATTACCGCGACCGGCTGCAGAAGCTGGCCGAACGCGGCCTGCCGATGATCTGCGCCAACCCCGACATCGTGGTGGAGCGCGGCGAGCGCCTGATCTGGTGCGCCGGCGCCCTTGCCCGTCTTTATGAAGATCTCGGCGGCGAAGTGGCCATTCTCGGCAAACCGCATGCCCCCATCTACGATGCGGCAATGAAGCGCCTCGCGACGCTGGCGGGCGAAGACGTCGCCAAGGAAGACGTCCTGGCCATCGGCGACGGTCTGCCGACCGATATCCGCGGTGCGGTGTCTCAGGATCTCGACGTTCTGTTCATCACCGCTGGCATCCATGCCTCCGACTTCGGCCCGAGCGACGCGCCGGACGAACATCTGATCCGCCGCCGTCTGGCCGAAGAAGGCCTGCGCGCACGTGCTGCCCTGCCGCGTCTTTGGTGGTAAGCGCGCGCAGTATTGCTAGCGGGCTCATTTAACGTCCCGTATCGGGGCCATGCCCCTGCAAATAGGTCTGGACGTAATTTTCCACGTCCAGGCCTTCGTGGCCTGTCCCCAGGCCCATCTCCTTCATGAAGCCCATGACGGCCAGCGGCGCGATGAGCGCAACGGCGAAGCTGACCGGATCGCCCGGCTTGAGCCGCCCGCTGCTCTGATGCTTTGCCAGTGCGCGGGCAACGCCCTGCAGGTTTTTCAGCAGAAAAGGTGTCACCGCTCGCAGTTCGGGATGCTGGGGCACCTGCGCAAACAGGGTCAGGGCAAGCCCGCTGTGCTTGCGATAGGTCTCCAGATAATTGCGCACGATTTCCAGAAGATCGGCCTTTACGTCTTCCCCCGGCAACATCTTGCCGAACGAGACGTCGGATAGCGTGTCGCCGATGGCGGCCTCGATCAAACCTGCCTTCGACCCGAAACGGCGAAACAGCGTGACTTCGTTCACCCCTGCCCTGTCCGCTATTTCCTTGGTCGTGGTTCCGCTGAACCCGCGCTCGCAAAACAGTGCGACTGTTGCGGAATAGATTTCTGAAACATCTACATTTCTAGGCACTTGGCCGCCAAACGCGCCGGGCGCGCCCTCAATTTTCCGGAAGACATTCCGTCGCACCTAATGCCAAACAGGATGCAAATGCAAGCAATCGCTTGCAATAAAATTGGATCATCACTATTTGCAAGTTCGGACTTGCATTAAAAGAATTGTGGTCGGCGGAGGTCTGCAGCCCGCCGAGCGAACTTTGCCAGGAGAGCCGCCGTGTCGCTGTTGCGAAAAGCCCTGATCCTTCCCCCCGTGATCGCCGGTGCGGCAGTGCTGGTTTATGCGGTGAGCGGGCGCGAAGCACCCAAGCGCACCGACATCGGGGAAACGACGACGCTCGTGCGTGTCGTCACGGTCGAGCCTCAGGACTTCGTGCCGCGCGTAACCGGGTACGGCACGGTTGATCCGGCCCATACACTTGATGCCATCGCGCAGGTGTCCGGCCGGGTCACCTACATCAATCCGGATTTCAAACGCGGTGAATTCATCCCGGAAGGCAAGATTCTGGTGACACTGGCACCGGAAGACTACGAGCTGGAGATTGCCGAGGCGCAGAGCGATATCGCCAGTGCCGAGGTGGATATTGAAGAGCTGGCCGTTACCCTGGATACACAGAAACAATCCCTGGCGATTGCCAAATCGGTCCTCGACCTGGAACAGCGTGAGCTGGCCCGGCTGAAAACGCTTCAGGAGCGCAAGGTCGCGTCCGATCAGCTGGTCGAAAACCAGGAAGGCACGGTGCTTCAGCAAAAGTCGCGGGTTCAGGACCTTGAGAACGAGATTGCGCTCAACCCGGTGAAGCGCAAGGCACTGGAGCAGGTAAAGGCCAAGAACGAGGTTCGTCTGGAAACCGCGAAGCTGAACCTTGCCCGCACCACGATCCGTGTTCCCTTCGATGCCAGGGTTTCGAAGGTCAATGTAGAGATCGACCAGTATGTCGGTGCCGGCAGCTCCATCGGTGAACTTGACGGCATCGACGCAGCCGACATCGACGTTCAGATCAGCCCTGGCAACATGGCCGGATTTGCCAATTTGGCCTTTCCCGGACAATTGGAAACGGAAGAAGGTGTCATCCGGGCACGGCATTCGCTTGACCGGCTGAAGGCCAAGGTAAGGGTCGGATCCGTCGGAGAGACCGCCGTCTGGGATGCGCACGTCAAGCGGGTCAGCGACACGGTGGATCCGGACACCCGCTCCATCGGACTGATCGTAAGCGTGGACAAGCCCTATGACACCATCCGGCCGGGTATAAAGCCGCCATTGGTCAAAGGCATGTTTACCGAGGTTGAGCTGTCCGCACCGCCCGTGGCCGATCAGATCGTGTTGCCGCGCAACGCGGTCCACAGTGGCAGGATCATGACTGTCTCGCCCGACAGCCGACTGGTTACGGTGCCGGTCGAAATCGCCTTCCGCTTCGATGATATCGTCGTTCTGGGAACGGATCTGCCAGCTGGAAGCAAGGTCATCGTCAGCGATGTGTCCCCGGTGATCGAAGGCATGTTGCTGAAGCCGGTCGAAGACGAAGCCGTAAAGGCAGGTTTGAAGCGAATGGCGAGCACGGATGCCTTCAACGGTGAGGACCAGCCATGATCCGCTACTTCGCCCAGCACCCAACCGCCGCCAATCTGTTGATGGCCGGTTTCATCATTCTCGGACTGCTCAACCTTCCGGGTCTTCTGCTGGAAACCTTTCCGCAGATCCCGATAAAACGGATTACCGTGACAGTCGCCTATCCCGGAGCAACCTCAGCCGATGTCGAACGCACCGTTTGCCGGCGCATCGAGGACGCGCTCGACGGGATCGAGAACATCGACGAACTCAAATGCGATTCCCGGGAAAACCTCGCACTTGCGACCGTCAAGATCATGGAAGGCAAGGACATCGACCAGCTGATGCTGGATATCGACCGCGAGATCAACGCGATCGATGATTTTCCCGAGGGTGTTGAAGACCCGATCATCGAAGAGGCGGGCCGACTGAGCGAGGCGACCTCCGTCGTCATCACCGGAATTGACGATAAGCCGCAGCTGAAGAACTACGCCGAAGCGGTGAAGGACCGCATGCTGAAGTTCGGCGGCATACCCCAGGTCGAGATTTCCGGCTTCTCTGACCGGCAGTTCCGCATCGAGGTGCGCGACGCCGCCGCGCGTGAAGTTGGGCTAACCCTCTCGGAAATCGCAAATGCCCTCACCAGGCAGAATATCAGCGCTCCCTCCGGAGAGATCACGACTGTAGGCGGCTCGATCCTGCTGCGTTTCGCCGACGAGCGCCTTGCGGCGGATGCCTATGCGTCGGTGATTGTCGCCTCTTCCCCGCAAGGCGGCCAGATCAAGCTGGGCGACATTGCCACGATCAGTGATCTCTTCGAGGACGAAGAGGTCGAAACCCGGCTGAACGGCAGGTTGGCCGCTGTTCTCGACATTTCCATGACCCGCAGTGACGACCTGATCAAGGTGGTGGAGCGGGTGCAGGAATTCGTCGACGAGGAACAGGCCCGTACTGCCCCAGGCATCACCCTGACCATCATCAACGACGGCTCGATCATCCTGAAGGATCGCCTGTGGATGCTGGTCAACAATTCTCTCCAGGGGCTGGCGCTTGTCGTTGCGGCCATGTGGATCTTCTTCGGCGGGCGGGAGGCATTCTGGATCGGCATGGGCCTGCCGGTATCCTTTCTGGGCGCGCTCGCCGCAATGTCCATTCTGGGGCTGACGATCAACATGCTGTCGATGGTGGCCATGCTGATCGTGGTCGGCATCATGATGGACGACGCCATCGTGATTTCAGAAAACATCGCGACACGGCGCCAGAAAGGGCTCGGTCCGCTGGAGGCCGCCGTGCAGGGAACGCGGCAGGTCGCCCCGGGTGTGCTGTCTTCGTTTGTCACGACCACCGCCATTTTCGGTGCACTTGCCTTTATCGAGGGCGACCTTGGCGACCTGTTGCGCGTGATCCCGATGGTCATGTTGCTGGTTCTGGCCGTGTCGCTGGTCGAAGCCTTTCTGATCCTGCCCAACCACCTGTCCCATGGCGCTACGCGCGACACCCCGAACTGGGTAACCCGCAAGGCGGAAAGCGGTGTCGGGTGGGCGCGGGAGCATGTGATCGGTCCTTGTGCCACTTGGTCTGTGCGGAACCGCTATTTCGTCATCGGTGCCTGCTTCATGCTTTTCCTGGCTTCGGTCTCGCTGCTGGCCGGCGGCGTCGTGAAATTCCAGGCGTTTCCGAACGTGGAAGGCGACCAGATCGAAGCGCGGATCGAACTGCCGGCAAGTGCGACGCTCGCCGACACACGCAAGGTCGTGACAGAGGCAATCAGTGCGCTGGAACGCACGGATGCGTCGCTGTCGCCGCGCAATCCGGATGGAACATCCCTCCTCAAGAACATACTGGTGCGGTTCAACGAAAACAGCGATGCCGGCACCAGCGGAGCACATCTGGCGACCATCGACATTGATTTGCTGGACGGGCCCCTTCGTGACGCAGGCAACCAGGAGATCCTGAAAGTCTGGCGCCAGGAACTGCCTGAAACGCTCGACGTCCGGAGCATCATTCTCACCGAATCCAGCATCGGTCCGGCGGGACGCGCCATCGAATTGCGCCTGGCCCACAATGACCTGCAATTGCTCGACCAGGCTTCTGAAGAGCTTCAGGCCTGGCTCAAGGGCTATGACGGCGTCTACAACATTTCCGACGATCTCAGCCTCGGAAAACCGGAACTGGCCCTGTCTCTCAAGGACGGAGCCGGGGCGGTCGGCCTTGATGCCAAGGCGATCGCCGACCAGCTGAGAGGGGCCTACAACGGCATTACCGCCGATGAGGTGCAAGTCGGTTCGGAAAGCTTCGAGGTCGATGTCCGCCTTGCCGGCAGCGACCGCAACAGCCTTGGCGATTTCGAACTCTTCACCGTGGAGACCCCTTCTGGTCACCGGGTGCCGCTCGGCTCCGTCGCCGACATCCGATCCGACCGCAGCTTCACGCGGATCAATCGTATTGACCGGGTACCGACCGTGACGGTCACCGGCGACGTTCTTCTCGGTGTTGCCAATGCCAACGAAGTTGTCAAGGACACGGAAACGAGATACCTGCCGCAACTCCTGGAAAAATACCCCGGATTGAGCACTTCGACCGAGGGGCAGAATGCGGAAGGCGCCAAGACGCAGGCGTCCATGGTCAAGGCCCTCGGCACCGGCCTGATCTTCGTGTTCATCCTGCTGAGTTTCCAGTTCCGCAGCTACAGCGAACCGGTCGTGGTGATGACGCTCATCCCCATGGCGTTGATTGGCGCGGTCTGGGGGCACTTCCTGATGGGCATCGACTTTGCGATGCCAAGCATGCTGGGCTTCATTTCGCTAGCCGGGATCGTGGTCAACGATTCCATCCTGCTGGTCCAGTTCATCAAGGACGAGCATGACCCATCGCTGGAAAGCGTTGCAGAGATCGCTCCACTGGGTGCCAAGGCCAGGTTCCGTGCGATCCTGCTGACGTCGGTGACCACAATCGTCGGCCTGCTGCCGCTGCTGTTCGAAACAAGCCCTCAGGCACAGGTATTGATCCCGCTGGTGACTTCGATCTCCTTCGGACTGATCGGCACGACACTCATGATCGTCTTCGTGGTTCCGGCGTTCTATACCATCCTCGACGATTTCGACCTGACCTCGCTCGCCCGGGAACGCAAGGCGCATCGGGAGAAGCTGGTGGCCGCCGAATAGATGCACCTCTCCGACTTCGTCGCTGCAGGGCTTGCCCTGCAGTCCAAGCCGTTGCCTTGTCCCGAACAAGGCCAATCCGACTGGAGACCAAACGGCATGGATCCCATGGTCAAGCCATGGGATGACGAAGGAGAGAAAGTTCAGAACCAAAAAGGGCCCTCCAATGGAGAGCCCTTCGAAATTGTTTTTTTCAGTCCGGATCAGTCGAACAGCTTGTCGATATCCGCCTGTGCGCCGCCCAGAAGGGCATCGATATCGTCCTGCGAAACACCTTCGCCTGAATGCTGCGGACCATGGAGGATCAGCTCGCGCTTGCGGCGCTCCGACTCTGTCTCGACGAGCGTCGCATCGAGATCTTCCGGAATACGCAGTTGTTCGATGAAGGACGTCACACGCTCGTCGATGTAACGCAGTGTTGCGACCACCTTGGAAATTCTCTGGCCGGTAATGTCCTGGAAGGTGCAAGCCTCGAAGATGCTGATCATCTTGTTGCTGACCAGCTCCTGATAGGCTTCCTGGTCGCTGGCGTCGGCGCCCATGATCTCTTCGGCCGCTTCCATGATGGTGTTGGTGGCTTCTTCCGTCGCCTCAACGATGGCGTCCAGTTCTCGTCCGGCGTCCGGGATCTTGCTGCCAGTCATGTCATTGGCGCGCAGTTGGGAGATTTCCTCCTTCATGCGCCTGATTTCCTTGGCGATGACGGTCAGTTCTTCCGTTACGGCCGGTTGTACGGTCGACAGAAAGTCGTGCATCGAACCCGACATGACTTCTGCAAGATGCATCACGTCGGTCAGGGAAACTTCACCTTGCCTGTTCTTGTTTTCCTGCAGGAAGTCTATGACTCGGGCAATGTTTTCCTGTTTCATACTGGCCACCAGGTCGAGCCTTTCCATTTTGAAAGCATCCTCCGAAGCGCGGATCCGGAATTCTCAGGAACCGCTATAACTTTTCGGATGCAGCAAAGCTGACCCGGCCTGCCTGCCCAGCAAGACCGCGCCGATCCTGTACATCCGTCTGGCACTGGCGGAGGTGCGCCCCAACGCAGCTCCCCGCCAAGTGCAAGAAATCAATCGGAGAAGACCGCCTCGATCTTGCCTTTCAGCGTCTGAGCATTGAAAGGCTTCACGATGTAGTTGTTCACGCCGGCTTTCTTGGCGGCGATGACGTTTTCCGTCTTGGATTCAGCAGTCACCATGATGAAAGGCGTCTTGCTGAGGCTGCCGTCGGCACGAACCTGCTTCAGCAGCTCGTATCCGGTCATCGGCTCCATGTTCCAGTCGGAAATCACCAGGCCATAACGGCGCTGTTTCATTTTTTCCAAAGCTTCGGTGCCGTCCGCAGCATCGTCGATGTCTTCGAAACCGAGTTGCTTGAGCAGGTTCCGAATGATGCGAATCATCGTTTTGTAGTCATCGACCACGAGGACCGGCATCTGAAGATCAAGGGCCATTGTCTACTCCATACTGTCAATTTGCGCGGCCCCTGGCCGTGGGCCGGTGGAAACGCGTTATGACTTCGAAGGAGAGCGACACATTATTGTGTCCTCACCTCCCCACACTCAACGCAATCTACCCGCCGCCCCTGAAAAGACCGTTAATAACAGGCGCTTTTTTCTTCGCCCAAAGCACAATTGCCAGAAAACCTTGCACCGCCTAGCGTCCGCCTACTTCAAATCAAGACAAATCAGGGCGGAAACCGTAATGTTGGAACTGCAAAAACTCTGCTTCGAAGATCTTTCCGTGGGTATGAGCGAAGTACTCGTGAAGCATGTAAGTTCTTCCGACGTGGTCGGCTTTGCGGAAGTATCCGGCGACCGGAACCCGATTCATCTGTCCGAACATTTTGCCGCCCGCACGCCCTTCAAGACGAGAATCGCCCATGGCCTCTATACGGCCAGCCTGATCTCGGCCGTGCTCGGCACCCGCCTTCCCGGCCCCGGCGCGATCTATCTGTCGCAGACGCTCAATTTCAAGGCACCGGTCAGGATCGGCGATGACGTCAAGGTGACTGTCACCGTCGAGGAACTGATGGAGCGCGGCAACCGTGCCCGCCTTTCCTGTATCTGCAGTGTCGACGACACCGTGGTTCTGGAAGGCGAGGCACTGGTGAAGGTTCCCGGCCGGGACGAAGATCAATCAGGTCTTTGACGGGCAGCGACCGCAAAGGCAAGTCTTCGGCACATCCCCATCTTGACCTTTGCTTTGCTTGACGGCAGGTTCCACGCCAAAGTCGGCAGGGCTGCTCCACCCGGAGCGCCTTGTTCGACGTGTTCCTGCAGGACGGGCCGGCACACCGGACCGTTGTGACGTATCGTTGCGCGAAGGTTTGCCGCATGAGCTCCACTGATCCCTCCAGCTTTCCGATCATCGAAAGCCTGGATGCCTTTCCGGCGGACCTGAAAGGCGGCATCGTTGCCATCGGCAACTTCGACGGCGTTCACAGGGGCCACCGTGCCGTGCTCGACGCCGCGCTCGGTCTTGGCCACGGCACGCATCATCCCGTCTATGCCATGAGCTTCGAGCCGCATCCGCGCACGGTCTTCAACCCGTCCAAACCCGTTTTCCGTCTGACCCCGCCACAGCAGAAACTCGACCTGCTGCGCCTGTGCGGTCTCGACGGCGCGCTCATCCTTCCCTTCACCCGGGAGTTTGCCGGCATCGAAGCGAATGCCTTCGTTCAGGACATTCTCATCGACACGCTCGGCATCTCCCACGCAGTCACCGGTTATGACTTCCACTTCGGCCGGGCCAGACAGGGCACGCCAGACTATTTGCGTTCCGCCGGCGCCGACCACGGCTTCGGCGTGACCATCGTCCAGCGCGAGGAAGACGAAGGCGCCGAAGTCATTTCTTCCACCCGCATCCGCGACAGCCTCTCACGGGGGGAAATCGCCCAGGCAAACGGTCTCCTTGGCTACCGCTGGTTCTTCGAGGCGGACGTGCGCCACGGAGACAAGCGCGGCCGCGACCTCGGCTATCCGACCGCCAACATGAGCCTTACCGAGGATTGCCCGCTGAAGCAGGGCATCTATGCGGTCAAGGTCCGTGTCGACGGGGCCTGGCATGACGGCGTCGCCAGCTATGGTCGCCGCCCGACCTTCGACAATGGCGCCGCACTGTTTGAAGTGTTCCTGTTCGACTTTGCTGGCGATCTCTACGGCAAGACGCTGCGCGTGCACCTGGTGTCCTATCTGCGCGGCGAGGAAAAGTTCGACTCGGTCGAGGCACTGATTGCCCAGATGGACCGGGACAGCGAAGAAGCCCGCGCCGCGCTCGGCTCGCTACAGCCGCTTTCCGAACTCGACATGAAACTGCTCGATCTTTCCGCCTGAGCAGCCTTCAAAATATTTTCTCTTTTCTGACGAACTTGGCGTTTGCCGGCTTGCTCCGGGAGACGTTCAACTTCAAAAGGAATATGGATCGGCAATCCTGCTGCGGTCAGCGACCGCAGAGATTTTTGCCCGGCCCTTTCCTTGTTGCCGGTCCTTCTCCCAAGCGATTGCCCATCGCCGGAAAGCCGGCGAAATCCCTGTTCGCGTGTGGTTTTCAGTGATGAAGACGCCCCGGAGGTTGCAGCACGATGAAGCGTCAATCCATTTCCTCGCGTTCCGGGGATGTCGAGCAGAACCCGCTCATGGCGATTTTCCTGATGACGTCGGCCATGCTGCTGCTGCCGGTGATGGATATCACCGCAAAATATCTCTCCGCGGAGCTGCCGACGCTTGAAGTTACATTCGGCCGCTTTTTCTTTCAGCTTCTGATCAGCCTTGCCATTGCATTGGTTACCGGCCGCCTCATGCACCTGAGGGGCAAGCAACCGGTCGTGAACTACCTGCGCGGCATTCTTCTGGGCACGGCATCACTCTGTTTCTTCACTGCTGTGAAGTACATGTCGGTGGCGACCGCGATCTCGATCTTCTTTGTTGAACCCATGGTCCTTACCATCCTGGCGGCGGTGCTTTTGAAGGAACAGGTCGGCCCGCGGCGGATCGGCGCCATTCTCGTTGGCCTGCTGGGGGCCATAATCGTGCTGCGGCCGACGCTGGCGGAGATTGGCCTCGTCAGCCTGCTGCCGGTCGCAACTGCCGTTCTGTTTTCCTTCTACCTGCTGCTCAACAGGCTCTACCCCGTTCGCGACGATCTTCTGACCATCCAGTTCAGCGCGGGCCTGTCCGGTTCACTGTTGCTCGGGACAGGTCTCGTGATCGGATATCTGACCGGGATCCATGGCATGGAATTCGTCATGCCGGACGCACCCCAGTCCGGCTTGCTGGCCTTGATCGGGCTGATTTCCTTCGCCGGCCACGGTCTTGTCGTTTCCGCGTTTCAACGCGGCAGCGCCAGTATGCTGGCACCGCTGCAATATATCGAAATCGTCAGCGCCACCCTGTTCGGGTATCTGGTCTTTTCCAATTTTCCGGACGGACCGACCTGGCTGGGGATTGCCCTGATCATCTCGAGCGGGCTCTACATCACCCACCGCGAGCGCAAGCTGCGGCAGGCGGCCTCAAACTGATCCGGCAACCGCGCCGTCGAGGCGCTCTCGTTCCGGATTTGCGGCGTGTAACTGCAGTCTGCGCAGCCCCAGCCAGACGAGCATCACCGGCAGGACGGGTGCGATCGGCATGCCGAGCCAGATCGCAAACGGGCTGGTGGATGCAGACAGGCCGATGATGATGAAGAGCGCTATTTTCTCGTAAGGCAAGAAGCCGTTTCTGAGGCCCTCGCGGATCAGGAAGGCGCAAGGGATGATGATCAGCGTCAGGTCGTAGGAAAGGGCAAAGGGTGTGACCAGCAAGGTGCCGCCGACCAGGACCGGAGCCCGTACCGACATGGCGTCCGTCCGCCGCCAGACACGCCACACGCAAACGGCAGCGGCAAGGGCAAAGACCGCCTGCACCATCATCGCCGGCAGATGACCGAGCCCCAGCACCCTGCCTGCACCGTAAACCGAAATCATTTTGACCCATTCAACGCCGCCCAGCTCCATCATGGCGGAGGCAACCGGCGCCTGAATCCAGAAGGCCTGCCAGGTGCCAAAGCCGAGTATCGCAACGCCGAGCGCAGCGAACACCAGCGTCGAGACGGATGCACTCAGGAAGGTCCGCCAATTGAAGCTGGCAACAAGGGCCAGCGGAACCAGGATGCCCAACTGCGGCTTGATGGTCAGAAGCCCCAGAGCGATGCCCGCCCACACCATCTGCCGCCGTTCGATCCCGACAAGAAAGAAACCGTAGAGCGCTGCGGTCAACGCTGCATTCTGGCCATGGAAGGCGTTGTTCGCGCAGGCTGGAACGAGGATCAGACAGGCGGCCAGCAGCCAGTTGCCCGCAATCAGGCGGCAGGCCAGACACAACAGACCCGTGGTGATCCCGATAAAGACGGCAAACGCAATCTTGTAGGGCAGAAGCGCAAACGGCATCTGCAACATCTGGAAAGTGGGAGGATAGAAGAAACCGAAGACGGTGTCTGATCCGGTGTACTGCTGTTGGAGGGCGGAAAACGCAGCGGGACTGTATGCCACTTCCGGCGTTCCGTTGAGAGCCTGGCCCCCTGCCATCCAGAAGCTGAGGTAATCCATCAGCAACGTGCCGTTGGGCGCGCCATAAGTGTTGGGCACCACCAGCATCCACAACAGGCCCAGCGTGAAACCGATCGCCGAGCACAGACATGCAAAGCCGATCCGGTCCCAGCTCAGCCATTCGCCTGTCACGACACCGCGAGACCAGAGACTTGCCTTGTCTACGCCCGCCTGCGACCCATTTGCCGCCTGTTTCACCTGATTGGCCATTTTCTGCCGGTCTGTCCGTCGCTCACCCGTCTCAATCCGGGCCTATCCATGACCGAAAGACATTCATATTCGGTTACCCGAAGCCGATTTTCGGAAGTTGTACGTTTGCCGGACAGACAAACAACACAGGATTTGCCGGAACATCTTTATTCATCGCCGAAGTGCTGCTATGTCCCTTGCCATGCAACACAAGGCTCTCATAGTCGTCGCCAGACCGACGATCGCGATTACGCGAATTACTTGCCCGGCCTTCGGCTGACGCGGCAATGCGGCGCCAGGGACCGGGACTTCCTGATTTCATGTTGCTGCCCGAAACGGGCCGGCAATCATCCTGACATATGACGCGGGCCCAGGGCCCGAACGACCGGATCGACGTGACGATGACCGAGACAGATAAACGCGACTATTCCGAAACGCTGAACCTGCCGCAGACCGAATTCCCGATGCGCGCCGGCCTTCCCAAGAAAGAGCCGGAAATCCTCGCTCGCTGGGAGCAGATGAACGTCTACAAAAAGCTGCGCGAACAGGGCAAGGGCCGCAACAAGTTCGTGCTGCATGACGGACCTCCCTATGCCAACGGCAACATCCATATCGGCCATGCCCTGAACAAGACACTGAAAGACATCGTCACGCGCTCCATGCAGATGACGGGCTTCGAGAGCAACTACGTTCCGGGCTGGGACTGCCACGGCCTGCCGATCGAATGGAAGATCGAGGAGCAGTACCGCGCCAAGGGCAAGAACAAGGACGAGGTGCCGATCAACGAATTCCGCCGCGAGTGCCGCGAATTCGCCGAGCACTGGATCGACGTCCAGCGCAAGGAGTTCAAGCGCCTCGGCATCGAGGGCGACTGGGACAACCCTTACCTGACGATGCGCTTCGAGAGCGAAGCCGTGATTGCCCGGGAACTGATGAAGTTCGCAACCTCCGGCCAGCTTTACCGCGGTTCCAAGCCGGTGATGTGGTCGGTGGTCGAAAAGACCGCGCTTGCCGAAGCCGAGATCGAGTATCAGGACTACCAGTCCGACATGATCTGGGTGAAGTTCCCGGTCGAAAGTGCCGGCGGACGTGATGAAGCGGCTGTCGAGGAATTGCTGGACGCTTCGGTCGTGATCTGGACGACCACGCCCTGGACCATCCCGGGCAACCGCGCCATCAGCTATTCCTCGCGCATCGACTACAGCCTCTACGAGGTTACGCAGGACGGACTGCCGGACGACAACTGGGTGCAGAAGGGCGACAAGCTGATCCTGGCGGATGCCCTTGCCGACGAAGTGTTCAAGAACGCCCGTATCACCGATTTTGCGCGTGTCCGGTCCGTCAGCAACGACGAGCTGGAAACACTGACCTGTGCTCATCCGCTGGCAGGGCTCGATCTCGGCGGTTACGAATTCGACGTGCCGCTGCTGGACGGTGACCATGTCACCGACGATGCCGGTACCGGCTTCGTGCACACGGCACCCGGCCACGGCACGGACGACTTTGAAATCTGGATGACCAAACGGTCCGATCTGGAAGCACGCGGTATCAACACCGCGATCCCCTTCACTGTTGCCGATGACGGCTTCTACACCAAGGATGCCCCTGGCTTCGAAGGTTGCGAAGTCATCACGCACAAGGGCGAGAAGGGCAAGGCCAACAAGGCCGTGATCGAAAAGCTGAAGGAAAGCGGCAACCTGATCGGCCTCGGCCGGTTGAAGCATTCCTATCCGCATTCCTGGCGTTCCAAGAAGCCGGTGATCTTCCGCAACACGCCGCAGTGGTTCGTCTACATGGACAAGCAGCTGTCCGGCGAAGGCGACACGCTGCGCGCGCGGGCACTGAACGCCATTGACGAGACACGCTTCGTGCCGGGTGCCGGCCAGAACCGTCTGCGCTCCATGATCGAGAACCGGCCGGACTGGGTTCTGTCGCGCCAGCGCGCCTGGGGTGTGCCGATCACCGTGTTCATCCACAAGGAAACCTCTGAAGTCCTGAAGGACGAAAACGTCAACAAGCGCATCTTCGATGCCTTCGTGGCGGAGGGGGCCGACGCCTGGTTTGCGGACGGCGCCAAGGAGCGTTTCCTGGGCAACGACTACAAGGCAGACGAGTGGGACATGGTCCGTGACATCCTGGATGTCTGGTTCGACAGTGGGTCCACCCATGCCTTCGTTCTGGAACAGCGCGAAGATCTCGCCCCCAAGCGCAAGACCGACGGCGGC
Source organism: Roseibium sp. ROS1 (assembly GCF_054658215.1). NCBI lineage: Bacteria > Pseudomonadati > Pseudomonadota > Alphaproteobacteria > Hyphomicrobiales > Stappiaceae > Roseibium > Roseibium sp. ROS1. The sequence continues at coordinate 766,653 of NZ_BAAGIG010000003.1, forward strand.
AAGGACTATGTCCTTTACCTTGAAGGCTCCGACCAGCATCGCGGCTGGTTCCATTCCTCGCTGCTGGAAAGCTGCGGTACACGCGGTCATGCACCTTACGACGCCGTTCTGACCCATGGCTTCACCATGGCAGAAGACGGCCGCAAGATGTCGAAGTCTCTCGGCAACCAGGTATTCCCGCAGGACGTCATCAAGCAGTATGGCGCCGACATCCTGCGCCTGTGGGTGGCCTCCACCGACTATTGGGAAGACCAGCGCCTCGGGCCGGAGATCATCAAGACCAGCGTCGACAGCTACCGCAAGCTGCGCAACACGCTGCGCTGGATGCTGGGCTCGCTTGGCCATGCCACCGGCGAAGAAGTAGCGCTGGCCGACATGCCTGAGCTGGAGCGGCTGATGCTGCACAGGCTGGTCGAACTCGACAAGATGATCCGTGAAGCCTACTGGGAGTTCGACTACAAGAAGGTCTTCCACCAGCTGTTCACTTTCATGACGGTGGAACTGTCGGCCTTCTATTTCGACATCCGCAAGGACGCGCTTTATTGCGATGCGGCTTCGTCCGTGCGCCGCAAGGCGTCGCTTTTCGTGATCGAGAAGCTGTTCGATTGCCTGGTGACCTGGCTCGCACCGATGATGCCGTTCACCATGGACGAAACCTGGACCTCCCGTTACGGCGAGGATGCCTGCGTTCACCTGGAGCAGTTCCCGACCGTTCCGGCCGAATGGCGTGACGATGCACTGGCCGCCAAGTGGGCGAAGATCAAGACGGTTCGCCGCGTGATCACCGGCGCGCTGGAAATCGAGCGTCGTGAAAAGCGGATCGGTTCCTCGCTGGAAGCTCACCCGGTCGTGCATGTCACCGATGCGGAACTGATGGACGCGCTCAAGGGCAAGGACATGGCGGACATCGCCATCACCAGCCAGTTGACGCTCAGCAGCGAACCGGCACCGGAAGGCGCGTTCACGCTCGGCGACACCAAGGGTGTGGCTGTCGTGCCCGGCCTTGCCGAGGGTACCAAATGCGCCCGTTCCTGGAAGATCCTGCCGGAAGTAGGCTCCGATCCGGATTATCCGGATGTGACCCTGCGCGATGCTGCCGCCCTGCGTGAATGGGACGCTGCCCATGCCGCAGCCTGAGCGGCAGGGTTTCCGGACACGATGACGCAACAGGATACATCTTCCAACAATACGAAACGGCCCCTTCTCTGGGGCCGTTTCAGCACCTTTGTGCTTCTGATCGCGCTTGTCGGTGTTGCCATCGACCAGGGCAGCAAGCTCTGGCTGGTTTACGGCTTTGATCTTGCCCGCAACGGGCCGGTTGACCTTTTGCCGGTTCTCGAGATCGTTCTGGTCTGGAACCGGGGTATTTCCTATGGCCTGTTCCAGCAGAACAGCGACCTGGGCCGCTGGCTTCTGGCCGGTGTGACGATTACAGTCACGATTGGCCTGTGGGTCTGGTCGGCGCGATGCCAGTCACGCCTGGTGGCCCTTGCCCTGGCGCTGGTCATTGGCGGGGCGATCGGAAACGGGATCGACAGACTGACCTATGGCGCCGTCGTCGACTTCGTCCATTTCCACGTCGGCACGTTCTCCTGGTACGTGTTCAACCTGGCAGATGTGTGGATCGTTGCGGGCGTCGTCGGTCTCCTGTATGACAGTTTCCGAGATGGTCCTAATTCAGCCGCAAAATAATGGTTTAGGCTGGACAACGACTGATCGCGGGCGGAGTGCTGCCGGCTGTTTTTTATGAGAAATCGAGGGGTCTGCGCAGTGCGGACGTTAGTTGGGTTTGTAAAGAATTCTGCAGTGCTGGTGCTTCTGGCCGGTTTGGCCGCATGCCAGGCAGCGGATGGCACGAGCCAGGCACCGGATGTCGCCCTTGTCGACACCGTGATGAAAGGCCTTGGCGCCGTCGATCCGAATGAAAAGCAGATCGAGTACAAACCTCGCGGACCGCTGGCCATGCCCGCAGAGCCGACGAACCTTCCCGAACCGGAAACCAATGTTGCCGGTGTGAACGATCAGAACTGGCCGAAGCAGCGTGAAAACGAACAGCTGACCGAGCTGAAGCAGCTTTATGCCAGCTCCGGCAAGACCGGCAGCATGAACAGCGAAGCGCTGACCCCGGAGCAGATGCGCGGCTTCAAGATTACCGGTGTTACCGGTCAGAATCGCGATCTCGACGCAGAGCGCCGCTTCAACGAGATCACCGAAGGCGGCAAGCTGACACGTGAAGAGCAGCGGGCCGAATGGGAGCGCCTGCAGCAGTTGCGGTCCCAGCAGGCAGGTATCGAGCAGAACGGCCTGTCCGCACGCCGCTACCTGACCGATCCGCCCACCGGCTACAGCACGCCTTCTCCGGATGCACCGATGCCGGAAGTGGTGAAGAAAAAGCGCAAGCCGACGAATTACGACGAGTACGACTCCAAGCCGCTCGATCCGCGCTGCCTGGAAGGCGACCAGAACTTCTGTAACTGATCTCTTCAGTGACCGGACTTCAGGGTCCGAAAGACAGATGACAAAATTGTAACGGGACCTCCGGACCGCACCTCCTATATGGAGGATAGGTCCGGAGGTCTTTTTTGTTGGCCACCATGAAATTGCCCGGCTTTGCGCTTTTCCCGCAACTGGTTGAAGCGCATGCTGTTCGAACGACAAAGAACGGGAGTTGCACGTGAACCCATCGTCCTCGAAGCACGACAAGACGTCCCCCGTGCGGCGGTTGAAGCGCTCCATCGGCCTTGTGCTGATGCCTGCGCTCCTGCTGGGCGGCGGCATGGCCCTTGTGCCGGGCAGTGCCTTTTCCGCGCCGGCAACGGCAGGAAACCTGATGATTGCCCCGAACCTTGAAAGCTTCACGCTGGATAACGGTTTGCAGGTCGTGGTCATCCCGGACCGCCGGGCACCGGTTGTCACCCACATGATCTGGTACAAGGTCGGTTCCGCCGATGAACCGGAAGGTCAGTCTGGTGTTGCGCATTTTCTCGAACATTTGATGTTCAAGGGTACTCACGACCATCCCAACGGAGAATTCTCCAAGATGGTTGCCGATCGTGGTGGCCAGGAGAACGCCTTCACCAGCACCGACTACACTGCCTATTTCCAGAAGGTCGCCAAGCAGCATCTGCCGCTCATGATGAAGCTGGAAGCCGACCGGATGGAGAACCTGGTTCTGAGCGACGAAGTCGTGACGCCGGAACGGGACGTGGTTCTGGAAGAGCGGCGCATGCGGGTCGACAGTGAACCCGGTTCCCGGCTGCAGGAGGCGCTGAATTCCATCACCTTCGTCAACCACCCCTACGGCTCACCCGTCATCGGCTGGCAGAGCGAAATCGAAGCGCTCAACAAGGAAGCTGCGATCGCCTTCTACGACCGGTTCTACACGCCCAACAACGCGGTGGTGGTAATTGCCGGTGATGTGGACGTTGATGCGGTTCGCAAGCTTGCGCAGGAAACCTACGGCAAGGTTGCCCGGCGCGCAGAGCCTGGAGAACGCCTCCGGCCGGCCGAGCCGCCGCTTGCGGGTGAAAGACGCATTGCCGTTTCCGATCCGCGGGTGCGCCAGGAGTCCCTGTCGCAAATATGGATCGTGCCGAGCCAGACCACCGGCGAAGGTCGCACGCCCGAGGCGCTGGACATACTGTCGTATATTCTGGGCGAAGGGCCCTCCAGCCGCCTGCACAAGGCACTGGTTCTCGACCAGGAAGCCGCCCTCAGCGCCGGCGCCTATTATCAGGGCAGCGCCCTTGATAACGGCCGCTTCGGTCTCTACGCCGTGCCGCGCCCCGGCTACACGCTGGAAGACATGGAACGGCTGATAGCGACCGAACTTCAGAAACTGCTCGAGACCGGCGTCACGGAAGAAGAAGTCGAACGCGCCCGAAACAGCATGGTCGCCAGCGCGATCTACGCCCAGGACAGCCAATCCGGCCTGGCACGCCTTTTCGGCGGTGCCCTGACCACTGGGCAAACGATCGAAAACGTCCAGACCTGGCCTTCGCAGGTGCAGGCTGTCACCCCTGAAGATGTCCTGGATGCGGCCCGCACCTATCTCGCCGGTCTCCCCGTGGTCGGAGAGTTGCGCATGGAACCGCCCGTGGTACCCGATGCCGCCCAATCCGATGCGCCCCAGACGAAGGACAAGTCCTGATCATGGCACACACCCTCTTCTCCCTGCGCGGTCCGGTCTCCGCCCTCGCTTTGTCGCTTGTCACCCTGCTTGGCCTGATGAGGCTGGCGCAGGCCGTCGAGATCCAGGAAGTCACCAGCCCCAAAGGCATCACAGCCTGGCTGGTAGAAGACCATACCGTGCCTATCATTGCGCTCGATTTTTCCTTCGACGGCGGCTCCGCGCAGGACCCTGTCGGAAAGGAAGGCCTGACGCGCCTGCTCGCCGCAACGCTGGACGAAGGCGCGGGTGAAATGGATTCCGAGACCTTCCAGGCCAAGCTGGAAGAACTTGCCATCAGCATCAACTTCAGCACCGGCAAGGACCGGTTCTACGGCAGCTTGCGGACCCTGACGCCAACCCTTGACGAGGCCAGTGACCTTCTGGCCCTCGCCGTGAACGAGCCGCGCTTCGACGAAGCCCCGGTGGAGCGGATGAAGGCCCAGCTGTCGCAAAGGGCGAGACGCAACGAAAGCGATCCGGATGCGATTGCCGGAAGAGCCCTTGCCGAAGCTATGTTCGGTGATCACCCCTACGCCCGGCCAACGCTTGGCACTGCCGAAACACTGGCCGGCCTGAACGCGGATGACCTTGCAAACCAGAAGGGCAAGCTTCTCGCCCGCAAGGGGCTGATCATCGGTGTCGTCGGTGCGATCGATGCTGAAACCCTCGCCGGAATTCTCGACAAGGTCTTCGCACCTCTGCAGGAGGAAGGTCAGCTGGTGCAGATTGCCGATTTCGAACCGGAATTCGGAACCGGAGTAAACCAGCAGCTGGCGGTACCGCAAACCACGATCCTGCTCGGTCTTCCCGGACTGACACGTGACGATCCCGACTATCAGGCCGCCTTTGTGATGAACCACATTCTGGGTGGCGGCACCTTCACCTCCTGGATGTATGAAGAAGTGCGGGAAAAGCGCGGGCTTTCCTACGGCGCCGGCACATCTCTTTCTCCTTACGCACACACGGGTCTTCTGATCGCCAACGCCGCGACCAAGGCGGACCGGGCGGACGAGACGGTAAAGATCATGTTGGAACAGATCAGTCGCATGGCCGAGACCGGACCGAGCGAAGACGAATTGCAGTCTGCCAAACAGTATCTGACCGGCTCTTACCCTCTGCGCTTCGACAGTTCCGGCAAGATTGCCCGGCAGTTGGTCGCTCTGCAGAATGCGGAACTGGGGATCGACTATTTCGACCGCCGCAACAGCGAGATCGAGGCTATTTCACTGGACGACGTCAAACGGGTGGCCAAGCGCCTGCTGGCCGACAAGGCTCCGACAGTGGTGACCGTCGGCCCGAAGCAGGGGTAAACCCCAAACCACCAACAACGCTGCCTCAATGACAAACGCCCCGGCTCAAACCGGGGCGTTTTTGATTTTGCCTGCCAGACTGAAGTGCGACCTATCACTGCTCGAGCCTGGGACCAGCCTTCAAGGCAGAAAACGTGCATTCGAGACAGGCATTGCGATCCGCCTGTCCGAGGTGACACAGGAGGATCCAGGTCGGCACTTGAAAAAGGCCGAGTGGAAAAGCCCTCAAGCCGCCTGCTTTTGCCATATGGCGGCAGACCACTGTCATGGGCTGCTCCGCCGGCTCACGGCGGCTGAAATGTCGAAGCAGGTTATCGTTTCGGAAACGCGGAAGCGCCTTGTGCGGATCAACCGGCGGCAGACCGTCTCGGGCCGGGAGCAGGTGCGCCCTGCAGCACTTCCGCACGCACCGGGCGCGGCGGCGAGAACAGGTTGCCCTGAGCGAGCTTGACGTCGTAGTCGAGCAACTCCAGCACCTGGGATTCCGTTTCCACATGGTCAGTGATCAACTGCATGCCATAGCGATGAAGCAGGTCGCCGAAATCGGACGGATGGATGTGGCCGTGTTTGGCTTCGCGGCGCCCGATGAGATAATCGGCGTGCAGCTTGCCGTATTTGAAACCCCTGCCCGCCAGGGAGTTGAAGTCCATCTTCATGTCCGCGATCTGGTCGACGGAGAAGCGGAACCCGGCTTCGAACAGCGAACTCAGGCTTTCCAGCTCCATCCCGCCCATCTGGGCGACATCGTCCTGGGAGAATTCGAACACAAGCACATCGGCCAGATCCTGGTTCGCCTTCACGAATTCCAGGAAGCCGGGGAAGAAGGTTTCGTCAACCAGCGACTGCGACGAGATATTGCAGAACAGGATGGCATTGCGATTACGCGAGGTCAGGCGGCGCACGACCTGGATGGAGCGGAACAGCAGCAGATTGTCGATCCGGGCTATCTGGCCCGAGAGAACCGCTTCCGGAATGAAGGCCGATGCTTCGATCAGGTTGCCACCGTTATCACGCAGGCGGGTGAAGGCTTCATAGTACTTCACCTGGCGCTGCGGCAGTGTCACGATCGGCTGCAGGTGGAGCTCCACCCTGTTGGCATTCAGTGCCGACGTGATCAGTTCGCGCATGGCCATGTTCGGCTTCGGCTTTTCGGCCGGCATCGCGGTACGTGCGGCAAGGCGCTGGTCGGGTTCATCCGGCAGTTCGAATGCGTAATCCTGCTGCTGGTGGTTCGGCTGTTCCTTGACCGGAACATGACCCAGCTTATCCTCCAGACGCGGCGCGTGCACACCATAGCGTCGATCGAAATCGTTCATGTCCCGGCGCGGTGCAGCCGCTGGCGCATAGGGCTCCTGCATGGCGTTGTCCGTTTCATGAGAAAAGGACGCCGGGGCGTGCTGCTGGCGCTGCGGGGCCTGCGCAGGCTGCTGAACCGGAGGCCAGTTCTGCGGTGCCTGATAGGTGGACCGGCGTTCTTCCTGGTAGGTCTCCTGCGGCTGCTGATAACGTGGCAGGCTTGGCATCTGCGGTGGCGGTGCGATGGCCTGCTGGTCCTCGACCCTCGCTTCAAGGTCGGACATGGCCTCGGCCATCTGCTTGACCAAGGTGCCCAGTACTTCAACTTCAGCAAACAGAGGGTCGATTTCGGCGCGAGTACGGCGCGGCATGGTGTGTTCCATGCCCGTGAGCCTGCCTTCGAGATTGCCGACATCCTCGTCCAGATCCGCCATGCGCTCTTCAAGACGGTCGACCGCCTCGCTCACCGCGCCGCGGTCGCGTGCACGACCGATCAGCAGGTGGATCAGGATCATGGTGCACATGAGCGCAAGCGACAGGGAAACAGCTTCGCCGAACGGCCGTCCGAACTGGAAGACCAGAACTGTCGCAGACGACAGCGCGATCACGGCCATGCAAATTGCTACGAATATGGTCCCTGTCCGCCCCATGGTATTCGAAAGTTCCAACGCGAATCAAAAGTTACTGGTTAATCATGCCTTAAGAACCATGCGTGGCCGAATCTACAACCGCCTTGCGGTATGGAATCCGTGACTTGTCCCCGACTATGGTTGATGCGTCACGGTATTTCGGCGTTTTTCGCTCCTCACGCAGCGTTCACAGTGTCTCAAACAGCTCACAACCACAAGTCTCCCACTCACCCGCTGGACGCACCGGGCAATGACGTCCCCATGACTTTTTGACCGTTGCATTCGGTAGTACTTCGTCTAAATTTACGTAAGGGAAGCTACTTCACGACGGATCAGTCAACAGGTCTAGCAGGGGGCTGATATGCATGCAGCCGAACAAACGACATATCGGACACCGCGCGACAATGCGCCGGATGCGAAGATAGACCAGCCTGCCAAGGACCGCCCCGCACCCGAGGCCTCAACTTCTCTCAAGTCAGGTGAAGCGGCGGCCCCGAACACCGTGCAGGAGCAACTTCCCTGCGAGGAGCAGATCAAGGCCGCGCTCATCAACACCCTGAAAAGCTCCGAATTCCAGTCCGCGCCCCAGCTGCGCGCCTTCCTGGGGTTTGTCGTGCATGCCACGTTGAACAGACAACAGGAAAAGATCAAAGGCTATACGATCGCGGTCGAAGCGCTCGGGCGGCCGGAAGACTTCAATCCGGTGACGGACCCTATCGTACGTGTCGAGGCCGCCCGGCTGCGGCGCAGGTTAGAGAAGTACTATGCCGGGTCCGGTGCAAACGACCCGGTGCGCATCACCATTCCCAAAGGCAGCTACGCGCCGGAGTTTCAACCGGCGCACGCCGGGTCGTTTCCGGATTGTGCAACAGACCTTGCCACCAAAGATGCACCAGACGGGGACTCGGCCGGTAAACACGTCGCGCCGGAAACGAAGGCTCATCCGCACCTTGAAACAGGTGGGGTGTCGGGAACCGTGGACGAGCATGATGCCTTCCGGCCGCCTGCACGCGCCTTGCGCACCGGAACCAACGCACCGGGTAAAACCGGCCTTCAGGAAGTCTTCCGAAAGCTGCAACGCGCATTGGCACATCCCATTGACCTTTGGCTGGTGTTCGCCCTCTGCCTTGCCAGTTTCCTGGCAGGATACCTGTCGGCCGGCCTTTGATTTCTCAGGTCTGACCGGTCTTCGACATATCCACCACACACCGCCTGAGCTGGAATATTTTGCTCACTTCGGCCCTTTTCTGTGCCGAAAGCGAAGATCGCCTGCAATTTGCGTCATCTGACAACGCTTTGTTTACCCTGTTCGGAGAATTATCAAATTGACGAATCTTTCGATATTCGAATGACCCGTATCCAGCGATGGGAGTTACCCAGCAATGGGGAGTAATGAGGGCAAAGAGCTGCCTGTTATAGTACGCGTACTTGACGCAACGGCCTCCGAGGCTGCCCGCACCTCTGCGGTCTGCGCCAAGCTGTCTCATGCCTGTACGGACCCCATCCTGTACACGGAATCCTCGTCCTGCCTGCAGGACCTTGCAGACAAGACCACCGACATTCTGATCATTGATCTGGAAACCATCGGTGGCGACGAAGCCCTGGAAGCCTATGCGGTCCGCTGTCCCAAGGCAGTCATCATCGCGGTATCGGCCAAGGGGTCTGTCTCGCGAGCCGTCAGCGCGATGCGCGCCGGAGCCCATGATTTCCTGACCAAGCCCTTCTCGCTCGATGCGCTTGCGTCCAAGATTTCCTTCCAGCTGAAACAAAGAAGGCCCGTTCAACCGGCTGTTCCCGCAGCACCGCAGAATGTCCAGCCTGTCGTTTCAATGCCGGAGCTATCAGCTCCTCCGCTTCGCGCGGCACACATCAGAACCGAAAGCTCCGGAACGAACCGCCTGGTGGGCACCTCCGCCCAGATGCGCGACATCCACGACCAGATCGGTCGCATGGCGCCGTCGCAGGCTCCGGTCTTCATTACCGGAGAGTCCGGAACGGGCAAGGAACTGTGCGCTGCTGCGGTTCACGAATTATCCGAGCGCCGGTCCAACCGTTTCGTCACCTTGAACTGCGCTGCCATTCCGCGAGATCTCATTGAAAGCGAGATCTTCGGATATGTGCGCGGCGCCTTTACCGGAGCTGCAGACAACCGTGCGGGCGCGGCCGAACAGGCCGATGGCGGCACGCTGTTCCTGGACGAGATCGGCGAGATGGACCTTCTCCTGCAAAGCAAGCTGTTGCGCTTCCTGCAGACGGGCACGTTCCAGCGCCTCGGCGACACACATACCCGCAAAGTGGACGCGCGCATCATCTGCGCCACAAACCGGAACCCGGTTCAGGAAATATCCGCCGGCCGCTTCCGCGAAGACCTTTACTACCGGCTGCACGTGCTGCCGATCCACATGCCGCCTCTCAGAGAGCGCCGCGACGATATCCTGCCGCTCGCCGAAACCTTCCTTGATCGCTATTCGGCGGAAGAACGGCGCGGTTTCAGAGGATTTGATGCGGACGCGGAAGCGCGGATCATTTCCTATCCCTGGCCGGGCAACGTCCGCCAGCTTGAGAACACCATCCGGCAGATCGTTGTCATGAATGACGGTGCCGCGGTCACCTACGACATGCTGCCGCTGATCATTCGTGACCAGAGCAGCCGGCCGGGCACCTTGATCGACCTGTCCCGCGAGCGATCGCGCGTGGCGCCGCCAAGCCGGCCGTTCGGAACCATCGAGCCGCTTTGGGCCCAGGAGCGGCGTATCATCGAAGACGCTCTTGATGCCTTTGACGGCAACATCGCCATGGCGGCAGCAGCTCTTGAGATCAGCCCTTCCACTATCTACCGAAAGCGCCAGTCCTGGACAGCCCGCAGCATGTAAATGCCCGGACCGGCGACACGTTAACCGCAATCGGGTTTTCTACTTTCGCGGATAACGAACAGAGTACAGCTAAATCCGGCGTTTACCGCGCCGCACACATTGCCTTGTTTAATCGGACAAGTCGGTTTATATCGGCAAAATCGCTGAAAACGACAAGATTTAAAGGCGTGCGGGGATATAGATGATGCTGGTGGGAAAATATGCTTTTCGGCAGACGCTGTCTGCTGTTCTGATTGCAACCGGACTGTCTGCTGGACAGCTGTCCGCGCAGGCCCAATCCCCCGCCAGTCCTCCAGAAGCTTTCCAGAACGCACTTGCCGCCTATGATCAGGCATGGGCGGCTGCCGGTCTTTCGTTCACGGCCGCAACCTTCGCTTCCAGCCCGAGCACCGGATATGGCGAGTATACGCCGCGCGCTGATGCAACGTTTGCCGATGGTGAAGCGCTGTCTGTCTACGCGGAACCGGTCGGTTACGGCTTTCAGGAAACCGAAGGCGGTTATGCCTATGAGCTGACCGCGGACTACAAATTGCTGACCAAATCCGGCCAGGTTCTGGCCGAACAGGAGAACTTCGCGACCTTTTCCGGCAGCGGCCGGTCCAAGCAGCGTGAACTTTCCGCGGCCCTCACGTTTCAGTTCAGCGGCCTGCCGGCCGGCGACTACCAGCTGGAAACGAGCTTCACCGACGAAATCGGTGGCAAAACGAGCGCCTTTACACTGCCATTCAGCGTTTCCGGCGCGAATTGAGCCGGGCTCGCTGACGCAGCAGCAGCGACGCCATAATTCCGCCTCCCCGGTCTGTTGACTACCCCATAGGTGCAACGCGACCGATTGCGATTAAATTCTCGTCACAAAGCATTGACAAGCTGAGCACAGCTACATAAATCCATGGCGCTGTTAGCACTCGCTGTTAAGGAGTGCTAATTGGTGGCGGGAGGCAATTTCCTTCCGTGCAACGCAACCCAATGTTCATGTCTCGCGCGCTGCCTATTGCGTGGGGCGCGCTCATGAGAGGAAACAGTGTTATGGCATTTCGTCCACTGCACGACCGTGTCGTCGTTCGCCGCGTAGATTCTGAAGCAAAGACTGCTGGCGGCATCATCATTCCGGACACCGCTAAGGAAAAGCCGCAGGAAGGCGAAATTATCGCCATCGGCACCGGCGCCCGCAAGGACAACGGCGAGATCGTTCCGCTCGACGTCAAGGCTGGTGACCGCGTTCTGTTCGGCAAGTGGTCCGGCACCGAAGTCAAGATCGACGGTGAAGACCTCCTGATCATGAAGGAATCCGACATCATGGGCGTGATCGCGTAACCAGCCGCGAACCGCTTCTGATTTCAACCTGTTCCAAAAGAGTGAGACGATCACATGTCTGCTAAAGAAGTAAAATTCTCCTCCGACGCACGTGAGCGCATGCTGCGTGGTGTCGACACCCTCGCAAACGCCGTCAAGGTGACCCTCGGCCCGAAAGGCCGTAACGTCGTTCTCGACAAGGCTTTCGGCGCACCGCGCATCACCAAGGACGGTGTGTCTGTTGCCAAGGAAATCGAACTGGAAGACAAGTTCGAAAACATGGGCGCCCAGATGGTGCGCGAAGTGGCTTCCAAGACCAACGACATCGCTGGCGACGGCACCACCACCGCGACCGTTCTGGCTCAGGCCATCGTCAAGGAAGGCGCTAAGGCTGTTGCAGCCGGCATGAACCCGATGGACCTGAAGCGCGGCGTTGATCTTGCTGCTGCTGAAGCCGTCAAGGCTCTGACCGCTGCTTCCAAGACCATCACCACCTCTGGTGAAGTTGCACAGGTCGGCACGATCTCCGCTAACGGCGACGAGCAGGTCGGCAAGGACATTGCCGAAGCCATGCAGAAAGTCGGCAACGAAGGCGTGATCACCGTCGAGGAAGCAAAGTCCCTCGAAACCGAACTCGAAGTCGTTGAAGGCATGCAGTTCGACCGCGGCTACCTGTCTCCTTACTTCGTCACCAATGCTGACAAGATGATGGCTGACCTGGAAAAGCCGTACATCCTGCTGCACGAGAAGAAGCTTTCCAACCTGCAGGCCATGCTGCCGATCCTGGAAGCTGTTGTTCAGTCTTCCCGTCCGCTGCTGATCATTGCTGAAGACGTTGAAGGCGAAGCACTTGCTACCCTCGTCGTCAACAAGCTGCGTGGCGGCCTGAAGATTGCTGCTGTCAAGGCTCCGGGCTTCGGCGACCGCCGCAAGGCCATGCTGGAAGACATCGCGATCCTGACCGGCGGCACCGTTATCTCCGAAGATCTCGGCATCAAGCTGGAAAACGTGACCCTCGACATGCTCGGCACCGCCGAGAAGGTGTCCATCACCAAGGAAAACACCACCATCGTTGACGGTGCTGGCTCCAAGGACGACATCAACGGCCGCGTTTCCCAGATCAAGGCTCAGATCGAAGAAACCACTTCCGATTACGACCGTGAGAAGCTCCAGGAGCGTCTTGCAAAGCTCGCAGGCGGCGTTGCCGTTATCCGCGTTGGCGGTGCGACCGAAATCGAAGTGAAAGAGAAAAAAGACCGCGTCGACGACGCTCTGAACGCAACCCGCGCTGCCGTTGAAGAAGGCATCGTCCCGGGTGGCGGTACCGCTCTGCTGCGCGCCAAGAAGGCAGTCGAAGGCTTGGCCTCCGACAACGCCGACATCGCAGCTGGTATCAAGATCGTCCTGCGCGCTCTGGAAGCTCCGATCCGTCAGATCGCTGAAAACGCTGGTGTCGAAGGCTCCATCGTTGTTGGCAAGATCCAGGAAAACGACGATCCGTCCTTCGGCTTCAACGCTCAGACCGAACAGTTCGTCAACATGATCGAAGCTGGCATCATCGACCCGACCAAGGTTGTCCGTACTGCTCTGCAGGACGCAGCTTCCGTCGCTGGTCTGCTGATCACCACCGAAGCCATGGTTGCTGAACTGCCGAAGAAAGACGCTCCGGCAATGCCGGGCGGCGACATGGGCGGCATGGGCGGCATGGGCGGCATGGGCTTCTAAGAAGCCCAAAGCTCACAAGCTTTACAGAAAGGGCGGTCTTCGGACCGCCCTTTTTTCTTGGCCGCCCATCATCTCATGCTTGTGCCGCCTCGCGGCACGGGCTTCCAAGAAGCCCAAAGCTCACAAGCTTTACAGAAAGGGCGGTCTTCGGACCGCCCTTTTTCTTGGCCACCCATCATCTCGCGCTTGTGCCACCTTGCGGCACGGGAGGCGGCAGTGGTTTTCAGAAAACTGAACAGCAGCTCAACCAAGCGGCGCACTTGCCCTTCTTGCTACCTCTGTGTTTTCATATCGGTCCAAGATAACCCTGCTCTTCGCGCATCCTTCAAATGTCCAGCCCAGCCAATGTCTTTCGAGAACTGCACGAGACCGGGTGCTTTATCGTGCCCAATCCGTGGGATGCCGTATCCGCCAGGCTGTTGGCGCACTGCGGCTTCAAGGCTCTGGCCACCACGTCGTCGGGATATGCCTTCACGACAGGCCGGCGCGATAGTTCCCGGCAAATTTCCAGGCAGGAAGCGATCGACCACGCATCGGCATTGTCCCGTACGACTGGCCTTCCCGTAACGCTGGACGGCGAAGACTGTTTTGCAGACACACCGGAAGGTGTCGCGGAGACGGTCGCACGTGCCGCGAAAGCCGGGCTTGCCGGCATCTCGATAGAAGATCGCGACACGTCCAACCCTGGTCGTATAAGACCATATTCCGAAGCTCTCGAGCGCGTTGACGCCGCTGTCTTGGAGGCCCGGAAATCCGGGATCGTCCTGACGGCTCGCGCCGATGGTCTCGGCAAGGGAGCCTATGACCTCGATGAGGTTCTTCGCCGTCTGTCCGCTTTTGCCGAAGCAGGGGCAGACGTCGTCTACGCCCCGGGCCTACCTGATCTTGAAGCCATACGGACGGTCTGCGCGTCGGTACCTGTTCCGGTCAACCATGTCATCGGGCAAGGTGCATCGGGCCTGTCCTTCGACCAACTCGCAGACGCTGGCGTTCGGCGGATCAGTCTTGGCGGATCATTTACCCGCGCGGCTCTGAGTGCGATCAATACACTGGGTCAAACCATCGCCGCGGGAGATTTTACCAGCCTTGATGCTGCTCCCACCTGGTCAAGGCTTTGTTAGATGCCAAAGCCCAACACCCGCCTCGCCCGGCGACAGATCAGGGCCGCAAGATTGACAACATACCAACTGGTCGGTATCTTTTGATTGCCTGGTGGCCGATCGGCAAGACCACTGGCTATGGCCACAGGCAAATCAGCCACGGCTGCACCTGAAATCGGCCTGAACACACCGCTGTTTCCAACTTCCGGTCAATAGAGGAACCACTATGCCACTGTCCCCGGGACTTCGTTTTCTGTCTGTACTTTGCGGTGTCGCAGCGGTGCTGTTGCCATCACTTGCTGCAAATGCAGGTGACGCCGCGACGGCTCTACCGGCAGGCAGTTACAAGATCGACAAATTCCATTCGACGCTCATATTCCGGGCAAATCACCTCGGCTTTTCGTACTACAGCGCGTCCTTTGCTGACTTTGACGCCGCGCTGGAACTCGATCCCGCTGATCCGGCTAACGCCAACCTGAGCGTCGACATAAACGTCGCATCCCTGCATCTGACCGCAACGCCACCCGATGGCTTTCGCGACATGCTGCTTGGCCCGGACTGGCTGAATGCAGGAGATCACCCGAAGATCACCTATCGCTCGACCAGCATTGAACTGACTGGCGCTGAAACTGCCGTCGTGACAGGCGACCTGTCATTCAGGGGAGAAACGCGGCCAGTTGAGCTCGACGTGCGTTTCAACGGCGGTTATCCGGGCCTGGCGGTTTACGACCCACAGGCTCGGATCGGATTTTCCGCAACAGGTACGCTGAGAAGGTCCGATTTCGGCATGTCCTACGGACTTCCGCCAGAAGGCTCCAACCTCGGGGTGGGGGATGATGTTGAGTTCGTGATCGAAACGGAGTTCAGCGGCCCACCACTGAAAGAGGCTGAAGCGCAATAATCCGGTCAGCATCCGTTCCTCATGCGTGACCGTCTTACACGGTTTTCGGAACCTTAGCCGCCTCTGACGGTTTTCTTCCTAGAATTGAACCATGGAGAGACCGATGGCACAGAGTATGCGACAGACTGCGTCAGACCAGTATGAGAATGCCGATCAACTCAACAGGACGATCGCTCAGGATGCCCAGACCGATCAGGAACTGGAATCCCAGGTTCCCCCGGTTTCCAGATATGGCACCATCTGGCGGGTCGCAGCGGTGATCATCCTGCTGCTGGCATTGCTGACTTCGGTCGTCTTCTTGGCCTGATCGACACCGTTTCACCTTAGTCGCGCGAGGGAATGTTGACCGCCTTCTGGCTTGCCGGGCGGTTCATGCAGGTGTCGACCCAGCGAACCACATTGGTGTGGGACGCGAAGTCGGTCACCTCGCCGGCCTCGTAGAAGCCGTTGAGATTTCGCGCCCAGGGCCAGCAGGCCATGTCTGCAACGGTATAGTCGCTCCCCATGATGAAATCGCGCCCATCCAGCTGCCGGTCTAGAACGCCAAGCAGGCGTTTCGTCTCGTCCCGGTATCGCTCGAAAGGCCGACGGTCTTCATATTCCCGGCCTGCGAACTTGTGGAAGAAGCCCAACTGACCCGCCATCGGGCCAAAGCCACCCATCTGCCACATCAGCCACTGCAGCGTTTCGGCGCGCCTTGCCGGCTCCTGCGGCAGGAACTTGCCCGACTTTTCCGCCAGATAAATCAGGATCGCGCCGGATTCCCACAAGGGCAAAGGCTCGCCGCCTGGTCCGTGCGGGTCGATGATTGCCGGGATCTTGTTGTTCGGATTGAGCGACAGGAATTCCGGGCTCAACTGGTCATTGCTGCCGAAATCGACCACATGCGGCTCATATGGCAGGCCCGTTTCTTCCAGCATTGCCGAAACCTTGATGCCGTTGGGCGTCGGCAGCGAATAGAGCTGAATACGGTCGGCGTGTTTGGCAGGCCATTTGCGGGAGATCTCGAAGTCAGACAGAACGGTCATGGAGCCCTCATTAGGGATTGCAGGTCCCGACCCCTGTCAGGATTACGCATAGATATAGCGCAGCATCGCTCGGCGCAAACTCACAGTCCGCTGACAATGAGAGTTGGTGTTTCGCCGCCGCCGCAATATACCTGCCTCGACAGACATCGGGCGGCGGGTGCCGAAAGAAGCCACATTGCCCCAGGACGACGCAGGAGACACCCATGGCGGACGACAAAGAAGCCCGAATCGAGAAGCTCGAGATCGATCTCGCTCATGCGCTCAACACCATTGATGAACTGAATACGGTCGTCTTCAATCAGGGACGCCAGCTGGACAGGCTCAACCGGCTCGTCACCAACATGACGGACCAGGTCACGGAACTGATGGAGAACGTTCTGCCCGGCCACCAGATTGAAAAGCCGCCGCATTACTGAAATTCGACGAGGGCGTTACCTGATCGCGCTCTTGAGGCACACGTCCGACCAGCCCTTGCGCACAGGCATCCTCATTTGATCCAGGCCATGGCGTTCCTCGCTCGAAACGTTATTGTGGCGGCAGATCCGGCAAGGGTGTGCCATGCGCTTTTTGAAACTTTTGATATTTGTTCTGCTGATCGCGGGAGCTATCGCGGGCTCACTTTGGTGGTTCAAGAAACCGCCGGAAGTGCAGACCGTGATGCCGACGACCGGGCGGGCGGCGGAAGTGGTCTATGCCACCGCAGTCGTTGAACCCGTCCGATGGGCGAAGGTTACCAGCATCATCCGCGAGCGGATCGTCTCGCTGTGCGGCTGCGAGGGTGACCAGGTCCAGAAAGGCGACCAGCTGGCGGAACTGGACAGCGGCGATGCCCGTGCGACGCTTGCCGAACTGGAAGCCCGCCAGGAGCTGGCGCAATCCGACAAGGAACGTGCGTTGCAACTGCTGGAACGCCGTGTCGTCAGCCAGCAGGTTTACGACAAGGCCCAGAACGAACTGATCCGCATCAACGCCATTACGGCGGCCCAGAAGGAACGGCTGCGCGACTATGTCATCGTGGCCCCCATGGACGGCATGGTTCTGAGGGCGGACGGGTCGGTGGGGGAAGTTGCCGAACCCGGTGAAATTCTCTTCTGGATCGGTCAGCCTTCTCCCCTTCAACTGGTGGCGGAAGTCAACGAGGAGGATATTCCCAAGGTCGCCAAGGGTCACAAGGCCCTGATCCGTGCAGATGCCTTTCCAGGCAAGGAACTGACAGCGGAAGTTGCCAGCATCACTCCGAAAGGCGATCCGGTGCTGAAGAACTACCGGGTCTATCTCGATCTCCCGGAAGACACCCCGCTGCGCATCGGCATGACAGCCGAGATCAATATCGTCACCTCGGAGAAGGACGACGCGCTGCTTCTGCCGACCGCTGCCTTCGACGGCTCGAAGCTGCTGACGCTGGATGGGGATAACAAAATCGTTCCGCTGGAGGTCGAAACCGGGATCAAGGGCACCCGCGCAACGGAAGTGCTGAAGGGGATCACCGGAGATAACCGGGTCGTCTTTCCCTATAACCCGGATCTGGCAGAAGGACAGAAGGTCAGGCCGGTTCCCGGAGACGGCAAATAATGCTTCTCCTGCGCATCGCATCCACCCACATTCGCAACCGCTTGCGCCAGACCATTGTCTCAACACTTGGCGTCGCACTTGGTGTCGGATTTTCGGTGGCGATGGCGAGCCTCATGGAAGGGTCTCAGCGGGATTTTACCGCAACACTGATCGACGCCATTCCCCATGTGGAGATCCTGGACGAGCAACGCGCACCGGCGGAACAACCGGCCAGTGCAGTCTATGACGCTGTCACCTATCATGGTCTCAGGCCGAAGGAAGACCTTCGCGGTATCCGAAATCCGACCGAAGCGCTTGCCTCGCTGCGCGACTGGGTGAACGGATCGATGGCGCAGCGCCTGAGCGGCCAGGCGGTGCTGCGCTATGCCGGACAGGACATCGGCATGACCCTGGTCGGTGTGGAACCAAAGCGCGAACTGACCGTCTCCATGATCGGCGAGGATATGCGCCAGGGCTCCTTCGAGGACCTGGATACGACGTCGAATGGCCTCGTTATCGGCGACAAGGCCGCGGAGCGACTGGGGGCGGACCTGGGCGATACCGTGACCCTGACATCCGCAAACGGTGTCGCCAAGCGCTTCAAGATCGTCGGCCTGTTCCACAGTGGCATCACCACCAGCGACGAAGGGCTTGCCTATGCGCCGCTGAAGGCCGTGCAGATCCTCCTGGAAAAACCGGACGTCATCAATTCGATCGCGATCCACCTCAATTCCATCGCCGAAGCCAACGCGGTTGCCGCACGGGCCGAGCGGCAGCTCGGCTACAAGTCGGTTTCCTGGGAAGAGGCCAACGAGGGGCTGATGGAAGCCTTCTTCGTGCGCAACGTGATCATGTACACGGTTGTCGGGGCCATTCTGGTGGTAGCCGGCTTCGGCATCTTCAACATCGTCTCGACGATCGTGCACGAAAAGGCGCGTGATATCGCGATCCTGAAGTCACTGGGATTTCCGGAAGTCGATATTCAGCAGATCTTCGTGCTTGAAGGGCTAGTGATCGGTATCCTTGGCGCTCTTGCAGGTTCGGCGCTCGGCTTCGGACTGTCGAGCTATCTCGCGTCTGTCAAATTCGAATTTACCCAGGACGTGGAGATGACCCACCTGCCGATCTATTTTTCCGCCCTGCACTACATCATTGCCTGCCTGTTGGCGCTGTTTTCATCCGGGATCGCCGGCTACATTCCCGCCAGGAAAGCCGCACGGCTCAATCCTGTCGACATTATCCGAGGGGCGACATGACCCCTTCCCCGGAAAAACAGACGGCTCCCGGCCACGTACTGCTGGAAGCGAGCAACCTCACCCGCATCTTGCCGGCCATCGTGCCGGTGACACTGGTACAGGATGTCAGCTTTCAGGTTGGCGAGGCGGAGTTCGTTGCCATTACCGGTCCGTCCGGTTCCGGGAAATCGTCGCTTCTGTATCTGCTTGGCCTTCTCGACAGGCCGACGTCCGGCGAGGTCCGGATAGACGGCCTTCCCACTCATGCGCTGACATCTGCCGAAATGGCGCATCTTCGCCTGGAAAAACTCGGCTTCGTTTTTCAGTTTCATTTCCTGCTGCCGGAATTTACCGCTTTGGAAAACGTGATGATCCCGATGCAGCGGCTCGGCAAACGCAGCCCCAAGGCCCAACTCGACCATGCGACGGAGCTTCTGGCGGCGCTGGGACTGGAAGAGTTTCTTCACCGCCGCCCGGAGCAATTGTCCGGCGGGCAGCGACAGCGCGTCGCTGTCGCCCGGGCACTTGCCAATTCACCGCAGCTGATCCTTGCTGATGAGCCGACCGGCAGTCTCGACAGTGTATCGACGGAACAGGTGTTTGAAAGTCTTCAGGCCATTGTGAAGACCGAAAGGACCACCGTCGTCGCCGTTACCCATGATATCGATCTCGCCGACAGGATGGACCGGCGTATCCATCTGGTCGACGGCCGCATCGATTACGACCGGCACCACCAAAGGGAAGAAGCACCCGGCTTGGGCGCATAATTTGCGACCTGAGTAGCTGGCACCGGTTTCAGGCGACTTGAGGCTCATGCACCGGCTGGACTATCGCCAGCAGCATCAAAAGCGCAACAGGTATCGCAAGCGCCCAGAACCCCATGACGGTCATCAGGAAACTCGCCAGAAGACCTCCGGCCGCGAAAGCCAGCAGGACGAAGGCCTGGTGACGGATCCGGGAGCGGCTGTCGGGCCGCGTTTCGGGATGCGTGAAATAGTCGGCGATGCCGAGCACAAGCTTCAGCGTATTGCCGGTCATGATGGTCGTGGGAACATGCCTGTTGAGCAGGGTCAGCATGATGACGTTCTGCAACGACATGGCCACGGTCGAAAACCCGACAGCCGTCAGAGTGACGGCAGACAACGGTCCTCCGGCTGACGGATCTCCAAGACCGGCGACGAACATGAAGCCCGCCACCAGCAAAGCTTCGAGCGCGAACAGATGCCGGACGGCAATCCTGTTTTTGCGCACCAGTGCAGTGACCGAAACGAACCAGAAGAGAGTCGAACCGAAGAAAACCGCGAGCACGAAAACCTTCAGAGCCGCGTTTTGCCCCTGGTGAAACACCTCCGTGCACAAGACGACAAGCGTTCCGGTAATGAATGCCGTGAAGGTGTGAAACAGGCCGAGAATGCAGACCACATCGATGAAGCAGGCACAAAAGGCGAGCAGGATCGGCACCAACGGCCGACTGTGATGCAACATGGATCGGTCCAATTGTGGAGCTCCCGAGCTAGTCCTTTGAGGAAGATGTGCCATGCACTGGTGGACTTGCCAAGCCGGATTGGACATGGCATAAGCGCGCCATCATCAAGAGAAGGGCTGGCGCCCTCGCCAACCTGCCATTCCGGGCAAGGTGGTTTCCGCAACAGGGATGCGGCTGGTCAGACCCTCAACCGAGGCTTTCCGGCAACTAAGCGGTTAATTTGCATGCGCCAGTCCTCCTCGGGCAACCGATGGAGGATTTTTTGTCTCAGGACCCTTTTGCCGGACGTGCGGCAGATCTGATCGAGAACCATGTGGCTGCGAGCTCCAAGCTTGCCGGAACGGATATCTGGTGCCAGGCTGCTGAAGACTGCGTGCTGGCGCGGATCAAATCCCTGCGCATCCTGGGTGGCCTACCGCGGCACAAGGCGCCGCTGAGCCAGACCGCCCGCACCGAGCGTTTGAAAACACTGCTTCAACTGTGGGCGAACGGCTGCACCTGCGCTGTCGATGAAGACCTCTTTGCCGATATTCTCAACCGGCACGGACCCGTCAGGCACTGACGGGGGTGCCCCGTGTGTGCACAACGTCTGCACTCTGCCAATTTCTTTGATACAGGCGTGCTGCAACAACTCGCCTCATCCTGAGGAAGGCCGAAGGCCTGTCTCGAAGGATGAGTTTTTTGGGGAACCAAGCCGGATGAGATCGCGGCGCTCAGTCCCTCTTGGGGACCGGGCGCGGCTTGCCGCCGTCATCGACGGCCACCATGGTGAAGACCGCTTCGGTCACCTTTTCACGATGGCCGTAGCGATGGCGCAGGGCCCAGGATTCAAGCTTGATTTCCATCGACGAGTTGCCGACACGAAGGACTTCGGCATAAACGCACAGCACGTCGCCCACATGGACAGGCCGGATGAATTTCATCTTGTCGACCGCGATGGTCACGACACGTCCCTCGGCCCGTTGACCGGCTGCGATACCGCCTGCCAGGTCCATCTGCGACAACACCCAGCCCCCGAAAATATCTCCCGAGGCATTGGTGTCGGCAGGCATTGCCATGGTGCGCAATGTCAGATCGCCTGTCGGCTTTTCGTCGTACACGCCTGAGCCCCTCCGCTGATTCTCGCAAGAAGACTAGGTCATCACCTGCAAGAATAGAAGTGGTTGATCGGAGGGCCTCAGAAGGAACTGCGGATCAAGTCCACCGTCAAAGGACAAACATCAGGATTGCCATGATCCACAACGGCATGGGGGCAGCGACCCAGATCAGCAGGATCGGCAGGCCGCGAAGCAGAAGGTTGGAGGTATTCATTTCGGTTGCTTTCTAGCTGAAGGCCTGGATTTCAAGGACTGTCATCGCCGAAAGGGCGACGATGCCGGTGATGAAGGCCAGTTTCGCGCTGCCGATGAGTGTGCGGCCAGCGACATCCAGTTTCGGCAGCGGCATGCCGCGCGAATCCAGATACATGGACAGAAGCATCAGCGAAAAGACGGTGAACCAGACGAACACCAGCACTTCCGCTATCAGGACAATCGTTACCAGCATGATCCGCTCCATTCAGAGGGTTGCGATGTCAGTTCGGCAGGCGGATTGGCTCCAGGGGTTCCGAAGGTGGCCAGCCACAGGCTCTGCGCGATGCGTTCGGCAATGGCCACAATCTCGTCTGCGAGGTCCGGCACGAACAATTCACGGATCACGGGCCGGAAGACACCGAGCCATTCGCCATAATCCGTGCTTACCAGCTCCTTCTGCTTCAGGTGAGCCGGCACGGGCTTGCCCTTGTAGGCGCCGTTCTTCATCAGGACGGATTGCCAGAAGGCTTCCATTTTCGGCAGGTGCTCTTCCCACCGGCCAGCCAGACGGCGTTCGAAGATGCCTCCGAGCCGAGGATGCTGGCGAATGCATCCATAGAAGGTATGCACCATCACATGGATCGCCTGTTCATCGACCTTCTCGTAACGACGGAGCCGGTCGCCCTGGTCCGGCGTTTCGCGTCTCTTCAGCTTGTATCTGTTGGTACTGGAGTTAGGGGCTTCCATAGCCGCCTCCATAACATTCATTTAAGATGCATCTTTTAAATGGCACAACAACCCGCTAAAATCAACATATAAGATGAATGTTTAAAGAGACCCAGCCATGCGCCTCAGTCAGGCCAGCGATTTTGCCTTGAGAATTCTGATGGCGACCGGCCAATCCGACGTCCCGCAGACCGTCGACAAGCTTTCGCGGCAGCTTGGCCTTGCCAAATCACATGTCATGAAAATTGTCGCTCATCTCGCCAAGGGTGGCTATCTGGAGACGACGCGCGGGCGTGGCGGCGGGATACGGCTGGCGAAAACACCGGACATGATCCGCCTGGGGGATGTCGTGCGGCTGATCGAGCCGGACCTTGGCGTCGTCGCCTGCCTGAAGCCCGAGCCCACAGTCTGCGCCTTCCTGCCCCGGTGTGCGCTGAAGGGCGCAATGGCGCGAGCCTCGGAAGCCTTTCTGGAAAGCCTCAATACCGAAACGCTGGCATCCATTCTGGCCGGAACACAGGTGGCACTGCCAGTCGAAACCAGCGCCTGAGGCAACCCCGGCTGCAACAAGGCAGACGGGGACCATCCGTTTCGAGCCTGGTTTTCCTAGAGCGTCGAAGCCTTTTCCAGGAAGTCCATCTGCTCCAGGCAGTAGTAGCCGGAAATCCGGCTGATGGTGCCTGCCCTCTTCCAGTCGTTGAGGACACGGCTGACGTTTTCGCGCGCGGCACCTGCCATGTTGGCGATATCTGCCTGGCTGAGTTTGTAGTGGATCAGCAACCGGCCATCGTCGAGCGGCTTGCCGAAGGTTTCCGCCAACTGCAGCAGGGTCTGGGCGACCCTTCCCGGCAAGGGCAGGAACGAGCGTGCCGCCAGCACATCATTGGCATGGCGCAGCCGCTTGCCGACGATCGACAGCATATGCCGGTAGACGGCCGGGTTCTCGTCGGCAAACCGCTGGAAGGCGGCCTTGTCGATGAAGGCAAGCTGGGCTTCCTTCAGGGAGATGACCGTTGCCGACCGCGGACGGCCATCAAGCAGGGCCAGTTCGCCGACAAGATCGCCAGGGCCGAGCACTGCAAGCAGCTGCTCGTCGCCTTCAACGGACAAAAGCGATACCTTGAGCGAGCCCTCCAGAACCGCGTAACAGCCGTTTCCGGGATCGCCATTTTCGAAGAGAATGGTGCCAGCCGATATTTTCATCGGCCTTGCAAGGCGCGACAGGCCGACAGCCAGTTCCGGGTCAAGCCCTTCAAGCGAAAAGCTATTTTTTAAAAAATCCTTGATTTCAGCCACACCTTACCCCTGCCAAAAGCGCTGCTGCCCGCGAAATTACAAGATCAAACGCCATCTTGTGATGCCCATCACGTGCATTCCAGCAAAATAACCCTATATCTAAGGACATGGAAGCGGGGCCGCCCCTCCCCTCTTCCGGACCTCCACGAAAAACGGCCCTGTACCCCGCAGGGCCGTTTTTTCGTTTCACCGTTTCGTCATACCCACTGGTCGATCCGAATTCGCAAGTCCGAAACAAACCTCACAAAAGCCTGACTGCCAGCACCTTAAGCGAAAGTTCGGTGTCAGTTCAGAAAAACGTCCTTCTTCTCCAGCGTCTGAAAGAACCTCTGGCTGGAAAGAACCTCAAACTGGCATTCGCGTATCGCAATCTTCCGGCGCGGTTCGTCCCGCCGCAGGCGATCATCCGAACGGCCGGGAATAGCAGCCACGAAACTGAGATCGCTCATGCCGTCAAAATGGTTATGCAAAAGAGCGTGCAGCGCTTCCTGATCCTCGGTCTCCGGCAAGGGATCCGCCTTGGGAAGCAGCTTCAGGCCGTGCGCCTTGGCAAGCCGTGCCAGACGGACAGCCTTGAGACCTGATTGCACCGGCGAAATCAGCAGTGGCGGTTCGGGATAATCGGCATGCTCGATCGCCTTCAGAACGATCCGCGCAAGGGACGTGCGCTCCAACAGACCTTCACGCACCGCCACGAAATCCGGCTGACGTTTCATCAACACGCTGTAACGGGCAAGCTGAGCCTGGGCTTCCTCCTGCAGAAGCTGGTCCGGCAGTAGCCGCAGCAAGGCACGGCGCTGCAGTTGTTCGCGCGTGAACATCCGGTCGCCATAGATTTCCTGCATGCGGGCGCTGACAGGCGAAACACGATCACCGCTGAAGGCCAAGGTCACCCCGAAGAGTGCCCGTTTGCCGACCTTCTCCGCGGTTTCCTGCAACGGACGGAATTCGCGTGGCCACAGCTCGGTGGCAACCATGGCTCCAAGAGCGCTCAGGCGCCCCCGCTCCACAAGTTCACGCAATGCGCGATCGACCCCGAAGGCAAGGCCGTAGTCCAACGCTCCAAGTGTAATTCGCTTCATGAAATTCCGCAGGCGGACCGGACAATGTGAATATTAAGCCACATCCCTGCGTCATTCAGCCAAGCAAATCAAGTCGGATGTTGGGTGGAGCCGACATCTCCTGCCGGTTCAATTTGGGTCAACCGGCTCGAACACCGGGCCGATACGCCCCTCAACCTTGTAGACGACAAGCTTTTCCAGCGGCACATCTTTAACCTTGCGAGTCAGCTCGGCAACTTCCTCGACGTTGGCAAAGGACTGCCGCAGGTCGCCTTCCCGGTTCCGGCGCTTTTCAGCAACATAGAGCCCCGGCCCGTCGAACAGCGACATGTCAGGCGCAGGCTGCATGACATAGCGGATACGCTCGGTCAGCTGGAACACCGGCAAGTCGTCTTTCATCAGGAAATCGAGCTGGCCGTTGAGGCCGTAGCTGGTCGTTGCCACGAAGCCGGCCCCCTCCCTTTCTGCCAGTTCCTTCACTTCCTGTCCGATCTCCGGCCAACCGCGTAACTGGAAGGTCGGGTCCTTGCGGGCAAAGGTACCCGTCAGCGGCCAGACTGCGTGCAGTTGCACCACGACGGCAACTGCAAGACCAAGGACGACACCGGCTTGTGCCAGACGCTGCCACAGGGCTGGGCTGGCAGGCCGGCTGGTGACAAAGACCGCCGCCATCATGGCAAAAGCGGGAAAAAGCGGTGCCGGCCAGTTGGCCTGCACGCGCGAATGCAAGGAGTGATACCCGAGATAGAGCAGGAACGGCAAAACGGTCAGGAGAAGGAGAGAGGCCGCGTTTTCCCGCGCCCGAAGCCCCTTGAAGAGCCTGGCGGCACCAGCAAACGCCAAAACAGCGATCAGCGGGTTCATCAGCCCGACCAGCGCGCCCAGGAACTCTGGAATATATCTTGCCGTGTAACCGCCGGTGCCAGCCCGGCCGAACTGCTTGTAGAAGCTGACCCATTCGTGGACGTGGTTCCAGTAAAGCACCGGCGAAAAGCAGAGCAGCGCGATCAGTCCACCGGCCCAGAGTTGCCAGCAGCGCCACCAGCGGCGAGCATCCGGCACCCAGATCAGCCACAGGACAATGCCCGCGCCCAGAAACAGGACCGAATATTTGGCAAGCAGGCCGCAACCGGCCATCAGTCCGACCACAAACCACCAGTTGGCGTTTCTGGACGTTGACAGTTCTGTCAGCGCCCACAGGCTCAGGCCCCAGAACAGCACTGACGGTGCGTCGGGTGTTGCCAGAATGCCGCCGATGCCCACCAGCAGGCTGGCGTTGAGGAACAGGACGGACCAGGCCGCGGCAGTGCGTCCGAACAAAAGGGTGGCTGTGCGCCACAGCGCCAGGGAACCGATCACGCCTGAGGCGATGACAAGGGCGCGAACCGCGAAGACCGTGTCACCGAACAGTGCCTGACCGATACCGATCCACCAGCCGATCATAGGCGGATGGTCGTAATAGCTGAGCGCCGGCGAAAGCCCCCAGAGGCGGTAATAGGCTTCGTCCTCGACAAAATGCGAGTGGCTGGCGGCAAAGATTTTCAACGCCGTCAACAGGCCGACAATCAGGATCAGGCCTGCGGGCCGCAGGTAGAAAGGCAAGGATCCGGTCTG
This sequence comes from Roseibium sp. ROS1, assembly GCF_054658215.1. Taxonomy (NCBI): domain Bacteria; kingdom Pseudomonadati; phylum Pseudomonadota; class Alphaproteobacteria; order Hyphomicrobiales; family Stappiaceae; genus Roseibium; species Roseibium sp. ROS1. The sequence continues at coordinate 793,240 of NZ_BAAGIG010000003.1, forward strand.
AGCTTCAGCGGTCACAACGGGCCTTTACGACTTGCGCCAGGTCAGGGCGGAGCTGGCCGCATAGTTCCAGACAGCCCCCATGATCGCCCCCGCCGTACCGGCGAACCACCAGTAGGATGGATCGGCGTAGATCAGGTTGGCGACACCGACGTTGGCCAGCACGCCGACCGAACAGACCGCGTAGAAGGTCAGGAGGCCGACCAGCGCCCTCATGCCGTTCAAGCGGCGGTCGCGATAGGTCAGCTGGTTGTTGAGAAAGAAGTTCGAAGTCATTGCGACGAAGGACGCCGCCGTCTGGGCGAGGTTGAATTCCATGTCGCTCAGCAGGAACACGCGCAGCGCCGCCAGATGGACGAAGAGGCCGCTTGCCCCCACGAGGCCGAACATCAGGAAACGGACCGAAACGATGTTGCCGAAATATTTCGCGAGCAGCAAACCGAAATAGTCGAGCGTGACCAGCGTATCCAGCTTGCTTTCGCCGTGCTGGCGCTCGCGGAAGGTGAACGGCAGTTCCTTGATCTTCAAGGTACCACCCGCACTGGAGACCAGGTCGAGCAGGATCTTGAAGCCCTGGGGCGAGAGTTTCGGTGCGAGAGCCTCAGCCTTGTCCCGGCGGATCATGAAGAACCCGCTCATCGGATCCTTGAGGGTGACGTTCAGCAGCTTCTGAGCGAGGCCGTTGGCGAGGTTGGAGCCCCAGGCGCGAAAGGACGACAGGCCTTCGCCAATGGTGCCGCCATCGACCTTGCGGCTGGCGACGACCAGGTCCGTCTCGTCTGCCTTCAGGGCGGCCAGCATCTTCGGCAACATGGTCTCGTCGTGCTGCAGGTCCGCATCCATGACGGCGACAAAGGGGGCGGAGGACGCCAGGATGCCCTCTATACAGGCCCCCGACAGGCCCCGACGGCCAATGCGGCGGATGACCCGGACGCGCGCATCGGTCCGGGCAATCTCGCGGGCAACCTCGGTGGTTCCATCGGGCGAATTGTCGTCAACGACGATCGCTTCCCAGGCGATCCCGGCGAGCGCCTCGTCCAGGAGGCCGATCAGGATTGGAATGTTCGCAGCTTCGTTGAAACTCGGCAGGATAACACTGAGTTCAGCGGCCTTCGGCCCTTTCAGAGCCTCGGCCCCAACTTCGCCGGCATTCCCGTCCGCCATGCGCACCGCACTGTCCATACTGAGCCCTGTCCGCCGGTCCCGTGCCTTCCTTGCAGCACCGGGACGGCCCTTTTCACCCGATCCGCGCGGACCATAGCCCGGCAGAGATTAAATACAAGAAAAGACAATGGATGCCCGCACTGCCCGGCCGATTTACCGGCCCAATGTGCTTCACCTGTCTTTCGCAGCTGCACTTCCACTGTTCCTGAAGCGCCCTTTTACCGCGAACTGTGATGCAAACAAGGCACGGACTGCAGAATTGCTTCCCTGTCGCTGGTCCCGCACGACATTCATTGGTTCGCGGCCTGAACCACCGGCTTTCCTCCAGCTGCGATCGAACGAACCGGCAGGATGCTGCACCGCCTTGCCCTTGCGCCTTGTTTCGTCTACGACAGCCGCAATATCAGACAGCCGGATGCGAGAGGTTTCCTTGGGCGCGTCCGGCCGGGAACTCGCCAGGATTCAAGACCTTTATGGCCAAAAAACCGAACAAGCTGAAAGCCCGCCTGCCGCGCGGCTTCGTTGACCGCTCTGCCGAGGACATCCGCGCCACCGACGAGATGCTGGCGAAGATCCGCGCTGTCTATGAGCGTTACGGTTTCGATCCCGTCGAAACCCCTGCCTTTGAATATACCGATTGCCTCGGCAAGTTCCTGCCGGACACCGATCGGCCCAATGCCGGCGTCTTTTCCGTGCAGGACGAAGACGAGCAGTGGATGAGCCTGCGCTACGACCTGACCGCACCGCTGGCCCGCCATGTTTCGGAAAACATCAACGAGATCCAGCTGCCCTATCGCACCTACCGTGCCGGCTGGGTGTTCCGGAACGAAAAGCCCGGGCCGGGCCGCTTCCGCCAGTTCATGCAGTTTGACGCCGACACCGTCGGCGCACCCGGTGTCCAGGCGGATGCCGAAATGTGCATGATGATGTCCGACACGATGGAAGCGCTCGGCATCGCGCGCGGGCAGTATGTGATCCGCGTCAACAACCGAAAGGTCCTGGACGGCGTGCTGGAAAGCATCGGCCTTGGCGGTGAAGAGCACGAAGAACGCCGGCTGACGGTTCTGCGAGCGATCGACAAGCTCGACAAGTTCGGGATTGAAGGCGTTCGTCTGCTGCTGGGCGACGGACGCAAGGACGAGAGCGGCGACTTCACCAAGGGTGCGGAACTAGACCCGGCTGCCATCGACAGCATCGTTGCCTTCGTCTCGGGAACGGGCACGCTTGAGAACGAAGGCATCACCGAGCTCAACACCATGGCGGAAATCTTCTCGGCCTGTGGTTATGGCGAAGACCGGATCAAGATTGATCCGTCCGTCGTGCGCGGTCTGGAATATTACACCGGTACGGTGTTCGAAGCCGAACTCCTGTTCGACGTGACCAACGAGAAGGGCGAAGTCGTCCAGTTCGGGTCTGTCGGCGGTGGTGGCCGTTATGACGGGCTGGTCAAGCGCTTCACCGGACGTGACGTGCCCGCGACGGGCTTTTCCATCGGCGTTTCCCGCCTGATGACAGCGCTGAAGAACCTCGGCAAGCTCGGCACGTCCGACGTTGTCGCGCCGGTGCTGGTCACCGTGATGGACGGCAACGTTGCCGCGCTCGGACGCTACCAGAAGATGGTACAGGACCTGCGCGAGGCCGGTATTCGCGCAGAGATGTACCAGGGCAACTGGAAGAAGTTCGGCAACCAACTGAAATATGCCGACCGGCGCAACTGCCCGATCGCCATCATCCAGGGTTCTGACGAGCGGGAAGCCGGTGAAATCCAGGTCAAGGACCTGATCGAGGGCAAGCGGCTTTCCGAAGAGATAACCGACAACATTACCTGGCGTGAAAGCCGTCCGGCGCAGGTCACCGTCAAGGAGACGGAACTCCTTGCGACCGTGCGCGGCATCCTGGACGGGCAGGCGGAAGACCGCCAGCGCCAGAACGAGGGCTGATCATGAGTGGGGCGGCACAGGTGACCGGACTGGCTCCGGAGAAGATCGAGACGGTTCTTGGCCTCTTCAAGGCCGCGGGCCATGACGAGGTCAGCCCGCCGATCCTGCAACCGGCGGACGTCTTTCTGGATCTCACCGGCGAGGACATCCGACGCCGGCTCTATCTGACCAGCGGTACCGACGGGCTTGATCTGTGCCTGCGCCCCGACTTCACCATTCCTGTTTGCCGTCATCACCTGGCGCAGGACGCCGTCAAGCTTCCGGCCGCCTATTGCTACAACGGCCCGGTGTTCCGCCAGCGGCCGGACGGCCTGGGCGAAATCCCGCAGCTCGGCGCGGAAAGCCTCGGCCGTACGGACACGGCCGAAGCGGATGCGGACCTGCTTGCGCTTTCCGTCAAGGCCCTGGAGGAATTCGGCCTGTCGGACATCGTCATTCGAATTGGCGACGAGACCCTGTTTGCCGCCGTGCTGGAAGGGCTTGACCTGCCGACCGTCTGGCGCCGCCGGCTGCGTGATCTCTTTGGCGAGACCGACCGACTGACCGCCGCGATCACCCGCATGGCCGGAGCCTCCTCCTCCGACGATGACAGCCGCGACGTCCGCCTCGGTTTCCTGTCTGCGCTGGAAGGGGCTGATCCGGAGGCTGCCCATGCGGTCGTCGAGGATCTTCTGTCGATTGCCGGAATTTCCGCCGTCGGCGGACGCACGCCCAGCGAAATCGCAGACAGATTTCTGGAACAGGCCGCCCTTGCCAGCGGTGCCCGCGGCCATGACAAGGCGGCGGAAACACTTTCCGCCTATCTGGCCCTGAAGGCGGATGGCGCCAGCGCCGCCGGAATGCTGCGCGATTTCTCCCGCGATTTCGGCCTTGGCCTGGATACGCCCATCGCCGCCTTCGAACAGCGCCTTGCGGCCCTTGAAGCCAAGGGCATCGATCCCGCCCGGCTGACATTCGCAGCCGAGTTCGGCCGGCGTCTTGATTATTATTCCGGCTTTGTCTTCGAGATCCATGCAGTCAATCCACCCGTGGAAGGCCCGCTGGTCGGCGGCGGGCGCTACGACAAGCTGGTGACCCTTCTTGGGGCCGAAGACGACGTACCGGCCATCGGCTTTTCCATGTGGCTCGACCGGATTGCAGCGAGTGTTAGGTCATGAGCAAACTGATTATCGCCATTCCCTCCAAGGGCCGTCTGCAGGAAAATACGCACGAGTTCTTCGGCCGAGCAGGCTTGAAGGTGGTGCAACCCGGCGGCGCGCGGAACTATCGCGGCGCCATCAAGGGTCTGCCGAACGTCGAGATCGCGTTCCTGTCGGCTTCCGAAATCGCGCGGGAACTTTCCGACGGCACGGTCCATTTCGGGATTACGGGTCTGGATCTGGTGCATGAAAACATCGCCAACCCGGAAAGCACCGTTCACATCGTCACGCCGCTTGGCTTTGGCCCGGCGGATGTGGTGGTTGCCGTGCCGAAAGCCTGGATCGACGTTGAAACGATGGCGGATCTTTCCGATGTCGCTTCCGATTTCCGCAATCGCCATGGCCGCCGTCTGCGTGTTGCGACCAAATACGTCAATCTCACGCGCTCGTTCTTCGCCGGTCACGGCATTGCCGACTACCGCATCGTGGAAAGCGCGGGGGCAACTGAGGGCGCGCCGGCAGCCGGATCCGCGGAACTCATCGTGGACATCACCACGACCGGCTCGACGCTGCAGGCCAACAACCTGAAAATCCTTTCAGATGGTGTGATGCTGAAAAGCCAGGCCAATCTGGTAGCCTCCCTCAACGCCGACTGGTCCGCCACCGCCCTTGGCGCTGCCCGGGCGATCCTCGACCGCGTGGCCGCGGAAGAAGCAGCCCGCAACGTCAAGCTGGTCAAGGCCGTGGTTGCCGACCGCACACAGGCCCTTCGATCTGTCAGCAAGGTTGGCGCTCTTCAGCGTTTTTCCGAAGTCGATGACCTGCACCACGTCAGCGTCTTGTGCCCCAGGGACGCGGTTGCCGACTGCGCCCAGCTGTTGATCGAAGAAGGCGCGGAAACGGTTACCGTCGAAACGCTCGACTATGTGTTTTCCAAGGAAAACCGACTGTTTTCGCCGCTGAAGGCGAAGGTGAACGGGTAAGCACACAGCAGCGTTTCCGAGCCGCGTGATATGATTTCGGACGTTGTTTTTTCGGCTTCGCCGAATACCCCCTTCCCTAACCCTTCCCCACAAGGGGGAAGGGAATCCAGCCGAGTAACTCGTCAGGCCCCAGTCACCTTCAGCGCCTCACAGGACGCTTGAATGCCTTGCGTGCGGCTTCAACGCTTTCCCGGCAGCAGCAGCCTTCCAGGTGGTCGTTGACCATGCCCATGGATTGCATGAAGGCATAGACGGTCGTCGGGCCGACAAAGCTCCAGCCGCGTTTCTTGAGATCCTTGGAGAGTTCGGTGCTTTCGACCGTCTTGCCCAGGATCTTTGCCGTGGCGAAGTCCAGCTTCTCAGGCCGGTTTTCCGGTTTCGGCTCAAATGACCAGAAGTATGCGGCAAGCGTGCCGAACTCCTGCCTCAACTCCAGTGCCCGCCGGGCGTTGTTGATGGTGGATTCGATCTTGCGTCGGTGACGGACAATGCCGCTGTCCTGCAGACAGCGTTCGACATCCGCCTCGGTAAATTCTGCCACCCGTTCAAATTCGAAATTGGCGAAAGCTGCCCGGAAGGCGTCGCGCTTGCGCAGGATGGTCAGCCAGGACAGGCCCGACTGGAACCCTTCCAGGCAGATTTTCTCAAAAAGCCGCCTGTCCTCGTCAACCGGCCAGCCCCACTCCGTATCGTGATAGCGCTGGTAGTCCTCCAGACCGCCATGCCACCAGCAGCGGTTCCTGTCGTCCTCGCCCAGCAGCAGACCTGTTACCGGATCGCGTTCCGCTTTTGCCGTTTCCGCCGGTTTCTGCTCTGCCATACGCCACCTTGATATTCACTGTTTGTTCCCATCTTGGTACCCTCCCCGATACCTTGAAGCAACCCGAAATGCGAGCCCGGCTTCAAAAACAAAAAACCCGGCCAAGCCGGCCGGGTTTCGAATTTTAAAGGCTAGAGACCCTTCTCAGGCAAACAGAGCGTCGATATCGTCCTGGGTCGCCACATCGATGTCGCTTTCCAGCGCGGGACCATTGAGAAGGGCAGCGTCGCCCTCCTTCAGTTCGCGCTGTTCGACTTCGATATCCTTGAAGGTTTCGATGCCACCCCAGATATCCATCATCTGCATGATGCGGTCTTCGACGAACCGCAGCGTCGAGACCACCTTGGTGATGCGCTGGCCGGTCAGATCCTGGAAGTTACAGGCTTCGAAGATCTGGATGACCTTGTCCTGGATGTCGTTTGCAAGTTCGGCGTCTTCCTTGCCAAGTCGCGCGGACAGCGTGTTGGCGGTCTCGTCGATGAACTCGGCAGACGCCAGGATCGTTTCGGTCGCCCCTTCCGTTCCGATCACCACGGCGTCAAGCTCGTTGGTGACCCGGGTCATCTCCTCGCCCTTGGAACCAGTGGTGTGATGCAGCGTCGCGATCTCGCGCTTTGTCTGGGCGATTGCCTCGTAGATGGCGTCGAGTTCAACCTTCAGCTTGGCGGCCTCGGACAGTTCCTTGCGGAATTCGGCCATGAACTTTGCGCTCATGGCTTCCGGATCAAGCGGTGCCTGTTGGTCCGGTCCGCTTTTCAGCATGGATTTGAGGCTGGCGATCTCTGCCAGGACTTCCTGGTGACGACGTTCTTCGGCATAGGCGGGGTTCTCGTTTGCCCCGGAATTCATGCGTATCAAGCTTTCCGCTCGAAAGGATCTTTTCACCGCGGCCATGCCTACTCCCGTTCCCCGCCCCTGCAGGCTTTCTTAAATCGCAATACCGACCCTTATAGCGCGGGAAGTTTAAAGAATTGTTTTTTCAATGCTTGGCGCGCCTTACGGCATAATTTGGTGTTTGGTAACGGTTTCTTGGCTTTCCTCGCGGCGGCGCTTTGGTTATCCTCGCGCAGATTGACAACGAACTGCTGCGCGCATGATCAGGCATGACCCTCAGGCCAATGTGGCTGCAAACGGTGCTTTGACCTAGATGAATTTCCTGCGCATCCTTTTGACCTGCCTGCTCTTTCTTACGGCCTCGATCACGCTGAGTTCCCCTTCGGGCGCAAACGATTCCTTTTCAACGGAAGAGCTGTTGGAAGGATTCGAGAAGACCGTATTCGGGCTGGAGTACCGCAGCTGGAGCTGGCGTCCCTATCTGGTCAAGAAGTTCACCACCCCGGTCCTGTTCTACGTCCATAACCTGTCCGCGCGCGACAGGACACAGACGGTCCATCGCTTCATAAAGGAAATCGACAACCGCATTGGCGGATTGACGACCGGCGTCACGAACGATCCGGCCAAGGCGAATTTCGAGATCTATGTGGTCGACCGGGCTCAGTACGAACCGGTGGTGAAGAAGGACATCTACAAGAACGAACATGCCCGGGTTCCAGGCAGATGCCTTGTTCGTGTCGTTTCCGGCCGCAAGGGCATCAAGCGCTCGGCGGCAGTCATCGTTTCCGACGAAGGCGAATTTCTTTTCAAGCGTTGTCTTGTCGAGGAACTTCTGCAGGGGCTGGGGCCGATGAACGACGACGAGCAGCTCACCCATTCGGTGTTTAACGATTCCTCGCGCCACAGCCGCTTTACGGTGTTCGACCAGATCATTTTGAACATGCTTTACGATCCGCGTATCAAACCGGGCATGTCGATGCAGCAGACCCGGCCGATCCTGCCCTTGGTGGCGCGCGATGCCAGAAGGCGTGTGCGTTAACCAAGGAATCGCGGAAAGCTTTGTCTTTTCAAACCACCTTCAAAGGTTAATCCGGCGACGACCGAAGCGCCTAGGATTTCATTAAGCCTGTTCCTCAACCAACAACTAACCATAAGAAAAGATTACCTGATTTCCGTGCGCCGGATTCATCTTTGCAACAGCCTGAGCTGCTTATCATCCTTGCCAATCCGTTAACCGGCGGCTGTAAAAGGCCGCTGAACGTGGTCGATGACAAGTTGATGAGTACTGCCATGTTGCTGCTGCGAAATATGTTTCCCAAGGCTATCGCGTTTGCCGGTGTCCTGGTTCTTTCCACCGGCCTTTCCGGCACTCCGGCAACCGCGGGCCAGGTCTCGCCACCGCCGCTCGTGCTCAGCCCGAACCTGACAGAGCCCTGGATGCTGCAACTGCAGCCCCAGGTCCAGCGGCGCTCTACGGCGCAGCGCTACCAGTTCAAGCAGCAACGTGTGCAACGGCCACGTGTCCAGCAGCAACAGCCGCAGGTGCGCCGCGCCAACTGGTGGTCTCCCCGCCAGCAGCCGGTCCGTCAGCAGCCGCAACGCCAGGCACGAGCCCCGCAGTCGCGGCAGATTGCACCGCAGTTCCTGCCGACCATCGTGAACTATGACGGCCCGCACAAGGCCGGTACGATCGTGATCGATACCAACGAACGCTTCCTCTATCTGGTTCAGAGCGACGGCACCGCGCGGCGCTATGGTGTCGGCGTCGGCAAGCCCGGTTTCGAATGGGCCGGCACTCACAAGGTCACCCGCAAGGCGGAGTGGCCGGACTGGCGCCCGCCAGCGGAAATGCGCAAGCGTCGTCCCGACCTGCCGACCTTCATGGCCGGCGGACCGGACAACCCGCTCGGCGCACGTGCCATGTATCTCGGGTCCACCCTTTACCGCATCCACGGCTCCAACCAGCCCTGGACCATCGGCCACGCGGTCTCCTCCGGCTGCATCCGCATGCGCAACGAAGACGTCATGGATCTCTACGAACGGGTCAAGGTCGGCACCACGGTGCACGTGATCTGACGAAGTTTTCCGCTTTCCGGCAAACGGAACACAGACGCGCGGCTCTGCCGCGCGTTTTTGTTGCCGGCACCTGCTTTTCTTTGCAGTCTGACGTCACGACAGGTCGAATCGCCGGCCTAGAGCAGTCTCCCTAAAGTCTCTTTCAGGACCGCGGCATGAAAGCCCCCCACATCTCCTTTTCGGTTCGATCGGATGCCGCCTATTTTCTCAAGGCGACGCTGGTCGGCATTCTGGTTGGCGGTCTGGCAACCGGATTTCACACCGGTCTCGATTTCCTATTCTCCCGTTATGCGGCACTGCGGCTGGCTCTTGGCCCGGGATACATGCCTTATGTCGTATCCATGGCCATTTCGGCAGCCTGCGTCACGGGAGCCTTTCTGCTCATCAGGCGGGTTGCCCCGGAAGCGGCAGGCAGCGGGATCCAGGAAATCGAAGGGGCCATGGAAGACAAACGGCCGCTGCATTGGCCGCGCGTCCTGTTCGCCAAGTTTTTCGGCGGTCTGCTGGCGCTTGGGTCAGGGCTTGTGCTCGGCCGGGAAGGTCCCACCATCCACATGGGTGCGATGACCGCCGAGGCCCTGTCGCGGTCGCAGGACCTTTCGCCCGATGATCACAAGGGTCTGCTGGCGGCCGGCGCAGCCGCGGGACTGGCCGCCGCGTTCAATGCCCCCCTGGCCGCGATCCTGTTCATTGTCGAGGAAACCCGCCGACAGTTTCCCTTCGGCTATCGCACCTACATGGCCGTCATCATCGCATCGATCCTGAGTGCGGCCATCACCGAACAGCTGACCCATATCGGCCCGCCCCTGCAGGTGGATGTCGGCTATGTTCCGGTCTGGAGCTTCGCGCTGCTGGCGGTTCTGGGGGTTTTCCTCGGCGCGCTTGGCGTTTTCTTCAACCGGGCGCTGATCACGGTCATGGATCTCTTCCTGAAGATCCCCTCCGGCTTGCGCTGGGTCCCGGCGCTTGTCATCGGTGCGGTAACAGGCCTGCTGCTCAACGCCCTTCCCGCGGCGACCGGCGGCGGCGAAGAACTGGTCCACAACCTCATTCTGTCGAACTATGGCGTGATCACGTTGCTGGTGCTGACGCTCCTGCGTTTCGGCGGGGTGCTGTTTTCCTACGCGTCCGGTGTTCCCGGCGGCATCTTTGCGCCGATGCTGTCCATCGCGACCTGTGCCGGCCTCGCCTTCGGTGTCGCGTCGGCCGAATTCCTGCCGGTGGAAGACGATTTCCGCAGCGCCTGTGCCGTTGCCGCCATGGGCGGCTTCTTCGCAGCGTCTGTGCGCGCACCACTTGTCGGTGTTGTGCTGGTCATGGAACTGACCGGCGCCTATTCGCTGATCATGCCGGTATTGATCACCTGTACGACGGCATCACTGACGGCACACCACATGGGTGGTCGCCCCATCTACGAGGAATTGCTGGAACGCACGTTGCGGCTGGCCGGACAGCCTGTGGACGGCCCTCCGGACGGAGACAAGACACCGGTTCAGCTGGGCACACGGGAGAGCTGACGGGCTGCAAACAAGCCCGCGAGCCACTTGTCACGCTGTCCGGCTATTCCGCTGCCTGGCGCTGCTGAAGTACCGGCGTCAAGCTGTCGGGCTGAGGGCCGCCATAGACCCAGTCGAGCAGTTCCGCCGTGTGCAGGATCGGAATTTCCGTACCAAGACCGATCTGCGTCATGCAACCGATGTTGCCGGTCGCGATCACGTCCGGCCGGGTCTTTTCGATATTGGCAACCTTGCGGTCGCGCAGGCGGCGCGCAATCTCCGGCTGGAGAATGTTGTAGGTGCCGGCAGAGCCGCAGCAAAGGTGGCCTTCGGGAACGTCCTTGACGGCAAAGCCTGCAGCCTTCAGGAGATCCTTCGGCTGCCGGGTGATCTTCTGGCCGTGCTGCATGGAACAGGCGGAATGATAGGCAACCGTCAGGCCGGGCTTCATCGGCGGCTCACCGAGATCGACACCTGTCAGGAACTCGGTCACGTCCTTTGCAAGGGCTGACACCCGGGCCGCCTTTTCGGCATAGGCCGGATCGTCCTTCAGCATGAAGCCGTAGTCCTTGATTGTGGTGCCGCAACCGGATGCCGTGATCAGGACAGCATCCAGCCCTTCGCCCTCGGCTTCCTTCATCCAGACATCGACGTTGCGACGGGCGTTTTCCAGCGACGCCTCTTCCTTGCCCATGTGATGAACAAGCGCGCCGCAGCAGACTTCCCCCTTCGGCATTACGATCTCGTACCCGGCCCTGCGCAAGAGCCGGATGGTCGCATCGTTGATGCCGGGGTTGAGCACAGGCTGGGCGCAGCCGCTGAGGAGTGCAACACGCCCCTTGCGTTTGGGGCTTTCGGCCGCAAAGACCCCCGGTCCTTCCAGCTGGCCGCGGCCCGGCGCCTTTGCCGGGGCCAGTTCCAGCATGGCGCCCATTCGGGCAAGCGGGCCGCCCATCATCTTCAGCAGCCCGGCGAAGGGCCGGCCGAAATAGGCGCCGATCAGCGCCAGCCGGAACCGTTTCGGATAGGGCAAGACAAACGCAAGGACCGAGCGCATCAGGCGGTCGGCAAACGGTCGCTTGTAGGTCTTCTCGATGTGGATGCGTGCGTGATCGACCAGATGCATGTAGTGCACGCCGGACGGACAGGTGGTCATGCAGGCAAGGCAGGACAGGCATCTGTCGATATGCTTGACGATGGTTTTGTCTGCTGGACGGTCGTTTTCCAGCATGTCCTTGATCAGGTAAATCCGGCCTCGAGGGCTGTCGAGCTCATCTCCAAGCAGTGTGAAGGTCGGGCACGTGGCCGTACAGAAACCGCAGTGCACGCATTTGCGCAGGATCTTCTCCGACGCTGCAACGTGACTGTCCTTGAGCTGCTCTGCGGTGAAATTTGTCTGCATTGCTCCCCGTATCCCTCAATGACCCGTCGTTGCGGGTTTCTCCTTCCGAGCGAGGCGGATCGTACGGTCAGAAGGAAAGCGGCACAAGGCACCTTTGTGGCACAACGGTTTTGCCGACACGGACTTTCTGCCTCACCACCTCCCCCTTCCCTGAACGGACAGATGGAACATGAACCCGGGATAAACAGTGCACTCAGAACCGGTTCAACCGGGTCTGCCCAAGTTCCGAAGCGTGGGCGAAAGAAATGCCAACCAAGGAATTGATTTGATGATTAAGACGATTTCAAAAACTGCCGTTCTGACCGCTGTTCTCGCCAGTGTCGCAACCGGAGCCATGGCCAAGGACTGGATCGAGAAAGTGGAAGTCAAGCGCGACGGCATCGACGTCATTCCCGTCGAGGTGAAGGCCAACGCCTACAATTACACCAAGATCAAGTCCGGCAATCACCGGTTCCTGCTGCGCCTGTCGGCAAAGGCGACGAATGGCGAGCGGATTGTTGCCATGAAGGTCGGGTCCTTCAAGAACGTGCTTTACTTCGAAGGGGACGGCAACCTTTGGAGCAAGAGCTTCCAGAACCGCGACGTCGGCGCGGGTACGAAGCGCTCGGTTTCCATTTCCTACACGCCGGTTATCCCGATGGCGAAGGTCAAGTGGCAGGGCTGGGATCCGGTTCAGGCCTGCTCGCTCAACCTGGACAAGGTTCTTAAAAGCGGCATGAAGAAGTCGGTCGCGCTCAGCAAGACCTGGACGGTGTCCGCCAAGGCCTATTTCGAGCTGGACGCTGTGGCCGCGAAGAAGAACAAGGCCGAAAAGAACAAGTGGTCGTTCAAGAACACCACGCATCAGCGCGATGGTTATGGTTACGACGTGACGGTGAAGTGCCTGCCGGCGCAATGACGTTCGCCGCACCGGCAGCCTGGTAAAGGTTCATGGCCCGTGCCGCGCCTTGCGGACGGGCCTTGCCCTCTTGTCAGAACATCCAGGTTTCCGGGTTGGGCACAGGCTCGTTACGGCCTGCGAGCTGAAGCCCCTTGATGCAGCGGACGATCATCCAGATCAGCACGGCAATCAGCATCAGGAAGCCGATCAGGATCAGGGTCAAAAGACCACTGACGATGCCGAACAGCAGCCCGATCCAGAAAGTGCGGATCTGATAGGTGTAGTGACTATCAACCCAGGCCGAGCCCTTGCCCCGATTGAGATAGGCAAAGATGACACCGACAATGGCGGTGAACGGCACGATGATATTTGCCAGATAAAGAATATAGATGAGCGTGGCGTTCTTGCCGCCTGGCTCCATGTAGCCTGAAACGTCGGACTGTTGATCCATGAAGGCACTCCGTTGGAAATGCGTGTGACAATTATGGCCTCACACTACACACCACTGACCATTTTTCCAGGATTTAGAATGCCTTTCGGGTCGAACTGTTCCTTCAGGCGGCGAGACAGTGCCGCGAGCGGAGCAGGCTGCGGGTGAAACACCGGCACATTGGACCGCTGGGACGCATCGGCCCGCACAAGTGTTGCGTGACCGCCGCCGACGGCATCGACCGCAGCCCTGATTTCCGCCTCATGCAGGCTGCCATCCAGACACGAGAGCCAGACAAGGCCGCCGCTCCAGTCATAATAGGCCTGAAGCTCGAACGCCTCCCTCAGGCTGGCAACCAGTTGCGGCCCTGCGGTCGGGGCAACGGAAAGCCGCCAGACCGGGGTTTCACCACCCGCGTAGGGTTTGACATCCCGGATCGTCTGCCAGAGAGCGCCTGTTTCCGATGCCTCCAGTCGCGACGGCGTGCCATAGGTGCCAAGCAAGGCCTGCAGGGTCTTGAAGCGGTAATCCACCGAGGTCGAGAATCCTTCCAGGCGCAATACGGTTGAGCTGCTGCCGCCGTTCACCCCCGCAGGCAAATGGGCCGCGCCAGACACTTCCGCCGACGATCCCATGGCCTTGCACAATGCCTTGATGCCATCGTCGTCATCGAGCCCGGAAAGCACGAACGTTGCAGAGGTCTCCGGCTTGGGATTGACCTTCAGCGTCACGGTCGTTGCAACGGCAAGCGTGCCATATGCGCCGCACAGAGCCCGCGGCAGGTCATATCCGGTGACGTTCTTGACCACCTTGCCGCCGGAATTGAAGATCTCGCCGCGCCCGGACACCGCCTCCATGCCCAGCACATGATCGCGAGCAGCCCCGGCCTTGATCCGGCGGGGGCCTGAAAGATTGGCTGCAAGCACGCCGCCGATTGTCCCCTGTGCCGGCGTGACGCCAAGGAGCGGGCCGAAGTCCATCGGCTCGAACGAAAGCTCCTGACCGTTGTCGTCGACCAGCTTTTCCACTTCGGCAATTGGCGTACCCGCCTTGACCGTCAGCACCAGTTCCGCAGGTTCATAGCTCTCGACCCCGGTCAAACCCGACAGGTCCAGCACATGAGCGGCCTGCACAGGGCGTCCGAGCGTTCGTTTCGAGCCCTGACCGATGATTTCCAGCGGCTGGTCTTCGGCAGCGGCCCAGGCCACCACCTTTTCCACGTCGCTGGTGTTTCGCGGTTTCATTGTCGCGTCCATGCCCCTACCCTCAGAACCGCGGAATATCTGGAAAGGGCAACTGGCCCTTGTGTACATGCATCTTGCCAAGCTCGGCGCAGCGGTGCAGCACCGGAAAAACCTTGCCCGGATTGAGAAGATGCTTCTGGTCGAAAGCGCATTTGACCCGTTGCTGCTGCTTCAGGTCCGCTTCGGAGAACATGTCTGTCATCAGATCGCGTTTTTCGATGCCGACACCGTGTTCGCCGGTCAGAACGCCGCCAACCTCAACGCAAAGCCGAAGAATATCGGCTCCAAAGGCCTCCGCCGCATCGAGTTCACCCGGCTTGTTGGCGTCGTAAAGGATGAGCGGGTGCAGGTTGCCATCACCGGCGTGAAAGACATTGGCAACGCCCAACCCGTGCTTTTCGGCCAGCTCCCGCATGCGGGCCAGCACCTTCGGCAGTTCGCGGCGCGGGATGGTGCCGTCCATGCACAGGTAGTCCGGGGAAATGCGGCCCACCGCCGGGAACGCGGCCTTGCGGCCGGCCCAGAAGGTCATACGCTCTTCCTCGCTTTCGGAAATGCGCACGTGGCTGGCCTGGTTGGCCCTGGCGATTTCCTCGACACGGCCGATCAGGTAATCGACCTCGCGCTCCGGCCCATCCAGTTCCACGATCAGCAAGGCCTCGACATCACGCGGATAACCTGCGTTGACGAAATCCTCCGCCGCGTGGATGGCGGGCTTGTCCATCATCTCCATTCCGCCTGGAATGATGCCGGCGGCGATAATATCGGCCACACAGCGCCCCCCGTCCTCGCTGGTCGGAAAGCCGATCAGGAGCGCCCGCGCCGTTTCAGGCTTTTGCAGGATCCGCACGGTGACTTCGGTGACGACGCCGAGCAGGCCTTCCGAACCGGTCATCAGCGCCAGCAGGTCATAGCCCTCGCTGTCCAGATGCTTGCCGCCGAGGCGAATGACCTCGCCTGTGACAAGCACCATTTCAAGGCCGAGAACGTTGTTGGTGGTCAGGCCGTATTTCAGGCAGTGCACACCACCGGAGTTCTCCGCGATGTTGCCACCGATGGAACAGGCGATTTGCGACGAGGGATCCGGCGCGTAGTAGAAGCCCTCGTGCTCGACCGCACGTGTAATGCCCAGATTGGTGACACCCGGCTGAACGACAACGGCCCGGTTGTCATAGTCGATATCGAGCACGCGGTTGAACTTCATCATCGACAGCAGAACGCCGTCTTCCAGAGGCAGCGCGCCGCCGGAAAGCGAGGTGCCCGCCCCGCGTGGCACGACCTTCACGTCATTGTCATGACAGTATTTCAGAACCTTCGATACCTGCTCGACCGTCTCCGGCAGGACGACGATCAGTGGCAGCTGGCGATAAGCCGTCAGCGCATCGGTCTCATAGGCGCGCATCTCGCGTTCGTCATGGATTACCCCTTCTCCGGGCACAATCGCCTGAAGCGCGCTCAGGATTTCCTGGCGGCGGGCCAATACGGCCTGATCTGGCGCGGGCATCGCAATGGCGGTCACGAAATGAACTCCTTCTACTTTTTAATACGTTGATCCAGTTGAATTGGTCCTACGTAACATGAGATGGCAGTGAATTACCCTTGCTTAAGTGTGGCAAGGTTCGCGCCCGAGGAAAACGACCGGCAAATACTAATTGTCTTTCTGAGAGATTGAAAATGAGCAATCTGACCGACATGGAGATTTTCGCAAGGGTGGTAAGCGCCGGCAGCATGTCGGCAGCCGGCCGCGAAATGAGCCTGTCGCCCGCAGTCGTCTCCAAACGCATCCGGCGTCTGGAAGAAAAACTCGGTACCAGACTGCTGCAACGGACCACTCGCCAGATCGCCATGACGGAGGCCGGACAGGGCTTTTACGAGCGCGTTGTGGCCATTCTTGCCTCCGTGGAAGAAGCCGAATCATTTGTCTCGCGCGGCTCGGCCAAGGCACGCGGCAACCTGAAGGTGGCCGTTCCGACGTCCTTCGGCCGGCTTCACATTGCTCCTCACCTTGGCAAGTTCCTGGCAGAAAACACCGATCTTTCAGTCAATCTCGATCTTTCCGACGATTTTGTCGATATCGTCGGTGACGGCTATGACCTTGCCATCCGCATTGCGGAGCTCTCTGATTCCAGTCTTGTCGCCCGGCGACTTGCACCGGTCCACCGCGTCCTTTGCGCAAGCCCGACCTATCTCGAAAAATACGGCACTCCGCAAAGCATCGAGGATCTTGTCGCAAACCATGTGACCATTGCCGCAACCAACCAGGACCCTTGGCGGCTCGCCGGTCCGGACGGGATCGAGACCGTCCGCACGCAGGCGCCGGTCAAGACCAACTCAAACGAGGTCGTGCGCGAATGCCTGTTGGCCGGCGTCGGCGTTGCGCTTCGATCGACCTGGGACGTCGGTCCGGAGTTGCGTGAAGGCAAACTGCAAATTCTTCTGCCCGAGTACCGGGCCTCCAAGGATGTCGGGCTTTATGCCGTTTACCCCAGCCGCCAGTTTTTGCCGGCCAAGGTGCGTGTCTTTATCGACTTCCTTGCCGGGCTCTATGGCTCGTCGCCCTATTGGGACCATGGGCTTGAGGACTGGTTACGCCTGCCGAGCAACGCCCGCGCGGGCTGACATTCCATCCGAACGCCAAACGATCCCAGTTGGCGATCGCAGCTTGGCATGCGGGATGCGACGGTCCGTCACTTGCATCAAGGCCTGACATCCTGTTCTGTTGACGGGGGTTTTGAACACCCAAACCGAGGGAGATATACATGCAGCGACTGCTGATGATCGCCGGAACCGCGCTTCTGGCCCTGACCGTTCAGGCAAGCGCCGAAGGCGACCCTGCCAAGGGTGAGAAAGTATTCAAGAAATGCGCCGCTTGCCATGCGGTTGGACCCGAAGCCAAAAACAAGGTCGGTCCGGAACTGAACGGCATTGTCGGCCGGGCATGGGGCGCGGTTGACGGCTACAAGTATTCCGCCAACCTGCTCGAATTGTCCGATGGCAAGGTGTGGGACGAGGAGACGCTTGACGTTTACCTGACCAAGCCGAAGGATCTGATTCCGAAAGGCAAGATGGCTTTTGCCGGCCTGAAGAAGGAAGACGACCGCGCCAACGTGATCGCCTATTTGAACCAGTACAACGAAGACGGTTCGAGCAAGTAAGCACTGCTCGCCGACTGACGACAAAAGGCCGGGTTTACCCGGCCTTTTTTTCTCTGGTGAAGCCTCTCGTCAGTCATCCCGGACGCAGCGAAGCGCGCTGCCATTTACGTCTTCAATGCTCTCCGTGTTGCTGACGGATGCGCTTGACGGTCCACCAGATCACCAGCACGACCAGCGGCACGGATATGCCGGTCATCAGGTTGGAGTCAGGCAGAGGCAAGCCGGTTTCCTTGGCGGCTTTCGCCAGATAGGAAATCAGACCGACGACGTAGTAGCTCACCGCGGCAACGGACAGGCCTTCGACGGTCTGCTGCAGGCGGAGTTGCAGATGGGCACGCCGGTTCATGGATTCCAGCAGCGAACGGTTCTGCTCTTCCAGTTCGACGTCGACCCGCGTGCGCAGGAGCGTGGTTGCCCGCGCCAGTTTGCGCGAGAGCATCGCCTGACGGTCTTCGATCGCCTGGCAGGTGCGCATGGCCGGGGCAAGCCGGCGGACGAGGAAGGACGCCATTGAAAGTTCGCCGGGGGCAGCCTCTTCACGCAAGGTTTCCAGCCGTGCCCGGACGATCTGGTCATATGCGCGGCTCGCGCCGAACCGAAACGTGCTGGCGGTTGCCCCCGCTTCCAGAGCAGCGGCAAGGCCGCTCAGTTTGTCCAGAAGCTCCTGGTTGGCGCCGAGCGCGGAGGTCTCCTGCATCTGGCCGGTCAGTTCTGCAAGCTCGATCTCGAAACGCCTGATATCCGGCTGAAGTCTGGTTGCCTCGAACAGGCCCAGCATGGCCAGCGTTCGATAGGTCTCGACCTCGAGAAGCCGCTGGACAACGGCGCCGGACTGAACGTCGCTCAAGGTCCGGTTGCAGACCAGGAGCCGCGTGAGCCCATCGCCATCCTGCCGGAAGTCGGTCGCCACCATGGCAGCGCCGTCTTCAAGATTGGAAACCGTCAGGCTGGCTTCATCGAACTGGCTTCGCCATTCCTTGCCTTCATCACCACCGCGCAATTCCAGCCGGACGGCTACCAGCAGATCGCCGGGCGCCCGAAACGCAGCGCCAAAGGGGTGCTTGATCGGCACCTGCCCGAAAATCGTTTGTTCGTGGGCGCTACCATCCCAGGTGTAGGTGGTGAATTCCGCGTGCTGTTCCCAGCTCAAGGTGCCGCCGCCGAAATTGACGGTGTGATGACGGGCTCCGGGCGCAGGGCCGTGGCCACCGCGGGAAATGCAGAACTCTGACAGCCAGGCATGATCTCTGGCGGCTTCCTCAGCATCTGTCAGGAAAGCGTAGTGGAGCACTGTCCGCGGACAGGGCAGCGGACGAAACGGCCGCGCATGAACCTCCCCCAACACCTTTTCCCGCAAGGGAGATGTGCGAAAGGCAGGAAAGGTGGACCCGTTTTCTGATCCCTGATCCAAGGAGCAACCCCGACTTTGGAAATGTTCTGTCAATTCTACATTCCGCTAAGGCAATGCCGAAACCAATCCGCATTTTTGCCGCAGCAGACAATTGGGTTTCCGGAGCGACATTTCAGCAACAAATAATTGGACAAAAAAATTGACCAATTTTGAAAGCGGCGCTATTTTCCGCGGCAACAATTGGAGCGGGAGCGGCATGTTTCAGCCGGTCGATCATCAGAAAACGGCAAATGCCGTGGTGGAGCAGATCGAAGATCTGATCCTGAAGGGCGTGCTGCAGTCCGGCGACAGGCTGCCAGCCGAGCGCGACCTTGCCGACCAGATGAATGTCTCCCGTCCTGTGCTTCGCGATGCCTTGAAGACGCTTGAGGACCGCGAGCTGATTTCGTCGCGCCGGGGTGGCGGCACCTATGTTGCCGAGCTGATCGGCCCGATCTTTTCCGAAGCAGTGGTGCAGCTGATTGCCCGGCACCCTGGCGCGGTAAACGACTATTTCGAATTCCGGCGGGGCATCGAGAGCCAGGCGGCAGCCCTTGCAGCCGCACGGGCCGCCCCATCCGACCTTGCCCGGCTGCAGGACATTGTTCGCCAGATGCAGGAAGCGCATGACAACGAGGACCTGCCTGCCGAAAGCCGGCTGGACGTTGCCTTTCATCACGCGGTCGGTGAAGCGGCCCACAATGTGGTGATGCTGCACACTCTCAGGTCCTGTTACCGGCTTCTGGAAAACGGCGTCTTCTACAATCGCGGGCGCCTGTACCACCACCCGTCGGCACGGATCGAGCTGCTGCAGCAGCACAAGGCCATTGCCGACGCCATTCAGACCGGGGATGCCGACCGCGCGAGGCAGGCCTCGGAAAACCATATCGACTATGTGCGCGGCACCCTTGCCGAAACGAAGGATCTGGACCGGCGCGAGCAGCTGGCCGGCCTGAGACGGACCCGAAAACCGGCTCGCGCGTGAGCCTCAGGAGGAATTCGATGACTGTTGTGACCGATGTTGCCGACATGCAGGCCCTGGCCCGGCGCCGGGTACCGAAGATGTTTTACGACTATGCGGATACCGGTTCCTGGACGCAGAGCACCTACCGGGAGAACGAAGCGGCGCTGCAGCGCCAGAAGCTGCGCCAGCGCGTGGCCTGCAACATAGACAACCGCTCGGTCAAGACCACCATGATCGGCCAGGACGTAACGATGCCGGTTGCCCTTGCCCCTGTCGGCCTGACCGGGATGCAGCGCGCCGACGGTGAAATTCTCGCGGCCCAGGCCGCAGAAGAATTCGGTGTCCCTTTCACCCTGTCCACCATGAGCGTCTGCTCGATCGAGGATGTCGCCGAGAACACCAAGAACCCGTTCTGGTTCCAGCTCTACGTCATGCGCGACAGGGGCTTTTCGGAAAACCTGATGCAGCGTGCAACGGCTGCCGGCTGTTCGGCACTCGTGCTCACGCTTGATCTTCAGGTTCTGGGCCAGCGGCACAAGGATTTGAAAAACGGCCTGTCCACGCCGCCGAAACCCAAACCGCACGTTCTGCTGGATCTTGCCTTCAAGCCGCGCTGGTGCTGGCACATGCTGCAGACCAAGCGCCGCCAGTTCGGCAACATCCATGGCCACGTGTCCGGTGTTGGCGACATGACCTCGCTTGCCGAATGGACCAACAGCCAGTTCGACCCGACCCTCGACTGGTCCTCGGTGGAATGGGTGAAGTCCCACTGGAAGCGCAAACTCATTCTCAAGGGCATCAACGATGTGGAGGATGCGAAGATCGCGGCGGACGTCGGGGCCGACGCAATTGTCGTCTCCAACCATGGCGGCCGTCAGCTTGACGGAGCTCTTGCGTCCTATGAGGTGCTTCAGGACATCGTCGATGCGGTCGGCGACAAGATCGAAGTGCATTTCGACAGCGGCATCCGGTCCGGCCAGGATGTCTTCAAGGCCGTGGCAATGGGAGCCAAGAGCACCTACATCGGCCGCGCCTTCATCTATGGTCTCGGCGCCATGGGCAAGGAAGGGGTCTCGAAGGTGCTGCAAATGATGCACAAGGAACTGGACGTCACCATGGGCCTTTGCGGCGAAACCGACATCAAAAAGGTCGGCCGCCACAACCTGGTGCTCTGACGGGTCACCGCTCCGGGCGCGCGAACTTGGAGGGACTGACCCCGAGGCGCGTCCGGAAACTCGCCGTCATGTGGCTTTGCGAGGAAAAGCCCGACCTGAGAGCGATTTCCGAAAGCGGCTTGCCGGTGGAAACGATGAGCGCCCGGGCGCGCTGCAGCCGCCGGCTGACGATATAGTCGTAGGGCGACTGCCCACAGTAAGCCGAGAAGGCACGGCTCAGGAAACTGGCCGAAACGCCGATTTCCTGCGCCAGAACGGCAACGGACAGATTTGACCCGAGATCGGCCTCGATCCTGTCCGCCACTTTCCGAAACCGATTGCCTGTCATCCATCTGGCAGCCTTTCCAGGGCGCTGCGGCTTCAGCCCCGCCTCTGCAAGTGCGTTGATGCATGCTTCGGTTTCCAGATTATCCGGAGGCGTATCCGACAACAGCCACTTGCGCAGTCTGCCTGCGGCCATGGAAGCAGATTTCGACCGGATGTTGGTGCGGTAACACCCTTCCGTCAGACGGATTTCGCCACCGCTGACCAGAAGATATTCACCGCCCATTTCTGACCGGGAGCGGATGTCGCAGCCGCTGGGTGTCAAAGCCAGCGTGTTGGGCAAGCGAACGAAATCTTCTCGCTTGTCCGAAGCGATGGCATGGCTGCCCGATTGACAGTCAAACGCAAAGCCGATGGAGCCCGTCTCTGCCACGAAACCGACATCGTAACCGGCGGCCGGCAAAAGGCGGAGCCCATATCCGGCCATCTCCCGGTGGATGGGCACAGATCCAGGCTGGGTATGAACAGTGTCCGTTTGCATGGCGCGCAAACCTGACGCAGGAACAGGGGCCGCGCAAGTCCGAATAGGTTCAGGATCCTGAAAGACAGTGCGGACCACGCGGATATACTCGCGGCCGACCCACACCAAAAACCGGACCTGACCACGCCCATGACCGCTCTCTTCACCCTGGACGACCTTGAAGCCGCTTTTCCGATCGTGCGCCAGCTTGTGCCGGAAACGCCAAGCTATGCCTGGCCACTGCTGAAGGAGCGATTCGGCCTGGAAATCGCGGTCAAACACGAGAACCACACCCCGATCGGCGCCTTCAAGGCGCGCAGCTCTATCGTCTACATCCAGAAACATATCGAAGAACACGGCCGCCCCAGCGGCGTCGTAACGGCCACCCGCGGAAACCACGGCCAGTCCATGGCGCTGGCCGCCCGAACACTCGGCCTGCCCGCCACCATCGTGGTGCCGGAAGGAAATGCGGAGGGCAAGAACCGGGCGATGAAGGCCTTTGGTGCTGATCTCGTGATCGACGGTCGCGACTTCGACATTTCCCGGCGCACTGCCGAGCGACTGGCCCATGAAAGCGGTTTCCTGATGGTGCCGAGCTTTCACAGGAACATCGTCCTTGGCGTTGCGACCTACGCGCTGGAATTTTTCAGGGCGCATGACGATCTCGACGTGGTCTATGTCCCCGTTGGCATGGGTTCCGGCGCCTGTGGACTGATCACGGTGCGCGACCTTCTGGGGCTGAAAACCGAGATCGTTCCTGTCGTTACGGAAAACGCCCCCGCCTACCGGCTGTCCGTCGAAGCGGGAAAAATCGTGACCACGGAAACCGCAGCCACTTTCGCCGACGGCATGGCCTGCCGGGAGCCGGTACAGGCGGCGCTTGATATCCTGCAGACCGGTTCCAACCGGATCGCAACGGTTACGGATGACGAAATCGCTGCCGCCATCCGCGTCCTGTTTGCAGATACGCATAATCTTGCCGAAGGTGCCGGTGCTGCCGCCCTCGCCGCATTGATGCAGGATACGCCGAAGCTTCAAGGCAAGAAGGCCGGTATCATCCTGTCAGGAGGCAACCTGGACGAAACGGCAATGCAGACAGTTCTGACCGGCGGAACGCCGGTGGTCTGAATACCGGTATGACAATATCCCGGGACACAAACCCGGAACCAGAAGTGCGATAAGTCTCAAAGCAACGACAGCCAGGCCTTTGCAATTGCGGCTCCGGTCTCGTCGGCCTTTGCTGCATGGCGGGACGCTTCGGTGTCGAAACGACTGTGCCAGTCCGGCGTATGCGCACGAATGTCCTCACTGAAGGCTTCGCTCCAGTTACGTACTTCCGGAAGGCCGGTTTCGAAATGGAACTGGATTGCGTAGGTCAAATCGCCCATGCGGAAGGCCTGGACCGGTGTCATGGCGCTGCTCGCCAGAAGCACCGCCCCGTCCGGCAGCGTTACGGTGTCTGAATGCCAGTGGAACTGAGGAGCACCGGCCCCGAGCTTGCCGACCACAGGATCTTCCAGCCCTGCGTCGGTCGGTGTCACGTCGCGCCAGCCGAATTCAACCGGCAAGCCCAGAAGGTTCTCTCCACCAAAGGCGCGGGCGATCAGCTGCGAGCCCAGACAAATGCCGAGGACGGGCTTGCCGGCATCGTCAAAGACACGGATCAGGTCGCAGACCTTCGGCAGATGCGGATAGGCTTCGTCCGCCAGCGCATCCTGGGCTCCGCCCAACACGACCAAGCCGGCAAACGCATCGGTGGCTTGAGGAAGTGGCTCGCCTTCAAATGCCTTGACGGTGTGCCAGCTGTGACCTTCCTGCGTAGCGACACGACCGAGAATGCCAAGTTCCGTATGCTGATAGTTCTCAACGACGAGAAAATGCATGTTGTCCTCTAACCTGCTCACGAGCCTTACCGCTTCAATTCCGGCAGGACTTTATCCATGCGCAACCTTGATGAAAACATCAAAAACAATCATTTGCATTGAAGTGTCCTGACCGCCAATCTTAGGAACAACCTCCCCATAAAGATCGGTTCATTCATGAGCGTTGCATCCCCCAGCCTCCGGCCCGGCTCTGCCGGTTTCAGTGCAACCGACTATGGTCTTTACGCGGCGACGGTTCTTGCCTGGGGCTTCAGCTGGATTGCGATGAAGGGCCAGGTGGCAACGGTCGCGCCTGAAGTGTCTGTGTTCTGGCGCTTTGTGCTGGCAGCGTCGATCATGATGGCGTGGGCACGCGTTCGCGGACACCATCTTGCCTTCGGCCTTCAGGATCACCTGCGGTTTGCCGGACTTGGCGTGTTTCTGTTTTCCACCAACTTCACGCTGTTCTACTACGGCGCGGCCATTTTGCCGTCCGGTTTGCTGGCGGTGATCTTCTCGACCGCCTCGATCTTCAACCTGTTTCTGGGACTGATCCTGTTCGGCCAACGACCAAGCCCGATTGCTCTCGGTGCCGGGCTGCTCGGCTTTCTGGGTATCGGCCTGATGTTCTGGCCGAAGCTGGCCGGGGCAGAGTTCAACGACGAAGCTGCCATTGGCCTCGCCATGTGTGTCGGCGGCACGTTGTCCTTCTGCCTTGGCAACATGCTGTCGGCTGACACCCAGCGACGCGGCATCGGCGTTACACCGGCCACTGCCTGGGGCATGGTCTACGGCATGCTTTTCCTGGGGGTTTTCTCGGCCCTGCGCGGCCAGAGTTTTTCCGTCGAATGGTCCGTGAACTATTTCGGAAGCCTGATCTATCTGGCTGTTGTCGCCTCGGTCATCGCCTTTGCTTCCTACCTGACCCTGCTCGGCCGCATCGGCTCGGCGCGGGCAGGCTATGCCACCGTGATGTTCCCGGTGGTCGCTCTCACTCTGTCGACCATTTTCGAAGGCTATCAGTGGACGCCAGTGGCCGCCGCCGGTCTGGCCTGTGTCATCGGTGGCAACCTGATGATGCTGCGCGCCCGGTAGGTCCATCCCTGACACGAGAAGAAACCGGACGGCGGAGGTTTATTCCGCCGCCAGTTGCGTTGTGCCGCTGCCAACGTTGCCGATGGCCGCCACCAAGTGGTTGCACAACGTATCGTGCATGGTTTCGCGTGCCGTATCCGAGCGCAGCAGGGCGATGTCGCAATAGGGCAGCGTCGGAAAGCCGTCCTTCTCGTCCAGAATACGCATGCCGTCTCGAATTGCGCTTTCAGGAAACACCGTCACGGCGAGTCCGGCCTGAACCGCACCGACGAGAGCCGCCGCGCTGGAGCTTGTGTAGGAGACCCGGTAGGGGCGTCCCGCCCGGTCGAGCGCATCCATCGAAATCCGGCGCCAACCACAGGTCACCGGTCCGAGTGCCAACCGGACAACGTCCTGTGTGTGGGCGCAATGTTGGTTCGACGTAACCCAGTAGAGCGGCTCACGGCGAATGATTTCACCGCGCAGGTCCATCGTGTCCTGGGAGGTCGTGATGGCGACGTCGAGCGTTCCTTCCCGGATCGCATCCGTCAGCCGGGCACTGGACAGGCATTCCACCTGCACTTCAATGGAAGGATTGAGCCGGTTGAAGGCCGCCAACACCTGCGGCAGCAGCCGGTCGGCATAATCGTCCGGCACGCCGAGCTTCACATGGCCGACTTCCTTCTGGCCATTGAAGGCAGACAGGGTCTCGTCGTTCAACATGATCATCCGGCGGGCGAACTCGACCAGCCGCAGGCCGTTTTCCGTCAGCCGGGACTGGCGCCCGTCCTTGATGAAGATCGGCTGACCAACACGCTCTTCCAGCCGCCGCATCTGCATGGAGACTGCCGACTGCGTCTTGTGCACAGCCTCACCAGCCTTGGTAAAGCTTCCCAACTCCGCGATCGCCAAAAACGTTCGAAGTTGGTCGATGTCCAGTGCGTGATGCATGCAAGGACCCTATGAAATGAGCCACAAACCGGTGGTGAAATTTGAGATTCGAATTGATTTACTAAAGATACATCACAACTTCTTACACTTCAATCGATATTTGGCCAGCAGGACAAATCAATACTCTAGGTAAGATTTTGAAATCGTTCCGGGAATTCCGTTCGCCTGCAACTATTCGGCCGCGAGCGGAACCGAAAGGTTGTCGAGCGATGAAACAATGTGCTCGACCAGGGCATCCGTGACCCGGGAATTGTTATGCCAGGACCGCATGATACCGATTTCGCAATCGGGCAATTTCGGGAAACCCTCGGCTTCCGTCAGGACCCGCATGCCGGACCGAAGCGCAGATTCCGGCAGAACGGAAATGGCAAGCCCGGCCAGGACGGCGGCGCCGACTGCCGTAGAGTTCCAGCTTGAATAAAGCAGGCGATGTTCGCGCATCTGATCGCTGAGCGCATTGATCGCAGCCCGGCGCCAGTCGCAGGTAGCGCGCCCCAGCGCCAGAGGCAGAGGCGACTCGTTTTCCACCGCGTGGCGGGCCGAAACAACCCAGAGCAAAGGTTCGCGCCGTACCAGATCAACGTTCTTGCGACCACGCTTCTGTACGTGGGTGATGATCGCGACATCCAGCTCACCCTCGGCGATCATGTCGGCCAGATTGGGTGTCGGCGCGCAGACGACGCTGACCTCCGCCTTGGGGTTGGACCTGGAAAAGCGCGCCAGAATTTCCGGCAGGAACCGATCTGCGTAGTCGTCCGGTGTGCCCAGACGCACGAGCCCGGCAAGTTCCGTGTCATCGAAAGCGGCAAGCGTCTCGTCGTTCAATTGCACGAGCCGGCGCGCGTAGTGAAGCAGACGCTCGCCATGTTCGGTCAGGCGGGACTGCCGGCCAACACGGACAAAGAGCGGTTTGCCGATCCGCTCCTCCAGACGGCGCATCTGCATCGACACCGCCGACTGTGTCTTGTGCACATTGTCCGCCGCCTTGGTGAAGCTGCCGCTTTCGGCAATGGCCACAAAGGTCCGGAGCTGATCCAGGTCGAGCATGAGCGCCTCACTGATAAAGGATGCTCATATTTAACATGGCATCCATTTAAAGGGGAAATGATTTCGCGAAGCGGCCGCCTTGCTTGAATCGAAGCGCTTTGGGGATTTTGACTTCACAGAAAGTGATAATTTCAATCACAAACATTCGTTGGATTAATAGCAGCAAACAGTCCACATAGGGGATGTTCCACAACAAGCGACGCCAAATCAGGCTCGGAACAGGCAGTCGGAATCCCTCCGTCCGCCAACAGGAGAATTTTGCCATGACACATACAGCAAGCACCCCGTTCTTCGCTCTCTTCGGGCAGATGGTTGCCCGTGTATGGCGTGTGTCCAAAAACCGTCGTCAGTTCGCGGAACTGAATGACTGGTCCGACGAGCAGTTGAAGGACATCGGCCTGACGCGGAGCGACGTTCGACGCGCATTGGCCCAACCGTTCTATACCGATCCGACATCCCTGGTGAACGGATCATCAGCGCTCCGCGAGACCATCGGCTATAGCGCCGCCAATTCGGCGCAGGACAAGCCGATGATGACACTCGTGACCGAAAGCAAGACCCGCCAGCTGGCGGCCTGACCTTTCGGCTGACCTCCCCTCATTTGCAGCCCCTGTCGGCAAGCCTTGCTGACGAACCTGACCCGCCTCACCGGCGGGTCTTTTTTTTGAAAAAAAGCGTTAAGGGCGGCCCAAACCTGAAGACGTCTCAAACGTCGCGGAAATCCTTGGCGGCCTTTTCGAAGAAACTGTCGAAAGCCTTGAACTGGTTGGACTGGAAATCACGGCCGGCGGACATCCAGCTCGACACCATTTCCTCAAATTCGGACGCATTGCCCTCAGGGCCTTCCGGCTCGTCGTCCGGGGGCAATTCTTCTTCCTGCGGCTCGGGCTCAGGCTCTGGCTCTGGCGAGGCGGATTTCGTAACGATGCTGGCCGGTTGCAGGAACGCGCCCCAGAAGGATTGCATCGCCTCGGCATAGCCTTGCAGGTAGTCGACCGGGGTCGGCTGCGGTTTCGGCCGGCCTCTGGCAAAGCCGCGCAGATAGGCGTCAAGCAGGTTACGAGCTTCACCGTGGACGAAAGGCCTGGCGATCTGCCCCATGGCAAGCGTCGCCGCCACGGGCATCATTTCCTGGATAGCATCGCGCTGAAGGCCTGTGAGGCCGGAAATCTGGCTGGCAAGCGCCTTTTGAACAGCTTCAGGCCCGAAAAAGGGTGTCAGGGCCGCATCGGACGGGCTCTGGAACAGACCTGCGTAGCCGGCAAAGGGGTTTTGCGCGACTGTGCCAAGCGGCGACGTCTGCCCGAGGAACTCCGAAAAGCCCGGAACCGTGCTGCCGAAGTAGCGGAAACCGTTGAGCGCGGCGGGCAGGAGCTGCTCCATCACCCGGCTAAGGTCTTCATTCGACCAGCCGAAGCGGTTGCGCACATCTTCCGACAAGGAAAAGATGTCGAAGGGAGGAGCTCCCGTCTCGCTGCCAGTCATTTGCGTCGCTCCGCTCACGCTGTTGCAAGGCCTTGAGAAAAAAGACCGATCACAGACAGAGTGACGCTTCGCGGGCCTCAGGTCAATTCAGGCCTTTTGCGGACAGCGCCGGTCGCCCACAACTTGATGCTGCGGGCGGAGCTTGTTCAGTAGGCGTAGTCGCGGAAGACCTGGCTGATATCGCCCTTCCAGGAACCGTTATAGCGCTGCAGCAGAACGTCTGCCGGGCACATGCCGGAGGCGAGGCCTTCCTCGATGGGAGCCAGATGCACGCGCTCGTCAAGATCGCCATCGCTCAGGCGATTGCGACGCTTGAGACCTTCCTGGGACAGGGCAAGCACCTGTTTGGCGACATCCAGAACGGTGCCTGAGCGGAAAGGTGTCTGCAGGGCGGTTTTGGGAACGCCCGCACGAAGAGCCGCGCGTTCTTCCTGGGTCCAGTCCTTGACCAGTTCCCAGGCCTGATCGAGCACGCCCTTGTCGTAAAGCAGGCCGACCCAGAGTGCCGGCAGAGCGCAGATGCGCCGCCACGGGCCACCGTCGGCGCCGCGCATCTCGATGTATTTCTTCAACCGGACATCCGGGAAAAGCGTGGACAGGTGGTTGTTCCAGTCACCGATATTTGGCGTTGCGTCCGGAACCTTGCCTTCCAGCGCGCCGTTCATGAACTGGCGGAAAGTGGTGCCCGTAACGTCGTAGTAGGTCGAGCCGCGCTTGACGAAATACATCGGCACATCAACTGCCCATTCGACATAACGCTCGAAGCCGAAGCCTTCCTCGAAAGCGAAGGGCATGTCGCCGGTGCGGTCGTGGTCGGTGTCGGTCCAGATCTGGGCGCGGAAGGATTTGAAGCCGTTCGGCTTGCCTTCCGTGAAGGGCGAATTGGCGAAAATGGCGGTCGCGATCGGCTGCAGAGCCAGGCCGACGCGCATCTTGAGGGCCATATCGGCTTCGGACGAGAAATCGAGGTTCACCTGGATGGTGGAGGTCCGGTACATCATGTCGAGACCAAGCGAGCCGACCTTCGGCATGTAGTTGGTCATGATGTCATAGCGGGATTTGGGCATACGCGGCATGTCGGCACGCGACCATGTCGGGGTCATGCCGATGCCGAGGAAGCCGATGCCGAGCGGTTCGGCCACGCGGCGCACATCGGCAAGGTGCTGGTTGGCTTCGCGGCAGGTCAGATGCAGGTTGTCGAGCGGCGCGCCAGAAAGTTCGAACTGACCGCCCGGCTCGATGGAAATCGCGCCGCCGCCGCGGTCGTCTGCCAGACCGATGATCTTGCCGGCGTCCTCGATCCGCTCCCAGTTGATCAGCTTTTCCATGCCGGTCAGGATGGCCTCGACGCCCTTTTCACCTCCATAGGGAATTGGCGTCAGTTCGTTCAGGCAGAAGCCGAATTTTTCGTGCTCGGTGCCGATGAGAAACTTCTCTTCCGGCTTACAGCCCTCCTCGAGCGTCGCGGCAAGATCCGCAACCGTTTCAATCGGGGTGGAGTCGACCGTATCGCGGGCCATGAAAGCGTCCTAAAAACTGCGCGGCCCGTCAGGCTGCCCCCTACAAACCGCAGTGATCCGGCGCGTTCCGGGAGGAACGCTTTTGAGCCTCGGTGATTTAGGTTTCTTGAAACAAGAATGCAAGCAAGGAAACGACACCGAAGTGTGCGTGGTGATCATGCCGGTCCGTTTCAGGAACGCAAGCCGTTCGTCGGGGAATGTGCAACCGGCTTCTGCAACGGTGCCGATCCCAGCATTGCCCTGACCTCGCAGAGGAGCGATACCAGATCAAGCAAGGTCCCTTCCCCCAACGCTTTCACGTGATCCTGAAAATGAATAACGGTTCCGTGCAGCCGGACAGCCGGACAGCCGCCTACCTCCAGTCACCCACCGTTGCCTGCAGAACCGCCAGGGCCGCGACAGCGGCCGTGTCGGCACGCAGGATACGTGGGCCCAGGGGAATTGGCGTGACAAAATCGAGACTGCGCAGAAGAGACCGCTCCTCATCGGAAAAACCGCCTTCCGGCCCGATCAGTATGGCGAGCGGCTTCGGGCCGCTTTCCTTCATCTGGGCCAGGGTCAAAAGCGGATTGTTTGTCCCTTCCGCTTCATCGCAGAACAGCAACCTGCGGCCGGGCTGTGCTTCGTTCCAGACCGCAAGCACATCCGCCAGCGGCTGGGGCGCAAGAACTTCCGGCACGGCCAGCACACCGCATTGCTCGGCCGCTTCGATCACGTTTGCTTCCATCCGCTCAAGATTGATTCGGCTGGCCTGGGTATGCTGGGTCAGCACCGGCTTCAGGCTGCCAGCTCCCATCTCCACGGCCTTTTGCACCATATAGTCCAGCCGGGCGTGCTTGAGCGGCGCGAACATGTACATCAGGTCATTTGCCGAGGTTTGCTCGCGAGTGCGTTCCATCAGCTGCAAAGTGCAGTCGCGCCGGCCATTGCTGACGATCTTGGCCAGCCATTCGCCATCATTGCCGTTGAAGACAAGCACGTAGTCGCCATCCTTGAGGCGCAGAACGTTCAGCAGATAGTTCGCCTGGCTGCGGTCCGCATCTATGCGCGCGCCATCGGCAAGGATATGTCGCAGGAACAGTCGTTGCATATTGAACTCGTATTTGGCCATGGTGCTTAGGTATGCGCTCGATTGTGAGGGTTTCAAGGCGGTTCGGATGGCTGTGGAAGCTTCCACAGCCTATTCGATTCTTACGCGCCTGCTTAAGCCGTATCTTCTTTTCCCAAGCCTTGGGCAAAGGCGGTCCGCACGGTCCTTGACCCTGCCTCCCCGAACGGCCACTTTCGGGGCAGAAGAGGAATCACCTGCGTGAGCGAAACCCAGTCCAACGTCGCCGAATTCTCCGTCTCCGAAATTTCCTTCTCCATCAAACGTACGATGGAGGATGCTTTCGGTTACGTGCGTGTGCGCGGTGAGCTGGGCCGGATCTCCCGGCCGGGGTCCGGTCACATCTATCTGGACCTGAAAGACGACCGCTCGGTCCTGTCCGGTGTTATCTGGCGCGGGGCAGCCTCCAAGCTGAAGATCCAGCCTGAACAGGGGTTGGAGGTGATTGCCACCGGCAAGATCACCACGTTCCCGGGCCAGTCGAAATACCAGATGGTGATCGACTCCCTTGAACCGGCAGGAGCTGGCGCCCTGATGGCGCTTCTGGAAGAGCGCAAGAAGAAACTTGCCGCGGAAGGCCTCTTCGCCGAGGAGCGGAAGCGTCCGCTGCCGCCCTTGCCGAGTGTCATCGGCGTGGTCACTTCCCCGACCGGTGCCGTCATCCGCGATATCCTGCACCGGATCGCCGACCGCTTTCCGCTGCATGTGCTGGTCTGGCCGGTCCGCGTCCAGGGCGAGACCTCGGGTGCGGAAGTCGCCAACGGCATTCGCGGCTTCAACGCCCTGCAACCCGGCGGACCGATCCCGCGACCGGACGTCCTGATCGTAGCCCGCGGAGGCGGCAGCATCGAGGACCTGTGGGGCTTCAACGAGGAAGCGGTCGTCCGTGCAGCCGCAGACAGCCAGATCCCGCTGATCTCGGCCGTCGGCCATGAAACGGACTGGACGCTGATCGACCTTGCCGCCGACCTGCGAGCCCCGACGCCAACAGGCGCAGCCGAATTTGCCGTGCCGGTGAAGGCCGAGCTTATGGCCATGGTCGACGACCGTTCCCGCAGGCTCAATTCGGGCCTGGTGCGGTTCGTGACCACTCGGCGCACAGAACTGCGTGCCGCCAGCGCCGCCCTGCCCGCGCCGCAAGACCTTCTCGCCCTGCCGCGCCAGAAATTCGACACGCTGGCCAGCAGCCTGGAACGCGCACTGATCGTGAGCACCAGAACGCACCGGACCCATTACCAGAATTTTGCCGGGCGCCTGTCACCGTTGCTCCTGTCCCGCCTGAGCACGAAAGCCCGTCAGGATCTTGTCCAGGCGAGCGAGCGGAAGCAGCGCGCGCTGCAGGTCGCGGTCTCGCAAAAGCGGCATGCCTTCGAGGCCCTGGCCGTGCGGCTGACACCGGCCCGGCTCGCCCAGCAGACGACGCTCGGAACCGAGCGCCTGTCCGGTCTGGGGGACCGGCTTGACCGGGCCTATCTTGCCCGCCTGTCGCAGGAAAAGGCGCGCCTTGACGGTTTGCAGAAACTCCTGAAGTCGCTTTCCTACAAGGATGTGCTTGCACGCGGGTATGCCGTGGTGCGCGACGACAGCGGCCAGCCGGTGCGCTCGGCGGCAGCGATCGCGTCTGGTGCAGTCCTTTCCATAGAACTGGCGGACGGTACGGTTGACGCCGTCGCGCTCAGCGACAGCGCCGGCCCGAAGCCTGCCAAAGTGAAAAAACCGGCGACCGGCAAGGGACCGGCAACCAGCCAGGGCAGCCTGTTCTGAACGGGTAGAAAACCCTCCGCAATTTCACCAAGATTTAACCACGTCCCTTACGTCAATCTTAAGCTGGCTCGCGTAAGGTTACCTTCGTTCTGACAAGTAATTTTCGGACGGGGGATACTCATGCCTGTGCAGCGCAAGCAATTTGGAAAACGTGGACTGGACCCGCAAGGTCAGGGCCAGTGGGGCCCGAGCCAGAACGGCTATTCGGGCAACAATGCCTATGCTTCGAGCGCCGGCGGGTATGCGCGCGCCGGAGGCGCCGCCGTTCAGGTTGCCGGCGACAGCAGTCTTTCCATCATCGATGCGGTGATGCAGTTCCTCGGTTTCTTTTTCAGCTTCAACGGCCGCATCGGCAGGCTCGGTTACTGGGGCATCGGCACATTCAACCTGATCATGATGGTCGCGGTCATCTTTGCCTATTTCACCGCGATCGAGAACGAGATTCAATACTACGCAAACGCGGACGAACTACTGGCAAGCGGAAGTGGACTGACCATGTGGTTGCTGATCCTGCCGTTCTCCATTTCGAACCTCTCCGTTCAGGTTCGCCGGTTCCACGACAGGGATGTGTCGGGCTATTGGCTGCTCGTCTGGTTCATCCCGATTGTCGGCAGTCTCTTCGCCCTCTGTCAGGGGTTCGCCAACATGTTCTTCTCCGGCACACAGGGACCCAACCGGTTCGATACGCCGCAGAGCCAGGCTCACATCTTCGATTAACCCGAACCCGGGGCAATTCCCCGGCCAGCAACAAAAAACGCCGCCGGAAAAACCTTCCGGCGGCGTTTTGTTTTCTTCATCTCGGCTTTCCCGTCAGGCCATCAGCTCGGGCAGGATGGTGATGATCGAAGGGAATGCCAAAAGGCCTGCGATGGTCAGGACGTCTGCAACGAAGAACGGTACGCAGCCGCGGAAGACTTCCTGCACCGGAATATCCGGCCGCACTCCCGAGACAACGAAACAGTTCAACCCGATCGGTGGTGTGATCAGACAGAGTTCCGCCATCTTCACCACCAGAATGCCGAACCAGATCGAGCAGGCCTCACCCGACATGCCGAACGCACTGTCGGCAGCTGACACGCCTTCACCGCCGTTCAGCGCCATCACCGCAGGATAGACCACCGGCAGCGTGAGGATGAGCATGCCGATCGCATCCATGAACATGCCGAGAACGGCGTAAGCCAGGAGGATGCAGACCATCACCACCCAGGGCGAATAATCCAGGGCGACGATGAAGTCCTTGAAGGCGTCCGGCAGGCCGGCAAAACCCAGGAACCGCACGTAGACAAGCACGCCCCAGATCAGGGTGAAGATCATCACCGTCAGTTTCGCGGTCTCGTGCAAGGCCTGGCCGAGCTGCTTGGTGCGCATGCCTTTCATGAACGCAACGACCAGCACCACGAAGGCTCCGAGCGAACCGGCTTCGGTCGGGGTGGCCAGACCGAAGAAGAACGAACAGAAGATGATCGCGACGACGGCGATGATCGGCAGAGTTCCGGGCACGCTTTCGAAGCGCTCTTTCCACGTAAAGCCGCCGACCGGTGGTGCATCGCCACGCCAGGCGGCAACGGCCACGATGATGCCGACGTAGATCAATGCCGAGAACACGCCCGGCAGGAAACCGGCGATCAAGAGCTTGCCGACCGACTGTTCCACCAGAATGGCGTAGATCACCAGGATTGCGGACGGCGGGATGAGCGAGGCCAGCGTGCCACCGGCGGCAACGACGGCAGCCGACAGTCGTTTGGAATAACCGGCGGCCAGCATTTCGGGAATGGCGACACGCGCAAAGACCGCGGCTGTTGCCACCGATGCGCCTGATACAGCTGCGAAACCGGCAGTGGAGAACACCGTGCCTACGGCCATGCCGCCCGGCAGCCAGCCCAGCCAGCGCTTTGCCGCTTCGAAAAGCTGCTTGGTAAACCCGGCGTAGAAAGCCAGGAAGCCGATCAGAATGAATGTCGGCAGCACCGACAGGGCATAGGTGACCGACTTGGAATGCGGGATCGTGCCGGCCATCTGCAAGGCCACGAAGAAGCCTTTCGAGAACCCCATTTTCAGGGAGAACAGCACGATAAGGCCGACCAGTCCCGTAAAGGCCGCGGCAAAAGCCACACGCACACCCAGGACGACGAGGACCAGCAGGACGCCGGTCATCAGGAGGCCAACTTCAAACGGCGTCATCGCGCGCCTCCTTCTTCCACGTCATCGCCAAAGGCTTCTTCGATCTCGTGTTTGGCGTGTTCCTCGACACCCTCGATCATCGGCACGCAATAGGCTTCACGAGACGGGTTCACGACCAGACGGGCGTACCCGTAGATCTGCATGCACAGGCGCAGGAACAGGAGACTGAGCGCGACCGGAACCATCAGCTTGGACGGCCAGGTCGGCAGGCGAATATCCATGGTGCTGTCGCCGATCGTCCAGGACCGGTCGAAATGGTACCAGGAGCCCCAGATCAGGAGCGCGACCGTGAAGGCGATCAGGATGACACCCAGCATTTCGCAGATGTAAAGCGTCCGGCCGCTGAGCCGGCCGAGCACAATCTCCATGCGGATATGGCCCCCGACGCGTTGGCAATAGGCAATACCGGCGAAGGCGAAGATGGCCATTGCCTGTTCGGTGATGTCGATGAAACCGGGTACCGGGGTGTTGAAGCCCAGGCGGCCGACAACCTGAAGGACGGCCAGCAGCATCAAGGCCAGGATGGCTCCTGCGGCAAACAGGTTGAAGGCATTCTCGACGTGAGCGAGCCAGCCGTCGAAGCGGATATAGGTGACCGGGCGCTCCGAAACGGAACGTCCTCCGGGATCGATTGTGTTCATGAGTTAAGCCCCGAGCATTGGCTTCCCGGCGCAGGTCGCGCCGGGAAGAGTGTGAAACAGTCCAGGCTTGCCGGGCTTATTCCGCGAGGGTCGACTTGACCATGTCCAGGATGTCCTGCGCCGGCAGACCGTTGGCGGACTGCTCTTCCACCCAGGCGGCCTGGATCGGACCGGCCTTTTCGGCAAATGCAGCCAGTTCGGCATCGGAGAACTCGACCTGCGTCACACCACGGCTTTCCAGTTCCGGCCACCACTTTTCGTAGACCTTGTCATAGGTCTCCAGGTAATGCGCCAGGGCCGGCTCAACCGAGCTTTCGAGAGCTGCCTTGAAGTCGTCCGGAAGAGCGTTGTAAGCGTCGACATTCACGATCACCGGGCACTGCACGGTTCCCGGGTTCAGGTTCTTGGTCCACCAGTTGGCGACTTCAACCACCTTGAACGACAGATGCGCATGCGGTGCGAAGCTGGCAGCCGCCACCGTGCCGGAATCAATCGCCTGATAGGTTTCCGAAGCGGTCACGGAGGTCGGCACCGCGCCGACAGATTCCATCAACTGGCCGATGCCGCCAAGGGCACGCACGCGCATGCCGTCAAAGTCGGAAATCGAGCTCGGCACATCGCCCTTGCCAGCAAAGTTGTACTGCGGCATCGGCGAAGGCATCAGAGCCTGAGCGTTCCAGCGGCCAAGGTCTTCCTTCACAGCGGGATGTTCATAGAGCTTCATCGATACCTTGATTTCCTGGTCAAGGTCCTTCACGCCCAGGAACGGCAGTTCCAGAACCGTCAAGCTCGGGTTCTTGTCCGGGTGATAGGAGGCGCAGATCTGCGCCATTTCGAACGCACCGAAGGAAATGCCGTCGAGATTCTCGCGAGACTTCGACAGAGCTTCACCGTACTGCAGTTTGATTTCGAACTTGCCGTCGGTCTTTGCGGCCACTTCTTCGGCCAGCTTTTCGACATGCTCGGTAAACGCACGGCGCTTGCCCCATAGCGACACGTTCCAGGTTACGTCGGCGGCGAAGGTTTCGGTGGCGAATACCAGAGACAGCGCAGCCGCGGATACAGCGGTTGCGGATTTCAGTGAAAAGAGCATGCAATCCTCCCAAGACGTTTGCTCATTTCCTTGACAGCTCGGCCTGAACACCTCCGCGCACAAGCCCGTGCCAAGTCGATGAGCCTGTAGCATGACCCGTGCCAGTTCTTGCTGGCAACACTTTCCGGCAGGAAATCGATGCTTCTTTCCGCCCCACCCGCGAATTGCTGCAGTGCAGCTCGGCAAGATCTTGCCGATAGCCCGATACCCTCGGCGGATTTCCGCCGGTTCGGGATGATGTGGGGAACTTGTCTGCCAGCTTCGAACCGCCGTCGCATTTCCCGATTACCTCCATCCTGAGGCGGACCATCAGGTCCGTCTCCTAGGATGCGCGGCACACTCGGGAGCCAGCGGCCCGTCCTTCGAGACAGCGCTCACGCGCTTCCGCAGGATGAGGCTGGATGTTGGGGCATCGTTCGGGTGAATGCTCTGAGGAATGCCTATCCCTCGACAATCTCGGCATTCGCCTGATCGCGGCTGAGGCCGAGGCGGGTCATTTTTTCGTTGAGCGTTCGCCGCGGCAGGTTGAGTTCCTGCATCACGTCGGCCATCCGCCCACCGTGACGACGCAAGGCACCTTCGATCAGGTTGCGCTCATAGGCGTCCATTAGCTCCTTCAGGCCACCTCCAACGGGAACCGGTCCCGTTTCCCGCTGGCCGGTCACCAGTTCTTCCAGCGGCTGCGGCGTGACCGGTGCGTTGAGCACGAAGCGCTCGGCGGCATTGCGCAGCTCCCGGACGTTTCCCGGCCAGCCATAGGTTTGAAGGAAAGCCTCGTCGCGGGCGCTTGTGGCCGGGGCATCCAGACCATACTGGGCGGCGAAGCGGTTCAGGAACGTGTCGAACAGCAGGAGCGCATCACGGCCTCGCTCGCGCAGTGGCGGTACCCGCAGTTCAATCGTATTCAACCGGAAGAGCAGGTCCTCGCGCAGCCGTCCGCTGCGCACTGCTTCCCTGGGGTCGACATTGGCGGCGCTGACCAGACGGATATCGACATCGACGGGTCTTGTGCCGCCGATACGGTCTACCTTTTTCTCCTGCAGCACGCGCAACAGCTTCGGCTGCAACGCCAGCGGCATGGAGACGATCTCGTCCAGGAACAGAACGCCGCCACTTGCCGCCTCGATCCTTCCTGTCCTTTGCTTGTCTGCACCGGTGAAAGCGCCGGCCTCATGGCCGAACAGCTCCGCTTCCACCATGGCCTCCGGCAGGGCTGCCGCGTTGATCGCCATGAACGGCCCCGCCTTGCGCGGGCTGAAATCATGCAATGCCTGGGCAATCACTTCCTTGCCTGTGCCGGTTTCACCGGTAATGAGAACCGCAGCATCCGTTGCAGCGAAATGCAGGATCTGCTGGCGCAGGGCATGCATGGCGGGGCTATTGCCGATCAGGCGGCTTTCCAGCCCCGCGCTATCGAGCAGTTGCGTGCGCAGCGAACGGTTCTCCAGAACAAGTGCACGCCTGTCGCATGCCCGGCGAACCACGTCGGCAATCAAATCTGGATCGAACGGCTTTTCGACAAAGTCATAAGCCCCGGCCCGCATCGCCTCGACCGCCATCGGCACATCGCCGTGACCGGTAATTAGCACCACCGGTAGATCCGCGTCGAGCGCCCCGATCTTGCGCAGAAGCGAGACGCCGTCTTCCCCGTCCAGCATCACATCCGAAACGACGCAACCCCGGAATTCGGCGGACAATCTGGCAAGCGCCTGACCTGCCGTTGCAACTTCATGGGTTTCAAAACCTGCAAGTCTTATCCATTGGCGCAGGGCCGCGCGCATGGACGGATCGTCGTCGACGATGAGAACTGGAGTCTTCTGGGAAAGGTCGGTCATTCTGCGGCTTCTGGTTCCCGTTCGGTCCTGGTGCCGGAGGCCCTGTCACCGGCGCTGTTACTGGCTCTTTCACTGGCTTTCTCGCCGGACAAGGCAGGCAGACGCAATTCGAACACAGCACCCTTGGGGGTGTTTGCGCGCACCGACAAGCTGCCGCCAAGGTCCTCCGCCAGCCGCATCGATATGGCAAGGCCGAGCCCCATGCCCCCGCTGCTGGTCTTGGTGGAAAAGAACGGGTCGAAGATCCGTTCTTTCAGGTCCTCCGGGATGCCGGGGCCGTTATCGGAAATTGCCAGCACCAGCTCTGTCCCTTGCCGTTCCGCGTGCAGTTTGACTTCACCGGCCTCTTCGCCCGCCGTTGCATCGGCACCATTGCGCAAGAGATTGACCAGGATCTGCTCGATCCTGAGCGGTGCGGTTTCCGCCTCCAGCGGATCGGATGGAAGGTCCAGTTTCAAAAGGCAGCCGGTCTCTTCAAACCGGGGCCGCACGATCTTTTCGGCGGTCCGGACACTTTCTGTCAGGTCAATCTTCTCGATACGGCTTTCACCGGGCCGCGCAAAGCGCTTCAGTTCCTGCGTGAGGCTGGCCATGCGCATCTGCAGGGAATCGATTTCGTCAAGGTTTTCCGAGGCGGTTTCCGTGTCGCCCTTTTCCAGGAACTTGCGTGTTCCGGCAACGAACATGCGCAAGGCTGCCAGCGGCTGGCTGAGTTCGTGGACCACTGCCGCGGACATCTCGCCCACAGCCGCCAGACGGCTCGAACGGGCAAGGCCGCGCTGTGCTTCCAGAAGCTCTTTCTCAACACGCCGCCGCTCCTGAATCTCCTCCACCAGACGAGTGTTCAGCTCTTTCAGTCCGGCCGATTCCTGACGCAGCAACGCAGAGGCCTTGCGCAGGCGCCGACCGCGCAGCACGAGGACGATGACCGCATACACAAGGCAGAGCGAAATGGTTGCCGCCCAGATCGGCAGCACGCTCTTGCGGGTCTCCTCCACCGGGACCAGGAAATGCAAGGTCCAGCCAAGCAGGCCGACATCCGCCGAATTGTGCCGGTAGTTCTTGCCGTCGATGACGAGCTGCTGTCTTTCCTGATCCAGACTATCGCTGACCGGGGACAATTCCCGACCGGCATACTGGCGCGTTGCCTCAATCATCTGGCGCACCTCCTGCGGCAGCGCCGTCAGCGTCCGGTAGCGCCAATCGGGCTGGCTCGACAGGAAAATCACGCCGTTGGCGTCAGAGGCAAAGACGGTCTCACCACCTTCGGCCCAGGCTTCTTCCAGGGGGCCCATGTCCACCTTGACCACAGCCACACCAACCGGCTTGCCGCTGACCGGCGTCGGCCGTGCCAGGAACAAGCCCGGCTCGTCCGAGGTCGCGCCGATTGCAAAGAACCGGCCTTCCTCGCCTTCAATGGCGGCTGAAAAATAAGGCCGGAAACCGTAGTTACGGCCGACCAGCGACAAGTCTTCCTGCCAGTTGCTGGACGCCAGGGTCGTGCCTTCGGCATTCATGACATAGAGCAGATCCACGCCTGAATTTTCGGCCATTTCCTGCAGGAACCGATTGGCGCTTTCCGATGGCTGGCCAAAGCCCAGCGCTGACGTTGCGCGGGGATCCCGTGCAATCATGTAAGGCAGATAGCGGTACTTCTGGTATTCGCCCAAAATCGTCTGGCGATAAAGCGTCAGCCGCTCGGCGGCCTTCCTGTCAACGCTGTCCTCATCCAGCTCCATGAAGAGCTGAACCAGCATGAAGGCGACAGCCACGAGCAGGAACGGTGGCAGGGCCAGATAGAGCCAGCGGTTTGACATGGCTCCATATTGCGCATTTTTTTCATTCCCGCCACCCGACCGGCTATCAGAACAAGATGGTGACATTGATGCGCGTCAAGGACTCACCACATTCAGACCTATAGATTTTTAACGAGGCTGGTTCGACGACATGATACCGGCCGCAGGAGGGATATATGCCTATCAAAGATATTTTGACCGTTCTGGATCTCGCAGGTGACCAGCCGGCCGCCAAATACGCCCTGGAATTCGGCCGAAACTACGATGCCCATGTCACCGGACTGGCGGTGTCGTTCGAGCCGGTCGTTCCCGCATTCGCGGCCGCGCCGATGCCGGTCGACTATTTGCAGGCAGCGCACGAACAGGCGGTTGCCGCGGCCACCGAGGCCAAGAAGGAATTCGACGAGCTGGCCCGTCTGGCAGGTGTGAAGAGCGAAAGCAGGCTCGCGGAAATCCTCACCGGCGGCCCACTGGAAAACGTGCTGGTTCATTGCCGCCCGACAGACCTGGTGGTCATCGGTCAGGCCAATCCGGATAAGCCGGAGCCGATGCGTGAACTCTTGATCGAGACCGTCCTGTTTGAAAGCGGCGTACCGGTTCTGCTTGTGCCCTATATCGGCAGCAAATCCTTCCAGCCGAAGAATGTGCTGGTTGGCTGGGACGGCAGCTCCACCGCGACACGGGCCATCCATGCGGCTCTGCCCGTTCTGGAAAAGGCGGAGAAGATCACGGTCCTGGTTGTCGAGAAGAAAGCCACCAAAGCAACCGGCCAACCGGGTGCCGACGTCGCCAACTATCTGGCGCGCCACAACATGGATGTCACCGTCGAGGTTGTCACCAACCCGCAAGCCGGCATTGCCGACACGGTGCTCAACCATGTCTCCGACAATAGCAACGATCTGGTCGTGATGGGCGGTTACGGCCACAGCCGCATGCGTGAATTCCTGTTCGGCGGGGCAACCCGGGAAATCCTGGAAGCCATGACCGTACCGGTTCTGATGGCCCATTAAGCCATCGGCGCACACTCGATCGCCGAGATTTTGCGATGCATGAAGCCCGCGAACCTGACACACTCCGGTCCGCGGGCTTTTTTTGACCGGAAAACATGATGAAACTGCAGGCTCGAAACACCGGCAAGGCCGGACGCTCGTCTGCAACCACCCTGTTGTTTTTCGCTTCTTGTTCGTGAATTTTGTGACGCGCGACCTAGGTTCGTTTCAGACGCCTCGTTCCTTGCGGAGCTTTTCAAAGGATCGATCTCATGACCATTCGCAACCTCGACGGTTTCTTTGCGCCAGGATCGATAGCCATTATCGGCCCTTGCAGGCATCCGGGCGTCCTGACCAGCAAGTTGATTTCCTGCCTGCAGGATATCGAGGCCGGCCATCCGGTAACGCTCGTCGGGATCGATGAGGATGTCCCTTTCAAGGGACGAAAGGTCGCTCGGCTGGCCGATCTGGAGAAAATGCCGGATCTGGCAATTTATCTCGCCAAAGCGGAAGCGCTGCCGGAAAAGATCCGGATCCTTGCTGCTGGTGGGACGAAGGCCGTGCTTATCCCTTCGCCCGGCTTTGAAACCTGGCCTGAAGAGTTGCTTCAGGAGTGCCGCGAAGCCGCGCAGGCGACCAACTTGCGACTTATCGGACCAGGCACGCTTGGCCTTGCCGTTCCCGCCAGGGGACTTAACGCACTCCTCAGCGCGGAGCGCCCCGAAAAGGGGGAAGTCGCGTTTTTCGCTCGTTCCGGTGCCGTGCTCAATGCAACGCTTTCCTGGGCGAAGACCCACAATACCGGATTTTCCGCTGTCGTTTCTCTCGGCGCGCGGATGGATGTCGATATCAGCGACCTGATCGACTATTTCGCGCAGGACTATCATACCCGTGCGATCGTGCTTCACCTGGAAGGCATCGCGGTCCCGCGAAAATTCATTTCCGCCGCGAGGGCAGCTGCCCGCAGCAAGCCGGTAATCGTGATCCGCTCCGGCAAGAGCCGGGATACAGGCGGCTCGGGCAGAACCCACGCCGGGCGTCTCGCGCGGACTGACAGGGTTTATGAGACCGTGTTTCGCCGCACCGGCCTTTTGCGGGTGCATGATCTTGACGAGATGTTCGAGGCACTGGAAACCCTCTCCCACATTCGCGTTCCCCGCTGCGACAAGCTTGCCGTCATTGCGAACGGTCGCAGTCTTGCCAGTCTTGCCGTCGACAGGCTGATGGATCTGGGTGGATCCTTCGCCGAGCTTGGCACCGAAACTCGTACAGCTCTTGAAGACACCAGCCGGAGCCATGCCGGCCTGTCGGTGACACCCGCTGCCGATGGTTCGGTAATCCTGAAGGAGAACGTGACACCGGAACAGATCACCGAGGCAATCGTCACGGTGTTGAAAGACCCGAATGTGGATGGTGCCGTCGTGCTTCAGGCTGCCAGTGCCTTCCAGCCCTTGTCGGCCATCGCAAAGGCAATTGCCGATGCGGCGGCGCTGGACAGGCGACGCACCGGGCGGCGCAAGGCCCTTGTCGCCGGTCTTATCGGTGGT
The DNA here is from genome assembly GCF_054658215.1 of Roseibium sp. ROS1. Classification (NCBI taxonomy): domain Bacteria; kingdom Pseudomonadati; phylum Pseudomonadota; class Alphaproteobacteria; order Hyphomicrobiales; family Stappiaceae; genus Roseibium; species Roseibium sp. ROS1. The sequence continues at coordinate 836,006 of NZ_BAAGIG010000003.1, forward strand.
GATGGGGCAACGCGTGCAGCCCTTTCCGAAGCGCGCATCCCGAACTATGCCAGCCCGGCAGAGGCTGCCCGCAGCCTGATGCATCTGGCGCATGATGCGCAGGCGCGCGAATTCCTTATGGCGGCCCCGGCCAGCCTGCCCAGCACGTTTTCACCCGATGTTGCGCGGGCACGCGGCATTGTCACAGCGGCGCTACAGGAAGACCGCACCTGGCTCAGCCCGCCGGAAGTGGTCTCCGTTCTGGAAGCATATGATCTGCCGATCATGGCAACCGCCATGGCGACAACGCCAGAGGAAGCCGGCAAACTGTCGGAGCCTTTCTTCAAGACCGCGGCTCATTGCGTTGCCAAGCTGATTTCGCCGGATCTGCCGTTCAAGTCGCGCATCGATGGTGTGCGGCTGGGGCTGGAAAGCCCTGAAGCCGTCCGTCACGCGGCAGAAGAACTGATCGAAAAGACCAGACGGGACTACCCGGACGCCCGGATCGCCGGGCTCTCCATTCATCCGATGCTGGAAGACCGGCACGGGCTGGAACTTTATATGGGTGTTGCCGAAACACAGGACTTCGGTCCGGTCCTGGTGTTCGGCCATGGTGGTACCGCAATCGAGGAAAGCGAAGACGTCGCGCTGGAATTGCCGCCGCTGGATCTCAATCTGGCAGAAGCACTGATTTCCCGCACACGAATTGCCCGGCTTCTGGATGGCGGACCGGCGCGCCCGGCCCTCGACAAGGCAGCCCTTGCCCAGGCGCTGGTAAAACTCTCCCAGATAACCATCGATATTCCCGAGATACAGGAACTCGACATCAATCCGCTGGTTGCCCTGCCGAGCGGGCTTATCGGGCTCGATGCCCGCATGACGTTATGCCATCCGGAAAAGCGACCGGGACGTGCCGGCAGTTCCCGCCTGGCCATCGCCCCCTATCCCCAGGAATGGGAACAGACACTTGAGTTGAAGGATGGGCACGAGATCTTCATCCGGCCCGTGCGCCCGGAGGACGAGGACCTGTTCAAGACGTTTTTCGAACAAGTGACGCCCGAAGACCTGCGCCTAAGGTTCTTTGCACCTGTGCGCGATTTCAGCCACAGGTTCCTGTCCCGGCTGACGCAGCTCGACTATGCCCGCGCAATCGCCTTTGCTGCCATCGAGCCCAAAGACGGAAGCTTGCTCGGCGTCGTCCGCCTGCACGCGGATCCCGACCATCAAACCGGCGAATACGCGATCATGGTCCGCTCCGACCTGAAGGGACAGGGCCTCGGCTGGACCTTGATGAAACTGCTCATTCGCTACGCCAGGGAAGACGGCATCGAGGTCATCAAGGGCGAGGTTCTGAAAGAAAACACCTCGATGATCTCCATGTGCCAGTCGCTCGGCTTTTCCGTCGGCACTTCTCCGGACGATCCCGGCATAGCCCTCGTGACGCTGCCTGTGGCGGAAGTGCCGGAACAGATCTGAACGCGTTGTGCAGTCCGCAACGCATCTGATTTCCGTTTGCCTGTCAGCACGCCCACATGGACGTTGCCCCAAACAAAAACGCTCCCCGCGAGGAGGAGCGTCCCGGGTGGATCATCTGTAGATGCTCAGTGCGTTGCGGCCATACCGAAAGACAGCTGTCCACGGGCGTTCTTGTACCATTCGATGATCTTCTTGCGCTCGTCTTTTTCCATGAAGGAGACGTTGGCGGGCGGCATGGCGTTGGTAACGCCTGCCTGGAGGTAGATCTGTTTTGCGGCGCGCACGACGTCTGCCTTGGTTTCCAGATGCAGGCCCTTGGGTGCCCAGTGGATGCCTTCATAGAAGGGTTCGCGGGCGTGGCACATGCCGCAGCGGCCGGGAATGATGTTCATGACATCATCGATGCCTTCCGCATTGGCGAATACCTGTTCGGTCTGCGTCAACGGACGGGCATCCGAAGCTTCCCAGGTATCCTGCTGGAGCGGTGCCATGGACAGCTGGATGATGGCGACGAACAGGATCGCCGTTGCCAGCCAGGTCCAGGTCGGTGCCGGAGCACCCGTGTGCTTGGTGTTGAAGTAATGCCGGATGGTGACACCCATCAGGAAGACAAGAGCAGCAATCAGCCAGTTGTATTCCGAGGCAAAAGCGAGCGGATAGTGGTTGCTCAGCATGAGGAACACGACCGGCAGGGTCAGGTAGTTGTTGTGGGTGGAGCGCAGCTTGGCGATCTTGCCGTATTTTGCATCCGGGGTACGCCCTGCCTTCAGGTCCGCCACCACGATCTTCTGGTTCGGAATGATGATGAAGAACACGTTCGCGGTCATGATCGTCGCGGTGAAGGCACCGAGATGCAGCATGGTGGCACGGCCGGTGAAGATCTCGTTGTACCCGTATCCCATGGCCACCAGCAGCGCGAACAGCAGCAGCATCAGCAGTGTCGGGCTTTCGCCGAGCTTTGACTTGCACAGCCGGTCATAGACCAGCCAGCCGATGGTCAGAGACCCGGCGGAAATCAGGATGCCCTGCCAAAGGGCAAGATCGGCCTTTGCCGGATCGATCAGGTAAAGCTCGCCGCCGACCCAGTAGACGACCATCAGGAGAGCCGCGCCGGACAGCCACGTGGAATAGCTTTCCCATTTGAACCAGACCAGGTGTTCCGGCATGTTTTCCGGGGCCACAAGGAACTTGCGGATGTGATAGAAGCCGCCGCCGTGGACTTGCCATTCCTCTCCATGAGCCCCCTTGGGCAGATCCGGAGCTTTCTTCAGGCCAAGGTCCAGCGCGACGAAATAGAACGACGAGCCGATCCAGGCCATCGCCGTAATCACGTGCAGCCAGCGAACCGCAAAGGCGATCCAGTCCCAAATGATGGCAATGTCCAGCATTGCTTCCCCTCCAAATTCGTTTGACCCAAGCTAGCTCATGCAAGAATTTTCTGGTATCTCGGGATAATTCCGAGCAGTTTCAAAAAAATCGGAACAATAAACCGGCCCGGTTGGACATCCTCATGGCGTATCTGGAAAACATCCGAACCTTTCTGCGCGTTTACGAGCTGGGCAACATGTCCGCCGCCGCACGCGATCTGCGGATTTCCTCCGCCGTCGCGTCGTCGCGGGTGTCCCAACTGGAAGAGCACCTGAACGTCCGCCTGTTCCAGCGAACCACCCGAGCCCTCAGCCCGACAGAGCATGGCAACTTGTTCTATCGCGGTGCAACAAAAATAATCGAGGCGGTGGAAGAAGCAGAAGCGGAGATCAGCAATGTCACCCGTTCACCGCGCGGCACGCTGTTTGTTGCCGCCCCCATCGGCATGGGCCAGCGGCTGATCGCCCCGGCGATCCCGAAATTCAAGGAAGCCAATCCGCTGATCGACATTCGCCTGCGCCTGTCCGACCGCAAGGTCGACCTGACGGGCGAAGGTCTCGATGCCGCGTTCTTCCTTGGCCTGCCGGAAGATTCCAATCTCAAGATCCGCAAGATCGCCGATTGCGACCGGCTGCTTTGCGCCTCTCCGGAGTATCTCGCCCGCAAGGGCAACCCGAAAACAAGCGACGAGCTTGCCGCCGGCCGCCATGACTGCCTCAACATGCGTTATCCCGGTGCACCGGAATTCCAGTGGCCGCTGCAGACGGAAAATGGCGTCAAGCGCGTCGCAGTGTCCGGCCCGTTCGAATCCGACCATGGCGATGTCCTGACCGGCTGGGCGCTGGAAGGCCACGGCATCGTGCTGAAACCGGCGTTTGAAGTTGCCGACTATCTGGCTTCGGGCAAACTGGTGCCGGTGCTCAAAAACGAACCGCCGATCCCGGTGCAGATGGCCTGCCTTTACACGCACCGCCGCCGCCAGGACCCGAAAGTACGCCTCTTCCTGGATTTCATGGTGGCGCATATCCAGAAGTCACTTGCGGAGTTGGCGAACGCCCACTGAGGTTAGCGGTCTCACCTCTTCACCAAGACCTCAAGGAAGATCGCGGAGACCGGCAGCTCTCTCCACGAGTGTCTTGATCTCGGCACGCAAAACCTCAGCAAAGCTTTCCACCAGAAGGGAAAGCGGCCGGTTGGCCGGAGTAAGCAGCGACATGTTGAGAAAGCACTCCGGCTTGAAAGGCCGAAAGACCAGGCTGTTCTGGTCGCCGAAACTTTCCTGGTGGCTGATCGCCGACAGTCCCTCGCAGATCGTGTAGCACAGACCTTCGGAAACCAGCTGCAGCGCGGGCAGGAACGTCCTGAGCTCGAAGCGCTTGTTGAGCCTTGCTCCGGCTTCATTAAAGGCCTTGCGGGTCTGTTCGCTGATCGAGTGATCGTCAAACAGCATTGCCATCGGCTTGCCATCAAGATCAGCGGGTCTGATGACTTTCTTGCGGGCAAGCGGATCGTCCTTAGGCACAGCGCAGACCCCCGGCAAGGCAAAGACTTCCGAGATAATGGTCCGCCGCGGCTCCGGTGTTTCGGCAAAGCCGATATCGTATTGCTGGGAGGCGATCCAATCGGTGACGACGGGCGATGAGCGCATCATCAGCGAGGCTTCGATGTCGGGCTTGTCTCGCAGGAAGTTGGCCAGAACCCGGGGCATGAAGAAACTGGAGGCAGCCGGATTGCAGGCAATACGCAGCTTGCCCTTTTCCAGGTTGCCGATGTCCTGCAGCGTGCGGGTGGAACGTGTCAGCCGTTCCAGCAGAAACTCCGCTTCCTCCAGAAAATAATGCGCTTCGGGCTTGGGCACGAGGCGGCCGCGTTCGCGCTCGAACAGCTGGAAGCCGACCTCCCGTTCCAGCCCTGCGATCATGGCGCTGACGGCAGGCTGCGTTCGCCCCAGCGCACGCCCTGCTTCGGAGACAGATCCGGTGCGCATTACCTGCACGAAAGTCTGCAATTGGCGGAAGGAGAGGTTCATAACCAAACTATAAAGTCACTCTATCAAAGTAGCAATATTTCGAATTTGCCTTTATGGATTAGCCAACTCCATACTCCCCTTCCAGACAGAGGGTGTTCGAGCGCCAAAAAAGGGCGCCAACAATACGGGGGTGGTTTTGGAACGGTTCACGCAGTGCCTTTTGACGGCTCTGATCCTGATCGTTGCGCTTGGCCAGTTTGTTCAGGTCGTCACGCGCTACGTGCTTCAGGTCCCGGTGATGGGGCTGGAAGAAACGATCATGTATCCGACGCTGTGGCTCTATATTTTCGGCGCAGTCAACGCCTCGCGGGAAAACAGCCACATCCGCGCCAACGTCCTTGAAATCTTTCTCAAGACAGAGCGCCAGCACACCATACTGGCCATCGTCGGCGAGTTGATCAGCCTCGTTGTCGGCATCTGGCTGCTGACCTGGGCGTGGGACTACACCCGCTATGCCTGGCGGGTCTGGCGCGAGAGCCCGACCCTTTACATCCCGACCTTCTATGCAGACGTCGCGCTGGTCGTCGGGCTGGTGCTGATGATGGCCTACACCGTCACCTATCTGCTGGTGCATGTCCGCAGCCTGCGGACGGCGGAAGGAGGCGCGCAATGATCGAGATCGCGCTTCTGGCCATTCTGGTTCTGGTCATCACGCTGACCCTGGGGGTGCCGCTACCCTGGTGCTTCGGCGCCGCACTGATGGTCATGTATTTCATCGGCGACGTTACCATGAAAGGCATGGTGCTCTGGGGCTTCCAGCAGCTCGGCAACCCCGCGCTGCTTGCCATTCCTCTGTTCGTTCTGGCCGGCACCATCATGTCGGAAAGCGGAATAGCAGCGGCCTTGCTGCGGTTCGTCAATTCCTTCGTCGGTCATGTCCGTGGCGGTCTGGGCGTCGTTGCGGCGGTCAGCTGCGCCATAATCGGTGCGATTTCCGGTTCGGGCCTCACCGGTATTTCCGCCATTGGGCCTCTGCTCATTCCCGAAATGGAAAAGCGCGGTTATCCAAGGGAATACGCCACCGCGCTGATCGCAAACTCGTCGATCCTCGGCCTGTTGATCCCGCCGTCCCTCTCCATGATCCTGTTCGGCTGGGTAACGGACACGTCGATTGCAGCCTGTTTCCTGGCAACGCTCGGCCCAGGCCTCTTGATCATGTTCAACTTCTCGGCCGTGAACCTCTGGATGGCGCGCAAGTTCAACCTGGTTCTGGACGAAAAGCCGACTGCGCGGGAGTTCACCGCCGATATCACGAAACGCGGCATCTATGCCTTTCCGGCCCTCCTGATGCCGGTGATGATCCTTGGCGGCATCTACGGCGGCATCATGACACCGACCGAATCCGCCGCTCTTGCGGTCATCTACGCAATCCCGGTCGGCTTCCTGATCTACAAGGGCCTGCGTCTCGACAACTTCCTCTTTGCCGGCAAGGAAGCGGCGACGGCAGTTGGCGCGATCATGCTGATGATCCTGTTTTCCATGATCCTGGGACAGATGTTCGTCTATGAGGGCGTGCCGCAGAAACTGGTCAGCGTCATCTTCGGCATCACCGAGAACAAGATCGTTCTGCTGATCCTGATCAACATCCTGCTGTTCCTGATCGGCATGGTCGTCAACGATGCCACCGCCATCATCCTGGTGGCGCCGCTTCTGCTGCCGCTGATGCAGGCGCTCGATATCAGCCCGGTCCAGTTCGCCGCGATCATGGGTGTCAACACCGCCATGGGCGGGGTCACCCCGCCCTATGCGTCGATCCTCTATCTCGGCGCACGCATCGGCAAGGTGAAGGTCACCAAGGTCATTCCGCCGGCGATGTTCCTTGTGCTGACAGGATATGTGCCGGTGGTCTTCCTGACCTCTTTCTGGCCGGATCTTTCACTCTACCTGCCGCGTCTCTTTGGCTACTGAGCCGGCTCATAAACACAGAATCGAACCGACTTTCTTGGGAGGACAAACATGAAAACCACGGGGAACACCAACATGAAGAAATTTCTGACCGCGACTGCCGTCGCAACACTGATCGGACTTTCCGGAGCTGCCCAGGCGGCCGATTTCAAGATGAGCCACGTCCGCCCACAGGGCGCGACCATCGACGTTGAACTGAAGGCCTATGCCGAAGCCGTGAAGGAAGCCACCGGCGGCGACGTCAACATCGAGATCTACGCCGCTTCGGCCTTGGGCGACTACACCACCGTCCAGGAACGTGTGTCCGTCGGCGCCATCGAAATGGCAACCCAGCCGGCGGCAACCGGCACGGACAGGCGCATGCAGATCGCGTCCGTGCCGTTCCTTGCCTCCAACTGGGAAGACGCCCGCAAGATCTACGGTCCCGGCGGTGTGCTGCACGAAACCATGGCCGAACTGTTCTCAAAGCAGGACATCACCATGCTCGCGGCCTACCCGGTCTATTTCGGCGGTATTTCGCTCAACCGCGACGCTGTCACACCGGGCACCACCGAGCCAAAGGGCATCAAGGTTCGTGTTCCAGGCATCAAGAGCTTCCAGCTCACCGGTGAGGCGCTCGGCTATATTCCGGCACCGATCCCCTTCTCCGAAGCCTTCACGGCCATTCAGGTCGGTGTGGTCGACGGTGTCATCGGCTCCGGCGCGGAAGGCTACTACGCGTCGTTCCGGGACGTGACCAAGTCCTACATTCCAGCGAACACTCATTTCGAGGTCTGGTTCATGATCATCTCCAACGAGGCTCTTTCCGGTCTCGATGAAGACGACCAGGCGGCCATGAAGAAGGCTGCTGAAGACTTCGAGGCTGCACGCTGGGTTGTTGCCGAGGAAGACCAGGGCAAATGGGAACAGCGTCTTGCCGACGAACTCGACGCGAATGTGGTTGAACTCACCGACGAACAGCTTGCAGGCATGGCTGCCAAGGTTCGCGAAACGGTCTGGCCGGAGCTTCTCAACGATGTCGGTCAGGAGTGGGGCCAGTCGATCCTCGACAAGGCCCTGAACTGAGGGGCCCTTAACTGAGGGGCCCTTAACTGACAGCAGTGAACCGCCGGGCGGCGACCGCCGCCCGGACATTGACATTATTCGGGAAACATCATGGAATCGGACTACGCCATCATTGGTGGAGGCGTCGTGGGGCTTTCCGTTGCCTGGGGTCTGCTCCAGCGCGGCAGGTCGGTCACCGTTCTTGACGGGGACGACGGCAGTTTCCGCGCCAGCCGGGGCAACTTTGGCCTCGTCTGGGTGCAATCCAAGGGCATGAAACAGCCTGCCTATGCCCGCTGGTCGCAGCGCTCCGCCGCCGCGTGGGCTGATTTCGCAGCCAGCTTGCGCGAAGCCACCGGATTCGACGCGGCGCTGGAGCAGAAGGGCGGCTACGATCTCCATTTCTCGGACGAGACACTCGCCGAGACCGTTGCCCAGTATGAGATTCTAAAGGCAAAGCTTGGCGGTGATTATCCTTATGAAATCCTGGGCCACAACGAACTGCGCCGGGAAGAGCCGGAAGTCGGCCCGAAGGTTGCCGGGGCCATTCTTCATCATCAGGACGGCCACGCCAATCCGTTGAAGTTGCTGCGAGGCCTTGCTGCCGGTGTACGCGGCAACGGCGGAACCGTGCTGAACGGCAAGACGGTCGACACGGTCACGCGTGACAGCTCTTTCAGGATCAACTGCAGCGATGGCACCGTGGTCGAAGCGAACAAGCTGGTGCTGGCTGCCGGTCTCGGTTCGGCTGCACTCGGCCCGAAACTCGGCTTCAAGGCGACTATCCGGCCGCAGCGCGGCCAGGTTCTGATTACGGAAAAACTGCCCAGAATCCTCAACCGGCCATCCCTGATTGCACGCCAGGTCGATGAAGGTGGCATACAGATCGGCGCGACCAACGAAGAAGTCGGCTTCAACGACAAGGTCACCGCCAAGGGGCTTGCCGGTCTCGCGGCGGAAGCGATCGCCGCCTATCCCATTCTGGCCAAGGCTCAACTGGTGCGCAGCTGGGGTGCCTTGCGCGTTCTCTCGCCTGACGGCCTGCCGATTTATCAGGAAAGTCCGGAGATGCCGGGCGCGTTCCTCGTGACCTGTCATAGCGGCATCACGCTAGCCGCCGCCCATGCCTCTTTCCTGCCCGACTGGCTGGAAAAGACAAACACGGCGCCAGACCTGGAGGTGTTCAGTGAAGACCGCTTCGCCCTTTCGTGAGCTGGAACAAGGTACCGGGCGGGTCCGCGTTCGCTTCGCCGGCAAGGACCTGATGCTGCGCGACGGTGGTAATCTGGCAGCCGAACTTCTGGCTGCCGGTGTCCGTTCCTTCCGGCAGACGCCCGTTTCAGGCGCAGAGCGTGGGCCGTTCTGCATGATGGGCGCCTGTTTCGACTGCCTGGTTGAAATAGACGGCGTTACCCGGCAGGCCTGCATGTGCGAGGTCAGCGCCGGCATGAATATTGGCATGCCGGGCACCGGAGGAGATGGTGATGCTTGAAGCTGATCTCCTTGTCCTCGGCGCCGGTCCGGCGGGAATGGCGGCTGCCAGAACGGCTGCGGATGCCGGGCTTTCCGTTCTGCTTCTGGACGAGCAGGCCCGGCCTGGCGGACAGATCTATCGCAGCGTCGGAAACGCGCCGGAAGGCCGGGCGCAGATCCTTGGCAGCGATTACACCAAGGGAAAGGCTCTCACCGAGGAGCTGGATCATCCGATGATCCGGCATCTGAGCGGCGCAACCGCGTGGCAAATCGAAAAAGGGCCACGCGTCTCCTTCACACGAGACGGTGCTGCCTCCGCCGCAAAAGCCAGACGCCTGCTGATAGCCACCGGCGCGCTGGAACGGCCGATGCCAGTCCCGGGCTGGACCCTGCCGGGCGTGATGACCGCAGGTGCGGCGCAGATCCTGTTGAAGCAATCCGGCCTCATGTGCGAAAGGGCGGTTCTGGCCGGAAGCGGTCCACTGCTTTATCTGGTCGCCGCCCAGATGTGCCGGGCAGGTACACCGCCGCTGGCTCTGGTGGAAACACAGACATTCGCCGACAGGCAGGCAGCGCTTCGGCATTTGTTCGGTGCGTTGCGCGGCTGGCGGCTGCTTGCCAAGGGGTTGGGTCTGCTTGCCGAAATCCGCAAGGCAGGCGTTCCCCGCTACACCGGCGCATCGGCAATTGCCATTCAAGGCAAGACGCAGGCCGAAACGATAAGCTTCACATCGGGAGGCAAACGGCACAGCCTGGATTGTGCAACGGTGCTGCTGCATCATGGTGTGGTACCCAACCCCCAGGCAGCACGTTCCATCGATGTGCCGCATCACTGGAACGAAGATCAGCACTGCTTCGTGCCGGAAAAGGATGGCTGGGGCCGCACGCAGCTTCCGGACGTCTTCGTTGCGGGCGATGGCGCGGGTATTGGCGGCGCAACAGCTGCGCAGCTTCAAGGCAGGCTGGCCGCTCTGGAAATCTCGTGCGATCTCGGCAACATCACGCCGGCAGATCGTGACCGGAACGCCGCCCCGTTAAATCGGCAACTGGAAACCGAAATGGCCGCCCGGCCCTTTATCGACAGGGCCTATCCGCCTTTCCGCGAAGCCTTGCTGCCTGCAGACGACACCATCGTCTGCCGTTGTGAGGAAGTCACAGCAGGCGATATTCGCCGATATGCCGGTCTGGGCTGCCTTGGACCCAACCAGACCAAAGCTTTCGGACGGCCCGGCATGGGCCCGTGCCAGGGCCGCTATTGCGGCCTGACGGTCACGAACCTTCTTGCGGACGAAAGCGGCCGTTCACAGGACGACACCGGCTATTACCGCATCCGGCCACCACTGAAACCGGTCACACTCGGTGAACTGGCGGCCATGACAGACCTAGAAACCGACGAACAGGAACCCGTCACATGATAGAACGCATCGAAACCGGCCCCCGCATGAGCAAAATCGTCAAGCACAACGGTGTTGCCTATCTGTGTGGACAGGTGGGCGATGGCACGAGCGTCACCGACCAGACCCGGGATTGCCTGTCGCGCATCGACGCTTTGCTGGAAAAGGCAGGGTCCTCACGCAAGAACATTCTGCAAGCCATCGTTTGGCTGTCGGACATGAGCGACTTCGCCGACATGAACTCCGTCTGGGACGCCTGGGTACCCGAAGGACATGCCCCCGCACGTGCCTGCGGCGAATCCAAACTTGCCCGGGCGGAGCTGAAGGTCGAAATCATTATCACCGCCGCCTGCGACTGATGGTGGTCTGACAGTCGTCGCTTGGCGTAACTTGAGTGCTTGCCAGCAAGACCTCAGACGCAAACATACGCCGGTGCTAATCCCTTGAAGTCCCTCCGGGCGAGCAACGCGAGACCCGGGGTCTGCTCATTTCCAGAATTCAGGCGTGGTTCTGAATGCGCCCGCTTCAGCGAGCTGCCTCTGCGAGTAGGCCCCGGATTTGCGCTGCGCTTGTCCGGGGTGACGGCCTTGGGGCGGGGATTGAACGAAAACGGCACTGCCGGCTATGGCAAACGAAACGTCTGCGCGGTTGGCAAGGTATCCCAAAGCCTGTCCGGCAACAGGGACGATCTTCCAGCCCCCAGCCCCCAGCCTCCAGCCCCCTCATCCTGAGGAAGCGCGCAGCGCTGTCTCGAAGGATGGGCCGCTTGCTCCGGATTTACCGCCAATAGTTCGAGGCATCGGCCAACCGCGGGATGAGCGACCCTCTCTGGCAAATTCACGGACAGAGTGTTGCCCGCCGGACACCCCTTGATCAAAATCCGTCGCAAGTTCAAGCCAATGTCCGGTGCAATCCCCTCGCTTTGCTTCAGCTATCTTGCACCTGTCACCGATCCTTGAAATGAACACCCCATGATCGGCTACTCGTCCTACATCCTGTGCACCTCCCCCCGTAGCGGCAGCACGCTGCTCTGCAAGCTTCTGGCGGCGACGGGTGTTTCCGGGCATCCGGGCTCCTATTTTCACGAGCCGTCCCAAGAGGATTGGCTTGAGGACCTGAATGTCGATGTTGTGCCGGGGGAAAACGAGCAGGCAACGCTGCGCCGCATCTTTGCGGCAGCTATCGAAAAGGGCACGCGGGGCAAAGGTCTTTTTGGTCTGCGGCTGCAGCGGCACAGCTTCGATTTCTTCATGAAACAACTTGCCATCCTGCACCCGGCCCATGAAAGCGATCTTGCACGTCTTGAAGCAGCCTTCGGCAAGACGCTGTTCATTCACCTGACCCGTGCTGACAAGGTCGACCAGGCGGTTTCCTTCGTTCGCGCCGAGCAATCCGGCCTCTGGCACAGGGCTCCGGACGGCACCGAGCTCGAGCGATTGTCGGAACCGCGCGAATTGCAATATGACGCCGCTGAAATCCGCGCCTGTCACGATCGCTTCACCCGGTTTGACCGCGACTGGCAAGCCTGGTTCGAAATCCAGGGCATTTCCCCACTTCGGATTACCTATGACGCGCTTTCGGCAGACCCGCAGGCCACGCTGAGACTGGTTCTTCAACGGCTCGGCCTGGATGCGTCAGCAGCGGAGGGTGTCGTGCCCGGCGTTGCCAAACTGGCAGATGCCACCAATGCCGACTGGGTGTCCCGTTTCCGCGCTGAGCTGGAGATCGACAGCGCCAGCTAAAGCCGCCTGTGTGAACCACCTGCACGGCCGCGCCGTATCCTTCTCGAAGAAGCACGCGTTTTGCAGCCGCCTTGGCCGCGGGCCAGGAATGCTGTTAAGCTGTTGATGCTTCGACGGGAAACAGACGGACGGGTGGTTTGATGAACCTCGAAAGTTTCGTTGCCGAACTTCAATCCTGGGCCACGCTGGCTCTCAGCTACCTGACGGCGCCCTGGTTTGCCTATCAGCTCGCCATCATCGTAGTTCTGTTCGGCCTGGCCAAGCTGCTGAGCCTTCGCGTCGAGCCGAGGCTTGAAGCCCGTGCACGGGAAATCAGAGGCCATCCGGGCCTGCTTCGTGTGGTGGTGGCCCTGCTCCGGCGGATCGAGTGGATCTTCTTCAGCCTGTTCCTGTTCATTGCGCTTACGGTGATGCGCAGCGTCACCTGGCCGAGCCGGAGCCATTTCATCGCGATCGCCCTGTCGCTGTCGCTCGCCTGGCTGTTTGTCTCGGTTCTGTCGAGGGTTATCCGCAACCGGCTGGTGGCAAGAACGCTCAGCTGGCTCGCCTGGATCTATGTTGCGCTGGTCATTCTGGGCTTTGATGACGAGGCCGGCACCTTCCTCGACAGTCTGGCGTTGCCACTCGGCGAGATGCGGTTGTCCTTGCTGCTGATCCTGAAGGCGGTTCTCTTGCTGTTTGCAACCGTCTGGGTCGCGGTGGTCCTCGGGCGCTATTTCGATGAGCAGGTTCAAAAGTCGGATGAGCTGACCCCGTCGATCCGCGTGTTGATCGGCAAGGTCGCCAAGTTCGGGCTGATCCTGGTGGCCGGAACGATTGCGCTTTCATCCGTCGGTATCGATCTCTCCGCCTTCACCGTCTTTACCGGGGCGGTCGGCCTCGGTCTCGGGTTCGGCCTGCAGAAGGTCATTTCCAACTTCATTTCCGGCATCATCATCCTGCTCGACAAGTCGATCAAACCGGGCGACACCATCTCGCTCGAAGGCACCTTCGGCTGGATCCGCGAGTTGCGCGCCCGCTTCGTTTCCGTCGTAACGCGGGACGGACGCGAATATCTGATCCCGAACGAGGACTTCATCACCCACCGTGTGATCAACTGGTCCTTCAGCGACGAACTTGTCCGCCTTGACGTCAATTTCGGCGTTTCCTACGACGCCGACCCGCATGAAGTTTCGAAGCTTGCCATCGAAGCGGCGATGACGGTCGGCCGGGTGGAAGGCTCCCGCCGTCCGGTCTGCTGGCTTACGGGCTTCGGCGACAGTTCGCTCGACTTCGTCCTGCGTTTCTGGATCCGCGATCCGCAGCAGGGACTTACCAACGTACGCGGCAAGGTGTTGCTGGCGCTTTGGGACACCTTCAAGGAAAACAACGTCGGCATCCCGTATCCGCATCGGGAGATAATTTTAAAGAAGGAGACGGGCAATGGATTGCCTGCCGAGGCGTTCCAAGAGGTCCGCGGAAAGCAGAATGAAATCGATTAGCCGGTAGCGATCCAACCTTGTCCGGACGGGTGTTCACCGATCGAAGCTGTCGATACCCCGGCTCAGCAAAAAACCTCATCCTGAGGAGGACCTTAGGTCCGTCTCGAAGGATGGGCCGCTTGTTTGGAGCAAGGGTCCCATCCTTCGAGACGCGAGCAGGCTCGCTCCTCAGGATGAGGCTGAAACTTTGGAAAGACACTCGAAACAGCGACTTTCCTCAACTCCCCCGGTAAGTCGAATAGCTGAACGGCGAGACCAGAAGCGGCACGTGGTAGTGGGCTTCTTCCGACATGCCGAACCGCAGCGGCACCGTGTCGAGAAACTTCGGGTCGGGCAAAGCGATTCCTGCGGCGTCGAAATAGGCACCGACATGGAACACCAGCTCGTAGGTTCCGGTCTTGAATTCGTCTTTCGGCAGGATCGGGCTGTTGGTGCGGCCGTCGTCGTTGGTTTCCAGGCTGCGGACGTAGGTCCTGTTGTCACCATCAATTGCATAAAGATCGATCTTGATGCCTTTTCCAGGGCAACCCTGGGCGGTGTCGAGCACGTGAGTCGTCAGGTAACCGGCCATATTGGCCTCCTCCAAATGTCAGTTTGCGCGCATGATGCTGTGGGCCTCAATCGAAGGGCACCCGTGGTTCACAGGAAGCACTTTCTAAAAAGACGAGAAAGTCATGTCCATTATTCTGTTTTATAAGAAGACAACATGCCAGCCCTTGAATGAGGCATAGTCTTTGCTTGGTTCAAAACACGTTGGTATCACGAGGAGGTCCGTCTTGAATCGCTATTCCCGGAACATGCGTGGCTATGGTCAGAACCCGCCGGATCCAAAGTGGCCAGGCGGGGCCAGGGTCGCTGTCCAGTTCGTGTTGAATTACGAGGAAGGCGGCGAGAATTGCGTGCTGCATGGCGATGCGGCGTCCGAGGCGTTCCTGTCCGATATTCCGGGTGCCGCCCAGTGGCAGGGCAAACGCCACTGGAACATGGAATCCATCTATGAATACGGCGCCCGCGCCGGTTTCTGGCGCCTGCACCGGCTGTTCACGCGGGCTGATATTCCGCTGACCATCTATGGTGTCGCTTCCGCTTTGGCCCGCAGCCCGGAACAGGTGCAGGCCATGAAGGACGCCGGTTGGGAAATCGCCAGCCATGGCCTGAAGTGGGTCGAACACAAGGATATGCCCGAGGCCGAGGAACGTGCGGCCATTGCCGAGGCGGTCCGCCTGCACACGGAAGTGGTCGGCAGTCGCCCGCTCGGCTGGTACACGGGCCGCTGCTCGGAAAACACCGTTCGCCTCGTCGCCGAGGAAGGCGGTTTTGCCTATATTTCAGACACCTATGATGATGATCTGCCCTATTGGCTGGATTCCGATGGCCGTGATCAGCTGATCATTCCCTATACGTTGGAAGCCAACGACATGCGCTTCGCGACGGCACCGGGATGGACGGATGGAGAGGATTTCTTCCTCTATCTGAAGAACGCCTTCGACATGCTCTATGAAGAAGGCACGACAGACACGCCGAAGATGATGTCCATCGGCCTGCATTGCCGCCTCGTCGGCCGTCCGGGCAAGATCATGGCGCTGAAGAAATTCATCGATCATATCCAGGCTCATGAAGGCGTCTGGTGTCCGCGCCGCATCGAGATCGCGGACCATTGGGCCAAGACACACCCGCCGCAGAAAGGTCTTCGCCCCAGCCGTATGGAAAAAGCCGAGTTCGTCAAAACCTTCGGCGGCATCTTCGAGCACTCCCCCTGGATCGCCGAACGTGCCTTCGAGCTGGAACTCGGCCCGGCTCATGACTGTGCCGCCGGTGTTCACAACGCGCTGTGCCGCATGTTCCGTTCCGCAAGCGAGGAAGAGCGCCTCGGCGTTCTGACTGCCCACCCGGATCTTGCCGGAAAGCTGGCACAGGCAGGCCGCCTGACGGCGGAAAGCACCAACGAGCAGGCCAGCGCCGGTCTCGACATGCTGACCGACGAGGAACGCGAGACCTTTACCCGGCTGAACAATACCTACGTCGAAAAACACGGCTTCCCGTTCATCATCGCAGTGCGCGATCATGACAAGGCCTCGGTCATGGCTGCCTTTCAGCGCCGGATCGACAACGACCGGGCGACCGAATTCGAGGAAGCCTGCCGCCAGGTGGAACGGATTGCCCAGTTCCGGCTCAAGGACCTGCTGCCGTGAGCCGTCTCATTGCCCCATCGATCCTGACCGCAGAGGCCTTCGCCCCCTATGGCGATGTTCTCGAGGTGGCGGGCGCACCCGACAAAATCATAAATCAGGGCATGTGCGGCCGTCATCATGACCGGGCGAAGCTCGACTTCGGCGAAGGCCGGGCAGGCATTAGCCTGTTCGATGCCAAGGCGCGGTCGTTTCCCTATGTCGTCGACATGGTCGAGCGACACCCGGAAGGCAGTCAGGCCTTCATACCGCTGGACGGTGTGCCGATGCTGGTTGTCGTCGCTGACGACGAGAACGGCCAGCCGGTCGACCTGAAGGCATTCATCAGCCAGCCCGGACAGGCGATCAACCTGTATCGCGGCACCTGGCACGGTGTTTTGGCCCCGCTCTGGCAAGCGGGCCGCTACGCGGTCGTGGACCGCATCGGGGAAGGAACCAACCTGGAGGAACACTGGTTTCCCGACCCTTGGACAGTGGAGGCCGACAACAAGGAATAAGCCTCCCTTTCAGAACGATCCCTGCCCGCTCAACGAGGCGGAGACGTTCACACGACCTTCAGAGGAGCAGAAATGTCTAATTCATCGATCGGATCTCCGGAGCAGCTCCGGGATCCCAATTACACGCCACCGCTTTACAAGGCGATCCCGCTCGGCATCCAGCATGTCCTGGCCATGTTCGTCTCCAACGTCACACCTGCCATCATCGTGGCCGGTGCAGCCGGGTTCGGCTTCGGGTCCAATTCTCCCGACTTTCCCGAACTGCTTTATCTCATCCAGATGTCGATGGTCTTTGCCGGGGTCGCGACCCTGTTGCAGACGATCACCCTCGGCCCGGTCGGTGCGGCATTGCCGATCGTTCAGGGCACATCCTTTGCCTTCCTGCCGATCATGATCCCGCTTGTTGCCGGCAAGGGGGTCGACGGTCTCGCGGCTCTGTTCGGGGGCGTGATCATCGGCGGTTTCTTCCATGCGTGCCTTGGCCTCGTCATCGGCAAGATCCGCTTCGCCCTGCCTCCCCTGGTGACAGGACTTGTGGTGACGATGATCGGTCTCGCGCTGGTTCAGGTGGGCATCCAGTATGCCGCCGGCGGTGTCCCCGCCATCGGCACGCCGGAATACGGCTCGCTGCTCAACTGGGCGGCCGCTCTGGTGGTGATCGTGGTGACACTCGGGCTGAAGTTCTTCGGCAGGGGCATGATGTCGGTCTCCGCGGTTCTGCTCGGACTGATCGCCGGTTACATCTTCGCCCTTGCCACCGGCATGCTGACCTTTGAAGCCGTCTCCACGTCCTGGGACCGTGCGGCCGTCTTTGCCCTGCCGCAGCCGTTCAAATACGGCTTCGAATTCTCGTTCGCGGCCGTGCTCGGCTTCTGCCTGATGGCCTTCGTTTCCGCGGTGGAAACCGTGGGCGATGTATCCGGCATCACCAAGGGCGGCGCCGGCCGGGAAGCGACCGACAAGGAAATCGCCGGTGCGACATTTGCAGACGGTCTCGGCACGGCTGTCGCCGGTTTCTTCGGCGGTTTCCCGAACACCTCCTTCAGCCAGAACGTCGGCCTCATCGCCATGACCGGCGTCATGAGCCGCCATGTGGTGACCATCGGCGCGATTTTCCTGATCGTCTGCGGCCTGATCCCGAAGGTCGGCGCGGTCATCCGCACCGTTCCGATCGAGGTTCTCGGCGGGGGTGTCATCGTGATGTTCGGCATGGTTGTAGCCGCCGGTATCTCGATGCTGTCGGATGTGAACTGGAACCGGCGCAACATGGTGATCTTCGCCATTTCGCTTTCCATCGGTCTCGGTCTGCAACTGGAACCGGGCGCCCTGCAGCACATGCCGGACACCGCACGTATCCTTCTGACCAGCGGCCTGCTGCCGGCAGCCCTGATCGCCATCGTCCTCAACCTGGTGCTGCCGGAAGAACTCTCCGACGAATCCACCGAAGAGGTCTCCGGCGGTCTCTCCGGCCACGGACGCGGCTCCCTGCCGAAGGAAGAAACCGCGTAAGGACAAGCCACACCTGTATGAGAAAGGGCCGCGTGAGCGGCCCTTTTTTTGTGATCTGTCACCCGTCCTCCTGGACGCGAACATTCCTGACCGGGTGCCGAGGCTATTCGATATGCATCGTAAAAGACCCCGGTCCTGTGGGGCCCCGATCCCGGCTCGCACTTCGTTTGGCCGGGATGACGATGGAGGGGGTCTGCAGGGAAGAATTTCAGGCGTTTCAGCAGTTGGAAATTTCCCCTTCCGTCATTCTAGACAAGGGAGACGCAGCCGGACGCAGATCCGGACTCTATGCATATTTCGCACTGAAAATGCGTCTCTATTTTTGAGAGGTGTTCGCTTCGCTCACGCTGATGCGCTGGGTTCCGGATCTGCGTGCAACCAAGCTGCACTTGTCCGCAATGACGATGGAGGAGAAATTGTGTGCCTACCGCCCCGCCATCAGCCGTGCCATGTCGATCATGCGGGCGGAAAAACCCCATTCGTTGTCGTACCAGCCGAAAATACGCACCTGGTAGTCATTGGCCTCGAGCGTTTCAGGCAGATGGATGACCAGGGATTCAGGCCGCGCACGCATGTCCGTGGAAACCACATGGTCCTGCACGAAGCCGATTACCGGATTGCCGGAAAAGATCTCGAGCAGCCTGGTGTTGAAGGGGGCCTTCACGGGCTGCGCGAGCGTCACGGTCAGGTCGACCGCGGAAACGCTGATCGCTGGCACCCGGACCGCAGCGCCGCTGATTTTGCCCTCAAGCTGCGGCAGAACCTTGCCGACAAGCTTGGTGGCGCTGGTGGTGGTGGGCACCATGGAGACGCCGCCGGCACGACTGCGCTCCAGCGGCCCCCTCGGGGCGTCCACCATCGGCTGACTGCCGGTGTAGCAATGGATGGTGGTCATGTGCCCGCTCTTGATGCCGATGGCATCATCAAGACCGCGTAGCAGCGGAGCGAGGGCATTGGTGGTGCAGGAACCGTTGGAGACGATGCGGTGGTCGCCGAGCTGGTCTTCGTTGGCGCCAAGCACCAGGGTGATGTCGGCGGCCTGGGAGGGGCCTGAAATCAACACGTTGGTTGCGCCGGCTTTCAGGCCACGTTCCGCGATCTCGCGCGTGTCAGCCTTGCCGGTGCATTCCAGCACCACGTCCACCTGGGAAAGATCAAGGAGAGACAGATCGGGTTCGGCGGAGAAGACGATCTCGCGTCCGTCCACCGTCAAGGTGCCCTCGCCCGCTGTTACTTCGCCCGGCCACGGGCCGAAGACGCTGTCATACTTGAAGAGATAGGCACAGGTCTCAAGCGGTGCGATATCGTTGATCCGCACCACCTCGATGCGTTCCGTTTCCGGAAGCTTCAGCACTTGACGCAAGAGGGTCCGGCCGATCCGGCCGAACCCGTTGATCACAATCCGCATTTTCCACGGTCCGTCTAGAAATCCACTTCGATCGCGACGCCCTTCTGGATTGCCAGATCGACCGCGGCGGATGCCACGGCAAGATCCTGAAGGCCGACGCCGGTACCGTCGAAGAGGGTGATATCGCTCTGCGACGTCCTGCCTGGATGATTACCATTAATGACCGCACCGATCTCAATTATATTGTCCTCAGAGACAATTCCGCTGGCCACCGCATGCTGGCATTCACCGATCGTCGCTGACTGAGCGACTTCATCCGTGAAGAGCTTTGCCTTGGCAACAAGCGCAACATCGACTTCCTGTTTGCCCTTGGTATCGGTGCCCATGCACGCGATATGCGTGCCCGGTGAAACATGCTCATCCATCAGGATCGGATCGAAGCTGGAGGTGATCGAGATGATCACGTCGGCTTCCGCACCCAGCCTGGCCAGATCGACAGATTCGTAAGGCAGACCGAGTTCGTTCGCCGTTTCCTCCAGACGCACCAGCATCTCCGGATGAAGGTTCCAGCCGAGGACCTTCTCGAAATCGCGCTGTTCGGCGGCGGCCCGCATCTGGAATGCGGACTGGTGGCCGGCTCCGATCATGCCAAGCACCTTCGCGTCCTTGCGTGCCAGATGCTTGATGGAAACCGCAGATGCTGCCGCTGTTCTGAGGGCGGTCAGCAGGTTGCCGCCGACGACGGCCTTCGCCTTGCCGGTATCGGCATCGAACAGGAACACGGTCGACTGGTGGTTGGTCAGGCCCTTTGCCATGTTGCCCGGCCAGTATCCGCCGGATTTCAGGCCGAGTGCCAGCGAGGACCGGTCGAAGCCGGACTTGAACCCGTATAGCGCATCGGCATGACCGATTGCCTCGCGAATAACCGGAAAATTATAGGCCGCCCCGCCCGCCATGGCGGCAAAGACGCTTTCGACAGCGTCAAAGGATTCCTGGCGGCCGATCAGGCCGGCGATTTCCTTTTCAGGAACGATGATCATGTGTGTCTCCAGCAAAACATCGTCTTCCCCCCGACCTCATCCTGAGGAGGTGCGAAGCGCCGTCTCGAAGGATGGGCGGCTCGCTCGGAATTCTTGGCCCATCCTTCGGGACGGACCTTTGGTCCTCCTCAGGATGAGGTGTTGGTGTTCGTTTGCGCACTTAATGCCAAACCCTCCATCGTCATCTCGGACGCAGCGTAGCGGAGATCCGGGATCGGTGAGCCGGGGCGTATCGGTTTAAACCCGAAGACCAGGCGGCTCTCCGGTCCCGGCTCGCGCTGCGCTTGGCCGGGATGACGAAGGGGAGGCCTTAAGTCGTAACTTCAGTAAGCCTTGCCGCGGGCCGAGACCGGCCAGACCGTCTCGACCTTGCCGCCCCGCACGCCGACATACCAGTCGTGGACGTTGGCGGTCGGGTCGCAGTGGCCGGGCACCAGCTTCAGCTTGTCGCCCACCTGCAGAACACCCTTCGGGTCGGCAATGACCCCGTGCTCGTCCGAGCACTTGATATATTCGACATCGTTACGGCCGTAGATGAACGGCAGACCGCTGTCGACGGACTGGGCCTTGAGGCCCGCATCACAGATCGCCTTGTCGGCTTTCGCGTGGCTCATCACCTGGGTCAGGATGAAGAAGGCGTTTTCCCATTCCCCCTGGTCGATGCGCTTGCCGTCCTTATCGAGAATGCGGCCGTAGTCTGCATCCATGAAGGCATAGGAACCGCATTGCAGCTCGTTGTAGACGCCCGAATTGGATTCAAAATAGTAGGAGCCCGTGCCGCCACCTGAAACGAGTTCCGGCTCCAGGCCTTCCTTCTTCAACGCCTCGACGGCGTCCTTGACCATCGCAATGGCAATGTCGAGCTTGTCCTTGCGGGCTTCATAGCTGTCGATGTGCTGCATGGCGCCCTGGTAGGCCTGGATGCCGCTGAACTTCAGGTTCCTTGCCGCGTCCACTGCCTTGGCGATTTCGACAACCGCCTCGCTCGTGGTAACGCCGCAGCGACCGGCACCGCAATCGATCTCGATGAAGACTTCCAGCGTGGTGCCGTGCTTGGCAGCGGCTTCAGACAGATCGGCAACATTGGAAAGATCATCGACACAGACGATGGTGCGGCAGCCAAATTTAGGCAGCCGGGCCAGACGATCGATCTTGGCCTTGTCGCGAACCTGGTTCGACACCAGGATGTCCTTGATACCGCCACGGGCAAAGACCTCGGCTTCCGAAACCTTCTGGCAGCAGACCCCGACAGCACCGCCGAGCCGTTCCTGCAGCTTTGCGACATCGACCGACTTGTGCATCTTGCCATGCACCCGGTGACGCATGCCGTGGGCCTTGGCGTAGTCGCCCATCTTCTTGATGTTGCGCTCCAGTGCATCGAGATCGAGCACCAGGCAAGGCGTCTGGATATCGGCCTCGTCCATGCCCGGAAGGGCCGGAATGTCGAAGCCGACTTCGAGTTTTTCAAATCCGGTTTGTGCGTTCATTTTTCTTCTCCAAATGGCTCAGGCTTTCCAGATCAACCAGCTTTCGGAATTCATCCGAAAGCTGAAAAGTTGATCGTTTTTAGAGCGATGGAGCATCTTAGCTGCGGTCCTCGGAACGCAGGATGCTCCAGGGCAGCTTGCCGAGATCGACATTGCCGCCGGTGATGATGATGCCGACACGTTTGCCGGCAAAGACGTCCCTGTTCTTCAGGATGGTTGCCAGTGGCACGGCGGAAGACGGTTCCATGACGATCTTCATCCGCGCCCAGATCAGGCGCATAGCGTCGACGATTTCCTGTTCCGACGCGGTCAGGATGTCGGTGACGTGGTTCGAGACGAAGTGCCAGGTCAGCTCCTTGAGCGGCACCTTCAGCCCGTCGGCAACAGTTTCCGGAGCGTCGTCGGCAATGATGTGACCCGCCTTGAAACTGCGGGCAGCATCATCCGCCTGCTCCGGTTCGGCAGCAAAGATCTTCACTTCGGGCGCCAGGTTCGACAGGGTCAGGCAGGTACCTGACACCATGCCGCCACCGCCGATCGGTGCGACCACCGCATCAAGACCATCTGTCTGCTCCATCAATTCCTTGGAACAGGTGCCCTGACCGGCGATGACACGCGGGTCATTGTAGGGATGAACGAATTCCGCTCCGGTCCGGGCCTCGACCTCGGCAAAGACCGCTTCGCGGCTGGAGGTGGACGGTTCACACTCGGTGATGATGCCGCCGTACCCACGAACGGCATCCTTCTTGGCCTGTGGCGCCGTTCTCGGCATGACTACGTGGCACGGAATGCCCCGCCGGCCTGCCGCATAGGACAGGCTGAGCGCGTGGTTGCCGGAGGAATGGGTCGCCACACCGGCCTTGGCGGTTTCCTCGTCCAGACCGAAGACGGCGTTGGATGCACCGCGCGCCTTGAAGGCACCTGCCTTCTGGAAGTTCTCGCATTTGAAGAACAGTTCCGCACCGGTCAGCTCGTTCAGGAACGAGGAGGTCAGAACCGGCGTCCGGTGGATATGCGGCTTGATGCGCTCATGAGCGACGAGCATGTCCTCGAGAGTCGGGATGTACTGGGTCAAGGCGTCGGTTTTCATGCGGCTTCCTTCGAGGCAATGGCGCTGTCACTGCGATAGACTTCCTGGGCGGCCGCAACACCGGAGCCCAGTTGGATGTCGAGGCCGAGATCGGCCATGACCATTTCGGCAGTCGCCAGCCCCGACAGCATCATGACGTCGGTCAGGCTGCCCAGGTGGCCGATACGGAACACCTTGCCTGCGACCTCTCCGAGGCCGACACCGAAGGCGACGCCGTATTTCGCGGCGGCGTGGGTAACGATGCCGGTGGCGTTGAAACCTTCAGGCGTACGGATCGCGCTGACCGAATCCGAATAGACGTCCGGTGACTGCGCGCAAAGCTCCAGGCCCCATGCATGGACCGCGGCACGCACGCCCTCTGCAATGCGGCGGTGCCGGGCAAAGACATTGTCGAGGCCCTCTGCCAGCAGCATGTCGCAGCTCTGCTTCAACCCGTTCATCAGGCCGACGGCCGGCGTGTAGGGATAGGCGTTGTTGGCGTAGGCTTTCATCATGTCGCGAACATCGAAGAAGGTGCGTGGCATCCGTGCGCTTTCAACGGCGGCCTGTGCCTTTGGCGACAGGGCGATGATGGCGAGCCCCGGTGGCAACATGAAGCCTTTCTGGGAGCCCGTGACCGCGGCATCGACACCCCATTCGTCCATGCGGAAATCCATCGAGGCAATCGAGCTGACGCCATCGACAAAGAGCAGCGCCGGGTGCTTCGCGGCATTCAGCGCTCGGCGCACCGCGGCAATGTCGGATTTGACACCGGTCGCGGTTTCGTTGTGGGTTGCCAGCACCGCCTTGATCTCGTGGTTGGTGTCCGCGGCGAGTATTTCCTCGTACCGGTCTGCCGGCAGTCCCGTGCCCCAGGCTGCCTCGACCACCTCAACCTTCAGGCCGTGGCGCTGGCACATGTCGATCCAGCGATGGCTGAACATGCCGTTGCGGGCAGCCAGGATCTTGTCGCCGGGGCTCAAGCAGTTGGTGATCGCGGTTTCCCAGCCGCCGGTGCCGGTCGACGGAAACAGGAACACCTCGGCGGCTTCCGTCTTCAGCACCTTTTTGACGCCGGCAAGCGCGGGCTGCAGGATCTCACCGAACAGCGGTGAGCGATGGTCCAGGGTCGGCATGTCGCACGCTCTGCGGAGCGCTTCCGGCATGTTGGTGGGGCCGGGAATGAAAACAGGATTTTGGAAGCTCATGGCCGTTTCCTCTTATGAATTTTGAGAAACGGTACCGTGCAGGGGCGAAGCTCCGCAATTTTTTTAAAATATTTTTTCAAAAATAGATTTTGTAGAAATTGCCAATCTTGTCAGTATGTTATATTTTTCATATGGTGAATTGATTTTTCAAAATTCGAAAAAATGAGCTAATGACAGATCTTAAATCCGATAGTTCCGCCACCAGACGCGCTCGTGGGCGACCGCGTGCCTGGGACGACAAGACCGAACAGAACACCATCAAGTCGCTCGACCGGGCCATGGCCGTGTTCGAGCATCTGAGCACCCAGTCCGGCGTCTCTCTTTCAGCCCTGTCGGATCAGCTTGGAGAATCCACGGCAACGCTCTACCGCATCCTGTTCACACTGGAGACACGTGGCCTGGTGGAATTCGATCAGGCGCAGCAGCTCTGGCACATAGGTCCGGGCGCCTTCATCATCGGCGCACGATTTTTAAGGCGCACCAGTCTGGTGGAACGGGCGCGTCCTGTCCTGCGCTCCCTGATGGAGCAGACAGGGGAAACGGCCAATCTTGGTGTGGCACAGGCAGACCAGGTGCTGTTTGTCAGCCAGGTCGAAACCCACGAAAGCATTCGCGCCTTTTTCCCACCCGGCACCTTGTCGCCGCTGCATGCCTCCGGCATCGGCAAGGCGCTTCTGGCTTTCATGGACGAGGATCAATGCAAGCGTATCCTGAAGCAGACCGACCGGGAGCGCTTCACCGAGCACACATTGTGTGATGCGGGCCTGCTGGCCGCGGACCTGGAAGCGATCCGTGCACGCGGTTTCTCGATCGACGGGGAAGAAAAGAATCTCGGAATGCGCTGCATCGCGGCACCCGTATTCAATCACTATGGCGAGGCTGTCGCCGGGCTGTCTGTCTCGGGCCCGACCAGCCGGGTCAGCCCGGACAGAATCGGCCCTTTCGCAGAAGCAGTGAAGGCGGCGGCCGCTGCACTGACCGCCGCCCTCGGCGGCGAAATCACTCCGCCGCAAACGAAGACCGTAGAATGAGGACGCTTGCTTCACTCCCGACCCGATCCAGAGGAGTTCGTTACACCCACACCCTGAAGCGGCCAATCCCACCCTCTCCCTCATCCTGAGGAGGACCCTCAGGATGAGGGTGCAAGGAGGAAGGGGCTTTTCTCTTTACTCCGCGGCGCTGCGGAAGCTCTGCCGGGTACCGGCCTCGAAACGGCCTGCCACCTGCAGCTTCATGTGGCGGTTGACGTCCTTGTAGAGGAGGTAGCGGAACGGGCCCGGGCCACCGGCATAACAGGCCTGCGGGCAGAACGCGCGCAGCCACATATAGTCGCCGGCTTCCACCTCGACCCAGTCCTGGTTGAGGCGATAGACCGCCTTGCCTTCCAGGACATAAAGCCCGTGTTCCATCACATGGGTTTCCGCAAACGGGATGACGGCACCCGGCTGGAAGGTGACGATGTTGACGTGCATGTCGTGGCGCACGTCTTCCGGGTCGACAAACCGGGTCGTCGCCCATTTGCCGTCCGTGCCGGGCATTGCCCGCGGCTCGATATCGTTTTCGTGGGTGACGAAAAGTGTCGGTCGCTCCAGGCCTTCAACAGGCTCGAACGCCTTGCGGACCCAATGAAACCGCACGGGCTCACTGCCAGTATTCTTCAGGCTCCAGTCGGTTTGCGGCGGCAGGAAGGCGTAGCTTCCGGGCCTCAGGTCGTATCGCTGTCCTTCAGCTGTCAGAACAGCTTCGCCTTCGACAACGAACAGCACGCCTTCGGCGGAAGGGTCTGTCTCCGGCCGGTCAGAGCCGCCACCCGGCGACACCTCAACGATATATTGCGAGAAGGTTTCGGCAAAACCTGACAATGGGCGCGACAGCACCCACAGGCGGGTCTTGTCCCAGAACGGCAGATAGCTGGTGACGATGTCACGCATGGTGCCTTTCGGGATGACCGCATAGGCATCGGTAAAGACAGCCCGGTCTGTCAGGAGTGTTTCCTGACCGGGATGACCGCCGGTCGGCGCGTAATAGGATCTTGGGGGCATGGACTGGGACACGGCCAACCTTCTTCTTCAACAAAACCAGTTACCGGGAACTATGACCTGCCTTTCGAGGCCGGACCACGGGGCATGTCCGAAGAGCTCCTTTCGGAAAAACAAGATAATCGTCCCTTGATTTTCTTATTCTTCCGATCAATTGAACCCGCGCCTCAAGCCCGCGCGATGGCGATGTTGAGCAGAACTTGCCGCTTTTCCTCCGTCGCCACCTTGATGGCACGTTCCAGCGCTGCCGGCAGCGCGTCGCCTTCCGTCACCGTTTCGGTGTAGGCGCGGCTGGCCTCCGCGGTTCTGGTGAAATCCGGGCTTGGCCGAAGGGACGTCAGCGGCACATCGTTGGCCTTGCTGGCAAGACCATCCTTGTAAGTGCCCACCACCGAGTGACGCACCGCGCCCCACTCCTCGTTGTTCAGCACAAGCGTGATCACCGGCAACTCATGCGCCTCGGCAACCATGTGGCAGGCCGTCGGGTTGGCAAACATGTAGCTGCCGTCGCCGATGGTTGCGAAGACCAGCCGGTCGCGGTCGGCAAGCTGTGCGCCAAGCGCCGCCGCGAGACCCCATCCAAGCCCCCCGGAATGCGGTTCCTGGAAGTAGCTGTTCGGTTGCTCCAGGTCGAGCGGCTCGAGTGGACAACCAAGCTCATGGAAGATTGTGGCCTTCCGCCCCTTGATGGCGCGGCCAAGGCAAAGACTGACCCAGTCCTTGCTCATCGGGCCGGCATTGCCGCGCTTGGCCCGGGCGACAACCTCCGCACGATTGGCGGACGACAGTTCGGCAATACGATGTCTGCGGGCGTTCAAAACGGCTTCGTCACGCGGACGGCTCTGCATTTCCGCAATCAGCGCCAGCAGCGTTTGCGCGGTTTCTCCTGCCAGGGTCACATCCGCCTGGAAGTTACGGATCGGCGTGCGGGTGAACAGGGGATCCGGCCCGAGCTGGATCACGGTGACATCATCGCGAAGGGCGACCTTGTCCGGCCACCAGGGTGCCAGAGAGTTCATCACCAGCACCACGTCCGCCTCGGCAAGCAGGGCTTCCGGCGACGCACCGACCTGCATCGGATGCGACAGGGGCACGGAAAGCTGGTTTGCCCAATAATGCGACAGCGGCAGGGCCCAGTCCGTCAGGAACCGTCCGAGGGCTGCAAAGGCTTCTTCCGATCCGGCTCCTCGCTGACTGATGATCAGCGGGCTTTTGGCCTGCGCCAGCAGGTCTGCTGCCCGTTTCAGGGACGAGGGATCCGGCGCTGCGATGACCGGTGCCTGTTTCGACGGGGTATCAAGGCCGTCCGGCGGAGTTTGCTCGCACAGAACTTCACGCGGCAGGCTGAGATAGACGGGGCCCTTGGGCGTCGAATTGGCAATCGCCCAGCCCCGGTCGAAGAGATCCGCGATCTGCTCGGGAAAACGCAGCTCGTAGTCCCATTTGGTGACTTCGCGGATCAGCGCGGTCTGGTCGAACATTTCCTGTCCCCAGCCGATCGGCACCGTGCGCGCGCCAAAGCGGCCGGCTTCCATCACCGGCGTGCGACCGGACATCATCAGTACGGGGATCTGATCGCACCAGGCGTTGATGGCGCCGGTAATGCCGTTGGAGAGCCCCACGTTGGTGTGCAGCATGACCGACTGGATCCTGCCTGAAATCTGGTAAAAGCCGTGTGCCATACCGACGGCAACATGTTCGTGCGGCACCGTGATCGGCACCGGAAGGTCGAGCCCGTTCTGTGTTGCCTCGATCAGTCCCTCGATGATCGGTGGAAAATCTGTGCCGGAATTTGCGAAGACATAGTCGACACCGAGCGCCTTCAACTTGCCGAACACCGCTCCACCCGCGGTAATCGTGGTGCTGTCCATCCTGTCGGCCATGCCGTCCTCCCATGTTCCTTTTGGATGCAGAATGCAGAAATTGCGAGGCAATTCAGGCTCTTGCGGGAGAGGAGCCCCTCCGCGAACCGCCGCCTTCGCATCTGCTTTGACGCGCACCCTAGACGATAAAAAACGGCTATGGGAACAAGGAATTTTCTTTCCAAAATTGGAAAGTATAATGGCTATTATCTCATTTTACATTACCAAACTAATTAGTGAAGATGATCGCGGAGCTACGTTCCCTGCTGGCTGCAAATCTGCAAGAGGTGCGCCTGAAAGGTCTTCCGACTTCGTTGAAGGGCGTTCCACGATCGCACACATTGAAGGTTGGCCAGCAAGTTATAGACCGGGAGTCGACAAGAGCTTCCGATGGGAGGAGACAACATGAGCATTCTCAAGAACGCGTTTCTGGCCGCTGCCATGATCGCCGCCGGCGCATCGTCCGCAAGCGCTGCCGATTACGAATTCAAGCTGCACCACTTCCTGGGCGAGAAAGCCCCTGCGCACACGCAGATGCTGGTGCCGTGGGCCAAGCAGGTGGAAGAAAATTCCGGTGGCAAGGTCCATATCGAAATCTATCCGGCCATGACGCTTGGCGGCCGTCCGCCCGAACTGATCAACCAGGTGCGTGACGGCGTGGTCGATCTGGTCTGGACCGTGAACGGCTATACGCCTGGCCTCTTCCCGCGCACCGAGGTGTTCGAACTTCCCGGCATTCACACCAACGATCCGGCGGCCACAAACCAGGCGCTGATGGATCTGTACGAAACGGACCTGAAGGACGAGTACAAGGGCGTTGAAGTAATGTTCCTGCATGTGCATGCCGGCCAGGCCATTCACATGCGCGACACGGAAGTTCACTCCCCGGCAGACCTCGCCGGCAAGAAGATCCGCATCCCGACCCGTACCGGTGCCTGGGTGATCGAGGCACTCGGCGCTTCGCCGGTCGCCATGCCGGTTCCGGAACTGCCGCCTGCGCTGCAGAAGGGTGTTATCGACGGCGCGTTCATTCCGTGGGAAATCATTCCGCCGCTGAAGATCCAGGAGCAGACAGAATACCAGATCGAAGGCGTCGACAAGGAGCGTTTCGGCACCACCACCTTCCAGGTTTCCATGAACCAGGAACGCTGGAATGGTCTGCCGGAAGACATTCAGAAGGCCTTTCGTGATGCTTCCGGTCCCGAGTGGATCGTGAAGGTTGGCGAAATCTGGGCTGCATCGGATGATTTCGGGATCGGTCTGGCCACCAAGGCGGGCAACACGCACATCACCTTGACCGAGGAAGAGACCGAAGCTTTCCGTCAGGCGCTAGCCCCCGTTGCCGACCGCTGGGTCGAGGAAGTCTCCGCAAAGGGTATCGACGGTGCCGCGCTGGTTGAAAAGGCCCGCGCAGCGGTGGCCAGCCACTCGGCCAACTGATGTCGAACACTCTCAAAGCCAGCAGCTCCGGGTTCACCGGGGCTGCCAGCCGCCTGATAACGCTCTGGGCCCTCCTTGGCGGCGGCGTGCTGTTACTGGTCGTCGCTGTCAACATGCTGTCGATCATCGGCTCGGTTTTCGGCACACCGTTTCCGGGCGATTTCGAACTGACCGAAATGGGCGTGGCCATCGCGGTCTTCGCGTTCCTGCCCTATTGCCAGTTGGTCGGTGCAAACGTCTCGGCAGACATCTTCACCGCCGGCGCGTCCAGACGGGTGATTGCCTTCTTCACCCTGCTCGGGTCACTGGTTGCCCTTGTGTTCGCGCTGCTGCTGATCTGGCGCATGTATTACGGCATGCTGGACCAGAAGGACTACGACTACACAACCACCATCCTGCAGATCCCGCACTGGATGGCCTTCGTGCCGATCCTGATATCGCTTGCGCTGCTGGCACTGGCCGCGCTGGTCACGCTGCTGCAGGACATGACCGCGCTGTCGAGAGGACACCACTAGAATGACGGACGCACTTGTCCTCGGGCTTGGCGCTCTCGTGGTGCTGATCGCCCTGATCGCGATCCGCATGCCCATTGCCTATGCGATGATCCTTGTAGGCGGTGTCGGCACCATGATGCTGAACGGCCCCGCCCTCGTCCTCAGCCAGCTGAAGACCCTCGCCTACGGCCAGTTCTCCATCTACGACCTTTCCGTCGTGCCGATGTTCGTCCTGATGGGGGCGATCGCCTCGAAGACCGGCCTGAGCCAGGCTTTGTTCCGGGGGGCGAATGCCTGGCTCGGCTGGCTGCGCGGCGGCACGGCCATGGCGGCCATCGCCGGCTGCGCCGGGTTCGGTGCGGTCTGTGGCTCGTCGCTTGCAACCGCCTCCACCATGGGCAAGGTCGCCCTGCCGGAACTCAAGCGCTACAATTATTCCGGTGCGTTGGCGACGGGAACGCTCGCCGCGGGCGGCGTGCTCGGCATCCTGATCCCGCCCTCGGTCGTCCTGATCATCTATGCCATCATCGTGGAAGCAAACATCGTCACCATGTTCATGGCGGCGTTCCTGCCAGGCCTGCTGGCAGTGGTTCTCTTCCTTCTGACCATCGCCCTCTATGTCACCATCAAGCCGGAAGCCGGGCCCAAGGGAGGTGTTGCCGACCGCAAGGAATTCCTGGAGGCGACTGCCGGCATGATCCCGGTGCTGATCATCTTCGGGCTGGTCATCGGCGGCATCTATTTCGGGTTCTTCAACCCGACACCGGCAGCCGCCGTCGGCGTTTTTCTGGTCCTGCTGTTCGGGCTGTTGCAGCGCAAGCTGTCCGGGCACGACTTCATTCAGGCGCTCAAGGAAACCGCGTCCACTTCAGGCATGATCTATCTGATCATCCTTGGAGCGGAACTCCTCAAGATCTTCATGTCCCGCGTTGGCCTGCCTCAGGAAACCGCTTCCTGGATCGCCAATTCCGGGCTCGAACCGATGACGGTGCTGATCCTGCTGCTGATCGCGCTCATCCTGCTCGGCTGCCTGATGGACAGCCTGTCGATGATCCTGCTGGTGATCCCGTTCTTCTGGCCGGTTCTGGTCGAGATCAACGGTGGCATCTACCAGGGAGCGGAAGGGGCTGGCTTCGGCATGAGCACGGAGGACCTGAAGATCTGGTTCGGCGTACTCGCCCTGATCGTGGTCGAACTCGGCCTGATCACCCCACCGGTTGGCATGAATGTCTTCGTCATCTCCTCGCTCGATCGGGAAACGCCGATGATCGAGACTTTCAAGGGCGTTGCGCCGTTCTTCTGTGCCGAGATCCTGCGCGTAATCCTGCTGGTCTGTTTTCCGATCATCACCCTGTGGCTGCCGCAGGTGCTGAGGTAGGCATCGAAAGCCCCTATAAATGAAAAAGCACGCCCGGGTAACGGGCGTGCTTTTTTCGTTCAAGGCTGGGCTGTTACTTTCCCTGCGCCGCCGCGCGGATCTGGCTGAGGCTGGCGGCCGGGGTGATGGCTTCCGGGTCCAGCTTCAGATGCAGGATTGCGGGTGTGCCGGCGGCACGGGCACGTTCGTATGCAGGACCGAAAGCGTCTGTCGTCTCGACCGTCTCACCGAAGGCACCATAGCTGCGGGCAAGCGCTGCGAAATCCGGATTGACCAGCTTGGTTGCCGACGGGCGACCGGGATAGGTGCGTTCCTGATGCATGCGGATGGTGCCGTACATGCCGTTGTCGATCACAAGCACGATGATGTTGGCGCCGTCCTGACAGGCGGTGCCAAACTCCTGCATGGTCATCTGCAGGCAGCCATCGCCTGCAAAACAGACGACTTCGCGCTCCGGAAAGGCAAGCTTGGCGGAAACGGCTGCAGGCAGGCCATACCCCATGGAGCCGCTCGTCGGAGCTGCCTGGGTGGCGTAGCGACGGAACCGGTGGAAGCGGTGCAGCCAGGTGGCGTAGTTGCCGGCCCCATTGGTGCAGACCGCATCTTCCGGCAGGTTGGCTTCCAGCCATTCCATGACACCGGCCATCTGGAGGTTGCCGGGAACCTGTGGCCGGGCACCAGACCAGTCCAGATAATCCTGGTGGGCCTTGGCCGCTTCGCCTGCGCCTTTCAGTTCGGACGGCGGCTGAAGGCCTTCGGCCGCCTTGCAGAAGGCAGTCGGGCTGGCATGAATAGCCTGCGCCGGCCGGTAGACCCGGCCGAGTTCCTCGGCGTCCGGATGGACATGAACCAGTTGCTGCGTGGGCGAGGGAATGTCGAGCAGCGAATAGGACTGGCTCGGCATTTCCGACAAGCGGCCACCGACAAGCAGGATCAGATCGGAGGACTTGACCCGTGCCAGCAGCTTCGGATTGATGCCGATGCCGACATCGCCGGCATAGTTCGTATGCAGGTTGTCGAACAGCATCTGGCGGCGGAACGAGCAGGCAACCGGCAGGTCGAAACGCTCGGCAAAGCGGGTAAAGCCGGCGACGGCCTCTTCCGACCAGCGGCTTCCGCCCAGAATGGCGATCGGCCGCTCGGCCGCCCAAAGGCGCTTCTGCAGGTCCGCCATCTGGGTGAGGCCAGGATGCGTTTCGACCTGGGTCCACGCAGGCGGCTGCGGGGCATCCGCCTTTTCGACCAGCATATCTTCCGGAAGCGCCAGAACCACCGGTCCCGGACGGCCGGACGTGGCAACATGGTAGGCGCGCGAAATGAACTCCGGTACGCGATCCGCGTGATCGATCTCCGCAACCCATTTGGCGATGCCACCGAACATTTGGCGGTAGTCGATTTCCTGGAACGCTTCACGCTCGCGCATGCCACGCTCGATCTGTCCGATGAACAGGATCATCGGCGTGGAATCCTGCGCCGCCACGTGGACACCGGCAGAAGCGTTGGTGGCCCCGGGACCGCGGGTCACCATGCAGATGCCCGGCTTGCCGGTGAGCTTGCCCCAGGCATCGGCCATCATTGCAGCCCCGCCTTCCTGGCGGCAGACCGTGACCGGGATCGACGCATCGTAAAGAGCATCGAGCACGGCAAGGTAACTTTCGCCGGGCACACAGAACACACGCTCCGCCCCGTGGCGCTCCAGCGCCTCCACCAACAATTCACCGCCGGTCTTCTGGTCCATGTTCCGGGTCCTTACGAGAAAGATGATCTGTTCATTCTATAGCGTATGAAAATCCCGCCTGTTAGAGGCGAAAATCAGATTAATTGGCAATGGGGTCATTCCGGTTTAGAATAATATATCTCCGACAACGGACTTGTAGCCCATCCTTCGAGGCGCGCACAAACGCGCTCCTCAGGATGAGGTTGAATGTGTTGTAAGGCCGCCTGATTGTGCAACACACAGTCCTCATCCTGAGGAAGCGCCAAGTGCTGTCTCGAAGGAAGGGCCTCATGTCATGGTAGGCCTTGCCGGTAAGCATCGGCGCTGCAAACAAAAAGGGGCACCGGTTTCCCGGCACCCCTGCCCCCATTCGTTGTTATGTCTTGTTATGGGAAGCTGATCTCAGATCGACTGAACCGTCACCACCTGGAAGGTGTGCATCTCGCCATCCTCGTCCTTGATGGAGACGTATTCACCCGGGTTAAAGGCATGAGCGCCGAAACGGTAGCCCGCCTCGTCGTCGTCCTCGCCGTCGATATCGTAATGGAAAGCCCAGGAGCCACCCGGACGGTGGATGAGGTGGCCGACTTCCTCTTCCTCGGCGCCCCAGAATCGCCGCACACGGCAATGGTCGCGCTGCTTCTTCCAAAGACCGGCGTCGATATGGCCGGTTTCGTCTAGCGGAGCGGTGAATTCATAACCGTGGTTCGCTGAACCTTGCGGAAAATCCTTGGTTCTGGCCAGGTTCAACCTGATCTTCTTCAAAGCCGGATAGTCGCTCATGGGGCCCTCCTTTACTGACAATCCGGTTTATTTGTGCCACATCCGGGGCACCTCACATTGAGAAGGATCAAACCGGGTGGTTTGCATGTGAGGCATGTATTGCCATGTGTCAGCAAAAGGGACGGAAGATGGATCAGGCCGAAACCCAGAACCAGGCGCTCGAGTTCCTCGGCAGCCTTCCGTCCGACGATCCGGCGCGGCCCGAGGTGAAGCGGATCGACACCCATGCCAATATCGTCTTTCTGGTGGGCAGCAAGGCCTACAAGGTCAAACGGTCGGTCAAGTTTCCCTTTCTCGACTATTCGACGTTGCCCTTGCGCGAAGAAGCCTGCAAGGCGGAAATAACCTACAACCAGCCGAACGCACCTCAGATCTACCGGCAGGCCTTGCCTGTGACGCGGGAGGCAGATGGCACGCTGGATCTTGGCGGCACTGGAGAGCCCATCGAATGGGCAGTTGAAATGAACCGGTTCGAGCGACAGCACGAACTGGACTCCGTCGCTGGAACCAGCCCGCTTCCGGACACCCTGACGGACAGTCTGGCGGACATGATGGTGACTGCTCATGACGCCGCGCCACTGCGGCAGGGCAACGGCTTCTACGCGGAGCTTGCAAGCTATGTGGAGCAGAACGACGCCGCCTTTCGCGAGCACCCCGATCTGTTCGAAGCCGAGGCGGTCCGGCATCTGACCGAGACTTCCCGCACTGTCTTGTCGGCTCTGCACGAGCTGATCTTGCGCCGGGGCGAACAGGGTCTTGTCCGTCGTTGCCACGGCGACGCCCACCTTCGCAACATCGTCATGGTTGATGACACCCCGGTCCTGTTCGATGCGGTTGAATTTTCAGATGCGATTGCTACCGGCGACGTTCTTTACGATCTCGCCTTCCTGCTGATGGACCTGTGGGACCGGGGTCAACAGCGTGCGGCCAACCGGGTGTTCAACCGCTACATGGACAAGAGCCGCCTGGACACGCATTCGGAGGGCCTGGCAGCCCTGCCCTTCTACCTGATGATGCGCGCGGCGATCCGCTCCAAGATCGCGGCCAGCTCCGCTCTCAACCAATCGGACCCGAACCAGAAACAACGTGAGCGCGACCAGGCCCAGGCCTATTTCCGCCACGCAGTGGACTTTCTGGATCCCTCACGCCCGCAACTGGTTGCCATCGGAGGACTTTCCGGCACCGGCAAGACCACGCTTGCTTACGAAATTGCCCCCGGCATCGGCCGGGCACCCGGCGCGCGCGTGCTGCGCACGGACGTGATGCGAAAGCGCCTGCTGGGCATTGAAGAAACGGAAAAGGCGCCGGCGGAAGCCTATACGCTGGAGGCGTCCCAGAAGGTCTACCACGCGCTGGACGACACCATTCAGACCGTCCTCGCAGCGGGTCACTCGGCAATCTTCGATGCGGTTTTTGCCGCCGAGAGCGAACGGGACCGTATCGAGGCCATCGCGAATAATGTTGAATGCGGTTTCTGCGGCCTGTGGCTGACTGCGCCGGCAAACATCCTGAAAGCCCGGGTCTCCGCGCGCGGGGACGATGCCTCGGACGCAAACGCTGACGTTGTCGATACCCAGCTTGGCTACGACATCGGCCAGATGAACTGGGTGGAAATCGACGCGGGCAGCAATGTCGACGAAACCGCCGGACAGGTTCGGAAAATCCTGAACCGCCAGTAGCCTACAGTCCGGCAGCCCTGAGGGCTGCCGCGGCTCCGGCTGCACAGAAGACGGCGACATATTCCTTGCGCAGGGTCACCTGCGCCGCTGCAGCAACGACAAGGCACAGCGCCACGGCCAGCCCGCCCTTCAACACGATAGGCAGAATGGTGGAAACGATGATCGCGCCCGGCAAGGCCTCCAGCCCCCGCCGCACCCGCGGCGTGATGGGCAGCCGGCCCATGACCCAGTATCCACCCGCCCTCAGGGCATAGGTGACCGCCGTCATGCCAAGCACGGCCAGGACGAAGATCGGGTCGGCGGTGAATGCTCCCTCAGTCATCGAGATAGGCCCCCGCGAAAGCACCGGCGATGGCACCGGTGAAAATGCTCCAGTAGCCACCGACCAGATACCAGGTCAGCGCGGCGATACCGCCGGCGAACAGCCAGCTGACTGTCTGGCGCTTGCCCTTCCAGAGCGGCACGAGCAGTGCAGCGAAGAAAGCCGGCAGAACCACATCGAGGCCATAGACCTTCGGGTCCGACACGAGACTGCCTGCGAAATAGCCCGGAACGACGGAAAGCGACCAGACCGACCAGGTGAAAAGACCGCTGCCGAGATAGATCCCCCAGTCGCGCGTGCCCTTGTCGTATTCCGACAAGGCCAGCAACCAGTTGAGGTCCGTCAGCAGAAACAGGGAAGGATAGGTCTGCCAGGCCGGCACCTGGCCAAGCCAGGGCCGCAGGCTCGCGCCGATCAGCAGCATGCGCATGTTGACGGCAGCGGTAACCCCGATCATCGCCACAACGAGAGCATAATTGAGCGGATCGCTGTAGACTTCCATCGCGACAAACTGGCTGGCGCCGGCGAAGACCAGCGAGTTGATCATGATCGTTTCGAGGAAGGTCAGCCCCTTTTGCGCGGCGACCGTTCCGAAGACCAGTCCAAGCGCGATGATGCCCGGTGAAACCGGAATGCACATCGTGGCGCCCCGCACGCAGCCTTGCAGGCTGAGGGTCACATTTTTGTTCAACATGTCTGTCCAAGAGTGTCAGGCGGCGGGCAGCCCCCGCAAAGAAAGGTCAGTATTGCTGATAAATCGCCTCAGAACCAATGAAACCTTTTGATTTACCCATCAGCGATCCTGTAGCCGGGACCAGGCCACGGGTCAGAACACGACGCCGTAGATCATGCGCAGGCCGGTAAAACCGAGGAACAGCGCGAACACGAGCTTCAGCTTCGACGGATCGATGGCATGGGCGATTTTCGCGCCCCAAGGTGCAGCAAGGGTGCTGGCCGGAATGATCAGGAAGAAGCCGATCAGGTTGACATACCCGAGCGAGAACGGCGGGCGCCCCTCCTCGCCCCAGCCGAAGAAGATCGACAGCAGGGTGCCCGGAACGGCAATGATGAGGCCGATGGCCGCCGCGGTGCCAACCGCCTTGCGGATCGGATAATTGAAAAGGGTCAATGTCGGAACGCCGAGCGTTCCACCGCCAATGCCCATCATCACCGAGATGCCGCCAATCAGGAAACCCAGCGTTTCCTTGATCGGAGACCCGGGAAGCTTGTCGGCCAGATGGGAGCCATCCTTGCGGAACATCATGTTGGCCGACACGGCCAGAGCGACAATCCCGAAGACCAGCGTCAGTGCGCCACCCGAAATGTTCCCCGCGAGCGTTCCCCCGGCGATGACGCCAAGAGCGATCGCCCACCACCAGCGTTTCAGGAGATCCATGTCGACGCTGCCCCGATTGTAGTGGGCGCGCGCCGACGACGTGCCGGTCGCCAGAATGGTTGCGAGCGACGTTCCCACGGCCACATGCATCAGAACGGACGGGTCGATCTTCAGGGCGGTGAACATGTAATAGAGCACCGGCACGATGACGATGCCGCCACCGACACCGAGCAGGCCTGCAATGATCCCGGCCACAAGCCCGGTTGCCAGCAGCGCAACAGCCAGAAGGCCAAGGGAGAAAAGGCTGAGATCTTCCACGCGATTATCCTCGTTGCCGGTGCCGGGCTCATGCCGGCCACCAAAGTCTTCTTCCAGCGCTTAGACCAGCTGCGCGAATTTTTCCAGCCGCATGCGTGGACTATCTGTTTTGCGACGCTTGCAACCTCTTGCGACACGGGTGAATTGCAGCCAGTCTCTGCCGGGTGTCATTCAGCGGCGAGGAAGCATGAACGGTCACTGGCTTGCGCTCTATACATTCGGCCAATTCCGTACGCGGGCGGACCACCCGGTTGTGGAACCCTTTCACCAGGCCGAGCCGCTTGTGTGGGCTGCGATGGAGCGAGCCGAGGGTTTCGTCGCCCGCTCCGGCTACGAAGACGAACCGGGACCGGACAGCTGGGGCGAGCAGGTTTTTCCCAGGTACTGGCAGGACAATGGCGACGGCTGGGCACCCTCCACCATCTCGCTTTGGCAAGACCTGGAATCAGCGCTTGCCGCCGTCTACCGAGGGCCGCACGCCGAGATCCTGAAAAAGGGCCCGGACTTCATGCGGGAAGACCACGCTTACCCCGCCTATGCCCTGTGGTGGGTGCCGGAAGGCCATCAACCGGACTGGGTGGAAGCGGTCGACCGCTTCGAGCGCCTGGGCGACGCGGGCTCCACGCCTGCGGCCTTCACATTCAAGTCCGCTTTCGATCCTTCCGGAAAGCCCACAACAGTGAACGGCGGCGTATCGAAACAGATCGCCGAACGAAACCGGACCCGGACCGAAGCTCCCAAGGCCGTTCAATAGGGAATTGTTCAAAAATCGATGACTAATTGTCCAAATTTGGCAGAATTGTAAAACAATCCCCCAATGGCAATCTTAGGTCCAACAGCGCACGGACATTCCCGT
Source organism: Roseibium sp. ROS1 (assembly GCF_054658215.1). Lineage (NCBI taxonomy): Bacteria > Pseudomonadati > Pseudomonadota > Alphaproteobacteria > Hyphomicrobiales > Stappiaceae > Roseibium > Roseibium sp. ROS1. The sequence goes on from NZ_BAAGIG010000003.1 coordinate 874,468, forward strand.
GCCAGAGATTGGGAAAGGATTGAACCATGAACCAGATACTCCGTCCTTCGGATGCTCGCGGCGATGCCGATTTCGGCTGGTTGAAGAGCAAGCACACGTTCTCCTTCGGGTCCTATTTTGACCCGAACCACATCGGTTTCGGTGCCCTGCGGGTGATTAACGAGGACCGTGTCGCCCCCAGCGCCGGCTTCCCGACCCACCCGCACCAGAACATGGAGATTATCTCCTATGTCGTTTCCGGTGGTCTGGAACACAAGGATTCGCTCGGTACGGGCTCAGTCATCCGGCCGGGAGAACTGCAGCGCATGAGCGCCGGCACCGGTGTCCGTCACAGCGAATACAATCACTCGGACACGGATCCGGTCCACTTCCTGCAGATCTGGATCGTTCCGGAAGCTGACGGAATCTCGCCAAGCTACGAGCAGAAGGCCTTTCCGGAAGACGGCCGCCGCGATGCGCTGCGCCTGATCGGATCGCGCGACGGGCGGGACGGATCCGTTACCATTCATCAGGATGTCGATCTCTACGCGTCGCTTCTGTCCGCGGATCGCAGCCTGGCCTTCGACATCCGCCCTGGCAGGAAGGTCTGGCTGCAACTGGTGAAAGGCAAGATCAGCGTCAACGACCAGCCGCTTTCCGCAGGCGACGGTCTCGGCCTGCTTCAGACAGGCGCAATCTCGCTGACAGCCAGTGAGAATGCCGAATTCCTGCTGTTCGACCTGGCAGCCTGACACGAATTGGGGCGGGATTGTTCCCGCCCCATCCCCATGTACTTCCCTGGAAACGAACAGACAGATTGAACACAGGATCAGAGCAATTGCTTTCATCCACTTCAGGAGACCGACAATGGTAGAGACAACTTCCCCCGACATCACCCTGGAACAGGATGGCAGCAAAGGCCGCTATGTGGCGATGGTAGAAGGGATCACCGAGCCGGCCGAACTGACCTTCTCCATTGTCAACGAACACCTGATCATTGCCGATCACACCGGTGTGCCGGACAGCATGCGTGGCATGGGGGTTGGCAAGGCACTGGTGGAAAGGCTTGTTGATGACGCCCGTCGCAAGCAGGTGAAGATCGTGCCGCTGTGTCCTTATGTGAATGCGCAGCGGCGCAAGCACCCTGAATGGGCGGATGTGTTTCAGGCCTAGGCGAAAAGAAACATGCTCAGCTCGAAGGCTCGCTGTCCTCTACCGCCGTCTCGCACCCCCGCAAGGTGTAGAGCGCACCGGTCAGCATGTCGCCGGCCTGTTCGAAAGCGGTGTCGGTGATTTCCGGACCGGCAGCGCTCAGACCAACGGCCGCCAGCCTGATGTCGGCAAGGTTCCGATTGAGTTCCTTCAGTTGCTGCGCCACTTCCCAATGATCCCTTAGGTCGGGATCAGAGAGTTGCGCAGCAAGCGTGGTGATCTTGCCGTCGAGCGCTTCGATCCGGGACTTGAATTCGCCCGGAGAGACCTGCAACCGGGCGAGCGCGGCTTCTGTCACATTGCCGGCGATACGTTCGCCCGCTGTATCGACCCTGTTCAACACAAGGAGCGACAGCACGCAGGCTGCAATGACAAGCAGCGCCGTCGCATTCACGAGCGCCAGAAGCAACTGGCCGGGCAAACGGACCAGACGGCGGCCAAGGCCGGGGGCATCGTGATAGGACATTGCATGCTCCTTAGAGATCAGGTGCTCTCATTCAGACAGAGTCCCGCATGACACACAACGGCCCCCCGGGCCGTGAACCGTCAGAAAGACCTGATTTCTTGGGAGAACCAACCGACCATCCGTTCACCGTATCAGCGCCCTGGTATCTTCTGCCTGTAGCCCAGCCTACACTTTATCCGAGAAACGACACTTACCTTTAACGGAAAAAGGGTTACTCCGTTCCCATTCAAAACACCGATAGGGCACGGATGAACTACGGCCGCCTGATCACAGCAATACTGTTCCTCTGGATGACGTCCGCCCTCTTCAAGTACGGCAACCAGAATTACGAGGCGCTCAAGGCGGACTTTGGCCTGCTGGCTCCATTGATGTGTTTCATCGCCGGCGTCCTTCTCGGCTGCAGCGCCATTGTCCTGCTCATCAAGTCTTTCAGGAAGACATGATCGCGCTTCGGCAGCTATCAACCTGCTGCCGGGTACCATCAAAGTTCAAGACGGCTCGCCAAGCACGGAGCAGGTGTCTATTTCGCGTCGTGGAAGATGATCCCTGCGGTGTGTCTCGTGCCGGAGCGCACGCGGCTCACGCCGTGGCGCAGGTTCACGCGGTAATTACCTCTCGTTCCCTGGACAGGCCGGTTGTGAACGGCAAAGGCCACGGCATCCCCCTGGCGCAGGCTGACAACCTCAACGCGGCTCTGCATGCGCGGGCGTTGTTCGGTCATGCAGAACTCGCCTCCCGAGAAATCCTTGCCCGGTTCCGATAGCAGAATCGCGACCTGAATCGGAAACACCAGATCGCCGTACAGATCCTGGTGAAGGCAGTTGAAGTCGCCTGCGCCATACTGCAGCAACAAAGGGGTCGGCCGGACCTGGCCCGCCTTGTGGCATTGCTCCAAATACGCGTCATGGGTGACCGGAAATCGTTGATCGAAGCCCATGGCCTCGTTCCACGTGTTGGCAAGACCGGCGAAGCGGGGATAAAGGGCGGTCCGCAATCCAGCCAGAATATCCGGCAGCGGATATTTGAAATAGCTGTATTCCCCCTTGCCGAAGCCGTGCCGCGCCATGACGACATGGCTTCGGAAATGTTCTTCCTCGGCATAAAGTGACGAAAGGGCACGACATTCCCCGGGCGACAAGAGCTGAGGCAGCGTGGCACAGCCGAAACCGTTCAGCTCTTCGTGGATCGCAGCCCAATCATAACCGGCAACCCGAGCCTCTAAAGAGGTCGCCAAAGCATCCGGACGATCCTCGTTGGCGATAAGCTTTCTCATGCCCGTTTCTCCCTCTCGATGAGATCGCGCTTGCGCTCCACACCCCATGCGTAGCCGGAAAGTGCACCGCTGGTTCGAACCACACGGTGGCAGGGAATTGCAACTGCGAGCTTGTTGGCAGCACAAGCCCGGGCAACAGCCCGTGATGCCTTGGGTGCCTTGATACGCCGGGCAATCTCGGCATAGGAGACCGTTTCTCCGGCAGGGATTTCCTGAAGAGCTTGCCATACCCGTTGTTGAAAGACGGTTCCGCGGACATCCAAAGGCAGGTCCAGACCGATCTTTGGACATTCGACGAAGCCCACCACCCGGGCCACCAGACCTTCATAGTCGCGATCCGCCCCAAGCAGTGTTGCCTTGGGAAACCGGTCCTGCAGATCCCGGACCAAGTCCCCCGGGTCACTTCCGAGAAGAATCGACACAACGCCTTTCTTGCCGGACGCGACCAGAATGGCACCAAGCGTCGTCTGGCCAACCGCGAACCTGATCTCCTCGTCGGCTCCGCCGGCACGGTATTGCGTGGGTGTCATACCCAGCATCCCGGTGGATTTTTCATAGAACCGTCCGCTGGAATTGAAGCCTGCGTCATAGATTGCCTCGGTCACCGTTATGCCGGAACCAAGTCCATCACGGACCCTGTTGGCCCGATGCGCTGACGCATAGTCTTTTGGCGTAAGCCCGGTCGCCGCCTTGAACACCCGGTGAAAGTAGCTGGGGCTACGACCGACGGAGCGAGCAAGATCATCCAGTGACGGCTCTTCTTCGCTGCCTTCAATGATGCGGCAGGCCTTTGCGACAATTGCTGCATTCTCCGCACCGGCAGGCAAGCCTTCCGGCTTGCAGCGCTTGCACGCCCTGAAACCGGTCGCCCGGGCACTTTCGAGCGTGGTGTGAAGCTGTACGTTTTTCGGATTGGCCAGGCGCGAAGGGCACGACGGGCGACAATAGACACCGGTCGTCGACACCGAATACCAGAACTGGCCGTCTGCGGTCTTGTCACGGGCTGCTATGCGCGCCCATCGAGGGTCCTCTGCCAGGGGCAGCTTGGTCTGATTGTCGTTCAAGGCTTCCATTGGTGCGTCTTCCCGAAATTGTTGTCGTCAACTTCGCCAATCCTGTCACCGGCTTCACGACCGTGCACTCCGGTCCTTACCTTCAAATCGGGATCTTCAGCGACCCGTTTTCCGAGCTGCTGGCATATTTGAATTTCAAGGCAAGGGACGGAGCGGAGGCTCCGTTCAAGTCTGTTGCAAAGGCGCTGTTGCCTGAAACAGGCGGTCCGGGATTTGCCACAAGGCGGCGCTCCGCCTTGTGGCAAAGCGTCCGGTCAGGTCAGCCGAATGGACATGCCGCCATCGACAATCGTCGGACTGCCCGTCATGAAACTTGCGCGGTCGGACAGCAGGAAAAGCGCTGCCTGTGCGATCTCCCTTGCGTCGGCCATGCGTTTCATGGGGTGCAAACCTGCAATGAACGCCAAGACGTCCGGATTTCCTTCGCCGCCGGCCGGTGTAATTGTGCCACCCGGCATCAAGGCATGAGCCCGAATACCCTCAGCGGCGTGGTCGGAGGCAAGTGATTGCACCAAGCCGTTGAGACCGGCCTTGGAAGCCGCGTAAGCGCCCATGCCAGGCATGCCCGCGTTGCTGAAACCAACAAATGACGATGTGAAGACGATCGAGCCACCGCCGGTTTCCTTCATGACCGGTATCTGCGCTTTTGCGGCCAGAAACGCCGCCGTCAGGTTGACAGTCAGGACCTCGTTCCAGTTGCCGATACCCATGTCCGGGACTGGCTCCATGGCACCGACAATGCCTGCATTGTTGAAGGCACCGTCCAATCGCCCGAACTCCTTCAACGCGAGGTCGACCAGTGCCGCGGCATAACCTTCGTCCTTGACGTCCCCCTCCAGGAAAACGGCGGTGCCGCCGGCTTCACGGATTTTGGACGCAACAGCCTCAAGTTCCGCGGAACGCCTGGCACCGAGGATGACGTTCGCTCCTTCGGCCGCAAAAAGGCTCGCTGCTGCAGCCCCGATCCCGCTGCTTGCCCCGGTGATGATGATCGACTTGTTTTCGAGTTCCATGACGTTTTCTCCTGTCTGTCATTGGACCCGGCAAAAGCCAGGGTCCGAGCGACAGGTGTCATGATCGGGCCGAGCCGAACTATCCGTTTCTTGTTGTCAAATCCGAGAACCCGTCCCTGTAGGTCAAGGACAGCCTGTGTGCTCCATTGGAGATCGGCTTGCAGACAACAGAGATTGCTGCCCGGTTACAGTCTACCTACCGGCGGTTCTGAATTTGATGGTGAAGGATTATGTCTCAACAGCTTCGGACAATCCGGCTGCGGCATACCCAATACAGAAAATCATGTCGCCGGCCGCAAGGGAGCCCTGCGCGGGACCAAATTCTGTTTCAAAACGAATGAAGAGGGAAATGGTACAGACGAGTGGATTCGAACCACCGACCTTCGGAGCCACAATCCGACGCTCTAACCAACTGAGCTACGTCTGCTTAAAGGCGTGAGGTGACGCGGACCATACTGACCCGTGCCGCCATTTGCAAGGGCGTCTTCTAAACTCGTTTTTTCCAACCCGCAAGCGGGAATTTGCGGAAATTTTCGAGCTGTTGAAAAGCAAATGCCCGGAGCGTTGCCCCGGGCATAACAACCGTTTGCCGATGTCATCGGCATGGCCCTGCCGAACCGCAATCAGGTGACTGCGGACGGCAGGATGCCGGATTAGTTGACCTTGATGTCCTTGAAGGACTTCTCGAACGCTTCCTTGACCGGTGCGGAAACGTCGGTACCGAGCTTGGTAGCCAGTTCGTGCATTTCCTTGGACTGGGCGCTCAGAGCGTCAAACTGCTGGCGAGCAAACGTGGACTGCAGCTCGATAGCTTCAGCCAGGCTCTTCGCAGACATGATGTCCTTCACGAAAGTGAAAGTTGCGTCGGCGTTGGCTTTGGCAGCATCAACGGCCTTGTGGTTGAATTCGACAACGCCCTGGCGGGAAGTCTCGAAAGTGTCTTCCATCAGGTCGGTTGCGTCTTCAGCAGCGTTTTTCACTTTTGCATAGGCTTCGCGAGCGTTCTCGATGCCTTTTTCGGTTGCTTCACGGAACATGGCCGGAACTTCCATTTTCGGCATAGCAAAAGCCTCGAAGTCAGGGAAAGCTACACCAGCAGCAGCGGTTTTGGCTTTGGTGGTGCGAGCTTTCGGCGCCGGCTTTGCCGGAGCAGTGGTTGTGGTGTCAGTCATGATCTCATCTCCTTGAGTCCGGATGCGATCATTGGTGCAAGTTCATTCCGCCGATACGTGTGCCGGCGGACCCTGTCGTCATCCGCAAACACTACATAGTGCATGCCGTGCTGCATTGCAACATTTTTTTGCACTGCACAACAAACTTGCCGTCGGGGATTTCTGGTGTTTCGTCGGTTCCGTTCTGCAAAAAGCGGAGCGGACTGCAGCCCTTTGTCGGTAAGCCATTGGCTGGACAAGGGAAGACGAAAACAGGCAATCAGGACCGGAAAAACATTACAACCAAAGCAGGAAATATTCAATGAAACACTTGTGACACCTTGCGCGGGGCTCTGGCGCCCTGCGCAAGGAAAAATGCCGGCCGGATTATTTTTTCTGGGTGGCCTTGGCCGCGTCCTGAACGGCCTTCGTCGCCGAGTTGGAAAACTCGCGCGCCTGTTCGCCGAGGGATTCCATCTGCCGGCGCAGATAGTCCTGCTGCAGCTTCATCATGTCCTCGACATTTTGCGCCTTGACCAGTTCCTGCGCAAACTTGAAAGCCGCATCGACATGCTCTTCGGCATAGTTCAGCGCCTTCTTGTTCACATCCGCAGCACCGGCCTGAACCGCATTCGCGCTGTCTTCCGCATTGCTGACAGCCTTGTGGGTCGCGCCCATGAAGTCGTCAAAGGCCTTGCGGGCCTGGTCGACGCTCTTTTCCGCGAAATCGCGCATCTGGTCGGGAATTTCAAAACCGGTCTTGTCTGTGCTCATGTCGGCGCTCCTCAGGTCGACGAAAGATGTCAGGCAGGTATCCTGAAATCCTTCCATGCCAAAAATTCGTAACACGACGATGGCATTCCGGCAAACTTGTCCGGTCGGATTAACCACGCCTTCATGTAACCCCTTTAGCAACCTTGCTTTACGTGGACTGTGTTGGAGATTGCTTGTATTAACGGAGTGTTTACCACTTTGGGCAAATCCGGCCGCCACGCACCCGTCAACCGGTGTTGCAGACCAGTTTGGAGCAGAGCCATGGACGAACAAACCCTATCATTCCTGGAACTGACTGCCATGGATGATCTGGTTCAGCTTGTCGCCGACAAAAGGGCAGCCTGGCTCTGGTCGGCCGACGGGGCGCGTATTCTATGGGCGAACGCTGCCGGTGCTTCCTTTTTTTCCGCACAGTCCGTAGCCGACCTGGCCAACCTGACGTCGCTCGAGCGCTCACCCGCCCGTCCGCATATCGCCCGCATTGCCGAATCCGGCCCTACAGACAAGTTCAGCATCGACCGGCTGCGGTTTTACCGGGGTCTCAGGGTCATGCTGCTGACCTGTCAGTGCATGCGTATCGAGCTGGACAACGGTGAAGCCGCGGCCCTGATTGTGTGCGGTGACAAGGGTCTGTCCATGACGAAAGACCCGGTGCCGGCTTTTGCACAGATGTTGCGTGCCGATGATGCCACCGTGTTCGTGACGGATGCCGGTTCGGTGGAAGGCTGTTTTGGCGAACTGAAGGGAACACCGGAAGACCTCGACCTACCGGACGGACAGACGGCGCTTTTCGGTCCTCTGGAACTCGATGGTGACTTTCATGAGGGCGTTGTTCTGAAGGTGACGGACCGCCAGAAGCTGGTGGTCCTGGAAAACCTGCCTCTGGCTGATCCCGACACTGAAGCCGGGGAAGACAGCTCTGAAAGCGCGCAAGAAGCGGACGCCTCAGCAATTGAAGCTGGGCTGCTGGCCGCAGGCGTTGCCGCCGGAGCTGCAGTAGCCGCTGACACTTCGCCCGCGGACGAGGAAACAGTTTCCCAGACCGGTGAGGACGACGCCGGTTGGGTACGGGCCGACGAAGACGAGTTTGAACCCGCTGACGACATGGCCGCAACGCAGGCCGCCCCTGCCCCACCCGTTGAAGAACCTGTTGAGGAAGACCTCGACGACCTGGCTGCCAGTGAGCAATCCATTGCCGCCGGTGTTGTCACCTCAGACGACATCTCCCCGATGGATGCCGGAGAGGCAGACCTTGAAGCCGCGTTGTCCGACCTGGAAGAGATTGAAGAGGACGACGGCCTCGAAGAACTCGACCTCGAGGAAAGTGTCCTTGAGGAGACGACCGCCAAAGTCGTGGCCGAAGACACCTCTGATGACGCTGCGACGGAAGGTGGGGACGGCTTTGTCTTTCAGCCACGGCGCAGACCTGTGCGCTTTGCCTGGAAGATGGACATCGACCAGCGCTTCACCTTTCTGTCCGACGAGTTTGCCGAAGTTCTTGGCCCTTCCTCAACCGACATTATCGGTCTGACCTGGAAGGAAGTGTCCGACGCTTTCGATCTCGATCCCCGTGGCCATATTGCGCGGGCACTCGACCGACGCGACACCTGGAGCGGAAAGACAATCGACTGGCCGGTTTCCGCTGCGGACTTGCGCGTACCTGTCGACATGGCCGCCCTGCCCGCCTTCGACCGGAACCGTAAATTCGAAGGCTATCGCGGCTTCGGAGTTTGCCGGACCGCGGATGCCGTGCCGGAGCATGGAAGCCAGCCCTCCGGCCCGACGCTGGCCGTTGTCGGGGCATCCGACACTGACATTGACACTGACAGGGACGAAACCGGACGCGACACACTTGCGGAAGATGGAGCCAGCCACGCCGCTGCAACGCTGCAGGAAGGCGCGCCCGGTGCCGAAGCTGCCGACGTGACCGTGGCGCCAGAGGTGGAAGACGACATTGCCACCGTGGGCTATGACAACGGACCTGAAAACGTCCGCTCTGAAACAGGTGATGAAACAACAGATACATCGACTGGTGAGGCTGGTACCGACGAAGCTGGTTCACCAGAGGCAGCAGAGCAGCAGGCAACCGCGGAGGCGGCAGCCAAGCTTGCGGAATTGAAACCGGCAAAACCGGATTCTTTCGCGGGCAAGACCTTTCTTGGCGCAAGTGCGGCTGCTCTCGTCGGGTCCCTGGCAAAGTTCACCGGCAAGGCTCCGCAGCGCCCGGCAGACCCGCCGGTAAAGGCAGATGAACCCGCCAAGGCGGATACCCGACACCTTGAAACCGACACGTCTCCAGAGGACGTTGCCCCGGATGCCGACAAGGATTTCGACGATCTGCCCGGCGCAGCTCTCGACAGCAAGTTCAAGGCCCTGGAATCCGGTCTGCAAGATGCACCGGAAGACGAAGCTCTTCCCGAGGAAAGCGACGTTCCGGAGACTGGCGAAGACCAGCCCGTCTCCGGCAGCGATGAAACCGTTCCTGAGGACAATGCAAGCGCTGAGGACACCGGAACTGCAATCGACGAAACGGACGATGCGCCGGAAACAGTCGTCGATGACGCCGATGTAGTAGCTGATGATGAAGACCCTGAAGACGAGGTCAGCGACACAGCAAGCGAAGACACCGCCATCGATGATGACGACACTGAACTGGCAGACGAAGACGAAAACGAAGCGAACGCCGACCGCGAAACCGATGCTGCGAGCGACGAGCTGACCGGTGAAGAGACAGGGGACACCACTACAGCTGTTGCAGTGCCCACTCCAGCGAGTGCCGAACCAACCGGTATCTCCGGGCCAGCGGCGCTGAAACCGGCTGAAATCGAAAGCGCGGTCAAGTCGCTCGCCAAGGCTTACAAAGAGGCGGAAAAGAAGTCTCGCGACCTCTTTGAGGAAGAAGAAGACCCCACGGCCCCGGAAGACGACGACATGTCGTCCACAGCCGTCGCAACTGCCGAAAGTGACGAGGACCAGCAAACGGGAACCGATGAGGCTTCGGCTGGCGACGAAGATCTGTTCGAGCCCGAGCCTGCCTTTGAAGACACCCATTTCGATCTCGTTGAGGAGGAAGACCGCGAGATCGAAGCCGTGGCTCCGTCATTGGAAACGGACGATGCGGCTGAAGAGCGCGAGTTCTTCGAAGAAACCGCTGCCTTCGAGAGCGAGGACAAGGCTGCCGAAACCGCCGACGCCGATGAGCCGGCCGAACCGAAACCGACAGGCCAGGTCATCCCGCTGGCAACGGTGAAACCGCGCGTTGTTCCGGTGGATACCTCCGGTCTTTCCCGGCCCGAACGTCAGGCCTTCCGCAAGATCGCCGAAGCCCTTGGAGCACGGCTGGAGGGCGACCTTGAAGATTTCGATGCGCCCGATCCGGTGGAACCGGTCGAAGAGCTGCCGCCCGAAGTTCCGGAAGCCGGCCCTATCGACCCGAGCCTCCTGGACCGCCTGCCCATCGGCATCGCCATTGCCCATGACCGGGAAGTTCTCTACGCCAACAAGGCGCTGCTGAGCATGCTTGGCTACAAGTCGATCACCGCGCTCTCCGAGGCTGGCGGGTTGGAAGCCCTTTTCATCGACGATGCGGAAGAGCTGCCGGACGCCGAAGGCATGGATGGTGAAGTCGACGAGACCATGAAGATGCGCCTGTCGGATGGCGGTGTCCTCAACGTCGACGCTCATATGCATTCCGTTCCGTGGAACGGCACGCGCGGTCTGATGATTTCCATCACCGAACGCAAGGCCAAGCCGGCACCTGCGACCGCTGCTCCGTCTTCGCCGAACTTCTTTGCGGAAGTCCGCTCGGAACTTGATAGCGCGCGCAACCAGATCGCCGAGATGGACACCATTCTGGAAACGGCGACCGACGGCGTTCTCGTGCTTGATCAGAACGGCACGATCCTGAAAGTGAACGGCTCCGCGGAGGCGCTCTTCAGCGCCAACCGGTCCGACATGATCGGAGCGCCCTTCACGGATTTCCTGGCACCCGAAAGCCACCGGGCGGCGGCCGACTATCTGGACGGATTGTCGCGCAACGGCGTTGCCTCGATCCTGAACGATGGCCGCGAAGTGCTCGGCAAGGTTCCGACCGGCGGGCTCATCCCGCTGTTCATGACCATCGGCCGGATCAGCGGCAACAAGGACGACGTCAAATACTGTGCGGTGCTGCGCGACATCACCCAATGGAAGACGGCAGAAGAAGAGCTGACCCAGGCCAAGCGCCAGGCTGAAAACGCCAGCTCTCAGAAGTCCGATTTCCTGGCCAAGATCAGCCATGAAATCCGCACCCCCCTGAACGCGATCATCGGCTTTTCGGAAGTCATGATGGAAGAGCGCTTCGGCCCGATCGGCAATGACCGCTACAAGGATTATCTCAAGGATATCCGCACATCCGGCTCGCACATCATGAGCCTGATCAACGATCTCCTGGACCTGTCCAAGATCGAGGCGGGCAAGCTGGATCTGAAGTTCTCCGCAGTCTCGACCAACGACGTCATCAACGAATGCGTTGCCCTGATGCAGCCGCAGGCCAACCGAGAGCGTGTCATCATCCGTGCCAGCCTGCCGGAATCCGTGCCCGATGTCGTGGCTGACCCGCGGTCTCTGCGCCAGATCGTGCTGAACCTTCTGTCCAACGCGATCAAATACAACAAGTCCGGTGGGCAGGTGATCCTGTCGACGGCGCTGGAAAGCAACGGCGAAGTCGCGCTGCGGGTTCGCGATACCGGCACCGGCATGACAGCCAAGCAACTGGCTGCGGCGCTTGAACCGTTCCGGCAGCTGCATACCTCCAGCCGCGGCGGTGGAACCGGGCTTGGCCTGCCGCTGACCAAGGCACTGGTGGAAGCCAACCGGGCCAGCTTCCATATCGATTCCACGCCGGATCAGGGCACCCTGGTGGAAATCATCTTCCCGACACAGCGGGTGCTTTCGGAGTAATGCCGGGCTCCTGACGGGAGAGCGCCTTGGTTGAAGTCGACAGCAATATCTGGATCCTTGAAGGGGACACTGTCTCCTTCTACGGATTTTGTTACCCGACCCGCTGTGTGATCATTCGCCTGCCGTCCGGCAAGCTGTGGGTCTGGTCACCCATCGCCTTGACGCCGGCGGTCCGGCAGCAGATCGATGCCCTGGGAACCCCGACACATCTCGTCAGTCCCAACAAGATCCACCATCTCTTTCTGCAGGACTGGAAGGCGGCCTGGCCGGAGGCCAGGCTCTGGGGACCTCAGAGCACCATTGCCAAGCGTACGGACCTCGCCTTCGAACCGGCGCTGGACGAGGCGGTGCCAGATGCATTCGAAGGCGTCATCGACATGGTGCGCTTTTCCGGTTCTCCGGTGATGGACGAGTTGGTGTTTCTGCACCGGCCCTCGGCAACCGTCATCCTGGCAGATCTCAGCGAGCATTTCTCGGAAGGTTTTTTGCACCGGCACTGGAAACCCTGGCAGCGCTGGATTGCCGGTCTATGGGGTATTGTCGAAGGCAAGGGCTATGCGCCTCTGGAATGGCGGCTGAGCTTTTTCGACCGCCGAAAGGCTCGAAGCTGCCGGGACAAGATACTTGCCTGGTCACCGGAAAGGGTGATCATGGCGCACGGCGTCTGGCAGCCAGGCAATGGCACAGCCTTCCTGCGGCAGGCGCTTGCCTGGGTGTGACAGTTTTTCACGCCAGCCGATAACGCGTTCGTGATCAGTCTTTCAAAGCAAGCTTCAATGACCATCAGACCTAAAGTCGAGTCTTAAACTCCTGTATTCTCACCGGTTTTCGGCAAAATAGTGGAATGCAATCCTCCAGTTAGTTTTGAATCATTCTAAAGTATTGATTTTGCTAGATTTATTGACTTGAAGCCCTGCTAACGACATATTCCCGGCAAGCTTCGGACCCCGCGTCCGAGCAACAAGAACCATATCAACGGGAGAGTTACATGAATTCCACTTTCCGCATCCTGGCAGGCGCTGCCCTGCTGTCTTCGGCAACCCTTACCGCTGTACCCGCATTTGCCGACGGGGAAGTGAACATCTACTCCTATCGTCAGCCTTACCTCATCGAGCCGCTGCTCGACGCATTCACCAAGGAAACCGGCATCAAGACCAACGTGGTCTTTGCGGCTGAAGGCCTGGGCGAGCGTATTGCGGCTGAAGGCGCCAACTCTCCGGCCGACGTTCTCTTGACCGTCGACATCGGGCGCCTGGACGGTGCCAAGCAGCTCGGCATTTCACAGCCGGTTGTTTCTGAAATCGTCAATGCAAACGTTCCGGCAGAATTCCGCGACCCGGAAGGCCACTGGATCGGCCTGACCAACCGTGCCCGCGTGATCTACGCTTCCAAGGAACGCGTCGACCAGGACAGCATCACCTATGAGGAACTTGCCGATCCGAAGTGGAAGGGCCGCCTGTGCACCCGCTCCGGTCAGCATGTGTACACCGTCGGACTGGTTGCCTCGATGGTCGCCCACCATGGTGCGGAAGAAACCGAAAAGTGGCTTGAAGGCGTTCGCGACAACCTTGCCCGCAAGCCTGCCGGCAACGACCGCGCCCAGGTCAAGGCCATCTTCGCCGGCGAATGCGACATCGCACTCGGCAACACCTATTACATGGGCTTGATGCAGACCAACGAGAAGGAACCGGAACAGCAGACCTGGGCCGACAGCGTCCGCATCCTGTTCCCGAACACCGAAGACCGTGGCAGCCACGTGAACGTTGCCGGCGTCATCCTGACGAAGAACGCACCGAACCAGGACAATGCGGTCAAGCTGATCGAGTTCCTGTCCTCCGATGAAGCGCAGCAGATCTACGCCGAAACCAACCATGAATATCCGGTCAAGCCGGGCGTAGCGGTTTCCGAGCGCGTTGCAAGCTGGGGCGAGTTCAAGAAAGACACCCTGTCACTTGCCGACATTGCCAAGAACCGCAAGACCGCCAGCGAGCTGATCGACGAAGTCGGCTTTGATGACGGTCCGGCCTCCTGAGGCCATATCAACAAAAAAGACGGGCGCCGCATTTTGCGGCGCTTTTCTGTTGAGAGCAAGGAAGGCGGACTTTCAAACTATTCTGGGGCCCGTCATTGCCGGACTTGATCCGGCAATCCATGCCGTTCCCTGTCGACAAAATTCAGAGGTGACGTCGATCCGATCCTCAACGGCATGGATGCCATGGCCGAGCCATGGCATGACGGAAAAAAAGCCACCGCAAAAATTCAGGTCACGCCTCGGGGTCTCTTGGCTTTTGCATTTTCCGGGTTTTGCCTATAGAGCTTCCTGCGAACCATTCTCAAAGAAATGACTGGCCTTGCTGCGCACGCCCACCCTCACTTTTGCTGACCGTTTCTGGCAAATTGCATCGCTGGCGATTGCCACGCTGGTGCTGTTGCCATTGGCGGCGATCGTGTGGATCGCGCTGACGCCGACGGGCGAAGTCTGGGGCCACCTTCTGACAACGGTTCTGCCTGGCTCCCTGCAGACGACGGTTTTGCTGATGCTCGGGGTCGGCCTGACCACAGGCATCACCGGCGTTGCCACGGCCTGGCTGGTGACGATGTGCAATTTCCCGGGAAGAAAGGTCCTCGACTGGGCTCTTCTGGTGCCCCTTGCGGTGCCGACCTATATTGTCGCCTTCGCCTATGTCGAAGTGCTCGATTATACCGGGCCGGTCCAGAGCCTGATCCGCACGCTTTTCGGTTTCAAGACGTCTAGAGACTACTGGTTTCCCGAAATTCGCTCATTGGGCGGCGCCATATTCGTCATGGGGGCGGTGCTTTACCCTTATGTCTATCTGACGACCCGGGCGAGCTTTCTGATCCAGTCCGCCTCGACGCTGGATGTCTCGCGTACCCTTGGCGCTTCGCCTTACGGGCTGTTCTTTCGTGTCGCTCTGCCATTGGCACGTCCCGCCATCGTCATCGGCATTTCGCTTGCCTTGATGGAGTGCCTCAACGATATCGGCGCGGTGACATTCTTCGGCGTGAAGACCCTGACCTTTTCCGTCTATGACACCTGGCTGCACCGTTCCAGCCTCGGTGGCGCAGCCCAGCTCGCGCTGGCCATGCTGGTGATGGTGTTCCTGCTATTGTGGCTGGAACGGTTCGGGCGGCGCAAACAGCGCTTCGACAGCGGCGGTGGCTCCAAGCACCGGCCACCGACACGCTTCGAACTTGGACGCTGGCAGGCTGCGCTTGCGTTGCTGTTATGCCTGACGCCGGTCTTTGTCGGCTTTGTGGTTCCTGGCCTGCTGCTTGCAGACCTGGCCAGCCGGCGCCTGGAAGGTTTTTGGGACAGCGGTTTTCTGGATGCTGTCTGGAACAGCCTCAGCCTCGCTGCCATTGCAGCGCTGATCACCGTGCTCATTTCCATTGCCCTGGCCTATGCCCTGCGTCTCAACCCCAGGGGTCCATTGAAGTTTGCCGTCCGGCTTGCCTCGATCGGATACGCCATTCCGGGCACCGTTCTCGCCATCGGCATTCTGGTGCCGTTGGCCGGCTTCGACAATTTCCTGGATGCCCGCATGGAAGCCTGGTTCGGTATCAACACCGGCCTGCTACTGCTGGGGAGCGGCACCGGCCTGGTGTTTGCCTATGTGGTTCGCTTCCTTGCAGTTTCTTACGGCCAGGTCGAAGGTGGCTTCGGCCGGATCACACCTCATCTCGACATGGCGGCGCGCACGCTTGGCCGCAACAGCGGTCAGACCCTGACGCAGATCCACCTGCCGATCCTGAAGCCGGTGCTGTTGTCCGCAGCCCTGCTCAGCTTCGTCGATTGCATGAAAGAGCTGCCGGCAACGGTTCTCCTGCGTCCGTTCAATTTCGAAACCCTGGCAACGACCGTGTTCGAGGCCGCCTCGCGCGAAGCCTTTGGCGAAGCGGCCCTGCCCTCGCTTGCCATCGTTCTGGTCGGCCTCATCCCGGTCATCTACCTCGCCCGTTCCAGCGCCTCGTCCTTCCGCACGCAAACGTCCAAGCGGCAACTCGAGCCGGTCGTCTGAACCAGGGCAGCCATGCCACCTCGTGCCTTGACAGCCTCCGGGCGAACCGCGTCAATGGCGGCATAGTTCAGACGATTGCCGGGACAGTTTCACGATGGAAAAGAAACACCAGATAAACCTTTGGTACGCCTTCATTGCCATGATGCTGGTGCTGATGTTCCAAAGCTGGTGGACCACCTACAAGACCGTCGAGCAGATCCCCTACAGCCAGTTCGAGCAGTACCTCAAGGACGGAAAGATCGAGGAGATCGCCGTCAAGGAGAACTTCATCGAAGGCAAGTTCAAGGCGGAACTGAAGGACGGCAAGCAGTATTTCGTCACTACGCGCGTCGAGGTTCCGCTCGCCGACGAACTCAGCAAGTACGATGTCAAATACACCGGCGTCGTCCAGAACACCTTCATTCGCGACATCCTCTCCTGGGTGCTGCCGGTCCTGCTGCTGTTCGGCCTCTGGATGTTCTTCATCCGCCGGTTTGCCGAAAAACAGGGGCTTGGCGGCATGATGACGGTCGGCAAGTCAAAGGCGAAGGTATTTGTCGAAAAGGACGTGAAAGTCACTTTTCAAAATGTCGCCGGAGTGGATGAAGCCAAGCGGGAACTGAAGGAGATTGTCGATTTTCTGAAGGAACCAGCTTCCTATGGCCGTCTGGGGGCACATGTGCCCAAGGGCATCCTGCTGGTTGGCCCTCCGGGCACAGGCAAGACGCTTCTGGCGCGCGCCGTGGCCGGTGAAGCCGGTGTGCCGTTCTTCTCGATCTCCGGCTCCGAATTCGTGGAGATGTTCGTCGGCGTCGGCGCCGCACGAGTTCGCGACCTCTTCGAGCAGGCCCGAAAGGCCGCCCCTGCCATCATCTTCATCGACGAGCTGGACGCACTGGGCCGGGCGCGTGCAGCCGGCCCGATGGGCACCAACGACGAGAAGGAACAGACGCTCAACCAGCTTTTGACCGAGCTCGACGGGTTTGATCCGTCCAGCGGCATCATCCTGCTGGCGGCGACGAACCGGCCGGAGATCCTCGATCCAGCCCTCCTGCGCGCCGGGCGCTTCGACCGGCAGGTGCTGGTCGACCGGCCGGACAAGATCGGCCGGCGCGCGATCCTCGATGTCCACGTGAAGAAGATCAAGCTGGCCGCAGATATCGATCTCGATCAGGTGGCTCAGCTGACAGCAGGGTTCTCCGGCGCCGACCTTGCGACGCTGGTCAACGAGGCGGCCCTCCTGGCAACACGTCGGCAGGCGGATGCCGTTACCCTGCTGGACTTCAACGAGGCAGTGGAGAGGGTGATTGCGGGACTGGAAAAGCGCAGCCGGATCCTGTCGGACAAGGAACGAAAAACCGTCGCTTTCCACGAAATGGGCCATGCCCTGGTTGCCGCCAACCTGGAAGGCTGTGATCCGGTGCACAAGATCTCGATCATCCCGCGCGGCATCGGCGCGCTCGGCTACACGATGCAGCGGCCAACCGAGGATCGTTTCCTGTTGTCCTCTCTCGACCTGGAAAACCGCATGGCTGTCCTGATGGGCGGCCGGGCGGCTGAGGAGATTGTCTTCAACGAGATCTCTACCGGCGCTTCCGACGACCTGCAGAAAGTGACCGAAGTCGCCCGCGACATGGTCATGCGATACGGCATGGATCCCGACCTTGGCAATCGCGCCTATTCCACCCAGCGCCAGAACTTTCTCGGCCAGCCTGCCGGAGACGTTGCCGAGGTTTCAGAACAGACCCAGCGGGAGATCGACCTTGCCATCAAGCAAAGGGTGGAAGCTGCCTTCCAGCGCGCCAAGGCGCTCCTGAACAGCCATCGCGGCGAACTGGACGAAGGGGCTTCATTGCTGCTTGCAAAGGAAACGCTGACCGATCAGGACTTTCCCGCAATCCGCCCCCTTGCCGAACGCCGGAAGACCGAGGCGGCGGAGTGAGGCCGGTTCGTGTCAACGTCCAATTGCCTTACGCGGCGAACGTGCTGCCATCTTTCGGCTGTGCTCCGGCGGCCAGGCGCGGATGGTTGCCATCCATCAGAAATGCCTTCGACCAGGCTTCGAAATGTTCTGCCGGCATCGGCCGCGCGAACAGGAAGCCTTGCGCAGTCGTGCAGCCGTTCTCAGCCAGGAAAACGTGTTGTTCTTCCGTTTCGACGCCTTCGGCGACAACCTCGTAACTGAGGCTTTTCGCCATTGCCAGAATGGTCTGAACGATCGAGCGGCTGTGATGGTCATCGGCGAGACCACTGATGAAGCTTCGGTCGATCTTGAAGGTGTTGAACGGCAGACGCTGAAGATGCGCCAGACTTGAATAGCCGGTGCCGAAATCGTCTATCGCAAAGGTAATGCCGGCTTCCAGAAGCGGCTTTGCCGCCTCCGAGATTCGCTCCGGATCCCCCATGGCAACGGTCTCCGTCACCTCTAGCTGCAGCAGCTCGGCCGGAAAGCCCGTGATTTCCAGAATGTCGAGGACGCGGGCGGTGAAGCCCGGCTTTTCAAGCTGGCGAATGGAAACATTCACGGCCAGCGGCAGACGTTGGCCATGATCGAGCCAGACCCGCCCCTGTCGGCAGGCCAGTTCCAGCACCCTGTCACCCAGGCGCGTGATCAGATCGCTTTCTTCGGCAACATCGATGAAACATCCCGGTGCCAACAGGCCACGTTCGGGATGGTCCCACCTGGCCAGCACTTCGGCACCAACAACCCTCAACGTGGCGCAATCGATCTTGGGCTGAAAGGCGATAGTGATCTCGTCCGCCAGAAGGGCCCGTTTCAGTTCCGCTTCCAGACGGATGCGTTCGTGAGAGCGGGAATCGCGTTCGATCTCGTTGAAGAAGCATGCACGGTTGCCGCCGGTTCGCTTGGCCGCATACATGGCAATGTCCGCGTTCTTCAGGATAGCGGTGTAGTCCTCGCCGTCATCCGGATAGGTCGAGACGCCGATACTGGCCCCAACGGCCATTGTCAGACCGTTGATTTCCAGCGGTTGCTCGACGCATTGCACCAGTTGATCCGCGAGTGTGTAGACGTTGGACATGGGTTTTTCTGCCGGCAGGACGACGGCAAACTCATCGCCGCCAAGCCTGGCGACAAGTGGTGAAAAAGCCGTCTTGCCTGCCGCAACCTTGTCCGAGGAGTTCAGCAAGCGCTGCAGCCGCGCCGCCACTTCCTTCAACAGTGCGTCGCCATGATCGTGTCCGTAGCTGTCATTCACCCGCTTGAAGCGATCAAGGTCAATAAACAGAACGGCCATCCGGACCGGCGTGCCGTCCGCAAGCTGCATGTTTGAATTGAAGTGCTGACGGAAGCTCTCCCGGTTCGGCAGCCGCGTGACCGGGTCCACGTAGGCTAGCTCGTGAATGCGGGCCATGTTGTTCCGAATGGTTCCGACCATGTCGCGATAGGCGCGGGCGAGAACACCGATCTCATCAGTTCGTTCAACCGGGAAAGGCGCGTCGAAATTGCCGGCACTGACTGTGTGGGCGGTCTGGGTCAGCGCCTTGATCGGCCGGACGAAATTTTCCGCAAAATGAAACGTCACCGGAATACAGAATATCAGGAGCACCAGCGTGATAACGATGTTCCGTCCCCAGATGGCAAACAGCATGCCGTTGGCCTGAAGCCGTTTGACCGACACCAGCGCGACCCCGAGAACCGGACTGTCTGCCGTCTCGCGCACCGGCAAGGCTATTTCGATCCTGTCTCCGGTCTGGCGGATCTGATCGAGCCCGGTTTGCAGCGACAGCGTGATCAGCGGATGCTGGTCCATTTCGTCGAAGTAGCTTGTGTCCGGATCGCTGTCGATAGTGACCGCACGCGCAGGATCGTGAACCTGCGCCAGTTCGACCACGCCGCTGCCGGCAATGCTTTCCAGTTCCTGTTCAAGGATCAGATAGTGATGGTTGGTCAGATGCGGCACGGCCAGTCGGCTGACGGTCGCCCCGATGGCTCGCGCGTCCGAAACCACCCTTTGCTCCTCGTCCCGCAGGTCCAGGTAGCTCGCCACCATGATCATCACGACCGAGAGCGCCAGAAACAGGCCGGCCACCAGCAAGACAAAGCGGGTGCGCAGGCTGGGCAGCCAGGTCGACAGGACTTTTATCAGCTTTGAGACAGCCCCATGCGTTCCAGGCACGCCAAACACCCCTTGCGAATACCTGAACACCATACAGAACAAGTCTTGAAGGTGGATTGAAGAAGGTAAATGCCGACGACCAGATCGCGTAAACACTGATCTGTTCTTTAGCCGGGAAATTGTCTTTCGCGGCTTTTAAAGGATAACGGATTATCTATGCTTGATTTATGCGGATTAATCGCAAATCGATCTATTAACGAATTTGGAAATTTCCTCGGCAATTCTACGAATTGGTTCCAATTCGGGACAAATTGCGCCTTCGACACGTTCAAACAGTCTGTTTTTATTGAAAAAATCGACGAGCTGGCTGAAGCAGCCACGAAAAAAGGTGCCTGCGGGACCGCAGGCACCTTGATTTAAAACGACGCCGAAGCGCGCATCCTGTCTTATGACTGAAGCGTTGCCTGGGTCTTTTCCTTGACCTCATCCAGCGTTACGCCGTCAGCGAGTTCAACCACTTTCAGGCCGCCTTCGACAACATCGAAGACACCGAAATTGGTGATCACGCGATCAACGCATTTCACGCCGGTAAGCGGTAGCGAGCATTCTTTCAGAAGCTTGGGATCGCCAGCCTTCGAGGTGTGATCCATGATCACCACCACGCGCTTGACGCCCGCGACGAGATCCATCGCACCGCCCATGCCCTTGACCATCTTGCCAGGGATCATCCAGTTGGCAAGATCGCCGCCCTCGGACACTTCCATAGCACCCAGGATCGACAGGTCGATATGACCGCCGCGGATCATGCCGAAGCTGTCGGCAGACGAGAAGTAGCTGGTCTGCGGCAATTCGGTGATGGTCTGCTTGCCGGCATTGATGAGGTCTGCATCAACCTCGTCGTCAGTCGGGAACGGGCCCATGCCGAGCATGCCGTTTTCCGACTGGAGGGTCACATGGACACCTTCCGGAATGTAGTTGGATACCAGCGTCGGAATGCCGATGCCCAGGTTCACATAGAAGCCGTCTTCCAGTTCCTGCGCGGCACGCTTTGCCATGTCATCACGAGTCCAGGCCATGATGTTTTCTCCCTCAGGCTGCGCGCGTGGTGCGCTTTTCGATACGTTTTTCGTGGCTGCCGACGATGATACGGTCGACGAAGATGCCGGCGGTGTGGATGTTGTCCGGATCGAGTTCACCGATCTCGACAATCTCCTCGACTTCCACGACACAGGTCTTGCCGGCAGTTGCCATCATCGGATTGAAGTTACGCGCGGTCTTGCGGTAGATTAGGTTGCCTTCCTTGTCGGCCTTCCAGGCCTTGACCAGCGACACATCGGCCACGAGGCCGGTTTCCATGATGTATGTCTCGCCGTTGAAGTCCTTGTGCTCCTTGCCTTCGGCAATCAGCGTACCGACGCCGGTCTTGGTATAGAAGCCCGGAATGCCCGCGCCACCAGCGCGAATGCGTTCGGCCAGCGTGCCCTGAGGGTTGAATTCAAGCTCAAGCTCGCCGTTCAGGTACTGCTTTTCAAAGGTCGCGTTTTCACCCACGTAGGACGAAACCATCTTCTTGATCTGGCGGGTCTGCAGCAGAAGACCGAGGCCAAAGTCATCGACACCGGCATTGTTGGAAATGGCCGTAATGTCCTTGGCTCCGGAATCCCGGAGCGCCACGATCAGATTTTCCGGAATGCCGCAGAGGCCGAACCCGCCGGCCATCACCGTCATGCCGTCAAAGGTCAGCCCCTCGAGGGCGGCCTTTGCGTCCGGATAAATTTTGTTCATGTTTCACTCCCGTTTAAGACCGCTACATGCGTGAGGCGCACATTCGCCGCTTGGTTCGACCGGGTCAAGAGCTCTTTCCCGCGTTGCAGCGAAAAACATGAATGGCCCGTCACTTAATCGATTTGCGTCACTTTGCCCGGCGCCAAACTGCCGTTGCAGCGCGGGTTTGGGCGGTTTCCGGCAAGTTGTTTATGGTTTGTAAATCCTTAACAGCAAGAATTGGGCACCGTTCGCGGAGCGTTACCGCCACTCTCCAGCGCACCGGATACCTTGAGCCTACTGAGAGACACTACGCACCGTGTTCCCGTTTCTGTCGACATTCTTCAAGATCGCGGTCATCTCGCTGCTCGTCGGCGCGGGTCTTTCCTTCGTGAACATCACCGCGCAGGACATTCTGGGCTCCGTCGGCATGAGCCCTCTGGAGCTCTGGATCTATCTGCTGGAGTTTCGGGACTGGGCCATTCCCAACATGATCCTGGGCGCCTTCATCGTCGTGCCGATCTGGCTGGTCATCTACCTGATCCGGCCACCGCGAGCGGGATGACATTTCCCGATCAGGCTGTCTGAGCGGTTTTCCGATGTTTCCAGCGATCAACGGTTTCCTGGAAACTCCGTTTTGCCTTCAGGGCAGTGATCGCCGCGTGACCTTTCACCGTAACCGGCAAAAGCAGGCGTCGTGTCGGCTGTTCCGTGGCGCCGAACCTGCTTTTGTAACCCTGGTGACCCGTACCGAAACCATAGACCCGAATGTTATTGTCCCGCGCCCAGTATATCGATTGAACCAGTGCCACCATGCCAGGTGAAAACCGGTGCCATTGCTCTGCCCCGATCGAAATCAGAATAAGGGTGGCGTAGCCATTTTCCACCAACATCGCTACCACGGCGATGGCGTCGTGACCGGACCTCAACGCCAGAACTTTCAGGGGATTTTCCAGCCCCGCTTGGGCCGCCAGGGCGCGATAGAAGTTTTCCCGGTTGTCCTGTTTCATGGAATTGGCGCGGCCGAGTGCTTTGAAACGCTCCTCCTTGGAGACGATCAGAGCTTCGAGAATTTTCACACGCTCTTCAGGGGTCGTTGCTTCGACCAACTGAACGTCTTCGCTTTGAAGCTTGCGAAAGTTGACCCTTGCCTTCTTGTAGATACTTATCCCGGACTTGGCCCCGGCGGCGAGCAGGGCGTCAGTTTCCAGAAAGAGGCTGCTGCTTTCCGGGCTAGCATTTGGATGCACAAAGAAGGGATTATCAGCTCGGCCTATCGATACGTGCAGTTTCTTGATGTCCACCACATCGGCACCTGGGATGGCTTCGATCATGGCGGACATGACCGCCTGCACCGTTTCATCGCCTTCGCTTGCGAGCGCCTTGCTCAATACCGGGCCGTTCTGGTCTGCCACGCCGAGGTCGGGAGTGGATGCGATGCGAACCGGACCTTTCCTGAAACGGATCAACGGCAGCAATGCAAGCGGGTCCTGCAAACCGGCGCGATAAGCGGCAAGCACTCCGAAAGTGTCGCACGCAGCAGGTGCCATTTCCTGAAAAAAGCACTCGACGAACCGCGGTGCCTGAAACGCCGAACATATGGCTCCGCCGGGTAGTGAAGCCCAAAGCGAGCGCAAAAGGTCCGCGCCGGGCTTCTCATGCCAGACAACATGAAGCTTCTGCCCAGCCACCTGCCCGCGGAAGGTCTCCTGTCCTGCCACGTCCGACATCTCCGTCACGTATCCACCCCATTCCTGCGCAACGCGATCTGAAGCATATCCTGAGCGGCACGATGCGCTTCACGGGCACCGACAAAGAGCCGTCCGCGCGTGCTAAGTGGCATAAGAAGACGTCGGGAAGGTTGCTCAACCCCACCGAACCGTTGCTTGTATTCCTGTTGTCCTGTGCCGAAGCTGAACCAGCGAACACCGGTTTGCGCAGCATGCTGTATCGCCTGGGCAAACAACACCATGCCCGGCGAAAAGGCGTGCCACCGCGGATCCCCGATGGACACCAGCACGGCGGTCGCCTGGGAACCAGACATCATCAACACCATGGCCGCAACGGTCTCTTCTCCGCACTTCAGCGCGATGGCCCTGAAAGGCGAGGATGAAGCTTCCATCTGCGCAAGGCGGATGTAGAAGTCAGCACGGTCTTCACGTTCCAGACTGTCTTTCCGCCCGAGCTGTCGGAACCTGTCGCTGCGCTGCGCCGCAAGTGTCTTGAACAATTCAGTTCGCTCTTCAGGCGTTTCAGCCTCAACCAGGCTGACACCTTCCTTCACGAGCCTGCGAAATTTGGATCTGGTCTTCTTGTAGATGGACTTCCCGCACCAATTGTCCGATCCCTCTCCATCGCGAAGGTCGAGGAGAAGGGAACTGTTCTGGGAAATGGTTTCCGGCATGAAGTTCAATGGGTTTTCCCGGGCGTCGATCCGGCCATGCAGTTTATGTATGTCGACGATATCCGCATCGTGGAGACGCTCAAAAAATGCCCGGATCATTGCAACCTGGCACTCTCTGGAGGCCGGGCATCCTGCACCAAGAACCGGTGCATTCTGATCGGCGAGACCAAAATCCGGCATGCCTATGACCCGGATTGGGCCACGCTGGAACCGCACCAGCGGCAACAGCATACACGGAGAGGCTTCCTCGCCTTGCTCCGCGAAAACGCCCACTGAAAATCGGTAATCACCTGTCTTCAGTTTGGTTTCCTGCAAAGCTGCAAGAAACTCCGGTGTCTGAAACGGCGTCGATACGACGCCGCCCTTCAACGAAGACCAAAGACCGCTCATATCCGAAAGCGTTGGAGCTTCGAGTTCACGAACCTTTATCCGGGAAATAGCGCTGCTTTCCAGAGCCAGTAGATGCTCTGTTTCCCGCAATGCCATCACTCGCAATACCCCAATAAAAACCATCGGCCCGGACACACCAATGAAGTGTACCGCCCGGCCGTAAAATAGGCATGGTTTTGTTAAAATTCAGTATTGCCTACACAATATCACCGACTTCTGGAAGCTTCGGAAATCATCACCCTTCCGCGCCAAAGGCCGCCCTTTCGTCTCGTTCTTTTTGCGCCTGTTGCCGCTTGGTAGCAATGGAGGCGGCAATCACGCCCATGGTGACCAGAGCAACGAGAATGGTACAGACCGCGTTGATCTCCGGTGTCACGCCAAGGCGCACTTGTGAGTAGATCTTCATTGGCAGCGTGGTGGCGCCTGGTCCCGTGGTGAAGCTGGCGATCACCAGATCGTCCAGAGACAAGGTGAAGGCCAGCATCCAGCCGGCAATGACCCCTGGCAGGATGATCGGCAAGGTGATCAGGAAGAAGGTTTTCACCGGCGGGCAGCCGAGATCTTCTGCGGCTTCCTCGATCGACTTGTCGAAGCCGACCAGACGCGACTGGACGACAACGGCCACATAACAGCTGGCAAAGGTGGTATGCGCCAGCATCACGGTCCAGAAACCACGCGTATAGTCCATGGCCACGAACAGCAGCAGCAGCGACAGGCCGAGGATCACTTCCGGCATCACAAGCGGCGCGAAGATCATGCCGGAAAACAGAGACCGGCCGACGAAGCGTCCAGACCGCACCAGCACAAGTGCAGCAATGGTGCCGATGATCGTTGCCAGTGTGGCCGACGCAAAGGCAACCCGCAGGGTCACCCAGGCCGCATCGAGCAACTGATCATTCTGCAGCAGCGACGCGTACCACTTGGTGGAGAACCCGCCCCAGACCGTCACCAGACGGCTCTCGTTGAAGGAGTAGATCACCAGCAGCACGATGGGCAGGTAAAGGAACGAAAAGCCTACCACCAGCGAGGTGATGTTGAACCAGGTCGGGCCGCGCGTCATCCGTCTCTCTCCGACATTTTCTGCTGCTGGTTCTGGAAGAGCACGATCGGAACCACCAGGATCATCAGAAGGATCACGGCAACCGCAGAAGACACCGGCCAGTCGCGGTTGTTGAAGAACTCGACCCAGAGCGTCTTGCCGATCATCAGGGTGTTGGACCCGCCAAGAAGATCCGGGATGACGAATTCACCGACGGCGGGAATGAACACCAGGAAACACCCCGCGATAACACCGGGCAGCGACAACGGCACGGTGATTTTCCAGAAGGCCTTCCAGGGTGGGCATCCAAGGTCTTCGGCGGCTTCCAAAAGGCTGCCGTCCAGCCGCTCCAGGCTGGCATAAAGCGGCAGAACCAGGAACGGCAGGTAGGAATAGACGATGCCGATAAAGACCGCGATGTTGGTATTCATGATCACCAGCGGTTCGTCGATGATGCCGAGCATCAGGAGAAGCTGGTTGAGCAGGCCTTCGTTTTTCAGGATGCCGATCCAGGCGTAGACGCGGATCAGGAAGCTGGTCCAGAACGGCAGGATCACCAGCATCAGCAGCGTCGGACGCAAGGATTGCGGACTGCGTGCCATGCCATAGGCGATCGGGTAGCCAATGATGAGCGTCAGAAGCGTTGAAATAGCCGCGATAACAACCGACGACAGATAGGATTTCCAGTAAAGGTCGTCTTCTGTCAGCCAGACATAATTCTCGAAGGAGAATTCCGAGACGCTTTCCCAGATACCGTTCCAGCCTTCTGCCAGATCGAAGGTCGGCACATAGGGCGGAATGGCGACGGCCACCTGCGAAAGGGAAATCTTGAAGACGATCAGGAACGGCGCCAGAAAAAAGATCAGCAGCCAGATGTATGGCACCGAAATCAGCAGCCAGCCGCCGAGCGTCCGTTTGGGTTGAGCGGGAACGTGTACTTCGGACATCGTTTCCTCCTACCCTTTTAGAATGACGCCGGCGTCCCGGTCGAAGGACATGACGACCTCGTCATCCCAGGTGATCGGGTTTTCGACCATGCGCGAGACATTGGCGAAGGTCGCGCGCAACGTATCGCCGTCGTCGTCGCCGACTTTCGAATGGATGATCGACATGTCCCCCAGGTAGGCGATGTCCCAGACAACGCCGTCGATCCTGTTGGGGACGCCCTTTTCGCGGCGCCCCTGGGCAATGCGGACCTTTTCCGGACGAATGGCATACCAGACCCGATCGCCGACGGCGGCATCGGTCACCTGATCACTTTCGATGGAGAAGTTGTCCGCGACCGAACGCAGCTTCGTACCGGCGTCCGATTTCTCGACGACGTTGGCTTCGATCAGGTTGATGTCGCCGATGAAGTCGGCAACGAACTTGGAATTGGGCGCTTCGTAGATTTCGGCCGGGGTCGCAACCTGCACAAGTTCGCCCTTGTCCATGACGGCAATACGATCGGCCACTGTCATGGCTTCTTCCTGGTCGTGGGTCACGATCAGGAAGGTCATTTTCAGTTCTTCCTGAATGTTCATCAGCTCGAACTGGGTTTCCTCACGCAGCTTGCGGTCAAGCGCGCCGAGCGGTTCATCCAGCAGCAGCACCTTGGGGCGCTTGGCGAGCGAGCGAGCCAGCGCGACGCGCTGGCGCTGACCGCCGGAAAGCTGGTGCGGACGACGTTTGGCGAATTGTTCCAGCTTGGTCAGCCGCAGCATTTCGGACACGCGCGCTTCAACTTCCGAGGCCGGCAACTTGTCCTGCTTCAGACCGAAGGCAATGTTCTTCTCGACGCTCATGTGCGGAAACAGCGCGTAGGACTGGAACATCATGTTGGAGGGACGCTTGAAGGGCGGAATTCCGGCCAGGTCCTGGCCATCCAGAAAGATCTGCCCTGAAGTCGGCGTCTCGAAACCCGCCAGCATGCGCATCAAGGTGGTCTTGCCACAGCCCGAGCCACCAAGCAGCGCGAAAAACTCGCGCTCGTAGATTTTCAGGGACAGGTCTTTGACCGCGGTGAAATCACCGAACTTCTTTGTGACATTCCGGAATTCGATAAACGGTGTCTTGTCCGGATCGTCCCACGGGCTGTAGGCCCGACGCACCGGTCCAATCGATTTCTTCGCCAAAACAATCTCCCACCCCTAAGAGACCTTCCCAAGACTAAATCGCCGGACCCTTGGAAAGGGCCCGGCGGTGTTCGTGTTCGCTTACTGGCCGCTCTTGACCGAGGTCCAGGTGCGGGTCACGACCCGGTTCACCTTCGGAGGATAGGGGGTGACGGTGTAGAGGTTCTTCACCGCTTCCTCGGTCGGGTAGATCGCCGGATCCCCGATCACGTCCTCGTTGAGGAATTCCTGCGACGCCTTGTTGCCGTTGGCGTAGTAGACGACGTTGGAAGCCTTCGCCATCACTTCAGGACGCATGATGTAGTTCAGGAACTCGTGCGCCTCTTCCTTGTGCGGAGCATCGGCCGGGATCGCCATCTGGTCGAACCACATCAGCGCGCCCTCTTTCGGGATCGAATATTCGACGGTCACGCCGTTGTCGGCTTCCGCCGCACGGTCGCGCGCCTGCAGAACGTCACCGGACCAGCCGACCGCCAGGCAGATATCGCCATTGGCAAGAGCGTTGATGTATTCGGAAGAATGGAACTTCTGGATGTACGGGCGAACCGACATCAGGAGCTCACCGGCCTTTTCGATTTCCGCCGGGTCCTTGCTGTCCGGATCGAGACCCAGATAGTTGAGGGCAGCCGGGATCAGCTCGGTCGGAGCGTCCAGGATGAACACGCCGCAATCCTTCAGCTTCTCGATGTTTTCCTTCTTGAACAGGAGATCCCAGCTGTCCACCGGCGGGTTGTCGCCGAGCGCGGCCTTCACCTTGTCGACATTGTAGCCGAAACCGGTGGTGCCCCACATGTAGTTGATCGAGTGCTTGTTGCCCGGATCATACTTGTCGACGCGTGCCTCGATGTCCTTCCACATGTTGGACAGGTTGGTCAGCTTGGACTTGTCGAGTTCAGAGAAAACACCGGCCTGAATCTGGCGGGCCAGGAAGGTTCCGGTCGGCACGACGACATCGTAGCCGGTACCGCCTGCCAGCAGCTTGGTTTCCAGCACTTCGTTGCTGTCGAACACGTCGTAGACAACCTTGATGCCGGTTTCCTTGGTGAAGTCTTCCAGGATGGTCTCGTCGATGTAGTCGGACCAGTTGTAGACATTCACGACCTTGTCCTGGGCGAATGCAGCACCGCTCATCAGGCTGAGAACGGCGACCCCGGTCAACATGGATTTAAACGTCATTTGAGAACTCCCCTCAGAGTTTTGTCAGTGGCCCTTTGATGGCCTAGTGCCTGAATGCAAATGGACATTTGCGCTGTTTGCGTCTTGTCTGTCCCGCAGATTGGCTATGGCGCCGGTTTTTGTCCAGCGTCGATTTTGGGCAGCAGCCGATCACAAATACGTCTGTCGCTCAAGCGATGAGATCTCCCGCCCAAATTCGTTCAGTTCCTCCCGTTTGATCTCGGTAAGTACCTTGTGCATTTCCTTTCCGACCGCCTGTTTCATCAGCTTGGAGGCTTCAAAAGCATCAATGGCTTCGTCCATCCAGGGGGTCAGTCGCTTCTTGCGTTTCTCATACGCATTGCCGGTCACTGGCGCAGGCGGATCCTTTTTCAGCCTGAGGCCTTCCATCATGCCGGCGAGAATGCCCGTCAGCACAAGATAGGGGTTGGCGTCGGCGCCTGCGATCCGGTGTTCGACACGGGCAGCTTCCGGTGTCGAGGCAGGAACCCGCAACGCCACGGAGCGGTTGTCGTAGCCCCAGCAGATGGAGGCCGGGGCATAGGAGCCCGGCTGCATCCGGCGGAAACCGTTGAAGGTGGAAATGAAAAGCAACAGAGCTTCCGGCATGGTCTTCAAAAGACCGTTGATGGCATATCCGAGCCGGTCTGCGCCGGTTTCCGGATCCGCGAACAAATTGCCGTTATCGTCTTCCATGGACACGTGCACATGCATGCCGTTGCCGGGCCATTCCACGAAAGGCTTGGCCATGAAGGACGCCTTGAGTTCGTGCTTGCGGGCGACACCTGCCACCAGGCGGCGCAGCATGACAACGTCATCGGCAGCCAGGAGCGGGTTGCGGCGATGGTGCAGGTTGAGTTCGAACTGGCCGGGCGCGGCTTCGGAAACTGCAGCGTCCGCCGGAATGCCCTGAACCTCGCAGGCCTTCCGCAGATCGTCGACCACCGGCAGCAAGGCCTCCAGGTCGGACAGCGCGTACATGTTCTGGCGGGCAGGGCCGAGATGGGTGGAGAACAGCGGCTTGGGCTGCTCCGTCCAGTCACCGTCACTTTCCTCGAACAGATAGAATTCCAACTCGAAGGCACAGGTGGCGGTCACGCCGAATTCGTCCTTCAGCCGGTCGACCATGTTTTCCAGAACGTGACGCGGGTCTGCCAGGAACGGATCGCCGTCCCGATCGTACATGGACAAAAGCACCTGGGCGGTCTTGCGGTCGGTCCAGGGAACAAGCTTCAGCGTTTCGGGGATCGGCCAGCAGACACCGTCCTTGTCACCCGTTTCCAGATGCATGCCGGTGGCCTCGACCTCACGCCCCCAGACATCAAGCCCGTAAAGCGAATAGGGAAAGGCCACGCCGCCCTCGAATACCTTTTCGAGCGCCTTGCCCGGCAACCACTTGCCGCGCAGCACGCCGTTGGTATCGGGCAGAATGACCTCGAGCGTATCAAGATCGGGATGGGCGGCCATGAAGGCCTCGAAGTCCGTCTTCCAGCCGGGCAGCGCCGGATGCTCGAGGATCTGGTGGGGAAGCTCGTTCATTTAGAGTTTTTACGCCCCTGCGTCTTGCTGGACTAAGCCGTCCGCACTCCTGCGGCAGCCGGCAGCTTTTGTTTGCGTCCTTTTCAAAAATGTGATCACTTTCGGAAAACCCTGTCAAGCGGGATCGCATAAATTGACCGTTTGACTTTTTCGGGAGGACGTCTTTGGCCCTTCGGCAATCCGCTTTGCAATCCGGCCCCGTGAAGGAGGCCAGCGGCCCTTCCACGTCCCGTGGTGCAACCCGTGGGCAGGTCGACAATGCCGTCCGGTCCGGGCTGCTTACAGGCCGGTTCATACCTGGAAAAGCCGTGACAATCCGGGGGCTTGCCGCGGAACTTGGCGTCAGCCCGATGCCAGTGCGCGAAGTGTTGCAACGGCTTGCGGCAGAAAACGCTCTCGAGGTGAAACCGAACGGCCGGGTACAGATACCGGACATGACCCCGGCCCGCTTCGACGAGGTGCTGAAAGCAAGACTTCTTCTGGAACCGGAACTGGCCGAATTGGCCCTGCCGCACCTGACATCCAAGGATGCAAAGGACCTTCAATCGATCGATGACGACATCGACGAGCGGCTCACAAGTGGCGATGCAGAAGCCTACATGCGGCTCAACCACGCCTTTCACTTCCGCATTTACAGGGCGTCCGGATCCAAGGTTCTGCTGCCGCTGATCGACAGTCTCTGGCTGCAGTTCGCGCCATTCATGCGTACGGTTTACGGACGGGTCGGCACTGCCAGTCTTGAGGACCGTCACAAGGAAGCCATCCGCGCGATCGAAGATCAGGACGGCCCTGCACTGCGGGCTGCGATCGCGGCCGATATTGCCGACGGCATGGGGCTTCTCGGCAAGGAAATCCTGTCAAATGCATCAGGCGGTTGATCCTTTTTGAAAGCCATGTCATTTTGTGATCACAAAATGATTTCTCCGACCCGGGACAGCCCCATGCAGACAGGCACTTGATAACGCCCCTGTTTGCCGTCCAAATGGCCTTCCCTGCCCCGGCCAAAGTGCCAAAACCATTGGAGCTTCTTGTGACTGCTGAAACGCCTGCCAGCGAAAGCGAAAATCCGATCGACAGCCTGCGCGGTGTTCCCGATGTCGATGCGGCCCGTGACTGGCTCAACGCGCGCAACATCCAGGATATCGAATGCATCGTTCCAGACCTTGCCGGTGTTGCCCGCGGCAAGATGATGCCGACTGGCAAGTTTTTCTCCGGCCCGGTGATGACGATGCCTGCTTCGATCTTCGCGCAGACGATCTCGGGCGATTATCCGGACGACGACGACTGGTTTCAGCACAACCCCATCGACGGCGATCTCTATTTCAAGCCCGACTACAGCACCCTTACCACCGTGCCCTGGGAAAGCGACCCGACCGCGCAGCTGATCCACGATGCCGTCACCCGGCAGGGTGCACCGGTCGAGACCGCGCCGCGCAATGTCTTGAAGCGTGTTCTCAAACTCTACGAGGACAAGGGCTGGGAGCCTGTCGTGGCGCCGGAAATCGAGTTTTACCTCGTCCGTCCGAACACGGATCCTGACTATCCGCTTGAGCCGCCGCGGGGTCGGTCCGGCCGTCCGGAAGTCGGCCGGCAGTCCTATTCGATTTCCGCGCTGAACGAATTCGACGACCTGATCGACGACATCTACGACCTGTCGGAACAGCAGGGCCTCGAGATCGACACGATGATCCACGAGGAAGGCGCAGCGCAGATGGAAATCAACCTGCGCCATGGCCAACCGCTGGCCCTGGCCGACCAGGTGTTCCTGTTCAAGCGCACCATCCGAGAGGCCGCGCTTCGTCACGAAATGTATGCCACCTTCATGTCGAAGCCGATGTCGAACCAGCCCGGTTCGGCGATGCATATTCACCAGTCGGTGGTCGACAAGGAAACCGGCCTCAACATCTTCGCGGATGAAAACGGCGAGGAAACACAGGCGTTCCTTTCGTTTATCGCCGGTCACCAGCGGTTCCTTCCGCGGGTCACCTGCATCATGGCGCCTTTCGTCAATTCCTATCGCCGGTTCTCCAAGACCTCGACTGCACCGGTGAATGTCTACTGGGGCTATGACAACCGCACGGTGGGTTTGCGTGTGCCTTATTCCAACGCCCAGGCACGTCGTCTGGAAAACCGGGTACCGGGGTCCGACGTCAATCCGTATCTCGCGATCGCCGCAAGCCTTGCCTGCGGGTACCTGGGGATGGTCCACGGGCTCAAGCCGGATTCCCCGAAATCCGACGACTGCTCGGAACGGTCCAAGTCCCTGCCGCGAGGTCTGCCAGAGGCGCTGGCAAAGTTCGAAAAATCCGACGAGATGATCGAGGTATTCGGCGAACAGTTCGTCGCCACCTATCGGGCGATCAAATACGAGGAATTTGAAACCTTCATGTCCGTGATCAGCCCCTGGGAGCGGGAATACCTGCTGCTCAACGTCTGATCCCGTCTGTCACTATCCGGAGCGTTCGCCAATGACGGCCCATTCCAACATCTATCCGACCAAGGCCCTTCAGGAGCTCGATGCCGCCCATCACTGGCATCCTTTTTCCGACATGAAGTCGCTGAACCAGGAAGGCAGCCGGGTGATCACCCATGCCGACGGTATCTGGCTGACGGATTCGGAAGGCAACCGGATCCTCGACGGCATGGCCGGTCTGTGGTGCGTGCAGGTTGGCCATGGCCGCAAGGAGATTGCGGATGCGGTCTACAAGCAGATGAACGAGCTGTCCTATTACAACACGTTCTTCAAGACGACCCATCCGCCCGCGATTGCATTGTCTGAAAAGCTGGCGAAACTGGCACCCGATCACATCAACAGGGTGTTCTACTGCTCGTCCGGGTCCGAGGCCAACGACACCGTGTTCCGCATGGTCCGCACCTATTGGGACAAGATGGGCAAGCCGGACAAGAAGGTGATCATCGGCCGCTGGAACGGCTATCATGGCTCGACGCTCGCCGGCACCAGCCTCGGCGGCATGAAGGGCATGCACCAGCAGGGCGGCTTGCCGGTTCCGGGCGTGCATCACATCGACCAGCCCTACTGGTTCGGTGAAGGTCATGACATGAGCCCGGAAGAGTTCGGCGTCTTTGCCGCGCGCAAACTGGAAGAAGCCATTGACGAGATCGGCGAGGACAAGGTTGCGGCCTTCATCGCCGAACCGATCCAGGGCGCCGGTGGTGTCATCATTCCGCCGGAGACCTATTGGCCGGAAATCCGCCGTATCCTCGACGAACGGGATATCCTCTTCGTTTCAGACGAGGTCATCTGCGGCTTCGGCCGTCTCGGCGAATGGTTCGGTTCGACCCACTACGGCATGAAGCCGGACCTGATGCCCATCGCCAAGGGCCTGACGTCCGGCTATCTGCCGATGGGCGGTGTCATGGTGTCCGATCGCGTGGCCGAAGGTCTGATGCTTTCGGGTGAAGAGTTCTACCACGGCTACACCTATTCCGGTCACCCGGCCTGCGCCGCGGCTGCACTCGCCAACCTGGAAATCATCGAGCGCGAAGGCCTGGTCGAGCGCGTCAAGACCGATATCGGTCCCTATCTCAAGGAACGCTGGCTGAAGCTGGGCGATCACCCTCTGATCGGCGAAGCCCGCATGACCGGCCTTGTCGGTGCACTGGAACTGGTGCCGGACAAGAAAAATCCGCATCGACCGTTCAAGGACGTCGGCACGGCCGGCACCATTTGCCGCGACATTTCCTTCGGCAACGGCATGGTCATGCGCGCGGTGCGCGACAGCCTGATCATTTCGCCGCCGCTGGTCCTGACCCACGAGGAGGCGGATATTCTGGTGAAGACCGCCGAGAAAACCCTCGACGAGACCTATCAGGTCCTGAAGCGTGACGGCTGGATAGGCTGACACCGACAGCCGAACCGATTGCGGGGACGATGAAACATGCGTCATCTTGGCATCGGTTCGGCTTCTCTTAATTTGCTAACATCCGAATATAACCTGATCGGTGATCGAACCGGCTCGGGGCCGGCGTGCTGCCTACCTGAAGGCGGTCCACCTGTAAAATGGTAATCCTGGGTGAGAGGCATTGATGTTCGGACGTGTTTTAAGACTGGGAAAGCGGGATTTCTCATCCCTTTCCGAACAGGAAATCCTGGCGCTTGCGATTTCCTCCGAGGAGGACGATGCCCGCATCTACAAGGCTTATGCCGATGGTCTGCGTGACCAGTATCCGCAATCGGCCAAGGTCTTCGACGACATGGCCGCAGAGGAAAACCAGCACCGGCGGAGACTGATCGAACAGCACCGGGCGCGATTCGGCGAAACGATCCCTCTCATACGCCGGGAACATGTGCGCGGCTATTACGACCGCAAGCCCGACTGGCTGGTGCGCCCCCTCGGACTTGAGAAGGTCCGTGCCATGGCCGAGGAAATGGAGGCGCAGGCCTATCGCTTCTACACCGAAGCTGCCAAGCGCACCTCGGACGCAGGAACCCGCAAGCTTCTGGGCGATCTTGCGATTGCCGAGAAAGGCCACGAGAGTCTCGCCCAGCGCCTTGGAGCCAAACACACGCCCGACGACGTGCAGGAACAGGAGCGCCAGACCGAACGTCGGCAATTCATCCTGACCTACGTCCAGCCGGGCCTCGCCGGTTTGATGGACGGCTCGGTATCAACGCTGGCTCCGATCTTTGCCGCCGCCTTCGCGACGCAGGATACCTGGCAGACCTTCCTGGTCGGCCTGTCGGCCTCCGTCGGGGCGGGCATATCCATGGGCTTTACGGAAGCGGCCCATGACGACGGCGTGCTCTCGGGACGCGGATCACCGCTGAAGCGCGGCCTCGCCTCGGGCATCATGACCGCCCTCGGCGGCCTTGGTCACGCCCTGCCCTATCTCATTCCCGAATTCTGGACAGCGACAACTGTCGCCGCATTCATCGTTTTCATCGAATTGTGGGCGATTGCCTGGATCCAGAACCGCTACATGGAAACACCGTTTCTGCGAGCGGCCTTCCAGGTTGTCCTCGGTGGTTCGCTGGTCTTTGCGGCAGGCGTTCTCATCGGCAACGCCTAGAAGATCACACGGATCGGAGTTGCCCGGCTTAACGGCCGGCAACTCTCCCTTTCGGCCAAGCCATGCCCTGATCGCAGGCAAGTTTTCACTTTTTTTCGGTCGGCTGTCGGATAAGCTCGCGCCTGCACGTTCCTTGGGTATCAATCCAAGCAACCGGAGGGACCCACATGCTTTTTTCCGTTTTGATTTACGCCAGCGAAGATTTCATTGATGCTCTGCCACCGGAAGAGCTTGCCACCGTTTATCAGAAACACGGCGCCTTTCACGAACACACCAAGACAAACAACTCCTTCGCCGTTGCAACCAAGTTGATGTCGACGGGAACGTCGGTCACGATCAACAAGGACAAGGACGACTTTATTGTCACCGACGGGCCTTTTGCCGAAACGAAAGAGCAGTTCATGGGCTTTTACGTGATCGACTGCCCGACACTGGACGACGCCATCGAGGCGGTGAAGATCCTGCCGCTGGATCATGGCCGCATAGAAATTCGTCCGGTGGAATTCTTCGAGGGAGCCGATTTCAAGAATGCCGAGCGCCTGGTTATCAGCGCATCTTAGGGCTGCCCGCCCGCGCGTCCTGGCAGCGCTCAACCGCGTCTTCGGCGACATTGACCTTGCCGAGGATGCTTTTCAGGACGCCTCGTTGAAAGCGCTCAAGGCGTGGTCACCCGACCGGATGCCGGCGGATCCGGTTGCCTGGCTGATCATAGCCGGACGCAATGCCGGCATCGATACGCTGCGGAAACGCAAAAAGGAAACCCTCACCGCACCGGATGATCTCGAGCCTCTTCCCGAAGGCCCGCACCCGGAAGACGAGCTGACCCAATCGCTGGATCATGCCGTCTACCGGGACGACATCCTGCGCCTTCTGTTTACCTGTTGCCACCCGGTGCTGCGCCGGGACCAGCAGATTGCCCTTTCCCTGAAAATTGTCGCTGGTCTTGCTGTGGAGGAGATTGCCCGTGCATTCCTGGTACAGGCCAAGACCATGGAACAGCGCATCACGCGCGCCAAGAAACGGCTGCAGGCGGCCAAACTGAGCTATGAGGAGCCGGACAGAACCGCCCGTGCCGAGCGACTTTCCGCCGTAGCCAATGCCATCTATCTGATCTTCAACGAAGGCTATGCGGCTTCACAGGGTGAAGAACTGATCCGCGAGCCCCTGTGTGAGGAAGCGATCCGCCTGGCCCGCCTGATCGTTCGGCTGTTTCCCGAAGAACCGGAACTGCGCGGCTTGCTGGCCCTTTGCCTGATCCAGCATTCCCGCCGCAAGGCCCGGCTGAGCCGGAGCGGCGCTGCCGTAACGCTGGAAGACCAAGACCGTTCGCTTTGGGACCGGAAACTGATCGCCGAAGGCAACTTTCTGCTTGAGGCCGCCTTGCGCAAGGCGCGGCCCGGCCCCTTTCAGATCGAGGCAGCCATTGCCTCGACCCACACCCAGGCTGTGACCTACGCAACCACCGACTGGGTCGAGATCGACCGGCTCTACCGTGCCCTGGAACATATCCGGCCTTCACCGGTTGTGGCGCTCAACCGCGCCGTGGTCCAGGCAAAGCTGAACGGGGCACAGGCCGGCTTGTGCCGCCTGGAGCAACTGGCTGGCTCTCTGGAGCGCTACCCGAACTTTCATGTTGTCCGCGCTACCTTTCTGGAAGAACTGGGCCTGGCTGAAGAGGCTCAGGCCGCTTACCGCAAAGCGCTGGAATTTGCGGGAACCGATGTCGATCGCGACCATATCCGTCGGAAAATGAAGGTTTCTGACGGACAATAAGCCTGTTTCGAACCTCGTCTTGCTCAGATCCTGCCAGACCAAAATATTTTTGGTCCCCCTGTCGGTTCTGCCTGTCGCCTGCCGTCCTCTGATCACCTGGCACTGCCAGGCAATTGTTTTCAACACAGAGGATGAAAGACATGAGCACTCCGTCGCAAACACATGGCGCGTTCAGCTGGATGGAACTTCATTGCGCTGACGGTGCCAAGGCGCAGGCCTTCTATTCCAACCTACTCGGCTGGGGCACAAAAACCGTGGATGTGGGCGTAGGCCCCTACACCATGATCATGAACAATGAAAACATGATCGGCGGCTTCCCATCCATGGAAACTGAAAGTCCCCGTTGGCTGCCCTATGTGACTGTCGACAGTGTCGATGCGCGTGTCGAAAAGGCCCGTGCGCTTGGCGCGACGATTGCGATGGAACCGATGAGCATTCCAAACGTCGGCCGCATGGCAACGATTGTCGACCCGCTCGGAGGCGTGATCGCGATGATCACATACGAAGAGCCGACAGACGCGTGATTGCGCCTACCGCTTGAACCTTCAGCAGCCCCGGCCTTGTGCCGGGGCACGCCTGGTGAAATGCGGCCCGCGATAACCTTTCAAAAATTCTGGCTGACGGAGCCACTGATGCAACCGATGACCGTTCTGGCGCTGGTGCGCTGCGTGGTTTTACCGGGAAAGGTGCCGGCACAGTTTTTCAGCGTCAGAGCAGCTTTCCGTGCAGACCGCCGATCAGAACTTGTACCAGAGAAACAGACCTCCGTGGCCGTTGAGCGCCTCTCCCCGGTCTTCAACGATCGGGCTATCAGCCATGCCGCCGAGAAGCACCGACCCGCCGACGAGGCCACCGACGCCCCAGTTTTCGGTTACGGCAAATCTTGACGAAACATCCACGCTCACATCCCTGAAGCCTGCGTCGGCCTTGTATTCCTTGAGACCGCTTGCGGCCGCGCCTTTTGCGGTCACGGAATAGTAGGCGTCAGCATAGGTGCCGTCGACAAAGGTCGTGGAGACATCGAGGCCGAAAGCCAGACGCTGGGTCGCGTTGATTTCGTAACCCAGGCTGAATGTGGCCGTTGTGCCGCTATCGCCGATGACGTCATGGGCAATCTCGACACTGGCACCAAGTGAATCGCGATCAAGCAGCAAACCGGCGTAGCCACCGCCTGCCGTGGCACCAACCCAGAGCTCCTCGTCAACATCGGGAAGCTTGTCGACAACATTGTCGGACACATCCTTGCGGCCCGTGCCGTAGCCAATAAGCGGCCCGGCGTAAAAGCTGTCGAAAGGCAGCACGTTGGCGGTCGCCGTCAATCCGTTGAACTTGACGAAATAAGGCCCCTTTTGCACAGACGCGATGATGCCGGGAACGAAACCGTAGTCCTTGGAGCCCAGATATTCCGGACCGAAGAAGGGACCAGCGCCAACCAGTACGCTCCAGTCCTTCTGTTCCTCCCCCATGGCAGGACATGCGACAAGCGCGAGACTTGCAAGGACGGTAGCCCGCACATAACACTTAGACGACATAAGACAACCCTTCTGCATTGCGACCCCAGCAATGTTGTCACTGTCTATATGCGGAATTTTCAGCCGTCAACGAAAATGTTGACAGTGTCTACTTATGGAGGAAACAGGCCTGAGCGACCTGAAATATCACCACGGCAATCTGAAAGAGGCCCTGATCCAGGCAGGGCTGGACATTCTGCGCGAAGATGGACTTGAAGCCCTGTCGCTGCGGGCGTGCGCCGCCCGTGCCGGCGTTTCCCATGGAGCGCCGAAGAACCACTTTGCCAATCTTGCCGTCCTGCAGGCAGCCATCGCGACGGAAGGCTTCCGGCAGTTTGCGGGCACGATGCGCCGGCATATGGCGGATGCGTCCAACGACGCCCGTGAACAGATACTCGCAAGCGCCCGCGGTTACATCGCCTTCGTTGAAGAGAACCCGCATCTGTTCCGGCTGATGTTCTCCATGGAACGACAGATCGACATCTATCCGGAGCTTCAGCCGGCCAGCCGCGAAGCCTATGCGGTTCTAAGGGAGGTCTCCGAAGGACTTTCACCGGAGAATTGCGAGAACCCCGTTCACCGGACTTCCGTTGAAACCATGCTGTGGGCGTTCATTCACGGGTATGCCAATCTGAAGGCAAATCGGCAGTTTTATACGGCCAATGCGGAAACCGGACGTGACCCGGCGCTGGAAGAAATCTTCCCGCAATTGCTTTACCTGACCAGAAGCAAGGAAGTCTGACGGCCGCCTGTCCGAAAACCCTATGCCGCTCCGCAGTGCTCCACGCGGTTCCGGCCGCGTTCCTTCGCCTGGTAGCAAAGCCGGTCTGCTTCGGCCAACAGGGTATCAAGACAGGCTGCATTGTCGTGTTTGACAGCGACGACGCCGAGGCTTGCCGTCACACGAACCAGTTTTCCGTCTCCTGCGGCAACCGGCTCACAGCAGACGCTTTGCCGAATTTTCTCGGCTTCCGCCACTGCGTCCATGATCTGGCTGTTCGGAATCATGATGGCGAATTCCTCGCCGCCCATACGACCCAGAAGACTGCCTGGCCGCAACGTGCCTTGCACACGCCGCACGAAGCTGACCAGTACGGTATCACCGGCGGCGTGTCCGTAGGTGTCGTTGACCGACTTGAAATGATCGAGGTCGACCATCAGCAGGGCAAAGCCGTTCATGCCAAGGGAGAGACTGCGGGAGACCTCCTCGCGGAAAGCGTTGCGGTTGAGCACGTCGGTCAGTTGGTCGTGCGTGGCAAGGTATTGCAGACGGACCAGCAACGCATTCCGGCTCTGCGTGACGCAGGACAACATGATAGGCGCCAGAGCAACAAGGGAAATGCCGAGCCGGATGGAAATGAGCGTCATCACGTCGAGTTGCAGGGAGCTGCTGTCGCCAAGCCCGTTTGACAGGATGACGAGACCCCACACGCCAATGCACAGCGTCAGTATCGCTGTCGGAAAGACCGGATAGACGACACCACACCACAAGAGCGCCGGAACCGGAAACGCAATGGCGCCAGGTCCTCCGACGACTGCTCCAGCAATACAGGAGATCAGCAGCAGGATCAGCGGTGCGCGTTTTACCTGCCTCAACCGGGCCAGCAGACCGGAAAAGTCCGGCAACGTTCCTTCCAGCTTCGGTGCCGACAGGATAACCGGCAGAAAGGAGATGTAGTTGACCAGCTCGGTCGTCGACCAGAATATCCAGCCGGGAATGACACCCCCGCCGAAGAGGATCGGATTTGCGATGCCCCCGACAACCCCTGCCAGGGAAGCGGCGATAGCCGAAGCCACCGCAAGATGGAGAAGGGCCAAGGGTTGTTGCAGCCGAACGGAGGAAGCAGGCAAGTACTTATAGACCTGATACCCGGCAGCCACCCCAACCATGTTGGCCGCATTCAGCAGCACGGCCTTTTCGAGTGTCGCTCCTGTCAGAAAATCCGCTGCCAGATAGCCTATGGCAGCAGCAACCCAGCTCTGCCAACAAGCCGACTTCGGCACACGGACCAGCAGTCCGAGGAGAATTGCGTTGGCCGGCCAGACTGCTGCCAGGAACCCGGTCGGCCGGGTAAGAATGCCGAAGATGCAAGCCAGGAACACCACCAGACCCAGCAAGAACGGTACGCGCATTTCAGGCCTTGCGACCCGGTCCAGGACACCACCCTTTCCGTATAAATTTGCGACCAATTTTCTCTCCATCTGCGACAGCTCGAATTAAGATAATTCAGGCATTCGCCGTCGGACGTTCCGCAATTTCCCGAAG
Organism: Roseibium sp. ROS1; assembly: GCF_054658215.1. Classification (NCBI taxonomy): domain Bacteria; kingdom Pseudomonadati; phylum Pseudomonadota; class Alphaproteobacteria; order Hyphomicrobiales; family Stappiaceae; genus Roseibium; species Roseibium sp. ROS1. Next base: position 915,455 of record NZ_BAAGIG010000003.1, read on the forward strand.
TGCGCCCCTGGTTTCGGAAGGTTTCGGCAACCGAATCCGTTGATCCCTCTGAGGCATGGTGAGGGTGTTTATCTAACGAACCAATAAAAACACAAGCACAAAGTATGCATTAACTTCCGGAGCACGGATGTTTTGCATTAAGTTCACGTGGAGCGTTGACTTGGATTAGGCTGAACGACGTGCGGCATCACGAAAAGACCACGACGCCGAACCAGCCACCGGCTTAGAGAACCGTGTGCCGCAGACCGCCGTTGACTTGCAGGATCTCACCCGTCATTCCGCCGGAAAGATCACTGAGCAAATAGGCAGCAGCTCCGGCAACTTCCTCTGCAGTGACACCGCGGCGCAGGAACGACTGCCGCGAGAGAACTTCATGAACCTTGCGGAAGTCGGGAAGGACGCGCGATGACGTGGTCGGGACCGCACCCGCGGAAACACCGTTCACACGGACATTCTCATGGCCAAGTTCCGCCGCAAGCGCCCGCACGGAGTGTTCCAGGGCAGCCTTTGCGACACCCAGGACCTCGTAGCCGGGCACCACGCGCTCACCGCCCAGGAAGGTCAGGGCAACAACGGATCTGAGGTTCGGGTTGCGCCGCTGCACCTCCCGCACCAGGGCTATGAAGGCATAACAGCTGGTGCTGATCGTCTTCAGAAAATTCTCTTCGCTCGTCCCCAGCAGACCGTTCTGTCCGGCTTCGCCGATGTCGGTCTTGGCCAGGCAGAACACCATGCCGGTCAGGTCGGTCAGATCGTCAATCGCGTCGATGGACTGCGGATAATCCAGGAAGCGGATGTCGTGATGTGGCGTTTTGGCAGACAACTTTTCCGGCCGGCGCGACGTCAGCACGGTTTCCCAACCGTTCTGATACATGTGCTCGCCGATTGCCAGGCCGAGCGATCGCTTTGAACTGACCCCGACCACAAGCACCTTGTTGGTCTTTACTGCGGGCTTCCTCAGATCGAAGAGCGTTTCGAGGGTGCGAGTGACGGCCATTGAGCGACATTCCTGCTGAGGACCGGAACCGGCCTGCGGTATTGGATTTCGGGAAACAATTGGCAATGCCCCGGTATCCCCGTTTCGACGCCACATTGCCTCGTGCGCCAGTGCCGGTTCGCCGGCAAATCACTTTGCCGCCAGACCATATGACGTATAATAAGTCAGTCTTGTGACAATGCGATTCACAGCCTGTAACCGGATGTTTCAATCCACTGACGAACTGCATTCCGGTTGCTGACACAAACTGGACGGGCAAAACACTTGCCGTGGTTCGGTTTCACCTTTTCCTTCGACAGCAAATGACCTTGGGCGAGCACCTGTAGTCTTCGGCGATGCCGACGGCCTCTTGCAAGGATCGCCGCTCGCAAACAAATAGGGACCCCGCCTTGCGGGGTCCCCTGAAACGCTCGTTCGAATTTTGTGCCGCCCGTCCTATGACCATTGTCGCTAGACGGGCAGGCCTGTTCGGCTTACTCCGCGGCGACCGCCAGATCCCGGTGGGAGCGGCGCGCCCACGGGCGTGTTCCTTCCGGGATTTCATCAACCGTGCCGACCGGCTGCAGATATTTGGTCACTTCGGGCCATTCACCGGCCTTCAGGGCTTTCAGCACTTCCGGCTTGGAAATCTCGAACGTCGACACACCGCAGCGGCGTGCCAGCGGCACCTGGTCGAGAATGTATTTCCCGAGCGCGCGGATATCACCCTTGTAGCCGATCTGCTCACGCAGGATGCGGGCTGCGGAAAAGCCGCGGCCATCGGAAAAGCTCGGAAAGTCGACGGCAACCAGTGCCAGCCGGTCGAGATAATTTTCGATCAGCTCGACATCGTCACCAGCCTCGACGATGACCGCGGTTTTGCCCTCACGTGCCAGATATGCATCCGGGTCGATGAGAAACACGGTCATCGGTACAAGCGCATCGCCTTCGACAGCAGTGCCGGTTTCGGCATCTGTCCGCGCCCAGCTTTCCTCGACGAAATCGCCGTCCTTGAAAATCGTTGCCATTCTTTGCGTCCTCAAAATCCTCTATCGGCAGCGGTCAGATACCGCTGCCGTCAACTTCCTTGCCATGGGTCGGCCAGTGAATGCCGCATTCCGTCTTGTCCTGGCCACGCCAACGTCCAGCCCGGGGGTCCTCGCCGGGGGCAACCTTGCTGGTGCAGGGCAGGCAGCCGATGGAGGGGTAGCCTTGCGCCACCAGCGGATGCGGCGGCAGATCATGGGTCTTGGCATAATCCAGAATTTCTGCAGCCGTCCAGTCCGCCAGCGGATTGACCTTCACCCGGCCTTCGTCGATTTCGAAGAACTCCAGGCTGGAGCGACTTGCGCTCTGGAACCGCTTGCGGCCGGAAATCCAGGCCTCGAAACCGTTCAAGGCCTCGGCCAGCGGCACCACCTTGCGGATATGGCAGCAGGCGTCGGTATCGCTCATCCAGAGCATGCCCGCGGGATCTTCCCTGGAGAGATCGTCCTTGTTCGGCTTCTGGGTGCGGACATCGGTCAGGCCGAGCTTCTCGATCAACTCATCACGATAGAGCAGCGTGGCCGGAAACAGTTTGACCGTATCGACGAAAACGACCGGCGTCGACGGGTCGATCTGGGCAACCATATGCAGGAGCACTGCTGAATCGGCCCCGAAGCTGGAGACCATGGCAATGCCACCGGCGAACTGGTGGCGGATGGCCGCCCTCAGGACGTCGTCTGCGGTTGCATCCTCGAACTGGGCGTTGAGTGCGGCGACTTCCGCCTGCAAGCCCAGCTCCGGATCAACACCTAGGCTGAATGTCTCATGCAGCGCCATAAAGGGCCTCCTTGAAGGGATCCTCCCCAACCCGGCGATAGGCTTCCAGGAAGGTCTCTTCTTTGCCGTTCCGCAGGCCGAGATAGGTATCGACCAGCTTCTCGATGGCATCGACCACTTCTTCAGACGAGAAGCCGCGGCCGACGATTTCACCAATGGACGCGTTTTCGTTGGCGGAGCCGCCAAGCGTCACCTGATAGAATTCCTCGCCCTTCTTCTCCAGGCCGAGAATGCCGATGTGGCCGACATGGTGGTGACCACAGGCGTTGATGCAGCCGGAGATCTTGATCTTCAGCTCACCGATCTCGGCCTGCCGTTCCGCAGCACCGAAGCGTTCGGAGATCCGCTGCGCAACCGGAATGGAGCGGGCGGTTGCCAGGGCGCAATAGTCCATGCCCGGGCAGGCGATGATATCGGTGATCAGACCGGCATTTCCTTCCGCGATACGCGCGGCCACCAACTCGTCGAACAGCGCCGGCAGGTCGTCCAGCTTCACATGCGGCAGGATCACGTTCTGCTCGTGACTGATGCGGATCTCGTCATGACCGTATTTCTCGGCAAGGTTCGCGATCACGTCCATCTGCTCATCCGACGCATCGCCCGGGATGCCGCCGATCGGCTTCATGGACAATGTGACGGAGGTATAGCCAGGCACCCGGTGCGGGTTGAGGTTATGCGCCGTGAACTGGGCAAAGGCTGCATCCGCCGCCTTGCGTGTTTCAACGGCAGCCGATGTCGCATTGCCCACTTCCAGCGGAGGCGGAGCGAAATAGGCCTCGATACGGCGCACCTCCTCATCCGGCAGGCGCAGGACCCCGAAGCGGATCTTTTCGAATTCGGCCTCGATATCCGCCTTCAGTTCGTCCAGCCCGGTTTCATGAACCAGGATCTTGATGCGGGCCTTGTACTTGTTGTCGCGGCGGCCGTAGCGGTTATAGACGCGCAGGATCGCTTCCGAGTAGGCAAGCAGATCTTCCTCGGGAAGGAAGTCGCGCACCTTGCGGCCGATCATCGGCGTACGGCCAAGTCCGCCGCCGACGAAGACCACGAACCCGATCTCACCGGCATCGTTGCGTGCGAGCTGCAGACCGATATCGTGAACCTGGACGGCAGCACGGTCGTTCGGTGCGCCTGTGATGGCGATCTTGAACTTGCGCGGCAGGAACGAGAACTCCGGATGCAGCGATGACCACTGACGCAGGATTTCCGCATAGGGGCGCGGGTCGGCGATCTCGTCGGCGGCAGCACCGGCGAAGTGATCCGCGGTCACGTTTCGAATGCAGTTGCCCGACGTCTGGATGGCATGCATCTCGACTTCTGCCAGCTCTTCCAGGATCTTCGGCGTATCTTCCAGTTTCGGCCAGTTGAACTGGATGTTCTGGCGCGTGGTGAAGTGGCCGTAGCTCTGGTCGTACGTGCGGGCGATATGGGCAAGCTTGCGCATCTGCCGGCCATTGAGCGTGCCATAGGGAATGGCAACGCGCAGCATGTAGGCATGGAGCTGCAGGTAGAGACCGTTCATCAGGCGCAGCGGCTTGAACTCGTCCTCGGAAAGCTCGCCAGCCAGACGGCGGCGGACCTGGTCCTTGAACTGCTCGGTACGCTGGTTCACGAAGCTCGCGTCAAATTCGTCGTAACGGTACATGTCTCAATCTCTCCTCAGCGGGCGCTGCCATGGAAGGCGCTGCCCTGCCCTTCATTGTTGTTTCAGGCGGAAACCGCCTGGGCCTGCTTGCCCAGTTCCGGGTGGGTGGTCGGGCCGGTTGCCCGGATCTTTTCGCGCAGGCGCACCGGTACGATGACGCCCTCTTCCACGGTCACGTCCATCTCGTAGACACCAACGACTTTCTGGTTCTTCTCGGCCTCAAGACCTTCGGCCAGGGCTGCCGCGACCGCTTCCTTGCCGTCATAAACCTTAGCCAGCGTAATGCGCTCGACCCAGGAACCGTTTTCCGCGAGCCAGACAACATCGCCGTTCAAAAGGCGGTTGGCGGTGATGACTTTCATGTGCGTCCACTCTCTTCAAGTTCAGGCGGCTACAACCCGGGCGGCGAGCTGCGGCGCCAGGGGTTCGGCCTTGTCCATTGCGGCATGGCCCACGGCCTCGCCGATCACGATCAGAACCGGTCCGTCGATCTCAGCGCGGTTCGACAGCACCGCGAGTTCGGACAGGGTTCCGGCAAATTGGCGTTCGTCCGGGTGTGCCGCATTCTCGATAACGGCAACCGGTGTTTCAGGTTTCAGGCCCGCGCCGATCATCTTCTCGGCAACCGCAGCCGCCACGGTTCGGCCCATGTAGACAGCCACCGTCGCGCCCTTGAGTGCCAGCCCAGCCCAATCCGGCAGGGTTTCGGACTTGGCATTGTGGCCGGTAGCGAAAACCAGGTTGGAGGCGACACCGCGCAACGTGAGCGGGATCTGGGCTGACGCTGCCGCGGCGAAGGCTGCCGTGACGCCTGGAACAATTTCAAAGCCGATACCACCTTCGCGAAGCGCTTCCATTTCTTCTGCCGCACGGCCAAAGATCATCGGATCTCCAGCTTTCAGACGCACGACTTTCAAGCCCTTGCGGCCAAGCTCGACCAGGAGCTCGGAAATTTCGGACTGCGGCACGGAATGAGCGCCCTTGCGCTTGCCCACTGAAATGCGCTCCGCATCGCGGCGGCCCATGGCAACGACATTTGCCGGCACCAGCGCATCGTGAACGATGACGTCGGCTTCCTGCAGCAGGCGCTGCGCGCGCAGGGTCAACAGGTCTTCCGCGCCCGGCCCGGCACCGACAAGCCAGACAAAACCGGGCTCGTCCGCCATCGAATTCAACAACCGCTGTGCCTCTGAACGGGCGACATCAGCCTTGCCTGCATAGAGATTGGTTGCGACCGAACCGGAGAAGAAGCGCGCCCAGAAACTGCGGCGCAGCCCACCGTCGCGGATCACCTTGGTTGCGGCATCGCGGAAACTTTCGGCAAGACGCGCCAGCTCGCCGGTCGAACGCGGCAGCATGGCTTCAATGCGCGCGCGGATGTGGCGCGACAGGACAGGACCGACACCGGTCGAGGTTATCGCAACGGCGATCGGTGCGCGATTGACCAGGGCTCCGGTGTAGAAGTCGCACAGTTCCGGCTTGTCGACCGCATTGACCGGAACGCCCTGCGCCCGTGCCGCATCGACAACAGCCTTGTCGAGGTCCCAGTCTTCGCGCGCGGAAAAGACCAGAGCGGCGTCCTTCAGATGACCAGGCTGGAAATCCTCGGCAAGATGCTCGGTCTCGAAGAGGTCAATAGCCTCCTGCAGATCCGGTTCGACAATTTTGGATACGACGACGATCCGGGCGTTGGTTTCCCCCAGGAGACGAACCTTTGCAGCAGCTTCACCGCCGTGCCCGACAACGAGCACACGCCGGCCGGCAACCTTCATGAAGGCCGGAAACACGTCGAGCCGGTCTTCCGGCTTTTTCAGTGTTTTCAGAGTGTCGCCACCACGGCTAGTCATCGTCAGGGTCTCCAGTCCCAGTTTGATGGGTCTAATGTAATCGGCAGCCCATGCCTGCGCCGGGCACCGGATTTCAAAGCTGGAAACAGAAGCGGAATAGTTTTTTGCAATCCTCTGATTTGGCCAATTTCAATTCCCGGCGGCCGGTCAGAGTGATTTTTGCGAGGAAAAACTTCCAACGGGCCCGGTCCGATTGAAAGAGTTTTTCTCCTGTTCCAACGGGCAGTGAACACCCCGTTCAGCCGTCGTTTGCGACGGCATTCAAGCTTCCGGGCAAGCGTGCGTCATTCTTGATGCCGCAAAGGAAATCACTTAGCCTTTCCAGACGGCTGGGACACGGCCGCAGTGGCATCTGAGGGGGTATGATGCGTCTTGTTTATTCATTGGTTGCCGCCGGGGTTTCCGCAGGTCTTTTGCTCTTCGGTAGCTTCGGAACTAGCCATGCAGCCGTTGTTGAAAACTTCCAAAGCGGCGGCTGGAACGGCAGTGCCTTCACTGATGATCAGACCGGCGCATTTTCGACCTGTGTCGCGTCCGTGAGCTACCACAGCGGCATCACGCTATATGTCCAGCTCGACACCAACTACAACTGGGCCATCGGCTTTTCGGCGCTTCAGTGGAACATGAAGGTCGGCGCGGATATTGCGCTTCAGTATCGCATCGACCGGGGCGCCTGGCAGAGCGGCGTTGCCAAGGCGACGTCGAAGAATCTGGCGCGCATGCAAATGCCCAGAGGCGGCTACATCATCACCCGATTTCGCCGCGGACGGACACTTTACGTTCGAGATGGCACCTACAATTACGAATTCCGCCTCACAGGCACCTCTCGCCTGATGGCACGTCTTGCCAAATGCGTGGAGCAGAACATCGCACGGTACGGTGCGGCACCCGTTGCCGGCGCTGCAGGCGCCAGCTCTCAAGGTGGCCTCGGACATTCCGCCCCGACCAAGGACGAAGCGGCGGCGTCCAGTTCGGCGACCGACCCGCAACTTGCCATCGAAGCGACCCAGGCCCTGTTCAACCTGATGGGCAGCGCTGGCCTGTCCGGGCTAAAGCTTGTTCCCGACGGACAGCGCGAAGAAGATCTGAACGGCCTTCATGCCGTTGCCACCAACGACGCACGCACGATTGTGGCGCACATTTTTCCGGCGGGTAGCTACCAGTCGGAAGAAGAACTGATGTCGCTTATTGTTGCCGACAGCCAGAAGAAATGCGCGGAAGGCAAATTCACCTCAGGTTCCGAACGGATCAACGAGAACGGCAAACCGATCTATACAAGTTACGCCAACTGCGAAACGGGCGACTTCCAGTTGATCGAGCGGGTCGCCATCGCAAAGCGCAAGGCGGGCGGGGTCTTCATTTACGGCGTGGCGGATACTTACGTCGGCGAAGGCGGTGGCGCACCGGTTTCTCCGCCTGAACTGACGGATCCGGATCTCTACTCGGCAATCGCAAACGCTGCGGAGTAAGGCAAAACGAGCAGCCCAGATCACTGACCACAAGTCGGCTGTTCACCTGAGGCGCAGGTCGGCGTTTTTCCGTTCGCCGCCTCATCGTCACTTGGAGGATTGTCAAAACCGGGAAACAAAAAAGCCGGCGGAAACCGCCGGCTTTTCGGAGCTGGTCTCGGTTGACATCAGGCCGCAAAGGACTTGATGAAGTCCTCGATCTGGTGGGTCAGCGTCTGAGTGCGTTCTGCAACCAGGTTGACCGCCTGGCGGACTTCACCTGCCGCATCCTTGGAGCGGACCGCGTTTTCCTTCATGCCGGACACGCTATCGCTTGCCGTCTGGGTGCTGGTGGAGGCCTCGTTGACGCCACGGGCAATTTCGCCAGTCGCTGCGCTCTGCTCGGTAACCGCCGATGCGATTGCCGTTGTTTCCGCCGTTACATTGCCCATGATGTCGGTGATCTGCTGGATCGAGTGGGCTGCATCGGTGGTCGCTTCCTGAATGGCGATGATCTGCTGGGTGATGCTTTCCGTGGCTTTCGCTGTCTGATTGGCCAACTCCTTGACTTCCGCAGCAACGACAGCAAAGCCCTTGCCGGCTTCACCAGCACGAGCAGCCTCGATAGTTGCGTTGAGAGCCAGAAGATTGGTCTGTTCGGCGATGGTCTGGATCAGCTGGACGACTTCACCGATTTCCTGGGCCGCAGACGAAAGGGTCGCGACCTTTTCATTGGTCAGGCTGGTGGTTTCGGCAGCTTCCGAGACAACCGCGGAGGTGGAAGCCACACGCTGGTTGATTTCCTCGATGGAAACCGAAAGCTCTTCTGCGGCGGAAGCGACGGCCTCGACATTACCCAGAGCCGAATTGGATGAATAGGCCGCTCCTTCAGCGTGTGTCGTGGTGTCATCTGCAACACCGATCAGCACAGTTGCTGTGTCTTCCAGCTGCGACATGGTGCCGGTCACATCCACGATGAGGGACGATACGCTGCTGCGGAAGGAAGCAGTCAGCTCTTCGCGCTGCCGCATGCGCCGAATGCGCGCCTCGTCTTCCGCCTTTTGCGCCTTGACCAGCTCCTCGCGCTCCGAAGCGCCGTCGCGCAGGACATTGATCGCATTTGCGAGCTGTCCGATTTCGTCGGCCCGTTCGCATTCGGCAAGGTGAATGCCATAGTCGCCCTTCGAAAGCCGGGCGACTGCCTCGGCAAAGGACCCGAGCGGCAGAATGACCGCACGCATGATGAAGAAACCGGCCATTGCCAGGGCAAGGACGACGAGCCCGAGGTTAGCGTAGGTCATGACGTCAGCGTTCCGGGCCGCACTCTGATAGCTCGCCACCTCAACGGCCAGCTCGGCGCGTTCCGTTTCCAGATGCTGGTGATGAAGATCAAGGGCTGCTTCCAGCGCCGTCGTCAGGCTTTCAGCTTCGCCGTCGAATGCCCCCATGAGCTTGTTGCCCTGCTCCGGTCCACCGGCAACATAGGCCTCCGCCATGGCTTTTCCGGTGTCGTAGTATGACGGGAATTTCGCCTGAACGTTCCTGATCTTTTCAACAAGATCCGCATAACCGAGCTTTTCGGCGAGATCGATTGCCGCGGTGCTCTCGCTCTTGAAATTGTCGGAGAAGGAAACCGCAAGATCAAAACCGTCGTTCAGGCCATCAAGACCTCTTGTTGCGGAAATGTCTGTCAGCCATTGCTGCACCTGAACGATGTCGAACTGCATTTTCTGCAGTGAAATGGCCAGGTTCACGCCGTCGGTGGCAAAGGTTTCCGCCCCTTCGCGGAGATGCCCCGCGTTTTCTTCGAGCACGCCAAGATTGCGTATCGTGCCAAGGCTCAGCGCTGTCGCGACAACGAACAGTACAGCCAGCATGGCGATCATTTTGGATTTCAGACTTTGAAAGACGGACATGGTTAACCCAGCTTATGTCGCACCTGCCCCCTGCCGATGCGTTACTCTGGGCAACAATCTGATTTCATAAGATTTTTAAAAAATTAATTTAGGTGAACACTTAGGAACTTTTCACTAGTATGTATTTAGACAAAAACTACTTTTATCTTCAACAAAAACGAAAAGAGGACGATTTCTCGTCCTCCTTTAAATCTTACTTAAAGGCAGTTAATGCCGATTACTTCATCGCCTGCATCACGGACACGAAGTTGGCCACCGCGGCACCACCCATGTTGAAGATGCCGCCGATCTCGGCGTTCTTCACCTGGATTTCACCCGCAGTGCCTGTCAGTTGCATGGCGGTGAGCACGTGCATGGAAACACCGGTGGCGCCAATCGGATGGCCTTTGGCCTTCAGGCCGCCAGACGGGTTCACCGGAAGTTTGCCGCCCATTTCCGTCCAGCCTTCCAACACGGCGCGGGCACCTTCGCCTTCCTTGGTAAGGCCCATGGCTTCATATTCGATCAGCTCGGCAATGGTGAAACAGTCGTGGGTCTCGACGAAGGAGAGGTCGTCCAGCGCCAGATTGGCATCGCCGAGTGCCTGACCCCAGGCCTTGGAACAACCCTCAAACTTCAGGATGTCGCGCTTCGACATCGGCAGGAAATCCTGCACATGGGCAAGCGCGCGGAAGGCAACCGCCTTCTTCATGCCGAGCGCCGTTGCAGGATCGGTCAGGACGAGTGCGGCGGCACCGTCGGACACCAGCGAACAGTCGGTGCGCTTCAGCGGACCGGCGACAAACGGATTCTTTTCCGATTCCGCGCGGCAGAAGTCGAAACCGAGGTCTTTGCGCATCTGGGCGTAGGGGTTGCCGACACCATTCTTGTGGTTCTTCGACGCAATCTTGGCCAGGGCATCGGACTGGTCGCCGTACTTCTGGAAGTAGGCGTCGGCGATCTTGCCGAAGACACCAGCGAAGCCTGCCGGGATATCGCCTTCTTCCTTCAAATAGGAGGCCTTGAGCAGGTTCTTGCCGATTTCCGGACCGGGCGTCGTGGTCATCTGCTCGACACCGACGACCAGCACGAAGCGGGCGTCGCCCGAAGCAATGGCGCGCACACCCTGATGCACGGCGGCAGAGCCGGTGGCGCAGGCGTTTTCGACACGGGTTGCCGGTTTGAACCGCAGCGCCGGATCGGCCTGCAGCACCAGCGAAGCGGTGAAATCCTGTGCCGAGAAACCGGCATTGAAATGACCGAGCAGGATCTCGTCGACATCTCCCGGCTCGATACCTGCGTCCTTGATGGCATCGACCGCCACCTTGACGATCATGCTTTCAACCGTCTCTTCCGAATGCTTGCCGAAGGGCATGTGTGCCCAACCCACCATGGCTGCCGTCATGACACTTCCTCCAGGTTTTTTGCCCGCAAGATGAAACCCGATTTCCGCCGGATCTCTTGTCCGTGCGGGGGGCTCCATCTTACGTAAGTTCTGTGTGCGGGGACAGTTCCAGCTTCCATGTTGCTTTGCAAGAAGAAACTGACCTAAACGTCATAACAATATTTTTCCATGTTTTATTTCAATTACTTAAATAAGATAGTCCAAAGAGATAACACGCGTTGGCCACGCAGGCGCAGCATGTCGGGGGCTTCCGTCTTCGGCGAGGTCCGCGGCAGGCAAACCGATTGAGATGGTCACACCCCTGTCACTTAAGCCATGTAGGAAATGCGCGTTCCGGACAAAATCGTGTTTCGTTCCTTTTCAGTAGCTCCACCGGTCCTGCCTCGCAGGGCCGGTTTTTGCATGTGCTCATCCTCCCCGTTCCACATGTGCGACGCAATTCACACATCGCTTACCGAAAGCAATTGCCGAACGACTTTTTCAACACTGTTCACTTGACCTGACAAGGCGCTGGATATAGCCATTCAAAGCGCTTTGAAACCCATGAAGACCGCCTCAGAAGCGGAACGGAGACAACCGGCAATGTTCGAAGAAGCCGAAACGGGCCTGGAGGCTGATGTGCCGTCAGACATGAAGAATGACCCGGATTGGTGGCGTGGAGCGGTGATCTACCAGATCTATCCGCGCTCCTTCAACGACACCAATGGTGATGGCATAGGCGACCTCAACGGCGTCAGCGAACGCATGGACTACATTGCCTCGCTGGGCGTCGATGCCATCTGGCTGTCGCCCTTCTTCACCTCGCCGATGGATGATTTCGGTTACGATGTCTCCGACTATGAAGATGTCGACCCGATGTTCGGCACGCTTGCCGATTTCGACCGCATGCTGGCTGCCGCTCATGCGCGCGGCCTGAAGGTGATCATCGACCTGGTGATTTCGCACACCTCCGACCAACATCCATGGTTTGTCGAAAGCCGTTCGTCACGCGACAATGCCAAGGCCGACTGGTTCGTTTGGGCCGACGCCAAGCCGGACGGCACGGTGCCGACCAACTGGCTTTCGATCTTCGGCGGCCCGGCCTGGGAATGGGACAGCCGCCGGCGCCAGTATTACATGCACAATTTCCTGACCAGCCAGCCGGATCTGAACTTCCATAACCCGGAGGTTCAGGACGCGGTTCTCGGTGCCGCCAGGTTCTGGCTCGACCGCGGTGTCGACGGGTTCCGTCTCGACACGGTGAACTTCTATTTCCACGACAAGCAACTCCGGGACAACCCACCCCTGAGCGCGACTGAAATGCCGTCCACCGTGGATCCAACCAACCCCTACGGCTATCAGGATCACCTTTACGACAAGACCCAACCGGAAAACCTGTTGTTTCTTGAGAAGCTGCGCGCGCTCCTGGACAAATATCCGGGCACAACGTCCGTCGGTGAAATCGGTGCGGACGGACAGGCCGTGGAACTGACGGCGTCCTATACGGAAGCCGGCAAGCGCATTCACATGGCCTACAGCTTCGACCTGCTGACGCCTCAACATTCGGCGCCCTACATCCGAAAGATCGTGGAAGAGATGAACGCCGGCATCGGCTCCGGCTGGGCTTCCTGGGCGTTGTCGAACCACGACGTGAAGCGGGTCACCAGCCGCTGGGGCGAGGATCTGGACATTGCCCGGTTCGCACCGCTTGAAACCGCCCTCTGCGCCTCGCTGCGCGGCACCCCCTGCCTTTACCAGGGCGAGGAACTCGGCCTGCCGCAGGCTGAAGTTCCTTTTGAAAAGCTGCAGGATCCCTACGGCATTCGCTTCTGGCCGGAATACAAGGGCCGCGACGGCTGCCGGACACCAATGCCGTGGGTGAAAGACAACAGCAACGCCGGTTTCTCCGAAGCCGAGCCCTGGCTTCCGGTCGCGCAGGATCATCTGGCGCTAGCCGCCTTCGAACAGGACAAGGACGAAAGCTCCATCCTGAACCGGAACCGGGCCTTCTATGCCTGGCGGCAGGCCCAGGAGCCTTTGAAGAAGGGCGACATGGTGTTTCTGGACAGCCAGGACAACACGCTGGTCTTCACCCGCAGCCATCAGGGGGAGACCGTGCTGTGCGCTTTCAACCTCGGCACCGAGCCGGCCACCGTCACCTTGAACGGACTTGAGCTGGAAAACCTCAATGCGCCCGGCTTCAACGGCACGCTGGAGGGCGCCACGATTGTCCTCCAAGGTCTCGACGCGCTGTTTGCTCGCGTGAAATCCTGATTTCGCGCCTTCAATTCGGGCTCCGGCACGGCTAAATAGTCGCGCCGGAGCATTTCCGGCCTAGCAAACCAACGCCGGACCTTTCATGACCGACCGCCTGCCTCTTTCCGTTTTCATCATCGCCCGTGACGAGGCCGACCGGATCGCCCGACCGATCGAAAGTGTCATCGGCTGGGTGGACGAGGTCATCGTCATCGACAGCGGATCAACGGACGAAACTGTCGCCGTGGCCGAACAACTTGGCGCGCGGGTCATCCGCAACGACTGGCCTGGCTACGGTCCGCAAAAGCGTTTCGGCGAAGACCAGTGCCGCAATGACTGGCTGCTCAATCTGGATGCCGACGAAGAGGTGACGCCGGGCCTCGCCGCGGAAATCAAAGCCAAATTCGCAGACGGCAGTTACGCGGACGCCGATGGCTGGCGCATCATGATCCGCGATCTTTATGCCCATGAAACCGCCCCTGCCCCCTGGGCCTACGGATATCACCAGATCCGCCTCTATGACCGGCGCAAGGGCCGGTTCTCTGCCTCGACAGTTCATGACACGGTCCGGCCCGAGGAAGGTGCGCGCATCTCGAACCTCTCCGGCATCATGGCGCACCGGTCCATCCGGTCACTGGATTTTCAGGTCGGCAAATACAATCGCTATTCCGGTATGCAGGTGGAAGACATGCGCGCCCGCGGCCGCAAGCTGCCGAAAAGCCGCCTCCTGACCGAATTCCCGGTGAGCTTCTTCAAGGCCTATTTCGTGCGCAAGTACCGCAAATACGGCTGGTGGGGCTTTATCCTGGCCATGAACTACGCCCACGCCCGCTTCCTGCGCGTCGCCAAGGCCTATGAGGCCGAGTTGCTGGACAGGACCAAAACGGACTGAGGCAAGAGCTGCGCATTACTGTTGTCGCAGCCCCCTCACCGGACCTGCATCGGTTTTGCTGAGCCATTCCATACTAGGCCGCAAAAATGGCAACCGGTTTACCGACGCCGCGCAGGGCATGTTCGCCCATGGCATTGAGACCGGTCTGGAGGTCGCCGGAAAGAGCAGCGCGTACCGGCTCTGTCAGGAGCAAGGCGCGGCCGAGAGGTTTGCACAGGGATTCTACCCGGCTGGTCTCATTGACGGCGCGTCCGATCACCGTGAAGTCGAGCCGTTCCTCACCACCGACATTGCCGAAGAAGACTTCACCCCGGTGAAGGCCGATACCGATCTTCAGGGGGTGCCAGTGGATCGGGTCGGGAAGATCCTCGGGCGGATTGCGGTTCAGCTCGTCAATGGCCTCCAGTGCAGCCTTGGCGGCCTTCACCGCCGCATTCGCCGCCGCTGTTTCACCAAATGTCTTCTGATCGAACACGGCCAGAATGCCGTCGCCCATGAACTTCAGGATATCGCCGCCGTGGTTGAGCACGGCGTCCGAGATCCTGTCGAAATAGGCGTTGAGGATAGCCGTCACTTCCGGTCCGCTCAGCCTGTCGGCGAGTTGAGTGAAGCCGCGCATGTCGGCCATGAAGACCACCGCCTTGATGGCCTCGCCATCACCGCGCTTGATCTCGCCGTCCAGCACGCGCTGTCCGGCGATCGGCCCGAGATAGGTGTCGGCAACGTTGCGGGCAATCCGCTGAACGATGTGGCGCTCGATGTGCAGCGCCAAAAGGTCGATCAGATTGCGGATCAGGTCTTTTTCCGCCGGAGGGAACCCACCGGGTTTGCGGGTTGCCAAGGTCATGGCATTCCGCTTTTCGTGCGAGGAACTGAGCGGCAGGGCGACATAGGTCGTGTATCCCTGATCGGCAAGTTCGCGCATCAGCGGAGCGGAATTGGCGCCTTCCTCGCTTTCCAGATCGACCTTGATGGTCTGGCCTTCGTTGATGACGTGGAAAAGCGGATTGCGGGTAAAGGCTTCCGATTTGGTGGCGTTGGCATCTGCGGCAACCTCGTCGCAGAAATAGTCCTGACTGTTCCAGACCCAGGAAAAACCGATGACGCGCGGATGCAGGGTACCGATATGCAGCGTTGCCCGGTCGATGGCGAGGCCGGCAGCCTTGCAGCGCCACATGAACTCCTCGAACATCAGCATGACATCATCGATCCGCGTCGCTTCATGCAAGAGCCACGAATTCAGCTGGTCGATACTGAGTGACTCCGGCGCACAGGAAGGGCCTCTGCTGGAACGGGCAAGCAGATAGACATGAGGCGCGTATGTGCGCGGGGCTGGGTCAAGAAAGGCTTTGTTCATCGGGGCTCCGTGAAACGCTCTCGCTAATATCTCGGGCGCCGGAGATCAAACTTCAATCGGCAAAAAACCGAATGCTAGGAAATGCCCTAAATTGGCCCAAGGAAACTATCGAACCAAGGGCAACTGGGCATCGAGGACAACCGGCCCCACCCTCGAGACGCCGCTTGCGCGGCATCTCAAGATAAAGACGCATGGAGTGACAGGCAGCTTGCACGTACCACGCACGCCAGCCCTGCCCTGAAGAAGCAGGAAACACCGCCTCGAAGGTTGGTCAACCTGTTCTAGGTGGAACGAGATGCAGCGCCTTAAAACGCCGCCTCTACACCGCCCATTTCCACATAAACGCTTTTGGTCTGGCTATAATACTCGATCGCGGCATGGCCGTTCTCGCGGCCGATGCCCGACTTCTTGTAGCCGCCGAAAGGCATTTCGATCGGGGTCAGATTGTAGGTGTTGATCCAGCAGGTGCCTGCCTGCAACTGGTCGATCACCCGGTGCGCCCGCTGAATGTCCCTTGTGAAAACGCCCGCGGCAAGGCCGAAGTCGGTGTCGTTGGCGCGGGCGATGACGTCGTCCTCATCGGTGAAGTCGAGCACGCTCAGCACCGGGCCGAAGATTTCCTCGCGGGCAATGCGCATGTCGTCCTTCACGTCGGCAAAGACGGTCGGCTGCACGAAATAGCCGTCCGGGAAGCTGGCGACAGAGGCTGAACCACCGCCGCACACCAGCCGGGCGCCCTCATCCTGACCGATCTGCATGTAGTGGAGCACCTTGTCGAGCTGCTGTTTGGACACAAGCGGACCAATATTGGTTGCCTCGTCCAGCGGATCGCCCAGAACCGCCTTGGCGGTGCGTTCAGCCAGCCGTGCCACAAAGGCTTCCTTGATCGCTTCATGAACGAACACACGCGTCCCGTTGGAGCAAATCTGCCCGGTGGAATAGAAGTTGGCATTGATCGCGGCGGACACCGCGTTTTCAATGTCAGCGTCCTCGAACACGATCAGCGGGGACTTGCCGCCAAGTTCCAGCGTTGTCTTCTTCAGATGCTCACCCGCAAGGGCTGCCACTTTGGCGCCGGTCGGGACAGAGCCGGTCAGCGAAACCTTGGCAATGGCCGGATGAGCGACCAGCTTTGCACCGACATCACCAAAGCCCTGAAGCACGTTGAAGACACCAGCGGGCAGACCGGCCTCGGTAAAGGCCTCCGCCAGTTTCAAGGCGCTCAGCGGGGTGACTTCCGAGGGTTTGAAGATCATGGCATTGCCGCAAACGAGTGCGGGAGCAGACTTCCAGCAGGCGATCTGGATCGGATAGTTCCAGGCGCCGATGCCGAAACAGATGCCGAGCGGTTCGCGCTTGGTGTAGGCGAAGGAGCCGCCCAGATCGATATGTTCGCCGGTAAGCGTTGCGGCCAGACCACCGAAGTATTCCAGGCAGTCGGCGCCGGACGCAGCATCGGCAATCAGGGTTTCCTGCAAGGGCTTGCCGGTGTCGAGCGTTTCCAGAATGGAGAGTTCCCGGTTCTTTTCACGCAGGATCTCGGCTGCCCGGCGCAGCACGCGGCCGCGTTCGGCTGCTGGTGTTGCCGCCCAGACCTTCTGGCCTTCCTGGGCAGAGCGGATTGCCGCCTCGATCACGGCATCGTCGGCCGCGCGGATCTGCGCGATGACTTCACCGGTTGCGGGATACAGCGAGTCAAAGGGAGTGCCGCTCTGGCTCTCGACATATGAGCCGCCGACATAATGGGACGCTTGCGGTTGGGCGCGCATGGGTTGGCTCCTTGGTCTGTGTGTCTGCCGTTGGACTGCCGGGGATCATCGCTGGCTGGATTGCCAGTCCGGGTGGATCCACGGTTCCTGGTTGGCCGCGGGCAGCGGGGTCTTGCCGAGAATATGGTCCGATGCCTTCTCCCCGACCATAATCGAGGGGGCATTCAGATTGCCATTGGTGATTTGCGGAAAGATGGAACTGTCGGCAACACGAAGCCCGTCAACGCCGATTACCCGGCATTCAGGGTCGACCACGGCCATGGCATCATCCTTCGCCCCCATCCGGCAAGTGCCGCATGGGTGATAGGCGCTTTCCACGTGTTCGCGGATGAAGCCGTTCAGGTCCTCGTCGCTCTGCACACTGTCTCCCGGCTGGATCTCCTTGCCACGATAGGGGGCAAACGCCTCCTGGCCGAAGATCTCGCGGGTCAGGCGGATACAGGTGCGGAAGTCTTCCCAGTCGTCTTCGTGGGACATGTAGTTGAACAGGATCGACGGCTTGGCCTTCGGATCGCTGGAGGTCAGCTTGATACGGCCGCGCGATTTGGAGCGCATCGGTCCGACATGGGCCTGGAAGCCATGACCTTCGGCTGCTGCCTGTCCGTCGTAGCGCACGGCGAAGGGCAGGAAGTGATACTGGATATCAGGATATTTCACGCCCGCCTTGGAGCGA
Source organism: Roseibium sp. ROS1 (assembly GCF_054658215.1). Taxonomy (NCBI): domain Bacteria; kingdom Pseudomonadati; phylum Pseudomonadota; class Alphaproteobacteria; order Hyphomicrobiales; family Stappiaceae; genus Roseibium; species Roseibium sp. ROS1. The sequence goes on from NZ_BAAGIG010000003.1 coordinate 933,421, forward strand.
ATGAAAGCGCAGCTTTCGAACTGGTTCGATGCACCAAGACCCTGCTTCAGGAACAGCCACTGGGCCCCGATCACCGCCTTGGAGAACAGGTTCCAGTGCTTGTAGAGCGTGATCGGCTGGGTGCAGGCCTGCTGAAGATAAAGCTCCAGATGATCCTGCAGGTTGGCACCGACACCCGGCCGGTCGGCCACGACGTCAATTCCCATTTCGGCAAGATGCGCCGCCGGGCCGATGCCGGACTGCATCAGGATCTTCGGCGAATTGATGGAAGACGCCGACAGGATCACTTCGCGGGCAGCTTTTGCCTCGCGGACCTCGCCGCCGGTTTCGAATTCCACACCGACCGCGCGCTTGTCCTCGATCAGGATCCGGCGCACGAGAGCCCCCTTGATCAGGGTCAGGTTACCGCGCTTCAGTGCCGGCTTCAGGTAGGCGTTTGCGGCAGACCAGCGACGGCCCCGATGGACCGTCATTTCCATGTCGCCGAAGCCTTCCTGACGCTCGCCATTGTAGTCGGCGGTCACGCCATAGCCCGCCTGCTCGCCGGCTGTCTTGAAGGCGTCGAACAGCGGGTTCCACTTCGTTCCGCGCTGGACATGCAGCGGGCCGTTGGTGCCGCGCCAGCCGTCCTGGCCGCCATGGCTATGCTCCTGGCGCTTGTAGTACGGCAGCACATGGCGATATCCCCAGCCGCTCGCACCCATCTCTTCCCAGGTGTCGAAATCACAGGCATGGCCACGCACATAAACCATGCCGTTGATGGAGGATGATCCACCGATCACCTTGCCACGCGGTGTGGCCAGGCGCCGGCCCTCCAGATGCGGTTCCGGTTCGCTGGTGTACCCCCAGTCATACAGCGGCATGTTCATCGGGTAGGACAGGGCAGCCGGCATCTGGATCAGCGGACCGACATCGGTGCCGCCGAATTCCAGCACAAGCACCCTGTTGCTCGGGTCTTCCGACAGGCGGTAGGCCATCGCACAGCCGGCGGATCCGGCTCCGACGATGATGAAGTCGAACTGGTCGCTCATGTTGATCCTAGCTGCTCAATTCTTGGTGTTGCGCGCCAGGTGGACGGCAATCTGGGTTTCCACATAGTCCTCGACCAGCTCGATCGCGGCCGGCCGGTCGGTCTTGCCGTCGCGCAGGGCTTGCCGGATCCAGACGCCGTCAATCATCGACGCCGTGCCTTCTGCAATCCGGCGTGCTTCGTCCTGAGGCATGAAGGCCCTCAGATTGTGGGTCAGGTTCGAGGCGAGCCTTGCCGAATAGATATTTAGAAGACGATTGTTGCTGTCGGTGGTACGCGACTGAACGTAGAAGGCGAGCCAGGCCGCGATCACGGCGGGCTGAAACTGGTCGACTGCAAAGTTGCCGGCAATGATTGCCGAAATACGCTCGCGCGGGGTCTCCGCCTTTTCCAGGCTCTCGCGGATCGCCCGGCCGAGTTCGGTCAGGAGATGGCGCATCGTTGCGGCAAGCAATTGGTCCTTGGAGCCGAAATAGTGATGCACAAGACCGCCGGAAACGCCAGCGCGCTTTGCGATCTGCGCCATGGTCACGTCGCTGTAGCCGCGTTCGTGTATGGCATCGACCGTCGCGTCAATCAGACTGCGCCGCCGTTCCGCTTCCATTCCGACCTTGGGCATTTCAACCTCCGACACAGGGCGAGAGAAGAATTCGGCTCAGCGTTTCTGGCGATGACCAGACGGCGGCACATCCGGACAAGAACAAGTCCGGTTACCAATCGTCACGATCATGGTGCAGCAGCGTCAAGGAGAAGGAAAAGCCTTCCCAAGAGCCTCTGAATGCGCCTTGCCGCGTTCGTCTCACATCCAAGTTTTATTTTTAATTGATCAGTCAATCAATGAAAACTTGCAATTTTTTCCCGTGGATGTTTGGATCTAGGTTAGGCAGGCTGTGGGCAGAGGAAACTGAGGGCGTTAGAACCACACTGACACCCCATGCCCTGCAGAAAAACAAGAAAACAGACTTTCCATAGGAGGTATACATATGAAAGTAGCAGCGAAACTCGCTGGAGGCCTGGCGCTCGGGCTGATGCTCACGGGAACCGCCCTGGCAAACGATCCGGAAAGCTGCCAGACGGTTCGCTTCTCCGACGTCGGCTGGACTGACATCACGGCAACCACCGCCGCAACCTCGGTCGTCCTGGAAGCGCTCGGCTACAAGCCGGAAGTCAAAATCCTGTCCGTTCCGGTGACCTATGCGTCGCTGAAGAACAAGGACATCGACATCTTCCTCGGCAACTGGATGCCGACCATGGAAGGTGACATCAAGGCCTATCGCGAAGACGGCTCCGTGGAAACGGTCCGGGCCAACCTGGAAGGCGCGAAGTACACGCTTGCCGTTCCGGAATACACCTACGAAAAAGGCCTGAAGAGCTTCCAGGACATCGCCAAGTTCAAGGACGATCTCGACGGCAAGATCTACGGCATCGAGCCGGGCAATGACGGCAACCGCCTGATCATCGGCATGATCGATGAAAACCTCTTCGAACTGGAAGGTTTCGAAGTGGTGGAATCCTCCGAGCAGGGCATGCTTGCGCAGGTCGCCCGTGCAAACCGCCGCGAGGCGGATATCGTCTTCCTCGGCTGGGAACCGCACCCGATGAACGCCAATTTCAAGATGAAGTATCTTGAAGGCGGCGACGACATTTTCGGCCCGAACTATGGCGGAGCCACCGTCTACACCAACGTGCGTGCCGGCTATGTCAAGGAATGCCCGAACGTCGGCAAGCTGCTTGAAAACCTGGAATTCTCGCTGCCCATGGAAAACGAGATCATGGGTGCCATCCTGATCGAGGGTGAGGATCCCAACAAGGCGGCAGCCGCCTGGTTGAAGGAGCATCCGGCAACCTTCGAAAACTGGCTCGTCGGCGTGAAGACTTTTGATGGCGGCGACAGTTTCGCGGCCGTCAAAGGGGCTCTCGGTCTCTGATCGCTGACCAAAATCTGGCGCCGGTGCGGGTCTCCTGCCCGGCGCCACTGGTTTTCCAAGAACAATAATACCGGAGCAGTGGCGTGGACTGGCTCACAGAACACAAGCTGCCGATCGGGCCGTGGGCGCGCACCTTGGTCGATTGGCTCACCGACAACGCCTATTGGGTGTTTGACGGAATCTCGGCAATTCTCGAAACGCTGATAGACGGAATCCTCTGGTTGCTGCAGACGCCGCATCCATTGGTCATCGTTGTTGTCGCTGTCGCCATCGGCTACCTGGTCCACAGGACCATATCCTTTGCGGCTTTCGTGGCAATTTCCCTGCTGCTGATTATCAACCAGGGCTACTGGGAAGAAACAACCGAAACCCTGGCGCTGGTGGTTGCCGCGTCCGTGGTCTGTATGGTGGTCGGCGTGCCTGTCGGCGTGCTGGCCGCGCATCGCCCCCGGTTCTACGCCGCACTTCGTCCCGTGCTGGACCTGATGCAAACCATCCCGACCTTCGTTTACCTGATCCCGGCACTGATCCTATTCGGTCTCGGCATGGTGCCCGGTCTCATCGCGACGGTCATCTTTGCCATTCCCGCTCCGATCCGTTTGACGCAGCTCGGCGTCTCCTCGACGCCGACCGCGCTGATCGAAGCCGGAAAGGCCTTTGGAGCAACCAAATCGCAGCTGCTCTGGAAAATCGAGCTGCCCTACGCCCTGCCGCAGATCATGGCTGGCCTGACGCAGACGATCATGCTGTCGCTGTCGATGGTCGTGATTGCCGCTCTTGTCGGTGCGGACGGCCTCGGCGTGCCGACGTTGCGCGCCCTGAACACTGTGAATATCGCCCAAGGTTTCGAAGTTGGTGTCTGTATCGTCCTGATCGCCATCGTGCTTGACCGCTTCTTCCGCGCCGAAGAGGGAGGCAAACGATGAGCGACACCAACAAATCGGCCGTCGTTTCCTTCAAGGACGTCGACATCGTTTTCGGCGAAAAGCCTCACACGGCTCTGCCGCTGATCGATGCCGGCAAGACCAGGCAGGAAATCCAGGCAGAAACCGGCCAGATCCTCGGCGTTGCCGGTGCGACCTTCGACATCTACGAAGGCGAGGTCATCGTGCTGATGGGGCTGTCCGGCTCCGGCAAGTCGACGCTGCTCCGGGCCGTCAACGGTCTTAACCCGGTCATCCGGGGTGAGGTGCAGGTTCATGACGGCAAGCGTTACGTCAATCCGGAAACCTGCTCTGAAAACGATCTGAGGGAATTGCGCCGGCACCGGATCGGCATGGTGTTCCAGCAGTTCGGTCTTCTGCCCTGGCGCACGGTGGCCGAAAACGTCGGCTTTGGCCTGGAGCTTGCCGGCATGCCCGCAAAGGAGCGAGCCGCAAAGGTAGAGGCGCAGCTCAAGCTGGTTGGCCTGAACGGCTGGGGCGAAAAGCACGTACACGAGCTATCGGGCGGCATGCAGCAGCGCGTTGGCCTCGCTCGCGCCTTTGCGACCGACGCGCCGCTACTGCTGATGGACGAACCGTTCTCGGCTCTCGACCCGCTCATCCGCGACAAGCTGCAGGACGAGTTGCTCGACCTGCAGAAGGAACTCAACCGGACCATCATCTTCGTCAGCCACGATCTCGATGAAGCGGCCAAGATCGGCTCGCGCATCGCAATCATGGAAGGGGGACGGGTGATCCAGCTGGGCACGTCGCAGGAAATCGTCAAGTCGCCGGCAACCGACTATGTGGCCGAATTCGTCAGCCACATGAACCCGCTGAACGTGCTGCGCGCGCGCGACATCATGGTGCCTCCCGGCAGCTTGCCGGGCTCGCTCGCCAGCGCCCTGACCTGCGATGCCGACGCTTCGGTGCGTGAAGTCGCCCAGCTGAAAAAGTCCAGCAAGGATCCGGTCGTCGTGAAAGCAAGCGGCTCCATCGTCGGTGTCATTGGCGAGAAGGAACTGCTGGACTGCATGGCGTAAGGCGTGCGGTGATTTGGAGTTTTTCCGCACATTGAGCCTCATCCTGAAGAGGACCGCCAGGTCCGTCTCGAAGGATGGGCCACTTGTTCAGGAGGTTGCCGCCCATCCCTCGAGACAGCGCTCTTGCGCTTCCTCAGGATGAGGATGAACAAATCGGCCGCGCTGAGTGGGTGAAGATACGAGGCTTGGTTTCATCCTCAAAAACAAACAAAAAACGGGACCAGAAGGTCCCGTTTTTCGTTGTTCAATCCGCGCCAGCCGTCCCCGGACGGAGGCTGCAGCCTGAAACCTTAGAGCAGCTCGAGCTGAGCTGCCTGCTTGCCGCGGCCACGACGGTCGTCTTCAGCAACGAAGGAGATCTTCGCGCCTTCGACGGGCGTTCCGATACCGGCCTGCTCGAATGCGGTGATGTGGACGAAAACGTCCTTGGAACCGTTTTCCGGAGTGATGAAGCCGAAGCCACGGTCATGGTTGAAGAATTTAATGGTGCCGTTCTCGCGCATGGAGAAACCTTTCCGCTGGTTGGATGCGCCATCCCGTTTCCGGCAGGCGCGGATAAACGAGAAGTCAACAAGAAACGGAAAGCTTGGAAATTCAGAGCAGCGCTTGATGGAGCCCTGCCGAAGTCAGTCTCACCGGGTCTTTCGTCAGTCCCGTACGGCACAACGCGTACCGATGGAGAATAATGTAGGTCCAGGTGGCGCTTACGGCAAGCGAAAGATTTTTGCAGTGGTCAAACCGAGGCCACAAAGCCGATAAATCCTGTTTCGGTGACAAAGTGACAGCTTGTGACACCAGTCACAGAGCCCGACCGGGGGGCGGGTTAGTTTCGTCTCATGAGTTGAGGCGGACAGCAGGGCCTCACGACACTGGAAGGGACACCGTCATGTTCAAGAAGTTTGCAGTTACCGCCTCTGCGCTGGCTCTTGTTGCCGGCGTCACACTGACCTCTCAGGCCACACCCGCACATGCCGCCAAGGGCTGGCAAGTCGGCGTCGGCGTCGCCAGCGGCCTTGCCGCCGGCGCGATCCTCGGGTCAGCACTTTCCCAGCCGCGTTATGTCGCTCCGCCCCCGGCTTACTATCCGGCCCCGCCAGCCTACTATCCGGCACCGGCTCCGGCCCCGGTTATCTACCGTCCGGCTCCGTGGAGCCCGGCCTGGTACAATTACTGCAGCCGCAAGTATCGTTCGTTCAATCCGAACACCGGCTACTTCCTGTCCTATTCCGGACAGTACCGCTTCTGCCAGTAAGGCAGTTTCCAACTTCGCCGGGCCATAACCGGCCTGAAAAGGCCACCGGCCACTCCCTGCAAGGGTTTCCTCCCCTCCTTGCAGGGAGTTTTTTGTTGGAACACCGATGTCGCCAGGAAGGATTTATGTGTCTGCCCCTAGGGGGATATACGTTTCGCCGCGCGCATGATGGTCTCAAGCTGGTTGAGAAAGCGCGATCTGTCGGCCTTGGTGAAGCCAGGCCCGCTTTCGCGGATCTCGCCGATTTCACGCAGATGCGTGTTGAGATCCCGCATGGCAAGGCGCATGCCGATGGCATCCTCGCGAAACGGCTTGCCTGTCGGACCGATGACTAGAGCGCCCGCCTTCACACAGCGTGCCGCAAGCGGCACATCGGCCGTCACGACCACATCACCGGCCACAGCACGTTCCGCGATCCAGTTGTCGGCTTCGTCCGGCCCTTCAGGAACGACAACCCGCTCGATCAGATCGCCTTCGGGAAGCCGCATCCAGCTGTTGGAAACGAACTTGATCTCAACATTGTGGCGCTCGCCCACGCGAACGGCTTCGTCCTTGACCGGACAGGCATCGGCGTCGATGTAGAGCACGGTCATGTTGTTTGCTCTCCTTTCGAGCTTTGGAGAAAGGCCGCAATGCCGTTTGCTGCCCGGGCACCTGTCGCAAAACACGCCTGCAGCAGGTAACCGCCTGTCGGCGCTTCCCAGTCCAGCATTTCACCCGCGGCAAAGATGCCCGGCATCTTCTTGAGCATCATGCCTTCGTCGAGTTCGTCCAGCGCGATCCCTCCGGCGGAAGAGATCGCCCGGTCGATGGAATAGGGCGCGTCCAGAACAACGGGAACGGCCTTGATGCAGCGCGCGAGGTTTTCCGGATCGGAAGGGACATCACCGGCTTCGCGCAGCAGCGCCATTTCAACGGGGCTCAGCCGAAGGGCCTTCTTGAGAAACGTGGCTGCAGACTGCTTGCCTCGGGGTCTTGAGAGTTTCGCTGCCAGCTCGTCAACTCCGTCCTGCGGCCGCAGATCGATGTGCAGTGTCGCCGAACCGGTTTCGTTTATTGTTTCGCGCAGTTCGGCGGACAAGGCGTAGACGGCACCACCTTCAAGGCCCTGAGCCGTCAAGACCGCCTCCCCCTGCATCCTTTTCCCGCCATGGGACAGGGCGATACGTTTGAGCGGCGTACCGGCAAACCGCTCTTTCAGGAAATCGCTCCAGCCGGTCTGAAAGCCGCAATTTGCCGGCTGGAACCGGTTGATGCGAACACCGCGTTCTTCCAGCATCGGCACCCACGCGGCGTTGGAACCGAGCTTCGGCCAGCTTGCACCACCCATGGTCAGAAGGCAGGCACGTGCAGTGAGGGATTGCAGGGCGCCTTCACCTTCAGTGTCTTCGGCGGCAGTTTCATCCCATGTCCTGAGTTGAAGCGGTCCGTCTCCTTCAATGGCACAAAGTGCGTGCCGGGTCAGCAGGCGGACTCCATTGGCATCCAGCCGGCGCAGCCAGGCGCGCAGCAAAGGGGAGGCCTTCATGGATTTCGGGAAGACACGTCCGCTACTGCCGACAAAGGTTTCTTCGCCAAGGTCTTCGCACCAGCGCCGCAGCGTTTCGGGCGGAAATTCCTGGATCAAGGGCGCCAAAAAGGGTTGGGCCTGCCGGTAGCGCGCGAGGAACGCAGTCAGGTCTTCGCTGTGGGTCAGGTTCAGGCCGCCGCGGCCAGCCATCAGGAACTTGCGCGCGGGCGAGGGCATGCGGTCGATAACCACAACGCTATACCCGTTTTCGGACAGGCGCTCCGCAGCAAAGAGACCGGCCGGACCGGCACCGGCAATCAGGACGTCGAACATGCGGCCTTATAGTTCAAGGCGGGCTGCAAAGACCACCATCGATTTTCATCAGAGCCGGTGTTGGTATGTCGAGAATTATTGCAAGTATTTGTTATCAGTCTCATGAGAATATCATCCAGGGGGTGTACCTGCGGAAGTTTTCCCGGCGGGCCTGCTTCCTGTGAAAGGAGCCGTGAATGGAAAAAGGCACGGACCTGGTAGTCGTTGCCGATCCGGACAAGGACGTTCAGGCAGGCTTTGAACGCCTGTTCGGCAGTCACATGAGGGTTGCCTGCTTTTCCGAAACGGAAGCTGCATTGCAGTTTCTGAAGCAGAACCATGGCACAGCCGTCATTTTTTCCTGTTTCAATCTGCCGGGCCGTGGCGGAACGGCCTTTCTGCGAGCAGCGGAGACCATTGCGCCTCAAGCCGCGCGGGTCATGCTGACCCGGGAAACCTCGGCAGATGCGATCAAGAAGACGCTCAATGAGGCCCATGCCTTCATGTATCTGGAAAAGCCCTGTCAATCGACAGATCTGGCCAGCGCCATGGAAACAGCTCTTTCCCATCATTTTCAGCTCGCCAAGGACCGCGCGCTGCTGGAGCGGACACTTGCCGGATCCGTCAAGTTGCTGATCGACATGCTGGCGCTCTTCCACCCGGAAGCATTCCGGCGCACGAGCACGGTTCGCAAACAGGCCCTGCGGCTGGCCAAACGCCTGGGCATGAAGAAAACCTGGGAACTGGAAATGTCGGTGATGTTGTCACCGCTTGGCGAGGCGTTGCTGCCGAAACAGATCCTTGCCCGCTACCGTGCCGCACGCGGCCTGACCGAGCAGGAGCGGAATATCCTGGATCGGGCACCGGACCAGACCCGAGATCTTTTGAAGAACATACCGCAACTGGAGAAAGTCTCCGAATACCTGTTTCTATCCGGCCGCGGTTTCGACGGCTCGGGTTTCCCCAAGGACGGGCCGACGGGCAAGGAAATCCCGATGATTGCCCGCATCCTCAAGCTCTTGACGGATCTGTGGTACGCAAGCCCGGAAAGCGGACCGGATGCAGCGGCCTTCGAGGCGCTTACCATCAACAAGCGCAAATACGATCCGATGCTGCTGGAGCTGGCCAAGGAAACGCTGATGGACGACGTGCCGGAGGAGCGCAAAAGACTTGTTGCCGAATGCTACATCCGCTCTCTCCGGCCGGGTGATGTGCTGATCGACGACGCCTTGACCGAAACCGGTCACGAACTGGTTCTGTCCCGCGGCCATATGCTGACGCCCACCACCATCCGGCGGCTGGAACATTTCCACCAGGCCGCAGGCGTGCGCCAACCCATCCGCGTCGAACGCCATTCGGCACCCGAAGAAGCTCTGATCGATACGGCTTGAAGGTGGAGAAAGAAAGGCTGTAGTGAGAGCCCGGACATATCGCAGTCTATAGAGAGGGCGCTCCCTCTGCCGCACCCCTTCCCCGCAAAAGGGAAGGGATGTCAGCCCGGCAATATCATTTCGTCAGGATCAGCTTGCCCTGTTTGGTGATCGACAGACGGTAGGTTTCGTCGTTGTGGCGGATCTGGATCTGGCGCTGGCCGCTGAACAGGTCGCGCGTGTCGAGCTCCGATTTATGCTCACGCGGCGGTGTTGCCGCAAAGGCGCGCGTAGCGCGGCTGCTGGAACCCAGGGAGAGGCGGTGCTTCTGGCTGTTGGCGGTCGGTGTCATTGCGCGCAATCGGTCCTTGGCCTTTGTGTTGCTCCTGAAACTGTTCAAAAAATCAGTTTCTTAGCGGAGCGGTGGGACATCGGAATCAAAAGATGAGTTTCAAACTCAACTTTATACTTGACACTCATACTCAAGTTTTCCTATCAAGGCAATGCCTGATCGAAACGGAACCGGAAATCGCGTCCTCTGGTTTCGGATTAGACAGGACCTCCGGGCAACCGGAGTGACAAATGCCAGGCCAGCCAACCGCCCTCTCCTCTCCCTCAGCGGCAAGCCAGCCCGGCCTTTTCTTTGAGAGCGCCCGCGCAAGACGCGTGGCATGCCTTTCCTTTTCCCGACCAATCGTCACATTTCGAGACATACGAAACGAAAAAGGCGCCGACCGGATGGTGGCGCCTTCGAAACTTTTTACGTCGATAAAACCTTACGCGTTGGCCGCGATCGGAGCCTTGGTCATTTCGATCTTCAGGAGATCGCGCATGCCGAAGCGGTCTTCCGAAAGGTCGGCAATCGACTTGCCGTCCAGAACTTCCATGAATGCTTCCAGCGCTTCATGCAGCAGGCCATTGAAGCCGCAGGACATGATCAGCGGGCAATCCTTGCGGCCACTGTCGAAACATTCGGCAAGAAGGAAGCTTTCCTCGGCGGCGCGGACAACTTCGCCAACCGAAATATTCTCTGCCGGACGAGCCAGCATGACCCCGCCGTTCCGGCCACGAATGGTCTTGATCAGATTTGCATCGACCAGAACCTTCATGATCTTGAACAGGTGGGTTTCGGACATGTCGAAGCTGGCCGCGATATCAGCGACCTTGCTTGGTTTGTCCGGGTTGACGGCGCAGTACATCAGCGCGCGTACGGCGTAGTTTGTCTGTTGTGTCAAACGCATGCCATAGATATGAGGTGCGCGATCTGAAAGGTCAATTCAAAATTTGAGTGTGAGAGGCGACTTTTTGGCAGGAATGCCGGAAAGACGCCCCGTTGCCGGGATCAGACAGGTCGTTCGGCGGTGTCTGATGGCTCCAGATCCCCGGGCAGATTGTCCTTCAGGAACACATCGATGCCGATACGCTCCTGCCCTTCGATGATCGGCACACCATCACAAAGCGCTTTCAGGACGCGGATGGCGCTGCGGATCTCGTGACCCGGGTCCTGCGCGATCACCGCATCCAGCACGTCGTCCTGAAGCGCTTCGCGCGTGTAGGGCGTCAGTTCGTGTCCGACAAAGACGATGCCCTGGCTGCGGCCGCTTTCCTTCAGGGCCGCTATCGTGCCGCGGTTGCCCGCGCCGATATTGTAGAGCCCGGCAAGATCGGGATGTTCCGCAAGAAGCTTTCGCATCAGGTCCGCATTGCGGGCGTTGTCGTCCCTCCCCTCACGCACCTTCAGCAATTCCAGATGGGGATAGTCCTGCTCGATGACCGCCCGGCAGCCCTGATAGCGCTCTGCATGGTCGCGAAGGCCGAGCGACCCGGCAATGATGGCGACTTTGGCCGGGGATCTGGGAAGGAAGCGACCGAGCAACCGTCCGGCGGTGCGCCCGGCGGCGACGTTGTCGATGCCGACAAAATGCTGGCGGCTGGAGGAAGGATGATCGGAGACCAGCGTCACGACGGGCACCCCCCTGTCCTGCAGCCGGTCGATGGCTGCCTGAACCTCCGGGAACGCGGGCGCGACCACCGCGACACCATCGCACTGCGAGCGGTCGAGGATCGCAAGCGTACCGGCCACCCTGTGCCCGTCGAAGGCGTCGATGGGCTCGACATGCACATGCATGCGGTCACCGCTCATGGTTTCAGCGTGGGACAGCGCTTCGCGGGTCAGGTCTTCCATAAAGGCGTTGGGGCCATTTGGAATGAGGAAGTGCAGGCGGTAGACCCGTTTCTTGGCAAGGCCGGCGGCAAAGACATCCGGTTTGTAGTTGAGCGCCTCGACGGCCTGCTTGACCTTTTCGATTGTGACCTTCCGGACACCCGGCCGCCCGTTGAGGACACGATCAACCGTTGCCAGGCTGACTCCCGCTGTTTCGGCCACATCGTGGATCGTTACGCGCTTCATTCATCCCCCCGGACGTCAGCCATTTGCCGTTACTTCGCACCGGCACAGACCTTTTCCGCGGGAAGAGGACACTCAAGGCATCGGTGAAAGGGCGGCTTGGTTCCAAGCCTTCTTTCAAGCCACTATAACCAGCTTTGAGGGGCGATCATCAAAAAATGCTGCGCCGCGCAAAGTCTTCTACCAATTGATGATTACGAAACTCAGGCCACCTGCCCGGCGGCATGACCGGACGCCCAGGCCCACTGGAAATTGAAGCCGCCGAGATGGCCGGTGACATCGACCACCTCACCGATGAAATAGAGGCCCGGCACCTTCGTGCTTTCCATGGTCTTGGAAGAGAGTTCCTTCGTGTCCACGCCACCAAGCGTGACTTCCGCCGTGCGGTAGCCTTCGGTGCCGACCGGCGTCAGCTGCCAGCGGTTCAACTGTTCTGCCGCCCGGCGCAGGACCTTGTCCGACTGGTCGGCCAGACGGCCTTTCAGGGCAAACGCCTGCGAAAGTTCGTCAGCCAGCCTGTTGGGCAGCAGTCCCCCCAGCGCGGTCTTCAGGTCCTGTTTCGGGTTCTCCTGCCGGGCTTGCCGCAGGGCTTCGAAGACGTCGGCCTCGGGAGACAGGTTCACCGAGATGGGCTTGCCTTCCTGCCAGTAGGACGAAATCTGCAGCACCGACGGCCCGGACAGACCCCGATGCGTGAAGAGCAGGCCTTCGCGAAACGACGTCTTCTGGAACGAAACGACCGCATCCACCGAAACACCGGCAAGCCGGCCGCACAGTTCCTTGTTGGTATCGGAAAAGGTCAGCGGCACCAGCGCCGCGCGCGGGGCAATTACGTTGTGGCCGAAGCGCTTGGCCAGATCATAGCCGAAGCCGGTCGCGCCCATCTTGGGGATCGAAGGCCCGCCTGTCGCCACAACAAGCGATGCCGCCCGCAACGGCCCCTTGGACGTTGACACGGAAAACCGGTCGTCGGGTTTTTCAATCGCCTTGATGTCCGTTTCCAGCTGCAACGTGCCTCCGGCCGCTTCCAGCTCGGCCAGCAGCATCCGGATGATGTCCTTGGCGCTGTTGTCGCAAAAGAGCTGGCCGAGTGTCTTCTCGTGCCAGGAAATGCGGTGTTTTTCGACCAGTTTCAGGAAGTCCTGCTGGGTATAGCGCTTCAGCGCCGAGACACAGAACCTCGGGTTCTGGGAGAGGAAATTAGCCGGCGAACAATGAATATTCGTGAAGTTGCAGCGCCCCCCGCCGGAAATGCGAATTTTCTCCGCCGGGTTTCTGGCATGGTCGATCGCGAGCACCTTGCGCCCGCGCTTTGCCGCCTCAATCGCACACATCAGCCCCGCGGCACCGCCACCAAGCACAAGAACATCCAGATCACGCATGGCGGGGTGTATAGCGGGAATTTCGGGAGGGGGTAAGGGAGATGTGAGCTTGTTTTCTCTGCCCCTCCGTCTTTCCGGACAAGCGCAGCCAATGCTGCGCGCCGATCCGGAACCCAGTGCGTAAGCGTGAACATGAGCGAACACTTATTTGACAGAAAAGGAAGCCGCCGCGCGTGCGCGCGAAATAAGTCTGGTTTCCGGATCTGCGTTCGGCTTTGCCTCACTTGTCCGGAATGACGGGGAATCGAAGCGATGGAAACAGAAAAACCGGCGGCCCTTTCAGGTCGCCGGTCTCTTAAAAACGCTTCTTGCGAAGTCGCTTATTTCATTTCGGTCAGGACTTCGAAGCCATTCGCACCGACTTCCCAAAGGGCGTAGGTGCCCGGAACGTCGCCCTTTTCATCGAAGTTGTGGTCGCCGGCTGCGCCCTTGTAGTCGATGGCCGTGCCGGCTGCGATCAGCTCCTTGGCCTTCTTCCACTCGCCCGGACGGATCGCTTCACCTTCGCCGTTGGAGACTTCGGCCATTGCCGCTGCAACGTCTTCCTTCTTGCCGCCGGCCTTTTCGACCGCCAGTGCCAGCAGGAACGCCGCGTCATAGGACGTGGTGGCAAAGATCGCATCCGGATCGCCGCCGATGCCCTTGAAGGCTTCGTTGAAGATGTCGAGGGATTCGGACTGTTCGCCAACCGGCGAGGACGAAACGAACGTGGCCAGGTTTTCGGCACCCAGCTCGTTGATCACTGCTTCGGACTTCATGCCGTCGCCGCCGACGAACTTGTCGAAGAAGCCGTTTTCGAGAGCCTGACGCAGGATGGTGAGGCCGGTGCCGTCGCCGTAGTCGAAGATCACCAGCGTGTCCGCGCCGCCCTTGGCGAGTTCGGCAAGGTTGGAACGGTAGGAGGCCTTGCCTTCCTCATGCGCCGCGAACTGGGTGATTTCACCGCTGAGTTCATCGACGAATTCCGCCTTGAACGCGTTGGCAAGACCGGTGCCGTAGTCGTTGTTGAGGTAAGCGACGGCGACCTTCTCGTAGCCCTGCTCCTTCAGGGTACGTGCCAGTGCACGGCCCTGATAGTCGTCGGACGGCACGGTGCGGAACACGGTGCCCTTGTCGTCGAGGGTGGAGATTTCCGGCGAGGTGCCGGACGGCGTGATCATGGTGATACCAGCCGGAATGGTGACGGAACCGGCAGCAGCCAGAACCGCGCCCGAGCAATGCGGACCGACGACGCCGATGACGCCTTCGATGTTCACGGCCTTGGTTGCGGCGTCAGTGCCGTTCTGCGGGTTGCAGGCGCTGTCGCCGACAACACCGACCAGCTTTTCGCCGTCGCCGATGCCGCCCTGCTCGTTGACCTGCTGAAAGGCCAGCTGCGCGGCGTCGATCATGGCCGGAGCCATGGCTGCGATCGGGCCGGAGATGCCACCGAGCAAGCCGATCTTGACATCGGCCTTTGCCGGCACGGATGCCAGCGCGGTTGCGGTCATCAGACCGGCTGCAAGCGCGAGAATCTTGGTTTTCATCAAAGTACCTCCTCATTATTCCGGTCTTCGCCGGGACTTTGGATTTTCGAGGCTCCGCCTCCCGATACCGGGAAGCTAGCCTGAGGAACGGATCTAAGTGTGATCCGCACCGGATCTTGTTGCACGCCGGTCGCCTCTCAGCGGTTCCGGCAGCAGGCCTTCCGGCCGGAAGCGCAGCACCAGCTGCAGCATCAGGCCGATCAGGAACAGGCGAATATATTTGGCCTGGATGGCATATTCCGTCGGCAGGCGGTCAGTTGCGATTTCCGACATCGACCAGATGATCCAGACCACCGCAGCTCCCAGAATGGCGCCGCGGTTGTTGCCGGAACCTCCAAGGATCAGCATGATCCAGACCAGGAAGGTCGCGACCATCGGGTCGATGGCTTCCGGGGTGATCGAGCGGTTGAAATGCGCGAACAGCGCGCCGCCCAGCCCCATCAGGGCCGAGCCGAAAATGAAGGCCTGCAGGCGGCGGAACTCGACATCCTTGCCCATGGCCTTGGCGGCGCCTTCATTGTCGCGGATGGCGCGCATCATGCGGCCCCAGGGCGCGTTGAACTGACGCTCGACCAGCAGGTAAGCCGCAATCAGAACGACGATGACAATGGCAAGATAGGCAGCCTGAGACGCCATGTAGGCGCTTTCCTGCGCCAGTGACGGAAACTCCGCCGCCGGGCGCGGAATACCGGAAATGCCGCGGGCGCCATTGGTCAGCACCGGTTCGGACTTGACCACAAGTCGAATGATTTCCGCAATCCCGATGGAGGCAATCGCCAGATAGTCGGACCGGAACCGCAGACAGATCTTGCCGATAGGCCAGGCCACCAGAGCTGCGGCAAGCATCGCTCCGATCCAGCCGACGAAGAACGGCATGTCAAAGCCGCCGATACGGCCGTCGGCATGTTCTGTCGTCAGAATCGCGGAGGTATAAGCGCCAACTGCGAAGAACCCGGCGATGCCGGCGTTGAACAGACCGGCAAAGCCCCACTGAATGTTGAGCCCCAGCGCCAGCAGCGCGTAGATGCCGATGAAGATCGCCATGAAGAGGGCGTAGTTGAGAAGACCGAGATATTCCATTTTCTCTCCCTCCCCTTATAGCACTTTGCCCTTGAGCAGCCCGGTCGGGCGCACAAGCAGCATGAACAACAGGATGGCGAAGGCCATTGCGGCCTTGTATTCGCTCGGGATCACCAGAACCGACAACTCCTCGGCAATGCCGACGATCAACCCGCCAAGCACGGCCCCCTCGATCCGGCCGACCCCGCCCAGGATGGCGGCAGCGAACATCGGCAGCAGCATCTGCCAGCCCATCAGCGACTTCAGTTCCGTGTTGAGGCCGAGGAAGACACCGGAGGCAGCACACAGACCACCGGCGATCACCCAGGTCAGCATCACGACCTTCTTGTTGTCGATGCCAGAGAGCAAAGCCAGATTGGGGTTGTCCGACATGGCGCGCATGGCTTTGCCCCACTTGGAGCGGGTCAGGAACAGCTGCAGTCCGCCGACAAGCGCGAGCATGGCGATGACCGTCAGGATTTCGCGGTCACGGATGCGCAGGCCGAAATAATTTTCCGGACGGACGATACCGCGGGAATAGGTTTCCGTATCGACACCCCAGACCACCTGCACCACGGCGCGGATCATCAGCGCTATGCCGAGCGAGGCCATCACGGTGACGATCTTCGGTCGCTCGCGCAGATGTTCATAGAACACCTTGTCGATGCCGACGGCAACGGCGGCGGTCGCGATGATGGCGATCGGCAGGGCCAGCAGTGGCGAGACGCCAAGACCGGTGACAACCGCCAGCGCAATGAAGGCACCAAGCGTCGCCAGATCACCATGCGCCAGATGGGCATAGCGCAGGATGGCGAAGATCAGCGTGATGCCAACGGCGCCAAGTGCATAGATCGAGCCGAGCACGATGCCCGGAATGACGTAGAAATTGATGAGCTCAAGAAAATCCATACCGCTCAGCCCCCCAGGAACATTTCAGCGACTTCACGGTCGGCCAAGAGGTCGGCACCGCTGCCTTCGTGGCGGTTCTTGCCGGCGGCCAGGACATAGCCCCGGTCGGCAAAGGCAAGCGCCTGCTTGGCGTGCTGCTCCACCAGGAGAATGGCGACACCGGTGTCGCGCACGTCCCGGCAGATCTGGAAGATCTGTTCCATGTATTTGGGCGAAAGCCCGGCGGTCGGTTCGTCGAGAAGCAGAAGCTTCGGATCGAGCATCAGCGCCCGGCCCATCGCCACCATCTGCCGCTGCCCGCCCGACAGGGACCCTGCAAGCGTCTTGCGGCGTTCCTTCAGGTCCGGAAACAGGGTGTAGACCCGGTCATAGGCAGCGCTGAGGTCACCCTTCTTCAGGAAGCCGCCCATTTCCAGATTCTCGTGGATCGACATCTCGCGGAAAATGTTGTCGACCTGCGGGACATAGCAGATGCCGCGCTGGACGATGCGGTTGGGAGCCCAACTGGTGATGTCGTCGCCGTCGAACAGCATGCGGCCGCCACGGATGGTCAGGAGGCCGAAAACGGATTTCATGGCCGTGGACTTGCCGGCACCATTCGGGCCAACGATGACGACGATCTCGTCCGCATCCACATGCATGGAGACGTCCTGAAGGATGTCGGCGTCACCGTAGCCTCCGGTGATGCCGTCCATGGAAAGAAGCGCAGTCATGCGGCATCTCCCGTGGTTTCGCCCAGATAGGCTTCCAGCACCTGAGGATTGGACCGCACGGTCTGGAAATCGCCCTGGATCAACACCCTGCCCTCGGCCATGCACACGACGGGATCGCAGAGTTTCTCGATCATTTCCATGTCATGTTCGATCAGGATGAACGTGTAGCCGCGCTCCTTGTTCAGGATCTCGATCTTGGTCTCGAGCTTGCGCAGCAGGGTGCGATTGACGCCTGCCGCCGGTTCGTCGAGCAGCACAAGCTTGGCATCGGTCATCATGGTGCGGCCCAGTTCCAGAAGCTTCTTCTGGCCACCGGAAAGGTTGCCGGCCGGCTCGTGCGCCACGTGGGTCAGCTCCAGGAATGCCAGGGTCTCATAGGCCTTTTTCTCGACCTCGACCTCGGCAGCCTTCACCCGCCCCCAGGCGAGCCAATTGGAAAACAGGCTTTCGCCCGGCTGAGACGGCGGCACCATCATCAGGTTTTCCAGCGCCGTCAGCTTGTGAAATTCATGCGGGATCTGGAAAGTCCGCACCAGTCCCTTGTGAAACAGCTCATGGCTGGCCAGGCTGGTGACGTCCTCGCCCAGAAACCGGATGCGTCCGCTTGTCGGTTGCAGTGCCCCTGCGATCAGGTTGAAAAGCGTCGTCTTGCCAGCCCCGTTCGGGCCGATCAATCCGGTGATACTGCCTTCCTCGACGCGGAATGAGCAGCCATTTACCGCCCGGAATCCGCTGAAATCCATAACGAGCTGATCAAGCTCCAGCATTCACGCTCCTTGCCGCTCCCAACGGTCAGTCTTTTTCTTATTCCGGCCGCGCTTTCCCGTTTCCCGGAATTAGCGGAGCGGGCGCAAAATGGCCCGAACCGGCGCGGCGTCCAGCCCTTCTAACTTCATTGGCAGCGCAATCAACTCATAATCACCGGGTTCCACCGCAGAAAGAGCAAGATTTTCCAGAATCAGCATGTCACGGGAACGGGCGATCCCGTGACTGGGCAGGGTTTCGGAAGGATCCGGGTCGACGGAGGGCACATCCACGCCGATCAACTTGACACCGGTGTCCGCCAGCAGGCTCATGGTTTCCGGTGCCAGAGCCCTGTAGCCTGCCGGCCAGACCGTAACGTCTCGTTCTTCGGCAAGCCGCACAAGCACTCGGGACGGGCAGCCTTCAAGGAACGCTTCCAGCTCTTCGGGCTGGCAAAGCAGACCGGAACCGCGTGCATCGATCAGCCGGGCCGGTCCGACGAAATCATGCAGATCAAGCTGATCGATCGTCAGACCGTCCGGGTCGTAGTGCAGGGGTGCATCGGCATGGGCACCGCAATGGCTCGACATGGAAAACTCGCCGACATTCACCGGGCAGTCCTCTGAGATCGTCGCCGTCCAGGAGCTGCGATAAGGCGCATCGCCGGGATAGACCGCTATACCCGGCCGCACGGGCGGCGTGATGTCGAACAGATCCGTCATCTTGAAACATCCTGCTGAAGGGCAATTGCCGCGTTTCAGACAGTTTGAAACAACCATGGCTGGCAAGTGTTGTAAAGCTGAGCAGACACGCCGGCGACAGGCAGTCAGCTGGCGCAAAACCAGCGCGATACGGCCTTTTGCAATCGGGGAAAGCTCAAATCCGGCATCCAAGGTGTCGCACAACAATCTGTTGGCGTTTGATGCAAGTTTTATCTATCGGCACTATTCTAAATTCAGAAACTGAAAGTATCACCAGATCTCGTTAAGTTTGTCAGCGGTTTTCCCGATTTTAAATTGAATGATATATTCACGTTCCTTACACTTCTGCAAAGTTGCAAATTTGCGTTGCCAGACACGAATTGGCGGCTTTGCCCGTCATGATTTTTGATTTCGAATGCGTTCATCCCGGAGAACGACCCTGTCACACATGTCCGATCTTTCCCAGACGCAGCGGGCAACCGAAAAAAGGAAAGCGTCCCTGCCTTTTACACTCGATGACGGCAGGGTGGATCAGGAGCTGATCTTTTCGATTTACGATCGTCTCGACACCGGTATCTGGATTTTCGATTTCGACAACAAATGCATTGTGTGGGCCAATCGCAAGGCGCTCGAGTTTACCGCGGCCGATTCGCTGGAAGAGTTGCGGGCACGCGACATGGGCTCGGACATGTCCCATTCGGTTGAACAGCGTCTGCGGCAGTACCAGCAGGATTTCACCAAACACGACGTGAGCTTTTCGGAGATCTGGACACTTTATCCGAAAGGCAAGGCCGAGGTCCTGCAGGTTGTCATGAGCGGCATCCGGCTGAATGATGGCCGCATGGCGCTGCTGTGCGAAGGCCGTCCGCATCACGAGCAACAGCCGGAAACGCTCCGAAGCGCCGAAGCGCTGATGCACACCACGGTGATGATCTCGCTGTTCTCCGAAGACGGGCAGCCTCTTTACCGCAACACGGCCGCGAGGGCAGCTTGCACCGATCTCGCGTGCACCTTGTGGGATCATTTCATCGATCAGGTGCTCGCCAAGAACGTGATGGGCGTCCTCACGGAAAAAGCCACGACCAAGTTCGTGGCGGAGGTCCGGACGAGCGACGGCCTGCGCTGGCACGAAATCACCATACGCCGCTGCCATGACGCCGTTACAGGAAAGCCTGCCTTTCTGCTGAGCGAGATCGATGTCACGGAGCTTCACCAGACCAAGGAACGCGCCCAGTATCTTGCGAGCCATGATGCGCTGACAGGGCTCTCGAACCGGACCTATCTGAAGGAACGCCTGTCGCATGTGAGGCAGACTGCGAAGGACAACAACCTGATCGCAACGCTGTATCTCGTGGATTTGGACGACTTCAAGATGGTCAACGATACGCTTGGCCATGCTGCAGGCGACCATCTCCTGCAGCTTGTTGCATCCAAGCTGAAGGATCTGGCCGGAAACAACGACATCGTCGCGCGTCTTGGCGGCGACGAATTTCTGATCTGCCACCTGTCCTCGCCCGAAAGCCCGCGACCGGACTGGTTCGGACAGGCGCTGCTGCAGGCCTTTGCCAGTCCGCATCTGATTGAGGGCAAGCCTCGTCATGTCGGGCTGAGCATCGGCTATGCCCATTATCCGGCCGACGGTACGGACATCGACCAGCTCATGCGTCATGCGGACCTTGCGCTCTACCAGGCCAAGTCGGAGCGGAAGAACAAATGCGTCCGCTACAAGGAATTCATGCGCAAACTCCGGGACAAGCACATGTCCCTGAAGAAGGATCTCGAACGAGCAATCCGCGAGAATGAATTCCTGCTGTATTACCAGCCGATTGCCTGCACCCGCACCCAGCGTGTTGTCGGCGCCGAGGCCCTGTTGCGCTGGCAGCACCCCGAAAAAGGCCTGGTCAGTCCCGATGACTTCGTGCCGGTTGCCGAGGAAACGGGCCTCATCAACGAGATCGGCACCTGGGTCAGCCGGAATGTTGCCTACATGCAGTCCGGGCTCAAGCTGCTGAACGTTTCCGTACCGCTGTCGATGAACGTCTCACCCAAGCAGCTTTCGGACCCCACCTTTGTTGCACGCATGCAGAGCCTGCCGAAGGAAACCGGCTGCAATGCGAACGACATCTCGCTGGAAATCACCGAAAGCGTTCTGCTTGGCGATATTCCGCATGCCTACGAATCCCTGACGAAGCTGAAAGCCGCCGGCTACCGGATCGTTATCGACGATTTCGGCACCGGCTATTCCAACCTGGCCTATCTGCACAACTATCCGATCGACGGTATCAAGATCGACCGGATGTTCATGAACGACATTGCCACCGGCGGCGCCATCGTGAAGCTGATCCTGTCGCTGGCATCAGCGCTTGATGCCAGCGTTGTCGCCGAAGGGGTGGAAACCGTTGAACAGCGGGCCTGGCTGTCTGAAAACGGCTGCAACCGTTTCCAGGGCTTCCTCTATTCCAAACCGGTGCCCGAACAGCAGTTTATCGACATGCTGCAGGCCCAGGTTCGCGTCGCGGCTATGTGACCTTTGCGCGGGTCTTGAACTCCGGCCGGTTCCAGCTTTCCGTATCCAGAATATCCTTCAGGATCTCAACCGCGTCGACAATGTCCTGATGCGACAGGTACAGCGGCGTGAAGCCGAAGCGCATCACGTCGGGCGCCCGGAAATCACCGATCACGCCTCGGTCGATCAGCGCCTGCATGACGGCATAACCTTCCTTGAACCGGAACGAGACCTGGCTGCCGCGGGCATTCGGATCCCGCGGGCTGGCCAGTTCCAGTTGCGGGCACTTGGCCTCGACTTCAGCGATGAACAACTCGCTGAGTGAAACGGACTTGCGGCGGATGTCCGCCATGTCGACGTCCTCGAAGACGTCAAGGGCCGCATGAAGGCTCGAAAGCGCAAGAATGGCGGGCGTTCCGACCGTCATCCGGCTGATGCCGGAAACCGGCCTGTAGTCGAGATCGAACGCGAAGGGGGCCTCATGCCCCATCCAGCCGGTCAGCGGCGAGGTGACCTTGTCCTGGTGCTCGGGGGCGACATAGAGAAATGCCGGAGCACCCGGGCCTCCATTCAGATACTTGTATCCGCAACCAACGGCAAAATCCGCTCCAGCCCCGTGAAGATCGACCGGGATCGCACCGGCGGAGTGGGCAAGGTCCCACATCGCCAGGGCACCTGCGTCATGGGCCGCGCGGGTGATATCCGCCATGTCATGAACCCGGCCGGTGCGGTAGTCGACCTGCGTCAGCATCACCACCGCCACGTCTTCACCAATGGCATCCTTCACCGCTTCCGGATCGACAACCTTCAGTTCATGTCCCTTGTCGAGCAATTGCTTCAGGCCGGAGGCGACATATAGATCGGTCGGGAAATTGCCGTTGTCGGATAGGATGACCTTGCGCTTCGGCTGCAGCGCCAGGGCTGCGGAAAGGACCTTGAACACATTGACAGAGGTGCTGTCGCAGGCGACGACCGTCCCGGCCGGCGCGCCGATCAACTTGCCGATGCGGTCACCTGTGCGGGCGGGAAGGTCGATCCAGCTGTGGGTGTTCCAGGCCCGGATCAGGCTGTTGCCCCATTCCTCGTTGATTACCTGCGCAATGCGGGCAGGCACGTGTTTCGGCAGCACACCAAGCGAATTGCCATCCAGATAGATGACCCCGTCGGGGATTTGAAACGCCTGTTTTTTGGAAGCCAGAACATCTGCCGTGTCGGCCGGGTGCTGCGAGGTCATGAGTAGCTCTTGTGTCGGATAGTTGCATTTGAAAGGAAGCGGCACGCTATCAAAGGGGCATTTCGCAAACAACTGTTTCCGCGAACCGTTTGATCCGGTTCTAACCCGCACGGGAAAACGTCTGTTTCAGCCGCATGTCGCAAATAACACAAAAATGCCCGTTTGAATGGAGGACATCCGGGCGCTATCTGTTAGCGTGACCTCAAAGCGCCGGCAGGGTCGGTGCATCTGACATATGCGGTTCAAGAGATGTTCATCAGCGTCTTCGACATTTTCAAAATCGGCATCGGGCCGTCCAGTTCTCACACGGTGGGCCCGATGGTTGCCGTTCACCGTTACCTTGACCGGGTGCGGGGCCTGTCCGGCGCGGAAAACCGTGCGACACGGCTGACCGTCACCCTGCATGGCTCGCTTGCCTTCACCGGCAAGGGCCACGCCACGGACAAGGCCGTGTGTCTCGGCCTGCTGGGAGCCAGGCCCGATTCCATCGATCCGGACAAGGTCGACCCGATGCTGGAAGAGCTGGAGCAGACCAGGAAGCTGAAAATAGACGGCCTGCCGGAGCTGCATTTCGAACCGTCCCGGGATGTTATCTTCGACTATGGCCCTCCACTGGCGCTCCACGCCAATGGCATGACCTTCCATCTGCTGGATGCTGCCGGCGCCGTCATCGACACCTTTGTCTATTATTCCATCGGCGGCGGTTTCGTGGTCAGCGAATCCGAATTGCGCAAGACCAGCAACGAACCGGTCAACGAGCTTGCCAAGCAGGATGTGCCATTTCCCTTTGCCAACGCCAAACAGATGCTGGAGATGGGCCGAGAAGCCGAGCTTTCCATTGCCGAGATGAAGCTGCGCAACGAATGCAGCGACAAGCCTCAGGCTGAAGTGGAAGAAGGCATCGACCGTCTTTGGTCGGCAATGGATTCGTGCATCAACCGCGGCATTTCCCAGACCGGCATTCTGCCCGGCGGCCTGAAAGTGAAACGCCGCGCCGCAGATATCTACCAAAAGCTCATTCGCGAAGGCCGCACGAACCCGCCTTTCGAGCACAACGTGGTCGACTGGCTCGGCGTTTACGCCATGGCCGTCAACGAGGAAAACGCTGCCGGAGGCCGTGTCGTGACGGCCCCGACCAATGGTGCTGCCGGGGTCATTCCGGCGGTGACCCGCTATTACCTCGATCATTGCCCCGGCGCGGACCAGGCCGGCATCAGGACCTTCCTGCTGACGGCCGCAGCCGTCGGCGGCATCATTAAGGCAAACGCCTCGATCTCAGGTGCCGAAGTTGGCTGTCAGGGCGAAGTCGGCTCGGCCTCTGCCATGGCGGCTGCCGGTTTGTGCGCAGCGCTTGGCGGCACTAACGAGCAAATCGAGAATGCGGCGGAAATCGCCCTGGAACACCATCTCGGCATGACCTGCGATCCGATTGCAGGCCTGGTGCAGGTCCCTTGCATCGAGCGTAATGCCCTTGGTGCGGTCAAGGCTGTTACTGCTGCCTCTCTGGCGCTTCGTGGTGATGGTTCGCATTTCGTGCCGCTGGACGGCTGCATCGAGACCATGCGCCAGACCGGCATGGACATGATGGAGCAGTACAAGGAAACCTCGAAGGGCGGGCTGGCCGTCAATATCGTGGAATGCTGATCCGCCTTTGCCCGCCCGGCGTAAGCTGATCATCCCCGGCGGCCAGAACCTGCGCCGCCGGCTCTCTCTTTCAAGGGGCCGACATGGCGCTCTACATCACCCCGCTTTTCGCGGGCCTGCTGACGCTGCTTTACATTTTCCTGAGTGTTCGGGTGATCGGCGTGCGCAAGAGCGAACGCATCGGCCTCGGCGATGGCGGCCATGGCGGTTTGCAAAGACGCATGCGCGCCCACGGCAACTTTGCAGAATATACCCCGCTGGGGCTGATACTCATGCTGCTTCTGGAGCTGACGGGCGCCACGCCCTGGCTGCTCTGGGCTCTGGGTGTGGGTCTTTTCACCGGCAGGGCCCTACACGCCTACAGCGTCAGCCAGGAACCGGAGCCGCTCAGGTTCCGGATTGCAGGCATGGCTCTCACATTCACCGTTCTGGTTGTCGCGGCACTGATGTTGTTAACGCGCTCGGCAAACGGTCTGCTGACCGGCTGATCAGATCTGCTGCAGCCTAGTTTTGTGTGCGTGCGCAATGTGAAGCCGGGCAGCAGCTTCTGCTGCGGCACAATCGCCCCGTGAAATCGCGTCAACGATTGCGGCATGTTCCTCGACCGCCGTTTCGCGCCGTTCCGGCGTATCCAGCGTCGTGCCCGCCATCAGGATGAGCGACAGGCGCAGGTGGTCGATCTGGTCGACCAGATAGCGATTGTGCGAGGCCAGGCACAGGCGGCGGTGAAACTCCCGGTTCGAGCGCACCAGGCTGTCCTTGTCCGCAATGCGCTTGCGATCGGCGCTGACCAGATCCTGCAGGATCTCCACTTCCGGCTTTGACGCATGCTTGGCGGCAAGTCCGGCGGCCGTTCCTTCCAGAACTTCCCGCATGAAGTAGACTTCGTTGATCTGGCCATGATCAAGGGTCGGCACCACCATGCCACGGTTGGGCTCGTGCACGGCGAGGCCCTGGGCCTCAAGCCGTTTCAGGCCTTCGCGGATCGGCGTTCTGGAGACGCCGAATTCTTCCGCCAGGTCTGCCTCGCGCAATCGGTCGCCGGGTTTCAAGACCCGCTCTTCAATGAGGCCGATCAGCCGGTGGTAGATTTCAGATCCGTTCATGATGTCTGGTTAGCGGCAAGCTGGGGTTCGCGCAAGCAATTGCAGCTTTCGGGTCGCTTGACCTTCCGAAACACTGTCTTCCGGAAGAGAAGCGTTTTTGCGATTACCGGGAGCCGCGCCTGTCTACGCACGCTCAGGTGCCGGGCGTAAACAGTTTGCCGCCGACAACCGGCTTGCTGACACCGGTCGTGCCTGGAAAGGTGGTTGGCAGACCGGCCTTCAAACGCGCGCCCAGGAAAGCCATTGCCTGGGCTTCCAGGGCATCGCCGTCGATCCGGTAGTCGTCAGCCGACACGACATCTCCCGCAAGAAGCTTCGCCAAGGCTTTCATCAGAACCGGATTGTGCCGTCCGCCGCCACAGACCAGCCAAAGCCGAGGAACCCGCGGCAAAAGCTTTTCCGCGCTGGCAATGGCGGCTGCCGTGAAAGCGAGCAAGGTAGCAGCGCCATCCTCCAGGCCAAGACCTTCAGCAAATTCGCCGGAGAAACTGTAGCGGTCGAGGGACTTCGGACCCGGCTCGGCCAGGAACGGATGGGTGAGCGCTGCCTGAAGACGACCTTCATCGACCGTGCCCTTTGCCGCGATCGCCCCGCCCGCGTCATAGTCGCCGCCACCGTGCTTGCGGACCCAATCGTCCAGGAAAGCATTGCCCGGTCCGATATCGAACGCCAGCAGCTTGTCGCCTTCAATATAGGTAAGATTGGAAACCCCACCGATATTGAGGAAACACAAGGGCTCCTTGTCTTCGCCAACCAGTGTCTTGGCGAGCGCCTGATGATAGACAGGGACCAAAGGGGCTCCCTGCCCGCCTGCCACCATATCTGCCAGGCGAACGTCGCCGATCACCGGAACATTGAGATCCGTTGCAAGAGACTGCGGATCACCCAGCTGAACCGTTTCGCCCTTGGCCGGATCGTGCCAGACCGTTTGGCCGTGAAAAACCACGGCATCCGGCGCGAGACCGTGCGTTGCCAGAAACCCCAGGATCGCCTCGGCATGGTCGCGCGTTACCGCAGCGGCGATTTCCGGCCAGTCGTCGCGTCCGGTTCCCTTGCGCGCAGCAGCTTCCAGCACCCGGCGCTTTGTCTCTGGCCGGTAGCTTGCCGTTTCCGCAGGGCCGAACCGGGCAACCGTCCGGCCGTCGGTTTCGATCCACGCCAGATCGATACCGTCGGCCGAAGTGCCCGAGATTGTTCCAAGGATGGAGTAGTGATCGCTCACAGGCTTTCCTGAACTGCCTTGAGACCGGCTTCTGCGATGTCGAACAACTCGTTCACCTGGGCTTCGGTAATGATCAGTGGCGGACAGAAGGCCATGGCGTCCAGCATGTTGCGCGAAATCAGGCCCTTGTCGTGGAACATTGCATTGGTTTTCGCGCCGAGTGCGCCAGGCGTTGCCGCAAGCGCCTCATGAGACAGTTCCGCGGCACCGATCAGCCCGATGCCGCGCGTCTCGATTACCAGCGGATTTTCCGCAAGACCGGCAAGCCGTTTCTGGAAGGTCGGTGCGATGGCTCTGACATGACCAACCAGATCGCGCTCCTCGATAATCTTCAGGTTTTCAAGCGCAACAGCTGCTGCAACCGGGTGCCCGCTACCGGTGTAACCATGACCAAGCACGCCGATCTTGTGGCTTTCGTCCGCGATCGGCTGATAGACCGTGTCGTTGATCAGCAGCGCGGAGATCGGCTGGTAGGAGGACGACAAAGCCTTGGAGAGGGTCATCATGTCCGGCTGCAGATTGTAGGTTTCCGTGCCGAACATGTTGCCGGTCCGGCCAAATCCACAGATCACCTCATCGGCGACGAAGAGAATGTCATATTTCTTCAGAACCGGCTGAACTGCTTGCCAGTATCCGTCCGGCGGCACGACCACGCCGCCGGCGCCCATCACCGGCTCGGCAAAGAAGGCCGCGATCGTTTCCGGGCCTTCAGCCAGGATCAGGTCTTCCAGATCCTGCGCACAACGCTTTGCGAAATCCGCCTCGCTTTCACCGTCCTTTTTCATGGTCCGGTAGTGCGGGCAGGTGGTGTGCAGGATCTGCGGCAGCGGCAGGTCGAACGAGCGGTGGTTGTTGGGCAGGCCCGTGAGACTGGCCGAGGCGATGGTGACACCGTGGTAGCCGCGCACGCGCGAAATGATCTTCTTGCGCTCCGGCTGGCCAAGCGCATTCGACCGGTACCAGATCAGCTTGATTGCGGTGTCGTTGGCCTCAGACCCGGAGTTGGTGAAATAGGCCTTCGACATCGGCACGGGAGCCATCTCGACCAGCTTTTCCGCCAGCTCGATCGACGGTCCATGGCTCTTGTAGGTGAAGGTGTGGTAGTAGGGCAGCTTCTCCATCTGCCGGGCGGCCGCATCGACCAGGCGCTTTTCACCGAAGCCGACGGCAACGCTCCAGAGACCGGCCATACCTTCGATGTAACGCTTGCCGTTGATATCCTCCACATAGATGCCCTCGCCCTTCTCGATCACCAATGCGCCTGTCTCTTCCTGACGGCGGGCGTCGGCGTAGGAATGGAGCTGGAATGCCGTGTCGCGGGCTTCAAGGGAATTCGGCAGCTGTGCCATGAAGGGTCTCGTCTCAAATGCGGTTGGAAAGATCCGGCCGCAGGCGACTCAAAGGTTCCTGCGCGGTGGGGCACACGGTAGGCCATAGCCTGACAAAATTGAAGAGATTGCTTGGGACGATTTTTCCTGCAAACGAACCTCGAAAGGCCGGAGCCACGTGCGTGTCATCGCAAGTCGCGATCTTTGGCTGCAGACCGTTTTGCCTGTGAGGGCCGTCACATGTCTCCGGGGGCCAGACGGGCTACTTACATCTTGTCCGCAAAAACGGACACACCACTGGCAGGAGCAACCCTCAAGCAGATGGCCGGTGGAGCAAACGGGCGGAGGCAGAAAGCTTCCGCCCGTCCGCTTTTCGGCCAACCCGGGATCGCCTAGCACACATTCAGTTTGTCGCAGAAAGCGCGCGCTGCTCCGGCATGGCTTCGTCCGCTGTCCAGAGCGCAACTTCGAGCTCCTGCACGCGCCCCCTGATTGCGACGGCTTCCCTGCGTGGCGGCATTCCCAACATCTCACCACCAACCTCGGCGGCTTTCGTCAGGGCGGTGGAAAGGACGATCGAAGCGCCACGTGACTTGCCGACTTCCATCAACCTGCTGGCCACATTCACGCAGTCGCCGGTTGCCGCGATCTGCTGCTGGTTCTCATGCCCCAGACGCGACAGCACCACCGGACCGAAATGGCCGCCAAGGCGTACGTCTCGAATTTCGGCGTCGAGCCCGGAGGCAAGGATCCACCCACGCACGGCAACGACGAGATCAAAGGCACAGCGACAGGCGTCAGCGGCATCCTTTGGTCCGGCGTCCGGAATGCCGAATCCGATCATCGCCCCGTCTCCCATGAAATCCAGTACCAGCCCCTTGTTGCGCGCGGCCTCATTGACGACCAGCGTATGAAAAGCCTTCAGAACATCCCGGGTTCGCGCAGGACCCAGTTTTTCCGAAAGGGCGGTGTATCCGGCCAGATCAATGAACAGGATCGCAACCGGCTGCTCCCGCGGGACCAGCAGAAAGCCGGGATCATCGGCAATGCGCCGGGCAAGATCCGGCGCCTGAAACCGACTGAGAGCCTCCCGGGCAGCCACCAGCCGGCGCACCCTGAACCACTCGAAACCTTCCCTCAGCACAGCAAGCGCAACAACAGGCGGCACGCTTGCCGCAATCGGCAATGCCGCGTTGAGCCAGATGCCCTGGTTGAAACAGATGACGACGACGGTCAGCCAGCCCAGCAATAGCAGCAGATAAACGATGGTTGCGCTGGCCAGCGGCAGAAACACGACAACGGCCATGCCCAGTAGCGTAATGGAAACGGCAGCGAGTGCATCGAAACTGCGGACCCGGCTGTCGCGTAGCAGAACCGATCCGTCCAGCAGGTTGGCAATCCCCGTCGACAGGACTTCCACCCCAGGCAGGATAGGGTCGAACGGAGATGAAAACCGGTCACCAACAGCCGAAGCGGTGACACCAAGAAGCACCAGACGACCACCAAGAGCTGCCTTGGCGGCTGCGGTATCCTGAAGAAGCGATTGCGCGCTGACGGTTCTGATGGAGCCGCCCTTGCCATAATAGTTCAGCGGTTGCTGCCACTGCAGATCCAGCGACTGCACTCGGCCGGAAATCCGGATACCTTCCGCGGTCACCGATGGGGGTGCCCCCAGGAACCCGGCAACAGCCAGCATGCCAAACGAGGGAGCCAGTCCCTGGTCGGTCTTGAAAATAAGAGGGATATGGCGCGGTGTGCCGCCGGCATCGGTCGAGACATTGACGAGGCCGACGCTGGCTGCTTCCGCAAAGGCTTCAAACGGTCGCAACTCGGTTTCGGGAGCCGGCACCAGTACCGCCGCAGCCCTTTCAAGCGGGAACTGGCCACCGGCCGCAATCACCGTAGGCAGAGAAGCAAGCGCCGTCGCAAGGCCGGTGTCTGCTGCCTCGTTCGATTTCCCCATCAGCAGAATATCGATGGCCAGGGCCTTGGCGCCTGCGTCCCGGATCCGGTCAACCAGCTCGGTCAGAAACACCCTGTCGACCGGATAGTGACCGGCTGCGGCCACCGTCTGATCGTCAATGGCCACGATCACCACATCCTGCGGCGCTTCGCGCGGTCCCTTGATATGGATACGAAGATCGAGAAGCACCGTTTCCAGCCGGTCAAGCACGCTTGCCCGCCCGGCAACATGGCCCAACGCCAGGGAGCCTGCCCAAACGGCCCCGACGATCATCGCCAGGACCACGAGACAGACGTAGAGCTTCAGTTTCATTGACCGAAACGGGACATAAGCCCTGCGGCCCTTTCCGCTGACCATGTGGCCGGTGCGAAGGGAAGGCCCGGGGCGACGTCCGCTCCTTCACCGGCTGCGAGCAGCACCGTGTCGCTGCCATCCGGCCGGGACACCGACACGTGACCGCGCAAAACGAAGACTGACGTGCGCTCCGGCCCGACATCCACTGCGTAGATCGTGCCGCGAACGGCGGCAATGGCGTGAGGTGTTCGCACCTGGAACGGGCCACTGCCCGGCTCGACCTCGATCAGCATCGCATCGGTTTCGAGATCGACGTCTTCCGGGCGCGTGGCGCCTGCGGCGGTGTCGATGTTGAAAGCACTGGCTGCTTCTGCTTCGATCACGAGACCGTTCGCGCACTGAAACACAGTCCTGGGCGGATCCTGGACCTGTGTGCGTTCGCAGCCGTTCACATTTTGCGCCATGGCCGTGGAGGACGCTGCGAGCATCAACCCGATCAGGGTTCCGGCCAATTTCAATCGTCTTGTTGACATTGCAATCCCGATAGGCTTGTCAATTTTAGGTAAGGCATCGCCGTGAGATACCACCATGGTATGACACAACAACCGTTGTAACCACCGTTGTACTGGTGCTCGCATCACACGAGAAAGAGAGAATATGGCTACCGAAGAGAGTTTGAATAAGGAAAAGCTCCTGGGACAGAGCTTTATTTTCGAAGCGCTGGATGACGAGAGTCGCAAGGATCTGGCCGCTTTCGCGCATGTCAAACGCTACACCGCAGGCGATATCATTTTCGACATGGGAACGCCGGGGCAAAGCATGATGGCAATAGCGGAAGGCTCGGTGCGCGTCAGCATGCCGACGCCCAGCGCCCGCGATGTTACCTTGTCCGAACTGCATCCCGGCGACATCTTCGGCGAAATTGCCCTGCTCGATGGCGGCGAGAGGTCAGCAAACGTGCGCGCCTTGACCAACTGCAAGCTGGTCGTGGTCGAACGGAGGTCTCTGCTTGAAGTGCTCAATCGCGATCCGGCTCTTTCGATCCGGCTGATCGAGCTTCTTTGCCAGCGCGTTCGCCGGTCGGACGAACGGATGATGGAAATCGGTTTTCTCGGTCTGCCGGAACGTCTCGCCCGCCTGCTGCTCCGCATCACCGTGACCGCTCCCGGCACTGAAGAAAAGCCGCTGACCAAACTGTCGCTCTCCCAGTCGGAAATCGCAGAGATGATCGGCAATACGCGAGAGACAGTGAACCGGTGCCTGCGCAAGTTCCAGAAAGCAGACCTGATCGACCTCAAGGAAGGCTGGCTGATCATCCGGAACCGGGAAGGCCTGGAGGACGTCGCGGACTTCGTGTGAGGAACACGAGAGCCGTTTTGGCCAGAACTCGGGACGTGCTGGCTGTCATCAGACAGCCGATGTCGGGGCAGTGTCGCGCGTCACAGGCCCCGGCGAATGATCTCTCCTAGGTAAGAGGGACAGGCGAACACCATTTCGCCTTCACCAAGCCAAAGGAAGATCCAGATGTTCAGGAAAACCATCTTCACCGCCGTTGCCGCCGCAGCCCTGGCAACCACGACCTTCGCCCCTGCCGCCTTTGCCGGGGGCTATGGAAAAAGCAGCCACAAGGGCTATCAGCACCAATGGGCTTTTGGCGCTCGCGATGCGGTTGTGACACGGCATATCGACTGGTGCTTTGGCCGCTACAACTCCTATCGTGTTTCCGACAACACGTTCCAGTCCGGGCAAGGCTCGCGCCTGCAGTGCTCTTCTCCGTTCATTAGCCGCTGACCATTCGCCTGACAGGAGACATTTGCCGGCAAAGCGGGCAGAGCACGGAGATCATATCCCGGCTCTGCCCCGCCGGAATGCGCCTCCGGCAAGAGCCAAAATCAGATGCCGTTCTCTTCAAGAAATCGATGGATGGCACCAAGGCACACCTGCCAGGCAGGTTCCTGATCGACCAGAATGTGATTTCGGCTTTCCAGCGCCACGAATTGCGCCCCCGGGATGCCTGCCGCAACAGCCTGGCCGAGTTCCAGCGGAATGCGCTGATCGTATCTGGAGTGCAAAACGATTGTCGGCGCCTTTACCTGCCCGAGGCGATGCCGGACATCGATACGGCCGAAGGCTTCCTGAAACCGCGCCGCGTTTTTCGGCGAGGTTGTCTGACGCTGAAAATCATCGAACCAGTCCAGGGTTTCCGCGCTGGCATCCGGCATGAAGGTTTGTGTGAAAATATGCCGGTAGGCCGGATTATCAGTTCCCCAGCCAAGTTCCGTCAGCGTGATCACCGCTTCGCGCCGGGCCTGTTCCTCCGGTGAGGCGAGATATCGCCAGCCGGCAGCATACCCGCTGATCAGGATCAGTCCGGAAACGCGCTCGGGATGACGCACGGCGTATTCAACCGACACGGCACAGCCCTGAGAAATACCCACCAGCGGAAACCGCTCCAGCCCCAGGGTATCGGCAACGACCTCAAGATCCTCGACAAAGGCGTCGAACCCGAGATCGTCCACGTCCCAATCTGACAGACCGCAGCCTCTCTCGTCGTAGCGGATCAACGTGCGGCCGCGGGAAAGCTCTGCAAAGCTTCTGCCCCAGATCGGGCTCGACCAGTCGAACTCCAGGTGGTTCAGCCAATTGGCCGCCTTCAGAATAGGTGGGCCGGACCCGATGCTCGCATAGGCGATCCTGGTGCCGTCTGCCACGTCGCAAAATCCGATATTCTGCGCTCTGAGCGCATGGGCACGGGCCTTGCGAACCCTGTCTGCGGGGTCGGCCGAACTCGTCTCGGCAAGCACGACGTGGTCAGACAAAAGACCTGGGGGTGATGTGATCCGCTGAAGGCCTGCCGGCGACGTATCACTTCGCATCCGCTGGTGCGCCTCTGCGCCTTCCGGGTCGGCTTCCAGCCACAGTCGCTGCCACTTCCGACTGGCAGCCGGGCCAATATCCCTGTGGGTCGCCAGACGCCTGTAAACTTCCACCTGCGCCAGATGGACGTCTTCGCGTTCAGCCGTCAGCCAGGCATCGAAAGCCTCGTCCCCGGCACCGTCCAGGCCGTCCAGCAACATGTTCCCGAGCCGCGTGGCCATGTCCTCAAGCTCGATGACACCAAGCATCCCTGCCTGGTTCCGAAGCCTTGCGTGAATATCGAGAATGTCGATACCGATGCCTTCAGCATCGAACTGGACGCGTTCGCGGTCGGCGATGATGCGCAACCGGTCCGGCGTATCCACCGCCCGCCGCAGCTTGCTGAGTGCCCAGCGCAGCGCCGCTTTCGGATCGTCCGGAAGGTCCCAGAACAGCTCACACAATCGCTCACGCCGATGCGGCCGCCCCGTCGCAACCAGAAACGCCAGAAGCGCCCGTGCCTTCTTGGAGGCCGGCAGAACAATTTCCTGCCCCATGGCCCTGACGCGCAGTTCCCCAAGGAGCGAAATTTCCAGCGCCTGGGACATGTATGTCTCTGAACTCACTTTGGAAAAACACTTCGCGTCTTTGTAGCACCTAAAAGAAGGCTGGTAAAACAAACCTGTCAGAACTACCGCCTGCGCCTTCGCTAATTGCCAGGTTCTACGTCCATTAACCGGAATTCCGTTATTACCCCTGGGCCTGCATCCAGCCGATATGACCCATCACCCGCCAAAACGATCCTGAAATCGGATCAAAACGAATTATTATTGCTAAGTTTCATCGCCGCAAAAATTCTTTTCAAAGAAACAGGAAATGCGCCTTGTTTTGGACACGGTTTCAACTTAGGTAACGGGCATCGATATTGTTTGTCGAACTTTGTGACTGCGCGGTTTTCCGTGTTCTGAACGATCTTCCCATCAACGTCGACCTAACCGCGCCGCCCCGCATACCGTGAGGCGCGCAAACTACCATGACCGATTGAAAGGAAATCGTTATGCCAGTAGGTACCGTAAAATTCTTCAACACCACCAAAGGCTTTGGCTTCATTCAGCCGGAAGATGGCGCTGCCGACGTGTTCGTGCACATCTCCGCTGTAGAGCGCGCAGGCATGCGCAGCCTGGTCGAAGGCCAGAAGGTCAGCTTTGAAGTTGTCCAGGACCGCCGCTCCGGCAAGTCCGCTGCTGACAACCTTCAGGAAGTCTAATTCTGCATCCAACTCTGCTCGGTGACCACGGATGTACTGGCACCGGGCAGCAGGATGAATGGAAAAGGCCGGGGTAACTCCCGGCCTTTTTTGCAACTACCACCAGTGAACGGTTGGAGACGTGCAGATGACTTCGTCCAAGGATAATGAAAGCCCGCTTCGCACACGACGGGAAACTGCGGAAAGCAAGGCGGAAACAACGCGTCGGGTCGCGCGTGAAATCAATGAGGCCGAGACATCTGCCCGCGACGCCAAGACGGCCCGGCTGAAAGCTGCAAGACTGGCGAGCCAGGACAAGCAGGCAGCCGCCGCCACGAATACCGCCAAGGGCAAGTCAGCCCCGGCAAAACCCCGCAAACCCATTGTGCCCAAGACCTGACGCCAGGTTTCATTCCTCTTTTTCCAGGGGCTTCTTAAGGGCACTTTCGGCAAGGCGAGCGAAACGGGCATTCAAAATGGATCGCCCCGATTGCCGTTCGGCGTTCGCTTCCGCTTCTCCGGCCAAAGCCCCGGAACCATGGCCCACCGTCAGGCGGTCGCCAGTTCCATGACCTGCGCCGGCTCCCTGCAACCGGGAAAGAGCTCGTATTCTACGTGTTCCACAACTGCAAATCCCAAAGATCCGTAAAAGGCGATCGCGCCTGTGCTGGCGCATAGCACCGTGACCTGAAGCCGCCTTGCGCTCGAACCTTCACGCTGAACATGCCGGATCAATCTGCGTCCGGTCCCCGATCTCTGGAACGCCTGGCTGATGTAACAGCCCCAGACATAGACAATTGCCCCGCGAGCTGCGTAGACGCAGCTTCCGACGATCCGGTCGTCATGAAACGCGAGGACCACCCGTTCATCCGTCGCAGGCAGAATGCCGCCCAGATCTTCTCCGGCAAGGGATTCGACCATCGCAGTGGCAGTGTCGCTACCCAATTGTTCCTGGTAGGTTTCGCGCCAACAAGTCGAAAGAAACGCCCTGAGACGGGATCTGGGCAGCCCGTCTGACAGATCGCCATCAGACGCAAATTCGACAAGCTCCACCACGTTTCCTGTTCCTGGCTCATCAGGCACTGACAGATGAGGAACACCTCTTCTCGCCGATGGGCGGAACAGGTTCTCCAGCAGCCTAACGGTGGCTTGAACCGAATGTTTTTTCAAGCAGCGTCGAATTGGAACCAGAAGCAGCTTCACCAACCGCTTCAAGTTGATCCTGCGTGGTCATGCGCTCGTACGCTTCCCCATCGGACTGTATGCGATACTGCGGCATGCCATCGCGAGCAGGCAACCTGCCTGTCACACGATACGTCAGGCCGGACATGCCCTTGCCACCGAACACGTTTTTCAGGCGCACGGCCTGCCCTATCCTGAAACTGTGGTCTGAAGAGCCACCCGAGGCTCTGCCGTGGCTGGTATTTGTGACCGTTTTCCTGGTCATCATGATTGGGTATCCTTTGATTTGAAGTATTCGCCGGCCGAGATCCGCCAAGTGACGCCACGCTATCGACAGATACGTGTATCGGCCCGTTCAACCGGCATACGGTGGCCGCTTCCGTAAATTGTCCTTGATCCGACGAGGCCAAATGCGTGACGGCAAGCGGTAAACATCTGCGCCGCCAAACGTGTCATGACCGATTTCGCGGGCACACTTGTCCAGGGAGGGCGCAGGCCTAAGCAGCACCCTGACAAGGAAAAAATACACTTATGTACTTTGAGTTTTTATGACAAAACAGGCGGTAAGATTGATTTATATTTTGTGCCGCGCTTATTTTCCTAATTTTCAGCATACACATTTTACAATAATAATCAAACATCAAAATATTTTGAGATTTTTATTTCTTCCAATTCTTATGAAATGACCCCAAACGGCTCCTAGTAATAGGGACCATCCAAGCCGAGCGACCGTAATCACCCGCCCAAGAACATGCGGCGCATGTCATCGGAACCAAGATCCGATTTCCCGGATCAGGCATGTTGGGATTCGGCAAATCACCCGCTGACAACCTGGCCTTCAAACGACATTAGCCCCCGAGAACCTGTCCGATCCATCGCATGGAAAGCAGGAACCCAAAGCACGAATGTAGCTATTGCAGAGACGGCAAATGCTGAAGTTGCTTCCTGGAAGCTGTCCAGAAAGGCCGACAACGCTTCAGCGCAATGCACACAGGTGCAAGCAGATCAAATATTGATGGTGCAGGAAAAGTGGCGCACCGGGGAGGATTCGAACCCCCGACCCCCAGATTCGTAGTCTGGTGCTCTATCCAGCTGAGCTACCGGTGCGTATTTGCGAAGATCTTGTCATCTCGGTTGAACCTGCCGATGACCGGTCTTGGCGCTGCGGGGCGTGTCGTGTGCCCCGGACAGGGCGCTTACCTACTGCGGTCCGATGGGGATTGCAAGAACCTTTTTGAACTTTTTTTCAAAGAACTGTCACACAGTTCGGAAAGCCGCAGAACTCCTCGAGACTTAGCGGTGAATAAGATCGCCCTTCCCGCTCATGGCTTGCGGTCGGGAACCTCGAAACAGAAACATGTGCCGGTCCGGTTGTCTTCCAGCCGCACCGATCCGCCATGCGCCTTGAGCAGTTCGGCGACAATCGCCAGCCCGAGACCGACACCGCCGTTTTTCGAACCGCTGTGAAAAGCCCTGAACAGTGCCTTGCGGATATTGTCCGGAATGCCCGGCCCCGTGTCGGAAACCCGAACTCGGACACATGTGCCCTCACGCTCGGCCTCGATGGTGATCCGGCGGACCAGCGTTTCGTCCTTTTCCGCCTCCAGCGCCTGAAAGGCATTGCGGACGAGATTGAGCATCACACGGAAGATCTGTTCCGGATCGGCGTCGATCTCGATTTCCACCGGAACCTTGTTGTCGAAACGCACCGTGGCATGATCCACGAGACCCAGCACGTCCGCCACGTCGTCACCGACACGCTTCAGCGCCAACAGACGGCGTTGTGGTGCCCGTTCCTGGGCCTTGCCGTAGGACATCACCGCCTGCGTGTAGCCGACCGCCCTGTCGAGCGTTGCCAGGATCTTGGGGGCAAGGCGCTTGACCGTCGGGTCCGGCACATGCTCCAGGCGCTCCAGAAACAGCTGCGCAGAGGCCAGCAGGTTGCGGAGGTCGTGATTGATCTTGGAAACGGCCAGACCGAGGTCAGCAAGCCTCTGCTTTTGATGAAGCGCCCTTGAAAGAGCCTCCTCCATGCCCGCCAGACGGATTTCGGCGTCGCCGAGCTCGTCGCGGCGGCCGGAAATCGACATGATTCGCGAGGTATCTTCCGGGCTTTCGGCAAACCGTTCCATGGAGCGCGTCAGGCGGCGCAGCGGCCGGATGAACAATGCCCTGAGGGTGATGTAGACAAGGCTGGCGGTGATGATCGAAATCACCAGCGACAGTGCAAGAATGCGGCCGGAGAAGGCCAGCATGTCCTGTTGCAGAAGGCGCACGGGCAGGACGACATCGACATGCTCGGTATGGCCCATCTGACCGGCACCGATGATACGCATGGCGCCGTCGCCGCGATAGGTGAGGATCTCGAAACTGTGCAGGATGGCCGACCAGGGGGTGACTTCGGCCATGTCGACAACGAAGTCCATCTCGCCCGGCACATTGCTCATGGCGATCAGGCTGCGCCGCGAGCCTTCGTCGAGGGAAATCGCGAGAGCACCGGTTGTGCGCAGCAGTTCTTCCTGAAGACGCGGGGCGATGGTGTTGGTTTCCGCAAGCACAGAGGCCGCGACACCTGCCGTGGTCAGCCGGTCCGTGAGCCAGGTGTTTCGAAAATTGGCGATCGAGGGCACATAGATGAGGATTTCCGCGAGCATCACGAAAAGCACCGTCATCAACAGCAGTTTGCCCGACAGGCCGCCAAATCGATAATGCCCGAAGCCATCGCCGGGAGAAGCGGGCGTGGCGGCGGGTTCTTGCGGGACAGCCGATCCTTGCGGCGCGCCCTCATGTTTCATGTCACGTCTTTCCAAATCCCAAGGCCCCGGCCCCGCATCAGCGATGGTACCACAGCTTCTCTAAAACAGACGGCACCAGCGGTCACCCGAACAGACGCAGGAAACCGATCGCTTTGCGCAGCCAAGCATTTTTGGGCGCTTCCGCATAGTAAGAAATTGCCGCACGGCGCACGAGTTCACCCAGTGTCGGATAGGGCGCGATGAACCCGGCAAGGTCCTTCA
Source organism: Roseibium sp. ROS1 (assembly GCF_054658215.1). Lineage (NCBI taxonomy): Bacteria > Pseudomonadati > Pseudomonadota > Alphaproteobacteria > Hyphomicrobiales > Stappiaceae > Roseibium > Roseibium sp. ROS1. Next base: position 971,828 of record NZ_BAAGIG010000003.1, read on the forward strand.
TGGTCATCTTCTTCGACAAGGCGAGCGACAGAAGATTGATGACCTCCCCGGCCTGGGCACCTGCGATATCCGCGCCAAGCAGCCTGCCGCGCGGCCCGGCAATCAGCTTCAGGCGGCCCTTCGAGAGGCCTTCTGCCTGCGCCCTGTCATTGCCGGCATAGTCCGCCGTCAGCACCTTGACCTTGTGGCCATAGCGCGAGCGGGCCTCGGCTTCGCTCAGGCCGACATGACCAAGTTCCGGCGATGTGTAGGTAACCCAGGGCACAATGTCGCTGGTCATGGAGACCGGCAGCCGGAACAGGATGGAGCGAATCGCAAGACCTGCCTGATAGCCGGCGACATGCGTAAACTGCAGACCGCCGGCAACGTCGCCAATGGCATAGACGCGCCGGTTGCTTGTTCGCAAACCCTTGTCGACCGCAATGCCTTTCCGATCATGATCGATGCCGGCTTCTTCCAGGCCGAGACCGTCGACGTTGGGCGCACGGCCGGTCGCCACCAGCAGATGAGAGGCCTCCACCGTCACCGACTTTCCATCCGCCCCCTTCGCACTGATCACAAGCCCCGCACCGGAACGCCCGACCTTTTCGACCGCCGTTTCTTCCAGAATGTCGATGCCTTCGGCACGCAGGGTATCCAGCACCAACGCCGCCAGTTCCGGATCGTCCTTGCCAAGAGCCTTCTGGGCTTCGAACACGGTGACTTTCGAACCGAGACGCCGGTGGGCCTGCGCCATTTCAAGACCGATTGGTCCGCCGCCGATAATTGCCAGATGCTCCGGTCGATCGCGCAACTGGAACAGGGTTTCGTTGGTGAGAAAGGGAACGTCCTCGAGCCCCGGAATAGGCGGAACGAAAGCGGAGGAACCCGTTGCGATGACAAAACGCCGGGCCTTGATACGGACTGCACCGGCCAACACCTCATCGGATCCGGTGAACCTTGCCGTCTCGCGCAGGACGGTGACGCCGAGGCCTTCGAAGCGTTTCTGGGAATCATGCGGCTCGATGGCGGCGATGACCTTGCGGACATGATCGTTTGCTTCGGCAAAATCGACTTTCGGCTTGTCGCCATGCACTCCGAACCGGCTCGCCGCTTCCTGCGTATGCGCGGCCTTGGCGGCAGCCAGAAGCGCCTTGGAGGGCACACAGCCGTAGTTGAGGCAATCGCCGCCCATGAGCCCCTTTTCGATCAGCACCACCTCGACGCCAAAGGCCGCCGCGGCCGCGGCAACGGACAGGCCGGCAGAGCCTGCGCCAATCACGCAAATGTCCGGGGTCAGCAAATTGGCCATGACGGGCTCCGATTCGGCAGGAAACTGGCGGAAAGTTTAACGATTGCGGACTTTTTTCAAGATCACCGGAATGAGGCTGGCGATTCCGAGTGCAAAAAACGCCGCCAGCAGCTGTGGTGTTACCAAGGCAGCAACGTCGATCTGACAGGTTCCGGACGCCGCGCAGCCGGGGTTGGCAGCTTCCTGTGCCGCGATGACACTGTCGAGGCCGGAACCGATGAAGGTGAAGGCAAAGGTGCCCGGAATGATGCCGACAAACGTTGCAAGCGTGTAGGAGGGCAACGGCATCTTGAAGATTGCCGGGGCGATGTTGACCAGCCAGAAAGGGAATACCGGTGTCAGCCGCAGGAACAGGAGGTAGTGAAACGCATCCTTGCGAAACCCTTCGGCCAGACGGGCAAGGAAGGGGCCGGCCCGATTGGTGAGCACCTCACCGAAGGAGGATCTTGCAACAAGAAAGACGGCGCAGGCGCCGATCGTCGCGCCCAGAACCGTTGCGACACCGCCAATTACCCAGCCAAACAGAAAACCGCCCGCGATGGTCAGCAAGGATGCCCCGGGAAACGACAGAGCGACCGCCACGGTATAGATGGCCACATAGGCGAGAATGGCGAGCACCAGGTTCTGCTCGACATAACCGGCAAGGTCCTGCCGCTGCATGATGAGGTTCGACAAGGTCAGCTGCTTGTGCAGGCCAAGCGCGAATCCGAGCACCATCAGTCCTGCGAGAACCGCCAGTGGCAGCCACTTTCTGAGCCTTTCGGCTGCCGTGCGTTCCTGCGTCTTTCCGCCGGTCTGCCCCGTGTCCTTCGGCGGCGTCATCCTGTTGGCCTCGTCACCCAGCATCCACTCTTCCATCAGCTCGCTTCTTGTCGCAGGGGCGCCCTGCTTTTTTGTTCTGATAGGCAGATGTACCTTAAACCTCGTAAAAAGAACTGTGCTTCACTGATAAGTGACGCTTGCCCGTTTCAGGTTCACCTGTGCGTGATCGAAAGGAAAACGCAGAATCTTAGGCGTGCAAAGTTGACTTGAGGCGGCATGGCCCTTATAAGCGCGCTCGACCGGGACATGCATTCGGACCCAAGGCTGGAAAAGCCGCGCTCTTCATGGCGCTTCGGGTGCTTCCTCCAAAGAATTTAAAAAATGAACAAGGGCCGCGCTCTTAGCCGCGCGGGGAAGAACAATGAAGCGTACGTATCAACCGAGCCGTCTTGTCCGCAAGCGTCGCCACGGCTTCCGCGCACGTATGGCCACCAAGAATGGCCGTCAGGTGCTTGCTCGTCGCCGCGCGAAGGGTCGCAAGAGCCTCAGCGCCTAATCGGCGACCAGCCCGCAGTGCGCCGGGTTGGCGGCGACTGCCAACACCAATCCGCCGCTATGGACACTTTGAAAAAGCGCTCCGAATTCCTGGCGGTCGCCAAAGGCGGCCGGCTGGGCCGGCGCGCTTTTGTCGTTCAGGGCTTGAACCGCGACAGCGACGACGCGTCGCGGGTTGGCTACACGGTTACCAAGAAAACCGGCAATTCGGTTATGCGCAGCCGCATAAAGCGGAGGCTTCGAGCCGCCGTGGCCGAACTTGCGCCCGAAGATATCCCGCAAAAGGCGGATTTCGTGCTTGTCGCTCGCGACAGCGCACTCACTCTTCCCTTTGAAAAAATCGTTGCAGACCTTAAGTCTGGCCTGAGCCAGGTGCTGGATCCGCAAACGCCGCGCGGACGGGGAAAACCGCGCCGGCAGGGCTCGCAGCCCAATCGAAACAGCGCAGGAAACAGGGGTAAATCCAGTTGATTTCTGAAAACCGCAACACGATTCTCGCGATCGTTCTGTCCCTGATTGTTCTGCTCGGCTGGCAATATTTCGTTGCCGCGCCTCAGTTGGAACGCCAGCAGGCCGAACTTCAGGCCCAGCAGGAGGCCGCTCAAAAGGCCGCGACCGGCACAACAAACCCGGATGCACCGCAACCGACCGGTTCGCAGGGCGCCAACACCGCGGCACCGGCGGCCGGGCAACAGGCCGCCTTCGCCAACCGGGATACTGCGCTTGCCGCTTCCCAGCGCGTGACCATCGATACGCCCAGCCTTGAAGGGTCGCTCAATCTGACAGGCGGCCGCCTCGACGATATCCGGCTGAAGGACTATCACGAGACCGTCGACAAGAGCAGCCCGACCATCGTGCTGTTCTCACCGTCCGGCAGCCCCAAGCCCTACTACGCTGATTACGGCTGGGTCGGCGATCCGGGTTCGAACATCGCCCTGCCCGGCCCGGATACCATCTGGTCCATCGACGGCGAGACGACACTGACCCCGTCGACCCCCGTGACACTGTCCTGGGACAATGGTGCGGGCCTCACTTTCAAGCGCACCTTCTCTGTCGACGACAACTACATGTTCACCGTCAATCAGGCGGTCGAAAACACTGGCGCCGACGCGGTAACGCTCTATCCCTACGGCCTGATCGCTCGAAAGGGCATGCCGGAAACCAAGGGTATCTACATTCTCCATGAAGGTCTGCTCGGCGTCTTCGGCGCGGAAGGCCTCAAGGAAGTCGATTACGACGATCTGATGGAAGAAAGCTCCATCCGGCCGGCCAAGGTCGACCAGGGCTGGCTCGGCATCACCGACAAGTACTGGGCCGCGACGCTCATCCCGACCCCGGGTCAGGAATTCCAGCCGGGCTTCAGCCACTCCGCCACCACCGACGTCTTCCAGGCCGACTATCTCGGCAACGGTGTGACCATTGCAGGCGGTTCGACCGGCGAAAGCAGCTCGTATCTGTTTGCCGGCGCCAAGGAAACCAAGGTTCTCGACGGTTACGAGGAAGCGCTCGGCATCGAACGGTTCGAACTTCTCATCGACTGGGGCTGGTTCTACTTCCTCACCAAACCGATGTTCTTCGCGATCGACTGGTTCTTCCACCTGTTCGGCAACTTCGGTGTCGCCATCCTGGTTGTCACCGTTATCGTCAAGCTGATCTTCTTCCCGCTGGCCAACAAGTCCTACGTCTCCATGAGCAAGATGAAGCTCGTGCAGCCGCAAATGACGGAAATTCGGGAGAAATATTCCGACGACCGGCAGAAGCAGCAACAGGCGTTGATGGAGCTCTACAAGAAAGAGAAGATCAACCCGCTGGCCGGCTGTCTGCCGATCCTGGTGCAGATCCCGGTGTTCTTCGCACTCTACAAGGTGCTGTACGTCACCATCGAAATGCGCCACGCACCGTTCTTCGGCTGGATCCAGGATCTTTCGGCACCGGACCCGACCACCATCTTCAACCTGTTCGGCCTGATCCCCTGGGATCCGCCGCAGATGCTGATGCTGGGCGTCTGGCCGCTGATCATGGGGATCACCATGTTCATCCAGATGAAGATGAACCCGGCTCCGCCCGATCCGACCCAGCAGATGATCTTCACCTGGATGCCCGTGATCTTCACCTTCATGCTGGCCTCTTTCCCGGCCGGTCTGGTGATCTACTGGGCATGGAACAACACCCTGTCCGTGACGCAGCAGTATGTGATCATGCGCCGTCAGGGAGCCAAGGTGGAGCTCTGGGACAATCTGGGGGCGCTCTTCAAACGCAAGAAGCCAGCTCCCGACGACAAGAGTTAGTCCTCTGGCAGTTGCCTGAAAACGATAAGCCCCGCCAACCGGCGGGGCTTATTCATTGAGAGGCCGGTCATCGAACCTTTTGATGTTCTTATGACGCCCCCTGGCTTCCGTCAGCAGGACATTGCCGACTTTGTCCCGCTCCGCCTGTCGAGTGAATGTTCGGTATGGAAATGACCGGCAAGAGTTCGCCATTTCTCGACAAGACCCAGCGTTGACCACTTCAAGGCCCATGCGAGCGCAGTGACGGGCGTCACTGGCCATTTGGCCCTTCTTCCATCAAATTGTCTGCCAGAGACGCAACAGCTTGTGCGGCCGGGTGCTCGCAGCCGAAAGCGCCTGCTCAATACCCGGTGACACAAGCAAGCCAGCCAACACCTGAAACAGAAACCGGCACACAGCAAAGCGTGCGCCTGATCCCTTTTGTGCGGCCGCAAGCATGGCCACATCGTGGAGAACGTGAACATGTACGCAGACTACGACGCCTTCAAAGCAGCGGTTGAACCTCACTGGCAGCGTTACTGGGACGACAACGCGTGGGTTCAAAACTGGTCCAACTGGCAGGACCGGGACAAAATGGACCAGTTTTGCCAGGCTGCTTACAATCTGTACAGGGCTGCCGCAAATAACCGAATGCCATATACCTTGCTTGGCGGCACCGGTATCCGGATGTGCAAAAACCTGATCGCAAACTTCGGTGTGACGGCTGCCAGCGGCATCCAGGAAGACGTAACCAGGAAGCATGTCCGGACGGAACAAAGAGCCCGCAACGATGGCAAAGGCACGCACACGGACGCGGACAACAATATCATCCCTCCCGTGCCCGTCACAGGAGGCGCCATCCTGAGTGAAAAGAAGTGGACGCCTCTTCTCAACGATGCACTCATCATCGGTGCGATCACTGCCCACAAGACCTTCAGTCTGACGCTGGAAACCGCTGAGGCCGGCCTTTTTCGCCAATGCGGCGAGGATTTGCTGGACGAAGAGGTCCCGAAACTGCAGAAGATTCTGCCGCATGTGACCAACCGGAGAAATGCAGAGCACCTTGTGAAGGGAACCGTGGACTATCAAAAGAACCACTGGAAGGAGTTCATGAACCGGAACGCCGGCATGTTCTGGACCTTCGGACAGTACACGGACAGACAAACCAACAGGAAAGCATCATTCCAGAACCCGCGTGTGCTGGCGCGCGAACTGCTTGGCCTGGCGTTTTTCGGCTATCAGCCTGCGTTCGGACAAGGTGAGCTCTATTTCAAGCCACCGCAGGACAACGCCCCGGACCCGACATTCCAAGCCTATGTGAGAGGGCTTAATGATATCGGATTTCACGAAGGCAACAGACACACACGTATCAGGTTGATGTCGAGAATCTCCGAATTCCTGTTCAACGACCCGAGGGCAGTCCAAATGCCGCAGGACAGGGCTTATGGTGAAAGGCGTGTCGACGCCCGGGTTCGCATTCCCACCTGAACACGACTCCAGAAACCGGCACCACCTGTCCGGTCCACTTTCGACGGGGTTCTTGACCGACCCGAAGAACCCCACTCACGCAGGTTTTTTCGAGTCGTCGCCTACCACACACCCCCGCAGCCCTCGATGTGAAAAACGCAGGCAAGTGCCGTCTTTAGGCCTCGTTTCCATCATGACAGTACCCGCTTTGCCCGACACGGTTCGAGATATATTTCCGGAGGTGTCCCTTGCGCGTGCTCAAAATCCTTTCCGCCCTCGTCCTGCTTCTGACTGCCGCCGCCTTTGTTTACGGATTTGCCGGTTATCTCGATGCCCGAGCCGATGCCTTTCGCCTGTCCGCGCGCGCCGACAGGCTGATTGCCGGCGGCCGAGGCGGTGTCGATCTTGGGCCAAGGCAACTTGCGAAATTGCTGCAGGTCGAGGATCCCGGCTTTGTGGACCATTCCGGTGTTGATCTATCCAGTGCCGGAGGCGGTCTCACCACAATTACCCAATCGCTTGCCAAACGCGTCGGTTTCGAAACATTCCAGCCCGGTATCGCCAAGATCCGGCAGACCGGTTACGCAATCGGGCTGGAAGGCTGCAGGGACAAATAGACAAGCCCTAAAAGGTTCCACCTTGACCGGCGCCGGAACCTCGTGTTTTTATCCGGCACCTTGACGCGAGGCTCTCGCGTCTTTCAACCGATCCCGTTTGGAGTGCCTGGACCAATGATCCGATAAAGCAAGACCTGATCCGCAAGGCGAAGCCGCTCACCGGCAGGTCAACCGCGTCCAACACGCGTTTTCCAGTTTCCCTTGTTTTCTTGCTTTTAAGGAGGCCCCATGCACGGCCCGTCCCCCGACACGCTCTATCCCTTCAACGGCGAACCGCACACGGTTTACCTGAAAAACGTGATCACCCGCCCTACCATCGAAGTGGGCGACTTCACCTATTACAACGATGAAAACCACGCGGCCGAGTTTGAAAGCCGCAATGTGCGCTATCACTTCGACTTTGTCGGCGACCGGCTGAAGATCGGGAAGTTCTGTGCGCTGGCGCAGGGAACAACGTTCATCATGAGTGGTGCCAACCATGCCATGACGGGTTTTTCGACCTACCCTTTCAACATCTTCCAAAACGGTTGGGAACAGGGCTTCGATCCTGCGACCATTTTCGACCACCTGAAGGGAGATACCATTGTCGGTCATGATGTCTGGTTCGGAACCAATGCAACGGTGATGCCTGGCGTCACCATCTGCTCCGGGGCAATCATCGGCGCGCACGCGGTGGTCGCGTCCGACGTCCCGCCCTATGCGGTGGTGGTCGGCAATCCTGCCCGGGTGGTAAAACTCCGGTTTGATGAAGCCACTATCGAACGGCTGCTTGAAATTGCCTGGTGGGATTGGCCGGCCGAGACGATCTCCCGGAACCTCGATGCGATCCGCGGCGCGGATATCGAGGCCCTGGAGGCCGCAGCGACAGGGTTGGGCGGTGAGTGTGATGCCAAACGAAACAGCGCCTGATCCGAACGGTCCGGCCGTGCGGACCAAAAGACCTGCAAGGCGTCCCTTTCAAGAGGGTGCGCCTTGCGGGGTTGCAGGCTTGAAACGGCACGCCAAAACTAGTGACGGTTGCTTTCAGGCAGGGTAGAAGGCGCTTATGAGCGAAGAACAAAAATATTCCGATGAAGACCTCGAAGCCGGCCGGCTGATGTTCTGCCGTCCGTGGGATTTTCTCACCAGCGTTACCGACATGGCCAACCTGCCGGAAGCGGCCGGAGCGGAGATCGCCTTTGCGGGGCGGTCGAACGTCGGCAAGTCCAGCCTGATCAACGCGCTGACCGGGCGCAAGGACCTTGCCCGGACTTCGGCAACCCCGGGCCGGACGCAGATGCTGAACTTCTTCATTGCTCCCGAGACGCCGCTGACGATCGTCGACATGCCGGGATACGGCTATGCGCAGGCGCCCAAGGAACTGGTGGAAGCCTGGACCCAGCTGGTGTTTTCCTATCTGCGCGGTCGGCCGAACCTGCGCCGCGTGATCCTTCTGATCGACAGCCGCCACGGCATCAAGAAGAACGATCTCGAAGCGATGGAACTGCTCGACAAGGCAGCCGTCGTCTATCAGGTCGTGCTGACCAAAGCCGACAAGATCAAACCGCCGCAACTCGTTCGCCTCATCGAGGACACGAAGGCAATCCTGCGCAAACGGGTCGCCGCCCATCCGGAGATTCTGGCCACGTCCTCGGAAAAGAACCGCGGTGTCGACGAACTGCGGGCGGAGCTGTTTCTTCTGGCCACCCAGTGACCCGTCACTCCTGCGCCGATTGTGAAGCCACTTCAAACCGGCTATAGCAGGGGACTTTCGCGAGACGTTTTCCCAGCCACGGTGAGTATTTCCGTTCCATGACCACGCCTGACACCGCCACACGCGCCAACATCATTGCCCATGCCCTGCCTTACATGCAGCGCTACGACAACAAGACCGTTGTCGTGAAATACGGTGGCCATGCCATGGGCGATCCGGAACTCGGCCAGGCCTTTGCGCGCGACATCACGCTGCTGCGCCAGTCCGGGGTCAATCCGGTGGTGGTTCATGGCGGCGGGCCGCAGATCGGCAAGATGCTGCAGCGGCTGAACATCGTCAGCGAGTTCAAGGGCGGTCTGCGCGTCACCGACAGGGCCACCGTCGAAGTGGTCGAGATGGTTCTTGCCGGTTCGATCAACAAGGAAATCGTCCAGCTGATCAATGCCGAAGGCGGCCGCGCGGTCGGACTGTGCGGCAAGGACGGCAACCTGGTGACCGCCCGCAAGCTGACCCGGACCGTTGTGGATCCGGACAGCAACATCGAAAGCGTTCTCGATCTCGGCTTCGTCGGCGAACCGGACAAGGTCGACCCGACCGTTTTGAAGCTGGTGCTCAAGGAAGACATCATTCCGGTTGTCGCCCCGGTCGCCCCGGGCGAAGACGGCGAGACCTACAACATCAACGCCGACACCGCTGCCGGCGCCATTGCAGGCTCGCTCAACGCCAAACGGCTGCTGTTCCTGACGGACGTGCCCGGCGTTCTGGACAAGGACGGCAACCTGATCAAGCAGCTCACCGTTGCCAAGGCGCATGAGCTGATTGCCGACGGCACCATTTCCGGCGGCATGATCCCCAAGGTCGAAACCTGTATCGAAGCTTTGGACCGCGGCGTTGAAGGCGTTGTCATCCTGAACGGCAAGGTACCGCACGCGGTGCTGCTGGAACTGTTCACCGACGGCGGCGCAGGGACGTTGATCCGCCCGTGACAGGAAAACGCCCCCTGCCCCACGAGGGCCCGCAGGCTCATCGCCGCGACCTGAGGATTTTCAAAGGCGTCGAAGCCTGGGTCTTCGATCTGGACAATACGCTCTACCCTCACGAGAGCGACCTGTTCCCGCAGATCAACGAGCAGATCTCGCGCTATGTGCAGAAGATCCTGAACCTGCCGCCCGATGAGGCAATGGCGCATCAGAAGGAACTCTATCACGAGTTCGGCACGACCCTGCGCGGGCTGATGACCAACCACGCCATCGACCCGGACGACTACCTGCGTTTCGTCCATGATATCGACTACTCGACCCTGAAACCCGATCCGGACCTTGCAGCCGCGATCGAGGCCTTGCCGGGCCGGAAGTTCATCTTCACCAACGGCGACCGCCCACATGCGGAACGCACGGCGGCTGCGCTCGGCATCGCGGATCATTTCGAGGATATCTTCGACATCGTCTCGGCGGATCTTGTGCCCAAGCCCAACAAGGTCACCTACGAACGTTTCCTGGCACATACCGGCGTCGCGCCGGCACGTGCTGCCATGTTTGAAGACCTGGCCAAGAACCTGAGCGTGCCGCATGCGCTTGGCATGTGCACGACGTTGATCCTGCCGACCGGCACGCGGGACGTGTTCCAGGAAACCTGGGACATGGAAGGCGAACCCTATCCGCATGTGGATTTCGTCACCGATGAACTGACCGGGTTCCTGAAGGCCGTTCTTGGCGCCATCAGCTAGCGCCCGACCGCAGGTCAGCCCGCAATATTGCAGAAAACTGTGAAGGCACTGCACAGTTCCTGCACATCGCCAGATGCATAGAAGACCTGCCGGCCGCTTGCGGACCGGCCGGTATCTTCAGCTGAGGCGTTACATGTTACCCACCGGGATCGTCCAACCTCTACAAGCCCCCTCCCGTCCAGGCTCCGGAACGGAAAGGCTCATCAATCACCTCCTGCACAGGCTGCGTCCGGTATTCGGCAAGGGCCTGTTCGGTCTGGCGGCGACGGAGTTTCTCGCCTTCGGCCTGAAGCAGGCCTATGCCTGCATCTTCGGCGGACTGTTGCTCGTAATCATCCTTCTGACGCGGTTCGTCTATCCGGAAGACGCCGCACTCAGTCGCTACGACTTCCTGTTTCTCGCGGCCCTCGGTCTTCAGATAGCAATGCTGGCCACGCGTCTGGAAACGCTGGACGAAGCCAGGATCATCCTGATCTTTCACGTGGTCGGCACGGTCATGGAGATTTTCAAGACCTCCGCCGGGTCATGGGTCTATCCGGAGGAAAGCCTGTTCCGCATCGGTGACGTGCCCCTGTTCACCGGGTTCATGTATGCCTCCGTCGGCAGCTATCTCGCCCGCGTTTCCCGGATCTTCCACTTCGCCTATAGCGGTTATCCGCCGTTGTGGACCACATGGCTGTTCGCGCTCGCGATCTACGTGAATTTCTTCAGCCACCATTTCATCATCGACCTGCGGCTTGGCCTTTTCGTCTTCTTGTTTTTGCTCTTTGGACGAACCTGGGTCCATTATTCGGTGTTCCGCTACAGGCACAAGATGCCGCTGGTGCTGGGCTTTTTTCTGGTCGCCCTGTTCATCTGGATTGCGGAGAATATCGGCACTTTCGCCCGCGCCTGGCAGTATCCGGACCAGGCCGATGCATGGACACTGGTTTCAATCGCAAAGTTGAATGCATGGGTGCTTCTGATGATCATTTCCTTTGTACTGGTCACGCTTGTGAACAGGCCGAAAAGGGAAAGTTCCGCCGAATATGCCTGACCGATCTCGACAGGGTCTCCGGGGTTCATTATTGAAGAATATTCAACTTTCCGGAGATCGACCATGGCGTCCCTGCGTGCGCTACATGCCTTTTCCCTGCTGGCCCGCCACGGGCGTGCGTCGCTTGCGGCCGAAAAGCTCGGGGTTTCACCTTCGGCGCTGTCCCACCTGATGCGCAAGCTGGAAAACGAGCTTGGTGCGACGCTGGTCAACCGGGATGGTCGCGGGCTCACCCTGACAGAAGAAGGACAGCGCCTGGCCCTGAGCATGGGCGATGCCTTCGACCGCATAGAAGAGGCTGTCGACAGCTTCCGTCGGCGCGGCCGGACGGAGCTGAGGATCAGCACCGTCTCGACCTTTGCCACCCGCTGGCTGATCCCCCGCTTGCCGGATTTCCAGGCGAGCCAGCCGGATGTGGAACTGCTGTTGTCCGCCTCCACTCGCATGGTTGATCTCGATCGCGAAAACTACGATTGCGCCATACGGCTGGGGACCGGCAACTGGCCGAGTGTCGAGAGCCACCTCTTGTGGAAGGAACACCTGGCGGTGGCCCTGGCACCCGGTCTGCTGCGTGGCAAGGATGCCACCGACACATCCGTTCTGAGCGGCCTCAGGCTTCTGCACAGCGCCTCGCGGCGTGGCGACTGGGTGCGCTGGCTGGAGGAGGCCGGGCTCAGCCATTCCGACACGAAATCGGGAACCGTGCTTCAGAGCCGGGATCTCGCCATCCAGGCTGCCATAGCAGGCATGGGCGCGATCGTGATCGACAGACGCTTCGTCTCCCAGGAACTGGAGGCGGGACACCTGATCATGCCGGACTGGAAACTGGTTGAACTGGAGACTGGATACTGGTTTGTGCGCTCGCCCGCCCGCACATTGACCCGCCCCGTGGCCGCCTTTCGCGACTGGCTGCAAACCACTGTCTGAACACTGCAATTGGCAACGCCTGCTTGCCATCTTCTTCAAAAAGGCCCCATTATTTGCGCGAGCTGCCGGATATCCATTCAGCACAATGGTCCGACGCAGCTTTTCATGGGGATACTTTGGGGGAAGTATTATGCGTAAGGGGCTTTTGAGCGCCGTCTTGTTGGCGTTCTCATTTGTTTATTTTGCCGCCGCTGCGTTGCCGGCATCAGCGGAAACACTGCACTGGCGGTTCGAAAGCAAACATCCGAACATTGTCGATGTGGAACTCTATTCCGATACCCGCCGCGGACACGTCTGGCCGGGCAACAAGAAGATCTACGTGCTCGACGACTTTTCGACGAAGACGATCAACATATCCTGCCAGCGCGGCGAAAAGGTCTGCTATGGCGCCTGGGTGCGAAATCGCAACAATCTCTACTGGGGCGTGGGCTACAAGAACCGCAATCGCTGTTCCAACTGCTGCTACACCTGCAATGGCGGTCAGACCAAGGTGATCGTCCTCAATCCTTGAGGAGCAGATAGCGAAACGGCCAGGCGTGATGCCCGGCCGTTCCACCTGACAATTGCCGACCGACGATCAGACGCTTTCAAGCGCGATCGCGATACCCTGGCCGACACCGATGCACATGGTTGCAAGGGCGCGCTTTTCGCCGCGCTGCTGCAGCTCCAGAGCGGCCGTGCCGGCAATACGTGCGCCCGACATGCCGAGCGGGTGCCCGAGTGCGATGGCACCGCCGTTCGGATTGACGTGGGGTGCATCCTCGGCGATTCCGAGCTGGCGCAGGACGGCAATGCCCTGGCTTGCGAAGGCTTCGTTGAGTTCGACAACATCGAAATCAGTCGGCTTGATGCCAAGCCGTTCGCACAGCTTTTTGGTTGCCGGTGCCGGGCCGATACCCATGATGCGCGGTTCGACGCCTGCCGTCGCACCGCCGGAAATGCGGGCGATCGGCGTCAGACCGTACTTGCGGACCGCTGCCTCGGACGCAACGATCAGGGCTGCCGCACCGTCATTGACGCCGGACGCGTTGCCCGCGGTGACGCTGCCGCCTTCGCGGAAGGGTGCCCGCAGTTTGGCCAGAGCTTCCAGCGAGGTTGCGCGCGGATGTTCGTCCCTGTCGACGACAATCGGATCGCCCTTGCGCTGGGGGATGGTCACCGGCGTGATTTCCCGTGCCAGACGTCCGTTTTCCTGTGCTTCCGCCGCCTTTTCTTGCGAGCGCAGGGCAAAGACGTCCTGGTCTTCGCGGGAGACGGCATAGTCTTCGGCAACATTCTCGCCGGTTTCGGGCATGGAATCGATGCCGTATTGCTTCTTCATCAGCGGATTGACGAAACGCCAGCCGATGGTGGTGTCGAAAATCTCGTTCTGGCGTGAAAACGCTGTTTCCGCCTTGGGCATGACGAAGGGAGCGCGGGACATGGATTCCACGCCGCCGGCAATCGCCAGCTCCATTTCACCCGCCTTGATGGCCCGAGCCGCACTGATGACCGCATCCATGCCCGAACCGCACAGGCGGTTCAACGTGGTGCCGGGCACGGTTTCCGGTAGCCCGGCAAGCAGCAGGCTCATGCGCGCCACGTTGCGGTTGTCTTCACCAGCCTGGTTGGCGCAGCCGAAAAAGACTTCCTCGACCGCCGCCCAGTCCATGTCCTGATTACGCTCCATCAGCGCTTTCAGCGGAATGGCGCCAAGGTCATCGGCGCGGACGGAGGACAGCGCCCCGCCGAAGCGGCCGATGGGCGTACGGATATAGTCGCAGATAAAGGCTTCAGCCATTTCACACCTCGGGAACAACAAGATCGGCGACAGCGCCGGGAACAAGAAGCTCAGCACCGGTCACCGCCTGAAGATCTTCAAGCGACAGGCCGGGCAGTTTTTCACGCAACACGAAGCGGCCGTTCTCGATATCGATCACCGCAAGGCTGGTATAGACACGAGTCACGCAGCCGACACCGGTGAGCGGCAGCGAACAGCGCTTGACCAGTTTCGGCTGGCCGTTCTTGGTGACGTGGTCGGTAATGACGGCAACCCGCTTGGCACCATGCACGAGATCCATCGCCCCGCCGACTGCAGGCACACCCTTGGGGCCGGTCGACCAGTTGGCGAGGTCGCCATTTTCGGCAATTTCATAAGCGCCCAGAATGGCCACATCCAGATGACCGCCGCGCACCATCGCGAAGCTGTCGGCATGGTGGAAAAAGGCCGCACCTGGCTTCAGCGTGACGGCTTTCTTGCCGGCGTTGATCAGGTCCCAGTCCTCCGAACCCGGCTCCGGGGCCTGGCCGAAGCCGAGAAGTCCGTTCTCGGTGTGAAAGATCGCCTCGCGTCCCTCTGGCTGAAACTGGGCGACCTTTTCCGGGAAGCCGATGCCGAGGTTCACATAGGCGCCGTCGGCAATATCCTGTGCCGCGCGCCAGGCAATCTGGTTGTTTGAAAGCTTTTCCATCTCAGGCCTCCAGCGGATAGGCGGCATTGGCGCGGTTGAGGTCTTCTTCCTGCAGCGGATTTGCCACCTCAACGATCTTTTGAACGAAGATACCCGGCGTGACGACGACCTCGGGGTCGATCCCGCCCGCTTCCACGATCCGGCTTGCCTGTACGATGGCCTCCGCCGCGGCCATGCACATAAGCGGATTGAAGTTACGGGCTGCCATGCGGTAGGTCAGGTTGCCGAAGGTATCTGCTGTTTCGGCCTTCACCAGCGCAACATCGGCCTTCAGCCAGCGTTCCTGCACATACATGCGGCCGTCGAATTCGCCGACGGGCTTATCCTTTGCCAGATCCGTTCCGTAGGACGACGGCGTGTAGAAGGCGGGAATACCCGCACCGCCCGCGCGGATCCGCTCCGCGAGCGTGCCCTGGGGCACCAGCTCCAGCTCGATGCCGCCTGCAAGGTACATCTCGGTAAAGACCACAGGATCGGCAGAGCGCGGGAAAGAGCAGATCAATTTGCGGACCATGCCCGCCTCGATGAGCGCAGCCAGGCCGACATGGCCGTTACCGGCATTGTTGTTGATGATGACGAGGTTCTTCGGATGCCCCGTTTCGCGATAGCGGTCGATCAGCGCATGGATCAGCTCGATGGGAGATCCGGAACCGCCGAAGCCGCCGATCATCACCGTCATGCCGTCCTCGATCCCCGCCACGGCGGTGGCAAGGTCGGAAACCGTCTTGTCCATCTTTGTCTCCTTTTCGGGCAATGCCCGGAGCTTCCTGCGTGCGCCATGAGTGCACAAGGTTTCAACACCTCAAGGCCGATCAGAATTCGCCCCTTGTCGTGTCCATGGAGATAGCGACGGCAAGTGTCTTTCGTCCAATTGATTTGTGCGATATGCTTCATTTGTTTACATATCGCACAAATCAATATCAGCAAGAGACCGACGAATGATTGCGGAGCGAGACATCATGGGGGGCCTGGCCAAGGGCCTGCAGGTTATCGAAACCTTCACCGCAGACCGTCCTCGCCAGTCGATCTCCGAAGTCTCGAACGCGTCCGGTCTCGACCGGGCAACCTCCCGCCGGTGCCTTCTGACATTGGCCCATCTCGGGTATGCAAACTGGGACGGCAAGTATTTCACCCTGACGCCGCAGGTGTTGCGGCTGGGAACTGCCTGCCTTGCCACCATGCCCTTGCCACGTGTTGTGCAACCCCTGCTCGACCGCCTGTCGGAACAGATCGGGGAAAGTTCGTCGGTGTCGATCCTCGACGGTGACGAGATCGTCTATGTGGCACGGGCCGCCCGAACGAAAGTCATGTCGATCGCGCTGATGCCGGGCTCGCGGTTGCCGGCTCATTGCTCCTCCATGGGCCGCGTCATGCTGGCCGCCCTGCCGGAGAGCGAGGCGCGGGCAAGGCTGGAAGCCATGACCCTGACAGCACTGACGCCAAAGACCCTCACCCGGGTGGACGCCATTCTGGCCGAACTTGCCAGTATCCGCAGCCAGGGGTTCGCGACGATCGATCAGGAGGTCGAACCAGGACTGTGTTCCATCGCGGTTCCGGTGCTGAATTCCCACGGCCAAACGATTGCTGCGCTCAATGTCGGCTACGGCAGCACGTCCGCCACGCCGGAAACGGCAACAACGGAGTTCCTGCCCGCCCTCTTGAAGGTCCAGTCGGAATTGCGTCCGCTTCTGACGTGAATTGTATTTGAACGAGGGGCAAATGGGTGTGCTTGCGAAACGCCTCCCTCTCGGTTGCACTTCGCCTGCAGGTTCGCACTCAACCTTCTCCCTCGCCCTCTCCTTCGTCATCCCGGACGCAGCGCAGCGAAGATCCGGGACCGGAGAGCCGAGGTTTTCCAATAGAGGACAATACAGCACTGCCTGTGGCTCTCCGATCCCGGCTCGCGCTTCGCTTGGCCGGGATGACGATGGACAGGAGATCGTGAGTCGGGGCAGCCGGTGTCAGCCGGCTGCCCCTTTTTGATCGCAGATCATGATCTTTTGATCTCGTCCCATCCGCCTATGCCAATGACCGGGCTTCTTGTTCCTCAGTCCGAACCAAGCCTGCCCTTGCACCCGTGATCTTCTGCAGCATCGGGGCAAGTTCCGGGTGGCGAAACCTGAAACCTGCGGCGACCAGTTTCGCCGGCACCACACGCTGGCCAGCCAGCATCGTCTCCCGGCCCATGTCGCCGAGCGCCGTCGACAATAACCAGGCAGGCAGGCGCAAGAATGCGGGGCGGTGAAGCGCTTTGGCCAGAGCCCTCGTGAATTCCGCATTTCGAACCGGCACGGGTGCCGTGGCGTTGATGGGGCCGGACAGGGTTTCATCTGCCACCGCGCGGGCAATGATGCGGATGAGATCGTCCCGTTCGATCCAGGACATCCACTGGCGGCCAGAGCCCATCGCCCCGCCACCACCGAATTCAAACGGCGTCAGCAGCTTTGCCAGAATGCCGCCTTCGACACCGAGGACCAGACCGATCCGCAAGAGCACGACACGCACTCCGTCCCGCTCCAGCTTTTGGGCCGCCTGTTCCCAGCGCTCGCAAACTTCGTGGACGAAGGCAGGTTCGAAGTTTGCGTCTTCGGTCAGGGTTTCATCACCGCGCAGACCGTACCAGCCGATGGCAGACCCGTTGATCAGGCAGGCTGGTTTCGTGTCGAGGCGCTCGATCAGCGCCCGCAATGCTTCGGTCATTTCAACACGGGAGCCGATGATCCGGTCGCGTTTGCGGCTCGTCCACAAGCCACTCGCGATCGGGTCTCCTGCCAGGTTGACGATGGCATCGAAGCGCTCGGCATTGTGGATCCGGTCAAGACTTGTGATCACACGGACAGGGTGTTCCAGCTCATCCGCCTTGCGCAGGTCTCGCGTGAGGACCGTGACGAAATGACCGCCTCTCACCAGCGCTTCCACCAGTCGCCGACCTATGAACCCGGTACCGCCCGTCACAAGGATATGCCGGCGCGGTGGCAGGGCTGCAACCAGTCCCGCCGGATCTGGACCACCAAGCCTGTCGCTGCGCGCGGCCGCAAGCAGATCCCGCGCGCTGAAGAGCCCGACACCAAGTGCCGAAACCGTGGACAGCACACTCCACCAGCCGTAGCTGACGGGCACCAGCGCGCTGGGGAGAAACGACCATTGCCACAGAACCGGTGCGGCCAGGACCAGGATCGCACCATAGTTCAAGGCCAGCAGCGTGTGGTTGATCCTCTCGGTCCATGGCAGCTTTCGGGTCATGTCTTCCTCGACAAAATCCCAAAGCGTGATCAGCACCTCGGCGACAAGGATTGCCGTCAACAGCATGGTGAAGACCCCATGCGGTTCCAGCCAGCCGAAGCAGAGGAAGATCACCGCGTAGAAGAAATTGCGCACACCGTGCAGCCGCAGTTCGGTTTTCTGCGACGGACGCCAAGCCAGGCGCTCGCTGCCTTCATGGTGCACGAGCGTATCGAATGCGCCCATGAATATCTGGATGGAGATCAACGTCCAGAGAACGGGATTATCCATGATCAAGTCTCCATGTCATGAAAGAGTGCATCCTGGTGAACCAGTTCACCGAAGACGCGGCTCTTGAGGGAAAGGGTGAACAGGAAACGGTCCTTGCCGAGATCCCGGTGTGTGATCGTCAAAGCTCCGGGCCGGAGCCAGGCGGGCAGCCGCAACCGCCACTGTCCGGCCTGCAGAAAATAGTGGTCGCTTTCGAAACTGAGACCGTCAGTCAGCGCATTCACCCGCAGTGCCATGCCAATCCCCGCACCGATATATTCCTCAATGCCGGTTGGGCCTTCGAACCGCTTGGAACTGTGGATCACCTGCGGAAAGCCAGAGCTACGCCCGTATTGGCGGATCCAGAACTGGCCATCGCTCGCGATATCTTCTGTGACGGTGACGACGGCAGGCTGGTTGAAAGAGGATCTGTCAAAGGGGAGTGGACCGCCGACAAGCCGCGCGAGCTGCGCCAGAATGCTTCCGGCAAGGTTCATCCGCATGGTCACGACCAGGCCTTGATAGACGACACTTGCCCCGCCGCTCAGGCGTTTGCCGAACCGGCGGCGGACGGCCGCTGGCAGGCCATGCCAGGCGGCTTCTCCCAGAAGATCGCGAAAACGGCGGTCGCCAGCTTCGGGCCGCTCCAGAGTGGCGCTTGCGTTTCGCATTTCCAATCCCTCCTGTTATGTCGGTTATTTCTGTATAAAGAGAAATTACTTGGCAAAAAATTTTGAGCCTGAAATCAGGTGGCAAGCCTACTGGCCTCTCACCCGCTCTTGTCTCGCTGTCCGGCACTTCCATGGGAGCTGCCTGGTAAGGCGAAAACCTGACTCGCCCCAGCTGTCAGCCCTTCTTGCCGCCGATCTTGAGCAGCGAGAGAACCTTGTCGCCCATCTTCATCAAGCTGGCGAGTTTCGACTTCGGCACGCTCAGCATCTGCTCCGACCAGCGATCGGCAGTGGTCAGAAACTGATGCATCTCCTGCATCCGCTCCAGAGCAACGGGATCAAGCGTCTTTTCCTTTTCCGCCTGGCGCACACAGACATCGATGGCGCGGATCGCCGGATCGATCTCCCGTTCCTTGCGGCCCTTCGCAATCAGCAGCGCCATTTCCCAGACGTCGGTCTCGGCCACGAAATGCTCCCGGCGATCCCCCGCGACAGGCACTCTCTGGATCAGCCGCCATCCGACAAGTTCCTTCAGGGAGTTGGAGACATTGGACCGGGCAATGCCCAGTTCCTCGGAAATCTGCTCCGCATTCATCGGCACCGGGCTCAGGAACAGCAATGCATGGATCTGCGCTACCGAACGGTTGACGCTCCACTGGCTGCCCATGTCCCCCCAATAGAGGATGAACTTCTCTTTTGCCGAAGGATCGGCTTTGTCGGTAATTTCTGTCATGACAGAAATCTGTGACGAAAATCGATTGATGTCAATGGCGAAGTTCGCCAGGGGATGCGGCGCGTGTCAAAAACTCAGCAAGACCGCCCGTCAGCGCCCGCTTGCGTGAGGCGCCAGGTCGGCAAGGCCCCTGCCGGGCGTGCCAGAACCCCGGCCTGGAACAGGGGCATTCATCCCAGATCCGGCGCCATCTTTCTCATCCGCACTCACCGAGAGAGCTTCTTCCAGCACGGCCAAGCGGCCGAGAATGGCTTCGCGTTTCGCTTCAAGATCGGCGCTGAGCCGGTCGATGTGCTCAAGCTTTCTCAGAAGCTGCGGAATACCGCCTTCGCAAGGCCCGGATCCTTCGTCCGACAGACAGGCGGCCATCGCACGAACTTCGCGCGTCGAAAAACCCGTGGCAATGAAATCGCGGATCCGGGCGGCGCGGCGCAAGTCTGCGGCACTATAGCTGCGATAGCCGTTTTCCGAACGGCGAGCTTCCATCAGGCCCGACTTTTCATAGTGGCGCAGCATCCGTTCCGTAATGCCAAGCCGTTCGGCTGCTTCCTTGATCTGCATGTCGCCCCCTTTCAACACCGGACTAGGGTGTGGACCCTAGCACCTTGACACTAGTGTCAGGGTCAAGCCCTGTTTTCCCGGAAGTGCTCGCTTCAGGCCTTCAAGTGGCGAGGGGCCCCCTCCCCATCAAGGGGAGGATGCCCATATTTGCCCTTGGTCGCAAATGCTCAGCCTGCCTAGCTCCGAAGCGACCAGCCACCGTCAATCGTGATCACCTGTGCGGTGAGCCACTCGTTGGCGGAACTGCCGAGCTGCAAGATCCACGGCACAAGATCGGAGGTCAGTCCGCGCCGTCCCATCGGAACCTGAGCTGCTTCTGTTTCCTCGATGGTTTGCGCGACTTCCGGCGGCAGGCCCATCATGCCCGTGAGAGCGCCGCTCTTGACGGGACCGGGAGAGACGGCGTTCACCCGTACTCCGTCGCCTGCAAGCTCGATGGCCCAGGACCGCGTCAGATGCTCAAGCGCCGCCTTTGTGGCCGCATAGTGCGCCAGGCCCGGCGCCGCATTCTGGGAAACAGCCGTACCGATGTTGACGACAGCCCCCTTGCTGTCCCGCAAGGCCGACTGGGCCTCCTTCAACAGAAGGGATGGCGCAACGATATTCACCGCACAGATTTCCGAAAGCGTTTCGGCATCATAGGACTCGATGGGCAGCGGTTTGCCCGCGCCCGCATTGTTGACGACAAGATCCAGGCGGCCCCATCGCCCCAGTGCTGCCTCGACAGCGCGCCGGCTGCCTGCCGGGTCGGCACTGTCGGCTTGCACGGCCTCGATTGCCTCGCTCTTGCCGGCAACACCGGCAAGCTTTGACGCATCACGTCCGGTGATGACAACATTCGCCCCCTGCCCGGTCAATGCCAGCGCGGTGGCCTCTCCAATTCCGGAGCTTCCGCCTGTTACGATGGCAACCTTGCCCTGCCAGTTTGTCCGTTCATTCATCTTGGCTTGCTTTCCTGAATTAACACCTGCGCATTGCGCGCCAAGCCGGTGTTAGCCGGTTGACGTTAGTGTCAGGGTCAAGCCCGATTTATTGAAAAAATACCCGCGTCAGGCTGGGTGCTGCTGGACGCTGAGGCCGCCATCGACAGTCAGGCAGGCGGCGTTCATGAAGGGGCATTCGTCGGAAATCATGAAGACAGCCGCCCTGGCGATTTCTTCCGGCGTGGCGATACGCCCGCCCGGATGCAGTCGCAAGGTCTCCTGCCGGGCCGCCTCGGGATCGGGAAAACTGTTCCAGTAATCGACCACCTTCTGGGTTTGGACATAGCCCGGCGCCAGGGCATTCACCCGGACATTCTGTGCGGCATATTCCAGCGCAAGGGACTTGGTAAGCCCCAGCAGGGCGTGTTTGGCCAGCGGGTAGGGAAAGGTGTGCGGGATGATGGTGAAAGCATGCGTGGAGGCGATATTGAGAATGACCCCGCCACCCTGTTCAAGCAGACCCGGCAACACGGCACGGGCGCAGTTCCACGCCCCCTTCAGGTTGACGTCGAAGCAGCGGTTCCAGTCTTCGTCGCTCAGGGACAAAGGCTCGTCGAAGACATTTATCCCGGCATTGTTGATGAGCGCGTTCAACGGACCGATGGTCTCCTGCGCGCGAGCGACCACAGCGGCAACGTCATCCGTGTTCGTGATGTCCCCGGCAAGAGCCGTCAGATACTCTCCTTCCCCGCCCAGATCCGCGACACTGCGGGCAAGAAGTGCTGCGTCCCGGTCCATCAGAACCACGGCAGCGCCTTCGCCGAGACAGGCTCGGACGATGGCAAGACCAATGCCCTGTGCGGCGCCAGTGATCAGGATACGCTTTCCTGAAAGCCGATCAGCCATCGTTTTTCTCCCCGGTCTCCGACACATGCAGAAATGTCATCTTTATCGTTCCCGCCAGTTCCTCCCCCGGCTCCAGAACGCTCAACCCACCGAGATCCGGCAAATTGTGACCGTTCGGCAGATGGCTCATGGGTTCCAGACAGACAAAGTCTGCAGGTGCCTGCGGGGCAAAGATCATCATCACGTCGAACACCGGATCGCAGCTGAGATCAAGAGCGAGCTCAATATCCGGCCAGTGTAGCCGGGCCCTGCCGGAAAAACCGCCGAAGGCATTGTTGATCCAGCGCGGCGGTACGATACGCGGCATCGAAAAATCGAGTTCGGAAGGAATGTGCTGCAGACCGTCCGGAAGATGTCCCTCGCCTTCCCGCCACATGTTTTGCACCTTCGTCTGCAGGGTCATGTCGGGCGTTCGGCGGAAAAACGGATGAAACCCGATGCCGAACGGCAAGGCCTTTTTGCCAAGGTTCGTCACGCGAAGGCTCAAGGACAGGCAGCCTTCATCCAGATGAACCTTCTGGTGCGCCTTGAAGGCGTAGGGACTATGGGAGAGGTGCTCCCTGACCAGGTCCAGCTCAAGCGAATTGCCGGTCTTTTCCGTCAGGTTCCAGGTATCCAGCCAGCCGTCGCCATGCAGAACAAGCGGTTCGTCAGTGTTGGGCTGAAGTGTGAAACTCTCCCTCCGGAAGGTGAAGCGATTGCCGGCGATCCGATTTCCGAAGGGCACCAGGGGAAAACAGGCTGCCTTCCCCTTCGGTCCACCGGCAGCTTGCAGGATCGGCGTGCCTCGCCACGCGGCCTGGACAATTGAACCTCCCTCAGGGCTGGCGGTGACCACCAGATCCCCTTGCGCGAGCGTCCAGTCCTGCCCGGCCTCCACGGACATCAGCGGCTTGCTGTGGAGCGCAGGTTGTCGAGAAGAACCGCGATGAGCAGGATCAGGCCACGCACGACATACTGGTAGAAGGCCTGAATGTTCAGGAGGTTCATGACATTTTCGGCAATGCCCATGATCATGACGCCGACAATGACACCCGTCATGGCGGCGCGGCCACCGGCCAGGGAGACTCCGCCGAGGACACAGGCGGAAATCACCGAGAGTTCAAGGCCGGTGGCTGCATTCGGTTGGCCGGATGTGATGCGGGAGGCAAGCATGATGCCTGCAACAGCGCAGATCAGGCCCTGCAAGGCAAAGATCCAGATCCGCATGGACACCACATTCACCCCGGCAAGACGGGCCGCTTCCGGATTGCCGCCAATCGCCAGCGTGTTCTTGCCGAAGACCGTGCGGTTCAGCAGAAAACCGAAAGCGATGAAAAGCGCACCCATGACCCAGATCGGCGTGGGGATGCCGAGGAAGCGGGACAGGGCGAGCTGGTAGAACCCGGGGTCGTTGATGCCGACGGCCCGGCCGTCGGACACAATCAGCGCCAGTCCCCGGACGATCTGCATGGTGGCCAGGGTCGTGATCAGCGCATTGATGCGGAAACAGGCGATGACGAAGCCATTGACCGCACCCACCAACGCACCGCTAAGCAAAGCTATGATGAGCCCCATAACGATGGAACCGGTCATGTTGGAAGCAATGACGGCGATCATGCCGGTGAATGCGACCGTCGATCCGACCGAAAGGTCGAAATCGCGCGAAGCGAGGCAGAACATCATCGTGCAGGCGACAATGCCGATTGTCACCACCGACTGCAGCAGGCCGAGGATGTTGCGCTCGGTGAGAAAGTTGGGAACGGTCAGGGAAACGATTGCGAAGGCCACCGCGAAGATGACGACCAGGCCCTGGTCTCCGAGCAAAATTTTCTTGAGAGAATTCATCTGAAACGGCCCCGTTCACACCGTGTGGGCAGCATTTCTGTCCGGCAAGGCCAGGGTCAGAATGTTGCGCTCTTCAAAGGTTTCCCGCGCGAATTGGCCGACCATGCGGCCTTCGCACATGACGATGATGCGGTCGGAAATACCCATCACTTCGGGCAGCTCGCTGGAAACGACCACGATGGCCATACCGCCTTCCGCAAGCTCGTAGAGGATGTCGTAGATCTCCGACTTGGCGCCGACGTCGATGCCGCGTGTCGGCTCGTCGACAATCAGCACCTTCACACCCTGTTCCGACAGCCAGCGGCCCAGAATGACCTTCTGCTGATTGCCGCCGGAGAGATTGACGATGTCCTGCTTCCGCGATGGCGTGCGCACCTTGAGCCGGGCGATGAAGCGATCCGCAAGAGCTGCTTCCTTGCCAAGCTGGAGAATGCCGAAGGAGGACATGTGCCTGCGTGAGGAAATGGCTATGTTTTCCTCGATCGACCGCCCCTGGATAATGCCGTCGTGTTTCCGGTCTTCCGGACACAACACGAGCCCTGCATTGATGGCACCGCGCGGATTGTCCGCAGGCACTTCCTTGCCGTCGATGGAGACCGTGCCGCCGCGCCGCGTGTCCGCACCATAGACAAGGCGCATCAACTCGCTGCGTCCGGCGCCAATCAGGCCGAAGAAGCCCAGGATTTCGCCCTGCCGAACCGAGAATTCGGCCGGTCCGGGAAGCTTTTCGCCGCATATGCCGGACACTTCCAGCCGCACCGGCCCGAACGACCGCTCACGCCAGCCCCAGATGTTGCCGATTTCACGCCCGACCATCTCGGCGATGATCTGGTCGCGGGTCACATTGGCAATGTCGGGGTGATGGGCTGCAAGACGGCCATCCCGCAAAACCGTCAGGCTGTCGCAGAGGTGGAAGATTTCCTCCAGCCGGTGAGACACATAGAGGATCACCGTGCCCTTGGCCTTCAACCGGGCGATCAGCTTGAACAGGATCTCGCTTTCCCTGGAGGACAGGGATGACGTCGGCTCGTCCAGTGCGATGACCCGGGCCTCCATCATCACGGCCTTGGCGATTTCCACCATCTGGCGCGCACCGATGGACAGCGAAGCGACCTTGGCATTGGGATCGACATCGACGCCGATCTCCTCAAGCCGGTTGCGCACGGTCTCGACCAATCGCCGGCCTTCGAGGACGCCACCCCGGTTGGGAAACCGGCCCAGCCAGAGATTTTCCGCCACCGTCAGCTCCGGCACCAGCTGAAGTTCCTGGTGGATCACGATCACTCCGGCCTCGAAGGCATCGCGCACAGACCCGTAGTTCTGCTCGATCCCGTCGATGGAGATGGATCCGCTGTCCGCGGACTGGTCGCCGGAAAGCACCCGGATCAGGGTGGACTTGCCGGCACCGTTCTCGCCCATCAACCCATGTACGGCTCCCTTCTCCACCGAGAAGGAGATGTCCGACAGGGCCTGAACGCCCGGGTAGCTCTTGGATATGTTTTGTACTGACAGATAAGACATGACGCTCGCGCAACAGTTCCCCGGCGACCGCAAGACCGGTCGCCGGATCAGGTGTCAGTCGGGACGGATCACTCGATGCCCAGGTCCTTGCGCACGTCCACATAAGTGTCGCGCAGGGCCAGCGAGCCGGACGTCAGGATGAGCGGCTCCGGTGCCTTGTTGTTGGCAATCCACTCGTACATGTTGAGTGCGGTTTCATAACCGTGGCGCTTCGGCGAGATAATGACCGTACCGTAGAAACCGGTCGCGCTCGGTTTCTTGAACTCGTTGATGGCCGATTCAGCACCGCCGATGCCAACGCCAATGACGTTCTCAGCCGGAATGCCGACCGATTCCGTGGCCCGGACGGCGCCGAGAACGGCTTCGTCGTTCAGACCGAAGGCAATCCACTTCTTCACGTCCGCGTGCTGGTTGAGCACGGTGGTGGCAGCGTTCAGGGCCGCTTCGGTATCGGTCTTGGCCTGGGGCGCGTCATAGATGTTTTCCGCGGGGAAGCCGGCAGCCGTCAGAGCTGCGATAGCGCCTTCGACCCGATCGACGGCCGTCGGAAGCTGGTCGTAGGAAACGCGGATCGCGCCCACTTCGGACATGTTCCAGCCGCGCGCCTCGATCTCGGCCGCAATGGACTGGCCGACGGTCTCGCCGATCTTTATCGCGGAAATGCCCATGTGCGGCACGCTTTCGATGGGTCCGCCATCAGCGCCGACAAGTCGGTCATCCACAGTCATCAGCTTCAGGTCGTTGGCGGCTGCCTTGGCCACGATTCCCGGTCCGAGCTTCACATCCGGCACGCAGATGATGAAGCCCTGCGCGCCTTGCGCACCCAGGTTATCGATTGCTGCCTGAACCTTCTCTCCATCCGGTGCACCGATTTCAACAAGGGTGAACCCTTTTTCCTCGGCAGCCTTCTGGGCGAACTTCCACTCGTCCTGGAACCAGGGCTCCTCCGGCTGCTTGACGACGAAACCGATTTTCACGTCAGCGGCATGGGCAGAACCGACGAGGGCAAGGGCCATCACTCCGGTCAGAACGGCTTTCTTCAACACACGCATTGCAGAACCTCCCAATTCATTTCGAGGCGCCCAGCCTCCCGGGGCGCTTCAACAGACCTACTGTGAATCATCATACCAGTCAATTGCCTTTGTATGATGTATCAGATAAGGTTGCCCGACATTCGAAGACGGACGGTGAAACGCGCAGTTCGCGCAGAGCAAAAAATCCGCTAAAAATGCGGGATCTCATTCCGCCACAAACAGGGAGCAGGCCATTGGAAACGTTGAGGGAGGAGACAGCGACCGCTGATCAGAACAGTGGCAAGCGCCCTCGCGTGCGAAAGAATGTGACGGCTGCTCTGGCGGAAGACATCTGCTCTGAAAAATATCCGGTCGGCGCTCAGCTCCCGCGAGAAAACGACCTGTGCGAAATCTATGGCGTCAGCCGCACGGTCATTCGCGAATCCATCAAGGTTCTGGAATCCAAAGGCATGCTGCGGGTGAAGCCTCGCGTGGGAACCGTGGTGACCGACCGGGAGGACTGGAACATACTGGATGGGGAAGTGCTCGATTGGATCGGCCCCTTCATCCATGAGTTCGACCTGCTTGGATGCATCCTGGAAGCCCGGCGCACGATTGAGCCGGCAGCAGCGGAATTTGCGGCCAAACGTGCCACCTTGCAGGAAATTGCGGCGCTGGAAGCGGCCTGGTTGCGGATGCGCGACTCAAATTCCGACCCTGAGGCCTTCACCGAGGCCGACGTCGATTTCCATAGCGTGCTTATGGCCGCCAGCCACAATCAGGTGTTTCGGCGTCTTTCCAGTGCCATTCATACGGCCCTGCATTATACGCTGCATGCGTCCAACACCGCGGTGGAGAGCCGGGACCTTGCCATCGAACTGCATGGCGAACTTGTGGATGCCCTGCGTCTGCGCGATGCGCCGCGAGCCCGGGAAGCCTCGAACCGGATGCTTGACCTGGCCGAGCATGACCTGACTGCGGCCCAGGCTGCTGCCGGGCGTGTCGATCGCTGACCACCCCTTCGCCTGCCGCCCGATGACGCCGCCTTTGCCGGAAACTTAAAGAATGAAGATCACCAAACTCACGACCTATATCGTGCCGCCGCGCTGGCTTTTCCTGAAGATCGAAACCGATGAAGGCGTCACCGGCTGGGGCGAACCCGTGGTGGAAGGCCGTGCCCTGACCACGGAAGCGGCTGTCCATGAACTTTCCGACTATCTCATCGGCAAGGATCCCTTCTTGATCGAGGACCATTGGACGGTGCTTTATCGAGGCGGATTTTACCGGGGCGGCGCGATACACATGAGCGCCCTTGCGGGCATCGACCAGGCCTTGTGGGACATCAAGGGGAAGGCTCTCGGCCAGCCGGTTCACTCGCTGCTTGGCGGCCAGGTGCGGGACAGGATCAAGGTCTATTCCTGGATCGGTGGCGACAGGCCTTCGGAGCTGGCGGACAACGCCAGGCAGGTGGTCGAGCGCGGCTTCAAGGCGCTGAAAATGAACGGCTGCGCCGAGCTCCAGATCGTCGACAGCAACTCACGGCTGGACAAGGCTGTGGAGGCGATCGCGAGCGTGCGCGAAGCCGTTGGTCCGGACATCGGCATCGCAGTAGACTTCCACGGGCGGGTGCACAAGCCCATGGCCAAGGTCCTGGCGCGGGAACTTGATCCCTACAAGCTGATGTTCATTGAAGAACCGGTGCTTTCCGAAAACAAGGAAGCCCTGCGCGATATCGTCAATCACACCTCGACGCCGATTGCCCTTGGCGAAAGGCTTTATTCCCGCTGGGACTTCAAGTCGGTTTTGTCCGACGGCTATGTGGACATCATACAGCCGGATCTGTCACACGCGGGCGGGATCACGGAATGCCGGAAGATCGCTGCGATGGCCGAGGCTTACGATGTTGCGCTCGCGCCTCATTGCCCGCTTGGCCCCATCGCCCTTGCCGCCTGCCTCCAGGTCGATGCGGTGTCCTACAATGCTTTCATTCAGGAACAGAGCCTCGGCATCCATTACAACAAGTCCAACGATCTGCTGGACTACATCACCAACGCCGATGTCTTCGCCTATGCGGACGGCTTTGCTGCCATCCCGCAGGGACCAGGCCTCGGCATCGAGGTGAACGAGGATTATGTCGTCGAGCGCGCCAAGGAAGGTCACCGCTGGCGCAATCCCATTTGGCGTCATGAAGACGGAAGTCTCGCCGAGTGGTGACTTGAACGGATGTGAATAAACCTGACGGGGCGTCTCAGGACGCCTCGCGCCAGCGCTCCTCGCGAACGAATTCGATCAGCCTGTCCGAGGGCATCGCCGGTGCAAAGGCATAACCCTGCAGGGCATCGCAGCCAAGGTCGCGCAGGATCCTGGCATGTTCCATGGTTTCCACGCCTTCGGCGACAACCTTGATGCCGAGCGACTGCCCGATTTCGATGATCGATGCCACCAGGCGGCGCTGGCCTTCCGAATGGGTGATCGGGATGACCAGCTGACGATCGATCTTCAGCCGTTTCGGACGCAGGTGAATGAGGCTGACGATGGAGGCATAGCCCGTGCCGAAATCATCGATCTCGATGTCGATGCCCATGTCCCGCAGGTGTTCGAAATTGGCGGCGATAAGATCGTTCTTGTCGTCCAGGAAGATGGATTCCAGAAGTTCGAAGGACAGTGACCCGGGTTCGAAGGCAAGACCGTCGAGGCTCTGCATCAGGTTGGCGTCGTTGAGCCTGCCAGCCGACACGTTGACCGACATTTTCGGAATATGGATTCCGGCTGCCTTCCAGCGCGCGGACTGCCACAGGGTCTGTTCCAGAATAATCCGGTCGATCAGCGGCACCACATTAAGCTCGTCGGCCGTTTTCAGGAACACGTCCGGTGTGAGGATGCCTTCGGTGGGATGGTTCCAGCGCGCCAGTGCCTCGACACCGGTGATCGCCAGCGTTCTCGCATCGAACTGCGGCTGGAAGTACGGCAGGAATTCCTGACGCTCCAATGCACACAGGATGTCGTCGGCAACCTGCTTGTTGCGGACGATTTCCGACTTCAGCGTATCGGAGAAGAATTCGAACCGGTTGCGGCCGTTGCTCTTGGCCCGGTAGAGGGCGATGTCGGCATCGACCAGCAGGTGCCGGCCGTAGTCGCTCAAGGTCGTGTCGGCCATGGCAATGCCGATGGACACGCCGAAGCGGCACTGATGATTTTCGAAAGTCACCGGCTGACGCATCTGCTCGATGATCTTTTCAGCAAGGGCGGCCAGGCTTTTCTCGTCGGTCGGCTCGGTGATGGCAATGACGAACTCGTCACCGCCGATGCGGGCGACGAACTCGCTGGAACTGACGTTTTCCATCAGCACCGACGCGGCATGGGTAAGCATCGAGTCGCCGGCAGCGTGGCCAAGTGTGTCGTTGATATGCTTGAAGCGATCGAGATCGATATGCAGCAGCGCCGTCGGCTTGTGCGGGGCCTGCTCGTCCAATAGCTGCCGGTCCAGGAAACGGCGGTTCGGGAGACCGGTCAGACTGTCATGCAGCGAATGGTGCTCCATCAGCGCACGGGCATCCTCCAGTTCGCGGTTCCGGTCTTCGGCGTTCTGCTTGGCGTTGAGCAAACGGGTCTTGAGCTGGAAATCCCGGGAAACGTCCCAGTTGACGCCCAGAATGTAACGTTGGCCGCGAGTGTTGGTGTGAACAGCACCGATGGCCCGGATCCAGCGGGTGGAGCCGTCCTGAAGGATCACACGGAAGTCGGAATGATAAGTTCCGCCGGTGTCGATCGCATCCCAATATTCCTTTTCGGCACGCTTCAGATCCTCCGGGTGCAGGCACTCGGACCAGACATCGTATTGCGACGTGTCGCGCCACTCCGGGATATCGTAAAGCTCCCGCATCCGGCTATCCCAGGTCAGCACGCCGGTATCCAGGTTCAGTTCCCAGATGCCTATCTTGGAGGTATCGAGGGCCAGCTTCAGGCGCTGAGACAGACCTTCCATCTGCACCTGGCGGCGCCTCAGTTCGCGGATATGCCCGCGCCGCTGATCGTACAGCTGTCCGGCGATGAAGATCGGCAACAGGACCAGCAGTCCCCCGGCCAGCATCAGCAAGCGGACTTTCCAGGCGTTGTCCGGCATTGCCGACCAACCACCACGCGGGATCGCCGCAATCCGCCAACGCCCGGTCGGCAGAACCACCTCGGACAACACAGGGTTCTGGGACAGAATGTTCTCGTCCCCGAAGAAAACCGACTTGTCCGCCATGGTCGCATCGCGGCCCATGATCGCGATTTCCACGGGAAGCGCGGCGTCCAGCAAGCCGCTGTCCGCATAAAGCCTGTCGGCGTCGACGACAGCAGCAACCAGCCCCCAAAGGCGCCTTGTGCCATCATCATTTTCGGTAAAGACAGGGAAGCGTCCGACGAACCCCTTGCCCCCCTGCAAAAGATCGACGGGACCGGCGAGCACCATCTCGCCCGAATTCACCGCCCGAAGGGCCGCATCACGCTGCTGCTCGTTTTTCCGGTAATCGAGCCCGATGGCCTTTTCGTTGCCGGTCATGGGATACATCAGCCTGACGACAAGATCCGGTGCGCCGGCGACATTGCGAAGCTGCGAGTGATTGCCGATGAGACCACTGGAAATCCGGCCGAACTGGTCCTGATCAATATCCGGCTGTGTCGCAATAAGTGCAACAAGCCCCCGGACAAGCTGCAGGTTGCTGTTGATGTTGCCTTCCAGCCGGGCACGGACAATGCCGAGTTGCTCGGCGACATTCGCGCGCGCACTCTGCAGATGCACGGACCGGTTCTGAACTTCCGCGAATATTCCGGCAGCAATTGTCACGGCAAGGGCAATGCCGATCGCCGCAACGCTGGCCAGGCTGGGCCGTGTCAGAATATGACTGGCTCCAATTCGGGAAAAAAATGTCTTCGGCATCTCATCTCGTTAGGTCGAGAAATCTCCAATGGCCAACGATCAGGACACCGCAGTCTTGGAGCTTATCTCAGAATAACCTTAAAAACGAAACAAATGCCTAAAGGTCACTTTACAGTTTGACTGAAGGGATTGAGCGATATTGCTTCAGAGCTTTTGGGCTGTTCTAACGCAGCAGGATAACCCCCACGACCGCCGCAACGATGAGCATGCAGCCGAAAATCTCGGACCGGGCGATCGCTTCCTTGAACACCAGCCATGACACCAGAAAGGTGAACACGAGTTCGACCTGGGCAAGTGCGCGCACATAGGCAACGTTTTGCAGCGTCATTGCCGTGAACCAGCCGACAGACCCGGCCACGCCGGAAGCGCCAACCCAGACGGCTGCTCGCCAGGCGCGAAGACTGGCACGCAACTGGTCGGGTTCACGCAGCACCATCCAGCTTGCCATGACGATTGTCTGGAAAGCCGTTGCATAAACCAGCGCGTAGGCGGCCTGCATCGGCACCCCGGTGCCTTCCAGCGACAGTGAAGCCGTGCGGTAGGCGACGGCGGACGCTCCGAAAAAGGCAGCCGAGGCAAGGCCGATCAATGCCGGACGTCCGACCAGTGAGGTGCGGATGGCAGTCAGTGTCAACGGAACCCGTGCCAGGGAAATGACCACCACACCGATGACGCCGACCAGAATGCACAGTCCAGCCGCCAGGGAAATGTGTTCGCCGAGAACGACGAAGCTGAAGAGCGCCGCCTGGATCGGTTCTGTCTTGGAATAGGCGGTCCCGACGGCAAAGTTGCGGAAGGAGAACAGGTGGATCAGCAGAAACGTGCCGAGAATCTGCGCCAGACCGCCCAGCGCCCCGGCAATCAAAAGCATCGGTGTCGGTTCAGGCAGCGGGAACTTGAACACGACGTGCAGCACGGCAGCATAGGCGATCGCAAAAGGCACGCCGTAGCCGAACCGCACAAATGTTGCCCCGGTGGTGCCAAGCTGACCTTTCAGGTGTTTCTGGAGGGCCGTGCGCAGGTTCTGGCAGAACGCTGCTGCAATGGTGATCGGGATCCATAATTCCACGGAACGTACTCTTGTCGATTTTGTTGAATTGATTTCACCCTAGCGATTTAGTCACCGCTTTAAACTGCCGTGATCGCAACCAACATTTTATTTTTTCTCAACTCATCGACCTGGACGGCAGGTGTAATCCAGCCAGCATTCCCCCGAGAATGGCGGCTTGTTTGACGGCTACAGGACATCTGCCGACCCTCCCGTGCTTGACAGCACCTTGCCGGGCAGCTTAGGTCCGCGCCAGAAATGTTAACGCCCGGAGACCATCTGCCTGATGACCCACGATCTCGCTTCCCTGTCCAAGATCATCGACGCCGCTTTCGAAGACCGTGCAGCCATCGACACCACGACCACCGGTGAAGTCCGGGACGCGGTCGAGGAAACTTTGAACCTGCTCGACCGTGGCAAGCTGCGCGTTGCGGAGAAGAAGGATGGCGACTGGGCGGTCAACCAGTGGGCCAAGAAGGCTGTTCTGCTGTCGTTCCGCCTGAACCCGATGGACATCATCAAGGGCGGCCCCGGCGACGCCACCTGGTGGGACAAGGTGCCGTCCAAGTTCGACGGCTGGCGCGGCATGGATTTTGAAAACGCCGGTTTCCGCGCCGTGCCGAACTGCATCGTTCGCCGCTCTGCCTTTATCGGCAAGGGCGTGGTCCTGATGCCGTCCTTCGTCAATCTCGGTGCTTTTGTTGACGAAGGCACAATGGTCGACACATGGGCGACCGTCGGCTCCTGCGCCCAGATCGGCAAGAACGTCCACCTGTCCGGCGGCGTCGGCATCGGCGGCGTTCTGGAACCGCTCCAGGCCGGTCCGGTGATCATCGAAGACAATTGCTTTATCGGCGCACGCTCCGAAGTGGTCGAAGGCTGTATCGTGCGCGAAGGTTCCGTGCTCGGCATGGGTGTCTTCATTGGCCAGTCCACCCGCATCGTCAACCGCATGACCGGCGAGATCACCTACGGCGAAGTACCGCCCTACTCCGTGGTTGTCGCAGGTTCCATGCCGACGTCCAGCGTGATGGGCAACGGCGAAGCCGCTCCGAACCTTTACTGCGCCGTAATCGTGAAGACGGTTGACGAAAAGACCCGTTCCAAGACCGGCATCAACGAACTTCTGCGCGACTGACGCAGACCAGGGAGCGCCGCGAGCGCTCCGACATCTGGAAATCCGGAAAGCCCCGCCCTAACCCGGCGGGGTTTTTCATGCGCCCCACAAAAGCCCGACCACCTGGGAAATCACGAGCGTGAGCAACACATCCAGGACGACGACGCCGATGGTCAGGCTCACGGTTGTCTGAAGCGCGATGCGGGCGACCTGGTAGCGATACCAGATCACGACAAAGAGGCAGGTCAGCGACAACAAGACAACGATGCCAGGCGAGATAACGTCCAGAAGAAACAGGATGTAGGTAAAGAGATACGGCACCGACGCGAGCAGGCTTGTCCAGTTGCGTACGACAATGAAAGACACGTAGCGGTTCGAAATGCCTATCGGCGCTGCCAGCAACGCCAGCAACAACGGTAGTGCCAGCCAGTCGACGCCCATTCCCAGGAACTGGGCAAACCAGTAGCTACCGTTCGGAAAGGCGTCGGGATGGTAGAGGTTCTCGGCGAAAAAGAGCCGCTTTTCCGCAAGGCAACTGACCACGTAAACCGGCACCAGCAGAAAGATGACGGAGAACGAACGCCAGAACCCCTGAATGGACTGGTCGAAAAACGCCATTCCTTCCGGACGGTTGCGCAGAAGCAACCAGGACCCGTCCAATGCCGCGCGAATTTCGACCTTGCTGATCAATTCCCGTCTGCTCCGGAAAAATAGCTGAAGAGGAATTTTTTGTAGATTGCTGCCAGCCGGTCAAGGTCCTCAACCGCGACACATTCGTCCACCTTGTGCATCGTCTGGCCGACAAGGCCAAATTCCACGACGGGACAGTAGTTCTTTATGAAGCGGGCGTCTGATGTTCCTCCGCCCGTTGAAAGCTCCGGAACCCGGCCGGTTTCCGCTTCCACAGCCTTGCTCAGGGCTTCGATCAGGACTTCGTCCCGCGTCAGGAAGGATTCGCTGGCATCGCGCTTGAACTCCAGCCCAAGCGCTAGGTTTCCAAGGTCTACCGCTTCAAGCGTCCCGGTGATGCGGGCCTTGAGACTCTCCAGCGTCCATTCGTCATTGTAGCGAATGTTGAAACGGGCCTCTGCCCGCGCCGGGATGACGTTGAAGGCCGGATTCCCCACATCAGCGGAGACAATCTCCAGATTGGACGGCTGAAAGCGTTCGTTGCCCTTGTCCAGCTCCAGCGCATCAAGCGCGGCCAGAAGGCGAACCAGGCCCGGGATCGGGTTGTCAGCCAGATGCGGGTAGGCGGCATGGCCCTGGACACCCCGGACCGTGATGGTGCCGGACAGCGATCCGCGCCGCCCGACCTTGATGGCATCGCCGAGCACATCCGGATTGGTCGGCTCGCCGACGATGCAGGCATCGAACACATGCCCTTGTTCCCTGGCCCACTGAAGCAGCTTGACGGTGCCGTTGACTGCCGGGCCTTCCTCGTCGCCGGTGATGAGAAAGGAAATCGTGCCGCCAAAATCCGGGCCCTTTTCGGCAACGTAATCAAGCGCTGCTGCTGCAAAGGCCGCGATGCCGCCTTTCATGTCGACTGCGCCTCGGCCAAACAGCATGCCGTTGTCGATGGTCCCCTCAAACGGGCCGTGCCGCCAGTCGCTCTCGGCACCGGCCGGAACCACATCCGTGTGGCCTGCAAAGACGAAATGCGGTGCACCGCTGCCGATGGAGGCAAAAAGGTTCTCCACGTCCGGCGTGTCCTCGTCCTGGAACGTGACGCGCGACACGGCAAACCCGGCCTTGCCGAGCAACGCTTCCAGCGATGCCAGCGCGCCGCCTTCGGCAGGGGTCACGGACGGGCAACGGATCAGGTCCTGTGCGATTGCGACGGCGGAAGTGGGCATGAAACAGTCTCTTTGGTTAGTCGTATGCAAGGTTCACGCGCGTTCAGCGCTTGCGCCAGTAGCTGTTTGGCATCGGGCCATGGCGGTTCGGCTGGCCCTGGCTCGGCACAACGCCGAGAAAGATCAGCATGATCACATTCAGGATCGGAACGAAGATCAAAAGTGCGAGGAACCCGCTCTGACCGATGTCCTGCAACCGCTTGACGACCAGTGCCAGTTCCACCCACTGCAGAACGAAAAACAGAACCGGAAACAGCGGATTCGTGCCGATGTAGTCACCGGAAATCATGGATTCAGGCGTCGGCGTTTCAGCGGAGGAAAGCCACCATATCCGCAGCGCAATGCCGAAGATGATCCAGCTGACAAGGAAACACAGCCAATAGGGTTCCCGGCCCATACGACCGATAGGGCTCAAAAGGGCCCAGATCGGCCCCGGGGCAGTATTCGCGCTCTGTGGGGGCGTTGTCATTCCATCCAGCTCAGGTTCGATTGATCTGGCAAGGAGGTAGACGCATACGCGGGCCGGATCAAGGTCTGTTACACAGTCGCACCGGCCTTGGCCAGTGCGTAATCATGCGAATTGTGCCAGTCGTATAGTTTGCACCCCTATTACCTTGGGTAATTTTAATGGATTTTGCACGTTCGGCGTGCCAATCCTAATTTTGAAGGTTCACTGCCGACGAGGGGGCTCGCTGATGACCGGTGCCTGGAAGACTAGACTAACTGCCTGTGCATTCTCAGTATTTCTGGCGTTCTTGTCCACTATGGCACTGCCGGCCAACGCACAGGACACCGGAAAAAACCTTCCGTCGCAGCTTCAGCCCGAAGCCATGGAAAAGCTTGTCTCCGATCTCGATCCGGAACAGGTGAAGGCGCTGACCGACCTGATGACCCTGCTGCAGCAAGGTGCCGCAGCCAAGGGCGCGCAGACCCCGCCTCCGTCAGAAGAAGTCGAACTGATCGAGAAGGTGCAGACTGCAGCCGATCAGTTCGGCGCGCTGATTGCCAACAGTTTCCGAACAGTGCCGGAGCTCTTCAGCAGCCTTTTCTCCAGTATCGGCGCGCTGATTGCGGGAACGGTCGCAGGACCCGTGCATATCTTCATCGGTGCGATTGCACTTATCCTGGCCGCCGGGTTTGCCGCCGAGTTCCTGGTCAACCGGCTATTCGCCTCCCGCCGGGAGAAAATCCAGAGCCATGCGCCCCACAGCCTCTTTGAAACTGTCAAACTGGTCTCCACACGTGCAGCGCTTGATCTTGGCGGGCTGATTGTTTTTGCAATCGTCGCCTTCGCTGTCGGCAAGATCGCGATTTTCGATCCTGTCGCCAGAGCCTTTGCCTTTCAGGCGGTATACTGGATCGTTTTCCTGCCACGCATCGTCGCAGCCCTGCTGCGTTTTGCCCTGGCGCCGCATCGCAGCGAGCTGCGCCTCGTCACCGCGGACGACACCACCGCCAAGTCACTTTACCGCAGCTTCACGAGCCTCTTCGCCTTCGTTGGAGTCACGTTCTTCCTGCGTAACATCATGATCGAGGCCGGCGACGGAGATGTTGCCGAAACCTTCCGCTTCTTCATCGGCTTTGGCGTCAATCTCTGGATCGCCATGGTCATCTGGAACGCCCGTCATGGCCTGACGAGCATCATTCTGGGTGATGAGCACCAGCCAACCAGCGGCTTGGAACGCATGGCCCGGTTCTGGCCCTACTTCTCGATTGCCTTCATCGCCTTCAACTGGCTGCTGGTTCAGATAACAACCAGCATGGGCATCGAGGCGCTGACCGCGGGACGCTCTCTCGCCGTGATCGCGTTGGTCGTGTTCGCGCCGTTTCTCGACACGATGGTACGCGGCATCGTCTCCCACATCGTTCCGCCCATGCGCGGGGAAGGTCCGGTTGCGGAAGCTGCCCATATGCAGACCCGGCACAGCTACGTGCGCATTGCCCGCGTGGCCCTGCTTGCCTTCCTGGTGCTGATGGTCGGCAGGATCTATGGTCTCAATCTGCTCGCGCTCGGCGCGGAAGACGGGTCCTCGGTCGCCCGGCATACGGTTATCTTCCTGCTTATTCTGGCCGCCGGTTACCTTGCCTGGGAAATCACCAATCTCTGGGTTGCCCACCAGCTCGCCAAGGACTCGCCGCCGCCTTCCAACGAAGATGAAGACGCGGAGATGGGCGGGGCCGGCAAGTCGCGCCTGGCAACGATCCTGCCGCTGATCCGCGTCGTCGTGCAGATCACGATCCTGACCCTGACCACGCTGCTCGCCCTCAGCCAGCTGGGCATCAACATCACGCCGCTTCTGGCCGGTGCCGGTGTCGTTGGCCTGGCAGTCGGCTTCGGGGCGCAGACCCTGGTGCGCGACGTGGTCTCAGGCATCTTCTTCCTGATGGACGATGCCTTCCGTCTGGGTGAATTCATCGATGCGGGCGGTACACAGGGCACTATCGAGAAAATCTCGATAAGGTCCCTGCAGCTGCGCGGCACGCGTGGTGCCGTTCATATCGTCCCCTATGGCGAAATTCCGAAGCTCACCAACCTGTCCCGTGACTGGGTGATCATGAAGCTGAAGTTCACCGTTCCTTTCGACACGGATGTCGAGAAGGTTCGCAAGCTCTTCAAGCGGATCGGCCAGGAAATCATGGAGATGGAAGAGTTCAAGGACGACATTCTGGCCCCGTTCAAGGGACAGGGCGTTGCCGATGTTGACGACGTCGGCATCGTGGTGCGCGGCAAGTACACCACCAAACCCGGCAAGCAGTTCGGCATCCGCAAGGAAATCTACAAGCGCGTTCAACAAGCGTTCGAGGACAACGGCATCCAGTTCGCGCGCAAGGAGGTGCGGGTCAACATTCCCGACACCGCGAAGCTGGACGACAAGCAAAAGGAAGCCGTCACAGCAGCTGCGGCTGCCGCAGCCGCCGACATGGACAAGAAGCCGGCTACCGAGTGAGGCTCTGCCTTGCTTCGCCTGCAACATAACGGCCTGCCGCTTCGCCTGTGAGAGCGGTGGGCACAGCGTTTGTGGCCCATCCTTCGAGACGCCGCTATCGCGGCTCCTCAGGATGAGGCGATACGGGGAAAAAAGGCTTCAGCAAACCGCAGCCTCATCCTTAGGAGGCCACCAGGCCGTCTCGAAGGATGGGCCCAAAGCCCTGCTCCCCATTTTCACGACTGGATAACATGGCACGCAGGTCTGCCCGCGCTTCACGTCGGATTTAACCGGCGCATAAGCCCTTCTCCCGATTGAGCCGGACACCGTTCCGTGCCTAAGATTGCCTGTCCGCGGGAGGCGGGCGGGCAATATGCTTTTGGGAGGAAGCCGCCTGATGAGTGACAACACGTCAACCCCGCACGGTAGCGGGGCATCCGCAACAACTGGATTGCGGCCCATGCCAAAGGTCAACAAGATTACCGTCAACGACGTGATCGACGCGTTCGCTGCGGGTCTGGCCGATTTCCGCAGGGCGCCGGTCTACGGCCTGGCGATCGGCGCGTTTTTCGCTCTTGGGGGCCTGTTTGTCGTCTTGAGCGCGGCCGCCCTCAACATGAGTTACCTGTCCTATCCGGCAGCGGCCGGTTTCGTCTTGATCGGGCCGTTCGCTGCGGTTGGTCTCTACGAGGTCAGCCGGCGTCTCCAAAATGGTGAGGAGCTTTCCTGGTCACGCATCTTCGGCACCATGTGGGCCCAAAAGGGGCGGGAACTTTCCTGGATGGCCTTCGTGGTTCTGTTCATCCAGATCATGTGGATGTATCAGGTGCGCCTGCTGCTCGCGCTGTTCCTCGGCTTCCGGTCGTTTGCCTCGTTCGACGAGTTTCTGACCCAGGTCATCTCCACCCCGGAAGGCCTGATGTTCCTGGCCGTTGGCCACGTGGTGGGTGCAATCTTGTCGCTGATCCTGTTCTCGTTGACCGTGGTGTCTTTCCCGTTGCTGATGGAGGAGGACCGGGACTTCATCACAGCCATGATCACCAGCGTGCGCGCTGTATTCACATCGCCCGTCCCGATGATCGGCTGGGCCTTTGTCGTAACCGCGGTTCTGATCGTGTCGATGGCACCGGCGTTCCTGGGTTTGGTCGTGTCCCTGCCGATCCTCGGTCATACGACCTGGCATCTCTACAAGAAATGCGTGGAGATACCCGAGGAGACGTTGTGACGGGCTAACGGGGATCCTCTCACGCGTCGCCGTCTTCTTCGCCTTCTCCGGCAGCCAACACGGCCTTGCGGGACTGCCAGTCCTTCTTGAGTTCGATGTCCATTTCCGCCGAGCGGTAGTCGACACGGGTCAGGTAAAGCCCGTCTGCCGGCGCCACCGGGCCGCAGGCGTTCCGGTCGCGGGCTTGCAGGGCCCTGGTGACATCACCCGGCCCCCATTTGCCCTCACCGACCAGGCGCAGGGAGCCGACCATCGAGCGCACCTGATTGTGGAGGAAGGACCGTGACGCGCATTCGGCAATGACGAACTCGCCCTCGCGGTAGACCCGGAATTCCTCCAGCGTCTTTTCCGGGCTTTTTGCCTGGCAGCGCGTGTGACGGAAGGTGGTGAAGTCGTGATGACCGACGAATTCCTGCGCAGCCGCGTGCATGGCGTCCGCATCGAGATGCACCTTCACATGCCAGGCAAGACCAAGCTGGTGGGTGAGCGGCGGCAGCCGGTTTTGAATGCGATAGCGGTAGGAGCGGCGGATCGCGGAAAAGCGCGCGTCGAAGCCCTCGTGCATTTCCGCAGCATCCAGAATCACCACCGGATGGGGCTGGCAATGGAAATTCAGCGCCCCCATGACCGTTCTTGCGTCCCAGTCCTTCGAAAGATCCACATGGCAGACCTGCCCGGTGGCGTGGACGCCGGTGTCTGTGCGACCGGCGCCGCCGATGGTCACCTCCTCACCGGAGAATGCCTTGACGGCACGTTCGATCACCGCCTGGACGGACGGCGCGTTCGCCTGGCGCTGCCAGCCGCTGAACGGCCTGCCGTCATATTCCACCGTCAGTTTGTAGCGGGGCATTACTCGAATTCTTCAAAGGGTGTGGCGAAGGCCACCTCGATTGGCAGGTCCCGCGATCCGGCTTCCGTCAGCGCAAGCGCCATGAAGGCATCGCCCGCATAAGGTCCCTGCACCTTGCGTGCCAGCACGGGATCGAAACCGAAGCGCGGATAATAGGACGGCGGGCCGAGCACCAGAACAAGGTCCTCTCCCAGATCCTTCAGGCTTTCCAGAGAGGCCTTGATCAGCGCCGAACCGATGCCGGTCTTCTGCAGGTCCGGCCAGACAGAAACAGGCGCAAGGCAAACAACCTGCATGCCCTGCCCCGGACCGATGGCAGCCGGGGTGACACGGCTATAGGCGATATGTCCGACGATCCGGCCGCCGGCATCGACCGCGACCTGTTCCAGCACCAGAGCGCCGCAATGACGCAGCGTGTGCACGAGGCGGGCTTCCATGTCGGACGGAAAGGCAGCGGTGACCAGCTCTCTGACGGAAGCTTCATCGTCAGAAGTCACGTTTCTGATGGCAAGGCCGGCAGCTTCGGCAGCTTGGGTCATGTCGGTCTCCTCGAACCTCAGATTAGTCCAGAACCGTGCCGTCAGAAAGCGATGCTCCGCGCAGGAATTCCGCGCCGCTCATCGGCTTCTTGCCGGCCCGCTGAACCTGTTCCAGACGTACGGCACCCGCACCGCAGGAAATCACTGGCACATCCCCACCGGTCTGGACGGATCCCGGCGTGCCGGAGCCTTCGCCAAGCGTGCTGCGCAGGACCTTGACCCGTTCCATCTTGCCGCCGAGCGGCATTTCGCACCAGGCACCGGGAAAGGGTGACAGGCCGCGAATGTGGTTGTGAACCTCCGCAGCCGGTTTCGACCAGTCGATCCGGGTTTCCTGCTTGGAGAGCTTGGCCGCGTAGGTGACACCGTCCTCTGCCTGGGTCTGGTCGCCAAGCGCCCCGCGCGACAAGGCCGCCAGCGCCCGAACCATCAGATCCCCGCCGAGCGAAGACAGCTTGTCGTGAAGGTCTCCGGCCGTCATGTTCTCGCCGATGGCAACGGTTTCCGACATGCAGACGGGGCCGGTATCGAGCCCCTCTTCCATGCGCATCACCTGAACGGCTGTTTCTTTGTCACCGGCCATGATCGCCCTGTTGATGGGCGCTGCGCCGCGCCAGCGCGGCAACATGGAAGCATGAAGGTTGAGACAACCGTATTCCGGCGCTTCCAGGATCGGTTTCGGCAGGAGAAGGCCGTAGGCAACCACCACCGCGACGTCTGCATCCAAGGCCGCAAAGGCCTCCTGCTCTTCTGCCCCTTTGAGGCTCTGCGGCGTGAACACCGGAATACCGAACGATTCAGCGGCCTCATGAACCGGCGATTTC
This sequence comes from Roseibium sp. ROS1, assembly GCF_054658215.1. Taxonomy (NCBI): domain Bacteria; kingdom Pseudomonadati; phylum Pseudomonadota; class Alphaproteobacteria; order Hyphomicrobiales; family Stappiaceae; genus Roseibium; species Roseibium sp. ROS1. The sequence goes on from NZ_BAAGIG010000003.1 coordinate 1,013,579, forward strand.
TTCAGGTCCATGCCCCGGCCTGCAGGACGCGGCGGCTGCGAATAGCAGGCGACCACGTCGTGGCCCTGGCCGACGATTTCCATGAGGGTCGGCACCGAGAAATCCGGGGTGCCCATGAAGATGACGCGTAAGGACATGAGGCTCCTGAGGGGTTTTGAAGATCTGCGCCCTTATTGCGTCTCGCGGCGGGTGTTGCAAGGGGGCAGCGTGCGTTGTTGGCGCCCCTGCACCCAGGGCTACTCCTTCCCGGAAGTGCGAAATCGATCAGGCCTGCCGCGTGGCGTCAGCTCGCTTCAAGCCAGGCCTGGCAGCAGGACCTTTAGGCTTCCGACCATCATTTCCATCGCAATGGCCGCCAGGATCATCCCCATCAGGCGGCTCATGACGCTGGTTGCGGTCTGGCCGAGGAACTTCGACAGGAACGGGGCGGCGAAGAATGTGCCTACGAGAACGGCGATGGAGGCAGCAATGGCAGCGATATACGAAATTTCGTGGGAAAGATCCGTGACCTGGCCACGGTAGATAATCATGGTCGAGATCGTTCCCGGCCCGAGCAGGATCGGTACGGTCAGCGGATAGATTGCAGGATTGTCCTGTTCGGAATGATGTTCCTGTTCCTCGTCCGTCCCATGATGCGCCTTGCTCTTCTCACCTGAGATGAGGTTGAGCGCGATCAGGAGAATGAGGAAACCACCGGCAAGCCGAAACGCATCCAGGCTGATGCCGAAGACCTTGAGAATGGCGTCGCCCGTGAGGCCGATGAATGCGGAGCCAAGGGCAAGGCCAATCAGCACCGTCAGGGCAACCTTGCGCTCAAACCCCGGCCCTTTGTCGGCGGTGAGCGACAAGAACACCGGCAGGTTTGCAATCGGGTTCATGATTGCAAAAAGCGCAGCGAAGAGTTTCAGGAACAGGACCTGATCCATTTATGCCGCCCCGCGGTTTCAGCCAGGCAGCAGCGGATCAGAGTTTTCCGGCCAGCTTTGCCTGCTTGGTGAATTTCTTGACAACGCGTTCGCGCTTCAGCTTCGACAGGTAGTCAATGAACAGCTTCCCGTTGAGATGGTCAAGCTCGTGCTGAATACAGGTTGCCAGAAGCCCGTCGGCCTTGATCTCCTGTTCGGCGCCTTCCCGGTTGAGAAACTGGACCGTTACTTCGGCAGGCCGCTCGACCTCCTCGTAGTAATCGGGGATCGACAGGCAACCTTCCTGATAGACGGACAGGTCCTCGCTCGACCAGACGATCTTCGGATTGATGAACACCATCGGCTCTTTCGGCGCGTCTTCCTTGGCGACGTCCAGCACGAAGATGCGTTGCAGCAGCCCGATCTGGCTGGCGGCAAGTCCGATACCGGGGGCATCGTACATGGTTTCCAGCATATCGTCGGCCAGTTTGCGGACGTCGTCGTCGACGGTCACGATAGGTGCACACACCTCGCGCAGGACCGGATCGGGAATGGTGATGATCGGGCGTATTGTCATGCGCCTGACATAAGAAATCGGAGCGCTCCGGTCAACGCGGAAATAGCGCGGCAGCCTCCCGTTTTCAACGCCTTCGACCGGACCGGCTACCTGGTAGAAGTCTACAGCTCTCTCCTGCCGCGCGGATGGGCCTTCGCCCCGAATCGTTCTATGTTTGTTTCATGAATGAGATCCTGTTCGATTTGAGTGGCCGTCCGGTGACGGTTCTGGAAGCTGCCATCGCCGGCGGCCTGTTTCTTCTGGCGCTGATTGTCTGGCTAGTCCTGAAGACCATGCGGGAGATCCGTTTGCGTGCCGAATCGGACGCAGTGGCCGGCGAGCGCATTCACGAGCTGGAAAGCCATCTCTCGCAACTTCTGAAATCTCAGGGGGAAATGACCGGCCGCATGCAGACCATGGCGGAAGTGTTCGGCTCGCGGCAGTCCGACATGATGCGCGCCGTCAACGAGCGCCTGGACGGCATGGGTCACAAGCTGAACCTTTCGATGGCCGATACCAGCAAGCGCACGCAGGACGGCCTCAGGCACCTGCACGAGCGGCTGGCGGTGATCGACCGGGCGCAGCGCACGATTACCGATCTCTCCGGCCAGGTTGGCCAGTTGCAGGCTATCCTGTCCAACAAGCAGACCCGCGGCGCCTTCGGCCAGGGCCGGATGGAAGCGATTGTCCAGGACCAGATGGCGCCCAGCACCTATTCCTTCCAGGCAACGCTGTCGAACAACAGCCGCCCGGACTGCCTGATTCACATGCCGAACGGTGCGCCGCCCCTGGCCATCGACGCCAAGTTTCCGCTGGAAGCCTTCAACCTGCTGCGCAATGCGGAAACCGACGACCAGCTGAAGTATGCCCAGGCCCAGTTCCGCCGCGACTTCACCAAACACATTCAGGACATCGGCGAGAAATACCTTCTGCCCGGCGAAACGCAGGATACCGCGTTCCTGTTCGTGCCATCGGAAAGCGTGTTTGCAGAACTCAACGAGAGCTTCGAGGATCTGATCCAGAAAGCGCACCGCACCCGGGTGGTGATCGTCTCGCCGTCGCTGCTGATGTTGTCGATCCAGGTGATCCAGTCGGTGCTGCGCGATGCAAAGATGCGCGAGCAGGCCCATCTGATCCAGGCCGAAGTCGGCCACCTGGTCGCCGATGTCAGTCGGTTGAACGATCGCGTCGGCAAGCTTCAGGCCCATTTCGCACAGGCGAACAAGGATATCGACCAGATCCTGATTTCCTCCGACAAGATCTCCAAGCGCAGCCGCCGGATCGAGGATCTCGAGCTGGGAGAACTCGAAAGCGTTGCAAAGGACGCTTCCAGTGCCGAACCCCAGCTGGCGATGACACCGAAGGGGTGACGCAGCAAATCTGTTGCTGCTGTTCTACCCCGGGTCTACAGTCCGGCCGGCTCGATCCGAGTCGATTTGGAGGCAGGTATGTCGTTCCGGAATTTCCTTTTTTCCAAGACACTTAACATCGCGATCACCGGCGTGTTGCTTGGGGGGCTAGCGCTCCCGCTGAGCCAGAATGCAGCGGCGGAAGAGTGCTCGCAGTCCGTCGAAGCGGTCTGGCTGGACACCTATTCGGTTGAAGCCGATGCACAGGGCGAATGCGGGTCTGCGGAAGTCTCGCTCGCGGTCTTCAATCAGTCCGGTGGCATTGAATATCAGGCTACCTTTGATCAGAACGACCTGTTCGGTTTTTACGGCATCGAAACCCTCAACGACATGCAGGCAGCCCTGCTGGACTGGATCAGCGGCTATGTCGATGTCGCAACATCCGCCAAGCTGCCGGTTTGGCCGGAAGGCGCTGAAGGCCCGCAGGCCGGCGAATTTCCGTTTTATGCAGAAGAAGGCGTGACACGGGAGACCTATGAGCGGGCCCGCCAGGAAGAGCGTCCCATGGTCTGCTTCATTCAGGGAACTGAAAGCCAGCTTTGCCTGGTCAAGAACCCGAAGTCCGGCGCACTCGAATCCATTGGCGTCCAGACGTTCCCCGGCTGAGGTAATCTCGTAGATTAGACAAACGCAAAATCACAGCCGACAAGACCCCGGGCGAGCACTTGAATGCCCGGGGCACAGCCACCTTTCGTCCATTTACAACTCTGGCAGGCGCCGCGCCTTCGTGATCGCGCCCCATTCCGTTGCCGCGATGCGATCAATTGCCTTGTCCAGTGGCTCATAGGCGACGGTCATCGTGAAGCCGTTGGCGTGCAAAAGGCGGTTCTCGCCCGCGATGATGCCGACATGGCCTTTCCAGAACAGCAGATCACCACGTTTCAATGCGGCTGGATCGTCGTGCGGAACGGCTTCGCCGGCTTCCGCTTCCTGCATGTCACTGTCGCGCGGCAGGCCGTGTCCGCCTGTCTGCGCCGCAAGTTGCACCAACGCTGAGCAATCGAGACCCAGGCTCGAGCGTCCACCCCAGCGGTAGGGCGTGCCGATCAGCTCTTCGGCGACAGCCACCCAGTCATTCTCAACGGCGTCCAGCGGCACAAGGTGTTTGGCAACAACCGCCGAACCATCGCTGAGGAGCGCATAGGCCAGCCCACGCGTTTCGGTTTCACCGATAACCGTGACCAGTGAGCCAATGGACAGGAGCCCGAGTGGCGGAAACTTGAGGTCGGCAACCGGGTAACGGTAGGTCCGAAGAGCGCGCACCCGGTGGGTTGCCGGCTTCACAGGCCCAAGGTCGTCGGAGGAGAACCAGCCGACGTAGCCGTCCGTGTCGAGCTGTCCCCAGGCCCAGCCTTCCGGTGTTTGCTCGTAAACCGTCACCCACTCGCCGCTGAGGGCTTCGGTGTCGATCGGCCGGTCCGGGCGCGGTTCAGGCCGGATCGGCAGCTGGTCGGCAATGACCTGAAACACCTCGCCCTCGGCGAAACGGCTAGCGGCTGCCCGGCCTTCATAGTCGATGGCGGCAAGGTCGGCACGGACCGGGTGGCGGCGGCGGTCGAAGGTCTCGGTCATGGTCGATAGTCGATCCCGAAATGGATTGGACTGTCAGCGCGGCAGTTCCCGGGCCTTTTCCACCACGAGATCGCCAAGCTGCTCCAGATAAAGTGCGCCTTCCACCGTGCGAGTGATGATCACATTGCGTTTGTCGGCTTCGTCGCGCTTGCGCGACAAAAGCCGCATACCGCCCAGAGTGTCAAGCGCCCGGGTGATGGCAGGTTTGGTGACATTCAACTTGGCAGCCAACCCGCGCACCGTATGCGGCGGCGGCTCCAGATAGACTGTCATCAGGATCGTCAACTGGCGCGCGGAAAGATCCTGTTCGCTATCGCGAACAAGCGCCAGATTGACCTCGTGCATCAGTTTCAGCGCCTGCGAGGCGCGCAATTCGACGGCCATGAGTTACAGGGTCCCATCCTTTTCCCCCATCCATCTCCATGACCATCGAAGCACGAAAACGTTTCGGAGCCGTTATTGTGCGCCCGGAAAACGCTCCGAAAGGACATCGAACAGGCCACGAATGCCCTGGGCTTCCCCACCCATCGGTTTTCCGGGCTTTTCCATCGGGGTCCAACCGAAAATATCGAAGTGAACCCAGCTGTCGGTGTTCTCGACAAAGCGGGACAGGAACAGCGCTGCCGTGATCGACCCAGCGAATCCGGCACCGGATGTATTGATGTGATTGATATCGGCAACCTTGCTGTCGAGATATTTCAGATAGGGCTGCCACAGCGGCATGCGCCACAGCGGGTCGGCCGCAGCCTCGGCCATGACCGCGATGTCCTCGGCAAGTTCCTCGTCGTCCGTGTAGTAAGGCGGCAGATCCGGCCCCAGAGCAACGCGGGCAGCACCGGTGAGCGTTGCCATATCGATCAGGATTTCCGGGCTCTCCTCGTCTGCAAGCGCCAGGGCGTCGGCGAGGATCAACCGGCCTTCGGCATCGGTGTTGCCGATTTCGACGGTCAGCCCCTTGCGGCTCGGCAGGATGTCTCCTGGCCGGAAGGCATTTCCGGCAACAGCGTTTTCGACACAGGGAACGATGACGCGCAGGCGAACAGGAAGCTTTGACGCCATGATCATGGACGCAAGGCCCAGCACATTGGCCGCCCCACCCATGTCCTTTTTCATCAGCGCCATGGAGGAGCCCGGTTTCAGGTTGAGACCGCCGGTATCGAAGATGACGCCCTTGCCCACCAAAGTGACCTTGGGCGCGGCTTCGTCACCCCAGGTGAAGTCTGCCAGGCGCGGCGCCCGGCTGCTGGCCTTGCCGACTGCGTGCACCATCGGGAAGTTTTCTTCCAGAAGGTCTTCCCCGATGACGATACGCCCGGTGCCGCCATGCTGCTTGAACAGGGCGACAACGGCCTGGGATAGTTCCCCCGGTCCAAGATCGTTCGCGGGCGTATTGATGAGATCACGCGCCAGCTGGACCCCGTCGAGAATCGTTCCGAGTCGATCCAGGTCGACGGTCTCATCAACGGCAAGACGGCGGGTCTTGCCTTCGTTTTTCAGGTAGCGGGTAAAGGAATAGGTGGAGAGGGCAAAGCCGAGCGCTGCCTGTTCGGGATCCGGAAACCCCTCGGCAAGATGGTAATCGCCTTCCGGCAGTCCGGCGACCAGGCTGCCTAGTGCCAGCGGATGCGACAGACCGCCATCCTCTACGCCGAACAGCACCGCGGCACCGTCTGCTCCCGGGACAAGCAGGGATGTTGCAGGCTTGCCTGCAAAATCGTTGACCTTGCACCAGTTCAATGCTGCTGATCCGAGCCCGTCCAGAACTTGGGGCAGGCTTGCCTCGGTGACGGCGTGTATGGGCGTGGAGCTGGATACATCGCTCTTGCGGACTAGGCTTTCGCGCACGGGAGGACCTCCGTTGGAGATTGGATTCGATCTTCAAGACCTAGGATGCCCGGCGTTCGGACGCAATATGGTGCGCGTCGATGCGCACCGCTTCTCGCATTTCGCAACGGTGCTTAACCAAGCATTAGGGTTAATTATCTATTTCTCATAAGGAAACCTGAAAGCCGCCGACAACAAGGATGTTGGAAATGCAATCGCCCAGAACCGGTTCCGTTCGCCGTCGCACTCGTCTCGCTACGACGCTGCTGGCCATGTCGGCGCTTGTCGTTGTCACTGGCTGCGCTTCCAACCGCGCCAACACCGGCACCCACTCCCCTGCCTCCGGCTACACTTCGCCAGGTTCTTCACAGGCGCTGGCACAGGTGTCCAAGTGGTCCAAGGCCTATGAGCGCGACCGCAAGGACCGCAGCGCCATTCTTGGCTATTCAAGCGCTCTCAGCCAGAACGGGCAAATACCGCAGGCCATGGCCGTTCTTCGGTCCGGTGTGATCGCACATCCCAAGGACCGGGAAATCTCTTCCGCCTATGGCAAGGTTCTGGCGATGAACGGCCGTTTCGACGAAGCGCTGAACGTCATTCGTGGTGCTCAGAGGCCGGACACGCCGGACTGGAGGCTGATGTCCGCTGAAGCGGCGATTTACGATCAGACCGGCAACCACGACAAAGCCCGCAGCCTCTACAAGCAGGCACTGATCATCGCGCCAAACGATCCCAGTCTCCTGAACAACCTGGGCCTGTCATATCTGCTGTCCAATGATCTGCCCGACGCGGAATATACCCTGCGCAAGGCAGCCACCCTGCCCGGCGCAGACAGCCGCGTTCGCCAGAACCTGGCTCTGGTGCTTGGCATCCAGGGCAAGTTTGACGAAGCCATCCAGGTGGCCCAGTCCGAGATCGATCCGCAGCAGGCCCAGGCCAACATCGCCTATCTGCGCACAATGATGCAGAAACGCCAGCAGGGCTGAGGCAACAGCGCGGTTTCAATAAGTTCCGCTTTTCTCAATGACTGTACGGCCTTGAACTGCCGGCGTCGGGCCAGAATTAAATCCAGAAAATTCGGAAAAACGACCAAAGGAGTGCTGCTCAACATCGGCACTCCTTTTGCGCGTTTGACGCATCCGGTTTCCGGTTGTCGCCGAGTAAACCCAGGGCCTCCGGCGATAAACGCGCCGGAGAGCGAACCTGCTGCCTATTGGAAGGTGTTGATCACCTGAATCACTGCCGGCCCCATGATGATGAAGAACAGCACAGGCAGGAAGAACATGATCATCGGCACCGTCAGCTTCGGCGGCAGGGATGCAGCCTTCTGTTCGGCCATTTGCATGCGCTGCTCGCGGGTGTCGTCCGCCATCGTGCGCAAGGCCGTGCCGACAGGCGTACCGTAACGCTCGGCCTGGATAAGCGCCATCATGACGTTCTTCACACCTTCGACACCAGTGCGTTTCGCCAGGTTTTCATACGCGATACGGCGGTCGCTCAGGTAAGACAGTTCGGCCGTCGTGAGCGATAATTCTTCTGCCAGCTCAACCGACTGCACACCGACTTCTTCCGCAACGCGCTTGAAGCCTTCTTCGATGGACATGCCCGATTCCACGCAGATCAGCATGAGATCCAGCGCATCCGGCCAGGCCCGCTGGATGGTCAGCTTGCGCTTGTCGATCTTGTTCTTCAGGTAGATGTTCGGCATGAAAGCGCCGAGGCCGGCAAGACCCAGACAGAAGCAGAGCTTCGACAATGCCGGGAAGTCGTCGGGCAACACGAGAAATGCGTAGGCCACCGTGAAGGCGAAGATACCGACAGGTAACGCTATGCGCGCAACCAGGAAGTAGTAAAGCGGTGCGGAGCCGCGGTAGCCGGCCATTCTGAGATTTTCGACCGTGCTTTCATCGGAAAGCGCTTCCTTGAGATTCAGCCGGTCGACAAGGCTTTTCATCTGCGCCTTGGGCTGGTTTCGCAGGGAAGCCTTTGCGTCTGCCTGGGCTGCCTGAAGACGGGCCCTCTCCTTGGCGCGCAGCTTGTTGCGCTCGATCGCGACCGATTTCATCCGCGATTTCAACGTGTCGCGAGACAGAAGTGGCATCACCAGGGAAAAGATGGTTCCCGTGACCGCCACCATGGCCAGAACAGCTGCCAGAAACTGACTGGATGCGATGGTATCGATATCCATGTCGTCTCCTAGAAGTCGAAGTTGATCATCGCGCGCATCACCATGATGCCGCAGAACATCCAGAACAGGCAGCCAGCGATGATGATGTTTCCGGCTGTGGTCTCGAACAGGACCAGAATGTAGTTCGGCGAAATGAGGTACATGATCCCGCCGACGAAAAACGGCAGTGAACCGATGATCCCGGCGGAGGATTTCGCTTCGGCGCTGAGTGCCTTGATCTTGCGCTTCATGGCCTTGCGGCCGCGCAGCACCTTGGACAGGTTGTTCAATGCCTCGGCCAGGCCACCACCAGCCTTCTGCTGAATGGCAACCACGATGGCAAAGAAGTTGGCTTCTGCCAGCGGAACTCGTTCGGGCAACTTGCCGACCGCTTCGGCAAGCGAAATCCCCATGATCTGGGTTTCGGTGATCTTGCGGAACTCGGTCGCGACAGGTTCGCGGGCTTCGCGGGCAACCACCTTGATGCAGTCGCTGAGCGGCAGACCGGCCTTGACGCCGCGCACGATGATGTCGACGCCGTTCGGCAACTCGTCGAGAAACGCGTTGAAGCGGCGCTTGCGCTTGCTGGAAACGTACCAGCGGGGGAAACCCAGCGTGCCGGCGAAACCGAAGGCTGCCGCAATGAGCAGATTTCCGCTGAAAATCAATCCAAGGATCAGGAAGACCAGACCGGCAACGATACTGAAGATCACGAAATGATGGGTCTCCCAGGCCAGGCCGGCCTGCTCGATCTTGACCTTCAGCGAGACCTTCTGCTGCTTGTCCTGCTTGGCCTTTTGCCGAACCTCGAATTCCTTCAGCTGATCCTGGATCGACCGTTTGCGCCGGTCGACATCACGAAGGGCCTTGCGCTGATTTTCGCTCTGGGGCCGCGCTGCGACCGCGTTCACGCGCTGATCGCGCCGCTTGGAGCCGGACAGAGCAGGCTGAAACAGGCTGTAGATGATGCCGCCAACGGCAAGCATCACCAGGGCGGCGACGGCCAGGCCGGTGATTTCAGGCGTGAGAAACTCTTCAAGTCCGGACATGGGGTCCTCAATCAGCTACATATTCAGGCATCTCGGCAGCATCCAGTGCCTGTGCCAGACGGGCTTCTTCGCCAAAGTATCTTGCCCGCTCCCAGAATTTCGGACGACCGATTCCGGTGGAGCGGTGGCGGCCGATGATCTTGCCGTTCGGGTCTTCGCCGACAATGTCGTAGAGGAAGACATCCTGGGTGGTGATGATGTCGCCTTCCATGCCCATTACTTCCGTCACATGGGTGATGCGGCGGGAACCGTCGCGAAGACGCGCCGCCTGGACCACCACATCGATGGACGAGACGATCATCTCGCGCAGGGTTCTGGACGGAAGCGAGAAACCGCCCATGGTGATCATGGATTCCAGACGGGACAGGGCTTCACGCGGGGAGTTGGCGTGCAGGGTTCCCATGGAGCCGTCGTGACCGGTGTTCATGGCCTGCAGGAGATCGAATGCCTCCGGGCCACGCACTTCGCCCACGATGATCCGCTCAGGACGCATACGCAGGCAGTTCTTGACGAGATCGCGCATGGTGATCTCGCCTTCCCCTTCCAGGTTGGGCGGACGCGTCTCAAGGCGCACCACATGCGGCTGCTGCAGCTGCAATTCGGCCGAATCTTCGCAGGTAATGATGCGTTCGGTGCTCTCGATATAGGCAGTCAGACAGTTGAGCAGCGTCGTCTTGCCCGAACCGGTACCGCCGGAAATCAGCACGTTACAGCGTGAACGGCCGATGATCTGCAGGATCGTCGCCCCTTCCGGCGTGATCGAACCGAACTTGGTCAACTGGTCAAGTGTCAGCTTGTCGCGTTTGAACTTACGAATGGTGAGGGCCGGGCCGTCGATGGCGAGCGGTGGCGCGATAACGTTGACACGGGAGCCGTCAGGAAGACGGGCGTCACAGATCGGGCTGCTGTCATCAACGCGGCGGCCGACCTGGCTCACGATGCGCTGGCAGATGTTCATCAACTGCGCGTTGTCGCGGAACGTCACACCGGTCTGCTCAACCTTGCCGGAGGTTTCGATATAGACCGTGTGCGCGCCATTGACCATGATGTCGGCGATGTCGTCGCGAGCCAGCAGAGGCTCCAGCGGACCATAACCAAGTACGTCGTTGCAGATGTCTTCCAGCAGATCTTCCTGCTCTGAAATGGACATCACCACGTTCTTAAGCGCGATGATGTCATTCACGACATCGCGGATCTCATCGCGAGCATCTTCGGCATCGAGACGAGCCAGCTGCGACAGGTCGATCGCCTCGACCAGCGCATTGAAGATCTGGGCCTTGGTCTCGTAATATTCGCTGTTCTTCTTCCGAGCTGCCGGGGCAGCCGGCTGAGGTTCGGGCGGCGGAGGCGGTGGCGGAGGTGTCGGCGCGGCCGCCGGCTGGGAAGGCTCGGTCTGGATCTTCTGCGGCGCCGGTTGTTCCGGCTGTTTAGCCTGTTCCGCCGGCGCAGGCGTGTCCTGCAACCCGGGTATGCCACCTGGCCGAAGGGTCTGGGGTCCAGACGATGAGCTGCCACGTCTACCAAACATAACGAACTATCTGCTCCGCTCTCAGGCCGGCCTAGCCGGCCTTCCGCTTCAGTTTCGAAAGCAAACCACCGAGGCTCGACCTGGACGCCCTGACGGGCTGGGCCTTGCCGGAAATGGTGTGTGCCAGGTCGTCAAACACACGCGCAATCGCGTGTTTGCCGTCAATCTCACCAATCATCTGACCGTTGTTGGCGGCGGTTCCAAACAGCTGCGGTTCGAACGGGATTATCGCGTGAACCGACAGGCCGAGTGCTCCGGCAAATTCTTCCGGCTTGATCTCTGGGCGTTTGGGAACGTTGACCTTGTTCATGATGAGATGCGGCGGGCGGTCGTTCGGCCGCAGCTGCTTCAACATGTCGACAACGTTCTTGGCATTGCGAAGGTTGGCAAGGTCTGGCTCTGCGACAAGCACGATCTCGTCGACGCCAAGCAGTGTGTTCTTGACCCAGGCATTCCAGGAATGCGGCACGTCCAGCACGACGCTCGGCACCCCGGCGCGCATTGTCTCGACCAGCAGGTCGAAGGACTTCTCGCTGTAGTCGTAGGTGCGTTCAAGCGTTGCCGGTGCGGCCAGCAGGCTCAGGTGCTCATTGCATTTGGACAGGATGCGATCGAGATACGTTTCGTCCAGGCGCTCCGGAGAAGACACGGCCTCGAAAACGCCCTGGAGAGGATCCTGATTGTAATCCAGCCCGGCCGTGCCGAATGGCAGATCCAGATCTGCCACCACGACCTCGCTTTGGAACACGCGGCCAAGTGCCCAGGCTCCGTTGTGAGCGATTGTCGAAGCACCGCAGCCTCCCTTTACGCCGAAGAACGCGATGGTGCGGCCAAGCGGCTCAGCCTCGGGATCGGCATAAAGGTTGGCAATTGAGCCGATCAGCTGGAACACGCTGACAGGCGTGATCAAATACTCGCTGACGCCGCGGGAAATCAGATCGCGATACAGCATGACATCGTTGACATCGCCGATGACGATCACCTTTGTACCGGCGTCGCAGTATTCCGCCAGATGATCGAGGCTCGACAGAAGGTCTTCCCGCCTGCCGGACGTCTCAACGATGATCAGGTTCGGTGTCGGAGCCTGTTCGAAGGTTTCGATCGCCGCCGGAATACCGCCCATATCCAGCTTCAGGTGCGCCTTTGCCATGCGCCGGTCTTCCATGGCTGCCTCCGCCACCCGCATGGTGGCGTCGGTCAGGCAGAAGCCGTGCACCGTGATGCGCGGGATGGAGCCGATATGGAGACCATCGTCGCTGCCCGCATAGTTGTTATCCGCAGGCTCGGAAATGGGATCCATGTAGCCGGACATATCTTTCAAGTCTGGGTTGGCACTCATAGCTATCCCCTAGTCCTCGGCAACTTCGGCGCCGACACCTTCGTTGAAGTCACCCGCGGTGACTTCGCCCTTCCGGTATTTTTCTATGACCACAGCACGCCGGCCCTGATCAGAAGGATCGGATGCTCTCGGCGTGATCAGGTCGGACGGATTGTCGACCATTGCCGCCAGGTTCGCCTGGCTGGCACATCCGAAGTTCTCGTAGTTGATGTTTTCGCCGAAGCCGCCGCCGATGTTTTTCGGCCACGCCCCACACTCGCCCGCAGTTGCCTGCATGCGCGCATAGGACAAGCGGATCGGTGCATCCGCGCCGGGATCACCCACCGAGTAGGTTCTGGTGCTGATCCTGTTCCTTGAAACGCCCCCGCGCTGCAATGCCTGACGGATCTTCGGCGTGATGGAATGAACCGCTGCCTCGTTGGCCCCACCAGACGGCACCAGGATCTCGACGGATCCATCGCCCTTTTGCCGGGACTGCTGGCCAAAGGCGGCAATGGTGCTTTCGATCGGCCCGTTGATGTTACGCGTGTTGCGTCCAACAGGGAGATCCAGCGTTTCCGGCTCTTCGGTGATCACGATCGGGTGCATCAGCCTGTAGTCGTGAGACGCCAGAAGCTGGCTCTGCGACTGGTTCTGGCAGCCGGCTGCGATCAGGCACCCAAAGACCACAAGTGCGGTTTGCGAGAGCGTCTTGCTGCGGACCGTGTTTGACATGTTCATCCGTCCGTTCTCACTTGTAGATAAAGCCAACCTGACCGTGATAGATGCCTTCGGCGGCGGCTCCGGTCGGGTTGTAGATCTTGTTCAGCCGGTTCAGGAAAATCGTCTCGGCATCCGACGGCGCCATCAGGTTCTTGTCCGGGCGCTGCAGCTTGCTGACCGCAACCGGCTGAACCACATAGGGCGTCACGAAGACCGCCAGTTCCGTCTGCTCACGCAGGAAGTCGCGGCTCTTGAACAACGCGCCCAGGATCGGGATCTGCATCAGACCCGGGACACCTTCGATCGCCTGCTGATAGGATTCCTGCAGAAGGCCGGCCATCACCAGCGTGCCGCCGGACGGCAGTTCCATGGTTGATTCCGCACGGCGCACCTTCAGGGCGGAAATTGTGATCCCACCTGCGGAGACCGCGCCATCGTTGCTCAGTTCGCTGACCTCGGTCTTCACGCGCAGACTGATCCGACCTTCGGACAGAACCACGGGGGTAAAGTCGAGACCGACACCGAACTTCTTGAACTCGACGCTGATCTCGCCGTCCTGCTGGGAAATCGGGATCGGGAATTCGCCACCTGCGAGGAAACTTGCGTTTTCGCCGGAAATCGCGGTCAGGGTCGGCTCAGCCAGCGTGCGGATGACGCCCTCACGCTGCAGAGCTTCCACCTGTGCGGTGATGCTCGTCGCTCCCGCAGACAGCTGCGTACCGCCAACTGCCTGGTTCACGATGGAAGGGTTCACGGTAAAGTTCGGCAGGCTGGACATGAAGGGCGTGAAATTGCCAACGCCGATCGTGCCCTGGAACTGGACTCCGAGCTGCTTGATGATCGAGCGCTCGACTTCCGCGACCGTGACCTTCAGGTGAACCTGATCCTTGCCGGCGACGGAAATCAGGTTGATGACTTCGCTTGCGCCCTTGGCACCTTGAAACTTCGCCGCGATATCCGCTGCCTGCTGGGCTTCCAGCGTGCTTTTGGTCGTTCCGCTGAGCACAACACTGCCGTTGATCGATTCTGCGGAAATGTTGGAACCGGGAATAAGCTTCCGGATGATCCGGGTAATATCGGACGTATCCTTTTCGACACGGACGTCGAAGCTGGCCAGCTCCCGACCGCTGCGACTGAACAGAACCAGTCGAGACTGACCCGCGGTGTTGCCGATCACGAAGATGCGGCGCGGTGTTCTGAGGACGGCATCCGCGATTTCCGGGTTGGACACCAGCACATCGGCTGCGTCTTCCGCGAGATTGACCACCACCGACCGGCCGACGCCGACGTTCAGGATGCGGCCCGTAGCCCTTTCGCCAGCGGCGATATGGACCTGGCTCGGGAAGTTGCCTTCCGCCTGTGCTGCCGGAGCCGACACTCCCATCAGTCCTCCGAGCAAAACAGCCGTGGCAGCCAGCTTGTGAAGATAGTTTTTCATCGCGCCCCTCTTGCTGGACGTTCTGTTTTCAACCGGGCTCATTGCGCACCTGCCTGGCTTGTCACGCCATATTTCACGTAGCTGACACCTCGGCGGCGACCGCCCTCATCGTCCGCGTCATCGGCGGAATCCTGGGCACTGCGCAAGGCAAGCGCGATCGTGCCGATCTGCTGCGACTGAGCGACCACCTCGGACTGAGGCAGGGTCAGTTCCAGCGTGGCCGTGCGCTTTGGTGACAGGTTCTTCTGGTCCTGCTCGCCTGCGGTCGTGCTGTCGATTGCCAGGACGCGGATGTTTTCCAGGATCGTTTCGCTGAGAGCGCCCGTATCCGACTTGCGGGTCAGGATCAGGTCGACCTTGTCGCCCGGCAGAATGAAACCGCCTGCCGTTGTTTCCGCTTCCACACTGACGGCGATGGCGCGTTTGCCTTTGGGCAGGATCGCCGCCATGAAGCCCTTGTCGGTATTAATAAGACGCTCGGGGCGAACGGGCTCACCGGCAAAAATCGGTGCCCGGGCGATTCGGCCTTCATATTCCTCGTTGGCCAGAGGCGAGGCCTCTTTCGTCACGGCTCCGAAGGGAACGGCATCTTCAGGCCATTTCGCCCAGCTCATGTCGTCCGCCGTGAGTTTGGCACCGAGCGGAATATCCCTTTGGGCAACCAAAACCTGCGTTTTGGTCTGCTCGGCGGCAGGTGCCTGTACGATCTGAGGCTCTGCTGGCTTGTTGCCCGACATCATGACCATGCGGAAAGCGATGATGCCTGCCGCTACAGCAATTGCCAGGACGAAAATTCGCGCGATTTTCATGACCAAAACCCAATATTCCAATGCGCACATGCGCTGTTCCCGACTAGGATGAGGGGTAATTGGTCAAAACATGGTTAATCAGATATGGATGTTTTCGGTTAATATTCGTTAACTTTACTGAACACTTTCTTAAATTGATGCATTCTGCAACGAATACTGGGCCACAACACCGTCTCACAGCTTCAAAGACCGTGTTTTTGCTTGTCTGAAACACCTGCAGACAAATTGGATTGCTGCGGCCTGAAGCAGAAAAATCCGTTCGCCGGCTAGCATTTGCCAACCAGGGGCAAATGGCTCACTTCAAAGTGATGACCCATAACGGTAGTCGAGCGCCAACAGGTCTTCGGCCAGGCGCGATTCGACCCGGCAGCCAAAGCCCATCAGGACAAGACCTCAACGAATGAGGTCGAACCAATAAGTAGAGGAATAGACCTGAAGACCGGCAATCGCGATTGCGATGCCATAGGGAATGCCGCTTTTGCTGTCATGCAGACGAGCGAACCATTCCTGCCGATAAAGCACGGACGGCACCACCGCATTCTGCCGTAAGGCCAAAAGCCCCAGCGTCAGGAACATGCCGTAGACAGCAACAAAGAGAACGAACATCAGCAGTTCGTGCGAAAAGCCAATCCAGAGCGCAATGGCACTGATGAACTTGACGTCGCCTCCGCCCATCCATCCGAAGGCGAAGAACAGGAAACACGGGGCAAAGACGACCGCAAAGGCGAGAGCATGCATTCCCCAGGCTTGCAACGGCAAACCTGTCGCGACCGCCAGAATGGCAAACCCAGCGATCAGCAGCAAGGAAACCCGGTTCTGGATAGTCATTGTCAGCAGATCGGATGCGCCGCCAAAGGCGACCAGCATCGGAAAAATGACGAGAATTGCGGCCTGAACCATGGAACATTCGTCTCGTTGAAAACCTGATGCCTCAAGGCTAGGGGGCAGAGGTTAACATTTCGCGGAAATACGGCCCGGCAGAACAAAAAACGGGCGGAAAAACCGCCCGTTCTTGTTCAACCTGTTTGGCAGCTTGAGCCGCCAGACGACGCTTAGGAAGCGATGTCGGTAGCTGCAACGCCGAGCTGCGTCTGAATGCGGGTGAAGATCGCGCTCAGGGACGTACCGGTTGCTGCCAGTGCGCCGATGATGACGATGGACAGCAGGCCAGCGATGAGGCCGTATTCGATTGCAGTTGCGCCAGATTCGTCTTTTACGAAACGGTTGATAAGAGATTTCATGTGTTTTGCTCCAAGTACCACTGAATTGACAGCTTCAAGTCCGTCGGATCTTTTGTGTCCGATTGGACATAGGCTCACCCTAGGACAGAGAGCTTTCCAAGCAGTTAAATTTACCATCCCAGCCAAAAAGAATGCTGGCAATTATTACTATAGTTAACAAGACGTATAGATAAAATTTCGTTAATACGATCAAAAAACTTTAATATAAACGCGTATAATTCAATCTCATACAGAATTATCTACATGCTCGCGCGATTTGTCCAGTTTGTTTCTTAGATTTTATTTTGGGCTTGATCGGCGTTATACGCTAATTCCCCGAACTTCTATTTTTCTTCCCGCCTCTGAAATTTTACCGAGGGAGAAGAATATCCACGCACCCACGAATAAAGGCAAAACAAACGTAGAATTGTCCCTGAAAAAGCAAAAGAACATCCATTTACACTTCCTTCGCCGGGTCGTTAGCAGATCGTTCACCACGTTTGACGCATGATCTTCTATGGAAATGCACAATTGGAGTATCCATAGGCATGTTTGCGCAGCTAATCAGATGGACAAGCCTTTTCGCCGTTGCCTTAGGCGCGACCGTTGCGGTCGCACAGGACGGCCCTGTGCTTGTTACGGTCGATCGCGCCAAGGTCTTTCGGATCGAGGACGGCGCCGCAGCGGTTATTGTCGGTAACCCCTTTATCGCGGATGTCGCGATGTTCGATCAGAACACCGTCGTCATTACCGGCAAGAGCTACGGCACAACAAACCTCGTGATCCTTGATGGTGACAACAAGCCGATCGTCGACGAAGTCATTACGGTGAAGGCGTCGGATGATGACGTCGTCTCCGTATACAGGAAGGCCTCGCGGGAATCGCTGTCCTGCAATCCGGCATGCGAACCGGTCTTGCGCCTTGGGGACTCGATTGAAGCCTTCAAGGAAACCGCAGATCAGGCAAGCGCACGCAATGATTTGGCGACCAAGGCAGCCGGCGGGCAGCAGTAACGGGTCCCCTAACGGAGTAGTCACCGAATGCGCTTGTTGAAACGGCTCCTCGTCTCGAGACGGAAAAGAGGGCGTGCGTCCTTCGGCAAGAACGACAGTGGCGCTACAGCCGTCGAATTCGCACTGATCGCCCTGCCCTTCTTTACAGTCGTTTTCGGGATCATCGAGGTGGGCCTGTCCCATTTCGTAAACCGGATGGTCGACAATGCCGTGATCAATGCGTCCCGCGAAATCCGCACCGGCCAGGCACATGATGGCGGTTACGATGCTGCCACCTTCAAGACCCGGATTTGCGGTAACCTGCCGGACTTTCTCTGTTCACTGGATCGCCTGGTGGTCGACGTCGACAAGGTCGATGCTTTTGCCTTGGCCAAATCCGCCGGCGAAAGTCTTTACGATGAAGACGGCAACCTGAAGGAAGAGTCCAACTACGAAGACGCCGGTGCGGGCGAGATCGTCGTGGTCAACGTCATCTACAGGTGGCCGATGATCACGTCGCTTCTGTCGCTCAACCTCGCCGATCATGGCAGCGAACGCTATCTCACCTCTACATTGGTGTTTCGAAATGAACCCTGGAACTAAGATGCCTCGTCATTTCGGCCACTTCCGGCGCCGGCTTGCCGGACTGAGGAGCTTCCACGCCGATAAGCGCGCCGTGTCCGCAATCGAGTTTTCGATGATCCTGCCTTTTCTGCTGATCCTGTTGATCGGCATGGAAGAGGTCACCGGCACCTTGAACTATGACCGCAAGGTCAGCCGCATAGCCAACTCGGTCGCCGACCTTGTGGCCCAGGCGCAAACCATTACCCCTGCCGACCTGAGCGCCATGATGGCTCTGGGTGGCAAGATCCTGGATCCTTATCCGGATACCAATCTGGAAACGATTGTCGCCAGTGTAACCTTCGACGAGGACGGTGATCCCGCTGTCGACTGGAGCTATTCGTCCAAAGGCGGCAGCCCGTGGGCGGAAGGGTCGACACCGCCAATCGAACTGCCCGCCACAGTGGCCGCAGCGAACACTTCCATCGTCGTGACGCAGGCCAACCTGAACTATGTGCCGACGTTCTCCGGTCTTTTTACCGAGTATTTTTCCCGGGCGTCCTCGATCGACCTGAGCGATACCTATTATCTGCGCCCGCGATTGACCGATACCGTCAAGTGTCCGGCCTGCTGAAGATAAACCCGCAACGTCTTGGAAACGGGAACTGCGGCGCCAGAACGTGTCTGTTTCACGTTACCTGATCCCGTTTCAATCGGCCGGCCACGCGCCTACGCTAACTCCCGTATTTGTAACGTCGCACATTCCGGCTAATCTGCTCCGGAATGCTGCGTCGCAATATGCACTTTTAAGTATGGGATTTTTTGAACCGATGGCGACAAACAAGACTTACGATCAGATCAAGGTCGGCGATACCGCAGAAATCGTCCGCGAATGCTCCTCCAACGACCTTCTGGTTTTCGCGCACGCTTCCGGCAATCACAATCCGATACATCTTCCCGACACGGACTGGACCGGCGATGGCCTGGTCGACAAACCGGTAGCACCGGCCATGTGGGTCGGGGGGCTTGCCTCCGCGGTGCTCGGCAACATCCTTCCCGGCCCCGGCACGATCTACAAGGCGCAGTCGTTCCGCTTTCTGAGCGGAGCTGCGGTCGGCGACAAACTGCATGTCAGGGTCACGGCAACCGAAAAACGTCCGGACAACATTGTCCTGTTTGACATGTCGGTAACACGGGGAGACGGTACCCGCCTTGTTGAAGGCGTTGCCGAAGTCGCCGCGCCGACAGAGCTTATCGAATTCGATTCCAGCGACATTCCGGCGATCCTGGTGCAGCGTCATCGGCACTTCAACCGGATGATCGAACTGGCAAAGACCCTGCCTGCCTTGCCGACCGCGGTGGCTGCACCGGACGATCCCAACTCGCTGGAAGGTGCCTTGATGGCCGCCCGCGAGGGGTTGATCATGCCGATTCTGATTGGCGCGAAGAGCCGGATTGAAGCTGCAGCCAAAGAACTCGACGAAGATCTCGGTCCGTATGAGCTGATCGATATCGAAGATGAAATGGAAGCGGCCGGCCGTGCCGTTGCGCTGGTCCATGAAGGCCGGGTCAAGGCCGTGATGAAGGGCCACCTTCACACCGACCATCTTCTGCACCACGTGGTCAAACGAGATGGCGGGCTCAGAACCAAGCGGCGTATCAGCCATGTCTTCGTGATGGACATCCCGGGTCGCAAGACCCCGGTCCTGATTTCGGATGCTGCAATCAACATCACGCCCGACCTCAACACCAAGGTCGACATCACCCAGAACGCAATTGACGCCGCCCTGTCTCTCGGCCTGGAAATGCCGCGTGTCGGGGTCCTGTCCGCCATCGAAACCGTAAACCCGGCAATCCCGTCCAGTCTCGATGCGGCGGTTCTTTCCAAGATGGCCGAACGTGGACAGATCACCGGTGCGATCGTCGACGGTCCCCTGGCAATGGACAATGCGGTCGATGTGCAGGCAGCCCGGACCAAGGGCATCACCTCGCTGGTTGCCGGACATGCAGAGGTCCTGATCGTACCAAACCTGGAATCGGGCAACATGCTCGCGAAGGAATTGACCTTTATCGCCCACGCGGAAGCGGCCGGGCTGGTGATCGGAGCGAAGGTCCCCATCATGCTGACGAGCAGAGCCGACGACAGCCGCGCCCGCCTCGCCTCCTGTGCCCTCGCCCTGCTCTACATGCACTGGCAGGCAACCGGCAATCCGGCAGGTATCCTCGACCGGGACGGCGAGTAACCATGGACCCGGTCATTCTTGTCCTCAATTCGGGCTCATCCTCGATCAAGTTCACCCTCTATTCGGGTGACACCGTTCAACTCAAGGGGCAGATTTCCGGACTGGGTGCCCAGCCGCATATCTCCCTTGCCTCACGGGTTTCCGACACTAAGGTGGACCGGCAACTGTCCGCGGACGAAGGCAGAAGCCACGGCGCTTCGCTCGCAGCGCTCCTGCCGGTTCTGGAACAGGAACTTGGTGGACGCAGTGTCGATGCAGTAGGTCATCGGGTCGTCCACGGCGGTGTCACTCACACCGAACCGGTTCGCTTGACGGCTGAGATCCTTGAGGACCTAAAGGCGCTCGAACCGCTTGCGCCCCTGCATCAGCCGCATAATCTGGCAGGGATCACTGCAGCCAGGGAAGCCTTTCCAGAGGCCATGCAGGTCGCCTGTTTCGATACCGCCTTCCATCGCAGCCACCCTTGGGTCAACGATACCTTTGCCCTGCCCCGGCCTCTCTATGACGAAGGTGTACGCCGCTACGGCTTTCACGGCCTGTCCTACGAGTACATATGCTCCTATCTGAAGCAGGCTCATCCTGAAATCTATAAAGGCCGGTTAGTCGTCGCCCACCTCGGCAACGGCGCCTCCATGTGCGCTATTCGAGAAGGCCAGAGCATCGGCTCGACCATGGGCTTTACAGCGCTCGACGGCTTGCCGATGGGCACGCGCTGCGGGCAGCTTGATCCCGGTGTGGTGCTGTACCTGCTGACGACAAAGGGCATGAGCCCCGATGCGGTCTCCGATCTGCTGTACAAGCAGTCCGGGCTCAAGGGGCTTTCCGGCATCAGCCAGGACATGCGCACCTTGACGCAGAGCGACGATCCGAAAGCCGCCGAAGCCATCGATTATTTCGTCTTCCGCATCCGGCGGGAACTCGGAGGCATGGCCGCCGTTCTGAGCGGTCTCGACACCGTGGTCTTTACCGGTGGGATCGGCGAGAACGCTGCCCTGGTCCGTGAGAAGGTCTGTGCCGGTCAGGAATGGCTCGGTCTTGAAATCGACCCGGTCAGGAACGAGGCTGGAGCGGAGATGATCTCCACCGACACCTCCAGCATCAATGTACTGGTCATCCCGACCGACGAAGAAGCAATGATCCGGCGCCACACCGAACGGCTTCTGGGCAGCGCCGCCGCTGGTGCCTGACGATCGTTCAAACGCTGCAGGGTTCCTTCAGCGGCCTGCTGGATCCAGCAGCGTGGCGTAATCGTCCTCGTAAGTGCGCAGCACCGGCCGGTAGTCGGCATGCACCACAGGCTCGAAACCGCCCGGCAGGTCTGGTTCGATAGCCAGATAGGCGTCGGGTGCTTCCCGGCGCATGTCCATCAACCCGGCCCTGAGACGCCGTTTCAACGCGTCAGGCAAATCCTTGCGCACACTGTGAGCGGAATAGGGGATCGGCGGCGAGCGCCAGACGATTTCCAGATCCTTGAAACCGCGTTCTCCCGAAACATAAAAATCATTGAGTGTTCCGGCCGTATAGCCATTCTTTGCCTCCCCCGCCAATGACGACCAGCCAAGGGTCGCATCGACCCGGCCGTCCAGAACGGCGCGGAGGCCCTCAACAGGGTCCTTCACCTCAACAAGAGTGCTGAAATGCGCGCGCGCGTCGACACCGTCAGCCGCCAGATTGGCGAGCGGAACACGATAACCGGTCACGGAGTCGGTACCACCGACAGCAAGGCGCTTCCCCTTGAGGTCTGCCAGGGTTCCCTGCTCTGCGCCGCGCTTCGCGATCAGAAGGGCATAAAAGCGCGCTGGAAAATCATCCGGAGCGGCGGTGACCAACGGCTCAACGCAACTGCAGAGCTGATGCACGGCAGCATAAGCGGATGGTGAAAGGCGAGCATAGTCGATCTTTCCGGAAGCAAGCGCCTCAACAGCATCGGCCATGGTTTCCATCAGAAAGAGGTCAACCGGCAGGTCGGCAATTTCCTCAAGCGCGAGGCGGAAAGGCTCCACCCGGTCGCGGGCCCCTTCATCCGCCGCCACGACAACACCGAGGCGCAGCCGATCGGGCATGGTCTCCGGATCCTGTGCACTGGCAGTGGCAGCGCTGAGAAAGACTGCCGCGAGAATGGGGGCCAGCCAGCGGAACAGGTGATTTACAAGTGCCATATTGCCGACATAACCTTCTGATGAAACTTGCAAAATTTTATCTCGCCTTTTGAACAACTTCCGCCAGAAAACCGGATCGACCACATGAACGATGCTATCACGACCGTCGTCTTCGATATAGGGAATGTCCTGATCGAATGGAATCCCGAATATCTCTATCGCGAGCTCATTCCCGATGACGATGCACGCGAAGACTTCCTGACGACGGTCTGCACAATGGAGTGGAACCTGCAGCAGGATCTTGGCCGACCCTGGGCGGAAGCCGTTGATGTTCTGTCCCGCCAGCATCCGGACAAGGCCGAGCTTATTGCCGCCTACAGCGAACGTTGGCACGACATGGTGCCCGGCGAAATTCCCGGTACGCCTGACATGCTTGCAGAGCTCAAGGCTCAGGGGACGCCCCTTTATGCAATTACCAATTTTTCAGAAGACAAGTTTGTCCAGGCCCAGGAACGGTTTCCGTTTCTGAAGACCAGCTTCCGCGACATCGTCGTCTCCGGCGCTGAAAAGGAGATCAAGCCCGGCCTGCGCATCTACGAAATCCTGCTGGAGCGAAACGGACTGACTGCCGCGCAATGCCTCTTCATCGATGACAGCGAGCGCAATGTCGAGGCTGCCAGAGAAGCCGGCATGTCAGCCCATCACTTCAAGGGGGCTGAGGGTCTGCGCGCGGAACTGAAACAGCTTGGTCTGCTGAACGGGTAATTGCCACGAGGAAGCGACCAATATCAGGGAGGCGGCAAGGCCGCCTCTCAGGATCCGTCGCACTCAAGTCCCGGCGACGAGGTCTTATCCCTCGAAGCCTTCAAGCACATTGACGCAATTGGTCCCCAGTGCGTCGACCGCATAGCCGCCTTCCATCAGGAAGATGGTCGGAACGCCGACCTTGGCGAGCCTCTGGCCAAGCCGGATGTAGTCTTCACTCTTGAACTTGAAGCCGGAGATCGGATCGTTCTCGTAGCAATCCATGCCAAGCGAGACGATCAACGCTTCTGGCTTGTACACCAGCAGCCAACGGCAGGCTTCCTCGAGTGCCGGTGTGTAGCTGTCCCAATCGGTGCCGAGCGGCAAAGGCCAGTTACGGGTGAACCCGGTACCGGCATGTTCACCGGTCTCGTCGGCAAACCCAAGAAAATAGGGATATTCGTGTTTAGGGTCGGCATGGATCGACAGGAACAGGATGTCCGGCCGGTCATAGAACAGCGCCTGGGTACCATTGCCATGATGGTAGTCGACATCCAGGATTGCGATGCGATGCAGTCCGTAGTCCCGAAGATACTGCGCCGCGACAGCAGCGTTGTTGAAAAAGCAGTATCCACCGAAGAAGTCAAAGCCCGCGTGGTGTCCCGGTGGCCGGCAAAGCGCGAAAGCCGATTTCTCGCCATCGAGAAGCAGGCGGGCCGCAGTCAGGGCCGTGTCGGCTGACGCCCGCGCCGCCTTGTAGGTGTTTTCGCCGAGCGGCGTCCCGGCATCCATCGAGTACCGTCCGAGCAGGCCGTCGATATGTTCGACCTGAACATCCTGACGCAGGCTGCGGATGGGCCAGACAAAGGGAAAAGCTTCGCGCGACCGCCCTGCGGCTGTCCATTTTTCCCAGAAGCTTTCCAGAAACGAAACATATTCGGGGGCGTGCACCCGGTGCAGCGGACGGACGGGGAATTCCTCCGGCGCAACGATTTCACCGACATTGCGCTCCCGCACGGTCTTGAGCACGATTTCGGCGCGGCTCGGGATCTCGACAGCAGGCTTCAGTTCGCCGTCTGATATTTCCTGCGCCGGTGCATGCGCGAGCTGGGTGTTTGAAAAAACCGTCTTCACGAGTTGCCCCCAAGTCCCCTGTTGTCTCACACAGCAGCGCTAATGTAACCCATTTCAGGAAAAACGGAATTCCGTAACATGAGTATAAGTCTCTGAGGGCTGTAACAAAACCGGTGTGAACCCGTCGTGATTGACGCTGTCCGGCCATCGCTGCGCTTCAAGGCACAGCCCGGCATGGGCCCCATAGTGCCTGCCGTCCAGCCCGGGAACCGTCACCGAGATCCGCTGCGCATCATAAAGCTGCAGGCCGGGTTCGCTCGTCCAGACTTCCATGCGGCGATTGCCGGAACCGTCTTCGAGGGCAGCAGCGAATTCCACGCCCTCGCGTGGTGCATCCGCAAGGCAGAAGTTGTGATCGAAGACCACGTTCTCCTCACCCGCCTTGCGCCGCAATTTGCGCCCGTCGCGGAAGTCGTATGGCGTCCAGGCCACGTTGCGGATCTCGCCGGTCGGGATCAGCGCCTCGTCCACGGGCAGATAGGTCTCCGCTGCGATTTCCAGCGTATGGTCCAGAATATTGCTGCTGCCATCCAGATTGAAATAGGCGTGCTGGGTCAAATTGACCGGCGTCGTCTTGTCGGTGGTTGCGGTGATTTTCAGACGCAGCGCACCGGTGCCGGTCAACGTATAGCGGGCAAGCACTTCCACCCGGCCCGGATACCCCATATCGCCGTCTTCGGAGACAAGCTTCAGCAGGACACTGGCCTTGTCGTGCTGCTCTACCTGCCAGACCCTGCTGGAGAAGCCAAGCGAGCCACCGTGAAGGTGGTTGATACCCCGTTCGTTCTGGTCGAGTTGATAGGTGACCCCGTCTATCGTCATCCGGCCACCGCCGATCCGGTTGGCGCAGCGCCCGGCAATCACGCCGAAATAGGGCGAATGATCCAGATAGCTCTGGAGATCGTCAAAGCCCAGCACCACCGTCTCACCATCGACCTTAAGGTCGCGGATGATGCCTCCCAGGGTGAGGATGGAGGCAGCCAGAGACCCTTTTGCCAGCGTAATTTCCTGGACAACGGTCCCGTCTGGCAGAACCCCAAATTCCTTGATCATGAAAGTCTCCGGCGAGAAGGCGGCAGGATGCGCAAAAGGCGGCGGAACTATCCGCCGCCTTTCGTCAATCGGTCAAGTGGTCAGAGCGTCTGGTTGTAGTCGCCCACTTCCGAGTTTTCGCGCAAAACGCCGTCGATAGCCTTGAACATGGCGTGGAGCCGGTCTTCCGAAACCGGGCTCTCGACCACGACCACCAGCTCCGGCTTGTTGGAGGAGGCACGCACAAGACCCCAGGTTCCGTCTTCACTGACGACGCGAACGCCGTTGACGGTGATCAGGTCGGTGATCGACTGTCCGGCAACCGTTTCGCCCTTGGCTTTCATATCCTGGAAACGGGCGACAACCCGGTCGACGACGTCGTACTTGATTTCGTCGTCGCACTTGGGAGCCATGGTTGGCGACCCCCAGGTCTTGGGAAGATCCCGGCGCAGGTCTGCCATCGTCTTGTCCGGGTTACGGTCAAGCATGTCGAGGATGGCAATGGCCGAAACGAGCCCGTCATCATAACCGCGGCCAATCGGCTTGTTGAAGAAATAGTGGCCGGATTTCTCGAACCCGACCATGGCATTCAGTTCGGTGACGCGGCGCTTGATATAGGAGTGACCGGTCTTGAAATAGTCGGTCTTGGCGCCGTTGGCCTTCAGCACCGGATCCGTGTGGAACAGGCCGGTGGATTTCACATCGACCACGAACTGGGCACCGGGATGGAGCGCGGAGATATCGCGCGCAAGCATCACGCCAACCTTGTCGGCGAAGATTTCCTCGCCTTCATTGTCGACGACACCGCAGCGATCGCCGTCACCATCGAAACCAAGTCCGACGTCCGCACCGACTTCCAGAACCTTGTCACGAAGCGCGTGGAGCATCTTCATGTCTTCCGGGTTCGGGTTATAGCGCGGGAAGGTGTGATCCAGCTCGGCATCAAGCGGGATGACTTCGGCGCCGATCGCCTCCAGGATCTTCGGCGCGAAGGCACCGGCAGTGCCGTTGCCGCATGCCGCGACCACCTTGATCGGGCGCTTCAGCTTGGCCCGGTCGGTGAGATCCTTGAAATAGACATCCGGGAAACCGTCGACGAAGCGGTAGCTGCCGCCGCCCTTCAGGTCGAAGGCCGCTTCCAGAACGATGTCCTTCAGCCGGCCCATTTCATCGGGACCAAAGGTCAGCGGGCGGTCGATGCCCATCTTGACGCCGGTCCAGCCGTTGTCGTTGTGCGACGCCGTGATCATGGCGACCGCCGGAACATCGAGCGCGAACTGTGCGAAATAGGCCATCGGCGACAAGGCCAGGCCAATGTCGTGCACGTTGATGCCGGCTGCCAGAAGGCCGTTGATCACCGCCATCTTGATGGAGGAGGAATAACCCCGGAAATCATGCCCCACCACGATGTCCGGGCGCACGCCACGTTCGTGAATGAGCGTGCCGATGCCCATACCGAGCGCCTGCATGCCCATCAGATTGATTTCCTTTTCGAAAAGCCAACGCGCATCGTATTCGCGGAAACCCGTGGGCTTCACCATTGGAAAGGATTCATATTCAAAAGTGTTCGGAACCAATTTCGGACGCGGTTTCGGAAACATCAATGCCTCTCAAAGCAAGGAAGAAGAACGGAACTGGGTAATTACCTAAACACGGTATGACAATTCACTGCACCAGTACAAGCGTGCCATCGGAGATGTCAAACCGCTTCATTTGGTTGAGAACGGACATGCCGAGCAGGGGTTCCCCGAGGCTTTGATCTTTCAACACAAGTGTGTCGACATTGCGTAGCCGGATCTTTCCAATGCGCAAATTGTCAATGGTCGCCCTGGCGCCACGAACTGTGCCGTTTGCCGTCTGGATTGCGTATTTGTAGTCGGCCGAATTCAGGAAGATTCCGATGCTCTCGGCAAGCGATTCCGGCAAAACGGTGACGGTTGCACCGGTGTCGACCAGCATGTCCACCGCACGGCCGTTCAGATAGGCATCCGCCACGAAATGCCCCTGCCTGTTGGCCGATATTCGGTGGCTTCGCTCGCCGGCCTCGTCCACGTCCTGATCTTCGGCAACCGGGTCGCTGCTCACCAGCACCTCAAGCCTGTTTTCCAGCAGATACGCCGCAAGCGGAACGATTGCCATGCAGGCCAGAAAGATGATGACAAAGCGCGACATGCAGGGTCTCGACGTTGCGTGAACCCCCTGATTATCACGGTTTCCTTAGCGGCCTGTAAAACAGCATCAGGCAATCGTGTCGGCCAGCCGGGCAATGTCCTCCAGATGCGGTGCACTGGACTGGGCCCCTGTCACGGTGCAGGCAAGCGCACCGGCGGCGGCACCTTCCTTCAAGGCACGTTCGAAGGACGTCTTGCGATCGAGAGCGGCAGCCAGGGCGCCGCAAAAGGCATCGCCCGCACCGGTCGTATCCACCGCGTTGACGGCGGGAGAAGCGAAGCGATAGCGCGCGGTTGGCGTGCGGGCGAGAACACCGTCCGCACCAAGGGTGACGATGACGTTCCGGCCACCTTCCGCCAGCTTCAGCGCGAATGTTTCCGTGTCACCGGCAATGCCGAGACGACCTCCGATCTCTGCCGCCTCGCTCACATTGACCACAACCGTACCGGCAACATCCAGACAGGCACTCAGGTCACCCTCAGGCACAGGAGCCGGGTTCCAGATGACCGTGCCTGCCGCATCCCGGGCAAGCCTGGCACCTTCGATCACCTCAACCAGAGGCACCTCTCCCTGAACGAGCAGTGTCTGACCAGGCCCAAAACCGCCTTCCAACCAGGAGGCTTCGACACGCGCATTGGTGCCGCTGGCGACGATGATCTGATTTTCCCCTGCCGGATCGATGCCGATCAGGGCAAGGCCAGTCGACCCGGTCATGGTGCGAACGCCTGAAAGATCGACGCCGGCTTCGCGCAGATTAAGCAGCGCGAGTTCGGCAAAGCTGTCCTGTCCGACCGCGCCGATGAAACGAACGTCGGCCCCTGCCCGCCTGGCAGCCAGCGCCTGGTTGGCGCCTTTCCCACCTGGAAATGTCTGGTGATCGCGACCGCTCACCGTTTCGCCGGCAGTCGGCAAGCGGGGCACGGCAACGACCAGATCCAGATTGATGGAACCAAAGACCGTAATCATGTCGCCTCCCCTTTTTTTTACAAAAGGTTAGACACCGCACGCCCAAGCGCAACAAAAAAGCGCGGAAGTTTACCTCCGCGCTTTCAGCCGTCTGTTCTGTCGGCCGGTTACTTCGTGCCGTACATACGGTCGCCGGCGTCGCCAAGGCCCGGAACGATATAGCCCTTCTCGTTCAGCTTCTCGTCGATGGAAGCGGTGTAGACCGGCACGTCCGGGTGGTTCTCGGTGAAATTCTTGACGCCCTCAGGTGCCGCGAGCAGGCAGAGGAAGCGGATGTTGTTGGCTCCGCGCTCCTTGAGCTTCTGAACCGCTGCAATCGCCGAGTTGGCGGTGGCCAGCATCGGATCGACCACGATCACCAGACGCTCGTTCAGGTCTTCCGGAGCCTTGAAGTAATACTCCACCGGCTGAAGCGTCTGCGGATCGCGGTAAAGGCCGATGTGCGCCACGCGCGCCGACGGAACCAGATCCAGCATGCCTTCCAGAAGTCCGTTGCCCGCACGCAGAACGGAAGCGAATACCAGCTTCTTGCCGGCCAGGGTCGGCGCCTGCATTTCGGCAAGCGGCGTCTCGATGGTCTGGTAGACGAGCGGCAGGTCGCGGGTGACCTCATAGCAGAGCAGCGTGGAGATTTCCCGCAGCAGGCGCCGGAACCCCTGGGTGGACGTTCCCTTGTCGCGCATGATGCTCAGTTTGTGCTGAACCAGCGGGTGGCTGATGACGGTGGCTCCGGACATATCTGCCTCTCTTCTCAATGGGGCCATAACACCGGCCCGGTCTCATGATTTTTTATGTTCGGGACCTATGCCCCGAACGGCAACCAAAAAACAGACCCCGGGTTCATGAAGTGCCCGAGTTTTTTCGCTTCCTGCGGGTGTCCTTGCAAATAAATGCCGCCAGCCCGGCTGGTTCCGCCTTCCAGGATGCAGGTGAGCGGCAACTGATCCTGATGAACCTTGAGCTCGTGCCGCAGCAGTTCGGCCAGCCTGTCGGTGAGTGCAAGCGCCACAGCGCGGATTTCGACCATCCGGTCGCGTTGGGCCTCTGCTGACAGTGCCGTGTCCGGTTCGACAATTTTCAGGACGCCGGTGTCGAGGAACAGGGCCGCGTGGGCAGGATCGGCAGGCGGCGTCAGTGCCTCCAGTCCGGAGACTTCAAACCCGGCCCAGGCAAGAGGTTCGATCAGTGAATAGACCATCTCCTGGGCAGCCTGATGGAACGGCACAACAATTCTCTCGGAAACCGCACCCCGCTGGTAATGTTCGAAGCTGTCGCCATAGACCATGTTGCCGTCGCCAGCGCCGCCTTCCCACAGCGGACAAAGCGATTCCAGCACGCGGTCGAGCAGATCCCTTGCCGAAACCACGCCATCGCTTTCCTTTGCCATCCGAACTGCAAGACGGCCTGGACGGGTTTCGTCCCCTTCCCCGAAAAGATCCGGCCGCAGGGCAAGCGCTTCACCGAAGCGTTTCAGACGGCGCTGCATCGCCTCGAGCAGGTCGTCATCTTCCCTTGCGTCCCACTGCAGGCCTTCTGCGAGTTCCATCCGGTCCATCTGCACGAGCGTCTGCGCATCGACGCGGTAGGGATCGGTCATTTCACCGGAAAAGGAACCTGCCGCGAACATGTGAAAGGCGGCCAGTGCCGAAGCCTCCTGACCGGTCGCTTCGGTCTCAGTCATCCTGTCCTCGAAAACCCAGCCCTCGGGGTGGCGGGTTTTCATGTAGGTACCCAGGATGGCAAGGTCGGCTGCAGCGGCAAGCATTTCTTCGGCGGTTTCAAACCCGCGCGCATTTGCCAGCGCACCCCAGCGGTCGATGCCGCCGGCCTCGTAATTCCGCCAGATGCCGTAGGGTGGAATGTGAAAATCCGGATAATTTTCCCGAGTTGTTTCAAGCACCTTGGCCAAGGCTGTTTCGAGCCGGTCTGGAACCGCTTCGACATGGGCGAGTTTGCCATCTGTGGCGAACTTCAAAAGCTCATAGGCCTTTTCCCGAACATGCTGCGGCCGGAACAAGGACAAGGCTGGTTGGGTATCGGTCATGGAAATCGCCGGATCTGGAAAGGATTGTGTGAAAAGACGCTGCCTTCGCCTATCTGCCCACCATAACCTTGTCAAACCGGTTCGTCATTGGTCATCATCTGTGTGATTTGAACCCAAGCCTTTCAACCATCCCACACCGGAAGTTTCATGTCTGCCGTTGTCTCAATCGCCGCCCTTCTCGTCGGATCCGGACTGCTTTTGCTCGCCGGCGGCCTTCACGGCCTCCTGTTGCCGCTCGCCGGTCTCGCCAACGGCTTTTCCGATGCCTCGCTCGGTCTGCTCGGCACCGGCTGGGCAGTCGGCTATGTCAGCGGCTGTCTGGCCGTGCCGGTCATCGTGAAGCGTGTGGGCCATGTGCGGGCCTTCGGGGCGCTTGCCTCGCTGGCGGGCATCTCGGTTCTCCTGAACCTCCTGTTCATGGATGCCGCTGTCTGGATCGTGCTGCGGGCGATCACAGGCTTCTGCTTTTCCGGCGCTGCCATGATCGTGGAAAGCTGGCTAAACGAACGTTCGACCAGCGAAACGCGCGGGCGGATCTTCGGCATCTATACGATGATCAACCTGGGGGCGACGACCGCCGGACAGATGTTGCTGACGCTTGGCGATCCGACCGGCTTCTTCTTCTTCGTTCTCGGTTCGATCATCTACTCGCTGTCGCTGCTGCCGACAGCGCTGTCCACCGCCGCATCGCCCCAGCCCCTGACACAGGCGCGGCTGGATCCGAAAAAACTCTGGCGCAATTCACCGATCGCAGTGGTCGCGGTTTTCATGGTCGGCATTTCAAACGGGTCCTTCGGCACCTTGGGTGCGGTATATGGACTTCGCATCGGGTTGGACGTACCGGAGATTGCCATCATGATGAGTTTGGCGCTTTTGGCCGGCGCAGTGGTGCAGATCCCGGTCGGCATGCTGTCCGACAGGCTTGACCGGCGCCTCGTGCTGGTCGGTCTCGCCGTAACCGCCATGAGTTTCGGGTCCAGCCTGTCGTTCTTCGGCGGCACCGATCCGACCCTCACGGTTCTTCTGATCGCAGGTTTCGGCGGCGTGGTCTATTCCATGTATCCGGTGATCGTCGCCCACGCGAGCGACCACGCAGAGCCGGGTGACTTTCTCAGGATCAGCGGCGGTCTTCTGCTTATCTTCGGGGCGGGTACAATGCTTGGACCGTTGCTCGCTTCGGGCTTGATGACCTTCACTTATCCGGGCGCACTCTTCCAGGTGACGGCGGCAGCGCATCTTTCCATGATGCTCTTTGCCCTCTGGCGCATGCGTCAGCGTGCTTCGCTTCCGCAGGAAGACAAGTCCGATTTCGTGATGGCGGTCTCGACCGCGCAGATTACGACCCCGGAAACGGTAAGCCTCGATCCGCGCACGGAAGTGGACGAAACCGGCGGGGAAATCTGAGGGGGCTTGAAGCCATTACCTTCGGCATTCATCGCCCTTCTCCCCTCATTCTGAGGAGCCGCTTCAGCGGCGTCTTAGGATGAGGTTTTGGGGATGAGAGGGCGAAAGGCGAGAAAGCTCACTAGAATTCTCGCTGAACCAAGCCAATGCAAAGCAGCCGCGCCTATGGCCGACGTCATTCCGGACAAGTGCAGCAAAGCTGTACGCCGGTCCGGAAACCAGACATCAGCGTGAGCGAAGCGACCTCGCCTGAAACAAATCTGGCATGCACTCAGCGTGCAGCGCATCCGGCATGTTGCAGAAGACCTGCCTCAACCCGTCGGCGCCTGCTTTGCGCTTTCCAGTCGTACAAGGAGCCTTTTGCGTGAGGGCTCATCACAGAAGGCGGCTTCGATGGCCGTGCGGGTGACTTCCATCTGATCATCGAAACTCCATCCGAAGGTTTCGGTGACCGATGAATATTCCTTGCCGAGCGTGGTGCCGAAAAAAGGCGGGTCGTCGGAGTTGAGCGTGATCTTCACGCCCTCCTTGCGCAGCATGTTGACCGGGTGGAAGCGCAGGTGAGTGTAGACGCCCAGAGCGATGTTCGACCCGGGGCAGACCTCCAGCACGATCTCCTCGTCGACAAGGCGCTTGACCAGATCCTTGTCCTCGATTGCCCGCACACCATGGCCGAGACGTTTCACACGCAGGAATTCGAGTGCCGCGGTCACACTGTCCGGACCGCCGAACTCGCCCGCATGTGCCGTCGTGCCCAGTCCGGCATCCGCTGCCATGCGGAAGGCCTTCGCGAAATTGGCCGGGTGGCCGGAGCGTTCATCCCCGGCCAGGCCGAAGCCCGTGACCAGAGGATGCGGATTGCCGATCACTTCCTTGATGACCCGTTCGACGGAGGCCGAACCGAAATGGCGGACGCCGATCGCGATCATCCGGCCTTCGATGGCAGTGTCTGTCTTGGCGCGCTCGATCCCGGCGGCCAGTCCCTCGACATAGGAGCGGTAGGACAGGCCGGCGGCCTGAGCGTGGTCTGGTGAGATGAAAATCTCGCCGTAAATTGCCCCTTCCGCCGCCAGCATGCGGAAATAGGTTTCTGCAAGCAGGGCGTAGTCCGCCGGTGTCCGGAACACCGAACTTGCGACATCATAGGCTTTCAGGAAGGTGGTGAAGTCGGACCAGATGTATTTGCCGTTACCGTCGAGGACGGCCGAAACATCCTCGCCGCGCTTGTCGGCAAGGCGCTTGACCAGGGTCGGTGGCGCGGCGCCTTCGATATGACAATGCAATTCCGCCTTCGGTACCGTGATGGCGTCGCTCATGTCCCGCGGGTCCTCATTCGAGTGTGTGGCGGGCCGGTTTTCCGTCTTTCCGCAGAAAGGACGGACGAGTGGCCCGCGGTTATTGTGCCCGATTCACCGGATTGCCGGAATGCGGATGCGGTTACAGAAAACTCGTGCCGTTCGGACCGACCGCAATGCCCAGATGATCGGCGATACTTTCACCGATATCGGCATAGGTCTTGCGACCACCGACACTTCTGCCTTCGAGACCCGGACCGGTTGCGATCACCGGGACATGTTCGCGGGTGTGATCCGTGCCACGCCAGGTCGGATCGCAGCCGTGATCGGCCGTGAGGATCAGGAGATCACCGTCCGTCATCCTGGCAATCATTTCCGGCAAGCGGCGGTCGAAATGCTCAAGCGCGGCTGCATATCCCGGAACATCCCGGCGGTGACCGTAGAGGGAGTCGAAATCGATGAAATTGGCGAAGATCAGGTCGCCATCGGCAGCCTGGTCCATGGCTTCCAGCGTCTTGTCGAACAGCTGGTCATTGCCTGCGCCCTTCAGCACCCTGGCAACGCCCTGATGGGCGAAGATATCGGATATCTTGCCGACGCCATAGACCGTGCGCCCTGCCTCGGTCAGACGGTCGAGCAAGGTCGGCTCCGGCGGCAGTACCGAATAGTCACGCCGGTTGGCGGTGCGCTGGAAAGTGTCCGAAGTTTCGCCGACGAAGGGCCGCGCGATCACCCGGCCAATGTTGTAGGGATCGGCAAATTCACGCGCGATCTCGCAAAGTTCGTACAGTTTCTCCAAACCATAGTGTTCTTCGTGGGCGGCGATCTGGATGACGGAATCCGCCGACGTATAGAAAATCGGCTTGCCCGTGCGAATGTGCTCTTCGCCAAGTTCGGCAATGATCACTGTGCCGGAGGCGTGTTTGTCACCCAGGATGCCGTTGAGGCCTGCCTTCTCGCTGATCTTTGCAATCAGCTCTTCCGGGAAGGTCGGGATCGTTTCCGGAAAATAGCCCCAGTCGAAGCGCACAGGCACACCGGCGATTTCCCAATGGCCGGACGGCGTGTCCTTGCCATTGGAAACTTCAGCAGCATAGCCCCACAGGCCTTCCGGCTCGCGATCGAAATCCAGGCCCGGCACGTCCTTGCCGGTGGACAGACGCCCTGCCGCGCCCAGGCCGAGCCGGTCCATGTTGGGAACGTTCAAGGGGCCGGAGCGCAGACCGTCCTTGTCGCCCTCACCGGCTGCACAACGCGCCGCGATGTGGCCCAAAGTGTCGGCCCCGGCATCACCAAAGGCTTCCGCATCCGCGGCACCGCCGATACCGAAACTGTCCAGAACGCACAGAATTGCACGAGGCATGGACATCTCCTCAAATTTATCATTGCCGGCCGGTTCGGCCGGAGAGGTTCCGGGCGACCATTCGCCCGGCACGCATTTTCCCGGTCAGGGCGCGATGCGCTCGACGACGCTTGGCCTGTCGATGACATCGGCTGCGGAGCCGATGGTGTAGGCTTTGCGCACCGCGACGGCTGCTTCTTCGGCCTCTGCCTCGGTTCTGGCATGGACAATCGCCAAGGGCGCATCCGCGTCCACCGTGTTGCCGACACCGGCAAGGCTGGTCAGGCCGACGGACGGATCGATCACGTCTGCCGCCGCCCGGCGTCCACCGCCAAGCGCGACGACCGCAACGCCCACTGCCCGGGCATCCACACCCGTAACGACGCCGTCATGTTCGGCATAGACCGGCGCTTCCACCGGCGCCTTGGCGAGATAAAGTTCCGCCTTTTCCATGAAGTCGGCAGGTCCGCCAAGCGCATGAACCATCTGGGCGAACTTCTCAGCCGCCTTACCGCTCTGAAACGCTTCACGCATCATGCCGGCACCGGCCTCTGCATCAGCGGCAATGCCACCCGAGGCAAGCAGTTCGCCGCCTTGTGCCACGGTGACATCCCAAAGGCGGTTGTCGATTGCCGTGCCTTTCAGGAAGTCGACGGCGTTCTGCATTTCAACCGCGTTACCGGCGGCAGACGCCAGCGGCTCGTTCATGTCGGTCAGGAGAGCCGTCGTTTTCAAACCCGCCCCGTTCGCGACCAGCACCAGGCTTTCGGCAAGCGCACGAGCATCTTCAAGTGTTGCCATGAAAGCGCCCGTGCCCCACTTCACGTCCAGCACCAGTCCCTGCAGACCGGCTGCCAGCTTCTTGGACAGGATCGACGCGGTGATCAGGTCGATGCTCTCCACCGTGCCGGTCACATCGCGGATGGCATAAAAGCGCTTGTCGGCCGGAGCAAGGTTGCCGGTCTGGCCGATGACGGCACACCCGATCTCCTTGACCACCTTCTTGAACAGCAGATTGTCCGGTTGCGTCTGATAGCCCGGGATGCTGTCGAACTTGTCGAGCGTGCCGCCCGTGTGACCCAGGCCACGACCGGAGATCATCGGTACTGCAGCGCCACAGGCGGCAAGCGCCGGCGCCAGCATCAAGGAGACGTTGTCGCCGACGCCGCCGGTGGAATGCTTGTCCAGGATCGGGGCGTCGATGCCCGACCAGTCCATGACATCGCCACTGTCGCGCATGGCGAGCGTCAGAGCCACACGTTCGTCGACGGTCAGCCCCTTGAAGAAGACAGCCATGGCGAGCGCAGCCACCTGGCCTTCCGTGACCGAGCCGTCTGCCAGGCCCTTGACGAAGAACTGGATCTCCGCCGCGTCCAGCGTTCCACCGTCGCGCTTCTTTCTGATGAGTTCTTGCGGCAGCATTTGTTGTCCTTCTTGAAGCCGTCTCAATAGCCGTGGTGGGAGTGGTCCACGATTTCCTGGCCCTCGATCGTCGAGATCAGGGCATCCAGAAGGCCACTGGCACCAAAGCGGAACGTGTGTGCCGATACCCAGTTCTGTCCCATGATCTTGTCGGCAAGCGCCAGGTAGGCAGCCGCGTCCTCGGCGGTGCGGATACCACCGGCCGGCTTGAATCCGATCACACGCTCGGCATTGTCGCGCCGGGCCTCCTCGATCGCGGTCAGCATGATTTCGGCTGCTTCCAGCGTTGCATTGACGGCAACCTTGCCGGTCGAAGTCTTGATGAAGTCCGCACCTGCCCCAATGGCAATGTTGGAGGCTGCGTGGATCAGCAACGGATCCTTGATTTCACCCGTTTCCAGGATGACCTTGAGCAGTGCCGGTTCCGGAATGGCAGCCTTCACGCGGATGATCTGCTCTTCCGCAAAGCCCTTGCGGCCAGCGCAGAAAGCCTTGTAGGGCATCACCAGATCGATCTCGTCGGCTCCATCGGCAAGTGCCTGCCTCGTCTCGGCCAGGACAGCTTCCGTATCTTCGCCACCTTCAGGGAAGTTGACGACGGTCGCCACCTTCACGCCCGTGCCGGTCAGTTCCTGCGCGGCCTGTGCCACGAACCGCGGCCAGACACAGACAGCCGCAACCGACCCGTGATCCGTCACGGTCCGTCCGGTCAGCTTGGAAATATCCGCCGCCGTGCAGTCGTCGTTGAGGTTGGTCAGGTCAACGAGCCCGAGGGCCCGTTTGGCGTGTTCGATCATGTCAGTCATTGGCCGATCTCCTTCACGAATGCCCGCACCAGCTGTTTCATGCGTTCCATACCCTGCAAGGCGACGGACTTGGTTTCGTCGTGAGACAGCGCGTGCGTCTGCATGCCTGCGCCGTAATTGGTGATAATCGACATGGCCGCGACGCGCATACCCAGGAACCTGGCCATGATGACTTCCGGCACGGTCGACATGCCAACCGCATCCGCACCCAGTGTCTTGGCCATGCGGATTTCGGCAGGCGTCTCGAAAGACGGGCCGGAGAACCACATGTAAACGCCCTCGGCAACCGGATCGCCGGTTTCCTCGGCAACCTTCTTCATCGCCGCACGCAAGTCCGCATCGTAGGCGGTGCTCATGTCGAGGAAGCGCTTTTCGTCCTCTTCACCGATCAGCGGGTTCATGCCCGACCAGTTGATGTGGTCGGAAATCAGCATGGGCGAGCCGGGAGCAACTTCCTGGCGCAGGGAACCGGCCGCATTGGTTGCCAGCAGGATCTCGCAGCCGAGCTCCTTCAGCGTTTCCACCGGCGTGCGCATGACCGTCGGATCACCGCCCTCGTAATAATGGGCCCGGCCCGACAGGATCACCACCGGCACCCCGGACAGCGTGCCGGCAACCAGCTCGCTGGAATGGGACGTAACGGTGGAGACCGGAAATTCGGTCAGGTGCGAATAGGGAATGCGAACAGCGTCCTCGACTTCCTCGGCGAGCGCGCCGAGGCCGGAGCCGAGGATCATGCCAATCTTGTACGAGCCCTCCCGGGCTGCGCGGACGATCTCCGCGCATTCACGGCCGAAACCACTCATTGTGGGTCAGTCCTTCTTATTTTGACGTGTATTCCAGTTCGAAGGCGGCAGGCAGCAGCTCATCCATCGTAAAGCTGCGCCGGATACCGTCGAGATCCGCGACATGGACGACCAGATCGTCCGTGCCGAATTCCTTCAGACGCTGGCGGCACATGCCGCAGGGCGTGCACAGGGCCGCATCGCCAATGACGACGGCTTCCGCAATTTCGCGGTAACCGGCGGCAATCATGGCGCTGATCGCCCCACCTTCTGCACAAACGCTCACCGGGTAGGAAGCGTTCTCCACATTGCAGCCGATGAAAACAGTGCCGTCCGGTGCACGCAAGGCCGCGCCGACCAGGAAGTTTGAATAGGGTGCATATGCGTTTTCACGAACCGCTTTTGCGGCCTCGAACAACGCGTCCAGATCGCTCATGAACGCTCCTTGAGGTACGGAATGCCAGCCGCCTTCGGCGGGATTGCCTTGCCGATGAAACCTGCAAGCAGGATCACGGTCAGAATATAGGGCAGTGCCTGGAAGAACTGCACCGGAATTTCGCCGATACCGGGTAATTTCTGACCCTGCATCCGGATGGCGACAGCATCGAGGAAGCCGAACAACAGGCAGGCCAACATGGCGTTGGCCGGTTTCCACTTGGCGAAAATCAGGGCCGCCAGCGCGATGAAGCCCTTGCCCGCCGTCATGTCCTTGATGAAGCCGGAGGACTGGGCGATGGAAAGATATGCTCCGGCAACACCGCACAGGGCACCGCAGGCGATGACCGCCCGGTAGCGCAGCCAGGTGACGGAGATGCCGGCCGTGTCAACGGCCGCCGGGTTTTCCCCGACCGCACGCAGGCGCAGCCCGAAACGGGTGCGGAACAGCACCCACCAGGTCAGCGGCACGGCCACGAAAGCCGCATAGACCAGGATGTTGTGACCTGACAGCAGTTCGCTGTAGATGCCACCAATGATCGGAACATCGCGCAGTTCTTCCGCGTAGGGCCAGACGATGTCCCTAAACCGTCCGCCTTCCGGCAGTGAGGGTGTACGACCACCCTGGCGGAACCATGTCTGCCCGAGCAGCGCGGTCAGGCCCGCTGCCAGGAAGTTGATGGCGACGCCGGAAACGATCTGGTTGCCGCGGTTGGTAATGGAGGCAAAGCCGTGGATCAGCGCCAGGCCGATCGAAACCGCCATGCCCGCCAGAAGGCCGATCCAGGCGTTTCCGGTCATGTAGGCGACCGCACCCGCCCCAAAGGCTGCGCCGAGCATCTTTCCTTCCAGGCCGATATCGACCACGCCGGAGCGTTCAGAGTAAAGCCCCGCCAGACAGGCCAGCAGAAGCGGTGTCGACAGGCGGACTGTGGAATCAAGTGTCAGGATCACGATCTCGAACATGATCACGCCTCCTTCGCGGCAAGAGCCCGGGAGGGCGTGAACAGCTTGATGATGGTCGGGCGGAACATGTGCTCAAGCGCACCGGCAAACAGGATCACAAGGCCCTGGATGACGATGATCATGTCTCGCGTGATGTTGGGCATTTCGAACGAAAGTTCCGCGCCGCCCTGATAGAGCATGCCGAACAGGATCGACGCCAGAACGATGCCGACCGGATGCGCCCGCCCCATGAGGGCAACCGCGATACCGACGAAGCCGTAGCCGGTCACGAAATCGATCAGCAGACGGTGCTGTGACCCCATGATTTCGTTGATTGCCATCATGCCTGCAAGACCACCGGATATGAGCATGGTGATGACGATGGTGCGCACCGGCGAGATGCCGGCATAGACCGCGGCTGTGGCGTTGGCACCGAAGGACCGGATCTCGAAACCTAGCTTTGTGCGCCAGATCAGGACCCAGACCAGAACACAAGCCGCCAGCGCCACGAAGAGCGACAGGTTGACCGGCGCATAGCCGAAGCCGAAGGACGGGAATATGTCGTTCAGGAACGGCAGACGGCCGCCGTCCTCGAAGGTTCGCGTTTCCGGCTGCATCGAGCCTGGCTTCTTCAACGCGTTGTTGAGCAGATAGACCATCAGCGACGAGGCGATGAAGTTGAACATGATGGTGGTGATCACCACGTGGCTGCCGCGGGTGGCCTGCAGCCAGGCCGGAATGAACGCCCAGGCGGCCCCCATCAGCGCCGAGCCGATGATGGCAAACGGCAAGGTGATGTACCACGGCACGATGTGGTCCAGCGCCAGACAGGCTATGGCGACCCCGAGACCACCGATATAGGCCTGGCCCTCACCGCCGATGTTGAACAACCCGGCATGAAAGGCAACGGCCACGGCCAGGCCGGTGAAGATGAAGTTGGTGGCATAGAACAGCGTGAAGCCGATGCCTTCGCCATAGCCAATGGAGCCCCAGACCAGGAGCTGCACCGCGTCCAGCGGGTTTTCCCCGATCAGGACAACGACGAGGCCGGACACCAGGAAGGCGGCGGCCAGGTTCAGGAACGGGATCAGGCCGTAATCGACCCAGCGCGGGAGCTGACCGGCACTCATCGGGCGCCTCCTTCAACAGCCATCTTGTTGTTATCTTCCACACCGGCCATCAGCAGGCCAAGTTCGCCTTCTTCCGCATCGCCGCCGCGTTCACCGACGATCTTGCCGTCGAACA
Source organism: Roseibium sp. ROS1 (assembly GCF_054658215.1). Taxonomy (NCBI): domain Bacteria; kingdom Pseudomonadati; phylum Pseudomonadota; class Alphaproteobacteria; order Hyphomicrobiales; family Stappiaceae; genus Roseibium; species Roseibium sp. ROS1. The sequence goes on from NZ_BAAGIG010000003.1 coordinate 1,053,763, forward strand.
TCACCAGCACCCGGTCGGACAACGCCCGGATTTCGTCGAGTTCCACCGACACCAGCAAAATGCCCTTGCCGGCATCGCGCATTTCCACGATCCGGCGGTGGATGAACTCGATGGCGCCGATATCGACGCCGCGCGTCGGCTGACCGACCAGAAGCACTTCCGGATCGCGCTCGATCTCGCGCGCCAGCACGATCTTCTGCTGGTTGCCGCCCGAGAAATTGGCGGTCTTCAGCATCGGGTTCGGCGGGCGGATGTCGTATTTCTCGATTTCGGCCACGGCGTTTTTCTTGATGGCGGCAAGATCCATCAGAAGGCCCCGGGAGTAGGCCGGGTCGCGGTGGTAGCCGAGGATGGAATTCTCGTATTCGGAGAAGGAATTGATCAGGCCCATCCGGTGCCGGTCTTCCGGCACGTGGCCCATGTTCTTGGCGCGCATGTCGGCAGCGTCAAGCGTGCTCGTTCCCAGATCGATCGTCTCGCCGTTGATCTTCAGCGTACCTCTGGTGGCACGGCGAATGCCTGCAAGCGTTTCCAGCAGTTCCGACTGGCCGTTGCCGGAGACACCGGCGATGCCGACAATCTCTCCCGCACGCACATTGAAGGAAACGTCCTTGACCACCTGCACGCCGCGGCTGTCGGTAACCGTGAGGTTCTCGACCTCCATCACCGGAGCCTTGGGTTGCGCCGGTTTCTTGTCGACACGCAGCAGCACACTGCGACCGACCATAAGCTCGGCGAGTTCTTCCATCGAGGTGTTCGCGGTTTCTCGCGTCGCCACCATCTCGCCGCGGCGCATCACGGAAACAGTATCGGTCGCGGCCATGATCTCGCGCAGCTTGTGCGTGATCAGGAGAACCGTCTTGCCTTCGTTCTTCAGAACTTCGAGGATCTTGAACAGGTGATCGGCTTCGGCCGGCGTCAGAACACCGGTCGGCTCGTCAAGGATCAGAACCTCCGCGCTGCGGTAGAGCGCCTTCAGGATCTCCACCCGCTGCTGCAGACCGACCGGCAGATCCTGGATCAGGGCGTCCGGATCGACCCGCAGTTCGTATTCTTCTTCCAGCCGCTTGAGTTCTGTCTTGGCGCGATTGATGCCGCCGGAAAGGAGCGCGCTGTCCTCGGCCCCCAGAACCACGTTTTCCAGGACCGAGAAATTGTCGACCAGCATGAAATGCTGATGCACCATGCCGATGCCCATGCCGATGGCGGTTTTCGAGTCCGAAATCGTGACCTTCTTGCCGTCCACCAGGATGTCGCCGTCATCGGCCTGGTAGAAACCGTAGAGAATGGACATGAGCGTCGACTTTCCCGCCCCGTTCTCTCCGATGATACCGTGGATGGATCCCTTCTTCACCACAAGGTCAATGTCCTTGTTGGCGTGAACCGGGCCAAAGCGCTTGTTGATCTTGCGCAGTTCGATTGCCGGCGTATCGCTCATGCGTTCCCCCAGGCCTGACTGTTTTTCTTTGTCATTGTTATTGCCCCTCGCCGCTGTCTCGCGGTGTCCCGATCAGAAAGGACATGCTCCGTCGGTGACGACGTCATGAACCTTGACGGTGCCGTCGGAGATGGCCGCAACGGCGGCATCCGCCGCCGCTTTCATGTCCGGCGTGATCAGGTCCTTGTTGTTTTCGTCCAGCACCCAGTCCATGCCGCCATCCGCGACGCCCAGCACCTTGATGCCGGGTTCGAAGGTGCCGTCCTTCGCCGCCTGAAAGCTGTCGTAGACGGCGTTGTCCACGCGCTTGCGGATGGACGTCAGGACCTTGCCCGGATGCAGGCCGTTCTGGTTGCTGTCGGTGCCCATGCCGAGAACGCCCTTGTCGGCAGCTGCCTGCAGCACACCAATGCCGGTTCCGCCCGCTGCCTGAATGATCACATCGGCGCCCTGATTGATCTGGCCGATGGCAAGTTCGCCGCCGCGAACAGGATCCGCGAAAGCGGCCGGCGTATCGCCCGTCATGTTGGACAGAACCCTGATATCCGCCCTTGCGGCCTGGCCACCCTGCTTGTAGCCGCACAGAAACCGCTGGATGATCGGGATATCCATGCCGCCGACAAAACCGATGGTGCCGCTCTTGGAGGCCATGCCGGCCAGCAGACCGCCGATATAGGCACCCTCATGTTCCTTGAACACATAGGAGCGCACGTTCGGCTGATCGACCACCATGTCGACGATGGCAAAATCCGTCTTTGGAAAATTGGGAGCCACCTGGCCAAGCGCGTTGGCCTGGTTGAAACCGATTGCGACAACGGGGGACGCGCCCCGGCTGGCAAAGTTCCGCAGTGCCTGCAGGCTTTGCGCATCACGCTCCAACTCGAATTCCCTGACGTCGCCGCCCTGGTCCTGAAACCGTTTCACGCCGGCAAAGGCGCTTTCGTTGAAAGACCCGTCGAACTTGCCGCCGACGGAATAAACGATGGCCGGTTCGGCCAGAGTTGCGGTTGTTGTCATGAAGACAGCGCAGGCCGCAGCAATGACGCCTGATGTGAGACGGAGCATCCTGTCCTCCGAAAAAACGGGTTGGGCACGCTAGAAATACAGGTGGACCTCCGCACGGTATCGCGCGGAGGTCCAAAACGACTGCCTTACATCGGGCAGGACTGATCGGCCATGTAGTCGTGAACTTCGATCTCGCCGGAGATGATCTTCTGGGTCGCTTCTTCGACCTTTGCTTTCATCTCGTCGTTGACGAGTTCGGCGTTGTTGTCGTCCAGCGCCCAGTCGACGCCACCTTCCTTGAGGCCGAGGACTTCGAAGCCGGAAGACCAGCTGTCGTTGGCCGCATCTTCGAATGCCTGGTAGACGGCAATGTCGACGCGCTTCAGCATGGAGGTCAGGACAGAACCCGGATGCAGGTTGTTCTGGTTGCTGTCGACGCCGATGCCGAGCTTGCCTGCATCAGCAGCGGCCTGCAGAACACCGATGCCGGTGCCGCCGGCAGCGTGATAGACAACGTCAGCGCCACGGTCGAACTGGGACTTGGCGAGTTCGCCGCCCTTGACCGGATCGTTCCAGGCCGCACCGGTGGTGCCGGTCATGTTCTCGAAGACTTCCGCCTTCGGGTTTGCAGCCATTACGCCCTGCTTGTAACCACAGGAGAACTTGCGGATAAGCGGAATGTCCATGCCGCCGACAAAGCCGACCTTGCCGGTTTCGGACGCCATCGCAGCCAGCATGCCGACGATGTAGGAGCCTTCCTGCTCCTTGAACAGGATGGAGCGCACGTTCGGCAGGTCGACGACCATGTCAACGATCGCGAACTGCGTGTCCGGGAATTCCTTGGCAACCTTTTCCACGGCGTTGGCCTGGGAGAAGCCGATAGCGACGATCGGGTTCATGCCGCGCTTGGCAAAGTTGCGCAGAGCCTGCTCGCGCTGGCTGTCGTTCTGGATTTCGAAATCGCGATATTCGACGCCGGTGTCTTCCTTGAACTTTTCAGCACCGTTGTATGCGCCTTCGTTGAACGACTTGTCGAAACGGCCGCCCAGATCGTAAAGCACTGCCGGCTTGATATCGGCTGCCAATGCGCCCACGGCGGTAAAGGCCAGGCCGGCAAGCGCGGTGCCGATGGTAAGAAGCTTTTTCACTTATATGTCCTCCGACATGCGGGGGCCTGCCTTTTGGCCGGCCCGTTTCCCCTCGTGACCCAGCCGCATCATGCGGACTGTGCCAGCTGCAATCCGGCCCGTGCCGTCAGAGCCCTCGCAAGGGTCTCGTCTGCCACAAGGTCGGTAATGACACCGGTACGCAGGGCCGCGAGCGTGGCATCCACCTTGCTCTCCCCACCTACCAGCGCAATCACGCGGCGCCCGCGCACTTCGTCGAAATGCAGACCCACGGCACAATCGCCGAGCGGATCCGGGGCCAATTTTCCCTCGATCGTCAGAAAGCGCCCCATCAAATCACAGACGGCGCCGCCCGACAGCAAATCTTCCTGTTCTTTTTTGGAAATCATGCCGCGCTGGACAAGATGGCCCTCGTTCTCGACCGAACCGATGCCGATGAGAAAGGCATCCGACTGGCGCGCGCGATCCATCAGGTCCTGCACGCTGCGCTGGGTCAGGAACATCGCCTTTTCGTCCTGGTTTTCGGCAAAATAGGGAACCGGCAGATAATAGCCGATGCCGCCTGTGCGTTCCTGCATCTTCTGGACGATGTCATAGGGGTTGGCAGCAAGCGTGCGCGTCAGCGATCCGCAGATCGACATGATTTCGAGATCGGTTCTTGCCACTTTCGGCAACGCTTCGACGGCCGCGGTCAGCGTGCGGCCCATGCCAACGCCCAGACGCGTGACGTTGGACCCACCAAGCATCCCGGACAGGAACTGTGCCGCGGACACGGCGACGGCCCTGAGGGCGCTGTCGTCGTCGCCGCCACCAAGATCGGGAGCAATGATGCAGTTCGTCAGGCCGAAATGCTCCGTCAGCTCCTTTTCAAGCTGGAGGCATTCCATCGGGCGACCATCGACCTGGAATTTGACGAAACCGGCTTTCTGCGCATGAGCGATCAGGCGATGCACCTTGGCAGGCGAAACGCCGAGCTGCGAGGCGATTTCACCCTGCGTACGGCCTCCAACAAAGGACAGCCAGGCCGCCCGGATGGCCATATATGATGTCCAGTCGTCGTCGCGTGTCTGCATTCCGCGTCGAAACCTTCCCCTCCAGAGCCCTTGCGCACGCCTTCCGGCGGACAGGATACTCAACCACTCTCAAAACGCCCGGCTTGATGGAATTGCATCCCGCAAGATGAAACACCCGCCTGTCCAGCCATGCGAAGCGGTTGACCGCAACGGTCCGGCTATGCCCTGCTCTCTTCGGAGCTTTTGTTTTCCGGGGCCGCGAAGGCCGACCGAAAAATTCTTCACCAAGTGAGAATTTCTTCAGATCATGACCAGCCTTGCCTTTGCCGTCAACTAAAAAAACTGCCAATTTTCTGGCTGATTGCTGCATTTCTGGGCAGCAATGAGGGCCGAGTACCACTTCTGAACGGCGGCAAATTCTGCCCAAAGCCGCAGATTTTCAGAAACAACCCGGCAAAATTTGCCTAGCTGCACGGCAATAATTGCCGGTGGATTTGTCCCCCACTTTGAAAACCTGCGTCTTTCCGACCGAAAAACAGCTAATCGGAACGCGCATGTCAGGCGCTTCAGAAGTTGCTGAAACGTCGGCTGTTTTGGGTCTCAACAGGTTCTCTCGCCCGAGTTTCTCACAGTTTCGCGCAAAAATGTGACCGACAAGGCGGATTGAAAAAACTCAAGAAATCACCACCTTACCTAAACGTAAAGCTCAACGCGTATCCACGGATGAAAAATTTGCCTAGCAAATCCGGAAGATATCCCGCGCCTGTGGATAGAACATGCACTCCGTGCACATTACTTTTGCCAGCCAAGGAATATTACGCTACGTTTGGCATGTAGCTTGCTAAGTAAATTTCCAAGCTCATCCAAGGCATTCAGCCAATGCCTTGTTAGGAATCACGAGAAACGGAAAGATAAGGAATTCAACGACAAAATAAACAGGGGAGACGTGGCCACCCAGCCGCAAGGCTGAAGTAAGGAGAAAAACCATGCGTCTCGACATAACCAAAACAGACTGTGCACTGACGGTTACAAGTTTACTGTCACTTATTTGTGCGGCACTTCTTTTCGCCGCCCCAGCCGCAGCCCGAGACTACCGTCCGGCTCTGATGGCTTCTTCACAATACAGCTATGATCCGGCCAACGAAGTGGACGTCGAACTTGTCCTGGCCGTCGACATCTCCCAATCCATGGATACAGAAGAACAGGAAGTGCAGCGCGCCGGGTATGTCGCCGCTCTCACCTCCAGGGAATTTCTTGACGCCATTCAGGTCGGTCCGATCGGCCGCGTTGCCGTGACCTACATGGAATGGGGCGGGGTCGATGAGCATTTCATCGTCGCCGACTGGACGGTGATCCAGGATGCAAGCTCGGCAGCACACTTCGCTTCCAAGATTGCCGAGGCCCCGCTTCGGCAGGTCCAGCGCACCTCCATCGCCTCGGCGCTCGAAAAGTCGGTCTTTCTGGTTCAGAACAACCAGTATGAAGGCCTGCGCCGCGTAATCGACATTTCCGGTGACGGCCCGAACAACCAGGGCGGCTCCGTAACTGCCATGCGTGATCGCATGGTTGCCTCTGGCGTGACCATCAACGGCTTGCCTCTGATGATGAAGTCGAACAAGAACACCTGGCAGGCGATGCTCAACCTCGACCACTATTACGAGGATTGTGTGATCGGCGGCCCGGGCTCCTTCGCCATCCCCGTTCGCAGTCAGGAAGGCTTTGCAGACGCGATCCGGATGAAGCTGGTGATGGAGATCGCCGGGCTGCATCTGCCGGAACCCGATCCCTACTTCCAGCGCGTTGCCGGCCGCGAACCGATCCGCTGCAATCTGTTCGACTGATCGCCACGTCTCCATTCTCCTTATTGCCTGCCGCGTTCCGGGCCGGGACGCGGCATTTTCTTTTGCTCCCTGCCAATGATCTGCCCACGGCGAACAGGTTCTGCGCCCGCCCGTTCATCTTCCTTTGCCTAAAGCGCTTTGAACGGCTAAACACTTCCCCGCCGCTGTCGCTTCCTGCCAGGGTGCCTTTTCGTCCGGTTTCCTCCGGGGACGAACTGGTCTCCCGGGACTTTGGTTTCGATCAGCTTTCGGCTATTCAATCGATCCGGATTGCATAGACCCCAGAGGACCGCTGATGCCTGCCACGCCCACTCTTGCGCTTGTCGCGCATGACGCCAAAAAAGACGCCATGGTCGAGTTCGCCAGACGGCACCAGGACAAACTCGCGGTTTTCGAACTTGTCAGCACAGGCACCACGGGCGGCCGCATTCTGGAAGCCTGTCCGGATCTCAAGGTCACAAGGCTGAAAAGCGGCCCGCTTGGCGGCGACCAGCAGATCGGCGCGATGATTGCCGAAGGCAAGCTCCAGGGCCTGTTCTTCTTCGTCGATCCGCTGTCGCCCATGCCGCATGATGTTGATGTGAAAGCCCTGATGCGCCTTGCAGTGGTCTATGACATGCCGATGGCGCTCAATCCGTCGACCGCGGATATCCTGCTGCGCTCCGCCCGCCTGCAGGGCCTCAAGACCACATCCGCGACACCTGAAGTTGGCTCCTTGTCCTCATGAGTTTTTCCAAGAACACCAAATCCTTTGCCTATCCGGTTCTGGTTGCCGATATCGGCGGCACCAACGCCCGTTTCGCTCTGGTTGACGACGCTGAGGCGCCCACCCGCATGTGCGGCAAGACGGCGACCGCGGATCATCCCGACATTTCTTCCGCGATCCGCGAAGTGGTGCTGCCGGAAACCGATCCGAAACCACGCACGGCAATCATCGCGGTTGCCGGTCCCGTCACCGGTGACAGGATCCCCCTCACCAACGCGGCCTGGGTGATCGAGCCGCTGAAAATGATCGCCGACCTCGGTCTGGACGAAGTTATCGTGCTCAACGATTTCGAAGCGCAGGCCCTGGCCTTGCCAGGATATAGCGGCAGCGATATCGAACAGGTCGGCTCCGGCACGATCCGCGAAGAGAGCGCCAAGTTCGTCCTCGGTCCGGGCACGGGCCTCGGCGCCGCCGCGATGATCTATGCCGCCCAGACCTGGGTTCCCGTTCCGGGCGAAGGTGGCCATGTGGAACTCGGGCCGGTAACCCCGGAAGACGTTGCCATCTGGCCGCATATCGAACTCGTCGGTGGACGGCTTGGCGCCGAACAGATCCTTAGCGGCACCGGCCTTCCCCGCCTTGCCCGCGGTGTTGCCGCCTATATGGGCGCGGACCGCGACTTCACAACGGCGGCAAGCATCACAACGGCCGCAGAGGAAAACGATCCGGTAGCGGTGAAGACGCTGGAGGTCTTTGCCAGGGCCCTTGGCCGTGTGGCTGGTGATTTTGCCCTCGCGGTTCTGGCACGGGGCGGCGTCTATCTGACTGGCGGTGTCACGTCGCGGATCACACGCTTCCTCACGGACGGCGGCTTCCGCGCCGCCTTTGAGGCCAAGGCGCCCCACGAGGCCCTGATGGCCAAGATACCGACCTTCATCGTCCGGCATCCCGATCCGGCCCTGGAAGGCCTTGCCTCCTTCGCACGCGCGCCGGAAGCCTTTGCCGTCGACATGCAAGGACGGCAATGGACCGCAGGCGCCGCATCGGGCGCGAGCTGACCCGGGCCCGTCATGTCCTCTGCCCCAGCCTTCGCGGCACCACTGCCGATCGACGGTATCCTGCCGGAGCTTCTGGCAACGCTTGATACAGGGCTGAACGCGGTTCTTGTTGCCGAACCGGGCGCGGGCAAGACGACCCGCGTGCCGCTGGCTCTTTTGAACGCGACCTGGCGCGGCGACGGCAAGATCCTGGTGCTGGAACCGAGGCGTCTAGCTGCCCGTGCCGCTGCACGCCGGATGGCAGCCGAACTTGGCGAAAAGCCAGGCGAGACCGTTGGCTACCGAGTGCGCATGGAGACGAAGGTCAGCGCCCGTACACGGATCGAGGTCATCACCGAGGGCGTTTTCACACGGCTCATTCTGGACGATCCGGAGCTGACGGACGTTGCCGCCATTCTCTTCGACGAATTTCACGAACGCTCTCTGGATGGCGATCTCGGGTTGGCGCTGGCGCTGGATGTGCAGTCGGCTCTGCGCGACGACCTGCGACTGCTGCCCATGTCCGCAACGCTCGATGCTGCCGGGATATCACGCCTGCTTGGCAATGCACCGGTGATCGAAAGCACGGGCCGGAGCTTCCCGGTCGAGACACGTTATCTGGGACGGACCCCGAACGAGCGCATCGAACCACAGATTGTGCGGGCGATCCGGCAGGCACTCGCGGAAGAAACCGGGTCTGTTCTCGTCTTTCTGCCCGGTCAGGGCGAAATCCGCCGCACCGCCGGGATGCTGGACGGCAAACTGACCGCCAACTGCCAGGTGGCTCCGCTTTACGGCGGGCTGGATGCCAAGGCGCAGGATGCGGCCATTCGGCCGGCCGATGCCGGCATCCGCAAGATCGTGCTGGCCAGTGCCATCGCCCAGACTTCGCTGACCATCGAAGGCGTGCGCGTCGTCATCGACAGTGGTCAGGCGCGCGTGCCGAAGTATGAGCCGCAGACCGGGCTGACCCGGCTGGAAACCGTCCGTGTCTCACGCGCTTCAGCCGACCAGCGCCGCGGCCGCGCCGGGCGTACCGAGCCCGGTGTCTGCTACCGGCTCTGGGATGAAGCGCAGACAACGGCCCTGCCACAGGCCGAGGCGCCTGAAATCCTGGAAGCGGATCTCACCGGCCTGGTGCTGGACCTGGCGGCCTGGGGGACGCTCGATCCGGCAGCCCTCGCTTTTGCCGACCAGCCCCCACATGCAGCCTGGAGCGAAGCAAAGGTTCTGCTACAGGATCTGCACGCGCTGGATGACCACGGACGCCTGACCAGCGACGGCAAGGCCCTTGCCAAGCTCCCGCTGCATCCGCGCCTCGCACATATGGTGATCGAAGGCGTTGCCCGAGATCTCGGCTTTACCGCCGCGATGATCGCGCTGGTGCTGTCCGAACCGGGTCTTGGCGGCCGAGATCCGGACCTGCGGACGCGTTTGCAATCCCTGCGTCACGACAAGAGCCAGCGTGTCAAGGACGGCCGCCAGCTGGCCGAACGCTGGCTGAAACAGGCGGGCGGGTCGGGCAGGGAAATCGACCCGGAGAGCGCCGGACTTCTGCTCGCCCTTGCCTATCCCGACCGGGTTGCCCAGCAACGCGGACAGACCGGCCGCTTCCGTCTTGCGAACGGCAGGGGCGCTGAACTGGAGGCGGACCACGCCCTTTCCCGGGAAGCCTTCCTTACTGTTGCCGATATTCAGGGCAAGGCGGCAAGCGGGCGTATCCAGCTCTGCGCGCCAGTTTCCAAATCCGATATCGAAGACCTGTTTGCTGCCGACATCGTCGAGCAAGATGAAGTCCAACTGACCGGTGACGGCACGCTGAAGGCGCGGCGTGTCACCCGCTACAAGGCGGTCGAACTGAAGTCCGTCCAGATCCAGTCCGCCGATCCGGAAGCTGTCGAACGGGCCCTGATTGCCGAAATCCGCCGGCGCGGCGTCTCCCGCCTGCCCTGGAGCAAGGAACAGGAACGGCTGAAGAAACGTGTCGCCTATGCCCGGGAGAACGGGGCGCAGGATCTGCCGGACCTTTCCGATGGCACCTTGACGGAAACCCTGGAAACCTGGCTGCAGCCCTATCTTGCCGGCTGCACGAGCCTGGGGGCAATCGACACCGCGCTTCTCGGCAATGCGCTTGCAGTGCTCCTGCCCTATGATGCGGCTGCGCGGCTGGACAGCCTTGCCCCCTCGCACTTCACCGCCCCGACAGGCAGCAAGGTGCCCATCGACTATGGTGCGGCCGCAGGTCCGACGCTGTCCATTCGCGTGCAGGAACTCTTCGGCCTCAAGGAGCACCCAAGCGTCTGCGACGGCAGATTGCCGCTGATCCTGGAACTTCTCTCCCCGGCACAACGGCCGATCCAGATCACGAAGGATCTCCCCAGCTTCTGGCAGGGTTCCTGGGCGGATGTGAAAGCCGACATGAAAGGCCGCTACCCAAGGCACCCGTGGCCGGACGACCCGATCGAAGCGGAGGCGACGAGAAGGGCAAAACCGCGAGGGAGCTGATTCTCCCGTAAATCACATTCGAATTCAGATAAGCTCTTGACTTGAGCCTGCCATATGCGTTTCCAAGAAGGGCTTAAACACGAAATTTAAAAGAAATCCGATGAAACTGATCTTTCTCTTTTTTGTTTTTATTTTTAGCCATGTCTGCGCCGCCAGTAGTTCTACTCCACTGAGCGACAAAGACGCCGAAAGAATCACTTCCGAAATGATGTTGCAACTTGAGCAACTTCATGAACGCTTGATGGAGATTCTCGAACTGCAAGATCCAACAGAGCGTCAACCAGAGTTGGAGAGGATCAGAGAAGAACTCGAAGAAATTCAAGTTCCGTATCAGACAGCACTGCAGAGTATCGAAACTCAACCACAGGAAAGCTCATCTTTTACGAGAAGGTCGCATCTGAAAGACCTCTGGAAGTGTCAGAAAGCCGTCGCGGTACTAGTTACTTTCTCGGACATTGTCGTCCAACCTGAAGTTCGTTTTCGTTCCCCTACCCGGGTTCAGAAAACCTACTTCGATTTCTTGAGCAAAAGTGAAGACTGTCGCTATCAGCTCGGCAAAGAACCATCTGCAGAGCTCGACACACCTGCGAAAGTATTTCAGGCTTATCTGCGAGTTATGGAGCGTACTCTTCGCGAGATGAAAGATCTGGACGACCCTGGCTTTCTAGCGGAAACAAGAGGGGATCAGTACGAATGGTTCAGGTTCAAGGAAAAGATTTATTGGCGTCTTTACTCGGAAAATAGTTGGGAGCTTTATAGGCTATACGCCATCACATCTGGGTTAAGCTTGCGTTCGGAAGAATACCGGAACGAGGTGCGCGCGTTTGGCGCGTGCCGAACAATGCAGGGATCATTTATGCAACTTGTTGATAAATATTCCTTTTTTTTGGCACGCGACATTCCCGGCCTCCTACACGACAGGTCATTGAACCGCTTGGTCACGAAGTTCGCGGAATGCGAAGCGGCATTGTCCGATAAGTAAAACGAACTCTTGTATATCAATCTCCGGAAATGGCTCCCTTCAAACGCGAGGCGGTAAGGGAGCCATCTCTCAGACCACGAGCTGGCTAATCAATCGTCCGATGCAGCCACCAGGCTTGCGTTGCCACCGGCGGCCGCGGTGTTGATGGACACCACCTGTTCCAGGGCGAACCGGTAGAGGTAAGCCGGGCCACCGGCCTTGGGGCCGGTGCCGGACAGGCCGGAGCCGCCGAAGGGCTGGGTGCCGACGACTGCACCGATGGTGTTGCGGTTGACGTAGACGTTGCCGACAGAGAGCCGGTCAACCACCTTCTTCACCGTTGCATCAATACGGCTGTGAACACCGAGTGTCAGACCGTAGCCGGTACCGGCAATCTGGTTCAGCACCTTGTCCAGGTCGCCTGCCTTGTAGCGGACCACATGCAGGACCGGGCCGAAGACTTCCCGTGTCAGGGCCTCGGCCTTGTCCAGTTCGATGATGTGCGGGGCGACCCAGGAACCGTTGGCCAGCTTGCCGTGTGGCGTCTTGCCGGCGTAGCGCAGTTTCTGGCTCTCCTTCATGTCGTCGACATGGGAGAGAATGTTGTCGCGTGCTTCCTCATCAATCACCGGACCGATGTCTGTCGACGGCAGCCGCGGGTCGCCCAGGCTGAGTTCCTTCGCTGCGCCTTCCAGCATGTCCAGCAGATGATCGGCGACGTCCTCCTGCACATAAAGCAGACGCAGTGCCGAGCAGCGCTGACCGGCGGAGCGGAAGGCGGACATCATGACGTCATCGCAGACCTGTTCAGGCAGAGCCGTCGCGTCGACGATCATCGCGTTGATCCCGCCCGTTTCGGCAACGAGCGGAACGATCGGGCCGCGTTTTGCCGCAAGCGTGCCGTTGATCAGCCATGCGGTTTCGGTCGATCCGGTAAAGGCCACCCCGGCAACGGCTGGATGGGAGGTCAGCGCCGCACCTACATCACCTTCTCCCGGGAGCAGGTAAAAGACATCTTCGGGGATACCGGCCTGATACATCAGCTTGGCTGTTTCATAAGCGATCAGCGGTGTCTGTTCCGCGGGCTTGGCGACGACGGCGTTGCCCGCCATCAAAGCTGCGCTGACCTGACCGAGGAAGATCGCCAGCGGGAAGTTCCAGGGAGAAATGCAGACGAAGACGCCGCGGCCACGATAGCGGTAGCGGTTTTCCTCGCCTGTCGGTCCGGGCATCAGCTTGCCTTCACCGAAAAGGTTTCTGGCTTCGGCCGCGTAGTATCGGCAGAAGTCGACTGCCTCGCGGATTTCGGCAATGCCATCGGTCAGGCACTTGCCGGCTTCCAATGAGAGGATCGTCATCAGACGGTCCCGGTTGGCCTCCAGCAGGTCGCCAACCTTGTCGATGGCAGCTGCCCGCTCTTCAACCGGTCTGCGCGACCATTTCTCGAACCCCTTCTGGGCATTTTCGACAGCAAGGCGGGCCGTTTCGCTGTCCGCGAAGCGCACCGTGCCGACCTTGGTCGAGCCGTCCATCGGGGCAAACACCGGATTGGCGTCGCCCGACGGTTTCAGCCCCGCTCCAAGCGGGGCGGCCTCGGTGAACGGTGCTGTGGTTTTCGCCATGCCGGACGTCAGCAGGTTGCGTTCTGCCGCACAGCCGAATTCCACGCCGTCGGAATTTTGCCGGCTGTCGCCGTAAAGGTCCTTTGGCAGCGGGATCGAACGGTTGATGGAATGGTGGCCGTCATCCAGCAGTTCCTTCGGCCGCTTGAGCATCTTTTCAACCGGCACGGAGGCATCGCCCACGATGGTGACGAAGGAGGAGTTGGCACCGTTTTCCAGAAGGCGGCGGACGAGATAGGCCAAGAGGTCCTTGTGACCACCGACCGGGGCATAGATCCGGCACGGGAAGCCGTCGCGTTCGACAACGGATTTGTAAAGGCTTTCGCCCATGCCATGCAGGCGCTGGAACTCGTACCCTTCCGCCTTGCCACCGGAGAGTTCGATGATCTGGGCAACTGTCAGTGCGTTGTGGGTGGCGAACTGCGGGTAGAGCACATCCCGTGCCGCCAGCATCCGCTTGGCGCAGCACAGATAGGACAGATCCGTCGCCGCCTTGCGCGAGAACACCGGATAGCCTTCCGCGCCGCCTTCCTGAGCGTGCTTGATTTCCGTATCCCAATAGGCGCCCTTTACGAGACGCACCATCAGTTTGCGGTTGGTCTTGCGGGCTGCGTTGACCAGCCAGTCGATCACGTGAATGCCGCGCTTCTGATAGGCCTGAACCGCCAGTCCAAAGCCATCCCAGCCCTCGGTGACTGGATCGGTCAGCATGGCCGCGATGATATCCAGAGAGATCTCCAGCCGGTCGGCTTCTTCAGCGTCGACGGTGAAGTTGAGGTTGTGGTCCTTGGCCAGCTGCGCCAGTTCGCGCAACTTCGGCAGGAGTTCGTCGCGCACGCGCTCGCCGTTAACGGCCTGATAGCGCGGATGCAGCGCGGAAAGCTTCACCGAAATACCCGGACGGTCCGGCAGCTGCTTGTCACCGGCAGCCTTGCCAATGGCGGCAATCGCCTTGGCATAGGACTGGAAGTAACGCTCTGCATCCTTCTGGGTGCGCGATCCCTCGCCCAGCATGTCATAGGAATAGCGATAGCCCTTCGCTTCCTGGGTCCTGGCGCGTTCCAGAGCCTTCTGGATGGTTTCACCAAGCACGAACTGATGACCGAGCAGGCGCATTGCCTTGCGGGTTGCCATGCGCACGGTCGGCATGCCCATGCGCTTGACGAGGCTCGACAGGATCGACTGGGGCGTGTCGCCCGGATGCAGCAGACGAGAGGTGACGCCCAGCGCCCAGGAAGAGGCGGAGACAAGCCATGTGTCGGATTTCGGGCCTGAGGGATCATCGAAGCGGGCTGCCGCCAGCTTGTCTTCGATCAGCTTGTCCGCGGTCTTTGCGTCCGGAACGCGCAGCAGAGCTTCCGCCAGCACCATCATGGCCAGACCTTCACGGGTGGTCAGACCAAATTCGCGCATGAAGTCTTCCACGCCGCCGAGACCGACCTGGACCGAGCGCATGTCCTGAATATAACCGCGGGCGCGCTGGTCGATCAGTTTCTCCACCACGGGGTCGGTGTTGGCTTCCTTCAGAAGCGCTTCGACAAGCGTCTTGTCATCGGGGGCGTACGCCGGGCGAAACGGCTCGAGTTCGGTCGAATTGATTGTCTTCATGGCTGCAACAGTTGCGGTCATGAGAGCCTCCCAAAGGGGCCCCGCGGGGCCAGGTCACTAGATGCCTCCAAAATATCTTGAATCGAAGTCCGCTTTTCGCTGTTTTTGAAGCCAATCTCCGTGTATTTCTCTGCAAATTTCTTTTTTCTAGGGAAATTCGCCATGCTTGATGCAACAGACCGGAGGATTCTGAAGGTTCTCCAACAGGACGGCCGCATTACCAATACGGACCTTGCCGAACGGGTGCATCTTTCGGCAACCGCGACCGCCGAACGCATGAAGCGGCTGGTACGCGAAGGGTACATCGAGCACTTCTCCGCCAGCCTCAATCCGAAGATGGTGGACCGGGGCTTGCTGGTCTTCGTCGAAATCCGGCTTGACCGCACCTCACCGGAAATTTTCGACGCCTTCAAGATTGCCGTCGAACGCTCGACCGACATCATGGAATGTCACATGGTGGCAGGCGGCTTCGACTACCTCATGAAAAGCCGCGTCAAGGACATGGAAGCCTATCGGGCCTTCCTGTCTGATGTGGTTTTGGCGCTGCCGGGCGTGCGTGAAACACATACTTACGCCGTCATGGAAGAGATCAAGGACACCCATATCTTGCCGGTCTGATTTGCGCTGGAACCTAACGGACACGAACACTCATCGTTCACAAAGCCTTGTCTTGACCGTGCCATGCGCCTTGCGCGAGGGAACGAGGACCGGACACGATCCGCAACAGGGGAAATTCTGATGAAACGCATGCTTGCCGCAACGCTTGGTCTTCTCGGATCACTGATGGCACCGGTGGCTGCTTCTGCACAGGAAGCGGCCAATGATCCGGCGTGGCAGGCAGTGCTGGATGAGGCCAGAGGCGAGACCGTTTATTTCCACGCCTGGGGCGGCGAGCCGCGCATCAACGCCTATATCGCCTGGGCTGCCCGGGAAGTGGCAAATGAATTTGACGTTCGCGTCCTTCAGGTGAAGGTCAGTGACACCGCATCTGTGGTCTCACAGGTGCTTGCCGAAAAATCGGTTGGCAAGGTCTCTGGCGGCGCGGTCGATCTCGTCTGGATCAACGGCGAAAATTTCGCGGCCATGAAGGAACAGGGCCTGCTGGCAGCACGTGGATGGGCGCAGACGTTGCCGAACTGGGATTACGTCGACGTGGAAAACAAGCCGACTGTCGTCCAGGATTTCACCGTGCCTACGGATGGCCAGGAAAGCCCGTGGGGGATGGCCAAGCTCGTGTTCATGTATGACAGTGCCCGCCTGGACACCCCACCCGCGACACTCGATGCGCTGCTGAGCTACGCCAAGGCGAACCCGGGCCGATTTGCCTATCCGCAACCGCCCAATTTCTATGGCACGACCTTTCTGAAACAGGTTCTCGTCAGCACGGTTCCGGACAAGGCCGCTCTGACGAAACCGGTGGATGAAGCCCGCTTCGAAGAAATGACCGCACCGTTGTTTGCCTATCTGGACGCATTGAACGGCTCGCTCTGGCGCCAGGGCCGCGCTTTCCCGAAGGATGCAGCGCATATGCGCCAGCTGCTTGCCGACGGAGAACTGGATATTGCATTTTCCTTCAATCCGTCCGATGCCTCGAGCGCAATTGCCAACGGCGAACTGCCGCCCAGCGTGCGCACCTTCGTTCTGGATAGCGGCACCATCGGCAACACCCACTTCGTTGCAATTCCGTTCAACAGTTCCAGCCAGGCAGGCGCCAAGGTCTTCGCCAACTTCCTGTTGTCACCCGCGGCACAGGCTCGCAAGCAGGATCCCGGTATCTGGGGCGACCCGACGGTTCTGAACGTTGCCGGACTGCCTGAAACCGAAAAGGTTCTCTTCGATACGCTCGACCTTGGGCCTGCGACCTTGACGCCCGAACAGCTCGGCCCGGTCCTGCCAGAACCGCATCCGAGCTGGGTCAGTGCGCTTGAAGAGGCCTGGACCACCCGCTACGGCGCCGAGTGAGCCGGAGTACGTGGCAACCCAGCCGAAAGCCGTCCCGGCCATACCGATCATCCTTGTGTCGGTTCTTCTGGCCGGGCCGGTTCTCGCCGGCCTGGCGGGTACGATCCTGCCTGCCTTCGGTTACCTGCCCGCGCTGGGCCACAACAGCTTCACCCTTGAACCTGTCCGGTACCTGTTCCAACAACCCGGTCTGCTGACTTCCGTTTGGCTCAGTATTGCCACCGGCCTGACGGCCTCCGTCGCGTCGCTGGCGATCGTGCTCCTGTTCGTGGCAGGCTGGTCCGGAACGGCGGCGTTCCGGCGCCTGACCCGGTTTCTGTCGCCACTGCTTTCGGTACCACACGCGGCGGCGGCCATCGGTCTTGCTTTTCTGATTGCGCCATCGGGCTTTCTGGTTCGCCTCGTTTCGCCCTGGGCGACTGGCTGGACCAGGCCACCCGACGTTCTGATCCTCAACGATCCGTTCGGCATTGCCATGACCATGGGCCTTGTCGCCAAGGAAGTGCCTTTTCTGTTCCTGATGACGCTCGCCGCGCTAAACCGCCCTCACGTTCAGGAGTATTTCAAGGCAGGTGCCAGCCTTGGCTATGGCCGTGTCGCAACCTTCTTCAAGATCGTTCTGCCGCAGATCTACCCGCTCATCCGCCTGCCGGTGCTGGCAGTGGTCGCCTATGCCACATCCGTCGTTGATGTCGCCGCCATCCTTGGGCCAACGACACCGGCTCCGCTCGCCCCGCGTCTCGTCAGCTGGATGAACGACCCGGATCTGACCAAACGTCTGATGGCATCTGCCGGGGCATTGCTGCAACTTGCCGTCAGCACGACTGCTCTTGCCACCTATCTGGCAGGCGAACGGCTGGTCGCCTCTGCCTCCAGGCGCCGTCTCGTCACCGGGCATCGTCACTTGCGCGAGCGTGCGGCAAGATATGGCGGACTTCTGGTGATGGTACTCATCATCGTGGCCATGATCCTCTCGTTGCTTCTGCTCGGGATCTGGTCTGCCGCCCGCTCGTGGTGGTTTCCCTCTGTTTTGCCGCAGGCCTGGAATGTCATGCAAATGACCGACACCCTCGGCATGAGCCTCGGGCTTCTCGGTACGACCGTCGCTCTGGCCTGTGCCTCCGCGTTTGTTGCAACAGCCCTGACACTTTGGGTTCTGGAAGCGCGCGATCACCGCAAGTCGACCTCTTCGCGCCGCCTCAAGACACTCGTCTTCCTGCCGCTGCTGCTGCCGCAGATCAGCTTTCTGTTCGGTCTGCAGCTGCTTTTCCTGTCAGCGGATTTCAGCGGCACATTCTCCGCTGTTTTGCTGGCCCACCTGGTTTTCGTCCTGCCCTACGCCTTCCTGGCCTTGAGCGATCCCTGGGCCCGGCTCGATCCGCGCTTTGCCAAGGCTGCAGCCTCCATCGGCGCGTCGCCTGCCCGCATCTTCTGGCAGATCCGTTTGCCATTGTTGCTGCGGCCAGTTCTGGTAACGCTTGCCGTGGCAGCCGCGGTTTCCGTCGGCCAGTATCTGCCGACCTTGATGATCGGTGCTGGACGGATCGCCACGGTCACGACCGAGAGTGTCGCCCTGGCCAGCGGAGGCAGCCGGCAGGCAACTGCGCTGTTGGCCCTGCTGCAACTTGGCATACCACTGGCCGGATTTACGCTGGCCGCACTGTTACCGGCGTTGCTTCATCGCAACCGGGCCGCCATGCGGCTGGAAAGGTGAGGCAAGCAATGCAAATCCCAAACGAGCCATTGGGCCTGGTTCTTCAGGACGTCACCCTCCACCTGGACGGAGCGCCCCTGCTTGGGATCGACTGCCGGATAGAACCGGGAACAGTACTCACCGTGATGGGCGAAAGCGGCAGCGGCAAATCCAGCCTGCTCGACTTCATTGCCGGTTTCCTCCGGCCGGATTTCAAGGCGAGTGGCAAGGTGATGCTTGATGGCAAGGATCTCACACCTCTGCCTGCACAGGAGCGGCATATCGGCCTGATGTTCCAGACGCCGCTGTTGTTCCCGCATATGTCCGTGCTGCAGAACCTGATGTTCGCCATTCCCGCTGCAATCCGCAAAAGATCCCTCCGGCGGGACATGGCTCAACAGGCCCTCGCCGATGTCGGGCTTTCCGGTTTCGGCAGCCGGGACCCTGCGACGCTGTCCGGTGGTCAGCAGACCCGCGTCGCCTTGATGCGAACGCTTCTTGCCGAGCCGCATGCGCTGCTGCTGGACGAACCTTTCTCAAGTCTCGACAAGGCCCGGCGAGCTGACATCCGGGCATTGGTCTTCGACGCAGCCAGACAAAAGGGCTTGCCCGTCCTGCTTGTGACGCACGACGAGGAAGACGCTGACGCAGCCGGTGGCAAGGTACATTTTCTTGATGAAAGCGGATCAGGCAACGGCTGCGCCTGAGAAGGAGGTAACATAGGTGCAATTGTCGGCGAACAGGACGTACGGCCAAAACGCGCGGAAGAACTGAGCCGCCTAAATAGTCTTCTGATGGCAGACAGAAGATGTCTGCCGTTGCCGGGTTGGCTCCGACGACGGCAGACGGAAATCAGGTTTGTGAACCCTGGTGCTTATTCGGCGGTGTCCGCAGACTTGGCCTGCAGCAGGGAATAGTTGTCGATGCCGATCCGTTCGATCAGTTCGAGCTGCGTTTCGAGGAAATCGATGTGGCTTTCCTCGTCGCTCAGAAGCTGTTCAAACAGCGCCATGGAAACATAGTCGCCGAGCTCGCGGCAGACTTCGCGGGCTTCGTGGTAAAGGGCCCGCGCGACGTATTCCGCTGCAAGGTCGCCTTCCAGGCATTCCTTGACCGACTGGCCGATCCGCAACGGGTCCAGGGTCTGAAGATTGGGCAGACCTTCCAGGAAGATGATCCGGTCCATCAGATCCTGTGCGTGCTGACGCTCTTCTTCAGCTTCCGCCAGTTCCTTGTCGGCCAGCTTGCCGAAGCCCCAGTCGGCCAGCAGCCGGGCATGGACCCAATATTGGTTCACTGCCGTCAACTCGTGCCGCAGGGCCTTGTTGAGATACTCGATTACGCGCGCTTCGCCCTTCATGACCCTCTCCCTGCGAGATCTCCCCGGGGTGCTCTGTCACTTGGACATGTGCCCGGATGTTGATCGAAATCCATGTTCCGGACCAAGCCATTTCTCTGGCAGGGGCCGGTAAGTCCTAGCGGTTTGAAGCCTGCTTCAATTCTGCAGGCGACTCTTCCGACTTTGGTTGCTCTTCAGAACTTTTTTCGTGAATGATGTCAATGACCGACGGAAAACAGCTTCCGCAACGCGGCCTGCACCCCAGATGACGGAACACCGCTCCGGGCGTTGGCACCTTGCCATTCGGGTCTGCACGCATTTCTTCCGCGGCTTCGCGAAGTTGCTTGTCAGACAGTACGTTACAGGAGCAAATGATCATTGTAGGATCCGGCGCGCGTCCTCATATGCGAACATATTGGCATTGACGAATTCCAGCGCAATAACGAAACTCGACTGCAAGAGTCAACTTTTTCCACGACTTTTGCACGCCAGCAGGGAAATAACATGACCGGCCAGGGTATCCCCGACGAGCGTCCGACACTCGTGCTGACAGGCGCGAGCCGCGGCATCGGACATGCCACCGTCAAGCGGTTTTCCGCGGAAGGCTGGCGGGTGATCACCTGCTCCCGGCAGGCGTTTTCGGACAAGTGTCCCTGGCCGATGGGGCCTGAGGACCATATCCAGGTGGATCTTTCCGATCCGGAAAACCTCGGGTTTGCCACCCAGGAAATCCGCAAGCGTCTGGAGCCCAACGGTTCGCGCCTTCATGCGCTGGTCAACAATGCGGGGATCAGCCCCAAGGGCCCTGACGGAGAACGTCTGGATTCGCTGACAACGGCCATGCACGAATGGCGCACCGTTTTTCAGGTCAACTTCTTTGCCCCCATCCTTCTTGGCCGGGGCCTTTTCAAGGAACTGAAGAATGCCAAGGGTTCGGTCGTCAACGTGACGTCGATCGCCGGCATGAAGGTGCACCCCTTCGCCGGTACCGCCTATTCCACCTCGAAGGCGGCCCTCGCATCGCTTACGCGGGAGATGGCGGCCGACTTCGGTCCGCATGGCATTCGCGTCAATGCAATCGCACCGGGCGAAATCGATACATCCATCCTGTCACCTGGCACCGAAAAGATGATCGAAGACATTCCGCTCCGCCGCCTTGGCCTGCCGAATGAAGTTGCCGACACGATCTATTACTTGTGCTCCGAGAAGTCTTCCTACGTCAGTGGAGCAGAAATTCACATCAACGGCGGTCAGCATGTATAAATCAATTATACAACCCGAACTTCTTCTAGCTTGCCGATATATTTGCGACACCTAAACCTGACTTTCAAAATGACGCATTTCTTCTTCAGCTAAATATTACCTGAAGCTAAAAATGCGTGATTTACCTAATGTTCATTGCGCTCCGCAATACTGACAGAACGACAATGCAGTTGTTCCGGCTGTGCGGGGATAAAATGAAACGAATATTGAAAGTTCTGACCGACTTGAAATTTGGCTTCAAGGTCGGCGGCGGTTTTCTGGCTGTCTTGCTGCTGACGGCAGTCGTAGGTGGCGTGGGATTTCTGGCCATCCATGGTCTGTCCGCGCGGTTCGTCGTTGCCGATCAGGCGGCCAAGGTTGCCGGACAGGTCCAGGCAACGTCCCTGCTTCGTGAAGACTATCTCAACAATCCTTCGGCAGACCTTCGCAATTCCGTGCTTGAAGGCGTGGCGACGCTGCAAGGCGAACTGGACCTCCTGACCAACGAGATTGCGGGCGACACCGCCTCTGAAGCTCAGGTTGCGGGGGCCAAGGACGCGGTCTCCAGTTTCTCGACCACTTTCGATCAGGTCGCCGAGCAGACGGTGCAGCAGGCCGAGCGTATCGCGACACTTCAGAAAAGCACCAATGATCTGGAAGCACTGGCGACCAACATCAGTGACGCCGTTCTGACGGAAGAAAAACGCATCAGCGCCGAAGCTTTCGCGGCGAACAGCCAGCTGGACGATGCCAACCAGCTTCAGAGAACCGTGTTCGAACTAAAAGACGAAGTCGTCAAGGTTCACATGCTTTACCTGAAGGGCAGCGGCAACATTGACGGTGAAGATCTTACCTCAGCCATCGACACCGCACGCAACCTCGTCTCTTCCACGAAGCAGATGAAGTACAAGCAGATCGACGGTATCGACCGCAAGACCGTGAGCAAGCTGGCCTCGCAGGCGAACAAGCTCAACGCGGCTCTGGAGAACCTCACCAAGGATCTCGGCTTTTCCGAAGCCTATGAAGCACGCCAGGCCGTCGGCAATGCAATCGACGGGATGAACGGCTTTACAGAAGAAATTCTCGGGCAAGTTCACCCGGTCGTTTCCAAGGCAAAGACCGACGCGCTGACCGCCTCCACCCGCCTTGCAACGGTACGCTCCATTGCCGAGAAAGCTACCAGCCTGAATGAGATGGCACTGGCCGCCCGCGCGGAAACACTCTACCTCTTCGGCGCCTTTGGTGTCAGCGACCAGTCGGCCGTGGAAGAACAGATCGCCAATCTGCAGGGCCTGGAAAAGGACATGGTCAAATACGCCATGATCCTTCCCTCCGCCGCAGACGCAATCAACGCGATCCCTGAATCCGTTGCAACGCTCGACAAGTCTTTCCGCGAGATGCTTGTCACCAAGGCAGATCTGGCGGCCAAACGAGTGGAACTTGACGACCTGACCCGCAAGGTCAGCGCCGACATCACGTCCATCTCCGCTGCACAGTCGCAAGCCGCCAATTCCGCCGCCACGGCTGCAAAGGTCCAGATTGCCGTTACGATCCTGCTCGCCATCCTGGGCGGCATCGGTCTTGCCTTCATTCTCAACCTGGCCATCACGCGCCCGATCCGCACGATCACCGGCGTCATGGACCGCCTGGCAAACGGCAACAATGAAGTTGTGATCCCGGGCATCGATCGTGGCGACGAGATCGGCGACATGAGCCGCACAGTGCAGGTGTTCCGCGACAACGCTGTCGAACGCGCTCAGCTGCAGGAGCAGAATGCCCGCGAGGAAGCCTCCCGCCAGGAACGCCAGGCCCGTATCGACAGTCTGATCCATTCTTTCCGCACCAAGGCGGAAGAAGCGCTCGGCTCCGTGGAAACCACCGCGGGCGGCCTCGACAACACCGCACAGGCCCTGACGGAAATCGCCCGGGACAGCGCCGGTTACGCCAGCGAAACCCAGGCATCGTCCAACGAGACCACCAACAACGTTCAGACCGTGGCAAGCGCCGCCGAAGAACTGGCGGCTTCGATCGGCGAGATCTCCCGCCAGGTTGCCCAGACGACAGAAATCGTCGACCGAGCCACCACCGGAACACGGATCACCAACCAGAAGGTCGAAGGGCTGGCGGAAGCCGCCACAAAGATCGGCGAAGTGGTGACCCTCATCCAGG
Source organism: Roseibium sp. ROS1 (assembly GCF_054658215.1). NCBI lineage: Bacteria > Pseudomonadati > Pseudomonadota > Alphaproteobacteria > Hyphomicrobiales > Stappiaceae > Roseibium > Roseibium sp. ROS1. The sequence goes on from NZ_BAAGIG010000003.1 coordinate 1,077,031, forward strand.
CGATTGCCGAACAGACCAACCTTCTGGCCCTCAACGCCACCATCGAAGCGGCACGCGCCGGAGAAGCCGGAAGAGGTTTCGCGGTTGTTGCTGCCGAGGTGAAGGAGCTGGCCACCCAGACCTCCAAGGCAACAGAGGAGATCTCCAGCCAGATCACCGAGATCCAGAACGCGACCAAGGAATCCGTCGTTGCCATTGGCGAGATCGCGGAGACCATGACCGAGGTGAACACCTATACCACGGCCATCGCATCGGCTGTCGAACAGCAGGGCGCCGCCACTGCGGAAATTTCGCAGAACGTGCAGCGCGCGGCGGAAGGAACCGGTGCCGTGTCCTCTTCCATGTCGCAGCTTTCGCAGGCCGTTGACCAGACCTCCTCGTCTGCGGACATGGTGCTGTCGGCTTCCGGAGAACTGACCCAGAAGACCCACGAACTGAAGCGTGAAGTCGAGCAGTTCCTCTCCGAGGTTGCCGCGGCTTGATCGCACACATCTGACCAAAGAGGGCGGGTGAGCTTCGGCTCCCCGCCCTTTTCTTTTGCGCTCGACAGGATCGCCGACGGCAGCGGGAAATTGCCTTTGCGGTGCTGCTGTAGCCGTCCACGAAACCTTTGGACCGGACGGGTTCAAAAGCCGGCCAGGAAACCTTTTCGACCACACAGGAACGTCTAATCTACTTTCAAAAGAAGGCAGGATGTTCTATGGCGGAACAACTTCAAACCTGACAGAAAACGAGTGAGACCCGTGGCGGATCAGACCAGTGCCTCCACCTATGCCCCGTCCGGCGAGCCTGCACACCAGAGCTGGCCGGTGATCCTGGAAACCAAGGGCTGGAAGGACTATCGGCTTCTGGACATGGGCCAGGGCGAGAAGCTGGAGCGTTATGGCCGTTTCACCATCGTGCGTCCGGAACCGCAGGCCATGGGGGCCCGGCGGCAGAAGGAAAGTGTCTGGAACCGTGCCGATGCCGTCTTTTCCGGCGACACGGAAGAAGAAGGCCCGGGCCGCTGGAAGTTTTCCGGAAGCGTGCCGGAAACCTGGCCGATGTCATATGGGCCTGTTCGCTACAACGGTCGCTTCATGTCGTTCCGCCACGTCGGCGTCTTCCCCGAACAGGCCGCCCATTGGGACTGGGTCAACGGCAAGATCCGCGCTGAACGCGAGCGCGCACCGGAAAAGCCGCTGAAGATCCTGAACCTTTTCGGCTACACCGGCCTTGCCTCGTTGCTGCCGGCGACGGAAGGGGCGCAGGTGACCCATGTGGACGCCTCCAAGAAGGCGATCGGTTATGCCCGCGAGAACCAGGAGATGTCAGGTCTCGAAGATCTGCCGATCCGATGGATCTGCGAGGACGCTTCGAAATTTGTTGCCCGCGAAGTGCGGCGCGGCAACACTTATGACGGCATCATTCTCGACCCACCGAAATACGGCCGCGGCCCGAAGGGCGAGGTCTGGGACATCTATACCAGCCTGCCTGGCATGCTCGCGGACCTTAAGCAGCTTCTGGACAAGGACGCATTGTTCATGATCCTGACCGCCTATGCGATCCGCTCCAGTTTCGTGTCCATTCATGAACTCATGGCCGAAACCCTGGACACCGAAGGCGGCCTGCTGGAATCCGGCGAACTGGTCATCCGCGAGGAGGACGGCAAGCGCGCACTGTCCACGTCGCTCTTTTCGCGCTGGAGCAGCAGATGATCGAAAAACGCCAGGGGGCGGTGAAACAGATCACCAGCCATTCCAACCCGATCGTCAAGGAAATCAAGGGGCTCGTCGCGCAGCGCAAGCACCGCAGCCAGTCGGGCCTGTTCGTGGCCGAAGGCCTGAAGCTGGCCACCGATGCGCTGGAAGCCGGCTGGGGCGTGCGTTATCTCGCGCTCGGGCCTGAAGCGCGGGACAATCCTGTCGCGCAGAAGGCTGCTGCTGCCGCGAAGGCGCGCGGCGCCCTGATCCTGGAAGCATCGACCGCCGTCATGTCCGCCATGACGCGCAAGGACAATCCGCAGATGGTTGTCGGTGTTTACGAGCAGAAGCTTCTGGGAGCCCGCGACATTGATCCCACCGGTACCACGCTCTGGGTCGCTCTCGACCGGGTGCGCGATCCGGGCAACCTTGGCACGATCATCCGCACGGTCGATGCGGTCGGTGGCGCAGGTGTCATGCTGGTCGGCGATTGCACGGATCCCTTCGCGGTTGAAGCTGTTCGCGCCACCATGGGCTCGCTGTTTCATGTGCCGCTGGCCAAACTCGGCAAGGACGAATTCAAGTCACTGGCCGAAAAGTGGCCCGGCACCGTCGCGGCCACCCACCTGAAGGGATCGGTCGACTATCGCACGCCCGACTATGCCGAGCCGGTTCTGCTGGTCATGGGCAACGAGCAGAAGGGCCTGGAAGACGACATGGCAGCTGCCTGCCGTACCTTGATCCGCATTCCGCAGGTCGGACAGGCCGACAGCCTGAACCTGGCCGTTGCCACGGGCGTTGCGCTTTATGAAATCCGCCGCAAGCATCTGGAGCTTTAGAACCTATGCGTCTGTTTATCTTTGGCACCGGGTTTTCCTCCAAAGCGTTCGTGGAAGAAGTGCGTGACCAGTTCGACTGGATCGGCGGCACAACGCGTTCTTCGGACAAGATGGAGGCGCTCCGGACACTGGGTGTCGAACCGTTTCTCTTCGACGGTAGTTCCCAAGGCGACGGCGTTGCCGAGGCACTGAAGCAAGCGACGCATATACTGGTCTCGATTGCTCCGAATGAAGCCGGCGACCCGGTGCTGAACCAGTACGCCAATGAGATTGCCGGCGCGAAACCGCGCTGGATAGGATACCTCTCCACAGTCGGTGTCTACGGCAATCACGACGGTGCCTGGGTCGATGAGGACACTCCGCTCAACCCCGTTTCCAAACGCTCCGTCCAGCGTGTCGCGGCAGAAGAGGCCTGGTTGGCATTTGCCGAACAGAATGACCTGCCGGTGCAGATTTTCCGCCTTTCGGGCATTTATGGCCCGGGCCGGAATGCATTCGAGAATTTCAGGAAGGGCACGGCGCGGCGGCTGGTGAAGCCGGGTCAGGTCTTCAACCGCATTCACGTTGCCGATATTGCGGGCGCATTGAAGGCTGCCATGGCAAAGCCGTCGACGCGGGTTTTCAACGTCACGGACGATGAACCGGCCCCTCCGCAAGATGTGGTGGCCTTTGCCGCGGAGCTGCTCGGCGTCGAAGCCCCGCCCGAGATCCCGTTCGAAACCGCGGATCTCACACCGATGGCCAGGTCCTTCTACGGCGAAAACAAGCGGGTTTCCAACCAGCGCCTCAAGGACGAGCTTGGGTTTACATTCCGCTATCCGGACTACCGTGTTGCCCTGAAGGCCTTGTTGGAGACGGTGTGATCCCGTCGCAGGTCCCTGCCCTGACCAGACCCTGACACGGCGGCGCCTTTTTTCATGCGCCGCCAGCCGTTTCATCCATTCATTTCAGCCGTTATTTGGGCTGCGGCACGACACGCAGATAAGGCTTCAGGGTCTTCCAGCCTTCAGGGAATTTCTCCTTCGCCTCTTCATCGCTCACCGCCGGGACGATGATGACATCCTCACCGGACACCCAGTTGGCCGGGGTGGCGACCTTGTGGGCGGAGGTGAGCTGCAGACTGTCGATCACGCGGATGACTTCATCGAAGTTCCTGCCCGTGGAGGCCGGGTATTCGATCTTGAGCTTGATCTTCTTGTCCGGGCCGATAACGAACAGCGACCGCACGGTCAGCGTGTCGTTGGCATTGGGATGGATCATGCCGTATGCGGTGGCCACCTTACGATCCGGATCGGCAATCAGCGGGAAGTTCAGGGCAACGCCTTGCGTATCGGCGATGTCACCAACCCAGGCATGGTGATCCTCGATGGGATCGACCGAAACGCCGAAAACCTTGACGCCACGGGCTGCGAACTTGTCCTTGAGCTTGGCGGTCATTCCCAGTTCGGTGGTGCAGACCGGCGTGAAATCCTTGGGGTGGGAAAACAGAACCGCCCAGGACCCTTCGATCGCCTCATGAAAACGGATCGGACCATCCGTGCTGTCGGCTTCGAAATCCGGTGCCTCGTCTCCGAGCAAAAGTGCAGACATGAATGAGCTCCTTAAAATTACGGACCGCAATCTCAGTTTTGCGGCGGTTTACCCTTCAGTTTTTGCGCAGGCTTGTCGAGTCTCCCGGCCCTTTCCACCAAGGGGCAAATGAACGCAGGGGTTGACGTTGCCTGGTTCAGCCCCCAGTTTCGGGTCACAACAAGGCGGGGATTTTCGCCACATAATTCAAAAGCTTGCATGGGAGAACCTTATGACCACCTGGCGCGTCTACTTATCCGGCGAAATCCATACCGACTGGCGTGACAGGATCATGGAAGGCACATCCGCACTCAAGCTGCCGGTGGAATTTTCTTCTCCCGTAACGGATCACGATGCCAGCGACGATTGCGGCGCGACCATCCTGGGTGGTGAGGACAACAAGTTCTGGTACGACCACAAGGGCGCAAAGGTGAACGCGATCCGCACACGGACGCTGCTGGAAAAAGCCGACATCGTCGTGGTCCGCTTCGGCGATAAATACAAGCAATGGAACGCAGCCTTCGATGCCGGCTATGCCGCTGCGCTCGGCAAGTCACTGATTGTCGTTCACGACCCGTCGCTGACCCACCCGCTCAAGGAAGTTGACGCAGCTGCTCTTGCGGTCGCCGAGACCTCCGAACAAGTCGTCGATACCCTCAAATATGTTATACTTGGGAAGCTCGATCGGTGAGCAGGTCTTGAAATTAACAATTTCATTACCATACTAATAGACACTATGGAAAAGCCCGGGTGTTTTTACCGGGCAACCAGACCTCCGCCAAATGGAACGGCTTCTTGAAGTGAGGCAGTCGCAAAATGACTGCGCACGTCGATGTCCAGTTCCGAGCAGGGTCTGAAAAGTACTTTAGTATTATCATCAACACTGTCATCAAGGCGTTGAAAAAGGCAGCTATGGAAGCCGTCGTATGCCAAGATGCCAAGAATTGGAAAGAAGACTCCATGCTACATGGAAACGTGAAATGGTTTGATCAGCGCCGAGGTATCGGCACGATCGAACCGCAGGACGGCGAGGACATCCTTGTCGACATCTCGGCCCTGCGCCGGTCCGGTATTGACACTCTGAAGGAAGGCCAGCTTGTGGCATTCGATCTGGAGTGGCGCCGCGGTCAAATGGTGGCTGAAGACCTGAAAGTCCTGTAAGGTCACTTACAGGTCATTACCGGGTACAAGGGCGGTTCGACCGCCCTTTTTTATTGGATTTTTTCAGATGCAAATTGACGAGAGATTACAACAGGGCATCTCCGCCCACCGCAGCGGCAATCTGGAAGCCGCCCTCAGCGCCTACAAGGATGTGCTATCGGAAGATCCCGACCATGCGGACGGCCTGCATTTCCTGGGGTTGCTCCATTTCGATGCCGGCAAGGCGGACAATGCGGTTGCGCTTATCCATGCTTCCCTGGAAAGGAACCCGGGCAATTTCTCCGCCTGGAACAACCTCGGCAACATCCTGAAGCTTTCAGGCGACAAGGACGAAGCCTTGAAGGCCTATTTGCGCGCAGTAGAAATTGAAGTCCGCCACGAGGAAGCCTGGAAGAACATCTCGATGATGCTGCAGGAAGCCAGCAACAACGACGAGCTTCTGCCCATGCTGCGAGAAGTCGTGCGCCTCGACCCGAACAATCACAGCGGCTGGCACAACTTCGGCATATCGCTGATGCTTGCCGGCAAAAGAGAGGAAGCGGCGGACGCTTTCGAACGGTGTCTGCAGTTCCCGCCAGACGTCTGGAGCGACAAGGGCTGGCATCCGCGCGTACTGTGCGCGCTTGGACGGGCCGAAGTCGCCACACGGCATATGGAGATGCTTGTCGCAACCTTCCCGGACGACCCGGTCATCCGCTATCAGTTTGCTGCGATCCGTGGAGAAGACCTGTCGCTTGCCCCCGCGGACTATGTCCGGGATCATTTCGACAGCTTTTCGGAAAGCTTTGACGACGTCCTGAACGGGCTCGGCTACCAGGCGCCGAAGCTTGTTGCCGAGGAAGTCGCGGAGCTGGCCAGGGAGCGCGACTTGCCGTTTGCCCATGTGGTCGACCTTGGCTGCGGGACCGGCCTTTGTGGACCACTGATCCGCGACCACTGTGCCCGGCTCACCGGCATCGACCTGTCACCGGGCATGCTGCGCAAGGCCGCGGCACTGAAGGTCTACGACTTCCTGGTCGAGGGTGAGCTCGTTGGATTTCTGTCCTCCGACCTGCCGGCGCACTTCGATCTGGCAGTCTGTGTCGACACGCTGTGTTATCTCGGCGATCTGGAGCCTTTCATGCAGGCGCTTGCAGGAGCCCTAGCCCCGGATGGCATGCTCGTCGCGAGCGTCGAGCATCTCGATACGTCGGACGGGCCGGACTACCGCGTGGATGCTACGGGGCGCTACGCCCACCGGCCAGAATATCTAAAGCGCTGCGCAGAGGCCGCGGGCCTTCTCTATGCGCGGGAGAAACGGGATATTCTGCGCAAGGAACTCGGCAAGGATGTGAATGGACTCGTTTTTCACATCCGCAAGCCAGGCGCCAGCCAGACGTGACAGTCTGTCCGCGCGGACGGCAAGTGAATTCGTGCAAGGACATTCAAAGCGGTTGTGCCGGGGCGTAAAGTTGTTACGGTGTCGCCGTTGGGAACGAGTGTCCGTTTGGAGGGACCGTTAATGTCGGAATGCAATGTTCTGCTGGTGTATCCGCGCTTCAATGCCGGGTCATTCTGGAACTATGGTGCGACCTGCGAAATGGTCGGCGCCAAATATCCCGCTCCTCCTCTCGGCCTGATCACAGTTGCGGCAATGCTGCCGGAGAACTGGAATGTCCGCCTGATCGACCGCAACACCGGCGCCCTGACGAACGACGATCTCGCCTGGGCCGACATGGTGATGACCGGCGGCATGCTGCCCCAGCAGGCCGATTGCCTCGCCGTCATCCGCCGTTCGCAGGAAAAGAACGTTCCCGTCGTGGTCGGCGGTCCGGACGCAACCTCTTCTCCGGAAGTTTATGAAGCGGCCGACTTCCTGGTCCTTGGGGAAGCCGAAGGCATTCTCACCACCTTTGTCGACGCCTGGAAGGAAGGGGTCCGCAACGGCCGTTTTTCGGCCGAGAAATTCAAGGCAGACGTTTCCTCCAGTCCCGTACCGCGCTTTGACCTTCTGAGATTCGACGATTATGTCCAGATCGGCGTGCAATATTCGCGCGGCTGCCCGTTTACTTGCGAATTCTGCGACATCATCGAGCTGTATGGCCGCGTGCCGCGCACCAAGACCAACGACCAGATGCTGGCCGAACTCGACCGGCTGTACGAACTTGGCTACCGGGGTCACGTCGACTTCGTCGATGACAACCTCATCGGCAACAAGAAGGCCGTGAAGGGCTTCCTGCCCGAACTGGCGAAATGGCAGAAGGAACGCAGCTACCCGTTCGAAATGTCGACCGAGGCTTCCCTCAACCTGGCGGACGACGAAGCCTTGTTGAAGATGATGCAGCAGGCCGGATATTTCTCGGTCTTCATCGGCATCGAAAGCCCGGACCCGGACGTTCTGGTCGCGACACGCAAGAAACAGAACACACGCCGCGACATCGCCAAGAGCGTGCACAAGATCTACGATGCCGGCATCTTCGTGCTGGCCGGCTTCATTGTCGGCTTCGACGAGGAAAGCGACAAGGTGGCGGACGAGATCTCGGCACTGATCGAGGAAGCCGCGATCCCTGTCGCGATGACCGGGCTGCTCTATGCCCTGCCGAACACTCAGCTGACGCGCCGGCTCGCCAAGGAAGGCCGTCTGCATGCGGATTTCGCCACCGATGATCCGGATACGGAACATGGCGATCAGTGCACCGCCGGCCTCAACTTCACCACAGTGCGCCCGCGCGCGCAGATCCTGGAAGACTTCAAGCAGGTCATCGACCGGGTCTATGGTCCGGAAGCCTACTTCGGCCGCGTTCAGAAGGTGGCTTCCATGCTCGACATGAGCGGCGCAAACGGCTCGATCTTCGGCGCCGGGTTCTTCCACGATATCAAGCTGTTCGGCCGTCTTATCCTGGCAATGACCTTCAAGGAAACCACCTATCGCGGGCCCTTCTGGAAAACCCTGATCAAGACCGCCTTCACCAATTTCAGGGCGATCAAGCCGGTCATGATGATGCTTGCGCTCTATGTGCACCTGGGGCCGTTCTCCCGGTTCGTGGTTGCCCAGATCGACAAGCAGATTGCCGATATCGAAAAGGGCAACTGGGAACAGCCGGCGCTGGTGGCCGCCGAGTAATCGGGTAAGGTCTCCTTCCTTCAGCTGACGGGATTGGCGGGAAAAGAGTTGCGGTCCGGTATCTCCAAACGCAGCGCGCTGGGGTTCATCCTGGTCACGCTGGTTCTCAATTCCATGGGCATCGGCCTGATGATGCCGGTCATGCCCTCGCTCCTGACCGAACTCACCTCGCTGCCTGTGAGCGAAGCCGCCCGCTGGGGCGGTGCACTGAGCGTCGTCTACGCCTTGATGCAGTTCGCCTTCGGTCCGACGCTCGGCAATCTGTCCGACCGCTTTGGCCGCCGTCCGGTGCTGCTGGTGTCCATGTTCGCCATGGCTGTCGACTACCTGATCATGGCCTTCTCCTGGCATCTGGCCGTGCTGTTCATCGGCAGAACCCTGTCGGGTGTCGCCGGAGCAACCTTCTCGGCCGCATCAGCCTTCATTGCCGACGTGTCGTCCAAGGAAGACAGGGCCAAGAACTTCGGCCTTGTCGGGGCCGGATTTGGTGTCGGCTTCGTACTCGGGCCGATGATCGGTGGTTACCTCGGCGAATACGGACCGCGTGCGCCCTTTTATGCCGCCGCAGGCCTTTCCTTCGTCAATTTCCTTTTCGGCTATTTCATGCTGCCGGAAACGCTGAAGGACGAAAACAGAAGAGATTTTGACTGGAAACGGGCCAACCCATTCGGGGCCTTCAAGCAGATCGCCGCCTATCCGGCGGTGCGCACGCTGCTTCTGGCTATCTTCCTGTTCGACATCGCCCATTACGTCTACCCGTCCGTCTGGAGCTACTATGCGGAGGAGGTCTTCGCCTGGAGCCCAGGAGACATCGGTCTGTCACTTGCGGCCGTCGGTGTCGGGTTTGCCTTCGTTCAGGGATACCTGATCCGTGTCCTGGAACCAAAGCTCGGGCCCGGCCGGACACTCTTCATCGGGCTGGCCGCCAATCTCGTGGCCTTTGCCGGTCTCGCCGTCGCCGATACTGGCTGGATGGCCTATCTGCTGATCTCGTTCGCGGCGCTTGGTGCGATGGCAACGCCTGCCTTCACCGGTCTGATGTCGGTCCGTGTCCCGGACAATGCGCAGGGCGAATTGCAGGGCCTGATTGCCAGTGCCGCCGGCCTTTCCATGGTGGTGAGCCCGCTGGTGATGACCCAGGTCTTTGCCACGTTTTCAGGTCCTGAGGCGGCGATTTCCTTTCCCGGCGCGCCGTTTGCCCTGGCAGGCGTGCTGATCCTCGCCGCCATGCTGATCGCCCTTCCCTTCATGCGTCTTCAGGAAAGACTGCCGTCACCTTCCGAGGCGGCAGACCGGAAGACACCAGCCGAATAATCAGGTTTCCCCAAAAGTGACAGGCACCTTTCCTCCCCTTCTCGACGGTCCACGTCTTGCACCGGCCTCCGGCAAACCCGCTCGTCAGCTGGTTGTGATCCTGCATGGCTACGGCGCGGATGGTCTTGACCTGATCGACCTCGGGCGCGCCTGGCAGGGACAGCTTCCCGATGCGGCTTTCGTTGCGCCGAACGCTCCTGAACCCCTTCCCTTTGAAGCGCTCGGCGGACGGCAATGGTTTGCGCTCCAGGAGCGCGATCCCAATGAATACCGCCTCGGCGCGCAGGCCGCCCAACCGGTGCTCGACCGATTTCTGGACGACGAACTGGCCCGCCATTCGCTGGAGGGCAGCGTGTTGGCATTGGTCGGCTTCAGCCAGGGAGCCATGATGACCTTTCAATGCGGCCTGCGCCGCCCGTCTCCGCCAGCGGCCCTGATCGGTTTTTCCGGACTGTTGCCGGGAGCCAGCCAGCTGGGCCCGGTCAACACACAGAGCCCGGTGCTGATTGTCCATGGCGAGGAAGACGATGTCGTTGCCAGCTATCATGCCCAGGCAGCACAAAAGGCGCTTGACGATGCTGGGGTTTCCTCAAGCCTGCACCTTTTGGCCGGCCTCGGCCATTCAATTGACGAGCGCGGCATGGTGCTGGGCGGTCGGTTTCTGGAAAAGGCATTTGGCCCGGCAAAACCGGTCTGAAGACGGCCATGCATTGGTTAATAGCCTGTTAACGGTTTTGCAGGATGCTTTCTGCAACTGTGCCGGACCAGAAAGGGCCGGACAAGCCGGGATCCGAAGCCATGCAGATTTCCATCGAAACCACCACGCAAAGCGCGAGCCTTTTTACGGCTTCCTTTTCGAATGGCGGCGCTGAAGGCCAGAAGAACGATCCCAAGGGCAACGCCTACGGCCACGAGATCGGCCAGCGGAATGGCCACGACAAGTCCCCCGCCGTCAATGCTCTGGAAGCAGCCAGCAAACAGGCCGAGGAAGACGCGGTCGTGATCGCCGCCCTTCAGGATGCGGTCGAAAAAGGCAAAGGCAAGGACGACGACAAGGAAAAGGACGGCTCGCTGGCGACCGTTGAGGACTATCAGAAGACTGCCGGCAAACTGAAGGTGGCTCTTGGTGAAGAGGAAAGCGGCTCTTCGGCGAATGTCGCCTATGAAAGCGCGACGATTTCAACGACCACCATTGAAGCCGAAATCGGTGGTGAAACCGTTTCCGCGCAGTTCGTATCCTTCGAGCGGGTGTCCTACGACAGTGAAACCGGGCTGTCCGTCCGCTCCGCAAACGCCTCTTCCATCGAAGGCAACTTCGACAACGGCTCCTTCAGCTACCAGAGCGCTGCCGTCAGCGAGCTTTATGCAGGCACCGGCGACCAGGTTTCGAACCTCCTCGGCCTGGTAGCCTGAGCAGGCAGCCCTTCCGCGTACGCTCCGGTTGGGACGTGGGCTGGACCGGACTGCCGGATCAAGTCCGGCAATGAAGCAGGTAGAAAAAGCCAGATCTGACACCTGACTTAAAAAGGGGAGCCGAAGCTCCCCTTTTCCATGCCTTACGCCTTTTTCAGGTAGGCGACGATGATGTCCAGAGCCGCCTGAAGGTCACCCTTGTCGATCATTTCAGTGACCGTGTGGATGTAGCGGGTGCCGACGACGATGCCGATTGCCTTGGCACCGGCAGCCGCCTGCTGGGCAGCCGCGCCGTCCTGGCCACCAGCCGCCAGCATGGTGCGCTGGAACGGGATCTTTTCCTTGACCGCAATGGCTTCGATTTCCTTCACCAGATCGCGGTCCGCGATGAAGCTGGAATCCTTGACGTGCAGACCGAAGCCTTCGCCCTGCACCGTGGTGCGGTCCTGCTCGGGAACGCCCGGCGTGTCGCAGGCAAGCGTGGTATCGATGCCAAGCCCGATGTCCGGCGCAATGGCGAAGGACGCGGTGCGCGCGCCGCGCAGGCCGACTTCTTCCTGGCAGGTGAAGGCGACGTGAATTTCGCAATCATGCTTGGCCTTGCCCAGACCTCTGATCGCCTCGATGCCGAGCCAGCAGGCGATACGGTTGTCGAGCGCCTTGGAGACGACCTTGTCACCGATCTCGATCAGCGGCTCGTCCATGGTCACCATGTCGCCGACCTTGACGATCTCCTTGGTCTTTTCGCCAAGGCCCATGTCGATGACGAATTCCTTGGGCTCCGGCACCTTCTTGCGCTCTTCCGGAGAAGAGATATGTATCGGCTTGCCGCCCGGGTTCATCACACCCTTGAAGTCGCCTTCATCGGTAGACACCAGCACGCGGCGGGAGAACAGGTTGCGGGCATCGAAGCCACCAACCGGCTGCACGTGAACGAAGCCCTTGTCCGTGACATGTGAGACCAGAAAGCCGATCTCATCCATGTGGCACAGAAGCATGACCTTCTTCGGGGTTCCCTTCTTGGAAGCCTTGCGGCTGTCGCGGCGGCAAAGCAGCGAACCCATCGGGTCGACGGTAACCTCGTCGAACAAGCCCTTGATTTCCGCCTGAATCAGGTCGCGGACCCGGTGTTCGTGACCCGGTACACCCGGCGTTTCGCAAAGTCGGCGAAGCAGATCGATATTCATGGAACTTCCTGTGAAGGTTGGAAAATCGGCACGATCCTAGTCCGAAAGACCGCGCGGGATAAAGAGCCAAGACAGATTAGTTCGAAAAGAGAGGCTTGTTGCAGGTGCATGGCCTGCGATAAGCCTCGGCAGGAAACCGCATCCCCCATGCGAATCCTGACAGACCGTTCCGCCGTTTCCCGGCACAGCCCTTCAATGCGAATGGAAAGGTTTTCTTCTTTGACCACTCTTTTGTCCGGCACCGTCCATGTCGAAACGCGCGCCGTCACGGTCGGCAACTCCACCGTTCACGTTCGCTGCTGGACGCCTGAAGATCGTTTGCCCGGCAAGGTGCCGGTGCTCCTTTTTCACGATTCTCTTGGCTGTATCGCCCTCTGGCGTGATTTTCCCGAACGCCTTGCCGTGGCCAGCGGACGGGTCGTGATTGCCTATGACAGGCCCGGCTTCGGCCAGTCGTCGGTGCGCGAAGACATCCTGCCCGCAAGCTTCATTGCGGATGAAGGCAGCACGGTTGTGCCTGCGCTGTGCGAGCAGCTGGACCTCACGCGATTTGTTGCCTGTGGGCACAGCGTCGGTGGCGGCATGGCGGTGCATACGGCCGCACAGCATCCCGAGAAGGTCACGGCCCTGGTCACGATTGCCGCTCAGGCGCTTATCGAGGACCGCACCCTGGAAGGTGTGCGCGAAGCACGCACCGCGTTTGCCGATCCCGGCGCGTTCGACAGACTTGCGCTCTATCACGGCGACAAGGCGCGCTGGGTGCTGGATGCCTGGACGGAATCATGGCTTTCGCCCGCCTTCGCCCATTGGTCCCTTGACGATGCGCTTGCCGGTGTCCGCTGCACCACCCTTGCGATCCACGGCGCACTGGACGAATACGGATCAACCCGCCACCCGGAACACATCGCCAATAGCACCGGCGGACAGAAGGTCATCCTGGAAGGAAGAGGGCACACGCCTCACAGGGAATGCCCGGACCTGCTGGTTGAAACCATCTCCAGTTTCCTGGTGAATATTTCGTGATCCAGCACCCGGGCAGGCTGCTGGCCGTCGCAAGAAAAGGAAAACTGCGGTCGGTCTTCGCAGATTAGCGAAGTCGGTTTAACTTCTTGCTCGCCAATTTCGAAAAATCGTCCGCCTGTTTTTCGCTTTGCCATTGCAGTGTCGCAATTGATGACAACATTCTAAAGGTAAGCAAAAAGCGTCTCCCGTCTTCTCGGAGAGATGTAGCGCCTTCCATTGCGACGATCCCGGGGAATCCCATGACCCAGAAAAAACGTTTTATTCTTTCCATTGACGGCGGCGGCATTCGTGGCCTCATTCCGCTTCGGCTGCTTGAGACACTTGAAAGCCGATTGAGCCAGCGCGGCGTTAGCGAGCCGCTGCACCAGGTTTTCGATCTGATGGCCGGTTCTTCTACCGGCGGCCTGATTGCTGCAGGCCTATCCGCACCACGCCCAGGCGGCACCGCCGGCGCACCTGCCGCGACCATTGATGAGCTGCGCAGCTTCTTCGAACGCGACGCGCGGGAAATCTTCAAATCATCAATCTCGGCCCGACTGGCCAGAACCGTCACCAGTTCGCTTGGCCTGTTCGATGAAACCTACGATCCGCGGCCGCTGGAAAAGCTGCTGAAGGAACGCTTCGGCTGGACCTCCATGGCCAGTGGCCTGACCCATCTTGTCCTGACCGCCTACGATCTGGAACAGCGCAAACCCGTATTCCTGACAAACGGCCTTGAAGCAAGCAGCGGCCGGCCGGACGACTACTACTTCTGGCAGGCTGTGCGTGCGACCACCGCCACCCCCTCGTATTTCGAACCGGCACGCGTTGAAAATCTCAGCCGCCGGCGTGAGGAAGCCCTGATCGATGGAACGGTCTTCATGAAAGACCCGACAGTGGCAGCGTATCTGGAAGCCCGCAATCTTGGCTGGGGCGACGATGAGATCGTCATCCTGTCGCTTGGCACCGGCAGGGCACCGGCACGGTCGTTCCTTTACAAGGACGCCGTTGGCTGGGGTGCCCTCGGCTGGCTGCAGCCCTCCAAGGGCGCGCCGCTGATGTCGATCCTGGCCGATGCGCAAAGCCAGACAACCTCCGATCAGGCACGGCAGCTCTTTGCAGAACTGCCGAACGTGACCTATCACAGGCTCGACGCCGATCTTCCACCGGAAGCCGAAGACATCGACAACGCCCGTCCCGGCAACATCATCACGCTGAATGGTGCTGCAGACAGGGTGATCCGCGACAACACGGTTTTCCTCGACGCGTTCGCCGACATGATCGCAGCGCATGTGGATAATAGCGAATCGGATGCGGAAGCACCCGATTTGGTGCATGCTGCCTGACGAGTGAGGTGATCGTCGCGGCGGGAGCAACGACGGCGGAACACCCAGACTGGCGCACGAGGTTTCGACGTGAGAACGGGGAAAACAGGCAAGCGAAATCGCTGGGCACCTTCGGTGTCCGGCTTCATGGCATTTGCAGCCGCGTTCCAGGTATCCTGTCTCGTTGCGTCAGCCGCGCCGGTACCGACAGCCAAACCGGCCGATCCCGTCTCCGAGGACTATTCGCCGACCGTCGAACTGGTGGCCGGTGTGCCTGTCCCGGTAAAGAAACGCGATGTTCCGGAAGGCTATGTCGCGAACAAGCCCAAGCTGGTGCTTTATGGGGACCAGCCAGCACGAGACTATTTCGGCGCCGCCACTGGACCTGCTCAACTGAAAGCCCGCTCGATCGGATCCTACGCCAAGGGTTGCCTTGCAGGCGGAGCTGAATTGCCGACGGATGGCCCGACCTGGCAGGCAATGCGTCTGTCGCGCAATCGCAATTGGGGCCACCCTGTCCTGATCGACTATCTCAAGGATCTGGCCAGCGATGCCCCCAAGGTCGGCTGGAACGGTTTGCTTGTCGGCGATATCGCGCAGCCGCGCGGCGGGCCGATGACATCCGGCCATGCCAGCCATCAGATTGGCCTCGATGCCGATATCTGGCTGACGGAAATGCCGAACCGGCGCCTGACCGCTCAGGAACGCGAAGACATCTCCGCTATTTCGATGCTGATCGGTCCGATGGACGTCAAGGGTGCAGACCGGCGTGTCGACCCCAGGAAATGGTCAGATGACCATGCTCGGCTGATCCGGCGCGCCGCATCCGACCAGCGTGTTGCACGCATCTTCGTCAGCCCGACGATCAAGAAGGCTCTGTGCGATTTCGAGAAAGGCGGCAACCGCGCCTGGTTGCGCAAGGTACGACCGTGGTGGGGACATCACTATCACTTCCACGTACGCCTTTCCTGCCCTGCAGGCAGTGCCGGCTGCAAGAACCAGAACCCGCCGCCCCCGGGCGATGGCTGTGGCGCGGACCTTGCCTATTGGCTGTCCGACGAACCCTGGGTTCCCAAAAATCCCCCCAAGCCCGGAGAACCTCCGAAAGTGGTCAAGAAACGGCCCATGGCCCTGGCAGCCCTGCCGAATGACTGCCGGTCGGTGCTGACGGCCAATTGAGACCGGCTGGGTGACGCCTAGGCGTTCGGCGATTGCATCGGCCCCAGAACCCTGGCAACGAAGACCAGATCCAGCCAGCGGCCGAACTTGGTGCCGGCTTCCGGCAGACGGCCGGCAACATGAAAACCAAGTTTCTCGTGAAGGGCGATGGAGGCAGAATTGTCCCCGTCGATGACGCCGACCAGCACATGTAATTTCATGTCGGCGGCAATTTCGACCAACCGCTCCAGAAGCGCCTTCCCAATGCCGCGCCGCTGTGCCGCCGGGTCGACATAGACGGAATGTTCCGCCGTCAGACGGTACCCTTCGCGAGGCCGGAACGGCCCGAAGCTGGCGAACCCGAGAACAGTATCTGCATCGTCCACGGCCACCAGAACCGGCAGCCCCTGCTTCACCCGGCCTTCGTACCAGGTCAGCCTGTCGTCCAGCGTTTCCTCACGATTTGTCCAGGCAGCCGTCGTCTCGCGCACAGCCTGGTTATAAAGCGCCAGGATCGACGGGACATCCTTCGGTTCTGCATTACGGATCAACATCATGCTCTCTTGTCAGGCTGCTGGACACATCAGTGCCGATACAATCTAGATCACACTTTGAGGTTGATTTGCCACGACAAATGTCACCTGCGGGCTACGTCATTTGCCGGAGGCGCCATATCCCTGCCGGAGCGGCGAAACCCGGCATTCGCCCGAGGGTGCAAAAAAGCACCGGAATTCAACGCCCGAAGGCTTCAATCTACTAGGCGAAATCGAATTGCAATGGTAAAGGGGCGGCCATGACGACGAAGAAGCTTTCCAACATCCGCAACTTTTCCATCGTGGCTCATATCGATCACGGCAAGTCGACGCTGGCCGACCGCCTGATCCAGATGACCGGCACGCTGACCGACCGCGAAATGACCGAGCAGGTGCTCGATTCGATGGACATCGAACGCGAGCGCGGCATCACGATCAAGGCGCAAACAGTGCGACTGATCTACAATGCCAAGGACGGCGAACAATATACGCTGAACCTGATCGACACGCCGGGCCACGTGGACTTTGCCTATGAAGTGTCCCGCTCGCTGGCGGCCTGTGAAGGCTCGCTGCTGGTGGTCGACGCCTCTCAGGGTGTGGAAGCCCAGACGCTCGCCAACGTCTATCAGGCCATCGACAACGATCATGAGATCGTCACCGTCCTCAACAAGATCGACCTGCCTGCGGCCGAACCGGACCGCATCAAGGAACAGATCGAGGACGTGATCGGCATTGATGCGTCAGAAGCCTGCATGATCTCCGCCAAGACCGGTCTTGGTGTCGACGACGTGCTGGAAGCGATCGTTTCCAAGCTGCCGCCTCCGGAAGGAGACCCGGAAGCGACACTGAAGGCGATGCTGGTCGACAGCTGGTACGACACCTATCTCGGCGTGATGGTGCTCGTCCGTGTCATCGACGGCTCCCTGAAGAGAGGCCAGAAGATCAAGATGATGGGTACGGGCGCTGCCTATGATGTCGACCGCGTCGGCGTCATGACCCCGAAATTCCTGCAAGTGGACGAGCTGAAGGCCGGCGAGATCGGCGTCATCACCGGGTCCATCAAGGAAGTGGCCGACACCCGTGTCGGTGATACCATCACCCTGGAAAAGAAACCCTGCACGGAAGCCCTTCCGGGCTTCAAGCCGGCTCAGCCGGTCGTGTTCTGCGGTCTCTTCCCGGTCGACGCGAACGACTTCGAGGATCTGCGCGCTGCCATGGGCAAGCTGCGCCTCAACGATGCCTCGTTCTCGTTTGAAATGGAAACATCCGCAGCTCTCGGCTTCGGCTTCCGCTGCGGCTTCCTCGGTCTGCTGCACCTGGAAATCATCCAGGAACGGCTCTACCGCGAATTCGACCTCGACCTGATCGCGACCGCGCCGTCGGTGGTCTACCAGATGTCCCTGACGGACGGTGCGGAGGTCGAACTTCACAACCCGGCCGACATGCCGGATGTGGTGAAGATTTCCGAAATCCGCGAGCCCTGGATCCGCGCAACCATCATGACGCCGGACGAATATCTGGGCGGTATCCTGAAACTGTGCCAGGAACGGCGCGGTCTTCAGATCGACCTGTCCTATGTCGGCTCCCGCGCGATGGTGACCTACGACCTGCCGCTCAACGAAGTCGTGTTCGACTTCTACGATCGCCTGAAGTCGATCTCCAAGGGCTACGCATCGTTCGACTATCAGATTTCGGACTACCGGGCCGGCGATCTGGTCAGGATGTCGATCCTGGTCAACGAAGAGCCGGTGGATGCGCTTTCCGTGCTCGTGCACCGCAGCCAGGCGGAACGCCGTGGCCGCGCCATGTGCGAAAAGCTGAAAGAGCTGATCCCGCGGCACATGTTCAAGATACCGATCCAGGCAGCCATCGGCGGCCGCGTGATCGCCCGCGAGACCATCTCCGCCCTGCGCAAGGACGTGACTGCCAAGTGTTATGGCGGCGACGCCACCCGTAAGCGCAAGCTGCTTGAGAAGCAGAAGGCCGGCAAGAAGAAGATGCGTCAGTTCGGCAAGGTCGAGATCCCGCAGGAAGCCTTTATCCAGGCCCTGAAGATGGACGAGTGAGAAACCGATTGGCGCGCCGCGCCAATCCCAGCAAGGCCTTGCCATGAGTATTGAACAGACCCTTTCCGACCGCGCCGGCAACGTTTGCGAGTTCTGCGGCGCTACCGAAGCGCTGCGGCCGCTGGATGTCGGCCCCGATACGGATGGCACGGCCGAAATGGCGGTTCTGGCTTGCACCACATGTGCCGACCAGATTTCAGGTGCCGCCGATATCGACCCGAAGCATTGGCTCTGCCTCAACGAAGCCGCCTGGAGCCAGGTTCCCCCGGTTCAGGTTGTCGCCTACCGCATGCTTTCCAGAATGCGCGACGAGAGCTGGGCGCGTGATCTTCTGGACATGCTGTATCTGGACGACGAAACGCTTGCCTGGGCCAAGGCCGGCCTTGGCGGCAGCGCGGGCGAAGGTGACGACGGCGTGGTCCACAAGGATACGCACGGCGCCGTTCTTGCCGCTGGCGACACGGTGACATTGATCAAGGATCTCAAGGTCAAGGGCGCCAACTTCACCGCCAAGCGCGGCACCGCCGTGCGCAACATCTCCCTTGTTGCGGACAATGCCTCCCAGATCGAAGGCCGCGTGAACGATCAGCGGATCGTCATCCTGACGGAGTTCGTGAAGAAGGCCTGATCAGCTCGTTTCTGAGCTGATCAACACGCCCTGGGAGAGCGCTTACGCCGCCTCCCGGAAGACCTGAAGGATAGCCGAAACAATTGTCGGGTCTTCCCGGCAGAAGAGCGTCATCCTTGTTTTCGGCAATTCTGGCAGCCGATAGAGTTCCCCGACTTCGCGACATCCCTCCGGAATATTTCGCCGGTCGAGACAGGCAATGCCGAGCCCTGCGCTGACCGCCCCCTGTATGGCACCGACACCGGTGCCGGTGAAGGCGTCTTCAAAAACGATCCCCGCATCCTTGAGCGTGCCAGTTGCCAGGCGCCGGAGGGCGCAGGTTTCCGAAAGCGCCACCAAGGGGAACGGGGTACCGGTTTCCCAGGTGAAATCCCTGGCGGCTGTCCAGACGAGATTTTCTTCGAACGCCACATGACCCGTGCCCTCGACGTCCTCGGAGCGCACCATGATCGCGCTGAACAGACCTGCCTTGAAGTCGTTGTACAGCGTATCCGAATAACCGACCGCAACATGGAGACGATGTTCCGGCAAGGCCTTGCTGAGGGATGCGATAATCTCCGGGAGGCGGCCTCCCGCGGCGTGATCGCTGATACCGCACCGAAGCCGCTTTTGAACGGAAGGACCTGAAACGCGGGCCGTTACCCTGTCATGCAGGTCGATCAGACTGCGGGCGTCACTTAAAAAACGAGCACCGAAGCTCGTCAATCGGACGGACCGGGGCGATCGGCTGAGCAAGGAGCTGCCGAGACGGTCTTCCAGTTTCTTGATCTTGACGCTGACAGCAGACTGGCTTGCCCCCGTCATCTGCCCTGCCCGGGTAAAGCTGCCTGTTTCGGCAACACGAACAAAAGCGCGCAAGAGATCCATGTCGAGATCGGTCATGCAATCATTCTAATTTATGATTTTTGAAATATCAAAGATTTGTTTCTGTTATCTTTGATGCCGCAATAAGGTTGGCAGCATCACCGAATGACGGAGGACAAGATGCCGCTTACCAATGTTTCCCTGCTGAAAGGCTCCAGGACCGCTGCGCAGAAATCAGCAATCCTGGACGAGATCTATCAGGCAATGCGCGAGACCTTCGGCGTGCCGCAGGACGACAAGTTCATGATGATCACCGAACATCCACGCGAAGATTTCCTGTTCGGCCGCCACTTCATGAATATCGACCGGTCGGATGATCTGATCATCATCCAACTGACCGTCAGCGATACGCGCAGCGTCGACCAGAAGAAAGCGCTGTTTGCCCGGATCGCAAAGGGCCTGGCCCGCGAAGTCGGCATCCGTTCCGAAGACATTTTCATCAACCTGGTCGAGACAAGGCTTGAGAACTGGTCGTTCGGCCATGGCGTCGCGCAATATGCCGACAGGCAACCGGTCGCCGTTTGATCCGAACCGGACAGGAAGCCGGTCGACCTGATCACCAGGCAAGATAGCGAACGCACTAAAATGCGGTATTGCCTCCCAAAGACAGAAACGGCGCCGGGCTTGCCGCCCAGGCGCCGTTTTCTGGTTTGGAAGTCTTGTCCAACCGGCCTGTCCTTGCGGTGGGTCGATCGGAAGGTTTGGGGACCGGCCTTTCAGCCGGTCTTCAGCCTTAGCGCCGGTTGAGCGGAAGGTCGGCCAGTTCACGCTGGGACATGCGCACGATTGCCGGATGGGACATCGGGTCGGTGCGGTCATATGCGGAAGCCGGACGAGCCGTCAGGTGTCGGCGCATAAACAGTTTCATCATGAGTTTCATTCTCCTTATTATTGTTTTTTGCATGGCCAAATTCCTTCTTTGAATTTAGCTATGCTCCTTATATAGACGCCACTACTCGCTAAAAAAATCGACTTATTCTGATTTTCAGTTTAGCTTTTCTAAAATGAAAAACCTCAATCGCATTCACCTCTCCGGTCTTCGCGCCGTGGAAGCCGTCGCCCGGTTGGGCTCTGTCAAGGCGGCCGCGGACGAACTCGGCGTAACCGTGGGCGCCGTCAGCCAGCAGGTTCACAAGACCGAGGCCCAGCTTGGCGTGCAGCTGTTCGACCGGCAGAACCGTATGCTGTTGCCAACCGCTCATGTGCTTGCAATGCAGCCACATCTGACCAGCGCCATGTCCTCTCTTTCGACCGCGATCGCCACCACCCAGCGCGGACGGGAAGATGCGCTGACGATTTCGGTTGCCCCGGTCTTCGCCGGAAAATGGCTGGTTTGGCATCTCAAGAACTTCAACAAGATGCATCCGGGGATCCGGGTTCGGGTGGAAGCGACGGTGGACCTGGTCGATCCGGACATGAGCGATGTCGATCTGTGTATCCGTGTCGGCAAGGGACCCTATCCGGGCGTCAAGGCAGAGCAGTTGCTGCACCAGCGGGTGTTTCCCGTCTGCAGCCCGGCGCTAGCCAGACAGATCAAGGAGCCGAAGGACATCGGCAAGCTGCCGATCATCCGTGACCCCGGACAAATGTTTACCTGGAAAACCTGGCTTGATCTCTTCGGCCTCGATGAGAGCATCCTGCAGGATGGCCCGACCTTTTCAGACGGTTCGCTGTGCCTGGATGCGGCAATCGCCGGCCACGGGGTGTTTCTGGCCTGGGAAACGCTTGCGGTTTATGCAGTGAAGTCCGGCCAGGTGATTGCCCCCTTCCCCGAGCGCCCCGCCACGGGCAGCGCCTACTGGCTGGTCAGCGGTAAAAACGCCCCTCAGACAAAGGCCAAGAAGGCTTTCGGCGACTGGTTGCGGGAGGAGCTGCAAGGCTCCATCGGCAGACCGAAAGGAGCCGATATGGTGGAGGCGTAAGCGTTTTTCGCTCATCGCGCACCTCTACTCAGCACTTGCAATGGATTTGCCCAGTATGTCGGCCTTCACGGCGCCGCGTGTGCCCATTGGCCGGTCCGGACCGACGGTGCTGTCGCGGCGGGTCTGCGCTTCCATCTCGCCATTCAACTCGGCCCCGAGCAAGATGATATACGCCGAAATCCAGAGCCACATCAGCAGGATGATGACGCCGGCAAGGCTGCCGAACGTTTTATTGTAGCTGGCAAAGTTCGCCACATAGACCGAGAACCCGTAGGACGCGGCAAGCCACAGGAGGCAGGCGATGACCGCGCCGGGCGTGATCCATTTCCATTTGGCATCGGTTCGAGACGGCCCGAACCTGTAAACGAAGGAAAGACCGGTGACGGTCAGAAATCCCAGGATGATCCAGCGGGCCGATGACAGGACCTTCTCCAACCAGTCCGGCAAGGCGAGATAACTGAAGACAACCGGCAGGAGAAGGGCGGACACCAACCCCAAGACCAGAGCGAAAACAAGCAGGATCGTCATCACGAAGGTTCGGGCTTTCAGCGCAATGAAGCCCCGCTTCTCAACCTCGTCATAGGCGATGTTAAGCCCTTCCATGAGGCTGGCCATGCCCTTGGAGGTGGAATAGAGCGCGATGCCCAGGCCGATGACGAAGGCGAAGCCGAGCCCCGCATTCTCGCTGCCTGCTACATCTGCGGCCTGCGCCAGAATGATTTGCGACGCCTCCTTCGGCAGAAAGTTCTCGATCATTTCAAGCTGACGGCTGACCTCGACAGGTTCAACCACAAGCCCTGACAGCGCCGTGAACGCAGTTATGGTCGGGAAGATCGCAAGAAGACCGTAGAAGGCAACGCCGGCGGCAATCAGGTCGATGTGGTCGCGCTGGACCGCGTTCCACACCCGGTAGCTGATATCCAGCCAGCCCATTGGCGGGATCTTTTCCGGACTGCCCGCATCTCTTCCACGTGCCATGTTACCCCCTCAGTTGCCTGCCCACGCCCTTCTGTCCACGGACGTTGGCAAACAGCAGGGAGTTCAAAGGTAAACGCCCGGGAGGGGATTGAGTTCCGGTGCCTGGGGCTCGCCGCTACGCATTGGCCAGATTGAGGCGCAAGGCTGCCTCTCCTTTTCCGCTTGCCAACGCCTCGCCTTTCGCTACATTGACGCCCCATGAGCGACCTTACCGCACATATCCGCCGTTCCGGCCTTTGCAGTGGCTCTCAGCCTCTTTCCGGGATCGACGTGCGCCTCATCGAGCTGCAGGGCCCCGCCTGCGGTCGATTTACGCGCTAACGCGCTTTAATTCCGGCGCTTTTCTTCTCTTCGGGAACTCACGCAATAATGCGCATGAGGCCGTGGCAATCACCGCCATTATTCGCTAAAAGACCCCGACTTTCTGTTTCGACACCTCCGCGCGCACCGCGCGAACCGACGACCGAGTACGCATGTCCAACCTCGACACACTTGAATCCGATCTTCTGGCCGCCATCGAAGGCGCCGGGACCGAAGCCGCCCTGGAAGACATCCGCGTTGCCGCCCTTGGCAAGAAGGGCTCAATTTCCGAGCAGATGAAAACGCTCGGCAAGATGACGCCTGAAGAGCGCCAGGTGATGGGCCCTGCCCTCAACGGCCTCAAGGCGAAGGTCACCGACGCCATCGCCGCCCGCAAGGATGTGCTGGCGGAAGCGGCCCTGGAAGCACGGCTGGCTAGCGAGAAGGTGGATATCACCCTGCCGCTGCGCGCAACACCGGCGGAGACCGGCCGTATTCACCCAGTCAGCCAGGTCATCGACGAACTGACGGCGATCTTCGCCGACATGGGCTTTTCCATTGCGGAAGGTCCGGACATCGAGACCGACGAGCTGAACTTCACCGCGCTGAACTTTCCAGAAGGCCACCCGGCGCGCGAGATGCACGACACGTTCTTCTTCAATCCGAAGGAAGACGGCGAACGGCTGCTGCTGCGCACGCACACCTCGCCGGTGCAGATCCGCACCATGCGCAATCAGGAACCACCGATCCGCGTCATCATTCCGGGCCGGACCTATCGCTGCGACAGTGACCAGACCCACACGCCGATGTTCCACCAGGTGGAAGGCCTCGTGATCGACAAGGACAGCCATTTCGGTCATCTGAAATGGGTGCTGCGGGAATTCTGCAAGGCCTTCTTCGAAGTCGACGACATCAAGATGCGCTTCCGCCCGAGCTTCTTCCCGTTCACCGAACCGTCCATGGAAGTCGACATCCAGTGTGACCGGTCCGGAGGCGAAGTGAAGATCGGCCAGGGCGAAGACTGGCTGGAAATTCTCGGCTGCGGCATGGTTCATCCGAACGTCATCCGCAACTGCGGCCTCGACCCGGATGTCTACCAGGGTTTTGCCTGGGGCATGGGGATCGATCGCATCGCGATGCTGAAATACGGCATGCCGGACCTGCGCGCCTTCTTCGACGCCGACGTCCGCTGGATCCAGCATTACGGCTTCCGCCCACTCGACCTGCCGACACTGTTCGGCGGTCTGTCCAGTTAACCGCCTGAATTTGGGGGCGCCATCATGTCATTGCTGATCCGCATCGTTCTTGCCGCCATGCTGACCGTTGCCGCCCTGTTGCCGGCAGCCGCGCAGACCAGCGACCAGGAAACACGCGTCGCGACACCGACCTCGTTCCTCGAGGCCTGCGCGGACAAGATCGAGAACCGGGGCCGGCTGCGGTTCTGCGACACCTACTTCCGGGAGAAGCTGGGCACCGAAGCCGATGCGCTGCTTTATCTCCGTGACCGGATCACGCGTCTGCGTGCCGGCCACGAGGCAAGCTCGGCCGAGAAGTACCAGAGCTTCCTGCAGGCAATCTATATCGTGGCGTTCCTGACCATTGCTTCGATCGTTCTGATCGCCAGCGACCGGCGGATCGGCGGTACCGCCAAGTGGGCCGGCTTGACCAGCACCGCGGCCCTTCTGGTGATGGTGTTGATTGTCGCCATGGGCTGGCTCGGCAAGTACCGGGCCGAATATGCGGCCCAGGTCGAACTCGGCATCCTGCGGGACCGGATCGAGACGGAAGCTGCCCAGGCGATTGCCACCAAACAGCAGATCACGCCGGAGATCGTGCGCGGCTGGACCCGCGACTTTTCCGACATCGGCCGCCGCTTTGCCGAAAACTACGGCGCTGCGACCATCATTCCCGAAGTGGACCGGCTCGGCAACTGAGGCCTCCACGTCCCGTTTCGCGGTCCTGAGACCGCACCAAGTTTGAAGAGATCGAAAGATGAAATTCACCCTTTCCTGGCTCAAGGAGCATCTGGAAACCGACGCCAGCCTGGAAGAGATCGTTGAACGTCTCACCCTGATCGGACTGGAAGTCGAGGAAGTCACCAACCGCGCCGACCGCCTGAAGCCGTTCCGAATCGCAAAGGTTCTGGAAGCCGAACAGCACCCGAATGCCGACCGGCTGCGCGTCCTGAAGGTTGACACCGGCGAAGGCGACCCGGTGCAGGTTGTGTGCGGTGCGCCGAATGCCCGCGCCGGCCTTGTCGGCGTGCTCGGCAAGCCGGGCGACTATGTTCCCGGCCTTGATGTCACGCTTTCCGTGGGCAAGATCCGCGACGTGGAAAGCTTCGGCATGATGTGCTCGGAGCGCGAGCTGGAACTTTCCAACGAACATGACGGCATCATCGATCTGCCGGCGGATGCGCCGGTTGGCATGGCCTATGCCGAATGGGCCGGCCTGGATGAGCCGGTCATCGAAATCGGCCTGACGCCGAACCGTCCGGACTGCACCGGCGTATACGGCATTGCCCGTGATCTTGCCGCAGCCGGCCTCGGCAAGCTGAAGGAACGCAGCAACGAACAGGTTCGCGGCAGCTTCCCCTGCCCGGTCGACGTGACGCTCGATTTCGGCGACACCAAGCCGATGTGCAAGGCCTTCGGCCTGCGCCTAGTCAAGGGCGTGAAGAACGGCCCGTCGCCGAAATGGCTGCAGGACCGCCTGACCGCCATCGGCTTGCGTCCGATCAACGCCCTCGTCGACATGACCAACTACATCACCTTCGATCAGGGCCGGCCGCTGCACGTGTTCGACGCCGACAAGGTTCACGGCAATCTGGTTGTCCGCCGCGGCAAGCAGGGCGAGAAGATCGACGGCCTCAACGGCAAGAGCTACGAGCTCGATGACACGATCTGCGTCATTTCCGACGACAACGGCGTTGAAAGTCTCGGCGGCATCCTGGGCGGCGAGCCTTCCGGCTGCACGGAAGAGACTGTCAACGTGCTGATCGAATCCGCCCTTTGGGACGAGGACGACATTGCCGCCACCGGGCGCAAGCTCGGCGTCAATACGGACGCACGCTATCGTTTCGAACGTGGTGTCGATCCCAACTACATGATGCCGGGTCTGGAATATGCCACGCGCATGGTCGTGGACCTGTGCGGCGGCGAGGCGTCCGAAACGGTGCAGGCCGGCTCCGTGCCGGATACCAGCAACATCATCGATTTCCCCTATTCGGAAATCAGGCGCCTGTCCGGCGTCGATGTTCTGCCTGCTGAAGCAAACGTCACCCTGAAGTCGCTCGGTTTCTGGATCTCCGGCGCTGGTGACACGGTCAAGGTGGCCGCGCCAAGCTGGCGGCCGGACATCGAAGGCAAGGCCGACCTCGTGGAAGAGGTGGTGCGCATCATCGGTCTGGAGCGTGTTCCGTTCACACCACTGCCGCGCACCGGTACCGTCGGCCAGAAGGTGCTGACCACCGGACAGATCCGCCGCAACAAGGCGCGCCGCGCACTGGCCGCCCGTGGCTTCAATGAAGCGGTTACCTGGTCGTTCATTGCCAAGGATCACGCTGAACTCTTCGGTGGCGGCAGCGCTGCGCTTGCGCTGGCCAATCCGATTTCCAGCGAGATGTCCGACATGCGCCCGAGCCTGCTTCCGGGCCTTTTGTTGGCGGCACAGCGCAATGCCGACCGGGGCTATGGCAACGTCGCCCTGTTCGAAGTCGGTCAGGTGTTCGAGAACGATACTCCGGAAGGCCAGAAGATGGTCGCAACCGGCGTGCGCCGCGGGTCTGCCAAGCTTCAGGGTTCCGGCCGGCACTGGTCGGGTGTTTCCCAGGCCGTTGACGTGTTCGACGCCAAGGCGGACGCCGAAGCAGCGTTGGCGGCCATCGGCGCACCGGTAGACAAACTGATGGTGTCTGCAGATGCCCCGGCAACGTTCCACCCGGGCCGGTCCGGCTGTCTCAAGCTTGGCCCGAAAAACGTTCTGGCGGTGTTCGGTGAAGTTCACCCGCGCACGCTGCAGCTGCTCGACATCGAAGGACCGCTGGTCGCATTCGAGATCTTCCTTGATGCGCTGCCTGAACCCAAGGGCAAGGGTGGCCGTTCCAAGGGCGCCCTCAATGTCAGTGGCCTCATGCCGGTTCAACGCGACTTCGCGTTCCTTGTCGGCAAGGACATTTCGGCCGAGGCATTGCTCAAAGCGGCTCGTGGCGCGGAAAAGACGCTGATCAGCGATGTCACGCTATTCGACATTTACGAAGGTCAGGGTGTGCCGGAAGGCCAGAAGTCAGTCGCCATCGACGTGACACTGCAGCCGCGTCAGAAGACCCTTACGGACGAGGAAATCGACGCCGTGGCAAAGAAGATCATTGCCAATGTCGAGAAAGCAACCGGTGGCACGCTGAGAGGCTGAACCGGCGTTTCACAAGACTGGAAAAAGGGGCTGCGCGAACACCATCGCGCGGCCTTTTTACTGGCGGGCCTGCCCCATCTCTGCACAGACAAGGACGGAACATTTCGGGTTGTCCTTGGTCGGCACGAATGTCGGCCGCACCGTCTGGCCCGAGAAACACTGGTTCCGGCCGACGACAAACCGGTCGAACTTGTAAGGGCCTGATTTCAGATTGATGCCCCCGAATCTCTTGATCAGGTCCTGCGTCTGGTCACAAGTCAGTTGCGTGGTATCGGGCTGACGCCTGGTTTGCGCTTCCGCCTGCAGCACAGGGACAAGAGCCGCACACATAAACAGGCCTGCCTGAAGTGCGGACTTCGCAATTAACAGTTGTTTTCTTGTATTATTCTCGTTCATCGCAAGGCCTTTCCTGAGTATTCAGGCGAAGTCATGTATTAAATGGCTATGATTTCCAGCAGTAGGTAATCCGTATTTCATATTTGTGAAACGGTTTCCAAATGCAACACAGCGCTGCCCCGTCCGCGCATGAAATAGCAAGAAAAGCCTGCAAGGCGGTTAAGACTTGTGCCTCTTTATCCTGTTTTTGCAGAAGGATCCCGTTTACCGCTGCGTCCGGTTCTGGAAACACCTGTAGCCGACGGAGCACTGCGGATTGTCTCGCGTGGGAGCAAATTTCGCACGGACCTGCCCCGTTTGCGGCCGGCAATAGCTGCCGTTTGCAACGAAGCGGTCAAAGGTCGACTGGCCGGTCGTCAGGACGATGCTGCCGCTTTTCCTGACCAGTTCCTGAGCCTGGGCACATGTCATCGAACGCGTGTCCGGGCGCCCGGCCTGGGCCATGGCCGGTTCTACGGCGGCAGTGACCCCGAGCCAGGTAAACGCCAGGAAGCCGAAACATGCGTTTCTGGAAAGTCGGTTCACATGACGTCTCCTGTTGAAGTCCGGGAGGGCAACCGCCCTGGATACGGCTCAGTCATACCGCCAGGGTTGGGGATTGATACAGCGAAGCACGTAGCATTTCGCATTGTCCCTCGTTGGAATGTAGTCCCGGCGCGTGACCTCGCCATGCTGGCAGTAGCTCCGGTTGGCCACATACCGGTCGAACGTATAGCGCCCGGTGCTGAGCACGACGGCCCCACGCTGATTGATCATGGACTGAACCTGTCCGCAGGACATTGCGGTGGAATTCGGCCGTCCGGATTGGGCCGCGGATGGCAAAGCGGTGACAAGCACCGCCCCGCAAGCGGCCAGTGCGGCTATCATTTGTGTGCGTGGCAAGAGGTACATCGGCAATTCCTGAAAAGACCAAACGTCTCCGAAGGAGATGGCGCCTACCTGCTTCATGTCAAGTCGGTGCCCCTCATCCGGTAGCGCGCGTATCTGCGGAGGACACATTCGCGTGCATGATCCCCATCATGCACGGCGCGCGATACGTTGAGAATCGGATAGGTTGCCCCTTCGCGAAAAGAGGATCCGGAAATGACCGCCGATTTGCAGATGGATGTACGCGACGCAAGGCTGGGCGATCCCTATGCCGCCAGTGAGGAGACGCGGCTGGCAGGTCTTGAGCAGATCCTCAGGACCGTGCCTCATGTAATGGAAATCCTGACCACCGTCCGCAACCTTGCCCTTCCTGATGCCTGGCTGGTGTCGGGCGGTATCTACCAGACTGTCTGGAACGTCCTCACCAACCGCCCCCTGCTGCACGGCATCAAGGATTTCGACATCATCTATTTCGACGGAACCGATTTATCCTACGAGGCTGAGGACGCTGTTATCGGCAAGGTCAACCAGGCCTTGCCCGACTTGGCGAGCCTTCTGGAAGTGAGAAATCAGGCTCGTGTCCACCTGTGGTACGAGAGCCGTTTCGGCAGGCCATACCGCCCTCTCGACTGTGCCATGGATTCGCTGACGACCTATGCCTCGCGCACCCATTCGGTGGCGGCACGGCTCGAAGAGGACGGGCGCATGGTGTTGCATGCGCCTTTCGGCCTTGCCAACCTGTTCGGCATGCGGCTGGTGCCCAATTACACACAGCCGAACCCGGAAACCTATGCGGAAAAGGCGGCACGGATGAAGGCCCTCTGGCCGGAGCTGACAGTCATTCCCTGGGACAATGCCTGAGATGTCAGCGCTGCTCTGTTAGCGTACCGGTTATCACCCTGCCTTGCGGGTGGCTTCATTGTGTTGTCCGGCTTCCATGTGCCACGAACCACTCGCTTGTTCCGAAAGCAGGCGAGCGCGTATCAGACCGCGCACGGAATTGCCGACGTAGACTTCCTCGGCCTCCTGCAGATCCTGAAGCGTAAGGTCTGCCTCGCTTGCCAGACCACGTTCCAGAAGCCCCGCCCGGAAGGTGCCGGGGAGAAGCCCGTGACGAAACGCAGGCGTCTGCAAGCTGCCGTTCCGCTTCAAGAAAAGAGTGGTGTAGCTGCCCTCGGTGAGATAGCCGTTCTCGTTCAGGAACAGCACCTCCTGGCAACCGGTTTCCGCCTGATACCGCTGGCGCGTGTCATCGTAGAAGGCCCGGTTGGTGGTCTTGTGGAACAGGAACCTGTCTGTTGACCAAGTGGTTTCTTGCGCAATCACCAGATTGAAAACGGCCTCCTGACCGGCCGGCGGAAGATCCGTCGACGTGACCGAAATGCCGCCATCCGCCGACAGCAACAGCCGCACACGCCTGGAACCGGCAAAGGTGCGAACATGCTGCAGAAGCTCTTCACGCACGTCTTCTTCGCGGTAAGGAAAGTCGAAATAGGCCGCTGAGGCCTGCAGGCGCTGCATGTGCCGTTCCAGAAGCAAATAGCCGTCGCCCGGGTGATAAGCCAGCGTCTCGATCAGATCGAAGCCGGGCGTGTCCTCGCTCATGAACCTCAGTTTCAGGGTACATTCGTCGTATTCGGGAGACGCGCCACTGTCGAAGATCACACCGGACCCGCTTCCCGCTTCTCCGCTGCCGTCGTTTCGCAGCACCAGCGTCCGGATGGCGACATTCAGCCGGAAATCGCCTCCAGGCGCGAGATAGCCGATCGAACCGGTGTAGACGCCACGCGGGCCGGTTTCCAGATCCTGGGCAATCTGCATGGCGCTGAGTTTCGGCGCTCCCGTGATCGAACCGCAGGGGAAGAGATGTTCGGCGATGCGTGCAAAGCCGACGTGATCAGGAACTTCAGCTTCGACCGTCGAGGTCATCTGGTGAAGGCTTTGGTAGCGCTCCACCTCGCACAACTTGGTCACCTTGACCGTGCCGGTGTCGGCGATGCGCGACAGGTCATTGCGCATCAGATCGACGATCATGGTGTTTTCGGACCGCTGCTTGGGATCACTTGAGAGCGTGCGCGCAATCGTGGCGTCCTCGGAAGCGTAACGCCCTCGGGGCGCGGTGCCCTTCATGGGTTTGGTCCGCAGGCAGGTGCCCCGGCGCTCCAGGAAGAGTTCCGGCGAGAGAGACAGGATCGTCCGGTCTTCAAGACGCAGGAAAGCGGCAAATTCCACCGGCTGGCGACGCAGAAGGGTCTGGAAGATCCGTTCAGGAGCCCCCTGGTGCCGGAACCGCGCGCGCATGGTCAGGTTGACCTGATAGATGTCGCCCTTCGCCAGATGGTCGCGGACGCGGGCAAAGGCCGTATCGTAAGCGGCCCTGTCCATATCGAACTCCGGCTTGCCGATGGCAGCCTCGCCGTCGCCAGCCACGCTTTCCAGCATAGCTTTGGCTTCGTTCAGACCCAGTTCCGCCGGCGCACCATACAGCCCGAACCAGAGCAACGGCTCTTCTGTTTGATGAAACCGTTGCCGCAGCTTTTCCTCGAAGGCAAAACCCAGTTCATAGGCAAGGTAGCCTGCCGCATGGCGCCCGTCCGTCTGGGCGGCCTCAAGCTGTTCGAGGCAGCCCTGAACCTCCTCGAGCCGGGAGCAAGTGATCACCTCATCCGGCGCCTGAAACAACAGCGCAGACCGCTGCTTCAACAGGTCCAGCAGCAGGACCGTTCCGGGCGCGAAGGAGGATGCAGGCATCGTTTGGCGTCAGTGTCCGCAAGGGTGAAGAATGCTGCCAGCGTGGCACGTTTTCATTCGCTACGCTGGTTCGTTAGGGGCGGCTCATGGCATTCAAGCGACATCAGGTCAAGCATGCAGGACAGGAGAGCACCCCAAGAACGAAAAAACCGGCGGACTGGCCGCCGGTTTCAGAAGATCACGATCTGTTGCGGCCGTACTCTCAGGCCGCGACATCCTTCAGGAAGGCGGTGATTGCCCGGCGCATGTCCTGGGTCTCCAGATCGAGGGTTTCGGCCGCCTCGACCATGGAACCGACCGAGTGGCTGGTGCGTTCGACAGATTCTCGCACACCGTCGATGTTGTTTGCAACCCGTCCTGTGCCGTCCGCGGCTTCCGCCACATTGCGCGAGATTTCCTGGGTCGCCGCGCCTTGTTCACCGACGGCGGCAGCAATGGCGGCCGTATAGCTGTTGACCTCGTCCATCGTCGTCGCAATCACTCCGATGGATTCCACCGCGTCCTTGGTTTCCGCCTGGATCGCCGCGATCTGGGCGCCGATTTCTTCCGTTGCCTTGGACGTCTGTGTCGCCAGTTCCTTCACTTCGGCAGCAACAACCGCAAAGCCCCTGCCAGCTTCGCCCGCGCGGGCCGCCTCTATGGTGGCGTTGAGAGCCAGAAGGTTGGTCTGTTCGGCAATCGCCTGGATCAGCGTGACGACCTCGCCGATCCGATTGGCCGCATTCGCAAGGCCCGCGACCTTGCTGTTGCTGGTTTGCGCATTTTCCGTCGCCCGGTTGACGATGCCGGTGGTCTGTTCGACCTGGCGCGAAATCTCCGCGATCGAGGACGACAGCTCTTCTGCGGCGGAAGCAACCATCTGCACGTTTGAGGACGCCGTTTCGGACGCATCCGATACGGAGCCTGCACGCGACGAGGTGTTTTCGGCAACGGTTCCCAGCTCGGTTGCGGCATCCCGCATTTCGCGCACCTTCAGGCCGACACCGTCCAGTTTGGCAGCGATATCACTTTCAAACGCCATGATGCGTTCGTTGATGACCTTCTGCTTGGCGCGCTCCATCTCGTCATTTTCAGCGGTCCGGTGCTGCAGCACCATTGCCTGGGCGCGAGCGGCCTCGGCCTCCTCGCGTGCCTTGTCGGAAGCGGCAAACGCTCGTGCAAGACTGTCGGTCATCCACCAGAGTGCACCGACTTCCGCAACCACGACAAGCGCATGAAAGACCACGCGGCTGAAATCCGCCCCACCGGGGAAAACGGCCCAGGACATGGCGAAATTCAGGACAAGGTGGTGCACGGCGACGACGGCTGCATAGGCAACCAGCGCCCGCCAGTCGACCCAGCTGGCCAGGATCGCCAGAACGGCGAAGAAATACATATGCGCGTCGAGCTGATAGGTGATCTGGCCATCCGGCGTCGCCAGAGCGGCCACGAACAGGGCAACCAGCCCGGCAAGGGACATGGAGGTGGCAAGACGCGTTTCGACGCCGGCTCCGAACTTGATCCATGTACCGGTGGCCGCAACACCCAGGAGCAAGGCTGCTCCGCAAACCGCCACGAGCGAAACATAGCCTACCCACCAGGCCGTTCCCATGACCAGGAAGACATTCACCCAGATAAAATGGATCAGCATCCGCGCAAACTTCTGCCGGAACTGGTCCAGACCGGAAAGCTGAACCGACATCTGATCCGCTTGAGACATTTCCACACCGTTCATTTCAACTGCTCCAGGGAGACACCGCTCAATCGCGCACAGGCTTGCGCGATGAAGGAAGACGCCACAAACCCGGCGCCTGACCGGTAAAGATTTGCGATGGACTGTTGTTCACCGGCTTCGGTGAGCGCCACCCAGCTTCTGTCCCCGACGAACAGTACCGGGCCACCCGATCTGGCGATGACACTGACCGCGCTTTCACCCCAGGGCCATGCGAATACCGCGACCGGCCCTTCGCGCGCTGGCATCAACGAGCCGACGAGCATCAACAGGCAGCTGGCCAGGAAGTATCCGGTTGCAAAAATTTTTGCCGAACGGCTCACGAAGTCGATCCTTAAACGCCCATGCGTCAGGTCAATCCTCGCAGCGCAAATTTAAGAAAGCCTGAAACTTCCCTAGAGTACTGAAGGATATAAGCTATCTACGAAATTGTACTTATGTAGATCCTGACTTTCTTGACCCGCGACAGCTGGCTTTCAATATGGGCGATCCTGGCAAGGAAACGACTGAGACACTGCCGGCCTCAAGAGCCGGAGAATTCAAAAAGACGGGGCAGCGCCGTCACTGGCACTGCCCCGTCTTGAACTCAACTGGAACCAAGCTAGCGATCGGACAGCCTTCAGGCGGTCTGGCCCAGCCCGACCGGGCACGAGATGCCCGTGCCGCCGATCCCGCAATAGCCGGCCGGGTTCTTGGCCAGATACTGCTGATGGTAATCCTCGGCGAAATAGAAGGTATCCAGCTCCCGGATTTCCGTCGTGATGGTGCTTGCCACGCCGCCGGCCTTCAGGGCGGCCTGATAGGCTTGCCTCGACTGTTCGGCACCGGCAAGGTCGTCGCCTTCGCTCACGTAGACGGCCGAGCGATACTGGGTACCGGTATCATTGCCCTGGCGCATGCCCTGGGTCGGGTCGTGATTTTCCCAGAAGACCTTCAGAAGATCTCCGAGGGAAATCTCCGCCGGGTCATAAACGACCAGGACCACTTCCGTGTGGCCCGTGCGCCCGGTGCAGGTTTCATGGTAGGTCGGGTTGGGCGTATATCCACCCGCGTAGCCGACCGCGGTGACATAGACACCGGGCAGTTGCCAGAACAGGCGTTCAGCGCCCCAGAAGCAGCCCATTCCGACCACAAGGGTTTTCATGTTGTCCGGATAGGGGCCTGCGAGCGGTCGCCCGTTGACGAAATGCGGCTCAGCCGGCCGGATCGCCTCGGAACGCCCCGGAAGGGCCTCGTCCTTGGCCGGCAGCGAAAATTTCTTGGTCAGCATCGTCATGAACGACATGGCTATCTCCCGCACACGCCGAGAAAGCCTCTCGAGGATGCCCCGGGAAGCAGTCGGCTTATTTCAGGAGCTAATGTGGCGCAGCTGCGCCCGCTTTCCAAGAGGCCCGTCACGCAACGGTGTTCGCGTGTGAGCGGAAACTGCCGTTTTGCGACACCTCGTCTGGTGCTGCAAGAAACCGCGTCAGGCGTAAAGCGCACGCTGTCTGCGGCGCTTGGCTCCCAGCCAAAGCAGCGCCAGGCCGATCGGAGCGAAGACCGCCCAGACCGGCCAGGTCAGGACAGTCTCTTTCAAGGTCTGCCAGACCGTCGGGTCAAAAGACGCCACGATGTGGGCTTCCGCCATTTCGAGAGAG
The DNA here is from genome assembly GCF_054658215.1 of Roseibium sp. ROS1. Taxonomy (NCBI): domain Bacteria; kingdom Pseudomonadati; phylum Pseudomonadota; class Alphaproteobacteria; order Hyphomicrobiales; family Stappiaceae; genus Roseibium; species Roseibium sp. ROS1. The sequence continues at coordinate 1,111,850 of NZ_BAAGIG010000003.1, forward strand.
GCAGGCGACAGGTTCTGCCAGACCTGGCCAAGTTGGGCCAGACGGATTTCGGACAGGGCAATGGAAGAACTGGCATCAGAAATGCCGGCAATAATCGCGACGGCGACAAAGCCGTAGCCGAGGATGCGGAATAAAAACTTCAAAACACTGATCATTGCTTTGCTTTCAGCTTTGCCAAAATATTAAACGGAGCGCTCGCTCCAGTCAGGCCTTCAAATATTAGCCGCCGGATGTTGAGCATTCCTTTAGGGTAATATCACCCCGCGCAGGAACAAGATTTGATATTCAACACATTCTTGTGACTTTGGTTCCCGGCTTTCGCAAGTGCTTTCGTTTCAAATGCTTCGAAATAAATTCAGGCAGCGCGGTAGTTGCAGTGCAGCATTTCCCCAATACGCAAGCACAAAGCCGCCTGCTCAGACTTGTGTCACACCGTGGCCGCCTCGTCTCCCCGGCCTATCGCAACGCCGAACCCCAAGCGAGGCTATCTTCCCGCACAGAGACTAAGCCGTGCCATGATCTTGCCGGCGAGACGTCTCTCGACCCTCGAAAACACCAGACGCTGATTCTGCGCGGCCATACATGCGCCCGGCCAGCCTCCAGCCCCAGACAAACCGCCTTGGTACTGCCACGACAGGAAAGATTTTTTCGGTCCAGGCATTGCCGGCTGCATGGCACGTTACAGCCGTTTTTTGCAGCTCGTCCGAGCCCCGCAACCCCTCGACAATCCACAGCGGCGAGGCACCGAAAAAAAAACTTGTTCAAGTGCTTGCACTTGATCGCGCCATGGGTATATTGCGCCCCACTCAAGCGGGTGACGCTTGCGACGGACAGGTGGCCGAGTGGTTGAAGGCGCACGCCTGGAACGCGTGTATACGGGCAACCGTATCGAGGGTTCGAATCCCTCTCTGTCCGCCATTTCTCTTTCCAAGACATTGAAATTTTTTGTTTTTAAGGTTGGCCATCGCTCAACCCATCATTCTGGCCGTGGCAGGCCCGGTCTTCCCACAATCAGTCCAAATTATGCTCATGCCGCGCTATTTCCGCTGCAACCTGAAGCATCGCTGCTTATCGCTTGAGGCGTAGGTGGCAACCAAGACGCACGCAGCGTGCCGGAGACCGAGGCCCGCATTATGTGTCAGCGCCTGGCGAGCGAAGAAGGCATCTTCGCCGGAACATCGACTGGAATAAACGTGCTGGCAGCAATCGAACTCGCCAAAGAACTCGGACCGACCGCCACCGTCGTTACAGTCGCTTGTGACAGCGGCCTCAAATACACGAACGGAGTGTTGTTCAACAGTTCGCGGTCAATCACTTCTTAAGTGGCTTACCTCTTAAAAGACATCGAATGTTAGCTGCTGGAACTCAAATCAATTCCCGACAAGAGTTGCGCTGCCTATGTCTGCTTCAGGGAAACCTGCATACGGAACTAAACGACCTATGTGGGGCCGCGAAGCCGCCATTGAACCAATCTTAGGTGAATGTCCGGAATCGGCCGTTTGTGTCGACCAGCACCACGAGGTAGCGATAGGCGCGTCACGACGGCGAAAGGCTGCCTGGAGCCCGAAATGACCGATGCTGCACTTTTTGACAATGTCTGATTTTTTCGCAACTGCACACCCGTCAAGAACCAGTTGCTCTGAGGTGTGGGGATGCGGTGTTCCGAAACACATTGCTTCAACGTGGCGACCGGCAATGGTACCCTCACTTGTAGCGGAATCGAGGAATACCAAATGACCGGACATAGCCGAGTAATCATGCCACATGTCCACATCATGAGATCGTTCGACGATGAGGCCGGTAAAAGGACCGTGGTTTCGGGTGTTCTTCTGCCGCACTTGATTGAGAACTTAATTCTTTCAGGTGCTCTCGAAATTCTAATTACTGATGGATGGCGTTACTCTAATAAATTCCACAATGAGCTTGAGAATTTGCCGCAATCTTCCAGACGATATATTAAGGTTGTAGATGCAAGAGAACGTACGCAGTTGATTTCTGACGAATTCTTTGAGCCAGTGCTGGATGAGTTTGGAGTAAAACTGTTTTCTTCCTCTGGCTACGCAAACAGGCGAGAATCAAGTTCGGAAGAAGAAGAAGTGGCTCGCAGAGCTGCAATTAACGCCCACGCGCAGATGCCGAGATTTCTGGAAGCGCTCTTCTATGAAGCCCACTTTCATTTTGATATCAAAGTCTTCTTGCATCGCTTGAAGACGGTTAGGCAGCAGAGCAGAGATGCCGAAACCCGAATAAAGTTATCTGGCCTAGAAGCTATTTTGTCGACCTATCAGCCATTTGATTTGTCTGCTGCATTAGTGGTCCCTAAAGCCTCAAAGGCACACGCAGATCGGCTTATGGAAATCGTGCTTTCCAGCGAATACAGCGCTCTTTCAGCGGAGCACTCAGCATTGGGTAGGCTAACCAATATTCCTCATGTTGTGTCCCAAATTGATTTGCGCGTTAGAAAGCTCCTCGACAAGACCGGCGCAAAAGGGCTTTTGGGCTATACTTCTAAAGCTGCAACTGCGGCAAGTGGTGTCCCAGTCCCTACAACGGATTTAGCTGAGTCTCTGTTAAAGGATGCGTTTTTACCACCAACCCTGGATATGTCCGAAATCGTTTCAAGAGCAAAGCAAGAACTAGCGGCAAGTGACGGAGAGATCGCCAAACTGTACTTTATTGGTTAATGAGAGTATGGATCTGTCTGCCCTGCTTTGTTATTGCTCAATAACTGTACTCGGAAAGCAGACATACGGCGACGCTCCGCAAGCGTCCGCTTTGTCCTCTAAGCGGGCCTTGGCAGTGAGGTAGACAACGCAGCAGTGGATGGGTGGTATGGCGGGCCGGCGCGCAGCATGCAGTTCCACCGATGAACGGCAGCGGACCGTCGGCTAATGGCCGCAGCGACTAGCGAAGCGGACATTGGTGCGCCACGCAGCCAAGGTCCGGGACGTGTTTGAGAGTAGGTTGACGGGAATTGTGCACCTTCTCGCTGCAACTGAGATGACCCCAGACAACGGAAAGTCAATTCAGTCCGCTCAAATAACCTGACGCAGAACCGCTTCCGGACATGGAGAAAAAGACGCCGTTTTCACGCTCAGCGCTGTTTGGCTTCTGCCGACCCCTGTTCCTCAGGGCTTCCGCTGTAATGGATACCCCAACCTCAAGATTTGAATGGTGTTCACCAAGGCTCGGATCAATGAGGCCGTGCTGGTACCGGTCGACAAGCGCTTCAGGGAGATCAACCAGCCAGAAGTTTTCGTCAGAATGGAAGGACAGAAGAATCGTATAAGGGGCAATCCCATGTTCTTTGATCATCGCCTCAATCAGAAGCATGCCGCCATCAAGCGATAGGCCCACCTCCTCGCGAATGGCCTGGGGTGCTTCTGTGTATCTGTAGGCGGGTGGTGCCCTGCGCGGCATTCGAAAAAACAATGGTGGCTTTTCAAGCAGGCTGGGGCAGAAAGCGCCAATTTTTTCGATGAAGACCTTTCCTATGCCGAACTCATCGCCATGAAAGGCAATCATGTGTTCAACCGACTTGTAGGCAATGTGTTCGTGCCCAACGAATTCGGCTGAATTCGCATCACCAACCAAAACGTCGTTCTGGTAATCGACATCCAAAAGTGTGAATTCACATCCGGTGATCCCAATACTGAAATTCCATTGGTGCTCAAAAAGACGATTTACGTCTCCGGGATTGCGCACCAGGATCTTGATCCCAATGACACCAAATGGCGCTTCGCGTGAGATCATCTTTTGAACGGCACCGTCTTGAATATCAAAGACTGTGGAGGTGTTCCGCAAGTCGATGAGATGAGACTGAAATTCAGCGCCTATCCTGTCAATCAGTCTTTCAACGCGGCCCTTACTTGGTGACACATCAGTCTCCGGTCTCTTTTTGGTCACTCATGCTTCAGACCAATATATGTGATCCGCGCATTGTCGGTAACTCCCTGCCTTTGAAAATAGCGCACCTGGTAAGGTTTAGAAGGTCCTACCCATAGCACCTTCACCCGACGCGAAATGAACGGTCAATCCGTATGCGATGAATGATGGCTTTTGGGAGCAAACGGAAAGCCGACGAACGACCGAAATGGGGACGCATTCCGGACCACCAGCTTCCGAAAATACCGACACCGCGGTTCTGGGCGGTTCTGGGCGATTCTGGGCGATTCTGGGCGGTGCTGTGATCCGGAGAGCGCTCAAAGGGGTTTCGGACCCGGTCCAAACGTCGGCTGTTAACAAGAGGCTTGCAGCATCCTGAGATAGTCGTCGGCGGTTGCGTCAATGGGGTTGGTCTTGTGGCTGTGGTCGGCCAAGGCACCCTGAATGATGCGGTCGAAGAGATCTTCCGAAACACCCAGCTCCGACAGGCTGACGGGCAACCCAATGGCCGCCGTCATCTCCTTGATGGCCGCGCCGATATCCGTTCCGGTAGCCAGACCCATGGCATCGGCCATCCGGGCATACTTGTTCTCGCTGACTGATGTCGGGGCCGCCTTGTTGAATTCCAGAACCGCAGGCATGAACACCGTGTTCAAGGTGCCGTGGTGCAGCTTCGGATTGAGCCCGCCGAGCGCATGACTGAGGCTGTGCACACAGCCCAGCCCTTTTTGGAAGGCCATCGCACCCATGGTTGCGGCGATTGCCATGTTGGCGCGGGCGTCCTTGTCATCCGGTGTTTCCGTCGCCTTGCGGATATTCGCCCAGGCGCGGCGCAGTCCCTCAAGTGCGATGCCGTCTGCCGGCGGATTGAAGGAAGGGGCAAGATATGTCTCGATGCAGTGCGAGATAGCGTCCATTCCGGTGGCTGCGGTCAAAACGGGCGGCAGCGTCATGGTCAATTCCGGATCGACAATCGCGGCTTTCGGGACAAGGAATGGAGACAACAAACCGACTTTCCGGCCATCATCCAGTATCACAATCGCCCCGCGTCCGACTTCGCTACCCGTGCCTGACGTTGTCGGAATAGCGATGGTCGGCCAGGTCTTGGCCGTGATTTTTTGCAGGCCACCCTCGATGACCGCATATGTCTTCAGGGCGCCACCATGTGCGGCGAGGATGGCAACTGCCTTTGCAAGATCGATCGCCGATCCGCCACCAATGGCGATAATTCCGTCGGCTTCAACCTCTTTGAACAAGTCCGTCGCGACACGGACTGCCGCCTCATTCGGGTTGCCGGGGGTTTCGTCGTAAACGCCTGCCAGCTCCTTGCCGAGGACGGCTTCAATCTTGTCGAGAAATCCGAGCCCGCGCACGCCCTTGTCCGTCACTACGAGCGGGCGCGAAATTCCGGCGAGCGCCAGTTCCTCCTTCAACGTGGCAAGCTCGCCAAAACCGAACTGGACCCGGGTTACGTAATTGATCAGAGGCATGCCGCTCCCTTTACTGATATGCCCAATGGAAACTGATCCGGATTGAAGGCTAGCCATTTGGGCGAATATTTTTGGTTCGCCGCAAGATAAACTCTAAATGTGACCTGTAAATCCACTCTCTTTCAATTTGGGTATAACGAGAAGAGAATTGACGCTTGCCGCAATGCCGTTCCTCTCGAGAGAGAGACTTGGTTTGCTCTCTGTCATTTCGGCGATCGAAGATAACGGATAACTGGCAACGGTTCGTCCGCCCAGGGTCAGCAGCGAACTGGCGCCTTACGTGCTTCGATCGGGTTTAGCAGCGCTAACAAGCGCTCTCCATTCCACCGACCTTCATCTGCCTGTCTTCTGACGAAGTGTTCTGAAAGGTACCTCAGGTCGGCACGTCTGCGGCCTGCGGGCTCGCTTGGCAGGCGCTGAAATGGTCTGTGTCCCGGCATCGCCGGTGATCCGCTTAAATTCTGAACTAAAAATTCAACTTTTTTAATCCCGACCGGTTCCCTCACCCGCTGCTTTCGGTGTAAAGATCGATTAGCCAGGGCAGCGACGGTCTTGATGACGATCGCGCAGACCGCCTCAGCCTACAAAAATCTCCAGCAGTTCTGAAAGCCACTCGTGCGTTTCGTGCGTCCCGACGGGACAGCCCTTTTCGCGGATTGATACCCCCATGCGGCTTCGCCCATGCCACCCCCGCGCTGCCCTGGAGACAAGTCTTTAACTCGAATGACGCGCGGTCGAAGTTCTTATCCGGAACCAGGCCGCGAGCCGCTACGGGAGAGCGAAGGGATGAAGAGATCTTTGGTTTCGGCGCCGGTTCGGGCGGTTGCGCTTGCCTTGATGCTGAGCAGTCAGTTTGCTGCCGCAGCCAACGCGCAATCGGCGTCTCAGGCAGCGTCCCAAACCGCCTCCAAGACAAGCGAAGCGATCTCCGTCCAGTTGAACGATGCGGAGACGGTCAACGGGTCCTGCCGGTTGACCTTCGTCATCCGCAACACCTTGCCAACTCCCGTAAACGCCCTTGGCCTCGACCTGGTGATGTTCGACACGTCTGACGGCGTTTCCGGCTATGCGGCGATCGACTTCGGCGATCTTCCCACCGGCAAGACGCGTGTCCGGCAATATGACGTTGCCAAGGGAGACTGTACCGGCATCTCTCGCGTCCTTGTGAACGAGGTGCGCGCCTGTGACCTTAAGGACACCGCCCAACAGGACTGCCTGCCGCTGCTGCGGATCGACTCGCGGTCGGAAATCGACCTGATCCTCTGATGAAAACCCAAGCGTGATCAAAATGCCTGATGTCCCTACCGCGGCCCTGCCGCACTTCCTGTCTCCGTTGACCGGCCTCGTCGATCAGGGCGGCCCGGTGGTGTTGTTCCTGCTTGCCCTTTCCCTGGTGGCGGCAGCGCTGATTGCCGCCAAGCTGCTGCAGTTCCTGTATCTGGGTGTCGGCCGTTTCGGTACTGCCCGCAAGGCGCTGGACCTTTGGCTGGACGGCCGGCCTCAGGAAGCGAAAACGATAGCAGCCAGCGGAAAATCCGTGGTTGCCGACATCATGCTGAAGCTCGTGCAGGGCAGCGCTCGCAGCGAAACCAGGACCGAGCTTCTGAAAGAGGACGTCGAGCGGATCTGCATTCAGCGGATCAACACGCTGAGGGCATACCTTCGCCCGCTCGACATGATCGCGCAGACAGCACCGCTGATCGGCCTTCTGGGGACCGTACTCGGCATGATCGAGGCCTTTCAGGCCATGCAGGGCGCCGGCGCGGCGGTGGACCCTTCCGTTCTCGCCGGCGGTATTTGGGTAGCCTTGCTGACAACCGCCGTCGGCCTTTCGGTCGCGATACCCGTGTCGGCCATTGTCGGCTGGTTCGACAGCCGTATCGAGGCGGAGCAATCCGAGATGGAAGCGCTGGTCACGGCGTTCTTCACCGGGGCGATCGCCGAACGCGGTGCGGCCCGGATCGTGGCCCTGGAGGCTTCGGAGACGAGGCATGCAGTTTAAAGCAAGAGTGCGGCGCAAGCCCGTCGGCCTGACCTCGCTGATCGACGTCATCTTCCTGCTGCTGCTGTTCTTCATGCTGGCGTCCAGCTTCACACGGTACCAGTCGCTGGACATTTCCAGCGGTGCTGAAGGTGGCGGCGCGGCGGAAAGGCCCGCCTACCTGCGTATTCACACGTCGGAAAAGCTGGACCTGAATGGACGCCCCCTGATGAAGGCGGACATGGCGGAACTGTTTTCCGCGCTCAAGGAAAACAGTGTCGTCGCGATCTGGTCCGGCCCGGATGCAAACGTCCAGGACGTGGTTGATGTCATGTCCGAGGTTCGCAGAAGCGGGCTGAAGAGCGTTCTGGTGACGGGACAATAGGTGACCTCATGCGCATGAAATCCCCACAGCGCCGCGAACCGCCGGAAAACACCATTCCGCTGATCAACGTCGTTTTCCTGATGCTGATCTTCTTCCTGTTTGCAGGGTCGGTTGCCCGGGACGATGCCAGGAAAATCGAACCGCCGCTGAACATACTGGAAGACGAGACCATCCGGTCCACCGGCGCACTCATTGTTGACCCGCAAGGCCGCACCTTTGCCGGAGAGGCTGAAGTCGACGTTGCCGACTGGCTTGCGCAGCAGGAAGAGCCAGGCGGCACTGACGGCCCGATCAAGGTGGCTGCGGACGGCACGCTGAAGGCGGACGCCCTGGAAAAGGTGTTGCGCGAGCTGAAGGATGCCGGACGCACCGACATCGTGCTCATAACAAGAAGAGGCTCGAAGTGAGTTTCGCGCGTTTCCTGGCTGCCGGGGCCATCCTTTCTCTGGTGCTCCACGGCACCGGCGCCGCCTTTTTCGCGAAAGATCCGAATGAGATCTCCATTGCAGCTTCTGAAGGCGGCGGCGTTTCGGTGATCGGGTCCATCGAGGATCTTGTAGCCGGAGCACAAGTGGATGCCGTAGCCGATCCTCAGCCTGTCGAGGACGTGAAGCCGGACGTAGAGCCTATCGAAGAAGTGCAGGTGAACACCGCAAAGCCCGAGGTGCGGTCCGGCACACCGGTAAAACCGGTAGAGGTCCAGCCAAGCCCGGCCGTTGCCGAGGCAGTGCCTGACACGCCAGCTTCAGAACCTGTTCCGTCCGTTCCGATGGTCGCAGGCGTTACTTCATTGGATCCGGTGAAAGCGCCGGCGACAACGCCGGAGGTGGCGACGGTGTCCGAAACGTTGCAGGGCAGTGTCACACCGGAACCGGTCAAGCCGGTCGACCCAGTCGAGCCGGCACCGGAGCAAAAACCTGTCGAAGTTGCACGGGTGGAGCCAGCCGCACCGGTTGAAACAGTTCAGCCGGTGGACACGCAAACCGAAGTGCAACAGCCAGTTGCCGATCCGCTGGCCGAGGTCACGCAGACACCGAACCGCAAGCCCAAGCCGCCAGTGCGAAATGCGGAAGCTCCCAAGGTCGAAGAGCAGGAAAAACCCAAGAAGGTTGTGAAAGCGCAGAGGAAGGGTGCGGAAACCAGCGCCCGAAAGGGTGGTGAACGCGTCACCAGCCAGAGCGCGAAATCCAACACCAATGGCCGGGCGGATGCCCGTACCAAGGATGGCGGCACCAAAGCAACGTCCAATTATCAGGGCAAGGTGGTGGCCAAACTGCGCCGCGCAAAACGTTATCCCCGTGAAGCGAAACGTCAGAGACTGGAGGGAACGGTGAGTGTCGGCTTCACGATTTCATCCAACGGCGCTGTTTCCGGCATTCGCGTGACCCGGTCTTCCGGGCACCCGGTGCTGGACCAGGCCGCGCTCGACATGGTGCGCAGGGCTTCGCCCATGCCAAAGTTTCCGGGTGATATTCGCGTTGCGCGCATGAACATGCAGGTGCCAGTCCGCTTCGACCGCTAACACGCCGAACCAAAACGAGGGCAAGGCGAGCACCGTCAAGCAGCAGGGGTCTGCCGGTAGCTCTGCTCCAGTTCGATCAGGCGTTGCTTGCGCCAGAGCCCCCCACCATACCCGGTGAGGGAACCGTCCGCCCCGATGACTCGGTGGCACGGCACGACGAGAGCCAGTTGGTTGGCGCCATTGGCCCGGGCAACCGCCCGCACAGCTTCCGGCCTCCCCAGCGCCCTTGCCAGTTCGGAATAGCTGCGTGTCTCGCCAGGCGGAATGGTCAGCAGTTCGCGCCAGACATCCCGCGTGAAGGCAGAACCGTGTAGAGCAAGCCTTGTCTGGAATTGGCCGCCGGTTCCGGCAAAGAAACGATCGAGTTCTCCCTGGATCTGGTCGGTGACCTCCGTTCGCCCAAAGCCGATCTCACCCTTGGCGTAGGTCTGCAGCTTCCTGAACTCTGTCGGAAAGGCCTTTCGGTCGAGAAATTCCAACAGATGCAGCTGGGTCCTGTCGGTGACGGCAATCAGCGGACCGAGCGGCGATGCCACCCAGTCGGCGAAAAGCAGGGGCTTGGCGGAAAAGACCCCGGGAGACTGGCCGAGAATCCTGGCGAAAGCTTCGCGAAACGCGCTCGGCGAGTCGAACCCGGCGGTGATCTGCGCATCGATCACCTTGCCGCCGTCGGCAAGTGTCGAGAACCCTTCCTGCAGGCGCCGCTGGCGCGCCATTTCCAGAAAGGTCATGCCGAAATGCCGTTTGAAGGCCCGGCGCACCGTTGAGGGGTCGAACCCCATGCGCACGAGATCCGGTTCGCCCCAGCGGTAGGATGGACGCTTTTCCAGTGCCTCGATCAACGGCTTCACCACCGGGTCGGCAGTGGCCTCCGGCGTGGTTGGACGGCAGCGCTTGCAAGGGCGGAAGCCGGCGTCAAAACATTCGGACACGGTGTCATGGAAGGTGCAGTTCTCCCGCTTCGGCTTGCGCGCCGGACAGGTTAGCCGGCAGAAAATTCCAGTAGAAGCTACACAGACAAAAACATGTCCGTCGTAGGACGGATCACGGTTCAGAAGCGCTTTATAGAGCGTGTCGAAACTGGGTCGGGTCATAAGCATGACCCGACCTTACGCCCGGCGAGAATTCATTGCAGCCGGAAATCGGGCGTTAATTTCATTCCATCGGATAGTGCCGGGAAACAAACCTTTCCTTCGTCATCCCGGCCAAGCGCAGCGCGAGCCAGGATCGGAGAGCCACCGGCGGTCGGTGTGGGCACGCGTTCAAAAGGCAAGGCACAGGCGCCCCGATCCCGGATCTCCGTTTCACTGCGTCCGGGATGACCAACCGAGTGGTGAGAAATCACGCGGCCAGATATTTCGTGACACACCATGGCGAACCCTACCCATCGTCATCCCGGCCAAGCATCAGCGCGAGCCGGGATCGGAGAGCCACCGGCGCACGGCGTGGGCACGCGCTCAAAAGGCAAGGCACAGGCGCCCCGATCCCGGATCTCCGTTTCACTGCGTCCGGGATGACCAACCGAGTGGTGAGACA